>NZ_JBMRJR010000004.1:80149-159178 GCF_049384025.1 Microbacterium sp. HMH0099 | reverse complement strand
GCATGTGCGCCCAGTCACCGGGTCTGGGTCTTTGACTTGTCGCATTTGCTCGCGCGGGGATGCGCTCCGCGTGCATTCGCGCCCAGCCAGCGCGGGGGTGGGTCTGCTGCTTCCGTGACTTGTCGCATTTGCTCGCGCGGGGATGCGCTCCGCGTGCATGTGCGCCCAGTCGCCGGGCCTGAGTCTTTGACTTGTCGCATTTGCTCGCGCGGGGATGCGCTCCGCGTGCATGTGCGCCCAGTCGCCGGGTCTGGGTCCCTGACTTGTCGCAATTGCTCGCGCAGGGGCGTGTTCCGCGTACATTTGCGCCAAGTCAGCGCCGCGGGACGGCCCGCCGCCGCCGCGCCGCACGTCAGCCCCCGCGGCCTGCGTTCACGCGTCCCAGACGGGCGGGTGGGGCAGCGGGCCGCGGCGGTCCTCGAGCTGCGCGGCGAGGGACAGGAGCGTCGCCTCGCCGCCGGGGCGGCCGACGAGCTGGACCGACACCGGGTGCCCGGTGGCATCCCTCGTCACGGGCAGCGTCAGCGCCGGCAGCCCCGCGACGTTGACGAAGCTCGAGTAGGGCGCGTACTCCACCTGCATCGCGAACGTCCGCTCGGGGCTGTGCCCGGCGTAGGCCCCCACGGGCTGGGGCCGCTGCGCCAGCGCGGGGGTGAGCACCGCGTCGAAAGCGGCGAAGTCGGCGATCGTACGGCGTTCGAACGCGCGCGCCGACGCCAGGCCGCCGAGCAGGTCCAGCGCCGACAGCGAGCGGCCCTCGCGGACGAGCCACGCCGTCAACGGCTCGACGAGCGTCATGTCGTCGTCGCTCAGGGGGATCCGCGCCGCGCTCGCGCGCCACAGCACGTGGAACAGCGACGCGTAGCCGGAGGGATGCCAGTCGGCATCCGTCACGGCATGTCCGGCGTCGCTGAGCCAGGCGGCGGCCGTGCCGAAGGCGATACGGGCGTCGGCGTCGAGCACGATGTCCTCGTCGTCGTCCCACGGCGACACGGTCGTGATCCCCACGCGCAACGCTCCCGGTGGCCGCCGGGCGGCGTCGGCGAACGGCCCCGATCCCGGGGCGGCCGTGGCGTAGCGGAACGGCGCCAGGTCGACGAGCGCGTCCAGCAGCAGCCCGGCGTCCTCGGCCGAGCGGGCGATCGGCCCGGTCACCGACAGGCCGTCGGGGGAGTCGAACCCCGAGCCGATCGGCAGTCGACCGCGCGAGGGCTTCAGCCCCACGACGCCCACGGTGGCGGAGGGGATGCGGATCGACCCGCCGCCGTCCGAGCCCACGGCCGCGGGAAGGAGTCCCGAGGCGACGGCGACGGCGGCCCCGCCGCTGGATCCGCCCGCCCCGGCCGTGAGGCGCCACGGATCCCGCGCCGGTGCGTGGATCAACGGCTCGGTGAACCCGGTGAGCCCGAACTCCGAGGTGCTCGTCTTGCCGAGCGTCACCACCCCGGCGTCGTCCAGGGCGAGAGCGAGAGGATCGGATGTCGTGGGCACGAGGTGCGCGCGGGATCGCGAGCCGTACCGGGTGGGGACACCGGCGCGGGCGACGAGGTCCTTGTCGGCGTGCGGCACGCCCCACAGCGTCCCGGCGGGAGCCGTGCGCGTGAGCGCGTCGGCCCGTGCGCGGGCGGCATCCGGGGTCACCTCGGCGAACGCCCCCAGGTCCGCGAGGCGCGCGATCCGCCCGAGGTAGTGCTCGGCGAGCTCCCGCGGGTCCAGCTCGCCCGCGGCGAGGGCGTCGACCTGGGCGGTCAGCGACAGGTCGTGGAGGCGGTCCATCCCCCGAGCCTAGGGCCGGGGGGAGGGACCGATGGATGCCACGGGGCGGGCACCCGCGGTCAGATCGAGTACTCCGGCGCCATCAGCAGCGAACGGGTGTCCTCGCCGGTGCGGCGGGCGCGGGGCTTGGCCGGGACGCCGACCAGGACGCTGTCGGCCGGGGCGTCGACGGTGACGACGGCGTTCGCCCCGACAGCGGTGTGCGCCCCGATCGTCACCGGGCCGAGGATCTTCGCGCCCGCCCCGACGGCCACGCCGTCGTGCAGCGTCGGGTGGCGCTTGCCGCCCTCGCGCTGACGGCCGCCGAGGGTGACCCCGTGGTACAGCAGGACGTCGTCCCCCACCTCGGCGGTCTCGCCGATGACGACGCCCATGCCGTGGTCGATGAAGAACCGCCGCCCGATGACGGCCCCGGGGTGGATCTCGATCCCGGTGAGCCAGCGGGCCGCCTGCGACAGCGCCCGCGCCGGGAAGCGCAGACCCCGTCCCCACAGCCGGTGGGCGACGCGATGGCACCACACGGCGTGCAGCCCCGGGTACAGCAGGGCGATCTCCAGGCCGCTGCGTGCGGCCGGGTCGCGGAGCTTGGCCGCCGCGACGTCCTCGCGGAGGCGGCTGAGCACCCCCACGTCAGTCTTCGCGCAGGTGCTCGTACAGGGCGGTGGAGAGGTACCGCTCGCCGTACGAGGGGATGATGACGACGATCGTCTTGCCGGCGGCCTCGGGGCGGCGGGCGACCTCGAGGGCGGCCCAGATGGCCGCGCCCGAGGACATGCCGACGAGGATGCCGTCCTTGGCCGCGGTCTCGCGGGCGAGGCGGATGGCGTCGTCGAACTCGACGTCGATGACCTCGTCGAGGATGTCGCGGTCCAGGATCGCGGGCACGAAGTTCGGGCCGATGCCCTGGATCTTGTGCGGCCCCGGGTGCCCCTTCGTGAGGACGGGGGAGTCGGCGGGCTCGACGGCGACGATCTTGACGCCGGGCACGCGCTCCTTCAGCACCTGCCCCACGCCGGTGATGGTGCCGCCCGTGCCGATGCCGGCGACGAAGTAGTCGACCTTGCCGTCGGTGTCGCGCAGGATCTCCGCGGCCGTGGTGCGGCGGTGGACGGCCGGGTTGGCCTCGTTCTCGAACTGGCGCGCCCACACGGCGCCGGGGGTCTCGGCGACGATGCGCTTGGCCTCCTCGACGGCGTGCGACATGCCCTTGGTCGGGTCGGTCAGCACCAGTTCCGCGCCGAAGGCCTTGAGCAGGATGCGGCGCTCCTTCGACATGGACGCCGGCATCGTCAGGATCACCTTGTAGCCGCGCGCGGCGCCGACCATGGCGAGGGCGATGCCGGTGTTGCCGCTGGTCGACTCCACGAGGGTGCCGCCCGGCTTCAGCTCGCCGGAGGCCTCGGCGGCGTCGACGATCGCGATGCCGAGACGGTCCTTGACGCTCGACGCGGGGTTGTAGAACTCCAGCTTGGCGAGGATGGTCGCCCCGGCGCCCTCCGCGACGCGGTTCAGGCGCACGAGCGGGGTGTCGCCGAACGCGGAGGTGATGTCGGAGTGGATGCCGGGCATGAGTCGCCTTTCGCCGTCGATGAAGTCGCGTCCAGCCTAGGCGAGCCGTCCGGTCCGGGATCCTGTGTGACGTCCCGTGCGGCAGGGGCGGTCTAGGCTCTCCCCGTCATGTCTGCCTCCGTCTCGCCCCCCTCCCTCCCCGCACCGACGTCCACCGTCCTGCGCGACGCGGTCGCGCGCCTGGCCGCCGCGGGCGTGCCCGAGCCGCAGGTGGACGCGGAGCTCCTCGTCGCCCACGTGCTCGGCCTCAGCCGAGGGGGCGTGCAGGCCGCGGCCATCCGCGGAGACGTGTTCCCGGATGCCGCCGCCTCCGAGCTGGCGCACCTGATCGACCGCCGCAGCGCCCGCGAGCCGCTGCAGCACCTGACCGGGCTCGCGCCCTTCCGGTCGCTGGAGCTCGCGGTGGGACCGGGGGTGTTCGTGCCCCGTCCGGAGACCGAGATGGTCGCGCAGCTGGCGATCGACGCGCTCGCCGCGGCGGCCTCGCCCGAGCCGATCGCCGTGGACCTCGGCACGGGCAGCGGGGCGATCGCCCTCGCGATGGCCACCGAGGTGCCGTACGCGCGGGTGCACGCCGCGGAGAACTCCGTCGACGCCTTCGTGTGGGCGCGTCAGAACGCGGAGCGGATCGGCGCGTCCAATCTGCGCCTGGCCTTCACCGACTTCGCCCACGCGTTCCCCGAGCTCGACGGCCGTGTGTCGGTCGTGGCATCCAATCCGCCCTACGTTCCCGACGACGCGATCCCGCGCGACCCGGAGGTCCGGCTGTTCGACCCGCCCGCCGCGCTCTACGGCGGCGCAGACGGGCTGGACGCGGTGCGCGTGCTGAGCCGGGTCGGCCTGCGGCTCGCGCACTCCGGCGGCACGATCGTCATCGAGCACGGGGAGTGGCAGGGACCGGCCATCCGCGACATCCTCGGGGCGGACGGCTGGCGGGCCGCCGCCACGCATCCGGACCTCACGATGCGCGACCGCGCGACGACGGCGGTCCGTCCCTGACGGGACGGCCGTACCGGCGGCATCCCGTCCTGGACGCGTCGGCACGGCCGCGCCAGTAGACTGCTGCCGACATGTCTCCCGTCTACGACTGCCGTGACGAGTCGCAGCTGCTGTCCGGGATGCGCCACGCGCGTCAGGCCATCGGTCGAGGCGAACTCGTCGTGCTCCCCACCGACACCGTCTACGGAATCGCCGCCGACGCGTTCAACGCGCGCGCCGTCGCGGGCCTGCTCGAGGCCAAGGGCCGCGGGCGCCAGCAGCCGCCGCCCGTGCTCGTGCCCGGCGTCGGGACTCTGCGCGCGCTCGTCGCCGACGTGCCCGCCGCGGTCGACGACCTCGTGGGCGAGTTCTGGCCCGGGGGACTGACCATCGTCCTGCCGTCGCAGCCGTCCCTGTCCTGGGACTTGGGCGACACGCACGGCACGGTCGCCGTGCGCATGCCGGCGCAGAACCTGACGCTCGAACTGCTCGAGGAGACCGGTCCGCTCGCCGTCTCGAGCGCCAACCGCACCGGGATGCCCGCCGCGGTCGGCATCGACCAGGCGCGGGACATGCTGGGCGACAGCGTCGCGGTCTACCTCGACGCCGGTCCGAGCGAGAAGGGCATCGCCTCCACCATCGTGGACGCGACGAGCCTCGTCGGCGGGACCGACCCCCGGGTGCGCGTGCTCCGCGAGGGCGCCATCACCCGTGCCCGACTCCGCGAGGTGCTCGGCGACCTGCTCGAGCCCGACCCGGACGTCGAGGCCGGCGGGCCGTGACCCAGTACCTCCTCACCATCCTGTTCACGGCCGCGGTCACTCTCGCGCTGTCGTGGGTGGTGTGGAAGCTCGCGCTGCGGTTCAAGCTGTACCCCGGCATCCGCGAACGCGACGTGCACAAGACCCCCACCCCGCGCCTGGGGGGAGTCGCGATGTTCCTCGGCGTGCTGGCGGCGTTCCTGCTCTCCAGCCGCAACCCGTACTTCGCCATCTTCTGGGTCGACCCGGTCCCGGTGCTGTCGCTGCTCGGCGCCGTGCTGCTCATCGTCCTCGTCGGCGTGGCGGACGACCTGTGGGACCTGGACTGGATGATCAAGCTGGGCGCCCAGTTCGTCGCCGCCGGGATCATCGCCTGGTACGGGCAGCTGCAGATCCTCTCGCTCCCCATCGGGGCTCTGACGGTGGGGTCGAGCTGGGTGAGCTTCCTCCTGACGGTGTTCGCGATCGTCGTCGTCATGAACGCGGTCAACTTCATCGACGGCCTCAACGGGCTCGTCGCCGGCGTCTGCCTCATCGCCAACGGCGTGTTCTTCGCCTACTCGTACCTCCTCGTGCGCGACACCGGAGCGAGCACGTACTTCAACCTCGCCTCCTTCATCGCCGCGGTCCTCGTCGGCGCCTGCCTCGGCTTCCTGCCGATGAACTGGACCCCGGCGAAGCTGTTCATGGGGGACGCGGGGGCGCTCATGCTGGGGCTGCTCATGGCGAGCTCGGCCATCGCGATCACCGGCCAGCTCGATCCGGCGGTGCTCGATCCCGAGCAGCTCGGCCGGTCGCAGCTCCTCGGCGCGTTCATCCCGATCCTGCTGCCGGTGGTCATCGTGCTGCTGCCCCTGCTGGACTTCGGCCTCGCCGTCATCCGCCGCCAGTGGGCCGGCCGGTCGCCCTTCTCGCCCGACCGCAAGCACCTGCACCATCGCATGCTCGACATGGGGCACACGGACCGCGACGCGGTCCTCATCTTCTACAGCTGGACCGCCGTCGTGAGCCTGGCGTTCCTGCTGATGTACATCGGCACCCAGCACGAGTGGCCCGGCGACTACGCCATCGGCATCGCCTTCGGCGTCGTCGGCGTCGCCGCCTGCGCGGTGCTCACCCTGCTTCCATCGCGACGGTTCTCCCGTCGTCCCGTCCGTGAGGAGTCGTCATGACCACCCCCGTCTCGAGCACCCCGGTGCTGCGCGCCGCCCTGATCTGGTCGGCGGTCGTCGCCGTCGTCGTCCTCGTCGTGGCGGTGGTCGTCGGCCTGTTCGTCGCCGGCGCCAACGGCGCCTGGAGCGGGGGAGTGGGGGCCGCCGTCGGTGCGATCTTCCCCGCGCTCACCGCCGTCAGCATCCTGGTGGCGAACCGCTTCTACGGCAATCCGGCCTGGCTGCAGATCTTCTTCGGAGTCGTCCTCGGCGGCTGGCTGCTGAAGTTCGTCCTCGTCATCGTGGCGTTCCTCGTGCTGCTGCGCATGGACTGGGTCGTCGCCCCGGTGTTCTTCTTCGCCCTCCTGGCCACGGCGGTCAGCTCGCTCGTCGTGGACCTCGTCGTCATCTCGCGCATGCGTCTGCCCGCCGTCTCGGACACCGTCCTGCCCCAGCAGAGCGCACCCGACGAGGTCTGACCACATCCGGATGCCGCGATTCCGGGGATCTTTGCTACGCTGGTCGAACGCACCTCGGCCGGTGTGCGGCGGTGACGCCGAGGCCCCGGGGAGAGCCGTTTCCCACCCTCCCCGAACCACTCCCTATCGGTTCGAGAAGCTGGAGCCACCCCGTTGACTCAGGCGAATACGATCGCGCACGCTGCTGACGCGCCCTACTTCTCCCCGCCCTCCATCTCGGACTTCTTCCCGCCCGAGCTGCTATTCGCCGGCACGCCCTTCGCGATGACGCGCATCACCATGGTGCAGCTCATCGCGACGGCCGTGATGGTGCTCGTGATCGTCCTCGGCACCCGTCGCATGACGGTCGTGCCCGGGCGCTTCCAGAGCGTCGTCGAGCTCGGCTTCGGCTTCATCCGCGAGCAGATCGCCTACCAGGTGCTCGGCGAGAAGGACGGCAAGCGCTTCCTGCCGCTGCTGACCGCGCTGTTCTTCACGATCCTCGCGCTGAACCTCACGGGCGTCATCCCCGGACTCAACATCCCGGGCACCTCGGTCGCCGGCGCGCCGCTCGTCTTCGCGCTCGTCGCGTACGTCGCCTTCATCTACGCGGGCATCCGCCGCCACGGCGTGGGCCGCTTCCTCAAGTACTCCCTCGTCCCCGGCGGCGTTCCGGTGTACCTCGTACCGATCATCGCGATCGTCGAGCTCATCTCGGTCTTCATCGCCCGCCCGGTGTCGCTGTTCCTGCGACTGCTGCTGAACATGATCGTCGGGCACCTCATGCTCGTGCTGTTCTTCTCGGCGACGCACTTCTTCTTCCTCAGCTTCAACTGGCTGACTCCGCTCGCGGCCGGGACGCTGTCCCTGGGTCTGGCGTTCACTCTCTTCGAGGTGTTCGTCGCCCTGCTCCAGGCCTACGTCTTCACCATCCTCACCGCGGTCTACATCCAGCTCGCGGTCGCGGAAGAGCACTGACGACCAGCCATCCGGCTGTTCGCCCAACGAAAGGAAACCCTCAGTGGACGCAACGACGATTCTCGCTCAGGTCACGGGCAACATCGCGACCGTGGGCTACGGTCTCGCTGCCATCGGCCCGGCCATCGGTCTCGGCATCATGATCGGCAAGACCATCGAGTCGACCGCCCGTCAGCCCGAGCTCGCCGGTCGCCTGCAGACCACCATGTTCATCGGTGTCGCCTTCATCGAGATCCTCGCGCTGATCGGCATCGCCACGCCCTTCATCTTCGGCGCGGCCTGATCCACCCGACCCACGAGTAAGGAGACAGGATGCTTCCCGCTCTTGTCACGATCGCGGCCGAGGAAGGCCACAGCGGCGGCAACCCGCTGCTGCCGGCCATCTACGACATCATCTGGTCTGGTGTCTGCTTCGCGATCATCGCAGCAGTCGTCGTGTTCTACGCCCTGCCGCGCATCGGTGCCGTGCTCGACAAGCGCAGCGCCGCGATCGAGGGCAACATCGCCAAGGCCGATGAGGCTCAGCGCAAGGCCGAGGCCGCGCTCGAGGAGTACACCGCGCAGCTCGTCGCCGCTCGCAAGGAGGCCGGGGAGATCCGCGAGGCCGCTCGCGAGGACGGTCGCAAGATCGTGCTCGAGGCCAAGGAGACCGCATCCGCGGAGGCGGCTCGCCTGACGGCGACCGCCCACACGCAGATCGAGGCCGAGCGTCAGACCGCTCTCGTCTCGCTCCGCTCCGAGGTCGGCACCCTGGCCGTCGACCTGGCCGGCAACGTCATCGGCGAGACCCTCTCCGACGACGCCAAGGCGCAGGCCGTGGTCGACCGCTTCCTCGCCGACCTCGAGGCCTCCGAGAAGGCGGCCAAGTAATGGGCAGCGCGACCACTCAGGCGCGAGCGGCTGCGGCGGAGGCGCTCGGCGCCGCCGCCGGCGTCGATCTCGACGTCGCCCGCGAGCTGTTCGCCGCGGCGCGCACCGTGGGCGCCTCGGCGCACCTGAGCGGCGCGCTGGCCGACCACTCGGCGCCCGCCGCGGCGCGCGCCGGCGTGGTGGCGGCCGTCTTCGGTCCGTCCTTCGCCCCGACCACGGTGGACCTGCTGCGCACGGTCGTCGCGCAGCGTTGGTCCAGCACCGACGAGCTGGTCGAGGGGCTCGAAGAGCTCGCGATCCGCGCCGCCGGCGTCGCCGACGGTCAGAGCGACGTCGAGGGCGAGCTGTTCCAGTTCTCGCGCACAGTCTCGGCCAACGGCGAGCTCGAGCTCGCGCTCGGCAGCCGCGTGGGCGACCCCGCGGCGAAGGGCGCGCTCGTCACCTCGCTGCTCGAGGGCCGCGTCAGCGCGGCGACGATCCTCATCGCGTCGTCGCTGGTCCAGCAGCCGCGCAACCGCCGCGTGCGGTCGCTGCTGCGCTGGGCGGAGCGTCTCGTCGCCGAGCAGCGCGGCCGCGTCGTGGCGACCGTGTACGCGGTGGCGCCGCTGAGCGAGCAGCAGGAGGAGCGCCTCCGGTCGGCTCTGGGCGCCCGCTACAACACGACGGTGACCCTCAACACGGTCATCGACCCCACGGTGGTGGGCGGACTGCGCGTGCAGATCGCCGACGACGTGATCGACGCGAGCGTCTCGACGCGTCTCGCCGACCTGCGGCAGCGGATCGCAGGCTAAGACTTCCCGCCCGAGCGGGCGGAGATCTGGGGACCTCGAGTCCCACGAACGAAGGAAGACAATGGCAGACCTCTCTATCAGCCCCGACGTCATCCGTGACGCGCTGAAGGACTTCGTCAACGCCTACGAGGCGACCGGCGCTGCGGCGACCGAGGTCGGCTCGGTCGTCGACGCCGCCGACGGCATCGCGCACGTCGAGGGCCTCCCCGGCGTCATGGCGAACGAGCTCGTCCGTTTCGAGGACGGCACGCTCGGCCTGGCCCAGAACCTCGACGAGCACGAGATCGGCGTCGTCGTCCTCGGCGAGTTCTCCGGCATCGAGGAGGGCCAGCCCGTCACCCGCACCGGCGAGGTGCTCTCGGTCGGCGTGGGCGACGGCTACCTCGGCCGCGTCGTCGACCCGCTCGGCAACCCGATCGACGGTCTCGGCGAGATCGCCAGCGAGGGGCGCCGTGCGCTCGAGCTCCAGGCCCCGGGCGTCATGCAGCGCAAGAGCGTGCACGAGCCGCTGCAGACCGGCATCAAGGCGATCGACGCCATGATTCCCGTCGGCCGCGGTCAGCGCCAGCTGATCATCGGCGACCGCCAGACCGGCAAGACGGCCATCGCGATCGACACGATCATCAACCAGAAGGCCAACTGGGACTCCGGCGACGTCAACAAGCAGGTGCGCTGCATCTACGTCGCGATCGGTCAGAAGGGCTCGACCATCGCCTCGGTGAAGGGCGCGCTCGAGGACGCCGGCGCGATGGAGTACACCACCATCGTCGCGGCCCCGGCCTCCGACCCGGCCGGCTTCAAGTACCTCGCTCCCTACACCGGCTCGGCCATCGGCCAGCACTGGATGTACGGCGGCAAGCACGTCCTGATCATCTTCGACGACCTGTCGAAGCAGGCCGAGGCCTACCGTGCCGTGTCGCTGCTCCTCCGCCGCCCGCCGGGCCGCGAGGCGTACCCCGGTGACGTCTTCTACCTGCACTCGCGTCTGCTCGAGCGTTGCGCGAAGCTGTCCGACGAGCTCGGCGCCGGCTCGATGACCGGTCTGCCGATCATCGAGACCAAGGCGAACGACGTCTCGGCGTACATCCCGACCAACGTGATCTCGATCACCGACGGCCAGATCTTCCTGCAGTCCGACCTGTTCAACGCCAACCAGCGTCCCGCGGTCGACGTGGGCATCTCGGTGTCGCGCGTCGGCGGCGACGCCCAGGTCAAGTCGATCAAGAAGGTCTCCGGAACGCTGAAGCTCGAGCTCGCGCAGTACCGCTCGCTCGAGGCGTTCGCGATGTTCGCGAGCGACCTCGACGCCGCGTCGCGTCGCCAGCTCGCCCGTGGTGCGCGCCTGACGGAACTGCTCAAGCAGCCGCAGTACTCGCCGTACCCCGTCGAGGAGCAGGTCGTCTCGATCTGGGCCGGCACCAACGGCAAGCTCGACACCATCGAGGTCTCCGACGTGCTCCGCTTCGAGCGCGAGCTGCTGGACTACCTCCGTCGCAACTCCACGGTCCTCGACACCCTGCGCGAGACCAACGTCCTGGGCGACGACGTCGTCTCGGAGCTCGAGCAGAAGGTGGACGCCTTCATCCTCGAGTTCCAGTCGGGCGACGACCAGGGTCTCGTCGGTGCCGAGAAGGTCGACGCGGCCGAGGCCGAGGACGTCAACCAGGAGCGGATCGTCAAGGGCCGTCGCTAAAGCGACGACACGAGAACGGAATCATGGGCGCACAACTACGGGTCTACAAGCAGAAGATCAGCTCTGCTCAGACGACCAAGAAGATCACGAAGGCGATGGAGCTCATCGCTGCGTCGCGCATCCAGAAGGCGATGGCGCGTGTGCGCGCGGCGTCGCCCTTCGCGCGCGCCGTGACCAACGCGGTGTCGGCGGTGGCGACGCACTCCAGTGTCGACCACCCGCTGACGACCGAGCGCGAGAACATCCGCCGGTCGGCCGTGGTGATCTTCACCTCCGACCGTGGCCTGGCGGGCGCGTTCAACTCGCAGATCCTCCGTGAGGGCCTCGAGCTGACCGAGCTGCTGCGCAGTCAGGGCAAGGAGGTGGAGTTCTACCTCGTCGGTCGCAAGGCCGTCGGCTACTTCCAGTTCCGCCGCATGGCCAGCAAGGCGCAGTGGACCGGTGACACGGACACCCCGCAGTTCTCGACGGCGGAGGAGATCTCGGCCGCGGTGCTCGAGGCCTACCGCCGCACCGGCGAGAACGACGGCGTCGACGAGATCCACCTCGTCTACAACCGCTTCGTCAGCATGATGACCCAGTCTCCCGAGACCGTCCGTCTGCTGCCGCTCGAGGTCGTCGAGGCGGATGCCGCTCCCGCACAGGCGCAGCTCTACCCGCTCTACGAGTTCGAGCCCGACGCGGAGACCGTCCTCGACGCGCTCCTGCCGGTGTACGTCCAGAGCCGGATCTTCAACGCCCTGCTCCAGTCGTCCGCCGCGAAGCACGCCGCGACGCAGAAGGCCATGAAGTCGGCCAGCGACAACGCCGACAAGCTCATCACCGACTACACCCGTCTGCGCAACAACGCGCGTCAGGCGGAGATCACGCAGCAGATCGCCGAGATCGTCGGCGGCGCCGATGCCCTGTCATCCGGCAAGTAAGTTCCCAAGGAGAGAAGAAGCCATGAGCCTCACCGCCGAGAAGACCGACGCGGCCGTCGTCGGACGCGTCGCGCGCGTCACCGGCCCGGTCGTCGACATCGAGTTCCCGCACGACTCGATCCCCGAGATCTACAACGCCCTCAAGACCACGATCACCATCGGCGACCAGTCGACCGAGATCACCCTCGAGGTCGCGCAGCACCTGGGTGACGACCTCGTCCGCGCCATCGCCCTCAAGCCCACGGACGGCATCGTCCGCGGCCAGGAGGTGCGCAACACCGGCGGCCCGATCACGGTGCCCGTCGGCGACGTCACCAAGGGCAAGGTGTTCGACGTCACCGGTGAGGTGCTGAACGCGGCTCCCGGCGAGCAGATCGAGGTCACCGAGCGCTGGGGCATCCACCGCAAGGCCCCGAGCTTCGACCAGCTCGAGTCCAAGACCGAGATGTTCGAGACCGGCATCAAGTCGATCGACCTTCTGACCCCCTACGTGCAGGGCGGCAAGATCGGTCTGTTCGGTGGGGCGGGCGTCGGCAAGACCGTCCTCATCCAGGAGATGATCCAGCGCGTCGCGCAGGACCACGGTGGTGTGTCGGTGTTCGCCGGTGTCGGCGAGCGCACCCGTGAGGGCAACGACCTCATCGGCGAGATGGAGGAGGCGGGCGTCTTCGACAAGACCGCCCTGGTCTTCGGCCAGATGGACGAGCCGCCGGGGACGCGTCTGCGCGTCGCCCTGTCCGCGCTCACGATGGCGGAGTACTTCCGCGACGTGCAGAAGCAGGACGTGCTGCTCTTCATCGACAACATCTTCCGCTTCACGCAGGCCGGCTCCGAGGTCTCTACGCTGCTCGGTCGTATGCCCTCCGCGGTGGGCTACCAGCCGAACCTCGCCGACGAGATGGGTGTGCTCCAGGAGCGCATCACCTCGACGCGCGGTCACTCGATCACCTCGCTGCAGGCGATCTACGTCCCCGCCGACGACTACACCGACCCGGCCCCGGCCACGACGTTCGCGCACCTCGACGCGACGACCGAGCTGTCGCGCGAGATCGCCTCGAAGGGTCTGTACCCCGCGATCGACCCGCTGACCTCGACGAGCCGCATCCTTGACCCGCGCTACATCGGTGCGGACCACTACCGCGTGGCCACCGCCGTGAAGCAGATCCTGCAGAAGAACAAGGAGCTGCAGGAGATCATCGCGATCCTCGGTGTCGACGAGCTCTCCGAAGAGGACAAGATCGTCGTGTCGCGTGCACGCCGCATCCAGCAGTTCCTCTCGCAGAACACCTACATGGCGAAGAAGTTCACCGGCGTCGAGGGCTCCACGGTCCCGATCAAGGAGACCATCGAGTCGTTCGACGCGATCGTCAAGGGCGAGTTCGACCACGTGGCCGAGCAGGCCTTCTTCAACGTCGGCGGCATCTCCGACGTCGAGGCCAAGTGGGCGCAGATCCAGAAGGAGAACGGCTGACATGTCGTTGCGCGTGAGCCTCGTCTCGGCGGACGCCGAGGTCTGGACGGGTGAGGCGACGCTCGTCGTCGCCAAGACCGTCGAGGGCGAGATCGGTTTCATGCAGGGCCACGAGCCCGTCCTCGCCATCCTGGCGCAGGGCGAGGTGCGCATCACCCGCACCGACGGCACGAAGATCCTCGCCAACGCGAAGGACGGCTTCCTGTCGATGGCCGACGACGAGCTCACCATCGTCGCCGGCAACGCCGCACTCGTCTCCTGACGCGACCGCATCATCCCCGACGCGCGTCGCCCGGTTCACCGGGCGGCGCGCGTCGATCGTTTCCCGGAGATCCCATGCTCGTCCTCCTGCCCCCGTCCGAGACCAAGCGCCCGGGCGGCGACGGCGCCCCGCTCGACCTCGCCGCCCTGGCGCTGCCCGCGCTCGCGCCACAGCGTCACGAGGTGATCGACGCCCTCATCGCGCTCTCCGCCGATGAGGACGCGGCCGCGCGCGTCCTCAAGCTCAGCGCCGCTCGCCGGCACGAGATCGCGGACAACGCGGCGCTCCGGACCGCCCCGACGATGCCGGCGATCGATCGCTACACCGGCGTGCTCTTCGACGCGCTCGACGCGTCGTCTCTCGACGACGCCGCCCGCGCCTGGATCGGGGAGCACGTCCTCATCCATTCGGCGCCCTTCGGGCCGGTGGGAGGGATGGATGCCATCCCCGCCTATCGCCTCGCCGCCGGGACGTCGGTGCCGGGACTGCCGGCCCTGCGGCGGCAGTGGGCGACCCCGGTGAGCGCGGCGCTGGCGGCATCCCTCCCCGCCTTCGTCCTGGACCTGCGCTCCGAGGCCTACGTGGCCCTCGGGCCCGTGCCGGAGGAGGTGGCGTCCGCCTACGTGCGGGTCGTCGCGGAGACCGAGGACGGGGCCGTCCGTGCCCTCAACCACTTCAACAAGAAGGCGAAGGGCGAGCTCGTCCGCGACCTCGCTTCGTCGGGAGCGACCATCGCATCCGGCGAGGACCTCCTGTCGTGGGCCGCCGACCGCGGCGTCGACCTCCGGCGCGGCGATTCAGGTGAATTCTCGCTCGTCAGCTCATAACAGCGCAGCGCCTCGCTCACAGCGAACACTCAGTTCGCTACCATGACTGCGGCGGGCACCTCCGCTCCCGTGGGCTCGGGCCCGGAAGGAGACACTATGACCATTCTCCCTGCGATGTACGGGGACTCTTCCGACGCGGCGTCGGCGGCGATCCTGGCGATCCTGAACCTCTTCGCCTTCCTCTTCTCCATCATCGGCTACGTCATCAGCTCGTTCCTGCTGATGAAGGTCTTCGAGAAGGCCGGGGTCCAGGGCAAGTGGCGCGCCTGGGTGCCCGTCTACAACACCCTCGTCCTGGCCAAGCTCGGCGACGTCTCGCCGTGGGTCGTCCTGGGCATCGTCGTGGCGGGCGTCATCCCGCTGCTCAACGTCCTCGCCGGATTGGCCGGTCTGGTCGCGTTTGTCGCCATCGCGTGGCGCGTGAACAGCAAGTTCGGAAAGGAGTGGCCGCTGCTCCTGCTGTTCCTCCTCGGTCCTCTCGGCATCTGGATCTGGCTGGCCATCCTCGGGTTCGGTAGTGCGCGTTTCACGCCGGGCATCGCGCCCGCTCCCTGGTCGTCGTCGTTCCTCGCCGACAAGACCGTGTGGAACGGCATCCCGGTCCAGCCGAGCCAGCCGGTCTCCGCCGCCGGCGACATCCCGAACGCCGGATACGGCGCCCCGCAGAACCCCGGCGGCTACCCGCCGCCGCCCGCCACCGGGACCACGCCGCCCGCCGGTGGCTACCCGCCCCCGCCCGCCGGGGGAGCCACCCCGCCGCCGCCGTCGCCGGGCACCACGCCCCCGCCGCCGCCGCAGTACTGATCGACCGACGGGCCCACACCACTCCGGTGCGGGCCCGTCGCCGTCCCGGCGGCGGCTACCGTGGAGGGATGACCCCCTCGACGCTGCCCCTCCGTCCCGTCGGCGACTCCGGACTCCGCGTCTCCGCGGTCGGACTCGGCTGCAACAACTTCGGCCGCGCCGGGACGGCGACCGAGACCATCGACGGCACACGGGCGGTGCTGGACGCAGCGATCGACGCGGGCGTGACCTTCCTCGACACCGCGGACATCTACGGGCGCGAGTTCGGTCTCAGCGAGACGCTCATGGGGGAGGCTCTCGCGGGCCGCCGCGACGAGGTCGTGCTGGCGACGAAGTTCGGCCACGCCGACTTCGCCCCGGACGTCCCGGGCGGCGCGAAGGGCTCGCGCATCCACATCCGCCGGGCCGTCGAGGACTCGCTGCGCCGCCTGCGCACCGACCGCATCGACCTCTACCAGCTGCACACCCCCGATCCCTCGACCCCGATCGAGGAGACCCTGGATGCCGTGAGCGACCTCGTGCGCGAGGGGAAGGTGCTCTACGTCGGGCACTCCAACTTCGCGGGGTGGCAGATCGCCGAGGCCGACCACGCCGCCGGGGCCGTGCGGTTCGTCTCCGCGCAGAACCAATACAGCCTGCTCGCTCGCGCCGCCGAGCGCGAGGTCCTGCCCGCGGTGGAGCGCTACGGACTCGGGTTCCTGCCGTTCTTCCCGCTGCACAACGGTCTGCTGACCGGCAAGTTCACGCGCGACGGGGGCCCGGAGGGCAGCCGCATCATGCGGCAGCGGCCGCACCTGTGGCGGGAGGCGCCGTGGGACGCCCTCGAGCAGTACCAGGCCTTCTGCGACGCGCGCGGCATCACGATGCTCCAGGGGACCTTCGGCTGGTTCCTGGCCAACCCGCTCGTGTCGAGCGTGATCGCGGGCGCCACCAGCGCCGAGCAGGTGCGGGCCAACGCGGAGGCGGCCGTCGCCTGGACGCCGACGCCGGAGGACATCGCCGAGCTCGACGGCATCCTGAGCCTCCCCGCCGACCCCGCCGCGGGATGAGTCCCGCGCGCGACGGGGCCGGGCCGTTCCGCGCGGCGCTGCCGCGGCGAGACGCGGCGTGTCGACTAGTATGTGAGGGCCGCGCGTCCCTCGCCGGCGAAGCTGTCGGCCAACCGGAGGATCTTTCGTGCCCGAGGTGACCACCCACACCCGCCGCGTCCCGCTCCATGGCGGAGACATCGAGCTGTCATGGGCGGAGAGCACCGACACGGGGCGTCGTCGCGAAGTCAACCAGGACGCGGTCCTCGCCGAATACCCGCTGTTCGTCGTCGCCGACGGGATGGGCGGGCACCTGGGCGGCGAGATCGCCAGCACCAGCACCGTCGACCGGCTGCGGGCCACGGTCGCCGCGGGCTCCGTGACGCCCAAGAGCATCGAGAAGGCTCTCTCGCGTGCGGTCAAGGACATCGTCGCGCACCCCGAGACCACGGACGAGGGGACCGGCACCACGCTGACCGGCCTGTACCTCGAGACGTCGGGGGAGGAGCCCCACTGGGTCACGCTGAACATCGGCGACTCGCGCGTCTACCTCCTGCGCGACGACGACATCGTGCAGGTCACGACGGACCACTCCGTCGTGCAGGAGCTCATCGCCGCCGGGCGTCTCAGCCCGGAGGAGGCGGAGAACCACCCCTACGGCAACGTCATCACCCGCGCCGTGGGCCCGAGCGACAGCGTCAAGCCCGACTACCTGCGTCTCGAGGTGGTCGACGGCGACCGCTTCGTCATCTGCTCCGACGGACTGACGAAGGAGCTCACCGACTTCGGCATCCGGCACTTCCTCGAGGCCAACCGCGACCCGGCCAACGCCGTGAAGGCGATGATGGCCGCGGCCCTCGAGAACGGTGGGCGCGACAACATCACCATCGTCGTGCTCGACGTGGCCCGCCCGACGGCCTGAGCCCTTCCGTCCGCCGGAGCCACCGTCTGAGCCCCCCGCCTGAGCCCTCCCGCCCGTCATGGCCGGACCGCGGCGAGGACGCGAGGGGAATCCGTCCTTGACGCGGACGACGGGTGAATTCTACGTTCGGCATATGACGACGCAGCCCACGACGGCGACGACCAAGGGCCTGGCGACGGGGACGCTCGGACTCTGGGGATCCACGGTGATCGGGCTCGCGTCGACGGCGCCCGTGTACTCGCTCGTGGCCACCCTCGGCTTCGTCGTCGTGGCCGTCGGAGCCCAGGCGCCGATCGCGTTCATCCTGGCCTTCATCCCGATGCTCTTCATCGCGTTCGCGTACCGGGAACTGAACAATGCGGTCCCGGACTGCGGCACGACGTTCACGTGGGGGACGAAGGCGTTCGGCCCGTGGGTCGGCTGGATGGGCGGATGGGGAGTGGCGGTCGCGGGCATGGTCGTGCTGGCCAACCTCGCGCAGATCGCCGGCATCTACTTCTGGACCCTCATCGGCGACGGATCCCTCGCGGAGAACCCGGTCGTCGTCACCGCGACCGGCGTCGTCTTCATCGCCGCGATGACCTACGTCAGCTGGCGCGGGGTCGAGATCGGCGAGCGACTGCAGAACGTCCTCCTCGCGGTGCAGTACCTCGTGCTCGCCGCGTTCGTCGTGGCGACGCTGTGGCAGTTCTTCGACGGCACCGCACCGAACCCGACGCCGTTCGACCTCGCCTGGTTCAACCCGCTCGGGTTCACGGACTGGAGCGGCTTCACCGAGGCCGTGCTGCTGGCCCTCTTCATCTACTGGGGCTGGGACACCTGCCTCGCTCTCAACGAGGAGACCAAGGACGCGCGGCGCACCCCCGGGCGGGCGGCGCTGCTGACGACGGTGATCCTCCTGGGCACCTACGTGTCGGTCACGGTCGCCGCGATGATGTACGCCGGCGTCGGCGAGGACGGCGTCGGACTGGCCAACCTCGACAACGCCGACGACGTCTTCCTCGCCCTGAAGGACGGGGTCTTCGGCCCCTTCGGGTGGCTGCTGGTCGTGGCCGTGCTCATCTCGGCCGTCTCCTCGACGCAGACGACCATCCTCCCCACGGCGCGTGGCACCCTCGCGATGGCGGCGTACAAGGCGCTGCCCGCCCGGTTCCAGGCCGTCCACCCCCGGTACCGTACGCCGTCGTTCTCGACGCTGGTCATGGGCGTCGTGGCGAGCCTCTACTACATCGTGATGACCCTGATCAGCGACAACATCCTCCAGGACTCCATCCTGTCGCTGGGCCTCGCGATCGCGTTCTACTACGCCATCACCGGCTACGCCTGCGTCTGGTACTTCCGTCGCGACCTGTTCTCCTCGGGCCGGAACCTCGTCACCCGCGGCATCCTGCCCCTCCTCGGCGCGCTCATGCTGACGTTCGCCTTCGTGCAGTCGGCCATCGACATGTTCGACGTCGACTACGGCTACACGGTGCTGCTGGGCGTCGGCGGCACCTTCGTCGTGGGCATCGGCGCGCTCGCGGTCGGGGTGCTGCTCATGCTGCTGTGGTTCGTCATGCCGGCGTCGCGTCCGTTCTTCCGCGGCGAGAGCCTGAACCGCGACACCGAGGTGCTCGTCCCGGACGAGCCGATCACCTACCCGCGGTCGGTCGACGGCGGCATCTGAGAGCGTCGCCACCCCCGGAGGAGGGGGACGGATGCCACGCGGTGGCATCCACGTTCCCGGAATGACACCGCGGGCCTGTGCCGGGTCAGACCGTCGCGCGGATCACGCCCACTTCGCGCCCGCCGCCCGAGATGGTGAGGGGGAGCGCGGAGAGGGTGTCGGCGACCGCGGCCGGGGTGAGCGCGCCCGCCTTCTCGAGCAGGCGCAGGGCCACGGCGTGCGCGGCCCGGTTGCTGCCGTCGAGCATCTTGAGGGCGACGGTCGTGCCGTCCGGGGCGGTCATGACCTGGACCCCCTCGGCCCCCATCTTCGAGAAGACGTTGAGCCGCTCGATGACGATCGTGTCGCCGCGACCGGGGCCGTCGATGGTCCACGGGTTCTCGCGCACCGCGCGCACGAGCGCCCCGGCGCTGCGGTGCAGGGCGAAGGGGGAGCGCTGGGACGAGGTCGCGATGCGCTGGATGGCCCGGGCGAGACCCGTGAGGCTCATCGTGTACACGGGGGCGCCGCAGCCGTCGATCGCGGTGGTCGTGAGCCGCTCGCCCACGAGGCGTTCGATCACCTCGCGGATGTGCGCCTGCAGCGGGTGCTGCGGGTCGAGGTAGTCGGCCGTGGACCAGCCGTTCGCGACGCAGGTGAGCAGCATCGCGGCGTGCTTGCCGGAGCAGTTCATCCGCAGCGGCGAGGGCACGCCGTGGTCGCGCACGAGCTCGTCGCGCGTCCAGGTGTCGCTCGGCCACGCGGCGGGGCAGCCGAGGGCGTCCTCGGTCAGGCCGGCGGACTCCAGGATGCCGCGGGCCACCTCGGCATGCCGATCGGTGCCGGCGTGGCTGGCCATGGCCAGGGCGAGGCGCTCGCCCGACAGGTCGGCGCCCGCGGACAGGCAGGCCAGTGCCTGCAACGGCTTCATGCTCGAGCGGGGGAGGAACGGGGCTCCGGCGTCGCCGAGGGTCAGCAGCTCGGACCCGTCGGGACGGAGCACGACCGCGACGCCGAGATGGCGTGACTCGACGAAGCCGTTCCGCTCCACGACGGCGAGTTCGGCGGCATCCAGAGGGGCGACAGGCATCCCTCCATCGTATCGGGCGCGGGGTCTCCGACCGGTCCGCGCGCGGGTCTCGCGCGTCGCGCCGGAAGGACGGGGGATGCCACGGGCTGGGGCCCGCGGGCGGCGATGCCGCGGCCGGGAGGCGCCGTGGCGACGGCGGGCGGTGCGAGACTGGCTGCATGAACGGTGAGCACCAGTACCGCCTGCGGGCGACGTGGACCGGCGATCGCGGAGCCGGGACGACCGGGTACCGCGACTACGACAGGTCCGTATCGCTGGAGGTCGATGGCAAGCCGCTTCTCGAGGCGTCCGCGGACACCCCGTTCCGCGGCGACCCCGCGAAGTGGAACCCGGAGGAGCTGCTGCTGGGCGCCCTCAGCGAGTGCCATCTGCTGTCGTACCTGTACGCGTGCGTAAAGGTGGGTGTCGTCGTCGTGGGCTACGAGGACGACGCGAGCGGCACCCTCGTCGAGGACGGCAAGGGCGGGGGCGCGTTCACCGAGGTGACGCTGCGCCCGCGGGTCGTCGTCGCGGACGAGTCGATGGTCGAGGCCGCCCGTGCCGCGCACCGCCAGGCACGGGAGTGGTGCTTCATCGCGAACTCGGTCAACTTCCCGGTGCTCCACGAGCCGGAGGTCGTCGCGGCCTGACGCCGGGGACGACGAGACCCCCGCCGACCGATGTCGACGGGGGTCTCTTTGCGGACGGTGCGCTCAGCGCACGTCGTCGTCGATCCAGTCCATGGACTTCGTGACGGCCTTCTTCCACAGGCGCAGCTCGCGCTCGCGCTCGTCGGAGTCCATGTTCGGCTCCCAGCGCTTGTCCTCCTGCCAGTTCGACCGGAGGTCGTCGAGGTTGTCCCAGAAGCCCACGGCCAGGCCGGCCGCGTAGGCGGCGCCCAGGGCGGTGGTCTCGGCGACGACCGGGCGGACTACGGGCACGCCGAGGATGTCGGCCTGGAACTGCATGAGCGCGTCGTTCGCCGTCATGCCGCCGTCGACCTTGAGCTCGGCCAGGTCGACGCCCGAGTCGGCGTTGACCGCGTCGAGCACCTCGCGCGACTGGAACGCGGTCGCCTCGAGGGCGGCGCGGGCGATGTGTCCGCGGTTGACGTAGCGGGTCATGCCGACGATCGCGCCACGGGCGTCGGGACGCCAATACGGGGCGAAGAGCCCGGAGAAGGCCGGGACGAAGTAGACGCCGCCGTTGTCGTCGACGCCCGAGGCCAGCGCCTCCACCTCGGGGGCGGAGGAGATGATGCCGAGCTGGTCGCGCAGCCACTGGATGAGCGAGCCGGTCACCGCGATCGAGCCCTCGAGCGCGTAGCGCGCGGGCTGGTCGCCGAGCTTGTAGCCGAGCGTCGTGAGCAGGCCGTTCTTCGAGTGGACGATCTCCTCGCCCGTCTGGAAGATGAGGAAGTTGCCCGTGCCGTAGGTGTTCTTGCTCTCGCCCGGGTCGAACGCCGCCTGACCGAACGTCGCCGCCTGCTGGTCGCCGAGGATGCCGGCGATCGGGGTCTCGCGCAGCAGCGACGACGACTCGACCGAGCCGTAGACCTCGGAGGAGGAGCGGATCTCGGGGAGCATCGAGGCGGGCACGCCGAAGTCGGCGAGGATGTCCTCGCGCCAGGAGAGCGTCTCGAGGTCCATGAACAGCGTGCGGCTGGCGTTGGTGACGTCGGTCGCGTGCACGCCGCCGTCGATGCCGCCGGTGAGGTTCCACAGCACCCAGGTGTCGGTGGTGCCGAAGAGCAGGTCGCCGGCCTCCGCCTTCTCTCGGGCGCCGTCGACGTTCTCGAGGATCCAGACGATCTTCGTGCCCGAGAAGTAGGTCGCCAGCGGCAGGCCGACGATGCTCTTGTAGCGCTCGGGGTCGCCCTCGGCGAGACGGTCGACGATCGACTGGGTGCGGGTGTCCTGCCAGACGATCGCGTTGTAGACGGGCTTGCCGGTGTTCTTGTCCCAGACCACCGCGGTCTCGCGCTGGTTGGTGATGCCCACGGCGGCGA
This sequence comes from Microbacterium sp. HMH0099, assembly GCF_049384025.1. Classification (NCBI taxonomy): domain Bacteria; kingdom Bacillati; phylum Actinomycetota; class Actinomycetes; order Micrococcales; family Microbacteriaceae; genus Microbacterium; species Microbacterium sp. HMH0099. The sequence continues at coordinate 137,194 of NZ_JBMRJR010000004.1, read as the reverse complement.
TGTCGTGGCGGGTGACGTCGGCGCGGCTGAGGGCCAGTCCGATGACCTCCTGGGTGTTGCGCCAGATCTCGAGCGGGTCGTGCTCGACCCATCCCGCCTTCGGGAAGATCTGCTCGTGCTCCTTCTGTCCGACGGAGACGACGCTCCCGGACTTGTCGAAGATCATCGCGCGGGTCGAGGTCGTGCCCTGGTCGATCGCGAGGACGTAGTCGGCCATGTGTGGACTCCTTTGTCAGGTGTGGTGTGTCGGGTTGCGGAGAGGGATGCGGGGGCGGGATCCGCCCCCGCGGGGGTCAGGAGCCGAGGCCGAGCAGCACCGGCGCGAGCAGGCCGGCGAGCGCGCCGCCCACGAGGGGGCCGGCGACGGGCACCCAGGCGTAGCCCCAGTCGCTGCTGCCCTTGCCCTTGATGGGGAGGATCGCGTGGGCGATGCGGGGGCCGAGGTCGCGGGCCGGGTTGATGGCGTATCCGGTCGGACCGCCGAGGGAGGCGCCGATGCCGACCACGAGGAGGGCGACGGGAACGGCCGAGAGGCCGCCGATGCCCGCGGGCACGCCCACGTCGGCGATGCCGTAGTCGGCGAATCCGAAGATGACGAAGACGAGGACGAAGGTGGCGATGACCTCGGTGAGGAAGTTGAAGCCGTACGAGCGGATCGCCGGGCCCGTGGAGAACACGCCGAGCTTCGCGGCGGGGTCGGGCTCGTCGTCGAAGTGCTGCTTGTACGACGCCCAGGCGAGCACGGCACCGATGATCGCGCCGACCAGCTGCGCGGCGACGGCGACGAAGAACTGCCCGATCGTGATGCCGCCGCTGACGAGCAGGCCGATGGAGACGGCCGGGTTCAGCTGCGCCCCGGAGTACGCCGAGACGATGACACCGGCGAAGACGGCGAGACCCCAGCCCCAGTTCACCATCAGGGTGCCGCCTGCGTTGCCCTTGGTCTTGGCGAGCGCGACGTTCGCGACCACACCGCAGCCGAGGAGGATCAGCATCGCGGTTCCGACGACCTCCGAGAGGAAGTACAGCCCCAGATTGACTTCTTGCATGTCGTCATTGACCTTTCTTTGCGCACCCGGACGTCGACGTCTCGGTAGTTATGCGGCTCTTCCCCCGAACTTATGACCGCCGTGCGGGCGCGCAACAGGCGGCGCGCCCGCACGTTCTCTCAGATTCGAGCGACCCCGGCCTCGGTGAGATCGACGCGGTGAGCGCGGCGGAGCGTCTCCGTCGTCGCCGCGATCTCGGCGTCGATGCGGTCGGCGTCCCAGCCCAGCGGGCCGGCCACGGCCTCGGCGACCTCGCGCAGCGTGCGCTCGGTCATGCCGCCGACGAACGCCAGGTGCGTGCGACGCAGGAGCACGTCGATGAGGTGCACCACCTGCTCGTGCGCGGCGATCCAGGCCAGCTCCTCGCGGTAGTAGCCGTGGGCGTCGGCGAGCGGAGTGGGCTCGGCCGGGAGGGCGTCGAGGACGACGTCCGCCCGCGTGCCGTAGCGATCGAGCATCGTCTCGACGAGAGCGGCGCCGTGGGAGTTCGTGCGTGCGGCGATCCACCGACGACGCTCCTCGGGGCTGGTCGGGTAGCCCTTGCCGCCGCCGATCGCGAGGCCCTGCGTGCTGACGCGGTGCGGGCGGCGCAGCTTCTGCAGCGTCTTCATGCTGAGGTGCTCGGCGAGGGCGCGGAACGTCGTCCACTTGCCGCCCACGAGGCTCATCGACGGGATGCCGGCGACCTCGCCGTCGACGATGCGGTAGTCGCGCGAGACGAAGCCGGGCGCGGTGTCGTCGTGGCGTGGGAGCGGGCGGATGCCGGAGAACGTGTAGACGATCTGTGAGCGGTCGACGCCGACGGTGGGGAACACGTGCCCGATGAGGTCGAAGAAGTACGCGATCTCGTCGTCGGTGCACACGACCGGCTGCGACGGGTCGGCGTCGATGTCGGTGGTCCCGACGAGGACGCGGTCCTTCAGCGGGTAGATCAGCACGATGCGACCGTCGGAGTGCTCGAAGAAGATCTCGCGACCGCCGGTCGCGGCCAGCAGCTCGGGGTTGTCGAGGACGATGTGCGATCCCTTGGTGCCGCCCATGAACTGCGTCGGCTGCCCCATCGCGCTGTTGGCGAGGTCGGTCCACGGCCCGGCCGTGTTCAGCACGACCTTGGCCCGGACGCTGAACTCCTCGCCGGAGACCTCGTCGCGCACGCGCACGCCGTTCTCGTCTGCGCCGACGGCGGAGACGTAGTTGACGGCCTGCGTGCGTCCGCCGCCGGCCTCGATGCCGTCGCGCAGCACGTCCAGGGCGATGCGCTCGGGGTCGTGCATCGACGCGTCGAAGTACGTCGCCGTGTAGGCGAGGTCCGAGTTGAGCTTCGGCAGCTCGGCGAGCGACTTCTTCTTGCCGAGGAACTTGTGGCGGGGCACGGTGCCGCCGTCGCGGGAGAAGGTGTCGTACATGATGAGCCCGACCTTGATCAGCAGGGCGCCGCGCTCGTTCGGCTTGCCGCGGCCGTGCGTCACCAGGAGGCGGAACGGGGCGGAGAGGATGCCGGAGAACGTCTTGTAGATCGGGATCGTCGTCTCCAGCGGCTTGACGTAGTGCGGGGCGGTCTTGAGCAGGTCGTTGCGCTCGGTGACCGCCTCCTTCACGAGACGGAACTCGCCGTTCTCGAGGTAGCGGATGCCGCCGTGCACCATGTGGCTCGACGCCGACGAGGCGCCGGAGACGAAGTCGCCGCGTTCGACGAGGGCCACCTTGACGCCCTGCAGCGCCAGGTCCCGAAGGGTGGCGAGGCCGTTGATGCCCCCGCCGATGATGAGGACGTCGAGGTCTTCGGCGTCGCGGAGCGCCTGCACATCGGCGCGAAGCTGGGAGGTGGGGGACGACATGTCGACTGCGACCTTTCGTTATCGGTACCCCAGCAGGATGCGCCTACGTGCACGTTGTTGCAAGCCCCCTGAAAAAACGTGCAGAATGGCGTATCGGAAGGGTGGGGGACCATGACGACACAGGCCGAGGAGCGCTCTCGCGACGCCCTGCGCGCGGCACAGCTTTACTACATGCAGGACCTGACGATGGATGCCATCGCGCACGAGATGCGCGTCTCGCGGTCTTCCGTGTCGCGTCTGCTCCAGCACGCCCGGGACGTCGGGCTCGTGACCATCTCCATCAGCCCGCCCGACGATGCGCGCGGTCAGATGGCCCAGCGGGTGGCCGACCGTTACGGGATCATGGCGCACGTGGTGCCCACGCCCACCCGCACCACCGAGGCCGACCGCCTCGAGCGCACCGCGCTCACCGCGGCGCGCATCCTCGCCGAACGCGTCGAGTCGTCGATGACCGTCGGCATCGCCTGGGGGTCGACGCTGTCCGCCGTCGCCCGCCACATGGCGGCGAAGGACGTGCACGACACCCACATCGTCCAGATGAACGGCGCGGCCAACCCCCGGACCTCCGGCATCCCGTACGCGGGGGAGATCCTGTCGCGCTTCGGTGCCGCGTGGTCCTCGTCGGTGCACCAGTTCCCCGTGCCCGCGCTCTTCGACGACCCCCGCACGAAGCAGGCGATGTGGCGGGAGCGCTCGGTGCGGTCGGTGCTGGAGATCCAGCAGCGGGTGGGGCTCTTCGTGTTCGGCCTGGGCTCGCCGCACGCCGACGTGCCGTCCCACGTCTACAGCGGCGACTACTTCGACGAACGCGACCGGTCGATCATCGAGCGGGAGGGCGTCGTCGGCGACTGCGCGACGGTCTTCTACCGCGTCGACGGCTCATCCGACATCCCCGAGCTGAACAACCGCTCCAGCGGCCCCGACCTGGACACCGTCCGCCGCATCCCGCGCCGCTTCTGCGTCGTGTCGAGTCTGTCCAAGCTGGACGGGCTGCGCGGAGCGCTAGCCGCCGGACTGATCACCGAGCTCGTCGTCGAGGAGTCCCTCGCGCGGCGCCTGCTGAGCCTTCCGCGCTGACGGCGTCCCCGGCACGTCCGGCGGGCGCGCGGCTCAGCGCTCGCCGAAGCCGTCCTCGATGAGTCCGCGCAGGTCGTCCAGCGCCGCGCGGGCCTGCGGACCGGTCGCCCGCACGCGCACCCGCGCACCCCGGTGCACGCCGAGCGACATGAGCGCCAGCAGGCTGCGCGCCGAGACCTCCTCACCGCCGGCGTCGAGGTCGGCGATGCGGACGTCGGCGTCGTAGCGCGACGCGGTCTTGACGAACGTCGCCGCGGGTCGGGCGTGGAGACCCGAAGGGTTCACCACGGTCGCCTCGAACGACAGCGCGTCCTCGACCGGGGGAGCGGATGCCGCGGGCTCACGGCCGGACGACGGGGCGTCCGCGCCGAGCTGACGCTGTTTGGCCTCCCCGGCGGTCTCCGCCTCGGTGGCCACCGCGTCGAGGTCGGCACCGCCGGCCGCCGTCACCACGGCGCTGACGAGCCCCTCGACGAACGGCGCCGCGCTCAAGCGCACGCGCTCGGGGACCGCCACGAACTCCCGCGCCATCTCGGCGCTCAGCAGCGCCGAGCCCAGGTCCATCAGCACCAGCACGCCCTCGCCGGTGTCGGCCTCGTCGATCGCGGTCGCGATGGCCGTGGCATCCGTCCCCAGGTCGCCGTCCGGACCGCCTGCCGCCACCCGGATCACGGGCGGGTGGTCGCCGCCCATCTGCAGGGCGAGCTCCACGGCGGCCTCGGCCAGCGCGCGGCTGTGGGACACGACCACCAGCCCGATCACGCGGCCACCGTCGCGGCCAGCGCCTCGAGCAGGAGGGTCGAGGAGGCCGCACCGGGATCGACGTGTCCGGCGCTGCGGTCGCCGAGATAGCTCGCGCGGCCCTTGCGGGCGACGAGCGGCTCCGTCGCGTCGCGGCCCGCCGCGGCGGCGTCGGCGGCCGCCCGAGCCGCGGCGGCGAGGTCGTCGCCGGCGGCGTCCCAGGCGTCCAGGGCCGGGAGCAGGGCGTCGATCATCGTCTTGTCGCCGGGCTCGGCCTTGCCGCGGGCGACGACCCCCTCGACACCGGCGCGGAGCGCGGCGCCGAGGGCGGCGGCATCCACCGTCCCTCCCGTCGCGAGGGCAGGTCCCATCCGCAGGAAGAGCGTGCCGTAGAGCGGACCGCTCGCGCCGCCGACCGAGGAGACCAGGGTCATGCCGACGAGCTTGAACAGTTCCGCCGGGCTCGCCGGGACGGTGTCGAGCTTCGCGACGACGGCATCCATGCCGCGGGCGAGGTTCGATCCGTGGTCGGCGTCGCCGATGGCGGAGTCCAGAGCGGTGAGCTCCTCCTTGTGCTGCTGCACCGCATCGCGGAAGGCCTGGATCCAGGTGACGAGGTCGGCGGTCGAGACGGCGCCGGTCATGCGCCCCACCGGAGACCCGGGGTGACGACGGGGGCGTCCCAGAGGCGCAGCATCTCGTCGTCCGCCTTCACCACTGTCAACGACGCCCCCGCCATGTCCAGGCTCGTGATGTGGTCGCCGACGAGGACGCGCTGCACGTCGACGCCCGCGTCGGCCAGCAGCGGAGCGATCTCGCCGTACAGGAGGTACTGCTCGATGAGCGGCGTGGCGCCCAGGCCGGACAGCAGGACGATCGCCGGACCGACGGGGTCGCCGAAGTCGTGGACGATCGGGTCGACGAGCATGCGGGCGATCTCCCGCGCGGACGCCAGCGGCACGCGGGACCGGCCGGGCTCGCCGTGGATGCCGACACCGACCTCCATCTCGTTCTCGGGCAGCTCGAACGTCGGCCGGCCGGCGGCCGGCACGGTGCAGCTGGTCAGCGCGACACCCATCGACCGGCCGGAGTCGGCCACCCGGCGGGCGAGGGCGGCGACGGCATCCAGGTCCGCCCCCTCCTCGGCGAGGGCGCCGACGATCTTCTCGAGCACGACCGTCGTGCCCACGCCGCGACGGCCCGCGGTGTAGGTGGAGTCCTGCACGGCGACGTCGTCGGCGACCACCACCGAGGCCACGCGGACGCCCTCCGCCTCGGCGAGCTCGGCGGCCATCTCGAAGTTCAGGACGTCGCCGGTGTAGTTCTTCACGATGTGCAGCACGCCGGCGCCGGAGTCGGCCGCCTGCGTCGCGGCCAGCACCTGGTCCGGGGTGGGGGAGGTGAACACCTCGCCGGCCGCTGCGGCGTCCAGCATGCCCCGCCCGACGAAGCCGCCGTGCATCGGTTCGTGCCCGGAACCGCCGCCGGAGACCAGGGCCACCTTGCCCGGACGCGTCGGCTCGGCCCGCAGGATCACGCGGTTCTCGGTGTCGATCCGAAGCTCGGGGTGGATGGCCTGGATGCCGATCAGGGCTTCGGCCAGCACGTCGGCCGGGTCGTTGACGAACTTCTTCACGGTGCCTCCTCGTCGTGGCGTGACGGGTACGGGCCCGTCACCCCGACGATGCTCGCCGAAGGCAGCCACGTCAAGGACGAATCGTCAGAGACGCTCGTGCGGGAGAACCTGCTTGATCCGGTCGATGGGGTTCTGCGCGGGGGCCTCGTTGTACGCGTTGGCGAGCTCCTGCTCGCTGAGGGCGTGGATCGCGGCCATGATCTCGTCGGTCGCGCCGCGGCGCGCGCGGCCCGAGGACGCCGGGCCGTGGGGGGAGAGGTCGAGCGGCGTGCCGAAGCGCACCGTGATGCGCTCGCTGAGCGTGGGCATGCGGGCCCCCACCGGCATGACCTTGTCGGTGCCGATCAATCCGACGGGGACGACCGGCGCCCCCGTCTGCAGCGCGAGGAACGCGACGCCGGTGCGGCCCTTGTACAGGCGTCCGTCGAGCGAGCGCGTGCCCTCCGGGTACAGCGCCACCGCGCGACCGTCCTCGAGGAGGGCGCGCTGCTGGTCGAGGGCATCGAGGGCCTTCTGTCCGGCACCGCGCTCGACGGGGATGGCGCCGATGGCGGTGAAGAACTGCCGGGACGCCCACTTCTCGAAGTACGCCGACTTGGCCAGGAAGTGCACTGGACGCGGCGCGGCCACCGGGATGGCGATGGAGTCGATGAACGACAGGTGATTGCTGGCGAAGATCACCGGGCCGGTACGCGGGACGTTCTCCCGCCCCTCGACCCGCGGGCGGTAGACGGCCCGGGCCAGGGGGGTGATGACCGAACGGCCCAGGCCGTACGCGGCGCCCATCTGCTTCGGCGGGACGGCGGTGGGGTCGCCGGGCACGTCGGAAGTCACTCGTCGAGGGTATCCCGCGGCGCATGCCCGCCCGTGCATGGGGTACACAGGCGCGGCTAAGCCGGCATGGGGGAGGATGGGGGCGTCCCCCGTACCCATCGAGAGGTCCGCCGTGCGCATCCGTCCGATCGCCACCCTGTCCGTCGCCGCCGCCGCGGTGCTGCTGCTCGCGGGATGCTCCGGCTCCCCGGACGCCGATTCGACGCCGGATGCCACCGCCTCCGCGTCGGGGGACTGCACTACCCCGTTCACGGGCGAGGTGCCCGAAGGGCTCGACGTGTCGGGCGACTTCGAGGGCCCGGTGACGATCGAGCGTCCCGACGACTTCGCGCCCGCCGACATCCAGCGCAGCGTGCTCATCGAGGGATCGGGCGACGAGATCCAGGCCGGCGACGTCGTGAAGGCGAACTACACGGTCGTCGACGCGTCCACTGGCGAGGTGCTCCTCAACTCGCTCGACACCGACCCGGCCGGCATGGACATGGTCGTCAACGCCCAGCAGATCTTCGGGGCGGCCGTCTCGTGCGTCCCCGTCGGCTCGCGCACCGTCTCGACCTTCCCCGCCGGCGTGCTCGGCGAGGGCGCTCCCGCCTACGTCCTCGTCGCCGACGCGATCGAGGAGCTCCCGACCCGCGCCACCGGCACCGAGGTCGCCCCCGTCGAGGGCATGCCCACGGTCGAGTTCGCCGACGACGGCGCCCCGACGATCACCGTGCCCGACGCCCCGGCGCCGACCGAGACGCGGATCGAGAACCTGCGTCAGGGCGACGGCGAGGAGATCCGCTCGGGCGACCAGGTGATCGTCCAGTACACCGGCGTCCTGTACGACGGCGGCACCGTCTTCGACTCCAGCTGGGAGCGGGGCATGCCCGCCGAGTTCCCGACCACGGGCGTCGTCCCCGGCTTCCGTCAGGCCCTCGAGGGGCAGACCGTGGGCTCGCAGGTCGTCGCCGTCATCCCGCCGGCCGACGGCTACGGCGAGGCGGGCCAGGGCGAGATCCCGGCGAACGCGACCCTCGTGTTCGTCATCGACATCCTCGGCGTGCAGCACGCGCCGCAGTCCTGACCGGGAGGACGCGTCGTTAGGCTGAGCCCATGCGTCGCGTCCTCATCCTCGGCTCCACCGGCTCCATCGGCACGCAGGCGCTCGACGTCATCCGTGCCAACGCCGGGCGTTTCGAGGTCGTCGGTCTCGCCGCGGGGTCGGACCGCGCGGGCGTCGAGGCGCAGGCCGCGGAGTTCGGCGTCCCGCACGTCGCGCTCGGCGCCGTCGAGGCGGAGCAGCTCGTCCGCGACGTCGACGCCGACGTCGTGCTGAACGGCATCACCGGGTCGGTGGGCCTCGGCCCGACGATCGCCGCCCTCGAGTCGGGCCGGACCCTCGCTCTGGCCAACAAGGAGTCGCTCATCGTCGGCGGTGAGCTGGTGACCGCGCTCGCCGCGCCCGGGCAGATCGTCCCCGTCGACTCCGAGCACTCGGCCATCGCGCAGGCGTTGCGCTCCGGGGACGCGGAGGAGGTCGGTCGGCTCGTGCTCACCGCCTCGGGCGGGCCGTTCCGCGGTCGATCCCGCGACGAGCTGGGCGAGGTCACCCCGGCGCAGGCGCTGGCGCACCCCACGTGGGACATGGGCCGCGTCGTGACGACGAATTCGGCCACCCTGGTCAACAAGGGCCTCGAGGTCATCGAGGCGCACCTCCTCTTCGACGTCCCCTACGAGCGCATCGACGTCGTCGTGCATCCGCAGTCGATCGTGCACTCGATGGTCGAGTTCGTCGACGGGTCGACGATCGCGCAGGCGTCGCCGCCGGACATGCGGCTGCCGATCTCGCTGGGGCTGGACTGGCCCCGACGGGTCGCCGGCGTGGGCGCGCCGCTGGACTGGACCCGCGCCTCGCAGTGGACGTTCGAGCCGCTGGACGAGGAGGCCTTCGGCTCCGTCACCCTCGCAAAGCGCGTCGGTGCGGCGGGCGCGACCTACCCGGCCGTGTTCAACGCCGCCAATGAACAGGCCGTCGACGCGTTCCACGAGGGACGTCTGACGTTCCTCGGCATCCTCGAGGTCATCGAGGCCGTCGTCGATCGGCACGACGCGCCGTCGTCGCTGACGCGCGAATCCCTCGCCGAGGCGGAGGCCTGGGCCCGCCGCACGGCGGACGAGGTCATCGCCGCCCGCTGACCCCCCCCGTTCGCCGGGGACGCTGACTTGGCGCAGATGTACGCGCTGGGGGGTGTCCCGCGTGCATGTGTGACAAGTCACGGCTCCCGGGGGCTCGGGATGCCAGGGCGCTGACTTGGCGCAGATGTACGCGCTGCGGGTGTGCGGCGTGCATGTGTGACAAGTCACGGCTCCCGGGGGCTCGGGATGCCAGGGCGCTGACTGGGCGCAGATGTACGCGCTGCGGGGTGTGCGGCGTGCATGTGTGACAAGTCACGGCTCCCGGGGGCTCGGGATGCCAGGGCGTTCACTTGGCGCAGATGTACGCGCTGCGTGCGGTGCGGCGTGCATGTGTGACAAGTCACGGCCCCCGGGGGCTCGGGATGCCAGGGCGCTGACTTGGCGCAAATGTACGCGCTGCGGGGGGTGCGGCGTGCATGTGTGACAAGTCACGGCCGGAGGGGCCCGGGAGGGGACCCGGGCGGCGGGGGAGCGTCAGGCGGGGAAGGCGAACGGGCGGTCGGGGTCCGACGAGGGCGTCTCGTCGGCGGGGTAGGGCACCGGCCACTGCGGATCGGCCACCGGCCAGCCCGCCGCGGCCAGGGCCCGGCGCGACAGCTCGCGGGCCGAGTACGGCGTCCGCACGCCGCGGATGTCGCGGTAGTCCTGGTGGCCGGGTCCCGCCCAGAGGATCGCGTCGCCCTCGCCGACGAGCTTCACGGCCTCGGCGATGGCGCGCTCGGGCGGGGAGAACTCGTGGATCTCGGCGTCGGGCCGGGCACGGCGCGCCCCCTCGATGAGCACCGTGCGGATGGCATCCGGATCCTCATGACGCGGATGGTGGTCGGTCACGACGAGGATGTCGCTGCCCTCCACGGCGGTCCGGCCCATGTCGTGGCGCTTGGTCGCGTCGCGGTCGCCGTCGGCGCCGAAGAGCATGAGCACCTTGCCGGGCGTCACGCGACGCACGGCGGCGAGGGTCTTCTCGAAGGCGTCGGGGGAGTGGCCGAAGTCGACGTACACCGCCGGCCCCTGCGGCCCCGACACGAGCTGCGTGCGACCCGGGAGGGAGGCGTCGATCCTCCCGGCGTCGAGAGCGGCCACGAGCGCGTCCCACGCGTACCCGGCCTCGAGGAGCATCACGATCGCCAGGCCCGCGTTGGCCGCCATGTGGCGTCCGATCACCGGGACCACCGTGGTGAGGGTCCGGCCGTCGCGGGCGCGGAGCACGAACTCGGTGCCGTCCGGACGCTCGTCGACGACGTCGACGGTCCAATCGGCGTCGGGCGCGGCGTCCTCCGCGATGGCGGGCGTCACGATCGTCACGACGGGGATCTCCGCGCGTCGGGCGATCTCCGCGCCCGATGTCGTGTCGAGGCAGACGACCCCGCGTCGCGCGCGGTCGGGACGGAACAGCGGCAGCTTCGCCTCGAAGTACTCGCGCATGTCGGCGTAGTCGTCGAGGTGGTCGTGGCTGAGGTTGGTGAAGCCCGCGACGTCGAAGACGAGTCCGTCGACGCGGTGGCGGGTGAGGGCCTGGGCGCTGACCTCGACCGCGACGGCCTGCACGCCCCGCTCGCGCATGAGGGCGAGGAGGGCGTGGAACTCGGATGCCTCGGGCGTCGTCAGCCGCGAGACGATGACCTCGCCCGCGATGTGACGCTCGGCCGTCGAGGACAGGCCGGTGACCACGCCGAGCTGGCCGAGGATACCCTCGAGGAGGTGGGAGACGCTGGTCTTGCCGTTGGTCCCCGTGGTGGCCAGGAGGGTCGGCAGGTCGTCGTCGGGGCCGGTGCCGTAGACCCACGCGGACAGGTCCCCGAGCAGCGCCCGCGGGTCGTCGACGACCACGATGGGCAGGCCGGTGGGAGCGGCGATGTCGGCGCCCGCGGCGTCCGTGACGACGGCGACCGCGCCACGCTCGGCGGCGATGGGGGCGAACTCCGCGCCGTGACGGTTGACGCCCCGGATGGCGACGAACGCCTCACCGGCCCGCAGGTCCGCGGTGGCCAGGGTGATCCCCGTGAGGGTCGTGCCCTCGACGTCGCCGATCGTCCGGCCGGCGAAGAGGCGGGCCAGCTCCGCGAGATCGCGGTGCGGCGGACGTTCCGGCCGGAGGACGGGCGGGAGGTGGGGGGCGGCGTCTTTCGGCATCCCCGACATTCTCTCATCCGCCGTCGCACAGCCCTCGCATCGCGGCCGCACGGGCGCTTCAAAGCCGGGCGGCGGTATCGTCAGCGGGTGACCGCGATCGCCTTCCTCATCGGCGTCCTCGTGCTCGTGATCGGCCTCGCGCTCTCGATCGCCCTGCACGAGGTCGGGCATCTCGTGCCCGCCAAGCTCTTCGGCGTCCGCGTCGGCCAGTACATGATCGGCATGGGCCCGACCCTGTGGTCTCGCCGCCGCGGTGAGACGGAGTACGGCATCAAGGCCCTCCCGATCGGCGGCTACATCTCGATGGCGGGCATGTACCCGCCCGCACCCGAGAAGCAGGAGGCGTCCCCCCGGCGCTCCCGACTGTTCGCGACCATGGTGCAGGACGCGCGCGACGCCAACGCCGAGACGATGATCGCGGGCGACGACCGCGTGTTCTACAAGCTGCCGGTCTGGAAGCGCATCGTCATCATGCTCGGCGGGCCGTTCATGAACCTCGTGCTGGCCTTCGTCTTCATCTCGATCGCACTGAGCGCCATCGGCGTGCAGACGGCCACGACCACGGTCGCCGCGGTCTCGCAGTGCGTCATCCCGGCCAGCGCCGAGCGGACCGACTGCGGCCCGTCCGACCCGCTCGCGCCCGCCGCCGCGGCCGGCGTCCAGCCCGGCGACGTCATCGTCTCCGTCGACGGCACCCCCGTCTCGACCTTCGCGGAGGCGGCCGACATCATCCAGCGCTCCGCCGGCCAGGCCCTGCCCGTGGTGATCTCCCGCGACGGCGTCGAGCAGATGGTCTCGATCACCCCGCAGAGCACCGACCGTGCGGTGACCGACGACCGGGGCCGCGCGGTGACCGACGCCAACGGGAACCCCGAGTACGAGACGGTCGGCTTCGCCGGGTTGCTCGCCCAGGAGAGCCTCGAGCCCCAGCCGCTGTGGGCGGGTCCGCAGGCCACCGTCCAGCAGATCGGCTCCGTCGCGCAGATCATGACGCAGCTGCCCGTGCGGGTCTACGACACCGCGGTCGACCTGTTCACCGGCCAGGAGCGCGACCCGAACGGCCCGCTGAGCGTCGTCGGCGCCGGGCGGCTCGCCGGCGAGGTGGCTGCCGTCGACGCGCCGATCGCCGCCCGCGCCGGCACGATCCTCGGTCTGCTCGGCTCGCTCAACATCGCGCTCTTCGTCTTCAACCTCATCCCGCTGCTGCCGCTGGACGGCGGGCACGTGGTCGTGGCCCTCTGGGACGGCCTGAAGCGGACGATCGCCCGGATCCGCGGACGCGTGGCGGCCCCGGTGGATGCCACCCGGCTCGTGCCCGCGACCTTCGTCGTGGTCGTGCTGCTCGTGGCCATGGGCGGCATCCTCATCGCCGCCGACGTCTTCAACCCCGTCCGCCTGTTCTGACCCGGGCCGCCGCCGGCCGGCCGCGGCACCCGGGCCGTGACCCGCGGGTCAGAGCACGTGCGCGATGAGCCGCTCCAGCGTCCGCATCCCGTCGCGGGACAGGATCGACTCGAGGTGGCCCTGCACCGAGGCGAAGCCGGGACCCCGCAGCGCGTAGACGTCACCCGACGACGGCTCGGCCGCGACGTCGACGCCGGAGGGGGCGGCATCCGGCATCCGCGCCGTGAAGGTGTTGTAGAACCCGATCGAGGCCGGCTCGCCGAAGACGTCAACGCTCTTCTGCAGGCCCTGGTGGGGGCGCGGCAGCGGGGCGAGGTCGAAGCCGAGGCCGTCGGCGAGGATCTGGTGGCTGAGGCAGACGGCCAGCAACGGCGTCTCCGCGGAACGTCGCCGCGCCACCACGCGGCGCATCGCGGCCATCCGCGCGCTGTCGTCGCGGGGGTCTCCGGGACCGGGGCCCGAGACGACGAGGTCGGCCGCGTCGAGCGTCGCGTCGTCCGCCTCCGACCAGTGCACGATGCGGGTGTCGAGGCCGAGGTGGCGCAGCTGGTGCGCGAGCATCGTGGTGAACCGGTCCTCCGCGTCGACGACGAGCGCGGTGCGCCCGGCGAAGGGCCCGGAGCCGTCGGGGTCCTGCGGGTTCATCCAGAACGGGGCGAGGCGGTCGTTGCGCGAGGCGAGCAGCTCGGCGATCGCCGCGTCCTCCGCCAGCGGCCGGCGAGGAGCCGTCGGGGCGTCCGGGTCGGCGTCGGCCGGGGCGGCGGGGACGGCCGCCGGGGCGGTGTCGCGGGGGATCGCGCCGATGGCTCCGAGCACGCCCGCCGCCTTGCCGTGCGTCTCGCCGACCTCGCCGTACGGGTCGGAGTGGCGCACGAGCGTCGCCCCGACCGGCACGCGCAGGCGTCCGTCGACGAGGTACGCCGTGCGGATGAGGATCGGCGCGTCGAGGTCGTGCGTGGGACCCTCGGTCGCGCCATTCGGGGTGAACAGCGCCGCGACGCCGGAGTAGTAGCCGCGGGGGATCGTCTCGTGCCGCGCGATGACGGTGCAGGCGTTCTGCATCGGCGAGCCCGTCACGGTCGGGGCGAACATGGTCTCGCGGAGGATGTCGCGGGGGTCGAGGTCGCTGCGCCCGCGCAGCATGTACTCGGTGTGCGTCAGCCGGGACATCTCCTTGAGATGCGGGCCGGTGATGCGGCCACCGTCGCTGCACACGGCGCTCATCATCTTGAGCTCCTCGTCGACGACCATGAAGAGCTCCTCGGTCTCCTTGGTCGAGCGCAGGAACTCCGCGAGCGTCTCGGCCGTCGCCCCGCCGGCGGGGTGCCGGAACGTGCCCGAGATCGGGTTCATCGTGACGATGCCGTCCTTGGCGCTCACGTGCGCCTCCGGGCTGGCACCGACGGCGACGTGCCCGTCGGTCACGACGGCGAAGGTCCAGTAGGCGCCCTTCTCGTGCTCGAGCAGCGCGCGGAACCACGTGAGCGCGGCCACGCGCGGGTCGACGTCGACCCCCGCGACGAAGTCGCGGCGGATGACGAAGTTCGCCCCCTCGCCGCGGCCGATCTCGTCGGCGATCACGCGCCGGACGATGTCGGCGTACTCCTCGTCGGCGATGTCGAAGCCGGCGTCCGCGAGCTTGACGGGGGAGGAGGGGAGGGATGCCAGGGCCTCCGCGCGCGGCACGACACGGCGGTCCGCGATGACGAGGCAGCGCAGCGGGGCGCCGTCGTCGTGGCAGACGAATCCGCGCTCCCGCACCTGTCGGAACGGGACGAGGGCGAGGACCTCGCGCGCGACGCCGGCGGCATCCATCAAGGGGATGTCCGCGAGCAGCTCGACGTCGACGACGTCGCCGGTCAGCACCTCGATCGTCTCGCCGTCACGCGCGATGAGGGCGAAGGGCGCATCGCCCGCGGCGAGGTCGAGGAGGGCGGAGGAGGGATCGGGCGCGGTCATCGGAGTACTTCCATCTGTGAACGAGGGTCCGCAGCGGCCGCCGGAAAACACGAAGACCGCCCGGTTCTCAGGGAGGGGCGGTCTGTTCGTGCGCGTGCACACCGCCTAGACGGTGGGCCACCAGGTCGGATACGCGCGCATGGCGCCGAACCTATCACAGGGCCCTCCTCCGCCTTCGTCCAGCCGCATCGGCGTAGGCTGGGCCCGTGCCCGCAGTGAACATCGGTATGCCCCGCGTGCCGGAGGTCCTCTCTCCGCGTCGCAAGACCCGTCAGATCAAGGTCGGCAAGGTGCTCGTCGGCGGTGACGCCCCCGTGAGCGTCCAGTCGATGACGACGACGCCCACGACCAACATCAACGCCACCCTCCAGCAGATCGCCGAGCTCACGGCATCCGGCTGCGAGATCGTGCGCGTCGCCGTGCCGTCGCAGGACGACGCGGACGTGCTGCACATCATCGCGAAGAAGAGCCAGATCCCCGTCATCGCCGACATCCACTTCCAGCCGAAGTACGTGTTCCAGGCGATCGACGCCGGCTGCGGCGCCGTGCGCGTGAACCCGGGCAACATCCGCAAGTTCGACGACCAGGTCGGCGCGATCGCCAAGGCCGCCAAGGACGCCGGCGTCTCGCTGCGCATCGGGGTCAATGCCGGGTCGCTGGACCGCCGCCTGCTCGAGAAGTACGGCAAGGCCACCCCGGAGGCGCTCGTCGAGAGCGCCGTGTGGGAGGCGTCGCTGTTCGAGGAGCACGACTTCCACGACTTCAAGATCTCGGTCAAGCACAACGACCCGATCGTCATGGTCAAGGCGTACCGTCTCCTCGCCGAGCGGGGCGACTGGCCGCTGCACCTCGGTGTGACCGAGGCCGGACCTGCGTTCCAGGGCACGATCAAGAGCGCCACGGCGTTCGGCATCCTGCTGTCCGAGGGCATCGGCGACACCATCCGCGTGTCGCTGTCGGCGCCCCCGGCCGAGGAGGTCAAGGTCGGCCACCAGATCCTGCAGTCGCTGAACCTGCGCGAGCGCAAGCTCGAGATCGTCTCGTGCCCCTCGTGCGGTCGCGCGCAGGTCGACGTCTACACGCTCGCCGACGACGTGACCGAAGGCCTTAAGGACATGACGGTGCCGCTGCGCGTGGCCGTCATGGGCTGCGTCGTCAACGGTCCGGGCGAGGCGCGCGAGGCCGATCTGGGCGTCGCCTCCGGCAACGGCAAGGGCCAGATCTTCGTCAAGGGCCAGGTCATCAAGACCGTCCCCGAGGCGGACATCGTGCGGACGCTCATCGAGGAGGCCAACCGCATCGCGGACGAGATGGGCCCCGACGCCGCGCCCGGCACTGCGCAGGTCGTCACCGTCTGACGCGCCTCCCCGGCGGCCGTGGCCGTCGTGCGCCCCGCCGTGCTGCTCCGTGCCGTGCGTGCCGTGCATGCCGGGCCGTGAGGTGGCGCAAATGTACGCGCGCGGGGTTCTGGCGCGTGCATTTGCAGCAAGTCAGCGCTGGGCTCCGGGCCGTGAGGTGGCGCAGATGGACGCGCGGGGGGCCACGGGTCGAGGGTCGGCCTGCCGGCCTCCGGCTTTCGGTCCGATAGCGTCGAAAGTCTCATGACCGACTCCTCCTCGCTCGCCCGTCCGCTCATCGCGGGCGTCGTCACGGCCCTCGTCGGCTTCACGAGCACCTTCGCCGTCGTCCTCACCGGTCTCGAGGCGGTCGGTGCGACGCCGGCCCAGGCCGCCAGCGGCCTGCTGGCGATCACCCTCGTCGTCGGCGTCGGCTGCATCGTGCTCGCCACGCGCTACCGGATCCCGATCACGATCGCGTGGTCCACCCCGGGCGTCGCCCTCCTCGCCGCCACCGGCGCGGTGGACGGCGGCTGGCCCGCGGTCGTCGGCGGCTTCCTCGTCTCGGCGGCCTTCATCCTCTGCACCGCGCTCTTCCCCCCGCTGGGGGCGCTCATCGCGCGGATCCCGCCGTCCATCGCGCAGGCCATGCTCGCGGGCGTCCTGCTTCCGCTGTGCGTCGCGCCGTTCGTCGGCCTGGTGGACGACCCGTGGGGAGTGGCCCCGGTGCTGGTCGTGTGGCTGGTGGCATCCCGACTCCTGCCCCGGTGGGCGGTCCCGCTCGCGTTCGTCGCCGCGATCGCCGTCGTGTCGGTCGAGCTGGCCCGGTCGGGCGCGGACATGGATGCCGCCTCCCTCCTGCCCCGTCTGGAGCTCACCGTCCCGACGCTCACGGTCGGGTCGGTGGTGGGCATCGCCCTGCCGCTGTTCGTCGTGACGATGGCGTCGCAGAACGTCCCCGGCGTCGCCGTCATGAAGAGCCTCGGCTACACGATCCCGTGGCGGCCGGCGATGCTCGTCACCGGGCTCGGCTCGGCGCTGGCCGCGACCGCGGGCGGGCACGCGGCCAACCTCGGGGCGATCAGCGCCGCCATCGCGGCCGGGCCGGACTCCCACCCGGACCCGAAGAAGCGGTGGGTCGCCGGGGTCTCCGCCGGCGGCATGTACCTCGTGCTCGGCGCATTGTCGGCCGCCTTCGCCGCGATCGTGCTGCTCGCCCCGCCCGGGGTCATCCCGGCGGTGGCGGGCGTGGCGCTGTTCGGCGCCTTCGGCTCGGCGGTGCAGCAGGCGATCGACGACCCGGGGGAGCGGGTGCCCGCCGTCGTGACCTTCCTCGTCGCGGCATCCGGGATCGCCATCGCCGGCGTGAGCGCCGCGTTCTGGGCGCTGGCGGCCGGCCTGCTCGTGCGAACCGTGCTGCACGTCGGGCGACGCCGGGCCTGAGGCGCCGCGGGGCGTCGCGGAACTCGCAGAATGCCGCGAAGCTCGCAGAATCCGGGCGGAATGCTGCGAGATCGACGCGATTCTGCGAGCGGAGGCCGCACGCGTCAGTGCAGTGCGCCGCCCGACGCGCGTCAGTGCAGCGCGCCGCCCACGAGGGCCGCGTCGGCGGGGGTGTCGACGGCGGTCCGCACCGCGATCTCGAGCGCGCGGGCGATGTCCGCGAGCGGGAGCGACGGAGCACCGGCGTGGGCGGTCTCGGTCGCGTAGGGGACGTGCACGAAGCCCGCGCGGACGTCCGATCCCGCCGTGGCGTGCAGCGCTGCGTACATCACCTGGTTGCAGACGAAGGTCCCCGCGGTGTGCGAGAGGGCGGCCGGGATGCCACCGGCGTCCACGGCCGCGGTGATCGCCTTGACCGGGAGCGTGGCGAAGTAGGCCGCGGGTCCGTCCGGCACGACCGGCGCGTCGACCGGCTGGGCGCCGTCGTTGTCCGGGATGCGGGCGTCGGCGAGGTTGACGGCCACGCGCTCCGGGGTGACGGCGGTGCGACCGCCGGCCAGTCCGACGGCCAGGACGACCGACGGACGGTGGGCGGCGATGAGGTCTCGCAGGCGGGCGGGTGCTCCGTCGAACGTCACGGGGAGCACCTCGGCGACGAGCTCCTCCGGGCCGGTCCACCGCTCCGCGACGAGACGGACGGCGTCCCCGGACGGGTTGGACGCGTCTCCGGCGAAGGGGACGAACCCGGTCAGCAGCACGGTGGTCATCGCCCCAGGCTACGTCGGGCCGGTCAGCCGAAGGCGAACTCCGTGCGGATGCGATCCCGGGCCTCGGCGTACTCCGGCTGACCGTCGAAGAACCGCAGCTTCTCGCCGATCACGGTGTCGGCGTCGGATCTCTCCTCCAGGACGTAGGTCATGAAGCTCTCGGCGAAGTCCTCCGCCACGTTGGTCGCGGCGTAGTCGCTGACGAAGTCGTCCTCGTGATCCTGGTAGAACTCCCACGCCCGGTCGGGGTCGTCGTTGTCCGGGTCGGGGGCGTCCTCGTATCCGCTCCAGAACCGCTGCTGGAAGGACGTGAGCGCGGCATCGGGACGGAGGCATCCCTCGTTCGTCTGCACCGTCTCGCAGGAGTCGGTCCCGTGATCGGTGTCGTCGGCGCCGAGGCTGAGGATGTGCGCGTACTCGTGGACGAGCGTCGACAGCAGCAGATCCGGGTCGTCGGCGTACGCGAGGTTCGCGGCGAACACCCACAGTCGTGGGTCCGCGTCGCGGTAGACGTAGGCGAGGGTGTCGCTGTCCGGGTTGTCGCCGACGCGGTACTGCCGGATGGTCGCGGCGGCGAAGTCGGGGGTCACCACGCGGGTGAACTCGTCCCACACCTCGCGGGCGCGCCGGTCCGGCTCGGGGGACAGGATGCCGTCGGCGTCGACGTCGTGGACCACGACGGCGCCGAAGTCCTCGTCCTCGTCGCGCGGAGCCCCGCCGAACCCGAGGACGGAGGTGACGGCGGACCCGGCGAACGCCCACACCATCGTCCCCGCGAGCACCGCGATCGACGCGGTGAGGAGGACGATCCAGCGGACGCGCACGCGTTCACCCTACGGCCCGCTCCGCCGGCGACGGAACGGACGGCATCGACCGAGTCGACCGACGCGACCGGGTCAGGGGGCGGCATCCACCGCCCTAGACTCGATGATCGTGGTCACCCGTCTGTCGAACTTCTTCCTCCGCACGCTCCGCGAAGACCCCTCGGATGCCGAGGTCACGAGCCACCGCCTGCTCGTGCGCGCCGGGTACATCCGTCGCAACGCCCCCGGCATCTTCGCGTGGCTGCCGCTCGGTCTGAGGGTCAAGGCCAAGATCGAGACGATCGTCCGCGAGGAGATGGCGAACGCCGGTGCGTTCGAGGTGCACTTCCCGGCGCTGCTGCCGCGCGAGCCGTACGAGCAGACCGGCCGCTGGGAGGAGTACGGCGACGCGCTGTTCCGTCTGCAGGACCGCAAGGGCGCCGACTACCTCCTCGCGCCCACGCACGAGGAGATGTTCACCCTCCTGGTGAAAGACCTTTACTCGTCCTATAAGGACCTTCCCCTCACGCTGTTCCAGATCCAGGACAAGTACCGCGACGAGGCGCGCCCCCGCGCCGGCCTCCTGCGCGGGCGCGAGTTCACGATGAAGGACGCCTACTCGTTCGACGCGTCGGACGCGGGGCTGGACGCCTCCTACCAGGCGCAGCGCGACGCCTACGAGCGCATCTTCCAGCGCCTCGGCCTCGAGTACGTCATCGTCGCGGCCGACGCCGGCGCGATGGGCGGCTCCAAGTCGGAGGAGTTCCTGCACCCGACCCCGATCGGCGAGGACACCTTCGTCCGTTCGGCCGGCGGCTACGCCGCGAACGTCGAGGCGTTCACGACGGTCGCGCCCGAGGCCCTGCCGATCGACGGTCAGCCCGAGCCCGTCATCTTCGACTCGCCGAACACGCCGACCATCGCGACGCTCGTCGACCACGCGAACGCGCACCTCGACGCCCCGGCGGCCGGGATCGCCGGTCCGGCCACCGCCGACGCGGCGGAATGGACCGCGGCCCACACGCTGAAGAACGTCGTGCTCGCCCTCACCCACCTCGACGGCGAGCGCGAGCTGGTCGTCGTCGGTCTGCCGGGCGACCGCGACGTGGACGACAAGCGCGTGGAGGTCGCCTTCGGCCCCGCGGAGGTGGAGGCCGCCACCGCCGACGACTTCGAGAACAACCCGCTGCTGGTCAAGGGCTACATCGGCCCGTGGTCGCCGACCGGTCCCGTGCTCGGCGCGGAGTCGGCGACGAAGATCCGCTACCTGCTGGACCCGCGCGTCGTCGACGGCACCGCCTGGATCACCGGCGCGAACATCGACCAGAAGCACGTCCACTCGCTCGTCGCCGGCCGCGACTTCGTCGGCGACGGGTTCGTCGAGGTCGCCACCGTTCGGCCGGGCGACCCGGCGCCCGACGGCTCCGGTCCGGTGGAGCTGGCCCGCGGCATGGAGATCGGCCACGTCTTCCAGCTCGGTCGCAAGTACGCGGAGGCGCTCGGGCTGAAGGTGCTCGACGAGAACGGCAAGCTCGCCACCGTCACCATGGGCTCCTACGGCATCGGCGTCACGCGCATCCTCGCGATCATCGCCGAGCTCAACAACGACGACAAGGGCCTCGTCTGGCCGACGACGGTCGCGCCGTTCGACGTGCACGTCGTCGCCACGGGCAAGGACGCGGTCGCCTTCGACCTCGCCGCGTCGGTGGCCGAGAAGCTCGAGGCATCCGGTCTCGACGTCCTCTACGACGACCGTCCCAAGGTCTCGCCCGGCGTGAAGTTCGGGGATGCCGAGCTCGTCGGCATCCCGCGGATCCTCATCGTCGGCCGCGGCGCCGCCGACGGCCAGGTCGAGCTGTGGGACCGTCGCACCGGTGAGCGCGAAGCGCTCACCACCGACGAGGCCCTGGCCCGTCTGACCGCCTGACGGGTCGACCGTCCCCGCCCGGCCCCGATGCGGGCGGGTCGGGGGCGTGGCCCCGCCCTCGCGGCATCCGTCCCCGCCGTCCGGCCCCGCCGGGGGCCGGTAGCGTGAGTGACATGATCGCCGCTCCCCGTCTCACGCTGTCCGACGGCAACACCATCCCCCAGCTCGGGATCGGCACCTACAAGGTGCCGGCGGATGTCACCGCCGACCTCGTCGCCGGCGCGCTCGCGGCCGGGTACCGGCACGTCGACACCGCGGCCCTCTACGGCAACGAGACGGAGGTCGGCGAGGGGCTGCGCGCGTCCGGTCTGGACCGCGAGGACGTCTTCGTCACGACCAAGGTGTGGAACGACGACCAGGGCTTCGACGAGACGCTCCGCGCGTTCGACGCCAGCTCCTCCCGCCTCGGCCTCGACCGCGTCGACCTGTACCTCATCCACTGGCCCATCCCCAGCGCCGACCGCTACGTCGACACCTGGAAGGCGCTCATCCGGCTGCGCGAGGAGGGGCGGGTCACGTCGATCGGCGTGAGCAACTTCTCGACGGTGCATATCGACCGTCTGCGCGACGAGACCGGCGTGCTGCCCGTGATCGACCAGGTCGAGCTGCATCCGCGGTTCCCGCAGAACGAGCTCGTCACGGCGAACGCCGCGCGGGGGATCGTCACGGAGTCGTGGGCGCCCCTGGCCCGCGGCGGTCTCCTCGACGAGCCGGTGCTGGAGCGCATCGCCGCCCGCTACGGCAAGACGCCCGCGCAGGTCGTGATCCGGTGGCACCTCGACCGCGGTCTGGTCGTCTTCCCCAAGTCGGTCTCGCCGGCGCGGTTGATCGAGAACGGCGACGTCTTCGACTTCACCCTGGATGCCGCCGACCACGAGGCCATCGCGACCCTCGACACGGGCGAGCGCACCGGTCGCAACCCGGACCTCGACTGAGGTCGTCCGCGCTCACACGTCCAGTCGGGCGTACCGGGCGCGGAATACGGTGAAGACGCCGTAGGCGAGGAACCCCACGCCCACGAGGACGCCGAGGACCGGGCCGGCCGGAAGGGCGAGGAGGGCGCTGACGGCGCCGTCGAGCCCGCCCGCGGTCTCCGCCTCCACCGTGACGGCCGCGACGACGAGCAGCACGCCGACGACGCCGAGCGCGACGCCTTTGGCGAGGAAGCCGAACACGCCCAGCGCGGTGAGCACGGTTCCCCACGGCCCGTCCGGCTCCCGCACCTTGTCGTGGAACGAGCGGCGGACCCCCATGACGAAGAAGCCCACCCCGACAGCGGCGACGGTGATCCCCGCGGCGCCGAGCACGAGCCCGCCGAGGGGGAAGGTCAGCACCGACCGGCTGATGTCCTGCGTCGTCTCCTCCGCGTGCGGACGCGCGCCGAGGGCGACGGATGCCGACAGGCACCCGATCACGAGGAACACGATGCCCTGGGGCGCCTCGGACAGCACTCGCCCGAGCCGCTTCCAGCCGGACAGCCCGCGCGGGACGACGGCCTGCAGCACGTGCCAGCCGCCGAGGGCGACGAGTCCGAACGCGAGCGCCCACAGCGCCACGGCGCCCAGCGGTGCGGCCGCGAGAGCGCGGAAGGCGCCGGTCTGGTCGCTCTCCTCCCGCCCGCCGAAGGTCACGGCCAGGACGAGCACGCCCACGAGCAGGTGAAGGATGCCGTTGGCGGCATATCCCGCGCGCGCGGCCACGCGGAAGGCGGTGCTGGACTCGGCCGTGCGGGCCGCCGAGCGGGCGGAGGAAGGCACTCGGGAACCGTAGTCCGGTGCGCGCCCGCTGTCGAACACGCGCTCCGGCGCGTCGGACGCAAGGCGCCGTGGCATCCCGGTCCCCTGTCTAGGATGGCCGGATGTCCGACGCTCGCCGCCGCCTCTCGCGACGGTGGAGCGCCCTGCCCGCCCTGGTCCGGAACGCGCCGCCCCGGGTGCTGCTCATCCTGGGGGTCGTGGTCGTCGTGCTCGGCGGCCTCATCGTCAGCCGCCCCCTGACCTCGCTCGTCCTCCTCGGCGTGTACGTCGGGGCGAGCGCGGTCGTGATGGGCGTCGTCGAGCTCACCGGGCGACCGAGCGGGTGGTGGGCGCGCGGAGTCGCCGTCGCCTGGATCCTCGCCGGGGTCGCCGTGCTGGTCTGGCTGGGGCGGAGCCTGGAGCTGCTGCCATCCGTCCTGGCGGTGCTGCTGATCATCGGTGGGCTCGCCACGATCGGCGACGCGCTCACCCGCGGCGTCCCGAGCTCCCGCGTCCTCGCCGCCGCGTGGGGGGCGACGCAGGTCGCGTTCGGCGTCCTGTCGTTCACCTGGCCGGACGTGACGGTGCTCGTGCTCGCCTTGGTCTTCGGTGTGCGCACCATCGTCTTCGGCATCGGGATGGTGGCCCAGGGGGTCCGCGGCATCCGTCGTCCCCGGGTGCGCCGGACGCCTTTCGACTCGGCCGCCGCGGTGCGTCGTCGACGTGTGCGCCGGCGCTGGACCGCCGGCGGGAGGTACGCGCTCTCCGTGCTGCTCGTGCTCACGGCCGCGGGCGGATGGTGGGTGAACGACTGGCTGCAGGACGGCGCTCCGGTGGTCGACGCGTTCTACGACCCGCCGGCCGAGGTGCCCGGCGGGCACGGACGTCTCATCCGGTCGGACTCCTACAACGGCCGTGCCCCGCAGAACGGCGACGTCACCCGCATCCTGTACACGACCCGCGACGCGGTGAGCCGTCCGGCCGTCGCGAGCGCGCTCGTCATCGTTCCGAAGGACCCTCCGCCGGGCCCGCGTCCCGTCGTGATCTGGAACCACGGGACCACGGGCGTCGCGCAGGGCTGCGCGCCGAGCCTGCGGGATGCCACGGCGACGCGGTGGGCGATCCCCGCCCTCGAGCAGGCGTTGAAGGCCGGGTGGGTCGTCGTGGCGTCCGACTTCTCGGGGCAGGGCGCCCCGGGCACGTATCCGTACCTCATCGGCAAGGGCGAGGCGAGGTCGTCCCTGGATGCCGTGCTGGCGACGGCCGAACTGAGCACCGACCTGGTGCTCTCGCCGGATACCGTCGTGTGGGGCCACTCGCAGGGCGGTCACGCCGCGCTGTGGACGACGGCCATCTCGGAAGAGTACGCCCCGGGGATCGACGTGCTCGGCACCGCGGCGATCGCGCCCGTCGCGGATCCGAAGGCGCTCGCGACGGAGCTGCTGTCGGGACCGCCCAACGCCCTCCTGTCCGTGCTGACGTCGTGGGTGCTCGTGCCGTACTCGGAGACGTACGCCGACGTCCACCTCGACGACTACATCGCCGAGGGCTCGCGTTCGATCGTGCTGGAGATGACGCAGCGGTGCCCGACCGAGCCGGGCGTCGTCGTGTCGGTGCTGACGGCGCTGGGAGTGGGGGAGGAACGGCCGCTCTACACCGCGGACCTGACCGAGGGCGCGCTCGGCCGTCGCCTGGAGGAGAACGCGATGACCGCCGCCCTGGGGACGCCGATGCTCATCGCGTGGGGCTCGGAGGACGAGGTGATCCCGCCACGTCTGCAGGAGGACTACATCGCGAAGCTCTGCGCGGAGGGGCAGCCGGTGCGATGGGCCACCTACGCCGGCTACGACCACCTGCGGCCGCTGCTGCCGAAGTCGCGGTTCCTGCCCGTGCTGTACGACTGGACCAAGGGGCTGTTCGCCCGCACCGACCAGGTCGTGGACGGCTGCGGCCTGCGCTGACCCCGCCGCGCCCTGCTCTGCCCTGACCCGCCCCGCCCTACCCTCGGGCGCCGCAGCGCCTGGACAGAGCAGCCCGGGCGCGCTGACTTGTCGCAGATGTACGCGCGCCGGGGCGCGGCGCGTACATCTGCGACAAGTCACGGCGTGCAACGACCAAGGAGCGCGTCGCGAACGTCGGGCCGGCACGGCCCGGGGGCGCCGGACGACGGACCGATTCTGGGGCGATGCCGTGAACATCGTGTTTCACTCCGCGTCGACGTTGGCGGTCGCTGTCCGCACTCACTACCTTCGTGCTGTGACCGAGAACACCTCTGCCGCCCCCGCCCCGCGTCCGACGCACTCGCTGGCCGTCTCGCCGGTGATCGCCCCCGCCGCCTCCGTCGACGGGTTCGTCAAGCAGTTCCTGCAGAACCTCAACTTCGACCAGGGCGTCGCGCTCTCGGCATCCCATGTCAACGACCGCTACCTGGCGCTGGCCAGCACGGTCCGCGACTACCTGATGGCGCGCTGGTTCGACGACCGCGCGCAGCAGAAGAAGCTGCAGGCCAAGACGGTCTGCTACCTCTCGGCGGAGTACCTGCTGGGCCGTCAGCTCGACAACAACCTTCTCGCCGCCCGTCTCACCGACATCGCCACCGAGGCGCTCGCCCAGTGCGGCATCGACATCGACGACCTCCGCGCTGTCGAGATCGAGCCGGGCCTCGGCAACGGCGGCCTCGGGCGCCTGGCCGCGTGCTTCATCGACTCCCTCGCGACGATGAGCGTGCCCACGATCGGGTACGGCATCCGCTACGAGTACGGCATCTTCCGTCAGGCGTTCGCCGACGGCCAGCAGGTCGAGCAGCCGGACGCGTGGCTGCGCATGGGATCGCCGTGGGACTTCCCGCACCCCGAGCACGCCCAGACCATCTCGTTCGCGGGGACCACCGAGACGTACGACGACGACGGCGTCGAGCGGACCCGCTGGGTGCCGGAGTGGAACGTGCTCGCCGTGCCGTACAACATGATGGTGCCCGGCTACCACAACGGCCGCGTCAACACCCTGCGCCTGTGGCGCGCGGTGGCCACGAACGCCTTCGACCTGCACACCTTCAACTCGGGCGACTACGTCCAGTCGGTCCGCGCGCAGACGTTCGCCGAGAACATCTCGAAGGTGCTCTACCCCGAGGACTCCACCCCGCAGGGCAAGGAGCTGCGTCTGCAGCAGCAGTACTTCTTCGTCGCGGCATCCATCGCCGACTTCATCGAGAACGTCCTCCCCGACGACTTCGACCTCGAGGGGCTGCCCGAGCGGGTCATCTTCCAGCTCAACGACACCCACCCCGTCATCGGCGTGCCCGAGCTCATGCGGGTGCTCGTCGACGAGAAGAAGATGGACTGGGATGCCGCCTGGGCCATCACGCAGAAGTGCTTCGCCTACACGTGCCACACCCTGCTGCCGGAGGCCCTCGAGGTCTGGTCGGTCGACCTGCTCGGGCGCCTGCTGCCCCGCCACCTCGAGATCATCTACCGCATCAACGACGAGTTCCTTCTCGAGGTGCGGGAGCGGTTCGGCGACGACGAGATGCTCATCCGCAACATGTCGATCATCGGCGAGCACCCGTACCGCTCGGTGCGCATGGCCTACCTCGCCACCGTCGCGGGGTCGAAGGTCAACGGCGTCGCGGAGCTGCACTCGCAGCTGCTGCGCGACAACGTGCTGAAGGACTTCGCCGAGATGTGGCCGGACAAGTTCACCAACGTCACCAACGGCGTCACGCCCCGCCGATTCCTCCGCCTGGCGAACCCGGACCTGTCCTCGCTCATCACCGAGGCGCTCGGCGCCGGCTGGACGGTCGACCTCGAGCGCCTGCGGGGCCTCGAGGCGCTCGCCGACGACGCCGACTTCCGCGAGCGGTTCGCCGCGGTGAAGCTGTCGAACAAGCGCCGCCTCAGCCGGGTGCTGGAGGCGCGCGGTGAGGACGCCCTCGACGACAGCCACATGCTCGACGTCATGATCAAGCGTCTGCACGAGTACAAGCGCCAGACGCTGAAGGTCCTGCACATCGTCAGCACCTACGAGGGGATCGTCTCGGGCCGTCTCGACGTGGACGCCGTGCAGGCGCGCACGTTCCTGTTCGGCGCGAAGGCGGCGCCCGGCTACGGCATGGCCAAGCGCATCATCCACCTCATCAACGCGGTCGGCGAGGTCGTCAGCGCCGACCCGCGCGTGCAGGGCAAGCTCAAGGTGCTCTACCCGGCCAACTACAACGTCACCCTCGCCGAGAGCATCATCCCGGCGGCGGACCTGTCCGAGCAGATCTCGCTCGCCGGCAAGGAGGCGTCCGGCACGGGCAACATGAAGCTCGCCCTCAACGGCGCGCTCACGATCGGCACGGACGACGGCGCGAACGTCGAGATCCGCCAGCTCGTCGGCGACGACAACTTCTTCCTCTTCGGCATGAGCGAGCCCGAGGTCGAGGCCCTGTGGACCGAGGGCTACCGGCCCGCGGACTTCTACCAGCGCGACGAGAGGCTGCGCAGCGCGATCGACCTCATCGCCGGCGGCGCGTTCTCGGACGGCGACCGCACGGTCTTCGAGCCGCTCGTGTCGAACCTGCTGTACGAGGACCGGTTCATGGCGCTCGCCGACTTCGCCTCGTACCTCGACGCGCAGGAGCGGGTCGACGCGGCGTACGCCGACCAGGACGCGTGGGTGCGCTCGGCCATCCTCAACGTCGCCCGCAGCGGCTACTTCTCCTCCGACCGTGCGATGCGCGACTACCTCGACCGCATCTGGCACGCGACACCGGTCCGGTGAGCGTTTCCGGATGCCACGGCCCCGCTGCCATGGCATCCGGGTCCCTCCGGTGCGCGCTCCGGCCGTGGAGGCGGTCCCGGGTCGCAGGCTCGTGGCATCCCGGGTATCGTAGGGGGGTTGTCGGCGCCGGTCGCGTCGACGAGAGCTGAATAACGGAGGGCCTTGTGGACATCGATCTCGCACTTCTGAAGACGATCGAACGCGAGAAGGAGATCCCCTTCGACGAACTCGCGCGGATCATCGAGCAGGCGATCTTGACCGCCTACGCCAAGCACATCTCCCCGAGCGGCGAGATCCCCGCCGGCGCACGCGCGTCGCTCGACCGCAAGACGGGTCACGTGGGCATCTTCACGCCCGTGACCGATGACGAGGGCGCCGTCATCGGCGAGGAGGAGCAGGCTCCGGACGACTTCGGCCGTATCGCCGCGTTCGCCGCCAAGCAGGTCATCAGCCAGCGTCTGCGCGACATCGCGGACGACGCGGTGCTGGGGGAGTTCCGCGGCAAGGAGGGCGACATCGTCGCCGGCGTCGTGCAGCAGGGCCCGAACCCGCGCATGGTGCACGTGGACCTCGGCACGGTCGAGGCGATCCTGCCCCCGGAGGAGCAGGTGCCCGGCGAGACCTACCCTCACGGCTCCCGTCTGCGCGTCTACGTGACGAGCGTCGCGAAGGGCAACAAGGGCCCGCAGATCACGGTCTCGCGGACGCACCCGGGCCTGGTCCGCAAGCTGTTCGCGCTCGAGGTCCCCGAGATCGCCGCGGGCCTGGTCGAGATCGTCTCGCTGGCGCGCGAGGCCGGCCACCGGTCGAAGATCGCCGTCAAGGCCAACGACCCGACCGTGAACGCCAAGGGCGCCTGCATCGGCGAGCTCGGACGACGCGTCCGCGCGGTCACCGAGGAGCTCGCCGGCGAGAAGATCGACATCATCGACTACGACGCCGAGCTGCCCCGCTTCGTCGCCAACGCCCTGTCGCCGGCGAAGGTCACGTCGTCGTTCGTCCTGGACGCCTCGACGAAGGCGGTCCGCGCCCTGGTGCCCGACTACCAGCTGTCGCTCGCCATCGGCAAGGAGGGCCAGAACGCGCGTCTGGCCGCCAAGCTCACCGGCGCCAAGATCGACATCCAGCCCGACAGCATCCTCGAAGACAACTGAGGAGCCGATCGTCCCCACGATCGCGAGGTGTAGGATGGAACCCGTACGAACGTGCGTCGGATGCCGCGCACGCGCCCCCCGATCCTCGCTGCTGCGAGTGGTCGCGGAAGGACCGGTCCTCGTCAGAGACGAGCGGGCGATCCTCCCGGGCAGGGGAGCGTGGGTGCACGAGACGGATGCGTGCGTGAGCAAAGCGCTCGCGCGCCGCGCTTTCGTACGAGCATTGCGTGTGTCAGGCCCGCTTGACACGCAGACCTTCGAATCAACCCTCCAGCGAAACGGCTGAACGGCTATGGACACGAAGTGAACGGCTCGAAATGAGACCCGTCCGCAACTAACGGTCTGCCCTGTCCGGGGTAGGCCCTCAGACAGGAGAATTGTGGCAAAACCACGCGTGCACGAGATCGCTTCCGAGCTCGGCGTCGACAGCAAGGTCGCGCTTGCGAAGCTGAAGGAGCTCGGCGAGTTCGTCAAGAGCCCTTCGTCCACCATCGAGCCCCCCGTGGCTCGTAAGCTCCGCGCCGCGCTCGCGGCCGAGAGCTCCGGCTCCTCGGACGCCAAGCCCGCCGCCTCGGCGGTGCGCCCCGGCGTCCGCCCCGGTCCGGTGCGCCCCGCGGCGACCCCGGGCAGCCGTCCGACCCCCGGTCCCGCGAAGCCGGCCGCTCCGGCCGCTCCGGCTGCGGCCCCCGCGGCATCCGCCCCCTCGACCCCGGCTCCGGCCGCGCCCGCCGCTCCGGCCGCGGCCGCGCCCTCGGCTCCGGCCGCGCCGTCGACCCCCTCGGCTCCGGCCCCCAAGGGTCCGAACCCGGGTTCGGCGGCGCCCAAGCCCGGTCCCGCCGGCGCGACGCCGCAGCCCCCGCGTCCCGGTGGCGCGCGTCCGGGCAACAACCCCTTCGCCTCCGCGCAGGGCATGGGCCAGCGCCCCTCCGGACCGCGTCCGGGCAACAACCCCTTCGCCTCGGCGCAGGGCATGGGCCAGCGTCCCACCCCCGGCAACATCCCGCGTCCCCAGGCCCCGCGTCCCGGCGCCCCCCGTCCCGGAGCCCCGCGCCCCGGCGGTGCGGGTCGTCCCGGCGGCGGCGGTCGTCCCGGCGCTCCGTTCCAGCAGCGTCCCGGCGGTCCCGGTCGTCCCGGCGGTGCCGGCGGCGGCTTCCAGCGCCCCGGTGGCGGCGCCCCGGCGGGCGGCGGTTTCGCCGGTCGTCCCGGTGGCGGCGGCGGTCGTGGCCGTGGTCCCGGCGGTGGTACCGCGGGTGCCTTCGGCAAGGGCGGCGGCAAGTCCAAGCAGCGCAAGTCGCGTCGGGCGAAGCGGCAGGAGTTCGAGATGCGGTCGGCGCCGGTCGTCGGCGGCGTCAATGTCTCGAAGGGCAACGGCGAGATCATCCGTCTGCGCCGCGGCGCCTCCATCGCCGACTTCGCGGACAAGCTCGAGGCGCTGCGCGGCTACACCGTGCAGCCCGGCACGCTCGTGACCATCCTGTTCAACCTGGGTGAGATGGCCACCGCGACCGAGTCGCTCGACGAGGCCACCTTCGAGGTGCTCGGCGCGGAGCTCGGCTACAAGATCCAGATGGTCTCGCCCGAGGACGAGGACAAGGAGCTCCTCGAGGGCTTCGGTCTCGACCTCGACGCCGAGCTCGAGGCCGAGAGCGAGGACGATCTCGAGATCCGTCCTCCCGTGGTCACCGTCATGGGCCACGTCGACCACGGTAAGACGCGACTGCTCGACGCCATCCGCCAGACCAACGTGGTCGCGGGCGAGGCCGGCGGCATCACGCAGCACATCGGTGCGTACCAGATCTGGACCGAGCACGAGGGCATCGAGCGCGCGATCACCTTCATCGACACCCCGGGTCACGAGGCGTTCACCGCCATGCGTGCCCGTGGTGCGCAGGTGACCGACATCGCGATCCTCGTGGTCGCGGCCGACGACGGCATCATGCCCCAGACGGTCGAGGCGCTGAACCACGCCCAGGCGGCGAACGTGCCGATCGTGGTCGCGGTCAACAAGGTCGACAAGCCCGACGCCAACCCGGCCAAGGTGCGCCAGCAGCTCACCGAGTACGGTCTGGTCGCCGAGGAGTACGGCGGCGACGTCATGTTCGTCGACGTCTCGGCCCGACAGAACCTCAACATCCAGGCCCTCCTGGATGCGGTCCTGCTCACCGCCGACGCCGGTCTCGACCTGACGGCCAACCCGAACAAGGCGGCCCGCGGTGTCGCGATCGAGGCGAAGCTCGACAAGGGCCGCGGTTCGGTCGCCACGGTGCTCATCCAGTCCGGAACCCTCCGCGTCGGCGACGCGATCGTCGCCGGAACGGCATACGGCCGCGTCCGCGCGATGATGGACGAGAACGGCGAAGCGGTCGAAGAGGCCTACCCGTCGCGTCCGGTCCAGGTGCAGGGTCTGAACTCGGTCCCCCGCGCCGGTGACGTGTTCATCGTCACCGAGGAGGACCGCACCGCCCGCCAGATCGCCGAGAAGCGCGAAGCCGCCGAGCGCAACGCCCAGCTGGCCAAGGCCCGCAAGCGCATCTCGCTCGAGGACTTCACCCGCGCTCTCGAAGAGGGCAAGGTCGAGTCGCTCAACCTCATCATCAAGGGTGACGTGTCGGGTGCCGTCGAGGCGCTCGAGGAGTCGCTGCTCAAGATCGAGGTCGACGACAGCGTCCAGCTGCGCATCATCCACCGCGGTGTGGGTGCGATCACCGAGTCGGACATCAACCTGGCCACGATCGACAACGCGATCGTGATCGGCTTCAACGTCCGTCCCGACACGAAGGCCCGCGAGCGTGCCGCCCGTGAAGGCGTCGACGTCCGGTTCTACTCGGTCATCTACAACGCGATCGACGACGTCGAGCAGTCGCTCAAGGGCCTGCTCAAGCCGGAGTTCGAAGAGGTGCAGTCGGGTGTCGCCGAGATCCGCGAGGTGTTCCGCTCCTCGAAGTTCGGCAACATCGCCGGTGTCATCGTGCGGTCGGGAACGATCACGCGCAACGCCAAGGCCCGCGTCATCCGCGACGGTGTCGTGCTGGCCGACGGTCTGGCCATCGAGTCGCTGCGCCGCTTCAAGGACGACGTCACCGAGGTCCGCACGGACTTCGAGGCGGGTATCGGCCTGGGCAAGTACAACGACATCCAGATCGGCGACGAGATCGAGACCACGGAGATGGTCGAGAAGCCGCGAAGCTGATCGCATCGAGCGGGGGTCGCGTCTTCGGACGCGGCCCCCGTTCGGGCTTCCGCAGAGAAGAAGGAGAAGGACGTGGCAGGGGAACGACAGGCCCGCGTGGCCGACCGCATCCGTGTGGTGCTGGCCGAGCGGCTCGAGAAGGGGCTGCGCGACCCGCGGCTCGGATTCGTGACCATCACCGACGTGCGGGTCACGGGTGACCTCCAGCGCGCCTCGGTGTTCTACACCGTCATGGGCGACGAGGCGCACCGCGCCGACACGGCCGCCGCGCTGAAGTCGGCGACCGGCATGCTGCGCAGCGAGGTCGGCAAGCACCTCAACACGCGCCTCACCCCGTCGTTGGAGTTCATCCTCGACGGCATCCCCGAGAACGCCGACCACATCTCGGCCCTGCTGCGCGAGGCGCGGGAGCGCGACGAGTCGGTCGCCGGCCTCGCGGCCGCCGCGGCCTACGCCGGCGACGCCGACCCGTACGTGAAGCCGCGCGAGCAGGACGGCGAGGACGGCGACCTCGACGAGGACGACGACCTCGACGAGGACGACGACCGGGCCTGAGCCCGCACGACCGGACGGCCGGGCGCCCCCTCACGGGACGTCCGGCCGTTCGTCATGTGCGAGGACGGCGGCCGGGGTGAGGGCAGGACAGCCGGCGAGGAGAGGGCTCTCGGGCGGCGGACGGGATCAGGATGCCGCGTGGCCGGGCAGACGCAGGAGACCGGCCGACGCCTCGGCGAGGCCGTCCGAGATGAGCGAGTCGATCGCGCGGTCGCGCTGGACCGGGTCGGGCCAGGACGGCAGGACCTCGGCGAGGACGACGGGGGAGGGGGCGGCATCCCGAAGCGCCTTCAGCACCGCGCCGCGTGCCTGCCGGTCGCTGCCCTCGTACGTCGCCTGACGGCGTCGGCGGTCCTCGGAAGCGGGGTAGCCGGCGGCCCGCCATGCGCA
Source organism: Microbacterium sp. HMH0099 (assembly GCF_049384025.1). Classification (NCBI taxonomy): domain Bacteria; kingdom Bacillati; phylum Actinomycetota; class Actinomycetes; order Micrococcales; family Microbacteriaceae; genus Microbacterium; species Microbacterium sp. HMH0099. Next base: position 104,282 of record NZ_JBMRJR010000004.1, on the reverse strand, counting down.
GAGGTCCGCGAGCGGACAGGCCTCGCACTTCGGCGAACGGGCGGTGCAGACGATCGCCCCCAGCTCCATGGCTGCGGCGTTGACCACGGCGGCCGCGGCGACGTCGGCGGGCAGCTGCGCCTCCATCGCGGCGAGGTCCGCCCGGCCCGGAGGGCCCGGCTGAGCGACGCCGTCGACCACCCGTGCGAGGACGCGGCGCGTGTTCGTGTCGACCACCGGATGCCGGTCGCCGTAGGCGAACACGGCCACGGCCCGGGCGGTGTAGTCGCCGATGCCCGTCAGCGCCAGGAGGGACTCCACGTCGCGGGGGACGACGTTGGCGTGCCGGTCGCGGATCTCCACCGCCGCCCGGTGCAGCCACAGCGCCCGCCGCGGGTAGCCCAGGTTCGCCCACTGGGTCACGGCCTCGCCCGGCGGATCCGCGGCGAGGTCCGCGGGGGTGGGCCAGCGGGTCAGCCACGCCTCGAGGTGCGGGATGACGCGGGCCACGGGGGTCTGCTGCAGCATGAACTCGCTGACGAGAGTGCCCCAGGCGTCGAACCCGGCGCGGCGCCAGGGGAGGTCGCGGGCGTTGTCGCGGTACCACGCGAGCAGGGGCGCGGCGATCTGCGGCATCCCTCCACCCTACGAGCCCTGCGGGGCGGGGCGTCGCTCCCGGCGGCGAGCGGTCCGTCGTCCGAGCGATCGCTCGAGAGGGGAGGAGCGGCGGGCCGCGACCGTAGGCTGGTCCCATGCCCTCGACCACCGTCTCGTCCCTCGCGCGCAGCCTCCGCGACGAGGCCCGCCAGCACTACCGCTCCGGACGGGTCGTCCTCGCCGTCGACGGTCCCGACGGCGGGGGACAGGCCGTGCTCGCCGACGGACTCGCCGCCGCCTTCGCCGCGTCCGGCACGACCGCGTTCCGCGCCCCCGCGGCCGTGTGCGACGGTCCCGACGGCGCCCGCGTCGACACGCTCCGCCGCGACCTCGTCGCACCCTTCCGTGCCGGCGAGGCCGTCGGCCGCCCCGTGACCGTCGCGGAGGACGGCGAGGAGTCACCGCACGACGGCCCGGACGCCGTCCTCGTCGTCGACGGGACGCGCCTGCACGCCGCCGACGTCCGGGGACTATGGAACTGGTCCCTCTGGCTCGAGGTCGCGCCCGCGGTCGCGGCGGCACGGGTGGCCGAGCGCGACGGCACCGACCCCGATCCGGCGGCCGAGAGCAACCGCGCCGCGCGCGACGGCTTCCAGCGGTACGTCCGCGAGGCGCGTCCCCGGCAGGCCGCCTCCGCGATCGTGGAGAACTCGGATGCCGCCCACCCCGTGCAGATCTTCGGGGACTTCTGCTGATGGTCCGTCCCGGCATCCTCCTGGTCGACAAGCCCGGGGGCGTCACCAGCCACGACGTCGTCTCGCGCGCCCGTCGCGCCCTGGGCACCCGCAAGATCGGCCACGCGGGCACGCTCGACCCGATGGCGACGGGTCTGCTCGTCCTCGGCGTGGAGGGGGCCACGCGCCTGCTCACCTTCATCGTCGGCGCCGACAAGACGTACGAGGCGACCATCCTGCTGGGGGTCGCGACCGACAGCGACGACGCCGACGGCACGGAGACGGACCGGACGGATGCCGCCACGGTGGCGGCCGTGACCGACGAGGCGATTGCGGCCGGCATCGCGCAGCTGACCGGCGAGATCGACCAGGTGCCGAGCCGCGTGTCGGCGATCAAGGTGCAGGGCAGACGCGCGTACGAGCTCGCCCGCGCGGGCGAGGAGGTCGAGCTCGCCGCGCGTCGCATCACTGTCTCGCGCTTCGAGGTCCGCGCGATCCGGCGCTCACCCGGGACGATCGCGCTGGACGTCGTGGTGGACTGCACCAGCGGCACGTACATCCGCGCGCTCGCGCGCGACCTCGGTGCCGGACTGGGCGTCGGCGGGCACCTCACGGCGCTGCGCCGGACGCGCATCGGGGGGTTCGCCGTCGAGGACGCGGTGAGCGCGGACGCCATCGCCGAGCAGGCGCTGGTGGATCCGGCGACCGCCGCCGGGGACGTCGTCGGTCCGCTCCCCGTGAGCGCCGACGAGGCCCGTGACCTCCGCCACGGCAAGCGCATCGATGGCGGCGACCGCCTTCGCGGCCCGCTCGGGGCGGCCATCGACCCGGAGGGACGCCTGGTCGGCGTCGTCGAACGGCGCGGCGCGCAGCTGAAGAGCGTCATGAACATGCCCGAGGAGGTCGCCCGATGATCCTGTGGTTCACCCTGGTCCAGGTCGGCATCGCCACCCTCGCCGGAGTCGTCGCGATGATCGCGGGTCTCGCCGGGCGCCGTCCGGGCGACGTCACCGTCGGCTCGCTCGCCCTCATCGAGGTGCTGCTGCTGGCGCAGATCGTCACGGCGATCATCGCGCCGCTCGCCGGCAACCCGCCGACGGGCAGCCTGCTGGAGTTCTGGGTCTACCTCGTCTCCGCCGCGCTCCTGCCGCCCGCGGCGGCCGCGTGGGCGCTCCTCGAGCGCAGCCGGTGGAGCACCGTCATCATGGGCGTCGCCGCCCTCGCCGTGGCCGTCATGGTCTGGCGCATGCACGTCATCTGGGCCGTGCAGGTGGCCTGACCTCGCCGCGCCGCCGTCGCGAACTAGACTCGTACGGTCATGGCATCCACCTCCCGAAACCGCAGGATGACCGGCATCGGCCGCGTCCTCGTCGTCGTCTACGCGATCATGGCGCTCGCCGCCACCGGCCGGTCGTTCGTGCAGATCGTCCGCGAGTTCTCGGACGCGCCGTTGGCCTACAGCCTGTCGGCGCTGGCCGCGGTCGTCTACATCCTGGCCACCCTCGCGCTGGTGTTCTCGGGACGCCCGGGGTGGTACCGCGTCGCCTGGATCGCGATCGGGTTCGAGCTGGTGGGCGTGCTCGTCGTCGGCACGCTCAGCATCGTGCTGCCGTCGCTGTTCCAGCACCCGACCGTCTGGTCGCTCTACGGCATCGGCTACGTCTTCATCCCGCTGGTCCTGCCGTTCCTCGGCCTGTGGTGGCTCGTGCGCCACCGGAACCTCGCGTCATGATCGTCTTCCGCGACCCGTCCGAGGTGCCCGCGGACTTCGGCCCGTCCGTCGTGGCCATCGGCAAGTTCGACGGCGTGCACACCGGCCACCGCGCCGTCATCGACCGGGCCCGCGTGGACGCCTCCGACGGCGCGCGCGTCGTCGCCGTCACGTTCGACCGCAACCCGCTCAGCGTGCTGCGCCCCGACCGCTGTCCCCCCGACGTCATCGGCCCCCACCAGAAGCTCGACCTCCTCGAGCGGGCGGGAGTGGATGCCACCCTCCTCCTCACCTTCGACGAGGTCCTCGCGGCCGAGCCGGCCGAGGTGTTCGTCCGCCGGGTCCTCGTCGACGCCCTCGGGGCGCGGACGGTGCTGGTGGGGCGGGACTTCCGCTTCGGCGCCGGCGGAGCGGGGGACCCGGACCTGCTGGAGCGCCTCGGCGCCGCGCACGGCTTCCGCGTCGACGTCGTCGACGACATCCGCGCCGTGCACGCCGACCGCCGCGTGTCGTCCACGTGGATCCGCGAGGCGCTCGCTGCCGGCGACATCGCCACGGCCACCAAGCTGCTCGGTCGCTCTCCGTCGGTGTGGGGCGAGGTCGTGCACGGCCTGAAGCGCGGCCGCGAGCTCGGCTACCCGACCGCGAACCTGTCGTCCGAGCTGGAGGGCTTCGTGCCCGCCGACGGCGTCTACGCGGGCTGGCTGGTGGATGCCGACGGCGGCCGCCGCATCAGCTACCCCGCCGCGATCAGCGTCGGCACCAATCCGACCTTCGACGACGTGCACGCCCGGCAGGTCGAGGCCTTCGTGCTGGACGAGACGGGGCTGGACCTCTACGGGCACCACGTCGAGGTGAGGTTCGTCGAGCGTGTGCGGGAGATGACCGCGTTCGACGGCATCGATGCGCTGCTGACGCAGATGGCGCTCGACGTCGACCGGGTGCGCGCCGTCCTGCGCTGACCCGCGCCGCCGGCGGGGATGCGTCGGGGGCAGGCGGTGTGCCGGGGGCAGGGCGGTTCGGCGGGGTTGTGCCTGTCGCGGGTGCGTTGCCTGTTGCGGGTGCGGGCGGTGGCATCCCGGGTCCGCTGCGCCGGGGGCAGGCGCGGGCTCAACGCAGGGCGCGTTCCTCGCGCCGGTTCCGGATGCCGACGAAGGCGGCGACCCCGCCAAGCGCGAGGAGCACGGCGGTGACGACGGCGGCGCGGTGGAAACCCTCAAGATCGAGGGAGCCGCCCACCACGGTGGACACGGCCGCGATCGCCAGCAGCCCCGCCACCCGCGAGACGGCGTTGTTGACGGCCGAGGCGATGCCCGACCGTTCGGACTCGATGGCACCGAGGACCGCGGCGGTGAGGGGAGAGACGGTCATGGTGAGGCCGAGGCCGGAGACGACGACGCCGGGGAGCACCTGCGTCCAGTAGTCGAAGTCCTCGCGCACGCTCAGCAGCAGCAGCGCGCCGACCGCCATGACGAGGGGGCCGACCGTCATGAACAGGCGCGGTCCGAAGCGTCCGGCCAGCGCGCCCATCCGCGAGCTCAGCGCGATCATGAGGAGCGTGCTCGGCACCGAGGCGAGTCCCGCGAGCGTGGCGGACAGGCCCGCGCCTTGCTGCAGGTACACGCTGACGACGAACCCGTTCAGCGACAGCGCCGCGTAGACGAACACGGTGGCGAGATTGCCGGCCCAGAAGTTGCGCGCGCGGAAGAGGTCCAGCGGCATGAGGGGGTCGCGTCCACGGTGCTGGCGGACGAGGAACCCGGTGAACGACAGGATGCCGATCGCGAGCGGCAACCAGATGGCCGGGGACGACCAGCCCAGCACGGACTGCTCGATGAGCGCGAACACGATCCCGCCGAGGCCCACCGCGCAGAGCACCGCGCCGAGGACGTCCACCCGCGCGTCCGGACGGCGGTGGTCGGCCGGGGGCACGCGGGTCAGGAGCCACATCGTGACGGCGACCGGGACGACGTTGACGAGGAACACGAGCCGCCACGACAGCAGGTCCACGAACACGCCGCCGATGAGCGGACCCGCGATCATGGCCACGGTCGTGGCCCCGGTCCAGATGCCGATGGCCCGCGCCTGCGCCGCGCCGCGGAAGGTGGAGGTGATGAGCGCGAGCGAGCTCGGGACGAGCAGGGCCCCGGCCACGCCCTGCAGGGCGCGCGCCACGATGAGGAACTCCGGGCCCGGTGCCGCGGCGATCGCGATCGACGTCGCCGCGAAGCCCAGGAGTCCGATGCGGAGCACGAGCACGCGGCCGAGGACATCGCTCAGCGACCCGGCCACGAGGATGAACGCGCCGAGGGTCACGAGGTAGGCGTCGACGACCCACTGCTGCGTCGACAGGCCGCCGCCGAGATCCTCCGCGATGGCGGGGAGGGCGACGGTCACGACCGTGCCGTCGAGGAACGACACGAACGAGGCCAGCACCGCGACCGCGAGGACGATGCGCTGCTCGCGTGTCATCGTCTCGGCCACCCGTTCACTGTACGGGCGGTCCGCGGGGTGCGGACGGGGGTGGACACCCGGCCCGTCCGGGTCGTCGGTGGATCGGTCGACACCGCCCTCGGAATACCCCCAGGGGGTATCCTGTTCTTGCACGCGTGACCGGAGGAGGAGAGATGAGCGATCACACCGACGCCGCACGGACCGCCGAGGCGGTGCTCGACATCGAGGGGATGACCTGCGCGAGCTGCGTCGCCCGGGTGGAGAAGAAGCTCCGCCGTGTGGACGGCGTCGACGCGGCCGTGAACCTCGCGACCGAGACGGCCCGTGTGCGGTACCCCTCCGACCTCGACACGGCGCGGCTCGTCGACGCCGTGCGCGCGGCAGGGTACGACGCGCGGGTCCGTACGCGTGGAGTCCGCACGACCTCCCGGAACGCCTCCGATGCGGGCGAGGTGTCCGCGGCATCCGTCTCGCTCGTCCCCGCCGGCCCGCTCGGTACCGCCGCCCCCGCGGTCGCTCCCGCCGCGCACGACGAGACCCCTGCCACCCCCGCCGCCCCCGCGGTCGCTCCCGCCGCGCACGACGAGACCCCTGCCACCCCCGCCGACGCCGGGGCGCCTCGCCCCGCGCACGACACCGGCCACGAGGCCTCCGCCGGTCACGTGCACGACGTCGCCGATGCGCCCGGTGCCACGACGCTGCGGACGCGCCTGCTCGTCTCGGCCGCGCTGTCGCTGCCGGTCGTGCTGCTGGGCATGGTCCCGCCGTGGCAGTTCCCCGGGTGGCAGTGGGTGTCGCTCGCGCTCGCGACCCCGGTGGTGCTGTGGGGCGGCTGGCCCTTCCACCGGGCGACCCTGCGCAACGCGCGACACGGCGCCGCCACGATGGACACCCTCATCACCCTCGGCACCTTCGCCGCGTACCTCTGGAGCGTCTGGGCGCTCGTCTTCGGCACGGCCGGCCGAATCGGCCTGCAGCACGAGGTCATGCTCTTCGGGCCGGTGCACGACGCGACCGCGGTCGTCTACTTCGAGGTCGCCACGGCGGTGACGACCTTCCTTCTGCTCGGCCGCGTCATCGAGCAGCGCTCCACCCGCACCGCCGGCGCCGCCTTGCGGGCCCTGCTCGACCTCGGGGTGCGCGACGTGGAGCTCGCGGACGGCCGGCGCATCGACGTCGACGAGCTCGCGGTCGGGGATGTGTTCGTCGTACGCCCGGGGGCGATCGTGGCGACGGACGGCGTCGTCGTGGAGGGCGCGGCCAGCGTCGACGAGAGCATGCTGACGGGGGAGTCCCTCCCGGTCGAGGTGACCGTCGGGTCCACCGTCACCGGCGGCACCATCGCCGCCGGGGGCCGTCTGGTGGTCCGCGCGACGGGTGTCGGCGAGGACACGCGCCTCGCCCGCATCGCGCGCCTCGTCGAGGACGCGCAGCTCGGCAAGAGCCGTGTGCAGCGGCTCGCCGACCGCGTCTCGGCGATCTTCGTCCCGATCGTCATCCTCCTCGCCGTGCTCACCCTCGGCGCCTGGTTGCTGGCCGGGCAGCCCGTCGCCGCCGGCTTCACCGCGGCCGTCGCCGTGCTGATCATCGCCTGCCCCTGCGCCCTCGGACTGGCCACCCCGATCGCGATCCTCGTCGGCACCGGGCGCGGCGCGCAGCTCGGCGTGCTCGTCACCGGGCCCGAGGCGCTGGAGTCCGCCGAGCGCATCGACACGATCGTCCTCGACAAGACCGGCACCCTCACCTCCGGCCGCATGAGCGTCACCGCCGTCGTCCCCGTCGAGGGGATGGATGCCACCACCGTCCTGCACCGCGTCGCGGCGGTGGAGCGCGGGTCCGAGCACCCCGTCGCGCACGCGATCGTCGCGGCCGCGGGCGCGGGCCCCGTCGCCCGCGACCTGGAGGCCCTGCCCGGACGCGGCGTCGTCGGGACCGTGGACGGCGTCCGCGTGTTCGCCGGGCGCCCCGCGCTCGCCGCGGAGCGGGGCGCGTCGCTGCCCGCCGAGCTGGCCGCCGCCGTCGCCGCGGGGGAGGAGCGGGGGACCGTGGTCGTCGCCGGGTGGGCCGACGCCGACGGTGTCGACCGGGCGCGCGCGGTGATCGAGATCGCCGACACCGTCCGGCCGGAGAGCGCGGAGACCGTCGCCCGCCTCCGCGAGATGGGGCTCGAGCCCGTGCTCCTCACCGGCGACAACCCCCGCATCGCGGGCGTCGTCGCCGCCGAGCTGGGGATCACCGCCGTCCGCGCGGGCGTGCTGCCCGAGGGCAAGGTGGACGAGATCGCGCGGCTCCGGGCCGAGGGGCGGACCGTCGCCATGGTCGGCGACGGCGTCAACGACGCCGCGGCCCTCGCCACGGCGGACCTCGGCATCGCGATGGGCGGCGGGACGGACGCGGCGCTGCACGCCAGCGACATCGCGCTCATGCGGGACGACCCCCGTGGCGTCGTCACCGCCGTGGCCCTTAGCCGCCGCACGATGCGCGTCATCCGCGGCAACCTGTTCTGGGCCTTCGCCTACAACGTCGCCGCCCTCCCGCTGGCCGCGCTCGGGTTCCTCAACCCGATGCTGGCGGGCGCCGCGATGGCCTTCTCGAGCGTGTTCGTCGTCCTGAACAGCCTGCGCCTGCGACGCGCCCGCTGACACCCGGGGGTCGCCGCGGCCGGGCGTTAGGGTCGAGACGACCCCGGAGGTGTTATGTCCCCCCTCAGCCGTGTCCTCGTCGCCGCTTCCGCCGCCGCGACGCTGACCCTCACCCTGTCCGCCTGCGTCCCCGAGCCGGAGCCGGGCGCGGAGCCTACCCCGACGGCATCCACTTCGTCCTCCTCGGCGGCGCCCGCCGAGACCCCGGCGGCCAGCCCGACGCCGTCCACCACCCCGACGACCGCGGCACCGGCGTCGTGCGACGAGATCTACTCGGACGCGATGCGCGCGACGCTGGAGGAGCAGAACCCGCCGCTGAACGACCCCGGGGTGACCCTGCTCTCGACCGAGCAGGCGCCGCTCCTGGAGCTGCTGGACGCCGTGCCCACCCTGCGGTGCTCCTGGGGCACGCCGAGCGAGCGGGGTCTCGCGACGAACGTGTCGATCGTGGATGCCGCTCAGGCGACGACCATCCGCGACACCCTGACGTCCACGGGGTTCGGGTGCGAGGACAGCGGCGACGCCACCGTCTGCCGGATCGAGCAGCGCGGGGTCTCGCTGGACGACGTCCCCTACGAGCGCGGCGAGGTGCAGGCGCTCCGTGGGGACGTGTGGGTGTCCACGTCGTGGATCAACTTCGACCCCGAGGGGTACACCGAGGACATTCTCGCCACCGTGGCGGAGTGACCACCGCGCGAAACCGCTAGAATGGGTGGCGATCCCGTCATCGTTCCCGCGTGAGCCGCCCTTCCGGCGCCATCAGCCCGCGGCAGTTCCTCGGGGTCACGCATTCACCGGCTTCGGCCGGACGTCCCGGACCCTGTCCGCAAGGACACGCTCAGGAGGAGCATGCCGACCACGGCGACCGCCGCTCGAGGTTCGACCCAGCGGCGCAGGAAGTCCTCGTCATCCCGTCGTGATGACGAGGCCCCCGTCATCCCCATCCTCGCGCGCAAGGTGCGCGAGGTCGAAGCCAAGGCCCAGCGCGGAAAGCTCGGGCCGACCAACCGCGTCAAGTTCCAGGTGATCGCCTTCCTCGTCCGCGAGGAGCGCGCCCGCGTCAAGGCGGACGGCGAGCTCACCGACGCCGCGCGCGCCGAGCTGCTCAAGCGGCTCGACGGCGTCGCGACGATCCTCGCCAAGACCGCCGCCCGCGACACCTCGCTCATCCAGCTGCTCGAGGTGGACCAGGCCACGTCGCCGGTGGCTCGGCGCATGCGCCGCGACTGGCTCCTCGAGGCGGGGGCCGAGCTGCCGCCGGACGAGCTCATCATCACCGACACCGCGCCCGCCGCGGCGACGACCGTCGTGCCGGCCGCGCTCGCCGAGCGCCAGGTCGTGCCGCCGTCGATCGAGTCGCGGCAGATGGCCAACCCCTTCCTGCCGCCCGACCTCACGCCGCGCGCGACCGGGGACGCCCCGCGTCGTCGCCTCGACGGCTGGGAGCTGATGGGGCCGCTGTACAAGGCGTTCGAGACCGGCGCCGGCGGGTCGGCGGCCAGCATGGAGCTGCCTCCCGTCCCCGAGTTCGACCGGCTCTCGCCGCGCGGGCTCGAGGTCATGCCGCACCAGTCGCGCTTCCTCGAGGCCGTCCGCCAGGGCCACCGCTCGTTCCTGCTGGCCGACGAGCCGGGACTCGGCAAGACCGCCGAGTCGGTGCTCGCGGCATCCGTCGCCGACGCGTACCCGCTGCTCGTCGTGGTCCCCAACGTCGTGAAGATGAACTGGGCGCGCGAGGTGCAGCGCTGGACGCCGCACCGCCGGGCCACCGTCATCTCCGGCGGCGGAGCCGACATCGACGCATTCGCCGACGTGTTCATCGTTAACTACGAGATCCTCGACCGGCACCTCTCCTGGCTGTCGTCCATCGGTCTCAAGGGCGTGGTCGTCGACGAGGCGCACTTCATCAAGAACCTCACGTCGCAGCGGTCGCAGAACGTGCTCGCCCTGGCATCCCGGGTCCGTCAGCAGACGCGCGATCCGCTCATGCTCGCCCTCACGGGGACGCCGCTGATCAACGACGTCGAGGACTTCGACGCGATCTGGCGCTTCCTCGGGTGGACGAACGGCGAGAAGCCCGGCCCCGAGCTGATGGAGAAGCTGGATGCCACCGGCCTGACCCCCGCGGACAAGGCCTTCTACCCCGAGGCGCGCGAGGCCGTCATCTCGATGGGCATCGTCCGCCGTAAGAAGAAGGACGTCGCCGCCGACCTGCCCGACAAGCTCGTCGCCGACCTCCCCGTCGAGCTGGACGACGAGTTCGGCCGGTCCATCCGGCAGGCCGAGCGCGAGCTCGGTGCGCGTCTGGCCGCGAAGTACCGGCGCATCATCGAGGCGCGCGGCGACCGGGGCCTGGCCCCCGGCGAGGTGGACGACGACATCGTGCGCCTGGTCGCGCACGGCGAGCTCGAGGAGTCCAAGGCCGCCGGCACCGGGTCCGAGAACGTCTTCACGATGGTCCGCCGCATCGGTCAGGCCAAGGCGCAGCTGGCCGCGGACTACGCCGTGCAGCTGCAGCGGTCGGTCGGCAAGGTCGTGTTCTTCGCCAAGCACATCGACGTCATGGATGCCGCCGAGGCCCACTTCAAGGCATCCGGTCTCCGTGCGGTCTCGGTGCGCGGCGAGCAGACCTCGACCGCCCGCCAGGCCGCCATCGACGCGTTCAACACCGACCCCGGCGTCGGCATCGCGGTGTGCTCGCTCACCGCCGCCGGCGTGGGATTGAACATGCAGGCCGCCTCGAACGTCGTGCTCGCCGAGCTGTCGTGGACGGCGGCCGAGCAGACGCAGGCCATCGACCGCGTGCACCGCATCGGTCAGGAGGAGCCGGTCACCGCGTGGCGCATCATCGCCGCGCACACGATCGACACGAAGATCGCGGAGCTCATCGACTCCAAGGAGGGGCTCGCCCAGCGTGCCCTCGACGGCCAGGCGGTCGAGCCCGGTTCCAGCGACTCGGTGCAGCTGTCCGCGCTCATGCACCTGCTGCGCCAGGCGCTCGGCGCCGCCTGACGCGCACCGCATCGAACGCCCCGGGGTCACCGCCCCGGGGCGTTCGTCGTTCGGTCGCGGCCGGGAACCGTTCTGCGGGCGGCGCCCTGCGGCCGGCCGTGCTCCGGCGCCGTCCTGCGGCCGGCCGTGCTCCGGCGCCGTCCTGCGGCGGGCCGCCCTGTGCCGTCCTGCGGACTCGAACGGCGGCGCGCCGGGGCGGCGGCTCGGTCCGACGGCGTGTCGGGTGCGGACCCCGCAGGACGGCGGTGGCGGGGGAGGACCGGGGACGCGAGCCGGTGGCATCCCTCCCCTCCCCGCCGTGTCGCACCGGACTCGCCTGCGGCGATAGGGTCATAAACGGCAACGGCGCCGCCCCCTCACCCGAACCACAGCGAGGAATCCAGCCAATGAAGATCGGCATCCTTACCAGCGGCGGCGACTGCCCCGGGCTCAACGCGGTCATCCGCGGTGTCGTGCTCAAGGGGACCACGAACTACGACATCGAGTTCGTCGGCATCCGCGACGGGTGGCGCGGCGTCGTGGACGGCGACTTCTTCCCGCTCACCCGCCACGAGGTGAAGGGCCTGTCCAAGGTCGGCGGCACCATCCTCGGCACCAGCCGCACCAACCCCTACGAGGGAGCGCGCGGCGGCGCCGAGAACATCTCGAAGACCATGTACGGCCACCGCATCGACGGCATCCTCGCCATCGGCGGAGAGGGCACGCTGGCCGCGGCCGACCGCCTGTCCAAGGACGGCATCAACGTCCTCGGCGTCCCGAAGACGATCGACAACGACCTGCGCGCGACCGACTACTCGTTCGGCTTCGACACCGCCGTCAACATCGCGACGGATGCCATGGACCGTCTGCGCACCACCGGCGACTCGCACCAGCGCTGCATGGTCGCCGAGGTCATGGGCCGTCACGTCGGCTGGATCGCCCTGCACGCCGGCATCGCCGCGGGCGCGCACGTCATCTGCATCCCCGAGGTGCCCATGTCGATCGAGGAGATCGTCGAGCAGGTCACCCGCGCGCACGACCGCGGCCGCGCGCCCCTCGTCGTTGTGTCCGAGGGCTTCAAGCTCACGGGCATGGACGAGGCGTTCAGCGACAAGGGCCTCGACGCCTTCAACCGCCCCCGCCTCGGCGGCATCGGCGAGATGCTCGCGCCCGAGATCGAGCGTCTGACCGGCATCGAGACCCGCGCCACCGTGCTCGGTCACATCCAGCGCGGAGGCTCGCCGTCGGGCTTCGACCGCGTCCTGGCGACGCGTCTCGGACTGCACGCCGCCGACGCCCTGCACGAGGGGGCGTGGGGCCAGATGGTCGCGATGCGCGGCACCGACATCGTGCGCGTGCCCTTCGCCGACGCCCTCGGCGAGCTGAACACCGTGCCGCTGTACCGCTACGAGGAGGCCGCCGCGCTCTTCGGCTGACCCCCGTCTCGACACGCCCCGTCCGCCTCGCGTGGGCGGGGCGTGTCGCAGGTCGGCGCTCAGATCGCGGGCGCGTCCCAGGTCGGTCCCTCCGTCATGCGCATGTCCCACTTTGTGCAGTTCTGGGAGCCAGAACCTGCACAAAGTGGGACACGCTCGCTGGGCTGAAGGAGAGGTCAGCGCTTCCGTCGCTACCGTGTCCCACTTTGTGCAGCGCGAGGCACTGGAGTTCGCACATCGTGGGACACGGTCAGCCGGACCACCCCGCACGCCGGAGGGCGTCGCGGACCTTCTGGACGGCCCGCCGCCCCCCGCCCCGCATGTGATGGGACAGGATGCGCACGTGATCCCATCCGCATGCGCGGATGGCATCCCACCGGTCGGCGTCGCGTGCGAACTGCCGCAGGTCCTCCGCGTGGACGCGTCCGTCGTACTCGGTGGCGACCTTCCAAGGCGGATACGCCAGGTCGAGCTCGGCGACGAACCTCCCCGCGACATCGCGCAGGATCCAGGAGATCTCCGGCTCGGGCAGACCGTTGCGAACGAGCAGCAGTCGCAGATACGTCTCGGAAGCCGAGCGAGGCCCGTGACGGCTCAGCGAGAGAGCGCGCCGAAGTGCGTGCCGACGGGTGTCGCCCATCATCTCGATCTCTGCACGGAGATCGTCCGCATCGATGACAGGGCGCATCTCCGTCAGGAGGAAATCCGCCGCAGCGACCAGGTCATCGATCTCCCACAGCGACGCACTTTGCCGCCATGCACGCACGGGATCTTCCACCGGCCAGCCTTCCGGGGTATGCCACAGAGTCGGCTCGCGGGTCTGCAGCCGATGCCCGTGGATGCCGGGAACGCGCGGCTCGCGTCGGGGGCGGTGAGCCGAGACGTGCAGACCCACGACATGTGGAGGTCGCGGGACCGGCGCTCCGAGCAGAGCCAGCGCGGTCTCGTGGCTGAAGAACTGTCCCTTGCGGAGCCGGGGTGCGTACTCGGCGGCTCGAGCTCGAAGGTCCCTGCGCCCGGGCGGCGGTGCGGACGAACGGATTCCGCTGTGGGGGGACCGCAGTCCGACATGGCGCAGCGCGAAACGTGAGCGGCCGTGAGCCATGGCATCCCGAACGGAGAAGATCTGCGGCACATCGGACATCGGTCGAGTCTGACGGCCGGGAGACGACGGACCGCGGGCGGAACCCTCGATTGTGGACGGTGACGCCGTCCCGCCCGCCGGGGAGAAGAGATGGGGCGGACGCCCGCGGGGCGTGTCCCACTTTGTGCGGCTCAGGAGGCTGAAACCTGCACAAAGTGGGACATGCCGGGAGAGGGGACGGTGGTGGGGCGGACGCCCGCGGGGCGTGTCCCACTTTGTGCGGCTCAGGAGGCTGAAACCTGCACAAAGTGGGACATGCCGGGAGAGGGGAGGGAGGGCTAGTCCGCCAGGCCGAGCACGTCGAGCAGCCAGGCCAGTTCGAACGCCCGCTCGTGCCAGGAGTTGTAGCGGCCGCTGACGCCGCCGTGCCCGGCCACCATCTCGCACTTCAGCAGCGCGTCCGCGCCGACCTCGCGCAGGCGCGCGACCCACTTCGCCGGCTCGACGTACATCACGCGGGTGTCGTTCAGCGAGGTGACGGCGAGGATCCGCGGGTAGGCCGCGTCGGAGCGGACGTTCTCGTACGGCGTGTACGACTTCATGTACGCGTACACCTCGGCGTCGTGGAGCGGGTCGCCCCACTCGTCCCACTCGATGACCGTGAGGGGCAGCGACGGGTCGAGGATCGTGGTCAGGGCGTCCACGAACGGCACGCTCGCCAGCACCCCCGCGAACAGCTCCGGCGCGAGGTTCGCGACGGCGCCCATGAGCAGGCCGCCCGCGCTGCCGCCCTCGGCGACGAGGCGGTCCGGCGTCGTGTAACCCGCGGTGACGAGGTGCCGCGCGACGGCGACGAAGTCGGTGAAGCTGTTCCGCTTGGCGAGGATCTTGCCGTCCTCGTACCACTGGCGCCCCATCTCGCCGCCGCCGCGGACGTGGGCCACCGCGAAGACGACGCCGCGGTCCAGCATCGACAGGCGTGCGACCGAGAAGCCCGGGTCGATGGAGTGCTCGTAGGAGCCGTAGCCGTAGAGGTGGACGGGCCGTGGCGCGTCGCCGGGCTCGCCGAACGAGCGCTTCCACACGAGCGACACCGGCACCTGCGTGCCGTCGTCGGCGGTCGCCCAGACGCGGGCTTGGCCGTAGTCCTCCGGGTCATAGCCGCCGAGCACCGGCTGGCGCTTGCGCAGCAGCAGCTCGCCCGTGGCGATCTCGTAGTCGAACACCGTCCCGGGCGTCACGAACGAGCCGTAGCCGAGCCGCAGCAGCGGCGGCGCCCACTCGCTGTTCGAGGACTCCCCGACGGTGTAGAGCGGCTCGTCGAAGGTGATCTCGGTGACGGAGCCGTCCTCGTACGACAGCAGACCGAGACGCTCGAGCCCTCCGCTGCGGTAGCCGACGACCCCCCAGTCGCGGAACGTGTCGACGCCCAGCAGGCGCTCGCCGCCGCGGTGGGGGATGACGACCTCGCGGGCGCCCTGCGGATCCGCGGCGGACACCTTCACCAGCTCGAAGTCGAGCGCACCGTCGTTGTGCAGCACGTAGAGCACGTCCTCGCCGTCCACGACGGCGTGGGAGGCCGAGTACTCCACGCCTTCGCGCCGCGGCCACACGGGACGGGGCGGCTGCCGGAGGTCGGCGGCATCCACGAGGAGCTCCTCCGACGTGATGGACGAGCCGACCTCGATGACGAGGTACTTGTCGCTGCGGGTGAAGCCGGCCCCCACCCAGTAGCGCTCGTCCGGCTCGTGGAACAGCTTCGTGTCGTCCGTCACGGGCGTGCCGAGCTCGTGCAGCCAGACGGTGTCGGGGCGCCAGGCGTCGTCGACGGTCGTGTAGACGATGAAACGGGCGTCGGGGGAGAAGCTCGCGCCCGAGAACGTGCCGGGGATGACGTCGGGGAGGTTCTCGCCCGTGCGCAGGTCGCGCACGCGCAGGGTGTATCGCTCGTCGCCGGCGACGTCCACGCCGTAGAGCAGCAGGGTGCCGTCGTCGCTGACGTTGTAGCTGCCGAGCGAGAAGAACTCCTGGCCCTCGGCCTCGACGTTGGCGTCGAGGAGGACCTGCTCGCCGGGGACGGGCTCGTCGGGGACGAGCTCCGGGGGCGTCCAGTCCTCGGGGGATGCCAAGGGCGCACGGCACTGGATCCCGTACTGCGCCCCCGCGACGGTCCGGCCGTAGTACCACCAGTCGCCGCGGCGCGTGGGCACCGACAGGTCCGTCTCGAGGGTCCGGCCCTTGATCTCGGTGAAGATCGTCTCGCGCAGCCCCGCCAGGTGGGCGGTGCGTTCGCGCGTGTACGCGTTCTCGGCCTCGAGGTGGGACGTGACGTCCGCGTCGTCCTTCGCCCGGAACCACTCGTACGGGTCGTGGAAGGTGTCCCCGTGATGCGTGCGCGCGACGGGGCGGCGGTCGGCGACGGGCGGGACGGGACGTGCGTCGGTGTCGGTCACCCCTCCACGCTAACGCTCCGTCGCGCGCCGGGGCGGTGCGGATGATGGATGCCGCCGGCTCGGTCCTCCGCCGGTCCGGTGCCGCGTCCGCGTCCGGTTTGACCGCGGTGGGGCACGGTGCGAGGATGACTGCGCGACCGTCGGTGAACGAGGGTCGAACGTCAGGTGAACTCTTCGTTCGTCGCGCCGATCCCGTCGGCATCCCTTCCCCCTCCCTCACGGAAAGCGAACGGTGGAGAGCGCAGCCCTCGTCATCGTGCTGGTCATCGCGCTGGCACTCTTCTTCGATTTCACCAACGGATTCCACGACACCGCGAACGCGATGGCCACGCCCATCGCCACGGGCGCGTTGAAGCCGAAGGTCGCGGTCCTGCTGGCGGCGTGCCTGAACCTTGTGGGCGCGTTCCTGTCGACGGAGGTGGCCAAGACCATCTCCGGCGGCATGATCCGCGAAGACCAGATCTCGGCGGACATCTTCCCGTCGATCATCTTCGCCGGGCTCATCGGCGCGATCACGTGGAACATGCTGACGTGGCTGCTGGGCCTGCCGTCCAGCTCCTCGCACGCCCTGTTCGGCGGTCTGATCGGGGCGACGCTCGTCGGCGTCGGCGCGATGGCGATCGACGCGGGCGTCGTGCTCAGCAAGGTCATCCTCCCCGCGCTCATCGCCCCGCTGACGGCCGGCATCATCGCCTTCACGGTGACGAAGATCGCCTACGGCGTGACGCGTCGCTACGACATGAAGGCCGACGGACGCGACGGCTTCCGGTGGGGGCAGATCTTCACCTCGTCGCTCGTGGCCCTCGCGCACGGCACGAACGACGCCCAGAAGACGATGGGCGTCATCACCCTCGCGCTCATCACGGTCGGCTGGCAGTCGTCGTCGAACCCGGACCCGCAGCTGTGGGTGATCTTCGCCTGCGCGATCACCATCGCGCTCGGCACGTACATGGGCGGGTGGCGCATCATCCGCACGCTCGGCAAGGGTCTGACCGACGTCAAGCCGGCGCAGGGGTTCTCGGCCGAGACCTCGACCGCCGCGACGATCCTCGCCTCGAGCGCCCTCGGCTTCGCGCTGTCGACGACCCAGGTGGCATCCGGTTCCGTCATCGGCTCCGGGCTCGGGCGCCGTGGCTCGACCGTCCGCTGGAACACCGTCGGCCGCATCATGATCGGCTGGGTGCTGACCCTGCCCGCCGCGGGCGCGGTCGGTGCCGCCGCCGCGCTCATCGTCGTCTGGCTCGGCGGCTGGGGCGTCGCCGTCGACGCCGTCATCGCCGTCGCCGTGATCCTCGGCCTCTTCCTGCGCTCGCGGCGCGACGAGGTCACCTCGGCCAACGCGATGAGCGAGGTGGCCGACTCGGGCGCCGCGGTGAAGGTGCCGCGCAAGCCCGGACCGACGTGGCGGCAACGCCGCGTCGAGCGCCAGGCGGCCGGACGCGGGGGAGAGGGCGACGCATGATCATCGACTGGGAGGCCTTCCTGCACGTCTTCGTCGCGGCGCTCGTCGGCGCCGTGGTCGTCGTCGGGTTCTACGCGCTGGGGCTGCGGCTGCTGGTCCGCGGCGGACGCCCGCCCGTCGTCGCCCCGGCGGAGTTCACGGATGCCATCACGGTGCTCACCGACAAGCAACGGCGCCGCGCGACGAAGGCGGCGGCCAAGGCCGCGGCGAAGAACCCGCTGAGCGAGGAGCAGAAGCGCCTGTCGCTGATCGGGGCGTTCGCGTGCTTCGGCGTTTGCGCGGCGGCGGTGCTCGGCGCGCTGCTGCTCATCCTGTTCAACCACTGACCCCTCGGACCCTCCGGCCTAGGCTGTGGCCATGGCATCCGTGCAGTTCGGTCAGCACGCGCCCGCCGCGCGCGTGATCCTCCACCTCAGCGACACGCACCTGCTCGGCGGCGACCGTCTCCTCGGCGACCGGTACGACACGGCGCGGCACCTGCAGCGGACGCTCGACGCCGCCGAGGCGACGGGGGTGCGACCGGATGCCGTGGTCTTCACCGGCGATCTGACCGACCTCGGCGAGCCCGAGGCCTACCGCGCGCTGCGCGACGCCGTGGAGCCGTGGGCCGCGCGCCTGGGCGCTCCCGTGGTCTGGGTCGCGGGCAACCACGACGAGCGGCCGGCGCTGCGGCAGGGGCTGCTCGACGCCGAGCCCAACGAGGAGCCGGTGACCGGCGTCTGGGACCTCGGGGGGCTGCGCCTCATCGCGCTCGACTCCACGGTTCCCGGCTGGCACCACGGGGACCTGGACGCGTCCCAGCTCGCGTGGCTGCGCGACGTCCTGGCCGAGCCGGCGCCCCTCGGGACCCTCCTCGCGCTGCACCACCCGCCCCTTCCGACGCACATCCCCTTCTTCGACATCCTGGAGCTCCGCGATCAGCCGGGGCTGGCGGCCGCCATCGCGGGCAGCGACGTCCGCGGCATCCTGGCGGGGCACCTGCACTACTCCACGTCGGGCACGTTCGCCGGCATCCCGGTGAGCGTCGCCGCCGCGTCCTGCTACACGATGGACCTCGCGCGCCCGGCGGACGAGGTGAACGGGATGGATGCCGGACGGTCGTTCCATCTCGTGCACGTGTGGGAGGACACGGTGACGCACGCCGTCGTCCCGGTCGTCGACGCGGAGGGGTCGGACTACTTCTCGCCGGAGTGGGTCGCGCGCATGGCGGCGATGTCGCCGGCGGAGCGGCTCGAGGCGTTCTCGCGCAAGCGCTGACGCGGCCCGGCGCGGTGACGCTGTCCGGCTCCGCACCGCCGCTCCTGGTGCCCGCCCGACGGCATCCGAGGATGTACGGCGTGGACGGTGCCGATCGGGGGACCGGCCGCAGCGGCCAGCGACCCCGGATGCCGCTGTCGTTAGGCTCGGGACGACCCTGACCGCCGTGACGACACCCCACGAGGACACCGAATGGCACTGGACGCGATGACGCGCACCCGCACCGAGACCGACTCCCTGGGATCCCTCGAGATCCCGGCCGACGCGTACTGGGGGATCCACACCGCGCGGGCGCAGGAGAACTTCCCGATCGCGAAGCGGCCGATCTCGGTCTATCCCGACCTCGTGCGCGCGCTGGCCATGGTGAAGCAGGCGTCCGCTCGGGCCAACGCGGAGATCGGCGTGCTCGACCACGACAAGGCCGTCCTCATCGACCGCGCCGCGCAGCGCGTCATCGACGGGGAGTTCCACGACGAGTTCACCGTCGGCGTCATCCAGGGCGGGGCGGGCACCTCGACCAACATGAACGCCAACGAGGTCATCACGAACATCGCCCTCGAGATGGCCGGGCGGGAGAAGGGCGACTACGCGTTCCTCTCGCCGATCGACGACACCAACCGCAGCCAGTCCACGAACGACGTGTACCCGACGGCGATCAAGGTGGGGCTCTCGCTGACCCTGGTCAGCCTGCTCGAGGAGCTGCGCCTGCTGCGCCAGTCCTTCCTCGACAAGGCCGGCGAGTTCCACGACGTGCTCAAGGTGGGCCGGACCCAGCTCCAGGATGCCGTGCCGATGACCCTCGGACAGGAGTTCCACGGGTTCGCCACGACCCTCGGCGAGGACTACAACCGCCTCACCGAGAACGCCTATCTCCTCTACGAGATCAACATGGGCGCGACGGCCATCGGCACGGGCATCACCGCGCACGCCGGCTACAGCAAGGCGGTGCTCCGCCACCTGCGGGAGATCACCGGGCTCGACCTCGAGACGGCGACGGACCTCGTCGAGTCCACGAGCGACACCGGGTCCTTCATGTCGTTCTCGTCGACGCTCAAGCGCAACGCGATCAAGCTGTCGAAGATCTGCAACGACCTCCGCCTGCTCTCCAGCGGCCCGCAGGCCGGTCTCGGCGAGATCAACCTGCCGCCGCGTCAGGCCGGCTCCAGCATCATGCCGGGCAAGGTGAACCCCGTGATCCCCGAGGTGGTGAACCAGGTCGCCTTCGCCGTGGCCGGCGCGGACACCACCGTGACGATGGCCGTCGAGGGCGGGCAGCTGCAGCTGAACGCCTTCGAGCCCGTCATCGCGCACTCGATCTTCCAGTCGATCACCTGGATGCGGCAGGCGATGTGGACCCTGCGGGTCAACTGCGTCGACGGCATCACCGCCAACCGCGAGCGGCTCGGCGCGATGGTGGGCTCATCGGTCGGCGTCGTGACCGCCCTGACGCCGTTCATCGGCTACGCGGCGTCCGCGGCCCTCGCCAAGACCGCGCTGCTGACGCACCGCAACGTCGCCGACCTGGTGGTCGAGGCCGGACTGATGTCGCGCGACGAGGTGACGAAGCAGCTGTCGCCGATGAGGCTGTCGGGCCTGCAGGCGATCACCGAGGCGATCCCGATCGTCCGCGCCGCCGACAGCGTCGTCGAGGAGGACTGAGCCGCATCGGCACCGCCCGCGGTGTCGGCACCCCGCTCCGGCCGGAGCCGGTGCGGGCGACCGGCTCGCGCCGCCCTCAGTCGAGGATGCGGCAGTGCGTCGTGAGCTCGCCGATGCCGTCGATGCCGACCGTGACGGTCGAGCGGTCGCGCAGGAAGATCTGCGGGTCGCGCGAGTAGCCGGCGCCCCCGGGGCTGCCGGTCGAGATGAGCGTGCCGGGCAGCAGCGTCGCCGACTCGGACAACCGTGCGATGAGGGTCCGCACCGAGCGGACCATCTGACCGGTCGAGGCGTCCTGCACGGTGTGCCCGTCGACGACGGTCCAGATGTGGAGGTCCTGCGGGTCCGGGATCTCGTCCGCGGTCACCACGAAGGGGCCGGTGGGGGTGAACCCGTCGAAGGACTTGCAGCGGGACCACTGCGCCTCCGAGAACTGGATGTTGCGCGCCGTGATGTCGTTGACCACGGTGTAGCCCCACACGTGGTCCAGCGCGTCCTCCTCGGACACGTCGCGGCCGGGGCGCCCGATGATCACGCCGAGCTCGGCCTCGTAGTCCACCGCCTGGCTGAGCGAGCGCGGCCACGACGTCGTCGCGCCGTGGGCGGTGAGCGAGTTGGGCCAGAGCACGAACACCGTCGGGCCCGCGTCGGTCTTCAGCCCCAGCTCGCCGGAGTGGGCGGCGTAGTTCAGCCCCACCGCGAGGATCGACGGGGGAGCGAGCACGGCCGAGGCGAACTCCACGCCGGACAGGGGATGCCGCTCGCTCGTGGCCGCGGCATCCCGGACCCGGTCCAGCAGCTCGTCGCCGCCGGCGATCAGGGCCTCGAGGGTGGCCGGCGCGCCGTCGAAGAGCTCGTCGACGAAGGTGAGCTCCTCGCCGTGGACGCTGACGAGTCGAGGGGCTTTCGCCGCCTCCCGGGGACGGACGTGGGCGAAACGCATGCCTCCACGCTATCGCGAACGGTCCGGGCCCCCGGGCGCGCAAGCCCCGGAAGCCCCGGTGTCGAACGACCCTAGGCTGAGCGCATGAGCTACCCCTCTCCGCTGTGGCAGCCCGGCGCGGGGGAACCGGCCCGCATCTCGGACGCGCCGCGTCCCCCGGCTTCGGCGGCCCCGCCGCGCCCCCGCCGGTCCGGTCTCGCGCTCTGGATCGTCGCCGCGCTTCTGCTGCCGGTGCTCGGGGTGCTCGTCGTGTACTTCCTGCGCTTCCTCGGGCCGGCCGCCTCGATCCTCGGTCTCGTGCTCGCGGCGGTGCCCTTCGCCGTCGTGTGGTTCGCGGTCCGTCTGATCGACCGATGGGAGCCCGAACCGCGTCGGCTCCTCCTCTTCGCCGCCCTGTGGGGCGCCGTGGCATCCGTCGCCTTCGCCCTCGGCGTCGACCTGGTCCTGCAGCTGACGGTCGGCGGGCTCGGCGCTCCGGTCAGCTCGGTCATCCAGGCCCCCATCGTCGAGGAGGTCGGCAAGGGCCTCGGGCTGCTGCTGCTGTACGCCGCCGCGCGCCGCTCGTTCGACGGGCCCGTGGACGGCATCGTCTACGGCGCGCTCATCGGGGCCGGCTTCGCCTTCACCGAGAACATCCAGTACTTCGCGATCAGCTTCATCGAGGGCGGCGCCGTGCAGGTGAGCACGACGTTCTTCCTGCGCGCGATCCTGTCGCCCTTCGCGCACGTCATGTTCACGAGCCTCATCGGCTTCGCGTTCGGACTCGCCGCGCGCCGGTCGCTCTCCACCGGCGCGGCGCTGCGCTACGGCCTCGTCGGCCTCCTCGGGGCCATCGTGCTGCACGGGCTCTGGAACGGCTCCGCCGTCCTCTTCGACTTCTTCGAGCTCTACGCCACGCTGCAGGTGCCGCTCTTCGTGCTCTTCGTCCTCGGCATCCTGGTCCTCCGCCGAGAGGAGGCGCGACTCACCCGCGCACGGCTGGGCGAGTACGCCGCGGCCGGGTGGTTCACGCCGCAGGAGGTCGACATGCTCGCTACCGGCGCGGGGCGTCGCTCGGCGCTCGCGTGGGCGCGCACCCTGCCGGGGGACCGGACGGCGGCCATGAAGCAGTTCATCGTGGATGCCACGGCTCTCGCGGCCGCGCGCCAGCGCTCGCTGTCCGGTCGGGATGCGCAGGCGCCCGCCGAGGAGCGCCGGCTGCTCGAGCGGACCGGCGCCGCGCGGGCGACGCTGCTCGCCCGCTGAGGCCCGGGCGCACTCCGACCGGCTCTTGACACTCCTCGGAGACAGGAGCACCATCGAAGAAGACCAGCTCAGCGCCCGGGAGACACGCAGGCATCGCCGCGGCACCGGGCGCTGAGTCTTTGTCCAGGGGGGTTCGAGCCCTCGCCGGGGCGTGCTTGGATGGTCTCATGACTGATCGCACCAAGCCGGAGTTCGACGCTCCGACCGGCCCCGCCCCCTCCGACCTCGTCGTCCGCGACATCATCGTCGGCGACGGCGACGAGGCCAAGCCCGGCGACACCGTCGAGGTGCACTACGCCGGTGTCGAGTACGAGTCCGGCGAGGAGTTCGACTCCTCGTGGGGCCGCGGCGAGAGCATCCAGTTCCCGCTGCGCGGCCTGATCCAGGGCTGGCAGGACGGCATCCCGGGCATGAAGGTCGGCGGGCGCCGCGAGCTCGTCATCCCGCCGCACCTGGCCTACGGTCCCGCCGGCGGCCACTTCCTCGGCGGCAAGACCCTCATCTTCATCATCGACCTGCTCAAGGTCGGCTGACCCGTCGTCATCTGACGTTCACGAACCCGAGGAGGATCCGTTCCCCCTCGGGTTCGTGTTTTTCCTCGATCGTGGAATACATTCGTGTGAATGGGAGTTTGATCCTCCCAGGACGCCGACACGGCTCCCGAGACCTCAAGGAGTGACATGACCGACACCACCACCCTCGACATCCCCGGTTACAAGGCCGGCACCTGGGTCCTCGACCCGGCCCACAGCGAGGTCACCTTCTCGGTGCGCCACATGATGATCTCGAAGGTGCGCGGCACCTTCGGCATGAAGAGCGCGACGATCGTCGCCCCCGAGAACCCCCTCGAGGCCACCGTCGAGGCGTCCGTCGACGTCACCTCGGTCGACACCAAGGATGAGGGTCGCGACCAGCACCTGCGTTCCGCCGAGTTCTTCGACGTCGAGACCTACCCGACCATGGACTTCCGCTCGACCGGTGTCCGCGTCGAGGACGGCGACTTCCTCGTCGACGGCGACCTGACCATCCGCGGCATCACCAAGCCCGCGACCTTCTCGCTCGACTTCGGCGGCTTCGGCACCGACCCGTGGGGCAACTACAAGGCCGGCGCCACCGCCAAGACGGTCGTGAACCGCGAGGACTTCGACCTCACCTGGAACGCCGCGCTCGAGACCGGCGGCGTGCTCGTCGGCAAGGACGTCACCATCGAGCTCGACCTGCAGCTCGCCCACCAGGCCTGAGCCTGATCTCGAAGGTCCCGGATGCCATGGCATCCGGGACCTTCGTCGTATCCGGTGTCGGGTGGGGGAGGGGATGCGGGGAAGGGAGGGGCTTTCGCCGGTCGGGGGTCCTCCCTCCGCGACATGTCCTCCCGCCGCGGACGGCGCCTGGTGTCGGGTGGGGGAGGAGATGCGGGGAAGGGAGGGGCTTTCGCCGGTCGGGGGTCCTCCCTCCGCGACATGTCCTCCCGCCGCGGACGGCGCCT
>NZ_JBMRJR010000004.1:0-80049 GCF_049384025.1 Microbacterium sp. HMH0099 | reverse complement strand
AGATGCGGGGAAGGGAGGGGCTTTCGCCGGTCGGGGGTCCTCCCTCCGCGACATGTCCTCCCGCCGCGGACGGCGCCGCGTCAGGCGGGGACGCGGAACCGCAGCCGCTCCTGGACGAGCAGGATGCCGAGGAAGACGATGACCGCACCGACGGGCTCGTTCCAGGTCAGCCGCTCGCCCAGCACGACGATGCCGAGCGCCACGCCGACGACCGGGGTGATGTAGGTGACGGTCGAGGCGCGCGTCGGCCCCCACGCGCGCAGGGTGTTCTGGTTCCAGACGTAGGCGACGCCCGTGCCCAGCACGCCCAGCGCCACCACGCTGAGCACCACGGCGGGGGTCAGCTCCATGGGCTCGGCGAGGATCAGCGGCGACAGCAGGAGCATGAACGCCGCCGCCGGCGCGATGTACCCGAAGGCGAAGACGGTGCCCGACAGCCCGCTGTCACCGAGGAAGCGGCGCATGTACGCCAGGCTGAAGCCGTAGCAGGCGGTCGCACCCAGCAGCGCGATCTGCGCCACGGTGCTCTCGGCGACCGCGGCGGCACTCCCCGGAGCGATGATGACGACCACTCCGACGATGCCGACTCCGATCCCGGCGAGCTGCCCGCGCCGCAGCCGCTCCACGCGGAACACCGCCCACGCCAGGATCGCCGTCATGATGGGCGTCGTCGCGTTGAAGATGCTCGCCAGGCCCGACGGCACATGCTGCTGCGCCCAGGCGAACAGCAGGTAGGGCACGACGCAGAAAGACGCGGCGAGGACGCACAGGTGCGCCCAGGTGCGCGGAGCGCGCGGCATCCGCTCCCTCCTGAGAAGGACGATCGCCCCCAGCGCGAGCGCCCCGAACAGCAGCCGTCCGCCCGCCACCTGCGCGGGGGAGAGCCCGGTCAGGGCGACCGCGATGAGAAGGAAGCTCGATCCCCACACGAGGCCGGTGAGGACGAACTGCACGGCCACGGAGGCGGACGACGGAGACGAGGGGGATGCCACGGTCCCGACGATAGGCCCCCTCCCCGGCCCCGCCGAGGGCGGTCGGCTGCGACGTCCGTTTTCCGCCGGATCGTGTCCGTCCCGCGCCGCGCGTCAGGGCTCCGGATGCCGGGCGTCGTACTGACGGAAGCGGGGCGAGAGACGGACGAGCAGTCCGACGAGCGCGAGGATGATCACTCCGCCCAGCAACGGCGGGAACCACAGCGCCGCGAACGTGGCGAGGGTGCCGGCGTACAGCGCGCCCACGCGCGGACCGCCTGCGACCACGACGATGAAGATGCCCTGCAGGCGCCCGCGCATCGCATCCGGCACCGCGGCCTGCATCATCGTCGACCGGTAGATCGCGCTGACGTTGTCCGCCGCCCCGGCCAACGCCATGGCCACCGCCGCGCACACGATCAGCGTGACGTTGGCGTGCGTCTCGTCGACGGCATCCGGAGCGAACCATCCCATCGACGCCGCGACGAGGACGAGACCGAACAGAACGATCGCGACGCCGTAGCCCTGGATCGCCCTCTCGATGCCGAGGCCCTGGCGACGGACGCGGCCGATGGGGCCCGAGAAGAGGCTCGAGACGAGGACGCCGACCGCGACGGACGCGGTGAGCGCCCCGGTGGTGACCGCCCCGCCGCCCAGCAGCACGGCGCCGATCGCGGGGAACAGGGTCAGCGGCTGCCCGAAGGTCATGGCGATGATGTCGAGGATGTACTGCAGGCGGATGTTGCCCGCGCGGCGGAGGAAGTCCCACCCGTCGCGGAGGGACTCGAGCCCGACGCGCGACACCGCCCCCTCGGGGCGGATCCGCGGGAGCGTCCACAGGCCGAGGAAGAGGCCCAGCATGAGGACGACGTCGACGGTGTACGTCCAGGCGTAGCCGGAGACGGCCACGAGGACACCGGCCAGCGCGGGTCCCGCCATGACCATGAGCCCGGCCCCGACGCCCTGCAGCGCGGCGGCCGCAGGGAGCAGGTCGCGCGGGATCAGACGCGGCACGATGGCGGACCGGGTGGCCATGACGATGGAGTTCGCGGCGGCGTTGACGATGCTGAGGGCGTACAGGGACCAGACCGTCTCGCTCGAGGTCCAGGCGAGGACCGCCAGCAGCACCGTCGACGAGAACGTCACGGTCGCGGCGATGAGGGCGACGGTCCGGCGGTCGAAGGCGTCGGCGAGCATGCCGCCGTAGAGGCCGGCGAGCACCATCGGCAGCAGTCCGGCGACGGCGACCATGGACACGGCGAAAGTGCTGCCGGTCAGCTCGAACACGTGGAGCATGATCGCGACGATGGTCAGCTGACCGCCGAGGCCGGCGAGGGTCGAGCCGATCCACAGTCGCGCGAACGCGGGGGAGTGCGTGAGGGGCCGCAGGTCGATGAAGCGCGCGTGCCGTTCGGTCGTCTCGTTGCTCACGAGCGCAAGGTGGGGGAGGGGATCACCTGTCGAGCTTACGTTCCTCGCCTCGGCCGCGGACTGGTAGACTCATGCGGTTGCCGTTCGATCGGCCGCGGATAAAGAGAGCTCGCACATCAGGTGCCGGGCGCCGCGCAATGAGAAGGAAGGGGATCCCATCTATGGCACTCGAAGCAGACGTCAAGAAGGCGATCATCGAAGAGTACGCGACGCACCCCGGTGACACCGGATCCCCCGAGGTGCAGGTCGCAATGCTGACGCAGCGCATCAAGGACCTCACCGAGCACCTCAAGGCACACAAGCACGACCACCACTCGCGCCGTGGCCTGTTCCTGCTCGTCGGTCAGCGCCGTCGCCTGCTGGGTTACCTGCAGGACGTCGACATCAACCGTTACCGCTCGCTCATCGAGCGCCTCGGTCTGCGTCGCTGAGCGCACCAGCGTTCCATCGCGCAAAACATTCTTGGAAGGCCGCCCCACGGTGTGGGGCGGCCTTCGGCGTTCCCGGATGCCACCCGGTGGCATCCATCCTGACGGCCGCGCCGGACGGGCGCCCGGGCGGGCGGCGGGGACGGCTCAGGATGCCGCGCGCGCGGCGACCAGGTCGGGGTGCCAGCGCTCCGCGACGTCGGGGTGAGCCCGCAGGCGGGACTTCAGCGCGTTCTCGCCGTACGTGGCGTAGATGGGGTTCGACGGGTCCTGCGTGACGCCGCGGGACTGCGCCGCCAGCTCGGCGGGGAGCTCCATGATCGGCAGGCGGGTGTCGAGCGCGGGGTTGAAGAAGAACGGCACCGAGATCCGCTCGTCGGGGAAGGTCGGCGAGATGACGCGGTGGTTCGTCGCCGTCAGGTACCCCTGCGTCGCGTGCTCGAGGAGCTCGCCGATGTTGACGACGAACGCGCCGGGCACCGGGGGAGCATCGACCCACTCGCCGTCGCGCTGCACCTGCAGGCCGCCCTTGCCGGGCTCGACCCAGAGCAGCGTGAGGACGCCCGAGTCCTTGTGGGCGCCGACGCCTTGCTGAGGCGTGGGGTCGTCCTTGCCGGGGTAGCGGACGATCTTGATGAGCGTCTGCGGGTCGCCGAAGTGGTCGTCGAAGAAGTGCTCGTCTGCGCCGAGGGCGACCGCCCAGGCGCCCAGCAGGCGGCGGGCGACCCCGGTCAGGTGCTCGTGCCACTCGGCGACGACGTCCTTCAGCTCCGGCTGCGCGGCCGGCCAGAGGTTGGGGCCGACCAGGCGGTTGAAGCCGGGGCCGTCCGGGTCGACGATGGGCTCCCGCTCGGGACCGATGTCGATCTGCTCGCGCCAGTCGACGCGTCCCTGCGTACGCTCGCCGCCCACGCGCGTGTACCCGCGGAAGTGGGGGCTCGTGACGTTCTCGATCGAGAGCTTCTCGGCCTCGGGCAGCGCGAAGAAGTCCTTCGCCGCCTGGAGCAGGCGCTCCTCGAGCGCGGGGCTGACGCCGGTCCCCGTGAGGTAGAAGAACCCCACGTCATGCGTCGCCGCTCGGAGGTCGTCGCGGAAGCGTGCGGCGGCATCAGGGCCCTGGTCGAGCTGGGAGAGGTCGAGGACGGGGAGGTTCAGGTCGGCCATGCGACGAGGCTAGATCGCCGGGAGGGGCCCGGGGCGAATGTTGCGAGGCGTTACCCGCGGGGAGCGCGCGACGACGTCCGAGGGTCGCCGGGCCCCTCGGACGGGCCGGGATCCGCGTGATCCTGCGGCGGAGCCCGTGTTACGCCCGCTCTGAGACCCCGCCGGGTGGCGGATAAACCCCGCCGATCGGCGGGGTGTGGACGCGGCACGATCCTGCGTATCGTTTCCGGGTCAGGTGAGGCTGTCCTTACCTCCCGCAGTGCCGCGGTGTTCCACCCCGTCCCGAAAGTCGGATATCACCCGTGCTTGCCAGCTTCTTCGCCACGTTCATCGTCGGCCTCCGCGAGGGCCTCGAAGCCGCCCTCGTCGTCGGCATCCTCGTCGCCTACCTCACGCGCCTCGATCGTCGCGACGCGCTTCCGCGGCTCTGGGCGGGCGTGGGACTCGCCGTCGCCCTCGCGGTCGCGGTCGGCGCGGTCTTCACCTTCGGCGCCTACATGCTCACGTTCGAGGCGCAGGAGCTGCTCGGCGGAGGACTCTCGCTCCTCGCGGTCGCGATGGTCACCTGGATGATCTTCTGGATGCAACGGGCCGGTCGGTCGCTGAAGGCCGGTCTCGAGAGGGGCGTGGACACGGCGCTGCGCGGCGGGGTGTGGGCCCTCGTCGCGATCGGCTTCGTGTCCGTGGCCCGCGAGGGCGTCGAGACGACGCTGCTGCTGTGGTCGATGGTGCAGTCGTTCGGCTCGGAGCCGGTCGCGCTCGTCGGCGCGCTCCTCGGTCTCGTCCTGGCCGTCGTCCTGGGCTGGCTCATCGCGCGCGGCATGCTGCGGCTCGACCTCGGCCGGTTCTTCACCTGGACCGGCGGCTTCCTCGTCGTGGTCGCGGCGGGCGTCCTCGCGTACGCCGTCCACGACCTGCAGGAGGCCGGGGCCCTTCCCGGGCCGTTCCGCGCGGGGGCGCCGGTCGACCCGGCCACGGGGCTCGTCGTGACGGGCTGGGCCGGCTTCCCGTTCGGGTGGGCGTTCGACGTCTCGGACCGCCTCGCCCCCACCAGCCCGATCGCGGCCCTCCTGCAGGCGACCGTCGGCTTCATGCCGGCGATGACGTGGCTGCAGGTCGTCGCCTGGGTCGTCTACCTCGCCGTCGTCGTCCCCCTCTTCGTGCGCGGGGTCCGCGCCCATCGCCGCCCCGGCGGGTCCGCACCCCGCGCGACTCCCGCCCCGACGCCGATCCCCGCCGACGCCCGTGTCCCCGCCGCCCGCGACGCGGCCCTTCCCGCCTCCGATGCCGGCCGCGTGCCCGACGCGGCGGCCTCCGCCCCTGATCCGAATGGAGCATCATGACCTCGACTCGCCTCCTCGCGGCCACGGCCGCGGCCGGCGCGGCCGTCCTCGTCCTCTCCGGCTGCGTCGCCAAGACGGATGCCGCCGCCTCCGGCGCGCTCGCGGTCACCTCGACCGCCGACGGCTGCGCCGTCTCCGCGGCTTCCGCGCCGAGCGGGACCGTCGCCTTCGACGTGAGCAACGAGAGCGACCAGGTCACGGAGTTCTACCTCCTGGCATCCGACGGCCTGCGCATCGTCGGCGAGGTCGAGAACATCGCCCCGGGCGCGTCGCGGAACCTCACCGTCGTGGCCCAGCCGGGCGACTACTTCACCTTGTGCAAGCCCGGCATGGTCGGCGACGGCGTGGGGCGGGCGAGCTTCTCGGTGACGGGAGACGCCGTCGCCGTCGAGGGCGCGGACGCCGAGCAGAAGCAGCAGGCGGTCGACCTCTACGCCGCGTTCGTGAAGGACCAGGCGGGCCAGCTGCTGCCCGCGGTCCAGACGTTCGCCGCGGCCTACGAGGCCGGCGACGACGCGGTCGCGCGCGAGCAGTTCCCGCGGGTGCGCGCCTTCTACGAGCGCATCGAGCCGATCGCGGAGGCGCTCGGCGACCTCGACCCGCGCATCGACTACCGGGAGGTCGACGCGGTCGCGGAGGGCCTGGACTGGACCGGCTTCCACCGCATCGAGAAGGACCTGTGGGTCCCCGCGCAGGACGCGCTGAACGCGGACGGCGAGACGCCGGCATGGAAGGACTGGACGCCCTCGACCCCGGCCGAGCGCGCGACGTACGGCGACAAGCTCATCTCCGACACGCAGGAGCTGTACGACTACGTGCACGGCGAGGAGTTCCTGCAGGCGCTGGAGACGCAGGGCGTCGCCGGCATCTCGAACGGCGCCATCGCCCTGCTCGACGAGGTCGCCAGCGGCAAGATCAGCGGCGAGGAGGACTGGTGGTCGGGGACCGACCTCTTCGACTTCGCCGCGAACGTGGAGGGCTCGAAGATGGCGTTCTCCCTCGTGCGCGACTTCGCGGAG
The DNA here is from genome assembly GCF_049384025.1 of Microbacterium sp. HMH0099. Taxonomy (NCBI): domain Bacteria; kingdom Bacillati; phylum Actinomycetota; class Actinomycetes; order Micrococcales; family Microbacteriaceae; genus Microbacterium; species Microbacterium sp. HMH0099. Next base: position 73,693 of record NZ_JBMRJR010000004.1, on the reverse strand, counting down.
TCGAAGGGCGACAAGGGAGCCGAGCTGGTGGCCCGCATCGACACCGGGTACGCCGACCTCGAGGCCGCGCTCGCCGCGCACGGCTCGGCCGACGCGGGCTTTGTCCCGTACGCGCAGCTGACCGAGGCCGACAAGCGCCAGCTCACCGATCTCATCAACGCGCTGGCCGAGCCGCTCTCGCAGCTCACCGTGACTGTCCTGGAATGACCGTGAGCGAGCAGAGCAGCGTTCCGGAGGGGGCGGCGGATGCCACCGGCCTCTCCCGCCGCGGACTGATCGGCCTCGCCATCGGTGCCGGTGCCGCGGGTCTGGCCGTCGGGTCCGGGGGCGGCCTGGTCGGCGGCGTCGCCTTGGGGCGCGAGCGGGAACGGCAGACGATGGATGCCGCGGCCGGAGGGTCCGGCATCCATCAGCCCGGCATCACGACCCCGGTGCAGGATCACCTGCACTTCGCGGCGTACGACATGATGGCGCGCACCACCCGCGACGACCTCGCCGAACTCCTGTCGGACTGGACCTACGCGGCGAACCGCATGATGCAGGGGCTCGACGTCAGCGCCACCGGCGCCGTGGGGGGCTCGCCGGAGGCGCCGCCGGACGACACGGGCGAGGCCGTCGGGCTTCCGGCCAGCAACCTCACCATCACGTTCGGTTTCGGTCCCTCGCTCTTCGACGGACGGTTCGGACTCGAGGGTCGGCGACCGGCCGGACTCGAACGACTGCCGGCGTTCCTCGGCGACGATCTCGATCCGCTGCGGTCGGACGGCGACCTGTGCATCCAGGCCTGCGCAGACGACCCGCAGGTCGCGGTCCATGCGATCCGCAACCTCAGCCGCATCGCCTTCGGGCGCGCCACGATCCGCTGGTCGCAACTCGGGTTCGGACGCACGTCGAAGACCACGTCCGAGCAGTCGACGCCGCGGAACCTCTTCGGGTTCAAGGACGGGACGGCCAACATCCTCGCCGACGACGGTGCCGCCCTCGACGAGAACGTCTGGGTGTCGGCATCCGAGGGTCCGGCGTGGCTGGCGGGCGGCTCGTACCTCGTCGCCCGCCGGATCGCGATGCTCATCGAGACCTGGGACCGCACCCGGCTCGCCGAACAGGACCGCGTGGTGGGGCGCGACAAGGGCCAGGGGGCGCCGCTGTCGGGCGGGGACGAGTTCACGCCGCCGGACTTCTCGGCGACGGATGCCGCCGGCTCGCCCCGCATCGACCCGCGCAGCCACGTGCGTCTGGCTCACCCCGACGCGAACGGCGGCATCCGACTCCTCCGCCGCGGCTACAACTTCGTCGACGGGACCACCGACCTCGGCCGGCTGAACGCCGGGCTGTTCTTCCTGTCGTTCCAGAAGAGCCCCGAGCGCTACATCACGGTGCAGCGGTCCCTGTCGACGGATGCCATGGGGGAGTACCTCCGCCATGTCGGCTCGGGACTGTGGGCGGTGCCGCCGGCTCCCGCCGCGGGGGCGTCGGTGGGCGCCGGGCTGCTCGGCGTGTGAGCTCCCGTCGGTTCCGGTCCAGTGAACGCTCCGGCGCGAGGGAAACGCCGTGCCACGCCGTTTCCGCCGCGCGAGAGCGTTTCCTGGGGACCGGGGTCAGCCCGCGCGGCCGGCGCCGGGGTCAGCCCGCGCGGCCGGCGCCGAGGGAGTGGTCGCGGAACAGCCAGGGGAGGCGCGGCTCCACCAGCGGGCGCGTGAGGCGCCGCACCGGTCGGCTCGACAGGCCGACGGCGATCGCGACGCTCGCGACGGCGATGATCGGAAGCCACAGCCCCACCGGCTCGAGGTGCCGCAGCACCCCGGACTGCCGGAACGGGTAGAGCACGAAGGTGTGGAGGAGGTAGACGTACATCGTGTACCGCCCCAGGTGCGTCCAGCGGGTCTCGCGGCGGGGGACGAGAAGCAGGAACGCCGCCATGAGCGTCAGCGCGAGCACGATGAGGCCCAGGCGCACGAGCCCCGCCCACCAGTGCCCGGCGTCGAGGTCGACATAGGGGTCGACGAAGAACAGCCACGTGCCCAGGCGCACCTCCCGCCAGAGGTCGACGAAGGCGAACGCCACGACCCCCGCACCCGCGAGGACGGCCGCCGCGGCCACCCGCAGCCACACCGGCCGCGCGGCGAGCAGGCCGAATCGCTCGACGACGCCGCGGTCGCGCAGCCACCATCCGATGGTGAAGAACGGCAGCAGCCCGAGCGCGCGGGACAGCGAGAAGGTGGAGTCGATGCTCGGCAGGTATCCCGTCACGATCGAGATGGCCACCGCCCAGACCACCGGTCCGCGCAGGAGCGCCAGGTAGGGCAGCACGAGGCGGAAGATCGCGAGGGCCAGCAGGAACCACAGCGTCCAGGACGCCTGCGTCGGGTCGAGGTTCGTCCGCCCGGTGAGGAGGAACCGCAGCACCGTCCACAGCGTCTCGAAGATGAGGTACGGCGCCAGGAGGTCGGTGAACAGCCGGGCCATCCTGGCCCGCGTGGGCTCCGCCGACGAGGAGAAGAACCCCGCCACGAGGGCGAACAACGGCATGTGGAACGCGTAGACGAGCAGGTAGAGCGCCTCGGCGGCATCCGAATCGTAGGTGAGACGCTGGATTGCGTGGCCGAACACGACGAGCACGATCGCGGCGAATCGCGCGTTGTCCCAGAACGGCACACGCGTCTTCGCGGTCGCAGCAGTGCGGGGGGCGGCATCCATTCGTCTCATCTGCGGTCACGCTAGCCCGGTGCGCTCCGCGGGTCGACGGGTGTAGCGAGGGGATGCCGGTGGGGTATGGCGGAATAATCCCTGCGGTCGTGCGTTCCATCAGGTACATTCAGATGCATACAAACAGGAGGCGCATCGTGAACGAGACGAGCAACTGGCCGGGCATGCAATTCGGTGTCATGACGGTCAGCGACATCACGCAGGACCCGACGACGGGCAAGACCCCGAGCGAGGCCCAGCGCATCAAGGACACGCTCACGATCGCCAAGCACACCGAGGAGGTCGGCCTCGACGTCTTCGCCCTCGGAGAGCACCACAACCCGCCGTTCTGGTCCTCCTCGCCCACGACGACGCTCGCGTACATCGCCGCGCAGACCGAGCGCCTCATCCTCACGACGTCGACGACGCTCATCACCACGAACGACCCGGTGAAGATCGCCGAGGACTTCGCGATGCTGCAGCACGTGTCGGGCGGCCGCGCCGACCTCATGCTCGGCCGCGGCAACACCGGACCGGTGTACCCCTGGTTCGGCAAGGACATCCGCCAGGGCCTGCCGCTGACCATCGAGAACTACGACCTGCTGCACAAGCTGTGGCGCGAGGACGTCGTCGACTGGGAGGGCAAGTTCCGCTCGTCGCTGCAGGGCTTCACCTCGACCCCGCGTCCGCTGGACGGGGTGCCCCCGTTCGTGTGGCACGGCTCGATCCGTACCCCCGAGATCGCCGAGCAGGCCGCCTACTACGGCAACGGCTTCTTCGCGAACAACATCTTCTGGCCCAAGGAGCACTACCAGCGCCTCATCACGCTGTACCGCGAGCGCTTCGCCCACTACGGCCACGGCACGCCCCAGCAGGCGATCGTCGGCCTCGGCGGCCAGGTGTTCATGCGCGCGAACTCGCAGGACGCGGTGCGGGAGTTCCGCCCCTACTTCGACAACGCGCCGGTGTACGGCCACGGCCCGAGCCTCGAGGACTTCAGTGAGATGACCCCGCTGACCGTCGGCTCGCCGCAGCAGATCATCGACCGCTACGCCGCGATGCGCGAGACGTTCGGCGACTACCAGCGCCAGCTCTTCCTCATGGACCACGCCGGCCTCCCGACCAAGACCGTGCTCGAGCAGCTCGACATCCTCGGCGGCGAGGTCGTGCCGGTGCTGCGCAAGGAGCTGCAGAAGAACCGTCCGGCCGAGGTGCCCGACGCCCCGACGCACGCCAACCTGATCGAGAAGATCTACGCCGGCGCCGCCCCGCGTCAGGCCGTTCCCGGCGCGAACCGCGGCGACAACATGGTCGCGGGCAGCCCGTACCAGGACGCCGCTCCTCGCTCGGGGAGCGCCTTCGGTGCCGCTGCGACGCGAGTGGGGGCCTGAAATGGCCGCCCGCCGCATCGCCGTCGTCACCGCGGGTCTGTCCACGCCGTCGTCGACGCGCATGCTCGGCGACCGGCTCGCGCACGCGGTCCTCGCCGAGCTGCGCGAGCGCGGCATCGACGCGACCAGTGACGTGTTCGAGCTGCGCGACTACGCCCACGACCTGACCGACAACCTGCTCACGGGCTTCGCCCCGCCCGCCCTCGAGCAGATGATCAACACGGTCGTCTCGGCGGATGCCGTGATCGCGGTCACGCCGATCTTCTCGACGAGCTACTCGGGTCTGTTCAAGTCGTTCATCGACGTGCTGGACCCGCAGGCCCTGAGCGGCACGCCCGTGCTCATCGGCGCGAACGCCGGCACCGCCCGGCACTCGCTCGCGATCGACTACGCGATCCGTCCGCTGTTCACCTACCTGCACGCCAACCCGGTGCCGACCGGCGTCTTCGCGGCGTCGAGCGACTGGGGCGCCAACGCCGACGAGGTCGCGCCGCTCGGCTCCCGCGTCGAGCGCGGCGCCCGGGAGCTCGCGGACGCCATCGCCGCTCGCGAGCCCGTGCGGGACGCAGACCCGTTCGACCCGTCGTCGTACCTCGGCGAGGGCCGCTCGTTCGGTCACCTCCTGGGTGGTCTGTCGGGCGAATGACCCGTCCCCCCGACGCCCCGCCGGTTCTCCGGCGGGGCGTCGTCGTGTTCGCGGGGGAGGGGATGCAGGGAGGGGAGGACGGGTGGGGCCGGTGGCATCCTCCGGTCCCGTCATCTCCTCCCGTCGGCGCCGGGAGGGCGGACAGCGGGGGAGGGGATGCAGGGAAGGGAGGACGGGTGGGGCCGGTGGCATCCTCCGGTCTCGTCATCTCCTCCCGTCGGCGCCGGTGGGGCGGACAGCGGGGGGAGGGGATGCAGGGAGGGGAGGACGGGTGGGGCCGGTGGCATCCTCCGGTCCCGTCATCTCCTCCCGTCGGCGCGCCCGCCTCAGAGCACGATGTCGGATCGGGATGCCAGCTCCCGCACCTCCGCCGGACGCAGGCCCGGGCGGGTGAGGACGTCGGCCGTCGGGAGAGGACCGAGCTCGATCCCGGTCTCGTCCGCGATCTCGCCGATGGGCACCTGGAACGTGCGGAACGCCCCCAGCGGGGGCACCGTGAGGCCTTGCCGGGTGTCGACGAGGTCGCTCTGGTCCAGGACGAAGCCGGCGGCGGCGAGCGCGTCGCCCTGGCGCCACGCGGCGATCTTCCAGAAGCGGAGGGGGACCCGGATGCCGCGGTAGGGCGGGTCGTCCTCTCCCCGCACCGGCGCGGTGAAGACCGAGATGCGCTGGTCCGTCGTCTCGGCGTACTCCAGCACGTGGTCCTCGAGCCCGAGCCACAGCTCCTTGGACTGGTTGAAGCCCGCGACCTGCGGGGCCGCGTTGGTGTAGAAGAACGTCGCCTCGGTGGCATCCCGAGCCTCCTCCGTCGACCCCCAGCCGGGATCGCGCCGACGGACGAGATGCCCGCGGTCGAGGTCGTTGCGGCTGTATACCTCGGGCCCGGCCTGCGCGTCCGCGTCGACCCGCGGGTCGAGCCGCCACTCGCCGCTGCGGGGGAGGTCGCGCAGGGTCGCGCCGTCGATGACGACCGCCGTCACCGCGGCGAAGCGCCGCTCCTCGTCGAGGAGCACCGAGAACCGCGGGTAGTCCAGCCGCGTCGCGGGGACGGAGGGCGCGGGGAGGGGGAGGGGGATGCCGAGGAAGTCCGAGTCGTAGCCGTCGCTCATTCGACCATCGTGGCCTTCACCCCCGACATCGGGACAGACTTGCGCAATGGAACAGCACGTGAAGACACGCGCCGACGCACCCGCGGGCTTCTTCGCCGCCGAGGCGGCGGGACTGACCTGGCTGGCCGCGGCGGGCGGGGTGCGCATCGCCCGTGTCGGCGAGGTGACCGGGGACCGCATCGCACTGGAACGCATCGCCGAGACCCGTCCGACCTCCGACGCCGCGACGGCCTTCGGCGCGGCGCTCGCCGCGACCCACGAGGCCGGTGCCGCGGCGTTCGGCTCACCGCCGCCCGGGTGGGAGGGCGACATCTTCATCGGCCGCCGCAGCCAGCCCGCACGGCCCACCCGGACCTGGGGTGCGTTCTACGCGGCGCAGCGGGTCGAGCCGTTCCTGGCCACCGCCGTCGCGGCGGGGAACCTCGAGGCATCCGGGGCCCGGACCGTCCAGCGCGCGTGCGCGCTCATCGCCGAGGGGGTGTTCGACGACGACGAGCCGCCGGCGCGCCTGCACGGCGACCTGTGGGCGGGGAACGTCCTGTGGTCGCCGGACGGGGTCGTGCTCATCGACCCCGCCGCGCACGGCGGACACCGTGAGACGGATCTCGCCATGCTCGCCCTCTTCGGGTGCCCGTTCCTCGACCGCGTCCTCGCCGGGTACGAGGAGCGCCACCCCCTGCGGGACGGCTGGCAGGACCGTGTGCCCGTGCATCAGCTGCACCCGCTGGCGGTGCACGCCGCCGGACACGGACCGTCGTACGGCCGCGCGCTCGTCGACGCGGCGGTCCACACGCTCGCGCTCGCCGGGGAGTGACGGGGCCGGGGGCCGTGGCATCCCGGGTCTGCCTGAGGGCGCGGTGGAATCGGACCGGGGCGTCGGAATCGGATGCCACGGGCTCTCCCCTACGAATCCGGCGCTGCCGTCCGATTCGGGGCGCGCACCGCCACCGCCTCAGCCGCGCAGCGCCCGCCGCCGCGCCCGCCGCGCCGCCACGACGTCGATCCCCGCACCGATGCCCACGGCGAGCACGATCGACACGAGGACGGCCACCCCGGCCCCGCCCGGGACGAGCGCGGCGACCACCGCTCCGATGACCGCCTGATACGCGGCCCACGCCGTCGCGGCGAGCGCGGCGACACCGAGGTAGCGGGGCGGGGAGAGCCGGGCCGCGCCGGCGGCGAGGTTGACCGCCAGCCGCGCGAACGGCACGAACCGGGCGGTGAACAGCACGGCCGCGGCGTTGCGCTCCAGGCGGGACCGGGCCCCGTCCAGCGCCGCGCGCACCCGCGGTCCCCGCATCCACCGCCACCGTTCGACCCCGACGGCCCGGCCGAGCAGGTAACAGCACAGGTCCCCGGCGAACGCGGCGCCGGCCGCCACGAGCATGACCCCGCCGAGCGTCGGCACGCCGTGGGCGGCGGCGAGCGCCCCGAACGCGGTGACCGCCGTCTCACCCGGGACGACCACGAGGAAGGCGTCCGCGAACACGAGAGCCGCCATCCCGAGCAGCGCCCACGGGCTCGCGGCGACGGTCAGCAGCCACGCGTCCACGTCCATGGCGCCACTCTCCGCCGCGGGAGCGGACGCGGGGTCGACCGGGCGGTGACGTCGCACCGAGCATCGGGTGAACATCGTGCGATGCGGCCACACGGCGGCATCCGTGGTCGCACTCTGGAAGCGTGAGAGTCGCGCTCCTGGCCGAATCCTTCCTCCCGCACATGAACGGGGTCACCGGCTCCGTCCTCCACGTCCTGCGCCACCTCGCCGAGGCGGGGCACGAGACGCTCGTCATCGCCCCGAAGGCGGGCGACGTCACCGCCGACCTGCACGGCGCCCGCACCGAGCTGCTGCGCTCCGTGCCGCTGCCGTCGTACCCCGAGGTGCGCGTGGTGTTCGCGCGCGCGGCGCGGCTCACCGCTCTGCTGCGCGCGTTCGACCCGGACGTCGTACACCTCGCCTCGCCGTTCGTGCTCGGCTGGCAGGGGCTCGCCGCCGCCGACGCGCTGCGGATCCCGTCCGTCGCGGTGTACCAGACCGACGTCGTCGCCTACGCGCAGAAGTACGGGCTCCCGCACGCCACGGCGCTCGTCGCCGGACACGTCGCGCGCCTGCACCGCCGCGCGACCCTGACGCTGGCCCCCTCGTCGGCATCCGTCCGCCAGCTCGACGACCTCGGCGTCGACCGGGTCCGCCGGTGGGGACGGGGAGTGGATGCCGCCCGCTTCACGCCCGAGCGACGCGACGACGCGTGGCGGGCCGAGGTCGCGCCGCACGGGGAGCGGATCGTCGGCTACGTCGGACGGCTCGCGCCCGAGAAGCAGGTCGACGACCTGCGGGTGCTCGCCGACCTGCCGGGCATCCGCCTCGTCGTGGTCGGCGACGGGCCGTCGCGTGCCGCGCTGGAGAAGGCGCTGCCCGGTGCGCTGTTCACGGGCCACCTCTCCGGCGACGCGCTCGCCGCGACCATGGCCGGCTTCGACGTGTTCGTCCACCCGGGGGAGAGCGAGACGTTCGGGCAGACCATCCAGGAGGCCCTCGCCAGCGGCGTGCCCGTCGTCGCCACGGGGGTGGGCGGACCGGTCGACCTCGTCCGCTCGAGCGTCGACGGATGGTTGTACCGGCCGGGCGACCTGGTCGACCTCCGTGCGCGGGTCGCGGACCTCGTCGGCGACGACGCCAAGCGCGACGCGTTCGCCCGCGCGGCCCGTGAGGCCGTGTCCGGACGGACGTGGGAGGCGCTCACCCGCGACCTCGTCGACCATTACCGGGATGCCGCCTCCCTGCGCGCCATCGACGACGGCATGCTGGTGCGCGGTGGGGAGCGGGTCGCCGCCCCCGTGGCATCCCTCCCGCGCCGTCGCTGGACGAGGTTCGTCGCTCTCGGGGACTCGCTCACCGAGGGGCTGTGCGACGCCTCCCGCATGCCGTCGGGGCAGTACCGCGGCTGGGCGGACCGCCTCGCGGAGCTGCTCGCGCACACGAGCGAGACCGGCCCCTTCCGCTACGCGAACCTCGCGGTGCGCAGCCGCCGCGTGCGGCACCTCATCGACGAGCAGATCCCCGCGGCGCTGGAGCTGCAGCCGGACCTCGTGTCCATCCTCATCGGGGCGAACGACCTCGTCGGCCCGGCGCCGGTGATCCCCGCGCTCGCGGCCGAGGTCGAGTCGGCCGTGCGGGCCGTCCGCCGGACCGGGGCGGACGTGCTCCTCGTGACGACGTTCCTCCCGCGCCGCGCGGCGGCCCGCATCTTCGCGCGGCGGTTCGCCGCCTACAACACCGAGCTGCGGCGGATCGCACGGGCGCACGGGGCACTGCTGCTCGACCTCGAGGCGGTCCGCGAGATCGGGGAGCTCCCCGTGTGGGCCGACGACCTCGTGCACCTGCGCTCGCGCGGGCACCGCCTCGTGGCGTATCGCGCGGCGGAGGCGCTCGGCGTGCCCGATGCGGGCGCGCTGCTCGGACTGGACGAGGCCCTCCACGCCGACGACGACGAGCCGCGTCCCGGCTGGCTGACGCGGGACGCGCTGCCGTGGGTGTGGCGGCGGGTGCGGGGGCGGACGGCCGGCGACGGCGTCGTCGCGAAGCACGCGACCTACGTGGAGCTGCCGACGCGCGGCGATCGCGAGCGCTCCCGCGCGGTGTGAGGCGGGTCGCGTGGGCGTCGTCCGGATCGCACGTGCGGCCGGAACCACCCGGAGATCACGGACGCTGATAGGCTCGGACGGGTTGCCGCCATGGCATCCGCTCAATTCCATATGAGCTCACGGAGCAGGCCGGCAGACGCTGGTCCCCTGTGGTGGACTCCCCGTCGTCTCGCCGGGTGGTCGTCTACTGGTGGCCAGTCGCCGGGAATACCGTGCCGACGCGTCGGCGCGCCCTTTCTGCCTGTTCCTGCTCCTTCGCATGTCAGCTCGTCGTCCACACGGGACGGCGAGCCTAAACAAAGAAGGAGGGACCTCTTGGAAGGTCCAGAAATCACTGCCGCCGAAGCCGTTCTCGACAACGGCCGTTTCGGCACCCGTACCGTCCGGTTCGAGACCGGACGCCTCGCTCAGCAGGCTCAGGGCGCAGTCGCCGCCTACCTCGACGAGGAGACCATGCTCCTGTCGGCCACCAGCGCCGGCAAGCACCCGCGTGAAGGCTTCGACTTCTTCCCGCTGACCGTCGATGTCGAAGAGCGTTCCTACGCCGCCGGCAAGATCCCCGGCTCGTTCTTCCGCCGCGAGGGTCGCCCCTCGACCGAGGCCATCCTCGTCTGCCGTCTCATCGACCGGCCGCTGCGTCCGTCGTTCGTCGACGGTCTCCGCAACGAGGTCCAGATCGTCGTCACGGTGCTCTCGATCGCGCCCGGCGAGTTCTACGACGCGCTGGCCATCAACGCCGCGTCGCTGTCGACCCAGATCTCGGGTCTGCCCTTCTCGGGTCCGATCGCCGGCGTGCGCCTCGCGCTCATCCCGGGCCACGGCGAGCACGCCGACCAGTGGGTCGCGTTCCCGACCGTCACGCAGCTCGAGGAGGCCGTGTTCGACCTCATCGTCGCCGGTCGCGTCCTCCCGGACGGCGACGTCGCGATCATGATGGTCGAGGCCGAGGCGACCGAGGGCAGCTGGAACGCCATCAAGGGCGGCGCCACCAAGCCCAACGAGCAGGTCGTGGCCGAGGGCCTCGAGGCCGCCAAGCCGTTCCTGACGCAGCTGGTGAACGCGCAGAACGAGGTCGCGCGCACCGCGGCCAAGGAGATCCAGGCCTACCCGGTCTTCCCCGCCTACAGCAGCGAGGTCTACGACTTCGTCGCCGGTCGCGCTTACGACGACCTCGTCGGCGTCTACCAGATCGCCGACAAGCAGGAGCGCCAGAACGCCGACGACGCCGTCAAGGACCGCGTCAAGGGTGAGCTCATCGCCGCCGTCGAGGCGGGCGAGCTGCCCGCGGGCGCGCCGATCGAGTTCTCGGCCGCCTACAAGTCCGTCACGAAGAAGATCGTGCGCGGACGCATCCTCTCCGACGGCGTGCGCATCGACGGTCGCGGCCTGGCGGACATCCGTCCGCTCGACGCCGAGGTGCAGGTCATCCCGCGCGTCCACGGCTCGGCGATCTTCCAGCGCGGCGAGACCCAGATCCTGGGCGTCACCACGCTGAACATGCTCAAGATGGAGCAGCAGATCGACTCGCTGTCGCCGATCACGAGCAAGCGCTACATGCACCACTACAACTTCCCGCCGTACTCGACCGGTGAGACCGGCCGTGTCGGCAGCCCCAAGCGTCGCGAGATCGGGCACGGCTTCCTCGCCGAGCGCGCGCTCGTGCCGGTGCTGCCCAGCCGCGAGGAGTTCCCCTACGCCATCCGTCAGGTGTCCGAGGCCCTCGGCTCCAACGGTTCGACGTCGATGGGCTCGGTCTGCGCGTCGACCCTGTCGCTGCTGAACGCGGGTGTGCCGCTGCGCGCGCCCGTCGCCGGTATCGCCATGGGCCTTGTGACCGACGAGGTGGACGGCCAGACGCGGTACGCCGCGCTGACCGACATCCTCGGCGCCGAGGACGCGCTGGGCGACATGGACTTCAAGGTCGCCGGCACGAGCGAGTTCATCACCGCGATTCAGCTGGACACCAAGCTCGACGGCATCCCGTCGTCGGTCCTGGCCGCGGCGCTGACGCAGGCCAAGGAGGCTCGTCTGACGATCCTCAACGTCCTGAACTCGGCCATCGACGCCCCCGACGAGATGGCGCCCACCGCGCCCCGCGTCATCAGCGTGCAGATCCCGGTCGACAAGATCGGCGAGCTCATCGGGCCCAAGGGCAAGACGATCAACGCCATCCAGGACGAGACCGGCGCGCAGATCTCCATCGAGGAGGACGGCACCGTCTACATCGGTGCGACCGACGGCCCCTCGGCCGAGGCTGCCCGCGCCCAGGTGAACGCGATCGCCAACCCGACCAACCCCGAGGTCGGCGAGCAGTTCCTGGGCACGGTCGTCAAGATCGCGACCTTCGGTGCGTTCATCTCGCTGCTCCCCGGCAAGGACGGCCTGCTGCACGTCAGCGAGGTCCGCAAGCTCGCCGGCGGCAAGCGCGTCGAGAACGTCGAGGACGTCCTCTCCGTCGGCCGCAAGCTGCTCGTCCGCATCACCAAGATCGACGACCGCGGCAAGCTGTCGCTCGAGCCGGTGCTCGACGAGACGCCGGAGCCTGCCGACCAGCAGAGCTCGGCCGCGTCGAGCGAGGGCCCGGAGGCTCCCGCCGAGGGCTGATCCCCGCATCACCGGATGCCCGTCCCGCTTTGTGCGGGGCGGGCATCTCGCGTGTGACGGAAGAGGCTGAAGGGGGCGGAGGGATGCCACCGCCCCAGACGTTATGGAATGTTTACCCCCTCGGCGGGCCGGTGCGCGGAGGCGGTCGATCGAGGCTCTACCCTCGAAGTACGCGTCGGGGGGCGTGCGGCTCAGCAGAGGTCCGCGACGTCACCCCGGCACGGCGAGGGGACCCATCATGAGCGGCTCGGGCGTCGACGAGACGGCCTCGCCGCGCCTGCGCCGGGACCGTGCACCGCACCCCTCGGCCCCCATCACCCTGCAGGGCCCCGGGCTCGGCGCCCACGTGCGCGTGCCGCTGGGCGAGACGGGCTTCGACGTCTTCCCGCTCTTCCTGGGCGCGGGCGAGTTCGGCTGGAACGTCGACGCCACGACGGCGTTCGAGATCCTCGACACCTACGGCGAGCTGGGCGGGAACGCCGTCCACACCGCCGACAGCTTCGCCGCGGGGCGCAGCGAGTACATCGTCGGGTCGTGGCTGCGGAGCCGCCGCGCCCGGGACGAGATCGTCCTCACGGTGCGCGTCGGGCGGCACCCCGACAATCCCGGCCTCGACTCGGTCAACCTGGTGCGCGCGGTCGAGGCATCCCTCACCCGTCTCGGGACGGACCGCATCGATGTGCTGTCGCTGGACGCCGCGGCCGGCGACCCCGCGATGCTCGAGGACACGCTCGCGACGAGCGAATGGCTCGTCGAGTCGGGCAAGGTCCGGGCGATCGGCGCACACGGCTACACGGCCGCGCAGCTGGTCGAGGCGCGGATCCTGTCCTCCGCCGGGTACCCGCGGATCACGGTCCTGGACGTGCCCTACAACGTGCTGCGCCGCGAGGAGTTCGAGGGCGACCTGCGTCTCGTCGCGGGCGCCCAGGGGATGGCCGTGACGCCGTCGCACCCGTTGGCGCACGGCTTTCTCGCGGGCGAGACGCGCACGCGCGACGCGCAGTCCCGTTCGGCCCGCGGAACGCAGCTCGCGGCCAACCTGAACCGTCGCGGCTCCCGCGTCCTCCGCGCGCTCGACGCGGTCGGGTCGGAGCTGGGGATCCCGGATGCCGCGGTCGCCGTGGCCTGGCTGCTCGCGCAGAAGATCGTCACCGCACCCATCGTGAACGCACTCGCGCCGCGGCACGTCGTCGAGTGCATGCGCGCCGTCGGCGTGCGCCTGAGCCGCTCTCAGCTGTCGGACATCGCCCGCGCCGCGGAGTGACCCGCGCGGGCACCGCCCGGTCTCGCGCCGGTCGGCATCACCCGCTCCGGGTGAGCTTCGGGCTCGTGTCGGAGGGGTGACGTAGGCTGGGAAGCGTGCCCACCGGCACCGGATTCCGACGACGAAGCGAGCTGATGTGACGCACTACATCTATCTTGTGCGCCATGGGGAGCACCAGGATGCCGAGCACGGACTGACCGACGGGCCCTTGTCGCCGCGCGGTCAGCGCCAGGCCGCCCTGTTGGCCGACCGCCTGTCCGGACTGCCCCTCGACGCGGTCTGGCACTCTCCCCTGGAGCGTGCGGCGCAGACGGCGCGCGCCGTCGCGGAGCGTCTGCCCTCCGTCTCGCCGGAACCCACCGCGCTGCTGTTCGACTGCGTCCCCACCGGGATGACCCCCGAGACCCCGGCCGCCTACGAGCCGTTCTTCGGGGGCGTCACGGAGGCCGAGATCGACGCCGGTCGTGCCCAGATGGCCGACGCCACCGCGGAGTTCCTCGCCCGCCGGACCGGCGAGGTGCACGAGCTGCTCATCACGCACAACTTCGTCATCTCGTGGTTCGTCCGCGAGGTGCTGCAGGCCCCGGACTGGCGCTGGATGACGATCAACCAGGCCTTCTGCGGCTTGACGGTCATCGCGCAGAAGAAGGGCCGTCCCTGGACCCTGCTCTCGCACAACGACCTGGCCCACCTGCCGGTCGAGCTGCGCACCGGCCTGGTCGACCCGCTTCCGGTCTGACGCGCGCTCCTCGCTCAGCCGTGGCCGGTGCGGCGCCGGTCGCAGATTCGGACGGCGGTCGTGGATTCGGACACAGGTCGTGGATTCGGACACAGGGAGCCGCGGCATCCGATTCCGGCGTCTCCGTCCGATTCCGGACCACGGCGGCTCCTGCCGCTCCGTTCACCACGGCGTCGACGGCCGCGTCGACGAGCACGCGGCGGCCGTCCGCCGTCCCGATCCGCCACCAGGCGATGGCCTCGGCGAGGTCACCTCGCGGCATCCGCCCTCCTTCGTTCACGACGCAGGCGCGCTCGCTCCCCGTCGGGGATCACGCGAATCCGCGGGACGGGGGAACGACGCCAGCGGCGTACCGCAGCGATGCCGATCACCGCGGGGCCGATCGCGAGACCGGCCGCCAGCAGCGGCTGGGAGATGCGGAATTCCGAGGTCTGGACGGTACCGCTGTCGGCGTCGTTCCAGATCCCCGTGGGCTGGTAGAAGGCGCGGATGGACCCCCGCCGGAAGGAGTACTCCTCCAGATACACGGCGTCGAGACGCTGGCGGCCGTCGTCGCTGACCCAGCGGCCGAGACTGCGGCATCCGAAGCGCGATGCGCCTCCGACGCACATCTCCTGCGTGTAGGTGCCCCCGTAGACCGGCTCGTCCGCGTCGAGGATGAGGACGATGCCTGTGGCTACGCCGCCCGCGAAGACGCCGCTCAGATAGAGAAGAAGGGCGGCGCGCTTGACCCGCAGCCACCACCTCGGCGTCCTGCGGTAGCGGATGCGTCGGGGCGGGTCCGCAGCCGCACGGGAGGTCGTCGGGGCGTCGGACCGGCTGTCCCGCGCCGTGCGCATCGGGAGGTCAGAGGTCATCGTGGCCGATGCCAGGTCCTGCCGGCATGCGCACCTGCTCCGATCGCGGCAGCCGGGCGAAGAGATCGAGCCCGGTCCGAGGATCGCCGCGGCCGGCTGTCCCTTGTCCGCGCGTGACCACCCGGCCACCACCGTGGGATGGCGCGAGCGAGCCATCCGGAGAGCGCGGCGTCACCGAGGGCACCCCCACAATGTAGCGGGACCGGCGGCACGACCCGGCGCGGGTCCGCTGCTGCGCCGGATTCGGACGCCGGTCGTGGATTCGGACGCAGGGAGCCGTGGCATCCGATTCGGGCGTCTCGATCCGATTCCGGGGCGGCAGGATCGCGGATGCCGCGGGCGTGACCGGCAGGGCGGAGAACTCCCGCATTCCGTGTACGACCCGACCGAGGATCTCGCCGCGCAGCGGATCATGAGCGACGACCCGGCGTCCGCGGCCCCGGAGAGCGACGGCTGACTGCTCCGGCAGCGGAGATGTCGCGTCCGGAACGGGCGGCCCTCCGTCACTGCGGGGTCAGCGGCCTGGCGTACCAGCGGGTCGCGTTGCTGTTGTCGTTGTACGGCTCGATCGAGGTGAACCCGGATCGCGCGTAGAGCCCGCCCGCCGCCTCGAGGGTGTGGTGGGTGTCCAGGACCAGCTCGGCCGCACCGCGCTCGCGCGCGCGCCGCTCGAGCTCCTCCAGGATCGCCCGACCCCAGCCCTGACCGCGTCCGCCGTCGCGCACGAACAGGTGCTTCACCTCGTCGCGCGTACCGTGCGGGCCGTCCGCGATCCGACGGATGCCACCGCACCCGACAGGACGCCCCTCGTCGTCGTCCAGCACGACGAACACGCCCGCCGGCTCGACGAACGTCTCGGGGGACGGGAAGACCGTGCGGTAGGCGCCTCCCGGGAAGATGGCGGCGCGCAGCGCGAAGTACTCCTCGAGGAGCGCGCGGGCATCGGGAGCATCGACGGCGGAGGGACGGAGCGAGACCACGTTCCGATGCTAGATCCTGCGGCGCGTTCGCCCGCCCCGTCGGCCGTGGACGGGCCGCCCCGCCTAGGGTGGGAGGCATGACGACGCGTGTGGCCATCGTGGGTGGGACCGGCAAGCTCGGCGGCGTGATCCGCGAGGTCGTGGAGGCGGAGGACGGGTACGAGGTGTCCGCCGTCCTCTCGTCCCGCTCGGACCTCGCCGAGATGGACGGGGCCGACCTCGTCATCGACGCGTCCACTCCGGCCGTGTCGATCGACGTCGTCCGCGCCGCGATCGACCGCGGCATCAACGTGCTGGTCGGCACGTCGGGATGGTCCAGCGAGCGCATCGCGCTCGTCCGTCCCCTCGTGGATGCCGCCGACGTGGGCGTCGTCTTCATCCCCAACTTCTCGCTGGGCTCGGTGATCGGCAGCGCCCTCGCCGCCGCGGCGGCGCCGTTCTTCCCTTCGATCGAGATCGTCGAGGCCCACCGCGAGACCAAGGTCGACTCCCCGAGCGGTACCGCCGTCCGCACGGCCGAACTGATCGCCGCGGCCCGATCCGAGGTGGGACCCGTCGAGTCGCCGCACGTCGATCAGCGGGCGCGCGGTCAGAAGGTGGCATCCGTCCCCATCCACTCGCTGCGACGGCCGGGGGTCGTCGCCCGTCAGGAGACGGTGCTGTCGGGACCCGGCGAGGCGCTGACGATCGTCCACGACACGATCGACCCCGCCACCGCCTATGCGCCGGGGATCCGCATCGCCCTCGCCGCCGCGCGGGAGGCCACCGGAGTCGTCGTGGGGTTGGACAGCTTCATCGACATCGGGGTGCGCACGCAGCCGGTCCGTGCGGGCGAGCCCGTGGCGGAGGACGCGGTGTCCGGGCAGGTCGCGGGCGCCACGCGCGCATGAGGGTCCGTGTCGCCGTCGCCGTCATGACGGTGCTGCTGCTGCTCTACATCGTCCTCGCCGGTCAGCGGGCCTTCGTCCTGCTCGCGAGCGGGCAGACGGTGGGCGTCGTCATGGGGTTGGCCCTGCTCGTCCTGCCGCTCATCGCGCTGTGGGCGATCGGCCGCGAGCTCTGGTTCGGCGTGCGGGCGCAGCGGCTGGGGGAACGACTGGATGCCGAGGGCGGTCTGCCCGACGAGGAGGTCGAGGTCCGGCCGAGCGGGCGTCTGACGCGGGACGACGGCGACGCGATCTTCCCGGCCTACCGGGCGGACGCGGAGGAGCACCCCGACGACTGGCGGGCGTGGTACCGCCTCGGACTCGCCTACGACGCCGCGTCGGACCGCCGCCGCGCACGCGAGGCCGTCCGCCGGGCGATCCGTCTGGAGTCCGAGGAGCGCCGCGCGGGCTGAGCCCGACGGGCCCGTGTCGCGGTGACGACGGGCCGCGCCGGATCAGGAGTGCGCCGGGACCGCGGACGCGACGGCGTCCTCGACCGTCTCGTGCAGGAAGTCGAATCCGGAGTCCTCGAGCACCGTCGGCCGCACGTCGGCGTCGGAGATGAGGATGGCATCCGTCGCGTCGCGTCCGAGGGCGAGCTTCATGCCCCATACGGGCGCACGCAGGATGTACGGCCGGTTCATGCGCCGCGCGAGCGCGAAGCCCAGGTCGTTCGCGGTCGCCCGCGTCGGCCCGGTCAGGTTGACGGGCCCGGCGATGTCGGCGTCGATGACGTGACGGATGGCGCGGACCTCGTCGTCGAGCGTGATCCACGGCCACACCTGCGTTCCCCGCCCGATGGGGCCGGAGACGCCGAGCTTGGTGAGGAGAAGGAAAGGCTTCAGCACGCCCTCGGGGTGCACGATGGGGGCGGTGCGCAG
The DNA here is from genome assembly GCF_049384025.1 of Microbacterium sp. HMH0099. NCBI lineage: Bacteria > Bacillati > Actinomycetota > Actinomycetes > Micrococcales > Microbacteriaceae > Microbacterium > Microbacterium sp. HMH0099. The sequence goes on along the minus strand of NZ_JBMRJR010000004.1, from coordinate 55,966 downwards.
CAGGGCGACGCGGGCCCGGTCGCCGGCCGTGCGCGCGGCGGTCTCCCACTCGCCGCAGATGTCGGCGAGGAAGCCCTCGCCGCGGGCGGAGTCCTCGGTGAGCCGTTCACCGGGGCGCGACCCGTAGAAGCCCGTCGCGCTGGCGTTGATCAGCGCAGGAGCGTCGTCGCCGAGGGCGCGGATCGCCGTCGCGAGCGTGCGGGTGGGGGTGATGCGGGACCACAGCAGCGTGCTCTTGTACGACGGAGTCCACGGAAAACGGCCGATGGAGGCACCGTTCAGGCACACCACCGCGTCGGCGCCGGCCAGGACGTCGGGATCGAGGGGAGCGGCATCCTGCAGCCACTGCACCTCGTGCGGACCGCGCGGCTCGTGGCGGACGAGCGACGTGACGGCGACGCCGTCCGCCGTCAGCGCCTCGACGAGGGCGGAGCCGATGAGGCCCGACGCGCCGGAGATGACGACGCGCCGGGCCGGGGTCTCAGGCAAGCGTGGCCTCGAGGGTGATCTCGATGCCGGTCAGAGCCTGCGAGACGGGGCAGTTCGCCTTGGCATCCTGGGCGATCTTCTGGAAGGTCTCGTCGTCGATGCCGGGGACGACGGCGTTGACGTTCAGGTGGCTGCCGGTGATGCCGGTGCCGGGCTTGAAGGTGACGGACGCGGTGGCGTCGACGGACTCCGGCGGGGTGCCGTTGTCGGCCAGCGCGTTCGAGAGCGCCATGCTGAAGCACGACGAGTGGGCCCCGGCGAGCAGCTCCTCCGGCGTCGTGACGGAGCTCGAGCCCTCGCTGCGCGCCTTCCAGTTGACGTCGAACGTGCCGATACCCGACGACGTGAAGGTGACTTCGCCCGATCCCTCGAACAGGCTGCCCTTCCAGGCGGTGGTGGCTTCGCTCGTGACGGACATGCAGACCTCCCGGTGTTCACGCGACCCGAGTGGCCGCGGCGGGGTCAGCCTAGCCAGGGGCCCGGACGGCGTCCGGGTCTTGACAGGGACCCGCGTCAGGTTCCGCCGGAGCGGTATGCGCGGGGCGTCGGCCGGGCTCGACGGGGACCCGTGCGTGTTCCGCGGGGACCGTCTGCGCGGGCCGTCGGCCGGGGCGTGACCGGGACCCGTGCGTGGTCCGCCGGGGCCGTCTGCGCGGGCCGTCGGCCGGGGCGCGATGGGGGAGCGCGTCGAGCTCCGTGGACCTGCGGGGCGCGTTCAGGTGGCGGCGGAGGGGCCGCGACCGATGAGGCCCGTGCGCTGGAGGAGCAGGTAGAGCTGGCATCCCAGGCACAGTCCGAAGACCGCGTTGAGGAACGCGGCGACGAACGCCATCGCGGCCGCGATCGGCAGTGCCCACGGCACCCCGACGAGATGCAGGAGCAGTCCGGCGCCGGTGACGAGGAGACCGACGCCCTGGGCGAAGCGCGGGGGCCGGGCGTCCTCGAACTCGGTGGCGGGGGAGAGGCGCGGCTGCACCACCCGACGGAACAGCACCGCCCACGGCGCGGTGCGCGGGGAGACGACGCTCCACAGGAACAGCGCGGCGATCACGACCAGCAGCAGGAAGCCGGGGTCGGCTGCGCGCTCCGCCAACGAGCCGGTGGTGGCACCGGTCGAGCTCCCGACGAGCGCGAGACCGGTCGCGACCAGGAGCAGGACGGCGGTGACGGATGCCACGAATCTCGGGCCGCGGACATCGATACGAGGGGCGTCAGCCATGGCGGGCCTCCTGGGTGAGACGGGTCAGCTCCGCCTCGACGGCGGCGCGGCTCGGCGGTCCGCCGAAGCGGGAACGCTCGACGCCGCGGCGGTCGAGGACGAGGGTGGTCGGGGTCTGCAGGACACGGAAGCGCCGGGCGAGATCGGGCCGGTGGGTGAGATCGACGTCGAGGTGGCGGACGCCGTCGCGGGCGTCGGCCACGGTGGACAGCATCCGATGCACGCCGGGACACCGAGCGCACATCTCCGTGCTGAACTGCAGCAGTGTCGCTTCGTCGCCCAGAGGGCCGCTCTCGAGCACCGACGGGTCGACCGCCTGCGCGGGGGCGACCCCCGTGGCATCCCGTCGCCGGAGCCGGCCCTGCGAGCGCTGGAAGAGGACGCCGAGCACCGTCGCGACACCCACGAGGGCGACGACGAGAGCGAGAGCGACGGGCAGGTCCACAGCCGACACGGTAGCCCAGGCCGCGGACATGCGGGGCCCTGCGTCCTCCCGTGACGGACGGTCCTCTCCTCCCCATCTCGACGGAGCGTCCGGTCGTCCACGGATCGCCGTCCGAGACGTCGTCGCGAGGGGAGACGCGGGTATCGTGACTGCTGTGACGCGCGACATCCCCACTCCGTACGAAGACCTGCTCCGCGACGTGTTCGAGACCGGCGTGCACAAGGCCGACCGCACCGGTACCGGCACCACGAGCGTGTTCGGCCGGCAGATCCGGTTCGACCTCGCCGAGGGGTTCCCGCTCATCACGACGAAGCGCGTGCACCTCAAGTCGATCGTGTACGAGCTGCTGTGGTTCCTCCGCGGCGAGTCCAACGTGTCGTGGCTGCAGGAGCACGGCGTCTCGATCTGGGACGAATGGGCGGACCCCGCGGGGGAGCTGGGGCCCGTCTACGGCGTGCAGTGGCGGTCCTGGCCCACCGCCGACGGCGGGGCGATCGATCAGATCACCCAGGTCGTCGATCAGATCCGGCGCGACCCGGACTCGCGTCGCCTGATCGTCTCCGCGTGGAACCCGGCCGACATCCCCGACATGGCGCTCGCGCCGTGCCACGCGCTCTTCCAGTTCTACGTCGCCGACGGCAAGCTGTCGTGCCAGCTCTATCAGCGCAGCGCGGACATGTTCCTCGGTGTGCCGTTCAACATCGCGTCCTACGCGCTGCTCACCCTGATGGTGGCCCAGCAGACCGGCCTCGAGCCCGGCGAGTTCGTCTGGACCGGCGGCGACTGCCACGTCTACGACAACCACCGCGAGCAGGTGGCGGAGCAGCTCTCCCGCGAGCCCTATCCGTACCCGACGCTGCGCTTCGCCCGCACGCCCGCGTCGATCCTCGACTACACCTACGACGACATCGTCGTCGAGGGCTACCAGCACCACCCCGCGATCCGCGCGGCCGTGGCCGTATGACCCGCGTCGGGCTCGTCTGGGCGGAGGCTGACGGCGGCGTCATCGGCGCCGACGGAGGGATGCCATGGCACGTCCCCGAGGATCTCGCGCACTTCCGCGAAGTCACGGGGTCCGACGACGTCGTCATGGGTCGCCGTACGTGGGAGTCGCTCCCCCCGCGCTTCCGGCCCCTGCCCGGGCGGCGGAACATCGTGGTCACGCGCTCCGACGACTATCCGACGGAGGGTGCGGAGCGCGCCGACTCGCTCGACGCCGCTCTGGCCGCCGCGTCGAGCGACACGGTCTGGGTGATCGGCGGGGGCCGGCTCTACACCGACGCGATCGCCCGGGGCGACGTGCTCGAGGTCACGCGCCTCGACCTCGACATCGACGGCGACACCTACGCCCCCGGCACGGACGGCTTCGACCGGGTCCGCTCCGACCCGTCCGAGGGGTGGCACACGTCCCGGACGGGAACGCGATACCGCTTCGAGACTTACGAGCGGGAGGGCTGACCGTGTCGCGGACGGCGCTGGTGACCGGAGCGAGCTCCGGTCTGGGAGCGGAGTTCGCGCGTCAGCTCGCAGCGCAGGGTGCGCATGTCGTCCTCGTCGCCCGCGACCGTTCCGCCCTCGACGAGGTCGCCCAGACCGTCCGCGCCGCAGGGGGGAGCGCGGAGGTGCTTCCGGCCGACCTGCTGGACGCCGACGCGCTCGCCGAGGTGGAGCAGCGGCTCGGCGATGCCCGGCGACCCGTCCATCTCCTCGTCAACAACGCCGGTTTCGGTCTGGACCTCGCCTTCGAGAAGAACCCCGTGGTCGACGAGGTCCGCCACCTCCGGTTGCACGTCGAGGCCGCCCTCCGCCTCACGCACGCGGTCCTCCCGGGAATGCTCGAACGGGGAGGCGGTCGCATCGTGAACGTCGCGTCCGTGGCGGGATTCGTGCCCCGCGGCACCTACGGTGCGGCGAAGGGCTGGCTCATCTCCTTCAGCCGGTGGATGAACGTCGTCTACGGCGGACGCGGCGTCACGGCGACCGCGGTCTGTCCGGGCTTCGTCCACACGAGCTTCCACGAGCGGCTGGGTCTCCCGCCCGGTGCAGAAGGGGTGCCCGCGGGCATGTGGCTGGATGCCGCCGATGTCGCCCGGGAGGGGCTGCGCGACGCCGCGCGGGGACGGTCGGTGTCCGTGCCGTCGCTCCGCTACAAAGTGCTCGTCGCCGCGTCGCGACTGCTACCCGACCGCCTCGTGGTCGCGGCCGCATCACGCGGGCGCTGAGAACGCCGGCGCCCGGTCGGCCGGCGCGGTCGGACCGCCCGCTCAGGCGAAACGCCCGAGGGCGATGCCGGCGTAGGCGAGCGCGGCGATCGACTCGCCGTCCGTCATCCCACCGTCGGCGATGAGGGCGAGGACGTCGGCGAAGGGGACCCACCGCACCGCGTCGATCCCTTCCTCGCGCTGGGACGCCGTGGCATCCCGGATCGTCAGCTCCCGGGCCAGGAAGACGTGCTCCGGTGCGGCGGCGATGCCGTTGAGGGCGTTCATTCGTCCCAGGGGGCGCCAGTCCGCCGCCTCGACGCCGGTCTCCTCGAACAGCTCGCGACGGGCCGCCACGAGGGGGTCCTCCCCGTCCGTCCCGCCCGCCGGCACCTCGAGGGAGCGTCCGGTCGTGTACCTCTCGAGCTCGACCAGGCAGACCCGCTCCTGCTCGTCGAGGGCGATGACGAACACCGCGGGCTGCTGCATCTCGACCACGCCGTAGATGCCGTCGCCGTGCGGGCCGGTCACGTCGTCCTCGCGGACGCGGATCCAGCGGTTCTCGTAGACGGTGCGCGTCGCGCGGGTGTACCAGGCCATGCGCTCACCCTAGAGCGGCCGCCCGGTACGTCGACTGGTCGTGGGTGCCGGGGTGCGGCATCCTCCGCCCCACCGGTCCTGCAGAACGGCGGCCGCCCCGCCGGTCGGGTGATTCCGCTGGTCCGCGCCCCGGTCGCACCCCGACGACCCGATAACCTGGGACCATGACGCACTCCGGCAATCCCTTCGGTCAGGTGCTCGTCGCGCTCATCACCCCGATGACCGCCGACGGCGAGGTGGACTGGCCCGCCGTCGAGAAGCACATCGACCACGTCGTCAGCGCCGGTGCCGACGGCATCGTCGTGACAGGGACCACGGGCGAGACCTCCACCCTCACCGACCCCGAGAAGCTGCGTCTGGTCGAGGTCGGCAAGGACGTCGCGGCCGGCCGCGCCAAGATCATCACCGGCGGCGGCTCGAACGAGACGGCGCACGCGATCGAGCTCTACAAGGCCAGCGAGAAGGCCGGCGCCGACGGCATCATGATCGTCACGCCGTACTACAACAAGCCGACCCAGGCCGGCATCCTGACGCACTTCCGCCTCGTCGCCGACGCGACCGACCTGCCGGTCATCCTCTACGACATCCCGGGTCGCACGGGCGTGCCCATCAAGTACGAGACCATCCTGCGCCTCGCCAAGCACCCCAACATCCTCGCCATCAAGGACGCCAAGGGCGACTTCAGCGAGGTCAGCCGCGTGCTCAACCAGACCGACCTGCTCTACTTCTCCGGCGACGACGCCAACGTGCTCCCGCACATGGCCATCGGCGCGAGCGGCCTCATCGGCGTCACGGCGAACATCGCCGCCGGACCGTACCGCACGATCGTCGACGCCGTGAACCGCGGCGACCTCGCCGCGGCCACCGCCGCGCACAAGAGCCTCGAGCCGCTCGTGCGCGCCGTCATGACGCACGTCCCCGGCACGGTCGCGGCGAAGTACATCCTGCACGGCCTCGGCCGCATCGGCAGCCCGCGCGTGCGCCTGCCGCTCGTCGGCCCGGAGGAGTGGGAGGCCGCGGTCATCGAGGACGAGCTCGCCCTCGTCCGCGACGTCCCCGGCGCGGACTTCTCCAACTTCCGTCCCGACCGCAACGCGGCCGCCGGCGGTGCCCTGCCGAAGGTGCACGGCACCACGAGATAAGCATCGGCGTCCGCCGATCCGCGGCCAGGGACGCCACACGAAGGGATGCCACATCGTGGCATCCGAGGAGGCACCAATGCCCACGAACGTCTACGACCCGCCCGCCCTCGCGAAGGGGACTCTGCGCGTCATCCCCCTCGGCGGCCTCGGCGAGGTCGGACGCAACATGACCGTGTTCGAGTTCGACGGGAAGCTGCTCGTCGTCGACTGCGGCGTGCTCTTCCCCGAGGAGCACCAGCCCGGGGTCGACCTGATCCTGCCGGACTTCGAGCCCATCAAGCACCGCCTCGACGACATCGTCGGCGTCGTGCTGACGCACGGCCACGAGGACCACATCGGCGCCGTGCCGTACCTGCTGCGTCTCAAGAGCGACATCCCCCTCATCGGCTCCGGACTGACGCTCGCGCTCATCGAGGCGAAGCTGAAGGAGCACCGCATCCGGCCGTACACGCTGACGGTGAAGGAGGGGCAGCGCGAGCAGGTCGGACCGTTCGACCTCGAGTTCGTCGCGGTGAACCACTCGATCCCGGATGCCTTGGCGGTGGCGATCCGCACACCGGCGGGCCTCGTGCTGGCCACCGGCGACTTCAAGATGGACCAGCTGCCGCTCGACGGCCGCATCACCGACCTGCGCGCCTTCGCGCGGCTCGGGGAAGAGGGCGTCGACCTCTTCCTGGTGGACTCCACGAACGCCGACGTGCCCGGGTTCACCGCGACGGAGCGGGGCATCGGCCCGGTCCTCGACCAGGTCATCGCCCGGGCGCCCCGCCGCGTCGTCGTGGCCAGCTTCTCGAGCCACGTGCACCGCGTGCAGCAGGTCCTCGACGCCGCGCACGCCAACGGCCGCCGCGTGGCCCTGCTCGGACGCAGCATGGTGCGCAACATGGGCATCGCCGCCGACCTCGGGTACCTCAACGTGCCCGACGGTGTGCTGATCGACTACAAGAAGGCCCGCGACCTGCCCGACGACAAGATCGTCTACATGTCGACCGGCTCTCAGGGCGAGCCGATGGCGGTGCTCAGCCGCATGGCCAACCTCGACCACGCGATCGAGCCCGGCGAGGGCGACACGATCATCCTGGCATCCAGTCAGATCCCCGGGAACGAGAACGCGATCTACCGCGTGATCGACGGCCTCACCAAGCTCGGCGCGACCGTCGTGCACAAGGGCAACGCGAAGGTGCACGTGTCGGGTCACGCCGCCGCGGGCGAGCTGCTCTACTGCTACAACATCCTGCAGCCGAAGAACGTCCTCCCGGTCCACGGCGAGTACCGCCACCTCATGGCCAACGCGAAGCTGGCGCAGGAGACGGGCATCCCCGAGAAGAACACGATCCTCGGCGAGAACGGCACGGTCGTGGACCTGCGCGACGGCACCGCGGAGGTCGTCGGCCAGCTCGACATCGGCTTCGTCTACGTCGACGGCTCGTCGGTGGGCGAGATCACGGATGCCGACCTGAAGGACCGCCGCATCCTCGGCGAGGAGGGCTTCATCTCGGTCATCGTCGTGGTCGACTCGGCGACCGGCAAGATCGTGTCCGGACCGGAGGTGCACGCCCGCGGCTTCGCCGAGGACGCCGCGGTGTTCGAGAGCGTCAAGCCGAAGATCGCGGCGGCGCTCGCCGAGGCCGCGCAGTCGGGCGTGCGCGACAAGCACGCGCTCTCGCAGGTCGTCCGCCGCACCATCGGGCGCTGGGTCAACCAGTCCCTGCGGCGCCGTCCCATGATCGTCCCCCTCGTCATCGAGGCGTGACGCCGCGGCGGCGCGGCGGGGGTCGATCCCTGCCGCGCCGCCGGCTCGTCGGGGGAGGTCCCTCGGCGGGCGTCTCTTGAGCCGCGTCTCCGGGGCGCTGGGGCGGGCGTCTCGTGACCCGCACCTCCGCCGTGCGACGGGCGGGCGTCTGGAGGCATCCCCGCGTGGGCACGCGCGAATGTCCGGGGTCCGGCCTACCGTGGGAGGATGGCTCGCACCTCGTCCCCGTCCGGCGGTCGCGCCCCCGCGAAGGGGTCGTCGCGATCGAAAGCCCCGGCTCCTGCGCCGAAGCGCTACGTCGACGAGCCCGAGAAGCCGCCGGTCGCCGCCCGCGCCTGGATGGCCGTCGCCCACGGCGTCGGCGGGATGTTCCGCGCCTTCGGCTCCGAGACCCTGGATCGGGAGCAGCGCCGTGACGGCTTCCCGTTCTTCCTCGTCGTCCTCGCCGTCATCGGCGCGGTCGTGGAGTGGTTCTTCATCGGGACGGATGCCGCTGCGCTGATCAGCGCCTATTCGTTCGGCCTCATCGTGGGCCGTGTCGCCTTCGTGCTCCCGGTCCTGCTCATCCTGCTGGCCGGCTGGCTCTTCCGGCATCCGTCGTCCGTCCACGACAACGGACGCGTGGGGATCGGATTCGGCCTGTTCGTCATCGCGCTGTCCGGGTTCTGCCACGTCGCCGGCGGTCGACCGGCGCCCAGCGACGGCGGACCGCCGGTCCTCAGCCCGGCGGGCGGCATCTTCGGGTGGATCGTCGGCGAGCCGCTCGCGACCGTCCTGCAGGACGTCGGCGCCTACATCGCACTCTCACTGCTCGCTGCCCTCAGCGTCCTCATCCTCACGAAGACCCCGCCCAACCGCATCGGTCAGCGCCTCGGCGACCTGTACGCCTGGATGTTCGGCGCCGAGAAGAGCGAGCGCCCCGACCCCGCGACCAAGGTCCTCCCGGCGGACGACGACGAGCCCGCCGAGAAGTCGCTGCCGTGGTGGCGACGCAACCGCAGCGGTCGGGAGCAGGATGCCGACGGCTCGCTCGGATCCGACGACCTCACCGAGCTGCTGAGCCCGGGCACGACGCAGGGCGGCTTCGACACGGCCTTCGTCGAGGCGGAGCGCTCGGCGCCCGCCGCGCCCCCGGTCCCGCCGCTCCCGCCGACGCCCGACGCCGTCACCGAGGTGTTCGACCCGGCGGCGATGGCCGCCGCCGCCTCCGGCCGCGGTCTGCGCGACGACTCGCCCGCGGACGAGGGCGCAGAGGACGATCTGCCCGGGATCTCCGGACTCGGCGCGGACAACAACGGTGTGCCGCCCTCGGCGAACTACCGTCTGCCGGCGGTCGGCTCCCTCGCCGCGGGGACGCCGCACCTCGAGCGGTCGGCCGCGAACGACGCGGTCGTGCGCGCCATCGAGAGCGTGCTCGAGCAGTTCAAGGTCGACGCCCGCGTCACCGGCTTCTCCCGCGGACCTACCGTCACGCAATACGAGATCGAGGTCGGCCCGGGCGTCAAGGTGGAGCGCATCACGGCGCTGACGAACAACATCGCGTACGCCGTGGCATCCAACGAGGTCCGCATCCTCGCGCCCATCCCGGGGAAGAGCGCTATCGGCGTGGAGATCCCGAACGCCGACCGCGAGATCGTCACGCTCGGCGACGTCCTGCGGTCGACGGCCGCGACGAGCTCGACGCACCCGATGACGATCGGCGTCGGCAAGGACGTCGGCGGCGGCTACGTCGTGGCCAACCTGGCCAAGATGCCCCACCTGCTGGTGGCCGGTTCGACCGGCTCCGGCAAGTCGAGCTTCGTCAACTCGATGATCACGAGCCTGCTCATGCGCGCGAAGCCTTCGGACGTGCGCATGGTGCTCATCGACCCGAAGCGCGTGGAGCTCACGTCGTACGCCGGTGTGCCGCACCTCATCACCCCCATCATCACGAACCCCAAGAAGGCCGCCGAGGCGCTCCAGTGGGTCGTGAAGGAGATGGACATGCGGTACGACGACCTCGCGTCGTTCGGCTTCCGTCACATCGACGACTTCAACCGCGCGGTGGTCGCCGACGAGATCACGCTGCCGGCCGGCAGCGAGCGGGTCCTCAAGCCGTACCCGTACCTCCTGGTCGTCGTCGACGAGCTCGCGGACCTCATGATGGTGGCCCCGCGCGACGTCGAGGACTCGATCGTCCGCATCACGCAGCTCGCGCGCGCCAGCGGCATCCATCTGGTCCTGGCGACCCAGCGGCCGTCGGTCGACGTCGTCACGGGCCTGATCAAGGCGAACGTCCCGTCGCGACTGGCCTTCGCGGTGACGAGCGTCACCGACTCCCGGGTCATCCTGGACCAGCCGGGCGCGGACCGCCTCATCGGGCAGGGCGACGGGCTGTTCCTCCCGATGGGCGCGTCGAAGTCGCTGCGCGTGCAGGGCGCCTGGGTGAGCGAGCAGGAGATCGAGAAGGTCGTCGCGCACGTCACCCAGCAGGCCCGTCCGGAGTACCGCTCCGACGTGCAGGCGGCGGCGGAGAAGAAGGAGATCGACGCGGACATCGGCGACGACCTCGAGCTGCTGCTCGCGGCGGCCGAGCTGGTCGTGTCGACGCAGTTCGGCTCGACGTCGATGCTGCAGCGCAAGCTGCGGGTCGGCTTCGCCAAGGCCGGCCGTCTCATGGACCTACTGGAGTCGCGCGAGATCGTCGGACCGTCCGAGGGCTCCAAGGCCCGCGACGTGCTGGTGACCAACGAGCAGCTCCCGTCCGTGCTCGCGCGCATGCGCGGGGAGGACGAGCCGGCGGCGCCGTCCGCGGCCGACGACCGGTACGGTCCCGACGCGGTCGCCGCGCAATACGACGGGCTGCCGGTCGTCGAGGACGACGACGGCAGCGAGGACGCCTGGCAGCTGACGGGACGCGACTGATGGCGGTCCCGCGGCAGCTGCCCAACGCGATCACCATCGCGCGCATCCTCTGCGCTCCCGTCTTCCTCTGGCTGCTCCTCGCCGACGGGGGCGCGGACGGCGGTCTGCGCTGGGCGGCGGCGATCCTCTTCATCGTGGCGATCGCGACGGACGGCATCGACGGCTACATCGCGCGCAAGTACGACATCGTGAGCGACCTCGGAAAGCTCCTGGACCCCATCGCCGACAAGGCGCTGACGGGGCTGGCGTTCATCGGGCTCTCCCTCCTCGGCGAGCTGCCGTGGGTGATCACGGTCGTGGTCCTGGTCCGGGAGATCGGGATCACCGTGTACCGCCTGATGGTCGTGAGCGACCACGTGCTGGCCGCGGCATGGATGGGCAAGCTCAAGACGGTCGCGCAGGCGGTCGCGTTGTCCATCGCGCTCCTGCCGCTGGACGCCCTCGTCGACGCGGACACCTGGCGTTCGGGCGTCTGGTGGGCCGGCGTCGTCACCATGACGATCGCGGTCGTGCTCACCATCGCGTCCGGGATCGACTACATCGTGAGCGAGGTGCGCGGGGCGCGCCGGAAGCGCCGGGCCTCATGATCGACGGCGTGCCCGACGATCTCGAACAGACGCTCGTCCGCGATCCCCGCGAGACGGCGGCGCTGCTCATCGACCGGCTCGCCGAGCTCAACTGGACCGTCGCGGTCGCGGAGTCCCTGACCGGAGGCCTGGTGGTCTCCACTCTCGTGGATGTGCCCGGGGCCTCGCGGGTGCTGCGGGGAGGGGTCGTCGCGTACGCCACCGACGTCAAGAACAGCGTGCTCGGCGTCGATCCGGCGCTGCTCGAGGCGCACGGCGCCGTCCACCCCCGTGTGGCGCGGCAGATGGCGCGCGGGGTGCGCGACGTCCTCGGGAGGGACGGGCGCGCCGCCGACATGGGGATCGCGACGACGGGGGTCGCCGGTCCGGACGAGCAGGACGGCCAACCCGTCGGCACGGTGCACATCGCCGTGGCCACGCCGCTGGGTACGCGCGTGGACTCCCTCGTCATCCACGGGGATCGGGATCGCATCCGCCGGGAGACCGCTCACATCGCCCTCCGGCGCGCTCTCATGGCCTTGTGACGGGCTCCGGAGGCCGCGGGGCGACGTGCGGGAATGAATGATGACACATTCCGGTTCGAGTAGGCGATTCCCATCCTCTGCCCAGCGCGCGGCATTAGGGTGACCGTATCGGTGTTGTACCGTTGTCCACCCGGACAGCACAGGAATCAGCAGTGAGGAGGGGCCCAAATGATCCTGGTTCGTCAAGAGATCGGCGAAGTCCTGCGTGACCTTCGTCAGCAGAAGGGGCGCACCCTCCGTCAGGTCGCCAGCCGCGCGAGCGTCGCGCTGGGGTACCTCAGCGAGGTCGAGCGCGGTCAGAAGGAAGCTTCGAGCGAGATCCTGGCGTCCGTCGCCGAGGCGCTGGACGTTCCCATCTCCACGATCATGCGCGAGGTCGGCGACCGGCTCTCGGTCCTCGAGGGCCTGCAGACCTTCCCCGATGTCGTTCCCGACGAGCTCGTCGCGGCGGTCGAGCCCGAGCTCTCGCTCCACTGATCGGCGGCCTGCCGACCGATGCGTCGTAGCGAATTCGATCGCGCCGTCACGGACGAGTTCGGGGCTCGAGGCGGCTACCTGGTCTCTGATCTCGTCCTGTCGGCCGTCGGGGGGCGGACGAGTGCCGAAGCCCTCGCGGCCGGCGTCGAGCCCCGCGACGTCTGGCTGGCGCTCTGTCAGGAGACGGACGTCCCGCTCGAGCGCCGCTACGGCGTGGGGCGGATCGAGCCGCGTCAGCGCTGACGGCGTGTCGTCGAATATCCGTTCGATTTCGGCGTAGTCTCCTTCACAACAGGGTTTCTTGCGAACCTGTCCCCGGAACGGGGGTGCGCCGGCGTCGATGTCGGAGGCCCTCCGTAACGTGGGCAGCGTCGAACGACACCCTGAACGCCTTGTCGGGCATCCTCATCGTCGATGGGGAGCGCGACAGCCTATAGGCGACGGAACGCGAGCAATAGGAGCACGTCATGCCCTCACCCGCAGAGCGCGAGAAGGCCCTCGAATCGGCCCTCGCCCAGATCGACCGGCAGTTCGGAAAGGGCTCGGTCATGCGACTGGGCAGCGACGACCGCGCACCGATCGAGACCATCCCCACCGGCTCGGTCGCCCTCGATGTCGCGCTCGGCATCGGCGGCCTGCCGCGCGGTCGCATCATCGAGATCTACGGTCCCGAGTCCTCCGGTAAGACCACGCTGACGCTCCACGCCATCGCGAACGCGCAGCGCGCGGGCGGTATCGCCGCCTTCATCGACGCCGAGCACGCGCTCGACCCCGAGTACGCCAAGAAGCTCGGCGTCGACATCGACGCCCTGCTGGTGTCGCAGCCCGACACCGGAGAGCAGGCCCTCGAGATCGCGGACATGCTGATCCGCTCGGGTGCCATCGACCTCGTCGTCATCGACTCCGTCGCGGCCCTGGTGCCGGAGGCGGAGATCAAGGGTGAGATGGGCGACTCGCACGTCGGTCTGCAGGCGCGTCTGATGTCGCAGGCTCTCCGCAAGCTCACCGGTGGACTGAACACCACCAAGACCACCGCCATCTTCATCAACCAGCTGCGCGAGAAGATCGGCGTGTTCTTCGGATCGCCCGAGACCACCGCCGGCGGTAAGGCGCTCAAGTTCTACGCGTCGGTGCGCCTCGACATCCGCCGTATCGAGACGCTCAAGGACGGCACGGAGGCCGTGGGCAACCGCACCCGCGTCAAGGTCGTGAAGAACAAGATGGCGCCGCCCTTCAAGCAGGCGGAGTTCGACATCCTCTACGGCGTCGGCATCTCCCGCGAGGGCAGCCTGATCGACTTCGGCGTCGAGCACGCGATCGTCAAGAAGTCCGGCGCCTGGTACACCTACGAGGGCGAGCAGCTCGGCCAGGGCAAGGAGAACGCGCGCAACTTCCTGCTGAAGAACCCCGACATCGCCGCCGACATCGAGTCGAAGATCAAGACGAAGCTCGGCATCGGCGGGGCGCCGGCGGCGGCTCCCGCCGCGGACGAGCTGGCGGCTCGTCGTCCGGCCTGATGGTCGACGGCGACGGACGAGGATCTGACCGCGGCGGGGCGCAGGACCGCCCCGCCGCGGGTCGGGGAGGCGCCGGTCGCGGTGACGACGGCCTCGCCCCGGTGATCCCGCTGTTCGGTGCGGGTGCCGCCCGGCGCCGTGGCCTCCAGCCGGACGGCGGCGACGACGACGCGGCCGTCCACGAGGGTGGCGACCGGGACCGGGACGACGACATCGCGCGCGATGCGGGTTCGGCCCGCACAGCGGCCCGGCCGGGGACGCGGACGGCGGTCGGGTCCGACGAGGACGGTGACCCCGGCGGGGACGTGGACGGCGCCAGGGCAGTGTCCGACGGTACCGACGCCGATGAACGTTCGAGGTGGCACACCACCTGGCTGCGTTCGCCGGCGCGGGCGGACCACCCCTCCGCCGGGGGAGGACCCCCGATCCGCGCGCTGCCCCAGCCGACGGACGAGGACCGTCATGCAAAGAGCCGCGCCCGGTTCCGCGATGCGACGGCGGCGGTGCACGAGGACGCTCCCGATCCGGATGAGGTCCGCGACCGTGCGGAGGCGGTCCTGCTGCGCAAGCTGCGGACGCGATCGCTCTCGCTGTCGGAGTCGCGTACGGCCCTGCGCGGGGTCGAGGGCGTCGACGACGCCCTCGTCGCCGAGCTGATCGACCGCTTCGTCGACCTCGGCTACCTGGACGACGGAGCGCTCGCCGACCAGCTCGCCCTCTCCGGGGTGGAGCGCAAGGGCCAGGGCCGACGCGCGGTCGTCCAGACCATGCTCAAGCGGGGGATCCCGCGCGACGTGGCGGATGCCGCGGTGGACGCCCTCCCGGACGACGACGACGATCGCGCCCTCGAGTTCGCACGGGGCAAAGCGCGGGCCATGACCGGTCAGGACTACGACACGGCGTTGCGTCGACTCGCCGGACAGCTGTCCAGACGCGGATACCCGTCCTCCGTCTCGCTCAACGCCGCGCGAGCTGCTCTGGCCGAGGCGGGGATCGGGCGCGCTCGTGCGTCGGCACGTCCCGCCACCGGCGTCCGCTTCACCCCCGACGAGGACTGAACCGCGCGGCTCGCGTCACATGCGCGACCGCGACGGGTCGGCGCCCCGCGACGCGTCGGCCCGAGCGACGATCCGCCCCAGGTCGGAGCGCGAGCTGGCTTCCACCTTCTGCCGCGCCTGATACACGTGCGACTCGACCGTGCGGACGGAGAGATAAAGGCGCTCCGCGATCTGACGGTTGTTCAGACCCTGGTCGACGAGCAGTGCGATCTCCCGCTCCCGGCGGGTGAGCTCGAGACCGCCGCCCGCGGCCGCCCCCGCCGCGGAGAGGGGGACCGGTGACAGCCGACCGATCGGTCCGCCCGTCGCCGTGGCCTCCGTCGGCACCCAGCGCGGGTGCAGGCGGAGCTCCTCCCGGGGGTCGCGGTCCGGACCGGAGCCGTCCCACGCCGCGATGCGCTCGCGGGTCACGGCCGCGAGCGGCAGCTCGCTATCGGCGGCGAGGAGCTCGAGCTCTTCGCGCTCGGCGTCCGACAGCTCCCCGAGGACGAGCAGCTTGAAGAGATCCCGCAGGCGCATCGGGGGGACCGCCCGGCCCCGCGTCAGCGTCGCGGCGTCGCGAGCGCGCCCGACAGCCTCCTCCCGGCGGCTCTCCGCGATCAGCAGCGTCGCCTCCACCGAGGCGCGCGCGTGCCGCAGCTGCGGGGCGTCCCCGGCCTCGACGCGGTCGAAGACCAGCCGCGCGTCCTCGACCCGGCCGGCCGCCGCGAGCGCCTCGGCGACGCCGAGCTCGGCGAGGGCGAGATCGGGTCCGGTCAGGGTGCGCGGTCCGCGACCGAGCGCGGTCTCGAGCTCCAGGAGCGCGCGCGCCGGGCGATCGAGGTTCGTGTCGGCGATCGCGGCGGCGATCCCCGCGACGGTGAGACCGACACCGTCGCCCTCGCGGGCGGCGACGATCCGCTCCGACAGCAGCCTCTGGGCGGCTCCGCCACCGTCCGCCCCTGCCAGCTGAGCACTGGACAGCAGGACGAGGATGGCGCCGAGACGGTCCAGAGTGCCCAGGTTGGTCGTGCGCGTCCGGGCGTCCAGCAGGCGTTCCACAGTGCGGAAGTGGGACTGGGCGACCGTCCACCGCCCGAGGAACGTCTCCGCCATGCCTGCGGCCGCGAGGGCGCGCAGCCGGGTGGCCGGTGCGGCCTCCAGCCGGGTGGCGAGGGTCGCGTCCGCGGCGGCGGAGATCCAGTCCATCTGCTCGCCGTGCCGCGCGGCCCGGGCGAGCACATCCTCCACCTCGGCATCCGTGCCCGCGTCCGACGCCGACAGCAGCGGCGCAGAGAAGCCGCGGTCGGCCAGCACGGCACGGAGCCGGTGCAGGCGCCGCCGCGTCACGGGGTCGAGGGTCTGCTCGTCGACGTCCGCGAAGGCGTCGCCGTCGCGCGGGTGGAGGACGGCGGTGGCGAACAGACGCTCGACGCGGAGGTCAGGGGTGTCCGCCGCCCGCTGCCCGCGAGCGACGTGCGCGAGGGCGCGTGCCACGTCCCCCGCGTCGTTGGCGGCCCGGGCGGCGTCGAGGGCGACACGCGCGCGCACCGCGGCCGGGATCTCGTCCATCTCGGCAGAGGTCGACTCGCCCCGGTGCCACCGGTCGGCCAGGGCGACGGAGATGGGCGTGCTCCACCACTCTTCGCTCTCCCGCAGCATCCGCGTGCCGGCCCGCTCCACGAGGGCGTCCACGCGCTCCGCGCCCAGCTGCCGGGCGGATTCCCTGGCGAGCAACTCGTTGGCCGTAAGACGCCGGGCGGGACTGTCGTCGGCGTACAGCAGACCGGACGCCAGCAGGGATTCCAGGACGTCCTGGGGCAGGAAGCGGGTGGCATCCACCATCGAGATATGGGGAACGCGGCAGAGGAAGGCGAGGGTCCTGCGGGAGTCCTCGGAAAGATCGGCGACGTGCAGCTCCACCGCGCCGGCGAGCCTGCTGTGCGCGGGGGGCTCGCGGACCGCGAGCAGAGGGTCCCGACCGGCGGAGGCGGCCTGCACGGCCTCCGCGACGAGCTCGCGCAGCAGACGTCGCGAGCCGTCCGCGCGCCAGACCAGGCCGGCGGTGGTCGCGGCGTCGAGCGTGGCCGAACCCGGGAAGAGGGATAGCAGGCGCTCGGCGTCCTCCGTGGTCATCTCGCGCAGGTCGTCCCGGTCGGCGAAGCCGTCCAGCCACAGCCGCATCATGACGCGGCCCACGCCCGTGTCGCCGGCGGGTGCGTGCCGGGCCCGGGCTCGGGGAACCATGACCGACAAGAGCAGAACCGCCCGGCCGCCGCTGACGGCTCGTGCAAGGGCGGTCGCCGAGGCGTGATCGAGGAGCTGGGCATCGTCCACGACGACGATGGGCGCCGGCTCGGGTGCGGCCTCGCCGGCGCGGAGCGCCGTGATGCGCGGATCCCCGGACGAGTCGAGGGCGGCGAGGGGGACGTCGCCCAGGATCGCGGACGGGCGGACCACGGCGGGGGACACCCCGCGGGAGCGCAGCTCGGTCATGATCGCCCGGACGAGGTGGCTGCGACCGCTGCCGCGCGGCCCGGCCAGGACGAGGGAGGTGCCGGAGAGGAGTCGGGCCGCCGAGGCCGCCGCGTCCCGGTCATCGCCGACGAGCGGATCGGACCAGGTCCAGGCGCGCTCGTCTCTCACAGGGTCCCTTCGTCGATGCTCGCGGGCACGCGAACGATGCGCATGGGGGGATGCGCTTCGTCAGGATAAGCGGCGGCGTCAGGTCGCGTCCGGCCGTGGCGCGCACGGAATCAACCTGTTCACGACACCCCTGCGGGGCGGCATCCCGTCCACACCTGGGGGCTCCGCCGGGGTCGTCGCGGACGGCGGCGCCTAGAATGGCTCGCATCATGACGACCCCTCTTTCCACCCCGACGCTGATCGCGCCGTCCCTCGCCGCCCAGGCCGCCGACGGTCGATCGCGCACCTACGAGGTGCGCACGTTCGGCTGCCAGATGAACGTCCACGACTCGGAGCGCCTCTCCGGCTCGCTCGAGAGCGCCGGGTACGTCCGCGCCGACGCCGGCGTCGAGGCCGACGTCGTGGTCATCAACACCTGCGCGGTGCGCGACAACGCCGCCGGCAAGCTGTACGGGACGCTGGGGCACCTGAAGTCCCGCAAGGACAAGCACGAAGGCATGCAGATCGCCGTCGGCGGCTGCCTCGCCCAGATGGACAAGGACGCCGTCCAGCAGAAGGCGCCCTGGGTCGACGTCGTGTTCGGCACCCACAACATGGGCTCGCTGCCCGGCATGCTGGAGCGGGCGCGGCACAACGGCGAGGCCGAGCTGGAGATCCTCGAGTCGCTCGAGGTCTTCCCCTCCACGCTGCCGACGAAGCGCGACTCCGTCCACAGCGGGTGGGTGTCGATCTCGGTCGGCTGCAACAACACCTGCACCTTCTGCATCGTGCCGAGCCTCCGTGGCAAGGAGAAGGACCGCCGCCCCGGCGACATCCTGAACGAGATCCGCCTCCTCGTCGAGGACGGGGCGATCGAGGTCACCCTGCTCGGGCAGAACGTCAACTCCTACGGCGTGGAGTTCGGCGACCGCCTCGCCTTCGGCAAGCTGCTCCGCGCGGCGGGGGAGATCCCGGGTCTCGAGCGGATCCGCTTCACGAGCCCGCACCCCGCGGCCTTCACCGACGACGTCATCGCCGCCATGGCCGAGACCCCCGCGGTCATGCCGCAGCTGCACATGCCGTTGCAGTCGGGGTCCGACCGCATCCTCAAGGCCATGCGACGGTCGTACCGCAGCGACCGGTTCCTCGGCATCCTGGACCGGGTGCGCGAGCGCATCCCGAACGCCGCCATCACGACCGACATCATCGTCGGGTTCCCGGGCGAGACCGACGCCGACTTCGAGGAGACGCTGCGCGTCGTCGAGGCGTCCCGATTCTCGAGCGCCTTCACGTTCCAGTACTCCATCCGCGAGGGCACCCCGGCGGCCACCATGCCCGACCAGGTGCCGAAGGCCGTGGTCCAGGAGCGCTTCGAGCGTCTGGTGGCCCTGCAGGACCGTATCTCCGCCGAGGAGAACCAGAGACAGCTCGGCCGGTCCCTCGAGGTGCTCGTCTCCACGGGCGAGGGCAAGAAGGATGCCGAGACGCACCGGCTGACCGGGCGCGCGGAGGACAACCGTCTCGTGCACTTCGAGGTCCCGGCGGGCTCGCCGCTGCCGCGTCCCGGCGACGTCGTGTCGGTCACGGTCACGCACGCCGCTCCCTTCCACCTCCTCGCCGACGCCCCGGACGGTGCGCCGCTGCGCATCCGTCGGACGCGCGCGGGTGACGCCTGGGACCGCTCGCAGGCGGAGTCCTGCGGTGTCCCGGCACCGGCGGGAGAGGCGGGGGCGCCGCGCGCGGTCTCCCTCGGCCTGCCCACGCTGCGCGTCGGCGTCTGACGGTGGTCGCGGCCGCGGCCACGGAACGGACCAGCGCCCCGCGCCTCTGGGCCGTCGTCGGTGCCACGGGGACCGGCAAGACCGGTCTCTCCCTCGACCTGGCCGAGGCGCTGGCGGAGCGGGGCCGCGCGGCCGAGGTCGTGAACGCCGACGCGATGCAGCTCTACCGCGGAATGGACATCGGGACCGCGAAGATCCCGGATGCCGGACGGCGCGGCATCCCGCACCACCTCTTCGACGCGCTCGACGTGACCGACGAGGCCGCCGTCGCCTGGTACCAGGACGAGGCGCGCTCGACGATCGCCGGGATCCACAGCCGCGGCGCCGACGCGATCCTCGTCGGCGGCTCGGGACTGTACGTGTCCAGCGTGCTGTGGGACTTCCGTTTCCCGCCTCGCGACGAGAGGCTGCGCGCCGAGCTCGAGGCCGAGCTCGAGCAGCACGGCGCGGGCCTTCTCTTCGCACGGCTCCGTGCGGCCGACCCGGCCGCCGCGGAACGCATCGACCCCCGCAACGGCCGCCGCGTCGTCCGCGCGCTCGAAGTCCTGGCGCAGGGCGGC
The DNA here is from genome assembly GCF_049384025.1 of Microbacterium sp. HMH0099. Lineage (NCBI taxonomy): Bacteria > Bacillati > Actinomycetota > Actinomycetes > Micrococcales > Microbacteriaceae > Microbacterium > Microbacterium sp. HMH0099. Next base: position 36,105 of record NZ_JBMRJR010000004.1, on the reverse strand, counting down.
GAGACGCACGGCGGTGCGCTTCCCGCGGCGCCGTCGTTCTGGCATCCGGAGACGACCATCGTGGCGACCGCGATCGACCGCGAGGAGCTCGTCCCGCTGCTCGACGCGAGGGTCGAGCGGATGTGGGCGGACGGCCTCCTCGAGGAGGTCGCGCAGCTGCGCGCCCAGGGGCTCGAGCGGGGCGTGACGGCCAGCCGGGCCATCGGGTACGCGCAGGCCCTCGGTCAGCTGCGCGGCGACCTCACGCGCGACGAGGCCGTGGCCGAGACGCAGGCGCTCACCCGGCGGTACGCGCGCCGTCAGGTGTCGTGGTTCCGGCGGTATGCCGGGGCCCGCTGGGTCGATGCGCGGAGAGTGGATGCCGCCGACCTGGCATCCGCGGAGGGAGAGACGCGATGACCGTCGAGATCCGGGCCTTCGCGGCCGCCGACGAGGACGCCGTGGTGGCGCTGTGGGAGGAGGCGGGGCTGACCCGGCCCTGGAACGACCCCCGCGCCGACATCCGACGGAAGCTCTCCGTGCAGCCGGAGCTGTTCCTCGTCGCCGTCGATCGCGATGCCGTCGTCGGCAGCGTCATGGCCGGGTACGACGGGCACCGCGGATGGCTGTACTACCTGGCCGCCGCGGAGTCGCACCGCGGGCAGGGCATCGGTCGCCGCCTCGTCGCGGAGGCGGAGCGGCTGCTCGAGGCGATGGGCTGCCCCAAGGTGCAGCTCATGGTGCGCCCCGACAACGCCGGCGCCCGCGGCTTCTACGACGCGCTCGGGTACGAGCCGTTCGAGATCTGGGCGACGGGCCGTCGGCTCATCGTCGACGGTCCCGGCGGACCGCCCGCCCTCGCGTGAGCGCCCTCGGCGGTCCTGCCTAGACTGGAGGGCATGGCGACTCTCGCGTTCACCAAGGGCCACGGCACGGGCAACGACTTCGTGGTGATCGCGGACCCGGACGGCGAGCTCGACCTCGCCGACGGCCAGGTCGCGGCCCTCTGCGACCGCCACTTCGGCATCGGCGGGGACGGCCTGCTCCGCGTGGTGCGCTCCGCGGCGATCGCGGAGGGGGCGGATGCCGCCGCGGCCGGCGCCGAATGGTTCATGGACTACCGCAACGCCGACGGCTCCGCGGCCGAGATGTGCGGCAACGGCACCCGCGTCTTCGCCCGCTACCTCAGCGACACCGGACTCGCCTCGCTGGACGGCGGCCTCCGCATCGGCACCCGCGCCGGCATCAAGACGCTCACCCGGAGCGAGCGCGGCTACGAGGTCGACCTGGGACCGTTCGCGATCGAGGCCGAGGAGACCCTCGTCCGTGCGAAGGGACTCCCCGTCGCCCGTCCCGGCGTGGGCGTGGACGTCGGCAACCCGCACGTCGTCGTCGCACTGTCGTCCGAGGCGGAGCTCGACGGCCTCGACCTCACCTTCCAGCCGGTCCTCGACCCGGCTCCCCGCCATGGCGCGAACGTCGAGTTCGTCGTCCCGGCCGACCCCCTCGTCCGCGAGGGCGTCGGCGCGATCAGCCTGCGGGTGTTCGAGCGCGGCGTCGGCGAGACCCTCAGCTGCGGCACCGGCGTCGCCGCCGCGGCGCTGGCCGTCCGACACTGGGCGGGCTCGGCCGCTCCGGACTCCTGGATCGTCGACACCCCCGGCGGCACGCTCGGCGTGCGCGTGTCGGAGGGTCGCGTCTACCTCTCCGGTCCGGCATCCCTCGTCTTCACCGGCGAGGTCGCCCTCGCCTGAGGCTCAGGACACGACGTCGATCGGCCCGCTCGGCGGCGAGCCGTGGCGGCGTACCCGCAGGACGCGGTAGCCGCGGCCGGTCGCGGCCCGCGTGACGCCGAAGCCGTCGGGGAACGTCGTCGCGAGCCATCGCTGCAGCGAGTCCGACCCGAGGTTCCGCTGGACGACGAACCAGCCGTCGGAGCGCTCCGCGAGCCGGGGGATCCAGTGCTCGAGCATGCCGTGCAGCTCGTTCTTGCCCACGCGGATCGGCGGGTTGGATCGGATCGTGCGGAAGACGACGTCGTCGGGAACATCCTCGGGCCGGACGGCGTTGATGTTCTGGAGGCCGTGACGCTCCGCGTTGCGCCTCACGAGGTCCAGCGCCCTCTCATTGACGTCGACGGCCCAGACGGTGGCGTGCGGTGCGTCCATCGCCAGCGTCAGTGAGATCGGACCCCACCCGCATCCCAGGTCGAGCAGGTCTCCACCGGCGGGCGGGGGAGGTGTGTTCGCCAGCAGCACCGACGTCCCGGCATCCAGACGATCCGGACTGAAGACGCCGCCGGCGGTGGTGACCTCGAGGTCGCGCCCGGCGAGGGCGACGCGCAGACGGCGGAGCTGTTCGGGACTCGACGGCGACGCGCTGAAGTAGTGGTCGCTCCCCATGCCGAAAGCGTAGCCGACGGCGACCCCGGACGCCGGGGGAGCTAAAGTGCCAACATGCCGCGGGACGCCCGCGGACGAAAGGAACACATGACCGATCAGACCACACCCCTGAGCACGGACGCGTCGCCGGTGGACCCGGTGGACCGCGTGCTCTCGCGCGCCGATGCGCATCGCGGGGTCCGGGTCTTCGGTGCTGCCCAGGCGCTCCAGGATGCCACCACCGCGTACGGCGGCGAGACCGACGGCGACCAGTGGGATCGCGAGGAGCGCGCTGCGCTGCGCCGCGTCCCGGGTCTGTCCACGGAGCTCGAGGACGTCACCGAGGTCGAGTACCGCCAGCTTCGCCTGGAGAACGTCGTGCTCGTCGGCGTCCACCCGCAGGGGGAGCAGACGGATGCCGAGAACTCGCTGCGCGAGCTGTCCGCCCTGGCCGAGACGGCCGGTGCGCGGGTGCTCGACGGCGTCCTCCAGCGCCGTCCGCACCCCGATCCGGCGACGTACGTCGGCCGCGGCAAGGCCCAGGAGCTGCGCGACATCGTCGCGGCCGTCGGCGCCGACACCGTCATCGCCGACACCGAGCTCGCGCCCAGCCAGCGCCGCGCGCTGGAGGATGTCGTCAAGGTGAAGGTCATCGACCGCACCACGGTGATCCTCGACATCTTCAGCCAGCACGCGAAGAGCCGCGAGGGCAAGGCGCAGGTCGAGCTCGCCCAGCTCGAGTACCTCCTCCCGCGACTGCGCGGATGGGGTGACTCGATGTCGCGTCAGGCCGGTGGACAGGTCGGCGCGGGCGGTGCGGGCATGGGCTCGCGCGGACCCGGTGAGACGAAGATCGAGCTGGACCGTCGTCGCATCCGCACGCGCATGGCGCAGCTGCGCAAGCAGCTGCGCGACTTCGCCCCGGCCCGCGAGGCCAAGCGGGCCGAGCGCAAGCGCCACACGATCCCGTCCGTCGCGATCGCCGGGTACACCAACGCCGGCAAGTCGAGTCTGCTGAACCGGCTCACCAGTGCGGGCGTGCTCGTCGAGAACGCCTTGTTCGCGACCCTGGATGCCACCGTTCGGCGCTCCGAGACGAGCGACGGGCGCGTGTACACGCTGACCGACACCGTCGGGTTCGTGCGCAATCTGCCGCACCAGCTCGTCGAGGCGTTCCGCTCCACGCTGGAGGAGGTCGGCGGCGCCGACGTCATCCTGCACGTGGTGGACGCATCGCACCCGGACCCGGCGGCGCAGCTGTCGACGGTGCGCGACGTGATGGGCGACGTGGACGCGGACTTCGGCCACGAGATCGTCGTGTTCAACAAGGCCGACCTGCTCGCCCCCGACGACCGGCTCGTGCTGCGCGGACTCGCGCCGCAGGCGCTGTTCGTGTCGTCCCGCACCGGCGAGGGCATCGACGAGCTGCGCGCGGCCGTCGAGGAGGCCCTGCCGCTCCCCGCGGTCGAGGTGCAGGCGGTCGTGCCCTACGACCGCGGCGACCTCGTCTCCGCGGTGCACGAGACCGGCCTCATCGTGGCGCAGGAGCACCGCGAGCAGGGCACCTTCCTCCACGCCCACGTGGGCGCCCGCCTCGCGGCGGAGCTGGAGCCCTTCGCGGCCTGACCCGAGACCACAGACCCCCGTCGATCATGCATCGGCGGGGGTCCGTGGCATCCGGGATCAGTCGAGGTCGAGAGCCGGCACGCCGGGCGTCGCGAAGCCGAAGACGGCGCCGAGGAAGGCGAGCTCGCGCTGCAGCGAGTCGACCACGGTCTCCGCGCGGCGGAACCCGTGCCCCTCGCCCTCGTAGAGCACGTACGCGTGCGGCACGCCGTGGGCGACGAGGGCGTCCCGGATGGCCTCCGCCTGCGACGGCGGGACGACCCGGTCCTCGGACCCCTGCAGGATGAGCAGCGGGACGCGGAACCGCTCCGGGTGGCTCAGCGGGGAGCGCTCGAGGTAGAGGTCCTCCGCGGCGGGCAGCGGACCGATGAGCCCGTCGAGGTAGCGCGCCTCGAAGTCGTGCGTGTCCTCGGCGAGGGCGCGGGCGTCACCCACGCCGTAGCGCGAGATCCCGGCGGCGAAGACGTCGGTGGTGGTCACCGCGGCCAGCACCGTCCACCCGCCCGCGGAGCCGCCCGCGATGGCGATGCGGCCGGGGTCGGCCAGTCCCGCCTCCGACAGGGCCGATGCGGCGACGGCGACGTCGTCCACGTCGACCACGCCCCACTGGCCCTTGAGGCGGTCCCGGTAGGCGCGGCCGTACCCGGTGGACCCGCCGTAGTTGACGTCGAGCACGCCGATGCCGCGGCTGGTGAAGAAGGCGGTCTTCGCGGACGGCGCGGGTCCCACGTGCGAGGTGGGGCCGCCGTGGACGAGGACCACGTAGGGCGGGCGCTCGTCGGCGGGGGCGACGACGCCCGGGTTCGTCGGCGCGTAGGCGAACGCGTGCACCGGGCCGTGCGGCCCCTCGGTGACGAGGGCGCGGGCGGGCGGCATCCATTCGTCCCCCCAGGCGGCGTCGCCGCCGGCCACCGGCAGGACGGACTCCGGGGCGTCGAGGTCGATCAGCCACAGGCCGGACCGTCCGTGCGCGTCCGCCCCCGACACCAGCACGCGGGCGTCGCGGGCGTGCTCGACGGCGGCCCCCGCGACCACGGGCAGAGGGAGGGGACGGATGCCGCTGGGGGCGATCTCGACGACGTCGTCGGCGCCGTTCGTGCGCACGGCCACGATGCGGCCGTCGGCCGTCGCAACGAACCACCGCGTGCCGAGCACCCAGAGTCCGCCGCCGGTGTCGGCGTCCGCGGGCGCCACCGGCTGCGGCTCGCCGTCGAGACGGTGCCGGACGAGGTTCCAGCGCCCGTCCGGGTCGTCGGCGTAGAGCAGCTCGTCGTCGGCCAGCCACACCGGCTGCAGGGGAGCGCGACGCTCGCCGCCGGCGAGGTCGCGCACCTCGCCCGTCGAGAGGTCCGCGACGCGCAGGCGCGTGGCATCCCACGGCATGTCGGGATGGTCCCACGCGATCCACGCGAGACGGGAGCCGTCGGGCGACAGGGCGGGCTGCGCGAGGAAGGTGCTGCCCGCGGCCAGCGTCGCGACCGCGTCGGTGTCCTCCGCGCCGGAGCCGTCGGTGGGGATGCGGACGATCGCCCGCTCGGGCACGCGCCCGTCGCCGTGCCGCTCGCGCACCGCGAGCAGGGCGCCGTGCTGCCATGTGAGGCCGCCGTGGCGGTCCGTGTCGGACGCCGGAGTGAGCGGACGCGCCTCCGCACCGGGGCGGAGCCCGTACACGCGCTGATCGGTCTTCTCGACGTAGAACAGCTCTCCGTCGTCGGAGGCGGTCCAGGCGCCGCCGCCGTACTCGTGTACCGAGGACCGTGCGTTCGCGGGGGCGGGGAGGATCGTGTCGACGACGCCGTCGGCCCGGCGGCGCTTGACGGCCACGCGGCCGCCCTCGGCGGGGACCGACTCGCCCCACCACACCTCGTCGCCGACGAGTCGTGCGCCGTCCACGCGCGGCGTCGCGCGCGAGACCGCCTCGGCGGTGACGGGGGAGGGCCAGGAACCGTAGGGGAGCGTGTCCATCGGCCCAGCCTACGAAAAGCGCAGGGCGCGCCGTCGGATGACGGCGCCGGATTCGGACCGGGGGCCGCGTCTGTTCCGATTCCGTGGCCGTCCTCCGATTCTGCGCGCCCGGCGACATGACGAAGGGCCGGATGCCGCCCCTCCCGGCGGCATCCGGCCCTCTGTCGTGTCGGCTCGCGGTCAGACCGCGCGCAGCACCGCCACCACGCGTCCGAGCACCACGGCCTCGTCGCCGAGGATCGGCTCGAACGCCGAGTTGCGGGGGAGCAGCCACGTGTGGCCGTCGCGGCGGCGGAACGTCTTGACCGTGGCCTCGCCGTCGAGCATGGCGGCGACGATCTCGCCGTTCTCGGCGGTGGCCTGCGAGCGGACGACGACCCAGTCGCCGTCGCAGATGGCGGCGTCGATCATCGAGTCGCCGGACACCTTGAGCATGAACAGCTCGCCCTTGCCCACAAGCTGGCGGGGGAGGGGGAAGATCTCCTCGACCTGCTGGTCGGCCGTGATGGGCACGCCGGCGGCGATGCGCCCGACGAGCGGCACGAGGGCGGCGTCGCCGAGGGCGGGCGCGGTGTCGGCGGGGTTCTCGGCGGCGGCGCCGGGGAGGTCGATCAGCACCTCCATCGCGCGGGTCTTGCCCGGGTCGCGGCGGAGGTATCCGCTGAGCTCGAGCTGGTTGAGCTGGTGGGTGACGCTCGACAGCGACTTCAGCCCCACGGCGTCGCCGATCTCGCGCATGCTCGGCGGGTAGCCGTACCGCGCGATCGAGCGCTGGATGACCTCGAGGATCGCCAGCTGCTTGTCGCTGAGGTTCTTGCGCCGACGGGTCTGCGGCCTGTCGCGCCCGCCCGCGGTCGTCGCGTCGGTCATCGTCTGCTCCCCTCGCGCCGCACGGGGCATGCGGCGGAAATTCGAATGTCGGAGGTTCGTGGTGAGGTCTCCGTGTCGAAACCGTATCCGCTCAGAGAGGCGAATCCCGTGGACCGCGCGCGTGTCGCGTTCGATTGGATTCCGAGCGAACCGGTGTTGACACTCGAACTGTATCGAAGATAGATTCGGAATACAGGTTCGCACCACCGTCCTCCCGGCCGAGGGCGGGGTGCGAATCTCTCCCCCTCAAGGAGCACACCATGACCAGCATCGCCGCCCCCGCACCGACCACCCGCCTGCGCCTGACCGTCCGCGGTCGCCGCGTCGTGGCCTTCCTGGCCGCGCTGCCGGTGCTCATCGCGCTGACGGTGGCCGCGCTGGGCGGGGGAGCGGCACTCGCCTCGCTCGACAGCGGCGCACCGGCGGGCTCGTTCACCGAGGTCACCGTCATGAGCGGCGAGACCCTCTGGTCGATCGCCGAGGACGTGGCCCCGGGCGCCGATCCTCGCGACGTGGTCGCGGAGATCACCCGCCTGAACGCGCTCGAGAACGGCGTCGTGTCGGCCGGTCAGCGCATCGCGATCCCGTCCGAGTACACCGTCCAGGGCTGAGCGGGGCGCCGACGCTGACGGCCGCGCCGCCGCCTACGATGGGTGAGGTGACTGTTCGGCTCGACGACCTCCCCCTTCGCGACGATCTCCGGGGCATGACCCCCTACGGAGCGCCCCAGGCCGCCCTTCCCGTGGCCCTCAACGTCAACGAGAACACGCATCCGGTGCCCTCCGAGGTGGCCGACGACATCCTCGACGCCGTCGCCCGTGCGCTCCGCGACGTCAACCGCTACCCCGACCGCGAGTTCACCGCGCTGCGCGAGTCGTTCGCGGACTACCTCGGGCACGGCCTCGACCGCGAGCAGATCTGGGCGGCGAACGGCTCGAACGAGGTCCTCCAGCACCTGTTGCAGGCGTTCGGCGGTCCCGGGCGGACGGCCATGGGGTTCGCGCCGACCTACTCGATGTACCCGCTGCTCACCCGCTCGACCGGCGCCACCTGGATCGCCGGGACGCGCGAGCACGACTTCTCCCTCACCGCGGAGTCGGCGGCGGAGCAGGTCGACCGCGAGCGGCCCGACATCGTCTTCCTCTGCGCGCCGAACAACCCCACGGGAACGCCGCTGCGTCTCGACGTCGTCGAAGCGGTGTACGCCGCGACCGACGGCATCGTCATCGTGGACGAGGCGTACGAGGAGTTCGCCCCGCGCGACGAGCCGTCCGCCGTGTCGCTCCTCCCGGACCGCCCGCGTCTGGTCGTCTCGCGCACCATGAGCAAGGCGTTCGCCTTCGCCGGGGCGCGCGTGGGCTATCTCGCCGCGGACCCGGCGGTCGTCGACGCGCTCCGCCTCGTCCGGCTGCCCTATCACCTGTCCGCTCTGACGCAGGCGGCCGCCACCGCCGCTCTCGCGCACGCAGAGACGATGCTGTCGATGGTCGATGAGATCGTCGCGCAGCGCGACCGGATCTCCGCGACCGTGTCGGCCCTGGGCTACGTCGCGCACGAGTCGTGGACCAACTTCGTCCTCTTCGGCGGAGTCGACGACCCGGCCGCGACGTGGAAGGGCCTGTACGACCGCGGTGTGCTCATCCGCGACGTCGGCATCCCGCACCACCTGCGCGTCACCGCCGGTACGGCGGATGAGACCACCGCGTTCCTGGACGCGCTGGCCTCGGTAGGATCGCGGGCATGACCGGCCCCGCCTCGCCCCGTTCCGCCTCGATCTCGCGTGAGACCAGCGAGTCCCACGTCGAGCTCGAGCTCGACCTGGACGGCCGCGGCCACAGCGAGATCTCCACGAGCGTGCCGTTCTTCGACCACATGCTGACCGCGTTCGCGAAGCACTCGCTGACCGACCTGCGGGTCCGTGCGACCGGCGACACCCACATCGACGCCCACCACACCGTGGAGGACGTCTCCATCGTGCTCGGCCAGGCGATCCGTCAGGCGCTCGGCGACAAGTCCGGCATCGCCCGCTACGGCGATGCGCTCGTGCCCCTCGACGAGGCGCTGGCGCAGGCGGTCGTCGACATCAGCGGCCGTCCCTACCTCGTCCACACCGGTGAGCCCGCCGGCTTCGAGCACCACCTGATCGGCGGCCACTTCACCGGCTCGCTCGTGCGCCACTCCTTCGAGGCCATCTCGATCCACGGCGGTCTCACGGTGCACGTCCGCGTTCTCGGTGGCCGGGACCCGCACCACATCGCGGAGGCCGAGTACAAGGCGCTCGCCCGCGCCTTCCGCCAGGCGAAGGCGCTGGATCCGCTCGTCGACGGCATCCCGAGCACCAAGGGGGCCCTGTGAGCCGTCCGGTCGTCGCGGTCTTCGACTACGGGTCGGGCAACGTCCACTCGGCGGTCAAGGCGCTCATCGAGGCCGGCGCCGACGCGCGCCTGACCAGCGACCGTGCCCTGCTCATGGACGCCGACGGTCTCCTCGTCCCCGGTGTCGGCGCCTTCAGCGCCGTGATGGGGGCCCTGGATGCCAGCCGGGGCGGCGAGATCATCGACCGACGCCTCGCGGGCGGTCGTCCCGTGCTCGGCATCTGCGTCGGCATGCAGGTCATGTTCGAACGCGGTGTCGAGCGGGGCGCGGACACCGCGGGACTAGGGGAATGGCCCGGAACGGTCGCCGAGCTGGCCGCGCCGGTCCTGCCGCACATGGGCTGGAACACCGTCGACGCGGGCGCGGGCTCGCGCCTGTTCGAGGGCATCGAGAAGGAGCGCTTCTACTTCGTGCACTCGTACGGGGCGCAGGACTGGTCCCTCGAGGTGACCCCGCCCTTCCCGGAGCCGACGCTGACCTGGTGCACCTACGGCGCGCCGTTCCTCGCGGCGGTCGAGAACGGGCCGCTGGCGGCGACGCAGTTCCACCCGGAGAAGTCCGGCGAGGCGGGCATCCGCCTGCTGGCGAATTGGATCGACGGCCTGCGCACGACTACTGTGTGACCTCGTGCCCAGGGCAGGCGAGACGCGCCGCCGGGCACGAGGAGCCATGAACGATTTCGCGTCCACGCCCGAACTTGTGCTGCTTCCCGCGGTCGACGTCGCCGACGGCAAGGCCGTCCGCCTGACCCAGGGCGAAGCGGGCACCGAGACCAGCTACGGCGACCCCGTCGACGCGGCCCTCGACTTCGCCCGTCAGGGAGCGACCTGGATCCACCTGGTGGACCTGGATGCCGCCTTCGGCCGCGGCAGCAACGCGGCGGTCATGCGCAAGGTCATCAAGAACGTGCGCGGCGTGCAGGTCGAGCTCTCCGGCGGCATCCGCGACGACCGGTCCCTGGAGGCCGCCCTCGAGAGCGGTGCGAGCCGGATCAACCTCGGCACCGCCGCCCTGGAGAACCCCGAGTGGGCCGCCGACGTCATCAACCGCTACGGCGAGGCCATCGCCGTCGGTCTCGACGTGCGCGGGACGACGCTCGCGGCGCGCGGGTGGACCCGCGACGGCGGCGACCTGTGGACGGTCCTGGACCGCCTCGAGGACGCCGGATGCAGCCGCTACGTCGTCACCGACGTCACCAAGGACGGCACGCTGCGCGGACCCAACCTCGAGCTGCTGCGCGAGCTGACCCAGCGCACGCCCAAGCCGGTCGTGGCCTCGGGCGGGGTGTCCAGCCTCGACGACATCGCCGCGCTGCGCGAGCTCGTCCCCCTCGGCGTCGAGGGCGCCATCGTCGGCAAGGCGCTCTACGCGGGCCAGTTCACGCTCGCAGAGGCTCTGGATGTCGCCGGAGGCTGACGGACCGCACGGCCACGGACCGCACGGCCACGGGCGCGGGGCGGACTCCGCCGGCGTGCCCTGGGAAGGGCGGCGGTTCGAACACAACCCGCATTCCGGGGACGACGGCTCGGCCGACCCGGCGCTGCTGTCCGCGCTGCTGGCGTTCCACACCGGAGACGGCGAGGCACGCGCGGTCGTGGACGCCTACCGTGACGCGCGCCTGTTGATCCCCCTCGTTGCGGAGAAGGGCGACCACGGCGTGGGCCCCCACGGCCTGGAGGTCGACAAGACGCAGGAGCTGTCGATCGTCACGGTCGCGGCCCCGGACGGCCGCAAGGTGCTGCCGGTGTTCACATCGGTCGACGCGCTACAGCGGTGGGACGCCGCGGCCCGCCCCGTGCCGGCGGACGGTCGGCGCACGGCGCTGGCCGCCGCGAACGAGGACACCGAGCTGATCGTCATCGACCCCGCGTCGGAGACGGAGTTCGTCCTCCGCCGCCCGGCGGTCTGGGCCATCGCCCAGGGGGAGGCCTGGGAGTCGGCCCACACCTCGCCGGCGGTCTTCACCGGACTGCAGGAGAGCATCTCCGGCGAGCTGGCGGTACTGGACCTCGCCGTGCAGCCCGGTGACCCGACCGGCCGCCTGCGCGGTCCCGAGCTCGTCGTGCACCTGCAGCTCATGTCGGGCCTGGAGCAGGAGGAGCTGGACGCGGTCCTCGCGCGCCTCGCGCGGCGCTGGGCCGGCGACGACCGCGTCGCGGTGCTCGTCGACTCGCTGACCGTCAAGCTCCACCGCAGTCAGGACGCCTGACCCCGACCGTCGTGGGGGAGGTGCCGATGGCATCCGTCCCGCCCGCACCGTCACCGAGACAGGCTCCGAGCCGAAGACATACTGTCGGCCGTGGGATCGTCCTGTCCTCGTGCCCCCGCCTGCCCCGGCGGCATGCGGCGACCCTCGATCAGGTGACGGGGCCCGTCCACTTCTCGCCCGGCCCCTTGCCGATGGGGTCGGGGATGACGGACGCCTCGCGGAACGCGAGCTGCAGGGAGCGCAGGCCGTCGCGCAGCGACCGGGCGTGCATGTCGCTGATCTCGGCGGCTCCGGCGGTGATCAGGCCGGCGAGGGCGTTGATGAGCTTGCGGGCCTCATCGAGGTCGGTCTGGTGCTGCGGGTCGTCGGCGAGGCCGACCTTGACCGCCGCGGCGCTCATAAGGTGGACCGCCGTGGTCGTGATGACCTCGACCGCCGGCACGTCGGCGATGTCGCGCGTCGCGGAGGCGGAGACGCGCTCCTGCTCCTCCCAGCGGGCCAGGCGTTCGGCGTCTTCACCGGAGCCGTTCGCGGCGTCGTGGTCGTGCGGGTCGGAGGGGATCGTGTCCACGTGTATCTCTCTGCTAGACTGTGGCGGGCTTCGGAGTGTTCTGCTCCGAACGAAAGAGGATTTCATCCCACCCGCGCTTGCCGCTCCAGGTTACCGGGTTCCCGCACTCCGCTCCGTCTCGCACGGGGTCGTCAGGGTGCAGAAGCCGGTGCTGACAGCACCGTGCCGGGTGGTGTGACTTCTCTTCGCCCGTGGTCCGAATGGATCGCGGCGGCCATCAACGAAGACAAGAGGAGTCCCGCATCAGCGATCCCCGCACCAACGAGCGCATCCGAGTCCCGGAGGTCCGTCTCGTCGGACCCAACGGCGAGCAGGTCGGCATCGTCCGAATCGAAGCTGCGCTGCGCCTGGCCCAGGAAGCGGACCTCGACCTGGTCGAGGTCGCTCCGAGCTCCAAGCCGCCCGTGGTCAAGATCATGGATTACGGCAAGTTCAAGTACGAGGCCGCTCAGAAGGCCAAGGAAGCGCGTCGTAACCAGGCGAACACCGTCCTCAAGGAGGTCCGTTTCCGTCTGAAGATCGAGGCGCACGACTACATCACCAAGCTCAAGCGTGCCGAGGGCTTCCTCCAGGCCGGCGACAAGGTGAAGGCCATGATCCTGTTCCGCGGTCGCGAGCAGTCGCGTCCCGAGCAGGGTGTGCGTCTGCTGCGCAAGTTCGCGGAGGACGTGGCCGAGCTCGGCACCGTGGAGTCGAACCCCACGATCGACGGTCGCAACATGGTCATGGTGGTCGCCCCTCACAAGAACAAGTCCGAAGTGAAGACCGAGCAGAACGCGCAGCGCGCGGCGAACCGCGAAGCGGCCCGCAGCGCGTCCCGCGGAGATGCGGCCGCTCCGGACGAGCCCTCCTCGGCCCCTGCCGAGTAAGGCCCCACGACTCCCGCCCGGGCGGGACACACAACGAAGGAAGAGACATGCCGAAGCAGAAGACCCACTCGGGCGCCAAGAAGCGTTTCAAGTTGACCGGTAGCGGCAAGCTCATGAAGCAGCAGGCTGGCATGCGGCACAACCTTGAGGGCAAGGCCTCCAAGCGCACCCGTCGCCTGAACCAGGAGCAGGTCCTGGCCAAGGGCGACTCGAAGGTCGCCAAGAAGCTCCTCGGTCTCTGAGCGCCGACGCACGTTAGGAAGAATGAGAAATGGCTAGAGTCAAGCGGGCAGTAAACGCCCACAAGAAGCGTCGCGTCATCCTCGAGCGCGCCTCCGGTTACCGGGGTCAGCGTTCGCGCCTGTACCGCAAGGCGAAGGAGCAGGTCACCCACTCCCTCGTCTACGCCTACCGCGACCGTCGCAAGCGCAAGGGCGACTTCCGTCGTCTGTGGATCCAGCGCATCAACGCCGCGAGCCGCCAGAACGGCCTGACGTACAACCGCTTCATCCAGGGCCTCGGCCTCGCGGGTGTCCAGGTCGACCGTCGCATGCTCGCCGAGCTGGCCGTCAACGAGCCGGCCGTGTTCGCGTCGCTCGTCGCGACCGCGAAGGCTGCGCTGCCCAGCGACGTCAACGCTGCGAAGACCGCGTAACACGCGTTCTCATCACGAACGGGCGTCCTCTTCGGAGGGCGCCCGTTCGGCGTTCCCGAGCGCGGCGACCGGGCCGCGGCCCGCGCCCGACCTACACTGATCGCGTGCTCGAGAACCCCCGATCCCCGCGCGTGCGCGCCGTCGCGAAGCTGAGCAAGCGGGCGGCGCGTCAAGAGACCGGACTGTTCCTGCTCGAAGGCCCGCAGGCCGCGCGCGAGGCGCTCGCGTGGGCGCCCGGCACCGTCCTCGAGCTCTACGGCACCCCGACGGCGCTCGAGAAGCACGCCGACGTCCGCGAGGCTGCCGAGGAGGCGGGCGTCGACCTGCAGTTCACGACGGAGGCGGTCCTGGATGCCATGGCCGACACCGTCACCCCGCAGGGGATCGTGGCCGTCGCCCGGCAGGCGCCCACCGCCCTGAAGGACATCCTCGCGGGGGAGCCGCGCCTCATCGCGATCTGCGAGGAGGTACGCGATCCCGGCAACCTGGGGACGATCATCCGCGCCGCCGACGCGGCCGGGGCCGACGCCGTCATCCTCACGGGCCGCACCGTCGACCCCTACAACCCGAAGGTCGTCCGCTCCACGACCGGGTCCCTGTTCCACGTGCCCGTCGCGGTGGACCTCGAGCTCGCCGACGTGGTCGAGCGCATCCACGAGGCCGGTCTCCGCGTGGTCGCCGCCGATGTCGACGGCGACGACTTCGTGGCATCCCGGGACCGTCTTGCGGAGCCGACGGCCTGGCTGTTCGGGAACGAGGCGCGGGGTCTGGACGAGGCCGCGCTGTCGCACGCCGACCAGGCGCTGCGCCTGCCGATCTACGGGCGGGCGGAGTCGCTGAACCTCGCGACGGCCGCCAGCGTCTGCCTCTACGAGACCGCGTTCGCGCAGCGCGCCGGCTGAGGCGGGCTGTTACGGAACGGTTAAGGCGTGCGTTCCGATGTGGTTGCGGCGGTGCCCCTCTCGTAGGGTGAGTGCATGTCCACACCCGTTCCCCCCACGGGCTCCGAGCCCTTGGTCGTCATCTCCGATGTGCAGAAGCACTACGGGCAGTTCCAGGCTCTGAAGGACATCGACCTGACGGTCGACCGCGGCGAGGTCGTCGTCGTCATCGGCCCGTCCGGCTCCGGCAAGTCGACGCTGTGCCGCACGATCAACCGCCTCGAGACCATCACCAGCGGCGTCATCACGATCGACGGCAAGGAGCTTCCCAAGGAGGGGAAGGGCCTGGCCGCGCTGCGCGCCGACGTGGGCATGGTGTTCCAGTCGTTCAACCTCTTCGCGCACCTGACGATCCTCGAGAACGTCACGCTCGGACCGATGAAGGTCCGCAAGATGAAGAAGGCGGATGCCGAGAAGGAGGCGCGCGCGCTCCTGGACCGGGTCGGCGTGGGTCACCAGGCCGACAAGCTGCCCGCGCAGCTGTCCGGCGGTCAGCAGCAGCGCGTCGCCATCGCCCGCGCCCTCGCGATGAAGCCGAAGGTCATGCTGTTTGACGAGCCGACCTCGGCCCTCGACCCGGAGATGATCAACGAGGTCCTCGACGTCATGGTCGGGCTGGCCGCCGAGGGAATGACGATGATCGTCGTCACGCACGAGATGGGCTTCGCCCGCAAGGCGGCGAACCGCGTCGTCTTCATGGCCGACGGTCAGATCGTCGAGCAGGCGCCGCCGGAGCAGTTCTTCACCAGCCCGCGGTCCGACCGCGCGAAGGACTTCCTCTCCAAGCTCATCACGCACTGAGTCATCGTCGGCGACGAACGAGGAGGTCCGCCGCCGCTCCCGCTCCGCCCCGCCGCCGCTCGGTCGGTCGCCGGGGCTTCCGAACCCATATCCGCACAGCACACACAGCACACGTAACCAAGGAGAATCACATGCGCAAGACTCGTTTTCTCGCGGGCGTCGGCATCGTCGCCGCCGGCCTGCTGGGCCTGACGGCCTGCAACAGCGGCACCCCCGGCGCCGCTCCCGGAGCCTCCGAGGGCTCCAGCGATCAGCTGTGGGAGGTCGCCTCCGACGTCTCGCTCGACGGCAGCCCCACCTACGACCGCATGGTGGCCGCGGACAAGGTCGTCGTCGGCGTCAAGGAGGACCAGCCCGGCCTCGGCTTCAAGGACCCCCTGACCGACGAGCGCGGCGGGTTCGACGTGGAGATCTCTCAGTGGATCGCCGCGTCGCTCGGCTTCGACGCCGACCAGATCGAGTACAAGACGATCCCTTCCGCCAACCGCGAGCAGGAGCTCGTCAACGGCAACATCGACTACTACGTCGGGACGTACTCCATCACCGACAAGCGCAAGGAGTCCATCGACTTCGCCGGGCCGTACCTCATCACGGGCCAGGGCCTGCTGGTCGCCGCGGACGACGACTCCATCAACGGTCCCGACGACCTCGCCGGGAAGATCGTCTGCTCGGTGACCGGCTCGACCCCGCTGCAGCGCATCCGCGACGAGTACAGCCCCGGCGACACCGTCGAGTATGACACCTACACCCAGTGCCTCGAGCAGTTGCGCGCGGGCTCCGTCGACGCCGTCACCACCGACCAGGCCATCCTGGCGGGCTACGTGGCTCAGGAGCCCGACACCTTCAAGATCGCCGGTGAGACCTTCAGCGAGGAGCGCTACGGCGTCGGCCTGCCCAAGGGCGACACCGTGCTGAAGGACCACATCAACACCCTCTTCAACGACGGTGGCGACGTGTGGACCGCCCTGTTCGACAAGAACCTCGCGCCGGCCAGCATCGAGGGCGAGCAGCCCACCGCCGACGAGTGATCCTGTCCGGGGGGTGGCGCATCGAGCCGCCCCCCGGCACCTGACAACGACAAGGAGCACGCATGGGTGTCATCTTCGACAACCTCGACGTGTGGAGCGAGGCCCTGCTCGGCACGCTCGTGCTGTTCTTCGCGGGCGGCGCGCTCGCGCTGGTCCTCGGCATCATCGTGGGTGCGATGCGCGTCTCGCCCGTTCCGATCGCGCGCGCGGTCGGGACGTTCTACGTCAGCGCCATCCGCAACACGCCGCTGACGCTCGTCTTCTTCGCCTTCGTGTTCGCCTTGCCGCCCCTGCTCGGACTGCGTCTGACGGGCGACGTGTCGCTGACGCTCGGCATCTGCGCCCTCGGCGTGTACACCGCAACCTACGTCGCAGAGGCCATCCGCTCCGGTGTGAACACGGTGCCGGTCGGCCAGGCCGAGGCCGCACGCGCTCTCGGGCTCGGCTTCGGACAGGTCATGTCGCTCGTCGTCCTGCCGCAGGCGTTCCGCTCCGTCATCCCTCCGATGATGAGCGTCTTCATCGCCCTGCTGAAGAACACCACCGTCGCCGCGGGGTTCTCGATCGTCAACCTCGGCTCGGTCCGCAACTACCTGAGCGAGCGAGGTGAGAACGCCTTCATCGTCATCCTCTGGGTGATGGTGGTGTTCGTCGCCCTCGTCCTGCTGCTGTCCTGGCTGCAGCGATCGCTCGAGAACCGCTGGAGGGTGGCGCGATGAGCAGCGTCCTGTACGACGTCCCCGGACCCAAGGCGGTCGCTCGCAACCGCATCCTGGGTGTGATCACCATCCTGGTGGTGCTCGCGATCATCGGCTTCCTCGTGTGGAGGCTCGCGGCCACGGGCCAGTTCACCGCCCAGAAGTGGTCGGCCTTCACCTACACCAACGTGTGGGCGAGCATCCTCGACGCGACCGTCGCGACGCTCTCGGCCTTCGCGGCCGCGGCGGTCGGTGCGCTGGCCCTGGGCTTCGTGCTCGCCATCGGCCGACTGTCCGACCACGCGTGGGTCCGGTGGCCTTTCACCGCGGTCATCGAGGTCTTCCGCGCGATCCCCGTGCTCGTCTTCATGTTCCTGCTGTACTACGGGTTCCCGGTCATCGGTGTTCGCATGGAGCCGTACTGGGCCGTCGTCATCGCGCTCATCTGCTACAACGGCTCGGTCCTCGCCGAGGTCATCCGCGCGGGTGTGGAGTCGCTGCCGCGCGGCCAGAGCGAGTCGGGGTACGCGATCGGCCTGCGCAAAGCCGGCGTCATGCGTCTCATCCTGCTCCCGCAGGCCATCCGGGCCATGATGCCGGTGATCATCGCGCAGCTCGTCGTGACGCTCAAGGACACGGCGCTCGGGTTCATCATCACCTACCCGGAACTGTTGTTCTACGCGAAGTACATCGGTGCTCAGCCCAGCGTGGGGTCGCCCATCATCCCGGCCACGATCATCGTCGGGGCGATCTACATCACGTTGTGCCTGGTTCTGTCGTTCGTGGCGAATCTCGTGGAGAAGCGTCTGCGCCGCTCGCCCCGGGTCACCGCCGTGGCCGCGGCCGCACAGCCCGCCCAGCAGGCGGGGACGGACACCGAGCTGATCGTGGCGCAGCGCGGCCTCGGTCGGCACGACGGCACCAGCGTCTGACACCCGCCGACGGGCGGGGGAGCACCCCGCCCGTCGGTAGACTCTCATCTCGTGTCCGACGCACCCGAGATCACGCCCGAGGCCGTCGCCTCCGCCGTCGACGCCGCTCTCGCGGCGATCGCCGCCGCCGCGACGACCGCCGACCTCAAAGCGGCCCGTTCCGCGCACACGGGGGAGCAGTCCCCGCTCGCGCGTCTGAACGCCCAGCTGCGCAACGTCGCCCCGGCGGACAAGGCCGCCTTCGGCAAGTTGGTGGGCCAGGCCCGCGGCCGGGTGAACCAGGCCCTGACGGCCCGAGAGGCCGAGCTCGCCGAGGCGGAGACAGCCGCGCAGCTGGAGGCCGAGCGCATCGACGTGACGGCGCTGCCGCAGCGCGCGCGCGTGGGGGCGCGGCATCCCATCTCCCTCCTCCAGGAGCAGGTGTCGGACATCTTCGTCGGCATGGGCTGGGAGATCGCGGAAGGGCCGGAGCTCGAGCACGAGTGGTTCAACTTCGACGCCCTCAACTTCGACGTGGACCACCCGGCGCGGCAGATGCAGGACACGTTCTTCGTCGACCCGGTCGCCCGGCACCTCGTCATGCGCACGCACACGAGCCCCGTCCAGGTGCGGTCGATGCTCGAGCGCGACCTGCCGATCTACGTCCTCTGCCCGGGGCGGGTCTACCGCACCGACGAATTCGACGCGACGCACCTGCCCGTGTTCACGCAGTTCGAGGGGCTCGTGATCGACAAGGGCATCACGATGGCCCACCTCAAGGGCACGCTCGACCACGCGGCTCGCGTGCTGTTCGGCCCCGAGGCGAAGACGCGCTTCCGTGCGAACTACTTCCCGTTCACCGAGCCCAGCGCCGAGCTCGACCTGTGGCATCCCACCTTCAAGGGCGGGGCGCGCTGGATCGAGTGGGGCGGCTGCGGGATGGTGAACCCCAACGTGCTGCGTGCCGCCGGCATCGATCCCGAGGAGTACTCGGGCTTCGCGTTCGGCATGGGCATCGAGCGGACGCTGATGTTCCGCAGCGACGTGCAGGACATGCGCGACATGGCCGAGGGCGATGTCCGCTTCAGTGAGCAGTTCGGAATGGTGGTCTGATGCGCGTCCCTCTGTCCTGGCTGCGTGAGTACGTCGACGTCCCCGCCGAGGCCACGCCCGACGACGTCCTCGCCGCCCTCGTGTCGGTCGGCTTCGAAGAGGAGGACGTGCACCGCTTCGAGCTGTCCGGCCCCATCGTCGTCGGCCAGGTCGTCGAGTTCGTCCCCGAGCCGCAGTCCAACGGCAAGACCATCCGGTGGTGCCAGGTGGACGTGGGCGCGGAGCACGGCGGCGTCCGCGGCATCGTCTGCGGCGCGGGCAACTTCTTCGAGGGCGACAAGGTCGTGGTGACCCTGCCCGGCTCGGTCCTCCCCGGCCCGTTCCCCATCGCCGCGCGCAAGACCTACGGTCACGTGTCGGACGGCATGATCGCCTCGGCGAAGGAGCTGGGGCTCGGCAGCGAGCACAGCGGCATCCTGCGCCTGGTCGACCTGGGCATCGACGCGCCCGTCGGCACCGACGCGATCGCCCTGCTCGGCCTGGACGACGTCGCCGTCGAGATCAACGTCACGCCCGACCGCGGCTACGCCCTGTCGCTGCGCGGTGTGGCGCGGGAGTACTCCCACGCCACCGGCGCGTCGTTCCGCGACCCGGGCGCCGGTCACGACGAGGCCGTGACCCGGGCGCCCTCCGGATTCCCGGTCGCGGTCGACGACCGTGCGCCGATCCGCGGCCGCGTGGGTGCCCGCGAGTTCGTCGCGCGCATCGTCCGGGACGTCGACCCGTCGCGTCCGACGCCGCCGTGGATGATCACGCGCCTGTCCCTCGCCGGGATCCGCTCGCTCGGCGTGCTCATCGACATCACGAACTACGTGATGCTCGAGCTCGGCCAGCCGATCCACGGCTACGACCTCGACCGCCTGCAGGGCGGCATCACGGTCCGTCGCGCGGAGCAGGGCGAGAAGCTCGAGACCCTCGACGGCCAGGTGCGCACGCTCGACGCCGAGGACCTGCTCATCACCGATGAGTCGGGCCCGATCGGCCTCGCCGGCGTGATGGGCGGCGGCCCCACCGAGATGGGACCCGACACCCGCAACGTCCTCATCGAGGCGGCGACCTTCGACCAGGTGTCGATCGCGCGCACGGCCCGGCGCCACAAGCTGCCGTCCGAGGCGTCGCGTCGCTTCGAGCGCGGCGTCGACCCGCTCGTCGCCTACGTGGCGGCCGAGCGCGTCGCCGGACTCATGGTGCAGCTGGCCGGCGGCACCCTGGACACCGAGCTGGGCGGATCGCTGGGCGCGGAGTACTCCCGCGACGCGATCACCCTGCCGAACGGCTTCGTCGCCGGACTGATCGGCGTCGACTACACCGACACCGAGACCGAGGACGCGCTGCGCCTGATCGGATGCCATGTCGAGGCCCGCGAGGCCGGATGGAGCGTCGTCCCGCCGTCCTGGCGCCACGACCTCACCGACAAGTGGACGCTCGCCGAGGAGGTCGCGCGCATCGAGGGGTACGACCGGATCCCCTCGGTGCTGCCCACCCCGCCGTCGGGTCGGGGACTGACGACGGCGCAGCAGGGACGGCGCCGCGTCGCCAACGCCCTCGCCGCGGCCGGGTTCGTCGAGACGCCGTCGTTCCCCTTCACCACCGCCGAGAACAACGACCTGCACGGGTCCGCGACGGGCGAGAAGCTGCCGAGCGTGAAGCTCGCGAACCCGCTCGACGGCCTCGCGCCGTTCCTGCGCCGCTCGCTCGTGCCGGCGCTGCTGCAGGTCGCGCACCGCAACGTCTCGCGCGGCATCACCGACCTCGCGCTGTTCGAGATCGGCACCGTCTTCCTCCCCGCCCCGGGCGTGCAGTACGGCACGGCATCCGTCCCGCCGCTGGCGGTGCGTCCCGACGCGGCGACGTTGACGGCCCTGGATGCCGCCATCCCGCCGCAGCGCCGTTTCGCTGCCGTGCTGCTCACGGGGAGCCTCGTGGCCAAGCAGCCGGGCCAGGCGGCGGTGCCCGCGGATCTGGCGGATGCCGTGGACGCCGTGCGCGTCCTCGCGGCCGCGGCCGGGGCCGACATCGAGCTCGTGCAGGCGCAGCGCGCGGCGCTGCACCCCGGGCGGACCGCGCGCGTGCTCGTCGCCGGCACGGAGATCGGCTACGTCGGCGAAGTGCTGCCGGCCGTGTCGTCCGCGGCCGACCTGCCGGGGCGCGTGCTCGTGGCCGAGATCGACCTGGACGCGCTGCTGGAGGCGGCGCAGACCCGCGTCGTCGCGGCATCCCTCTCCGGGTATCCGGCCGCGACGCAGGACGTGTCGCTCGTCGTGCCCGTCGACGTGCCGGCGGGGGAGGTGCGCGCCGCGCTCGTCGACGGCGGGGCGCCGCTGCTCGAGGGTGCACGTCTGGTGGACGACTACCGCGGCACCGGTGTCGGCGAGGGCCAGAAGAGCCTGACCTTCGCGCTGCGTTTCCGCGCGCCGGACCGCACGCTCACCGCGGCCGAGGCGACGGAGGCCAAGATGGCCGGCGTCGCCCGGGCGGCGGAGCGTTTCGGCGCCGCGATCCGCGACTGACGGACGACGAGAGGGGCGCCCCACGGCTCGGCCGGGGGCGCCCCTTCGTGTCCGTCGCGGCGGTCAGGCCGCCAGCCGCGGTCCCGGCGCGGAGACCTCGTCGTCGGTCCCCGGCCTCCGGAGGCGTCGCCGGACGCCGGCGACCGCGGCGCGCAGCCGCAGCCAGGAGGCGTCGCGCACGAGCAGCAGGTCGAGGGCGATCATCGCCAGTGAGAACGGCCACAGTCCCAGGAGCAGGCCGATGCCCAGGTGCGTCAGCGTCAGGCCGGCGACCGCGACGTACCGGCTCGGCTTCCACAGCAGGGCAAGGGGGAACAGCAGCTGGGCTGTGAGGGCGAACCACGTGCCCAGCTGCACCAGCGGTGTGACCTG
Source organism: Microbacterium sp. HMH0099 (assembly GCF_049384025.1). Lineage (NCBI taxonomy): Bacteria > Bacillati > Actinomycetota > Actinomycetes > Micrococcales > Microbacteriaceae > Microbacterium > Microbacterium sp. HMH0099. The sequence continues at coordinate 14,230 of NZ_JBMRJR010000004.1, read as the reverse complement.
CCAGGCGGCCTCGCTCAGGGCGGGGAGGACCTGGAACTCCGTCAACGCCAGTGCGTAGTAGAGCGCGGTCCCGTCGAGCCACTCCACGCCCTGCAGCTTGAGGATCGACGACACGAGGTAGACGAGCAGGATCTGGTAGCAGCACAGCACCAACGCGGTGTTGTGGAGGAGAGGCGACAGCCACGGCGGCATCCGGTCGGTCACCCGCGCAAAGCGACCGGGACGCTCGCCGCGGCGACGACGCAGCCACGCGTCCACCGAGAGGTGACGGCTGAGGTCCGCGAACAGGGCGAACACGAGCACGATCCGCATGAGGGTGTCGCCGCCGTTGGTCAGCAGGGTCGAGTTCGTCGACAGTCCCACCCACATGAGCAACAGGAACGGGGTCACCCACCGCGTCTTCACGCCGACGATGAACAGCAGCACGAGGCCGATCAGCGCGAAGAAGGCGATGTCGAACAGCACCGGGTCGTCCTTGGAGAAGACCGCACGGAACGGCTCCCACCAGCCACGGCGCCGTGCTTCGGGCTCGACCCACCAGGAGCCCGCGCCCCACAGGTAGTGACGGTCGGCGAAGCTCGGCAGCAGCACCAGCAGCATCGCGACGCCGAAGATGATCCGCAGCAGCGAGAAGCCGATGGTCGCGTGCGGCGCGGACGTCATCCACGTCTGGAAGCGGCCGAGGATCGCGGCCGGCCGCAACCGCTGCGCGCGTCCGAGCCGCGGGGGAGCGCCGGTGGTCATGAGCGGTCCTCCCCGGCGTAACGATCCTGCACCTCGTCGAACACGGCGATGAGCGAGGGGTCATCGGGCGCCTGCGCCTGCCGCCACCCGAACGTCGTCGTCGACAGCGGGAACTGACGCTCGTCGTCGAAGCGGTGCAGGAAGTCGTTCGGCCGGTCGTACTGCGCCTGCCACCGCACGCGCTCGATCGGACGGTCGTAGTACGCCTCGCCGAAGACGGTGAGGTACCGCGTCAGCATGTAGTCGTAACGGATGAGCGAGACCACGGCATCCGGATCGTCGCCCAGCTCGTCCAGCTCGGCCAGCAGGTCCTCGTCGGGGATGGCCTCGAAACCGCCGTCGCCGTCACGCTGGATGAAGGTGTCCTGCACCCGTTCCTGCTGCTGTTCGCTCACCTCGTCGTACCGCTCGAGATAGGCCCCGAGCGCGTTGACACTGTTCTTGGAGACCCGGGAGGGCGCCGGGATGCCGCGGACGGCGGCGAACTCCATGTCCGTGACGTCGATCCAGTCCCCGGTGACGAGCTCGCCGTCGTCGTCGCGCCACTGCGCCTGCATCTGCATCGCGCTGTTGACGCGAAGGATCTTCGGGGCGAACACGTCCCACCGCTGGGAGAAGTAGGGCGCGAAGCCGTCCGAGACGGCCGCCCGGGCGGGCGCGTCGGGAACCGTGAACGTCGCGCTGACGAAGACGTAGGCACCGATGACGCCCACGGCCGCGATCGTCGCGATCGTCGGCGCGAGCCGGCGAGGCGTTTCGATCGCGGTGGGGCGCTTCGCCGGGGCCGGCCGCGGTGCGCGACCGGCCCCGGATCTGCGTGAGGACATCGTCAGCCGTTCGAGGCCCCGGGGTCGGTGCCGGCCCTCCGGCCGTCATCGCGACGACGAATCCGCGTCATCTCCTCCGCGCGGAGCGGGGGTGCGAGGACGGATGCCGCCGGAGCGGACCGTCGCTCGGTGCGGACGCTCGCCGCCTCGGCCTCGTCCCGCGGAGCGGTGCGCTGCGCGCCGGTCGAGGCGACCGCCGCGGATCGACGCCGCTGCACGAGGAGGAACAGTCCACCGAGGAGCAGGGCGCCGGCCAGCAGGCTCAGCGGGCCGCCCGTGGTCGCCGCGTCGCTGCCGGTCGCCGCGAGAGCGGTCGGCGCCGCCGGGGCGGGTGCCGGTGCCGGAGCAGCCGCCGCGAACGTCACGCCCACCAGTCGGGGCGTCTCGGTGGCGTCAGTGGCGTCGGTCGTCCCGTCGGTCGCGTCGGTGGAGTCCGTGGCGTCCTGCGCGTCGGTCGAGTCCTTCGCGTCAGCGGCGTCCTCGGCGTCGGTGCTGTCCTTGGCGTCCTTGGCGTCGGTGGAGCCGTCGTGGCTGTCCTTCGCGTCGGTGGAGCCGTCGTGGCTGTCCTTCGCGTCGGTGGAGCCGTCGTGGGAGTCCTTGGCGTCGGTCGAGTCCTTGACGTCCTTGGCGTCGGTGGAGCCGTCGTGGCTGCCCTTGGCGTCCTTGGAGTCGGTGGAGCCGTCGTGGGAGTCCTTCGACTCCGTCGAGTCCTTGGCGTCGGTGCTGTCCTTGGCGTCGGTGGAGTCCTTGACGTCCTTGGCGTCGGTGGACCCGTCGTGGTTGTCCTTGGCGTCGGTGGAGTCCTTGACGTCCTTGGCGTCGGTGGACCCGTCGTGGCTGTCCTTGGCGTCGGTCGAGTCCTTCACGTCCTTCGCGTCGATGGAGCCGTCGTGGCTGTCCTTGGCGTCGGTGGAGTCCTTGACGTCCTTGGCGTCGGTGGACCCGTCGTGGCTGTCCTTGGCGTCGGTCGAGTCCTTCACGTCCTTCGCGTCGATGGAGCCGTCGTGGCTGTCCTTGGCGTCGGTGGAGCCGTCGTGGCTGTCCTTCGCGTCGTCGGAGTCCTTGACGTCCTTCGCGTCGGTGGAGTCCTTGACGTCCTTCGCGTCGGTGGAGTCCTTGACGTCCTTGGCGTCGGTGGAGCCGTCGTGGCTGTCCTTGGCGTCGGTGGAGCCGTCGTGGCTGTCCTTGGCGTCGGTGGAGTCCTTGACGTCCTTCGCGTCCGAGGTGCCGTCGTGGTTGTCCTTGGCCTCGGTCGAGCCGTCGTGGCTCGTGCCGTCGTGGTTGTCCTTGGCGTCGGTGGAGCCGTCGTGGCTCGTGCCGTCGTGGTTGTCCTTGGCCTCCGTGGAACCATCGTGGTGGCTGCCGTCGTGGCTGGTGCCGTCGGTGTGGCTGCCGTCGTGGCTGGTGCCGTCGGTGTGGCTGCCGTCGTGGCTGCTGCCGTCGGCGGACGCGTCGCTGTGTCCGCCGCCCGAAGAACCGTCCGTGTGGCCGCCGTCCGTCGACGTCTGCGTCGTGCTCTCGGCGACCGCGTCCGTCGTGGCCGACGCGCTGAGCGGCGCGCCGAAAGCGGCCAGTGAACCCAGCGCCACGATGGCGAGAGTTCGGAACAGGATGCCGCGCGGTCCCTGACTGCGCGCATCTCGATGAGTAGTGCGAAGCACTGCTTTCCCCCGGTTGTCTAGGCCCCCCTAGATGCACCGTGGTGACGAAAGTAGGGAAACGACCTGAACCCCCCCGGCCCACTTGACATCGGCATCGCTCGTTTGCGACCGTCGCGCGCTCCCGCGCGGAGTGCGCGCAGACGGGCGTGTGCGCGTTCGCGCGCGGGCCGCGGCCGCGGACGCGGAGGATTGCTGGACGAGCGCGTGGGACACGACCGCCGCCGCAGCACCTCGCCCCACCGGCGAGCCGGCGCGCCGGCCGGTCGCGCCCCGGAGAGCAGACCGGCGCGGGCATGGATCTGCCCTCATCGCCGGATAAGGGGGGCAGTCGGAAGTGCCCGGCGATGAGGGCAGGTCTCCAGCATAGGCGTACCGTGTCCCCCATTTGGGGGACATGAGGGGTTTCCTGCGCCAATCTTGAGCATCGGTCCGACTCCGGCGACACGCCCCGTGATTTGCGGTGCCTCCTCGCGGGCGGATAACCTCGGCCCATGTCGTCGACCGTCACCCGCAACGAGGGGCTCTCCGTGAGCACCGTTGCCGTGCGTCGACGTCGGGTCGCACGCCGAGTCTCGGCGACCTCGTAACCCGCCGCAGGTGGGGCATACGGGCGTCGCCGCCCCGGTTCACGCTGAGTTCAGCCACAGCCCCGACTCCTAAGGTGGAAACATGACCCTCTCGGTCGCCGTCTCCGGCGCTTCCGGCTATGCGGGCGGCGAGATCCTCCGCCTCCTCGCCGACCATCCCGATGTCGAGATCCGCACAGTCACCGCGCACTCCAATGCCGGTCAGCCGCTCATCGCGCATCAGCCGCACCTGCGCTCGCTCGCGCACCTGCAGCTCGAGGCCACCACGCCGGAGGCCCTGGCGGACCACGACGTGGTCTTCCTCGCCCTGCCGCACGGCCAGTCGGCGCAGTACACCGACGCGCTCGCCGACACGGCCCTCGTGATCGACGCCGGCGCGGACCACCGGCTCACCTCGTCCGCGGACTGGGCGGCGTTCTACGGCGGGGACCACGCGGAGCCATGGGCGTACGGGGTCCCCGAGCTGCCGGCGGGATCGACGAAGCAGCGCGAGCTGCTCCGTGGGGCGTCGCGCATCGCGGCCCCCGGGTGCAACGCGTCCACCGTGTCGCTCAGCCTCGCCCCGGGCGTCGCGGCGGGAGTCATCGACCCGGGAGACATCGTCTCGGTCCTGGCCGTCGGCCCCAGCGGGGCCGGGAAGGCCGCGAAGACGAACCTCCTCGCGAGCGAGATCCTGGGGACTGCGAACCCATATGCCGTCGGCGGTACACATCGCCACATCCCCGAGATCCGCCAGGCTCTGGCGGCGGCGGGGGCCGAGGCCGATGGCATCCGGATCTCCTTCACCCCCGTGCTCGTGCCGATGGCGCGAGGGATCCTGGCGACCTCCAGCGCGCCCATCCGGCCCGGGGCGACCGACGAGCAGATCCGGGAGGCCTGGGAGGCCGCGTACGGGGACGAGCCGTTCGTGCACGTCCTCCCGGAGGGGCAGTTCCCGCGCACGGCGGACGTGCTCGGCGCGAACACCGCGCTGATGGGACTCGCGATCGACCGCGCGGCGAACCGCGTGGTCGTCGTCGCTGCCGTAGACAATCTCGTCAAGGGAACCGCCGGCGCCGCCGTCCAATCGATGAACATCGCGCTCGGCCTCGCCGAGACCACCGCCCTCCCCGTGAATGGAGTCGCCCCGTGAGCGTCACCGCCCCCGCAGGATTCGAAGCGGCCGGGGTCGCCGTCGGGCTGAAGTCGACGGGTGCGCGCGACGTCGCCGTCGTCGTCAACCGCGGACCGCTCAAGGTCGGCGCCGCGGTGTTCACCTCCAACCGCGCGAAGGCCAACCCGATCCTGTGGTCGGAGCAGGTCGTCCGCGACGGCGTGGTCGAGGCGGTCGTCCTGAACTCGGGTGGCGCCAACTGCTTCACCGGCAGCTTCGGGTTCCAGACCACGCATCAGACGGCCGAGCGCGCCGCCGATCTCCTCGGCGTCGGCGCGGGGGACGTCGTGGTGTGCTCGACGGGTCTCATCGGTACGGGCGACGAGGTCTTCCGCGCCAAGGTGCTCGACGGCGTCGAGAAGGGCGTCGCCCAGCTGTCCGCGGACGGCGGGGAGGACGCCTCGCTGGCCATCATGACGACGGACTCCCGCCCCAAGCGCGTCATCCACGCCGGCGACGGCTGGAGCATCGGCGGCATGGCCAAGGGCGCGGGCATGCTCGCGCCGGGGCTGGCGACGATGCTCGTCGTCCTCACCACGGACGTCGTGATGGATGCCGCCCAGGCCGATGCCGCGTTGCGCGCGGCGACGCGCGTCAGCTTCGATCGGCTCGACTCCGACGGCTGCATGTCGACCAACGACCAGGTCACCCTCCTCGCGAGCGGGGCCAGTGGCATCCAGGTCGATCCCGAGGTCTTCACGGCCGCGCTCGTTTCGGTATGCGATGGCCTGGCCGCCCAGCTGCAAGGCGACGCGGAGGGCGCGAGCCACGACATCACGATCCGCGTGGTGAACGCCGCGACCGAGGACGACGCCGTCGAGGTGGGCCGCTCGGTCGCCCGGAACAACCTCTTCAAGGCCGCGATCTTCGGCAACGACCCGAACTGGGGCCGCGTGCTCGCCGCGATCGGCACCACGGACGCCGCGTTCGACCCGTACGACGTGGACGTGTGGATGAACGGCGTCCGCGTGTGCACCGCCGGCGGCCCGGACCGGCCCCGCGAGGACGTCGACCTGACCCCGCGGGCGACCGACCTCGTCATCGACCTGCGCGTCGGCGACGCCGCGGCGACCATCCGCACCAACGACCTCACGCACGACTACGTCCACGAGAACAGCGCCTACTCCTCATGACCCACGTCGATCTTCAGGACACCGATCCCACCGCCGCGAGCGAGCGGGCGGTGACTCTCGTCGAGTCGCTGCCGTGGGTGCGCAAGTACCGCGACCAGGTCGTGGTGGTGAAGTACGGCGGCAACGCCATGGTCAGCGAGGAGCTGCAGGACGCCTTTGCCGCCGACATCGCCTACCTCCGGTACGTCGGGGTGAAGCCCGTGGTCGTCCACGGCGGCGGCCCGCAGATCTCGTCGATGCTGGACCGGCTGGACATCCCCAGCGAGTTCCGGGGCGGCTACCGGGTCACCTCGACCGAGGCCATCGGCGTCGTGCGCATGGTCCTCACCGGTCAGATCAACCCGCAGCTGGTCGCCAAGGTGAACGCGCACGGACCCCTGGCGACGGGCCTGAGCGGAGAGGACGCCGGCCTCTTCGGCGGCCGCCGCCGCGGTGTCGTCGTCGACGGGGTCGAGCACGACCTCGGTCGCGTCGGCGACGTCGTGACCGTCGACCCGCAGCCGGTGCTCGACCATCTCGCCGCCGGACGCGTGCCGATCGTGTCGAGCATCGCTCCCGACCTGGACCACCCGGGCTCGTCGTTGAACGTGAACGCGGATGCCGCTGCGGCGGCGCTCGCCACGGCGCTCGATGCGAAGAAGCTCGTCGTGCTGACCGATGTGCCGGGGCTCTACGCCGACTGGCCCAACCGCGACTCGCTCGTGTCGCACCTGACCTCGACGGAGCTGCGCGCGATGCTGCCGACGCTCGAGTCGGGCATGATCCCCAAGATGCAGGCGTGCCTCGACGCCGTCGACGGGGGTGTGCCGACCGCGGCCATCATCGACGGACGCGTGCCGCACTCGGTGCTCGTCGAACTGTTCACCAACAAGGGAATCGGAACGGAGGTGGTCGCGTGAACGCGGACACGACTCAGGAACCCACGGCGCAGCGCGCCACCTGGCAGGAGGACGCCGGCCGCGACCTGGTCCGCAGCTTCGGCGACCGCATGGCGCTGTTCGTCCGCGGTGAGGGCGCGTACGTCTGGGACGACCAGGGCACGAAGTACCTGGACTTCCTCGCGGGCATCGCCGTGAACGCCCTCGGCCACGCGCACCCGGTCTTCGTGGAGGCGATCAGCGCGCAGGCGGCGACTCTCGCGCACGTGTCCAACTACTTCGCGACGCCGCCGCAGCTGGCGATGGCGGCGCGTCTGAAGCGCCTCGCGGGGACGGGGGAGTCCGGCCGGGTGTACTTCGGCAACTCCGGCGCCGAGGCGAACGAGGCCGCGCTCAAGCTGGCGCGGCTGCACGGTCGCGGAACCGACCGCACCCGCATCCTGACCCTGAAGGGCGGCTTCCACGGCCGCACCATGGGCGCCCTCGCCCTGACGGGCAAGCCCGCGCTCCAGGCCGACTTCCTTCCCATGGTGCCGGGCGTCGAGCACATCGACGCCACCGTCGAGGCCCTCGAGGCCGCCGTGGACGAGAAGGTCGCCGCCCTCCTGGTCGAGCCCATCCAGGGCGAGGCCGGCGTCGTCGAGCTGCCGGAGGGGTATCTCCAGGCGGCCCGCGAGCTGACCGCACGCCACGGCGCGCTGCTGATCGTCGACGAGATCCAGACCGGCGCCGGTCGCACGGGCGCGTGGTTCGGGTTCCAGCACGCCGGGATCGTTCCGGATGCCATCACGGTGGCCAAGGGCATCGGCGGCGGCTTCCCGATCGGTGCGCTCATCACGTTCGGCGCGGCGAGCGACCTGTTCTTCCCCGGCACCCACGGCTCCACCTTCGGCGGCAACGCCCTCGGCACCGGCGTCGGCGGCGCCGTGCTGCAGGAGATCGAGGACGCCGGGCTCGTCCAGAACGCCGCGCACCGCGAGAGTCAGCTCCGCGACGGCATCGCCGCGATCGGCTCCCCGCTCGTCGCCGGCATCCGCGGCCGCGGCCTGCTGCTCGGCATCGCGCTCACCAGCCCGGTGGCGAAGGCCGTCGTCGCCGCCGCCCAGCAGCACGGGCTCATCGTCAACGCGGCGAACGACACCACGATCCGCATCGCCCCGCCCCTGACGATCGGGGATGCCGAGGTGTCCGCCTTCCTCGACCTGTTCGGTGCCGCGCTCGCCACCGTCTCCGATGCCCTCATCCTCGAAGGAGCCCCCGCGTGACCCGCCACCTTCTGCGCGACGACGATCTGACCCCGGCCGAGCAGGCCGAGATCCTCGACCTCGCGATCGAGCTCAAGAAGGACCGCTGGGCGCAGAAGCCGCTCGCGGGTCCGCAGACGGTCGCGGTGATCTTCGACAAGTCCTCCACCCGTACGCGCGTGTCCTTCGCCGTGGGCATCGCGGACCTCGGCGGCTCGCCGCTGATCATCTCCACCGCCAACAGCCAGCTCGGCGGCAAGGAGACGCCGTCCGACACCGCGCGCGTGCTCGAGCGCCAGGTCGCCGCCATCGTGTGGCGCACCTATGCCCAGGCCGGGCTGGAGGAGATGGCGCGGGGCACCCGGGTCCCGGTCGTCAACGCGCTGAGCGACGACTTCCACCCCTGCCAGCTGCTCGCCGACCTGCTCACGATCCGCGAGCACAAGGGCGAGCTGAAGGGCCTCACGCTGTCGTTCTTCGGCGACGGGCGGAGCAACATGGCGCACTCGTACGTCCTGGCCGGCGTCACCGCGGGCATGCACGTGCGCGTCGCCGCCCCGGCCGACTATGCCCCGCGCGCCGACGTCATCGCCGATGCCGAGCGGATCGCCGCCGAGACCGGCGGGTCGATCACCCTCAGCGACGACCCCGAGGCGGCGGCATCCGGAGCCGACGTCGTCGTCACCGACACCTGGGTGTCGATGGGCAAGGAGGAGGAGAAGATCGCGCGCATCCGCGACCTGGGCGGGTTCAAGGTCACGACGCAGCTGATGTCGCAGGCGGACGACGACGCGATCTTCATCCACTGCCTGCCCGCCGATCGCGGCTACGAAGTCGACGCCGAGGTGATCGACGGACCGCAGAGCGTCGTCTGGGACGAGGCCGAGAACCGCCTGCACGCGCAGAAGGCGCTGCTGGTGTGGCTGCTGCGCCAGTCGTGACCCCTGCCCGCCGCGCGTGGCGGCGACTCGACGGCCCCGGACGGCTGACGGGCATCGACCTCGCGCGCGGGCTCGCGGTGCTCGGCATGCTCGCCGCACACCTGCTCACGATCGAGCTGTTCGACCCGGGCGACCCCTCGACCTGGCTCGACATCGTCAACGGGCGGTCCTCGATCCTCTTCGCGACGCTCGCCGGAGTGTCGATCGCACTCGTCACGGGCGGCCCCCGGCCGCTGCCGTCCGCCGACCGGCCCCGCGCGGCCGCACGTCTGGCCGTGCGAGCCGCGGTGCTATGGGTCATCGGCATCCTGCTCATCACGACGGGCGTGCCCGTCTACGTGATCCTTCCGGCGTACGCCGTGCTCTTCCTCCTGGCCCTGCCCTTCCTCGGATGGTCGGCGGGACCGCTGTTCCTCGCCGCCGCCGCGTTCGGCCTCGTCATGCCGTGGGTGCAGCCGTTCCTGGATGCCGCTCCGATCTGGTCCGGCGCGCTCGGCGTCGAGCTCTTCCTCGGCGTGGGCTGGGCGTACCCCTTCACCGTCTGGATCGCGTTCCTCCTCGCCGGAATGGGCGTCGGCCGCCTCGACCTCCGCGGCATCCGGGCCCCCGCCGTGCTGGCGGTTTCGGGGGCTGTCCTCGCCGTGATCGGCTACACCGTGCCCGCGGCGACCACGGCCTTCGCCCTGCAGAGCGTCTACATGGCCGAGGTGTGGACGGCGCTCGACCACTCGTCGGGTCTGTGGGAGGTCGTCGGATCGGGCGGCTTCGCCGTCGCCGTCATCGGCGTCTGCCTCCTCGTCTGCCGCACCCCGCTCCGGTGGATCGCCCTGCCGCTGCGGGCCGTCGGGTCGATGCCGCTGACGGCCTACGTCGCCCAGCTCCTCGTGTGGGCCGTCGTCGCGCTGGTCGTGCTCGGGGACACGACCGACCTCTACGGCATCCGGGATGCCGGACTGTTCTGGCCGCTCACCATCGGACTCGTGCTGGGATGCACGGCGTGGGCGCTGCTCCTCGGGCGGGGCCCCCTGGAGAGGCTCATCGACGCGGCGGTCCGGTTCGTCGTCGGACCCGGGGCCCGCCGGGAGCAGCCGCGCAGCGTCGATAGGCTGGAGCAATGAGCAGCGAGACCGGACACGGCACGAACGAGGGCGCCCTCTGGGGCGCCCGCTTCTCGGGCGGACCGTCTCCCGAGCTGGCGGCGTTGAGCCGTTCCACTCACTTCGACTGGGACCTCGCGCTGTACGACATCGCCGGCTCGCACGCGCACGCGGCCGCTCTGGAGGCGGCGGGCTACCTCACCGCCGACGAGGCCGCCGCGATGCACGACGGCCTGGACGACCTCGCCGCTCGCCTGCGCGCCGGCACGCTGGTCGCCGCGCCCGGCGACGAGGACGTCCACGGTGCGCTCGAGCGCGTCCTCATCGAGACGGTGGGACCCGCCCTCGGCGGCAAGCTGCGCGCGGGACGCAGCCGCAACGACCAGATCGCGACGCTGGTGCGCCTGTACCTGCTCGACCACGCCCGGACCATCTCCCGCGAGCTGCTGCGTCTCATCGACGCGCTCGTCGCCCAGTCGTCCGCCCACGAGGACGCCGTCATGCCGGGCCGCACCCACCTGCAGCACGCGCAGCCCGTGCTCCTCGCCCACCACCTGCAGGCGTACGGCTGGGCCTTCACCCGCGGCCTGGAGCGGCTGCGGGACTGGACCGTCCGCGCCTCGGTCTCGCCGTACGGCGGGGGAGCGCTCGCCGGAGCGACGCTCGGTCTCGACCCGCAGCTCGTGGCGGACCGTCTCGGTCTGGCGCGTCCGGCCGAGAACTCGCTCGACGGCACCGCCTCCCGCGACGTCGTCGCGGAGTTCGCCTTCATCGCCGCGATGATCGGCGTCGACCTGTCGCGTCTGTCCGAGGACGTCATCCTCTGGAACACCCGGGAGTTCGGCTTCGTCACCCTCGACGACGCCTACTCGACGGGCTCGAGCATCATGCCCCAGAAGAAGAACCCCGACATCGCGGAGCTGGCCCGCGGCAAGGCCGGCCGTCTCATCGGCAACCTCTCCGGGCTCCTCGCGACCCTGAAGGGCCTGCCGCTGGCGTACAACCGCGACCTCCAGGAGGACAAGGAGCCGGTCTTCGACTCCGTCCGCACGCTCGAGCTCGTGCTCCCCGCGTTCTCGGGGATGATCTCGACGCTGCGCTTCCACACCGAGCGCATGGCGGAGCTCGCCCCGCAGGGGTTCTCCTTGGCGACGGACGTCGCCGAGTGGCTCGTGCGTCAGGGCGTCGCGTTCCGCGACGCGCATGAGATCTCCGGCGCCCTCGTCCGCGCCTGCGAGGAGCGCGGCATCGGGCTGGAGGACGCCGACGACGACCTGCTCGTCTCGGTCTCGTCCCTGCTCACCCCGCAGGTCCGTGAGGTCCTGTCGGTCGAGGGCTCGGTGGCCAGCCGCACCGGCGCTGGAGGAACCGCGCCGGATCGCGTGCGGGAGCAGCGCACCGAGCTCGTGCACCGCGCCCAGACCGCGGCGCGCGCGGTCGGCGTCTGACGACGCCGCGCCCGGCGCGCGAGCACCGCGGGCCGGGTGCGCCGCCGGCCCGCTGATAGCCTGAAGGGGTGTCCGCCCCGATCGACGCCGCGCCCGTGAGCGCTCTCGCACCCGCCAACGACCCGTCGTTCGAGAACGTCTGGGACGAGCTGCAGTGGCGCGGCCTCGTGCACGTCTCGACCGACGAGGCCGAACTGCGCGAGATGCTCGGGGGCGACCCGATCGTGTTCTACTGCGGCTTCGACCCGACCGCTCCGAGCCTGCACCTGGGCAACCTCGTGCAGCTGCTCACCATGCGCCGTCTGCAGCTGGCCGGTCACCGTCCCCTGGGTCTCGTCGGCGGATCGACGGGCCTCATCGGCGATCCGCGTCCGACCGCGGAGCGCACGCTCAACACCCCCGAGACCGTCGGCGCCTGGGTGGACCGGCTGCGCGCGCAGGTCGAGCGCTTCCTCGACTTCGAGGGCGACAACGCCGCGCGCATGGTCAACAACCTCGACTGGACGGCGCCGCTCAGCGCCATCGACTTCCTGCGCGAGATCGGCAAGCACTTCCGCGTCGGCACGATGCTCAAGAAGGACGCGGTCAGCGCCCGCCTGAACTCCGAGGCCGGCATCAGCTACACGGAGTTCAGCTACCAGATCCTCCAGGGGATGGACTACCTCGAGCTGCATCGCGCCTACGGCTGCATGCTGCAGACCGGCGGCAGCGACCAATGGGGCAATCTCACCAGCGGCACCGACCTGGTGCGCAAGGTCGAGGGCACCTCGGTGCACGCCATCGGCACCCCGCTGATCACGAACAGCGACGGTACGAAGTTCGGCAAGAGCGAAGGCAATGCGATCTGGCTGGATGCCGAGATGTGCAGCCCGTGGACGATGTACCAGTTCTGGCTGAACACCGACGACCGCGACGTGATCTCCCGCCTGAAGGTCTTCACCTTCCTCGCCAAGGACGAGATCGACGGCTACGCCCGCCTCGTCGAAGAGGAGCCCTTCCGCCGCGCCGCGCAGAAGCGCCTGGCTCGCGAGGTCGTCACGACGGTGCACGGCATCGACGCGGCCGACGCGGTCATCGCCGCGACGGAGGCGCTGTTCGGCCAGGGGGATCCGAGGAGCCTGGATGCCGCCGTCCTCCGGGACGCGCTGGAGGAGCTGCCGAACGCGACGGTCCCCGCGGGCAGCACCGTGGTCGAGGCCCTGCTGGCGAGCGGTCTGGTCACCAGCCTGAGCGAGGCGCGCCGGGCGATCGGACAGGGCGGGGTGTCGCTGGACGGCGCCAAGGTCGCCGCCGACGACGCGGTCGTCGAAGGGACGCTGCCGGGCGGGGTGTCCGTCCTGCGTCGAGGCAAGAAGACCCTCGCCGGGATCTTCCTGGGCTGACATGCCGTTCACGCCGAGCCACGCGGTCGTCGCACTCCCCTTCGTGCGGACGCCGCTGGTGCCGGCGGCGATCGCGGTCGGGGCGATGACCCCCGACCTGCCGCTGTTCCTCCGCGGCATGGTGCCGCATTACGGCATGACGCACGACCCGGTCTGGATGCCGCTCACCGTGACCGTCGCCCTCGTGCTGCTGCTCGCGTGGCGGTGCGTACTGCGACCCGCGGTGACCGAGTTCGTCCCGGGCGTCGTCGCGAGCCGTCTCCCCAGCGAGTGGGAGGGGGGAGCGCGTGCCGGTGCGCGGGAGACGTTCGCCGGGGGAGTGCGCGGTCTCCTGCTGCTCGTTCTGTCGCTCGCGATTGGCGTGCTCTCTCACATCGTGTGGGACGTGTTCACGCACGAGGGCCGCGCGGGAACCGACCTGTTCCCGGTGCTCGAGGAGCAGTGGGGACCGTTGCTCGGCATCAAGTGGCTGCAGCACGGTTCGAGCGTCGTCGGGTTGGCAATCCTCGCCGTCGCCGGTGCGGTCTGGCTCGCGCGGCGTCGTCCGCGCGCGGTCTCCCGTGTGCTGCCGTCGGCGGCGCGCGTCGTGTGGTGGGCGTCGCTGCCGGCCGCTCTGATCGTCGCGTCGGTCGTGGGCCTCGTGACGCTCGGCCCGTTCGACGGGGAGTTCACTCCGGCGCATCTGGCCTATGCGACCCTGCCGCAGGCCTGCGCCGTGTGGGGCGTCGCCAGCCTCCTCGCCTGCATCGTCCTGCAGGAGCGCCGACGGAGGACACTACCGCGGAAAGACGCGGAATCCGGGTTGCGACACGCCCGGGATCGTGCCTGATTGGCCAGACCGTGGTGACGCACGTAAAGTATTACTTGTTCGCCCCACAGGGGAGAGCGGAGCGGCCGGAAGGCCCCGCGTCCTCTCAAGCGGTGAACGAATCCCCATCACAGTACTTGAGAGCTTCGGCTCGAAGGTCTACGATGAGGAGCCCGCCACTCGGCACTTGTCCTCGACTCCCTGCTCGTCAGAGCGGCTCGATGTCGACTTGACAGATCGAGTGCGGCATATAAGGTAGTGAAGTTGCCTCACGGGTAGGTCGAGAGATCGTTTCTGTGGGTGCGTCCGTTCCTTGAGAACTCAACA
>NZ_JBMRJR010000003.1:337384-619046 GCF_049384025.1 Microbacterium sp. HMH0099 | reverse complement strand
AGTAGGACACCGCCGGACTTCTTCAACGAAATGGCCACCCAACGCTGGGTGGCCATTTCGCATTTACAGGCACATTTGCCGGAGGAAGGACTGACATGTCGTCGGACGACACGAATGCACGCAGGGATGATCGGGAACGTCGCAACGACGGTCCCCGGAAGCGTGATTCGGACTCCGATCGTCGGTCCCGCCCGTCCGGCGACCGGCCGTTCTCAGCAAACGGTCGTCCGCGTCGCGACGGCGACAGCGCGGGTCGCCCGCGTCGCGACGGTGACGCGCGTCCGTTCCGTCGTGACGGTGACGCCGCTGGCCGGCCGCGTCGCGACGGTGACGCGCGTCCGTTCCGTCGTGACGGTGACGCGCGTCCGTTCCGTCGTGACGGTGAGGGCGGTGACCGTCCGCGTCGTGACGGGGATCGTCCCTTCCGGCGGGAAGGCGACTCCGCGGGGCGTCCGCGCCGCGAGGGGGAGGCCCGTCCGTTCCGTCGGGACGGAGAGAATGCCGGTCGTCCGCGTCGCGACGGCGAGGCGCGTCCCTTCCGCCGCGACGGTGACACCGCCGGTCGTCCGCGTCGAGACGGCGACGCTCGTCCCTACCGCCGCGACGGTGACACCGCCGGTCGTCCGCGTCGAGACGGCGACGCTCGTCCCTACCGCCGGGACGGAGAGAACGCCGGTCGTCCGCGCCGCGACGGTGACAGCCGTCCGTTCGGCGGCGGCGACCGTCGGTCCACGGATCGACGTCCCGGCGCGGGAGCCCCTCGCCGCTTCGAGGAGGATGACCGCCGCGCCACGCGTCCGCCGCAGGACCAGCGCGAGCGCGGTCCCGAACTCCCCGAGGACATCACGGCGCGCGACCTCCCCGGTGCCGCCCGGAACGAGCTCAAGACGCTGAGCAAGGAGAACGCCGACACCGTCGCGCGTCACCTGGCGATGGCCGGCCGACTCATCGACGAGGACCCGGCGCTCGCGCACGCGCACGCCCTGGCCGCGTCCCGTCGGGCCGGTCGTGTCGCGGTCGTGCGCGAGACCGTCGGCATCACGGCCTACGCGGTCGGCGACTTCGCCCTCGCGCTGCGCGAGCTGCGCACCTACCGCCGCATCTCCGGTTCCGACGAGCAGATCGCGCTCATCGTCGACAGCGAGCGGGGCGTCGGCCGGCCCGACCGCGCGCTCGAGGAGGGGCGCACCGTGGACCGGTCGACGCTGTCGACCTCGGCGCGGGCGCACCTCGCCATCGCCATGTCGGGGGCCCGCCTCGATCTCGAGCAGCCCGAGCGCGCCCTGCAGGAGCTTGACATCCCCGAGGCCGACCCGGACCGCGCGTTCGAGTGGAGCCCCGAGCTGTTCGCCGCGCGCGCGGCCGTCCTCGAGGAGCTCGGCCGTGACGACGAGGCCGCCACCTGGGCGCGTCGCGCGACCGTCGCCGCGGAGGCCCTCGACGCGGCCAACGGCGTCGCGGACCGCGAGGTCATCGTCGTCGAGGAGATCGACGTCATCGACGACGACGGGGGAGTGGACGTGGCATCCGGTGTCGTCGTCGACGACGAGCCCGAGGACGCGACCTCGGACGAGGAGCCCTCGGACGGTCCCGCCGAGCCGGAGGAGGACTCGTCCGCACCCCTCGACGAGGGTGACGGCGCGGTCGCCGACGAGACGCGGGTCGACGAGGCGTCGGACGAGACGCCGGTCGACGAGACGCCGGCCGACGAGGCCTCGTCGGACGAGGAGGACTACCGGTGATCTTCGGCCGCAAGCCCGCGCCGCCGACCCCGCTCGAGGGCGTGGACGTGCTGCTCGCGGATCTCGACGGTGTCGTGTACGCGGGACCCGGCGCGCTGCCGCACGCCGTCGACAGCCTCAACCGGGCCACCGCCGGGGGCGTCCGCCTCGGATTCATCACCAACAACGCCTCCCGCACCGACGTCTCCGTCGCAGAGCACCTCACGTCCTTCGGCCTTACCGTCACCGCCGAGGACGTCGTCACGAGCCCCCAGGCCGCGATGCGGCTGATGCGGGACCTCGTGCCGGCGGCATCCACTCTCCTCGTCGTGGGAGGCGAAGGGCTCGTCGTCGAGGTCGAGAAGGCCGGCTACACGGTGACGCGCAGCGCGGACGACTCCCCGGCCGCGGTCGTGCAGGGGTTCGCGCCCGAGGTCGGCTGGGCGCAGCTGGCCGAGGCCGCCTACGCGCTGGCGACGCCGCCCGAGGAGGGAGGCATTCCCTGGGTCGCGACGAACACCGACTGGACCATTCCGCAGGCGCGAGGGATCGCGCCGGGCAACGGCACGCTCGTGTCCGCCGTGCACACCGCCGTCGGCCGCCTCGCCACCGTCGCGGGCAAGCCCGAGCGCGCGATCTTCGACGAGGCCGTGACGCGGACGGGTGCGCGCGCGCCGTTGTTCATCGGCGACCGGCTCGACACCGACATCCAGGGCGCGCGGGCGGCCGAGATGGCCTCCGTGCTCGTGCTGACCGGCATCGACCGTCCCAAGCAGGTGCTCGCGGCGCCCAAGAACCAGCGTCCGGACTACATCGTCGAAGACCTCCGGCAGCTGTTCGAGCCGTACCCCGAGACGATCGTCAAGGGCGACCGCACCCGGGTCGGCGACGCCGTCGTCGAGATCGACGGGGTCGACCTCCGCATCGTCTCGGAGGGGGATCGTCAGATCGACCTGCTCCGCGCGGGATCGGCGGCGATCTGGAACTCCGGGCGGGCGATCTTCGGATTCCGCGTCCCGGAGAAGCTGTACGCCGACCCGTTCCGGGTGGGGCGCCGCGGCTAGCATGGGCGGCATGTCCGACAGCGTCCCCGCCCCCGACCCCGAGCTGACCGACCGGCTCCGCGCGATCGAGGAGCAGCCGCTGGCGGACCGGGCCGTCGCCTACGCCGCGCTGCACGACGAGCTCGTCGCGCGCCTGGAGTCCGGACCCGACGGCATCGCGACGACCGCCCGATGAGCGCCCGACTCGACGCCGAGCTCGCCGCGCGGGGGCTCGCGCGCTCCCGCACGCACGCAGCCCAGCTCATCGCGGACGGGCTGGTCAGCGTGGACGGGCGCCCGGTCGTCAAGCCGTCAGTGAAGGTCGAGGCATCCACCTCCCTCGTCGTCGCCGGCGCCGACCATTACGTCAGCCGCGGCGCGCACAAGCTGATCGCCGCGCTCGACGCGTTCCCCGTCGACGTGACCGGACGCGTCGCCCTCGACCTCGGGGCGTCGACGGGAGGGTTCACGCAGGTGCTGCGCGAACGCGGGGCCCGCAACGTGCTCGCGGTGGATGTGGGACACGGGCAGTTGTCCCCAACCGTGGCATCCGACCCGGGTGTCGTGTCGGTCGAGGGGTATAACGTGCGGTTCATGACGCCCGAGACCCTCGCCGCCGCGACCGGTGTCGACGAGCGACCGACCGTGGTGACGGGGGACCTGTCCTTCATCTCCCTCGCGCACGTGCTGCCCGCCGTCGCGGCCACCGCCGCGCCGGAGGCCGACGTGATGCTGCTCGTGAAGCCGCAGTTCGAGGTCGGCCGCACGGCGGTCAAGGGCGGCCTCGTGACCGACCCGGCCCTGCGCGCCGACGCGGTGACCGGCGTGCTGTGGGCGGCGTGGGACGCGGGCCTGCGCACGGCCGGGCTGATCGCCTCGCCGATCGCCGGCACGCACGGCAACCAGGAGTACGTCGCGTGGTTCTCGGCCGGTCGCGGCAGCGATCCGTCAGAATGGGTGAGCACCATGACCCGACTGACCGGAAGCCGATGACCCCCAGCGACCGCAACATCCTCCTCGTCGTCCATGCGCGCCGCGACGACACCGTCCAGGCGGCGCAGCGCATCATCTCCGCCGTCCGCGGCGCCGGCGCGACCCCGGTCGTCGCGGCCGACGACCGCCCCGAGCTGGCGGAGCGGCTGCCGCTCGACGGTGTGCGCACGCTGGGCGTCGACGTGGACCTCGACGACATCGAGCTGGCCATCGTGCTCGGCGGCGACGGGACGATCCTGCGCGCGGCCGAGATGGTCCGCGGGGGAGCGGCCCCCATCCTCGGCATCAACATGGGGCACGTCGGCTTCCTCGCCGAGATCGAACGCGACGACATGGACGACGCCGTCCGCCGGGTGATCGCGAGGGACTACCAGGTGGAGGAGCGCCTCGCGCTGGCCGTCCGGGTCCTGGATGCCGATGACCGCATCATCTTCGAGACGTGGGCCCTCAACGAGGCAACCGTCGAGAAGGCGAGCCGCGAGAGGATGCTCGAGGTCGTCATGGAGGTCGACGGCCGACCGCTGTCGTCGTTCGGATGCGACGGCGTCGTCATCGCGAGCCCGACCGGCTCCACCGCCTACAACTTCTCCGCCGGTGGTCCCGTGGTGTGGCCGACGGTCGAGGCCATCGCCGTCGTGCCGCTGTCGGCCCACGCGTTGTTCGCCCGCCCGCTCGTCGTGAGCCCCGACGCCGTCGTCGCGATCGAGGTGCTCGAGCGCACGAGCGGGAGCGGCATCCTGTGGTGCGACGGGCGTCGCTCGCACGAGCTGCCCCCGGGTGCCCGCGTCATGGTGCGAAGGTCGTCGCGACCGGTCCGCCTCGCGCGTCTGCACCCCGCCGCGTTCACGGACCGTCTCGTCCGCAAGTTCCGCCTTCCCGTCACCGGCTGGCGCGGCTCGGTCGGAGGCGCGTCGTGATCGAGGAGATGCGTCTGCACGACCTCGGCGTCATCGCCGACGCCACGCTGCCGATCGGCCGCGGCTTCACCGCCATCACCGGTGAGACCGGCGCGGGCAAGACCATGGTCGTCACCGGTCTCGGGCTGCTGCTGGGGCAGCGCGCGGACTCGGGAGCCGTCCGTTCCGGCGCGGCCCAGGCCGCCGTCGAGGGCGTCTGGATCGTGCCGGAGGACGGGCCGGTCGCCGAGCGCGTCCGCGAAGCCGGCGGAGCGGTCGAACCCGTCGGCGGCGGAGCGGCGGAGCTGTACCTGGGTCGCACCGTGTCGAGCGAGGGGCGCGGACGCGCCACGGTCGGCGGCCGGACGGCCCCCGCGGGTGTCCTCTCGGATCTGGCCGACGCCCTCGTCGTCGTCCACGGACAGTCGGACCAGCTGCGGCTGAAGAGCTCGACGGCGCAGCGTCAGGCGCTCGACCGCTTCGGCGGCGAGACCGTCACGACCGCACGCGAGCGGTACCGCACCGCCTGGGACGCGTGGCGCGCTCTCGATGCCGAGCTGACGACGCTCGAGACCGACCGCGACGACCGCGCCGCCGAGGCGGAGCGGCTGCGCGCCGCGATCGCCGAGATCGAGGCGGCCGCACCCGTCCCCGGCGAGGAGGACGAGCTCTCCCGCCGGGCCGAGCGCCTCGCCAACGCGGAGGAGCTGCGGGTGGCCGCCGCCACCGCGCACGCCGTGCTGTCGAGCGACGACGAGGGTCCGGACGTCGTCACCCTCCTCGCCGAGGCGCGACGCGCGCTCGAGCGGATCGCCGACAGCGACGCCGCCCTCGGGACCATCGGCGAGCAGGTCGCCGACCTCGGGTACCGCGCCGCGGACGTCGCCGTCGCCCTCTCGGGCTACCTCGCCGACCTCGACGAGTCGGGGCCGCACGAGCTCGCCGCCGTTGAGGAGCGGCGCTCGGTACTCGCGGGTCTGGCCCGCACGCACGGGTCCGTCGACGCGGCGCTCGAGCTGTTGGCATCCGGGTCCGCGCGCCTCATGGAGCTCGACGACGACGGCGACCGGATCGCGCGGCTGACGGCCGACCGCGACGCCGCCGCCGCCGAGCTCGACGCCGCGGCCGAGGACCTCACCGCGGCCCGCCGCGAGGCCGCGGAGCGGCTGGGAGCGGCCGTGACCGAGGAGCTGCACGCCCTCGCCCTCCCCGACGCCCGTCTCACCGTCGACGTCTCCCCGGCCGCCGCCCCCGCGGGCCACGGTCGCGACGACGTGGCCATCCTTCTCGCCCCGCATCCGGGCGCCGACCCGCGGCCGGTCTCTCGGGGGGCGTCCGGCGGCGAGCTCAGCCGCGTCATGCTCGCGATCGAGGTCGTCATCGCCGGGGTCGACCCGGTGCCGACGTTCGTGTTCGACGAAGTGGATGCCGGGATCGGCGGTGCGGCGGCCATCGAGGTCGGTCGCCGTCTGGCGCGCCTCGCCGAGTCGTCGCAGGTGATCGCGGTCACGCACCTCGCACAGGTCGCCGCGTTCGCCGGCAACCACCTGACCGTCGTCAAGGGCAACGACGGCTCCGTCACGGCATCCAGCGTCCGCCGCCTGGACGGAGCGGAGCGCGAAGCCGAGATGGCGCGCCTGCTGTCGGGGCTCAGCGACTCGGACGCCGCGCTCACGCACGCGAGGGAGCTGCTCGCCACCGGGCGCGCACGATGACGACGCGAACGACGAACGGGGGCGCGCGGTGTCCGCGGGCCCTCGGTCGCTGATAGGATCGAAGCCCGTGATGCAGACTTCGGACGCGGGACATTCAGACGACACCACGGCATCGACCTTCACCACGAAGCACATCTTCGTGACCGGAGGAGTGGTCTCCTCTCTCGGGAAGGGCCTGACGGCGGCGAGCCTCGGCAACCTCCTCACGGCGCGGGGACTCCGCGTCGTCATGCAGAAGCTCGACCCCTACCTCAACGTCGATCCGGGAACGATGAACCCGTTCCAGCACGGCGAGGTCTTCGTGACCGACGACGGGGCCGAGACCGACCTCGACATCGGCCACTACGAGCGCTTCCTCGACATCGAGCTCAGCCAGGCGGCCAACGTCACCACGGGGCAGATCTACTCCCAGGTGATCGCACGCGAACGGCGCGGCGAGTATCTCGGCGACACCGTGCAGGTCATCCCGCACATCACCGACGAGATCAAGCGCCGCATGCGCCTGCAGGCGAGCGAGCAGCCGCAGCCCGACGTGATCATCACCGAGATCGGCGGCACGGTCGGCGACATCGAGTCGCAGCCGTTCATCGAGTCGGCGCGGCAGATCCGCCACGAGCTCGGCCGCAAGAACGTGTTCTTCGTCCACGTCTCGCTCGTGCCGTTCATGGGCGCCTCCGGTGAGCAGAAGACCAAGCCGACGCAGCACTCCGTCGCGGCGCTGCGCTCCATCGGAATCCAGCCCGACGCCCTGGTCCTCCGGAGCGACCGGCCCGTCACCGAGTCGAACAAGCGCAAGATCGCGCTCATGTGCGACGTCGACGAGGACGCGGTCGTCAACGCCGTCGACGTGCCGAGCATCTACGACATCCCGACGATGCTGAACGACCAGGGTCTCGACGCCTACATCGTCGACGCGCTCGACCTCGACAAGGCCGCGGACGTCGACTGGTCGCGCTGGCAGCGTGTGCTGCAGGCCGTCCACAACCCCAAGCACGAGGTCACGATCGGCCTCGTCGGCAAGTACATCGACCTGCCCGACGCGTACCTCTCCGTCACCGAGGCCATCAAGGCCGGCGGGTTCGGGCAGGAGACGCACGTGAAGATCACGTGGATCCCCTCCGACCTGTGCGAGACGCCCGAGGGTGCGGCGAAGGCCCTGTCGGTCGTCGACGGCATCATCGTCCCCGGCGGCTTCGGCATCCGCGGCATCGAGGGCAAGCTCGGCGCGCTGCGGTTCGCCCGCGAGCAGGGCATCCCCACGCTCGGCATCTGCCTCGGCCTGCAGTGCATGGTCATCGAGTACGCGCGGACCATCGCCGGTCTCGAGGGCGCCTCGTCCAGCGAGTTCGACCCCGACACCGCGCACCCGGTCGTCGCGACGATGGCCGAGCAGGTCGACATCCTCGAGAGCGGCGACCTCGGCGGCACGATGCGCCTGGGCCTGTACCCCGCTGCACTGGCCGAGGGCTCGCTCGCCGCGGAGGTGTACGGCTCGAGCAGCATCTCGGAGCGACACCGTCACCGCTACGAGGTCAACAACGCCTACCGTCAGCGGCTGAGCGACGCCGGCCTCGTCTTCTCGGGTCTGAACCCCGACCTCGACCTCGTCGAGTTCGTGGAGCTGCCCCGCGACGTGCACCCGTACTACATCGCCACGCAGGCGCACCCCGAGCTTCGGTCGCGCCCGACGGAGCCGCACCCGCTGTTCCGCGGTCTCGTCGGGGCGGCGCTCGACCGTCACCGCTCCAGCGAGCTGTTCGACGTCGAGGAGGATTGATGGCCGACGAGCTGCGGGACGAGCGGGTCGACCTCGACGTCGTCTCGACCGAACGCGTCTACGAGGGCGCGGTCTGGGACGTGCGGTCCGACACCGTCCGATACGGCGACGGCGAGATGACTCGACAGTACGTCGAGCACCCCGGTGCGGCGGCCGTGGTGGCGATCGACGACGAGGGTCGGGTCGTCCTCGTCCAGCAGTACCGTCACCCCATCAAGGAGCGCGACTGGGAGATCCCGGCGGGGCTTCTCGACGTCGCGGGGGAGCCGCCCCTCGAGACCGCGAAGCGGGAGCTGACCGAGGAGGTCGACCTCGCGGCGGAGCGGTGGCAGCACCTCGTGTCGATGCACACCACGCCCGGGGGCAACGACGAGGTCGTGCACCTGTACCTCGCACGCGGGCTCTCCGACGCGACGACGGACTTCGAGCGCGAGCACGAGGAGTCCGACATGCGCGTGGAACGCGTGCCGCTGGCCGACGTGATCGACGGGGTCCTGGCGGGACGCCTGCGCAACGGCATCCTGGCCGTCGGGGCGCTCGCCGCCGCCGAGGTGCTGCGCCGCGAGGCCGCGTCGGCCTGACGTGGAGCTCGAACGGGCGGTCGAGGCGTACGTGCGCCACGTCGCGCTCGAACGGGGTCTTTCCGACCACACCGTCGCGGCCTACACCCGCGACCTCGCCGGGTACGTGACGTGGCTGGGCGACCGCGGCATCCATGACAGCGCCGCGATCACGCCCGCCCTCGTCGCGGATTTCGCCGCGGAGCGCGCCGCCGCCGACCCGCCGCCGGCGGCGACGTCGCTCGCACGGCTGCAGTCGTCGGTGCGCGGGCTGCACCGCTTCCTCGTCCGGGACGGTATCGACCTCGACGACCCGAGCGCGCGCCTGCGGCCACCCAAGACGCCGAAACGCCTTCCGAAGGCGCTCAGCATCGCGCAGGTGGAGCAGCTCTTGGATGCCGCGGGCCCGACCCCCGGGACGGAGGACGCGAGCGCGGGCGATCCCGCCGCTGTTCGGGACCGGGCTCTGCTCGAGCTGCTGTACGCGACGGGCGCGCGCGTGTCCGAGATCGTCCAGCTCGACGTGGACGACACCGCGTACGGCGACGTGCTGCGCGTGCGCGGGAAGGGCGGGAAGGAACGCGTCGTGCCCGTCGGCTCGTACGCCCGTGCCGCCGTCGACGCCTACCTCACGCGCGTGCGTCCCGCGCTCGCCGCGAAGGGACGGGCCACGCCGCGGCTGTTCCTCGGCATCCGCGGCGCGCCGCTGTCGCGGCAGAGCGCCTGGCTCGTCCTGCAGGCCGCGGCGGAGCACGCCGGCCTGACCGCGCACGTCTCGCCGCACACACTGCGTCACTCCTTCGCGACGCACCTCCTGCAGGGCGGGGCGGACGTCCGCGTCGTGCAGGAGCTCCTCGGTCACGCCTCCGTCGCCACGACGCAGATCTACACGCACGTCTCGGTCGACGCCCTGCGGGACGTGTACGCCGTGTCCCATCCGCGCGCGCGCTGACGCCGCGGCATCCGTTCCGTCGTCGCCGTCGTGCGGAAATTCGGGCGGACACGCCGGGGGCGGTGGCCTCGCCTCCGGCGTGTCGGTCGGGGAGTCCGCAGGACGGTTCGGGGGAGGGATGCCGCCCGGTAGCGTTCAGGCCGTTGAACGCAATCGCTGGGCGATTTCACAGGTTGGGGCATTGTGCCCCAGAATGAGCGCACCAGCACCACGTCGATCCGACCAGCCCGGAGTGCACCCGATGAACACCCGAACCCGACTCGTCCTCAGCACCGTTCTGCTGACCGGAGCCGTTGCGCTCAGCGGCTGCTCCATCGTGCAGAGCATCATCCCCACGTCGTCGCAGCCGGTCCGCGATGCCGGCACCGGGGAGGTCACCGAGGAGGTGGCCAACGGCGACGTCTTCTCGCTGCGCGTCGGCGACTGCCTCAACTCCACCGAGCTCGGCGTCGACACCGAGGAGATCCAGTCGGTCCCGATCGTCCCGTGCTCGGGCGCGCACGACGACGAGGTGTACTCCGCCTACCTCATGGACGACGGCGAGTACCCCGGCGCGGACGAGACCACCGAGCAGGCCTCGGCTGCGTGCGAGACCGAGTTCGACACCTTCATCGGCCTGTCGTACCAGGAGTCCGAGCTGGACTTCTGGCCGATGACCCCGACCCCGCAGTCGTGGGCCGAGGGGGACCGCGAGGTCCTGTGCATCGCCTTCGACCCGGTCGGCAAGGTCACCGGCACGCTCGCGTCGGCCCAGCGCTGACCCGACCGACGCACCGCTCCTCCGGCTCGGCGCTCCGTCGGCCCGCGCCAATTCCGGCCGGCGGAGCGCGACCGACTCGACGACGGGTCCGCCCGCGTGGTCTCCCGGCCCGGCGACCCGCGGCGGCTAGACTCGGCAACGTTATGGCGAAGGCAGGAGCGACGGTGTCGGCGAGCACGAAGGGGACGGCGAAGGCCGCCCGAGGCGCGGACGAGGTCATCCTCGGGCCGACGGGGCGTCCCTACCAGGGGTTCGCCACTCCGCCGAAGCTGGAGGGTCACGGGCCGGCGCGCATCATCGCCCTCTGCAACCAGAAGGGCGGCGTCGGCAAGACGACGACGACCATCAACCTCGCCGCCGCGCTCGCCGGGTACGGTCGCCGCGTCCTCGCGATCGACTTCGACCCGCAGGGGGCGCTCTCGGCGGGGCTGGCGATCCAGCCGCACGACGTGCCGACCATCTACGACCTGCTCCTCGACACCAAGCGCGACCCGCGCGAGGCGGTCGTCCACACCCGCGTCGAGGGACTCGACGTCATCCCCGCGAACATCGACCTGTCGGCCGCGGAGGTGCACCTCGTCAACGAGGTCGCCCGCGAGACGATCCTGGCCCGCGTGCTGCGCAAGATCGCGCCCGACTACGACGTCATCCTCGTGGACTGCCAGCCGTCGCTCGGTCTGCTGACCGTCAACGCCCTCACCGCGGCCCACGGCGTGCTCATCCCGCTGGAGTGCGAGTTCTTCGCCCTCCGCGGCGTCGCGCTGCTGATCGAGACCATCGACAAGGTGCGCGACCGCCTCAACCCGGCGATCGAGCTCGACGGCGTCCTGGCCACGATGTACGACCCGCGCACCCTGCACTCGCGCGAGGTGCTGGAGCGCGTCGTCGACGCTTTCGGTGACGACGTCCTCGAGACGGTCATCGGCCGCACGGTCAAGTTCCCCGACGCCTCGGTGTCCGGGATGCCGATCACCGAGTTCGCGCCCGAGCACGCCGCCGCCCAGGCCTACCTGCGGTTGGCGCGGGAGCTGGTCGCCCGTGGCGCCGTCGCCTGAGGACGCCGACACCATCACGCCTGCGGGTGACGCCGCGCCGCCGGTCGAGACGGCGGACGCCGACACCATCACGCCCGCGGGCGACACCGCGCCGCTGTCGGAGACGGCGGACGGGTTCCGTGTCTCGCTCCCCGTCTTCGACGGCCCGTTCGATCTGCTGCTGAACCTGATCTCGCAGCACGAGCTCGACATCACCGAGGTCGCCCTCAGCCGCGTCACCGACGAGTTCATCGCCTACCTCCGCGCCCTCGGCCCGGAGGGGGACCTCGACGAGGCGTCCGAGTTCCTCGTGGTCGCCGCGACGCTTCTCGACATGAAGGTCGCCGGGCTGCTGCCGCAGGGCGAGCTCGTGGATGCCGAATCGGTGGCCCTCCTCGAGGCGAGGGACCTGCTGTTCGCCCGACTGCTGCAGTACCGCGCCTTCAAGGAGGTGTCGTCCTGGTTCGCCCGCTGCCTGCAGCGCGAGGACCGGCGCCACGCCCGGTCGGTGCGTCTCGACGAGAAGTACCGCAGCGCCGCCCCGGAGCTGCGGTGGACGCTCAGCGCCGACGACTTCGCCGCGCTCGCGGTGGTCGCCATGACCCCGACCGAGCCGCCGACCGTCGGACTCGACCACCTCCACGCACCCCTGGTCAGCATCCGCGAGCAGGCCGCGATCGTCGTGACGCTGCTGCGCGGTGCGGGGAGCCTGAGCTTCCGGGAGCTCATCGCCGGGGTCGCGCAACCGGGTGTCGTCGTCGCCCGTTTCCTGTCGATCCTGGAGCTGTACCGGCACGCCGCCCTCAGCTTCGAGCAGCTCGAGCCGCTCGGCGAGCTCACGCTGCGCTGGACCGCCGAGCGCTGGTCCGAAGAGAACCTCGCCACCTTGGGAGCCGACTATGACCGATGACACCTTGATCGACGACGCGCCGACCTCCGACGGGGCGCCGGCAGGGGCGGCATCCATCGCCCGTCGTCTGGAGGCGGTCCTGCTCGTGGTCGAGGAGCCGCAGAGTCTCGTGAGCCTCGCGGCGGCCGTGGGCGCCCCCGTCGCGGCGGTGCGCCAGGCCGTGGAGGGGCTCGTCGCCGACTACGACGGCGAGACCGGCGGACCCCGGCGCGGCTTCGAGCTGCGGGAGGTCGGCGGCGGCTGGCGGCTGTACGTCCGCGAGGAGCACGACGACGTCGTCAGCGAGTTCGTGAATACGCAGGCCCCGTCCCGGCTGTCGCAGGCCGCGCTGGAGACTCTGGCCGTCATCGCCTACAAGCAGCCCGTGACGCGCGGGCAGGTGGCATCCATCCGCGCCGTCAACGTCGACTCGGTCGTCCGGACGCTCCTGGCCCGGGGGCTCATCACCGAGGTGTTCACCGCCGCCGACACCGGGGCCATCCACTACGGCACCACCGACGCGCTGCTGGTGAACCTGGGCATCAACTCCCTCGACGAGCTGCCGCGGATCTCGCCGCTGCTCGACGACGGGGCAGACGGATTCGAAGGAGAGGTCGTGCGATGAGCACTGCGAACGACGAGGGCGTACGCCTGCAGAAGGTCCTGGCCAACGCGGGGGTGGCCTCGCGCCGCGTCTCGGAGCAGATGATCGTCGAGGGGCGCGTGCGCGTCAACGGCGAGGTCGTGACCGAGCTGGGGTCGCGCATCGACCCGGAGCGGGACCTCGTCGACGTCGACGGCGTGGCCGTGCAGCTGGACGCCTCGAAGCGCTACGTCATCCTGAACAAGCCGACCGGCGTGGTCAGCTCCATGAACGACGACCGGGGCCGTCCCGACCTGCGCCGCTTCACGAAGGACTGGGAGGAGCGCCTGTTCAACGTCGGACGATTGGATGCCGACACCTCGGGGCTCCTCGTGCTGACCAACGACGGCGACCTCGCGCACGTGCTCGCGCACCCCTCGTTCGGGGTGACCAAGGTGTATATCGCCAAGGTCGAGGGCCAGGTGCTGCCGCAGACCGTCCAGCGCCTCCTCAAGGGCGTCGACCTGGAGGACGGCAGGATCGCGGCGGACAAGGCGCGCCTGCTCGACGCCTCGCGGGGCGAGAGCCTGGTCGAACTGACCCTGCACTCGGGCAAGAACCGCATCGTCCGGCGGATGATGGCCGAGGTCGGCCACCCGGTCGTGGAGCTGGTCCGACGGCAGTTCGGCCCGCTGCACCTGGGAACTCTCCCGGTGGGCAAGGCGCGGGAGTTGACTACAGTAGAACGCGGCGCCCTCCTCACGCTGTCCCGTCAGGACGACAGCACCGCGGCCGATCCGGCCGAATGATCCTCCGGGGTGCCGTGCGGCGCCCCCGGCGCTGCGATGGGCAGCAGGAGACCCGATGACCGAGACGAACGGAACGTCCGCGCGCGCGGAGGCGCCTCTGGCGACCCGGACGAGCGGCACCGTGCGCGTGGTCGGCTCGGGACTGCTCGGCGCGAGCATCGGTCACGCGCTGACCGCCCTCGGCGTCGACGTCGTCCTCGCCGACACCTCGCCGTCGCAGCTGCGCCTCGCCATCGACTACGGCGCCGGCCGCGCCGAGCGCGACGACGACCGGCCCTCCCTCATCGTCGTGGCCGTGCCGCCCGACGTGACCGCCGACGTCGTGCAGCGCGAGCTGGCGGCGTTCCCGGATGCCGTCGTCACCGACGTCGCGAGCGTGAAGCTCGAGCCGTTGCGCACGCTGCGCTCCCGCGGCGTCGACCTCACCCACTACATCGGGTCCCACCCCATGGCCGGTCGCGAGCGCGGGGGAGCGATCTCCGCCCGCGCGGACATCTTCGTCGGACGGCCCTGGGTCGTCTGCCGCGACGGCGAGACCTCCGCGCACGACCTCTCGCTCGTGGAGGGTCTCGCCCTCGACCTCGGCGCCACGCTCATCGAGATGACGCCCGAGGAGCACGACGAGTCCGTCGCTCTCATGTCGCACGTGCCGCAGCTGGTCGCGAGCCTCCTGGCCGGCCGCTTCGTCACCGCGCCCGACGGCTCGCTGCGCCTGGCGGGGCAGGGCGTCCGCGACACCACCCGCATCGCGGCATCCGCCCCCGAGCTGTGGGTGCAGATCCTCGGCGCGAACGCCGCCCCGGTCGTCGAGGTGCTCGACCGGCTCGCGACGGACCTCTCCGACGTCGCGGCCGCGCTGCGCGACCCCGACGTGCCCGGCGCCCGCCGCACTATCGCCGACACCATCCGCCGCGGCAACGAGGGCGTCGAGCGCCTTCCCGGCAAGCACGGCCAGAACCGCCGCTTCGACACCTTCGTCGTCATGGTCGACGACACCGCCGGACAGCTCGGCCGCCTCTTCGGCGAGCTCGGCGACCTCGACGTCAACGTCGAAGACCTGCGTCTCGAGCACTCGCCGGGGGCTCCCTTCGGCCTGGCCGAGATCAGCGTCGTCCCCGACGCCGTCCGCCGAGCCACCGACGGGCTCCAGCAGCGCGGATGGCGGATTGCGAGCACCACCCATGACTGACGCCTCCGAGCCGATCACCAAGCCCGCCGCCGGCGGGGTGGCATCCTTTCCCCTCGTCGTCGCCATCGACGGCCCCGCCGGGAGCGGCAAGTCGAGCATCTCGAAGGCCACCGCCGGTCGCCTGGGCTACGGCTTCCTCGACACCGGCGCCGCCTACCGGGCCCTCGCCTGGCACGCGCTGTCGCACGGCACCGACACGTCGGACGCGACCGCGGTGCTGGAGGTGTTCGGCGACTTCGACTACGCCATCTCGCTCGACCCGGCCGACCGCTGGGTGCGCGTCGGCGGGACCGACGTGACCGCGGCCATCCGCGAGCCGCGCGTGACCGAGGCCGTCAGCGGCGTCGCCCGGGTCGGAGCCGTACGGCACGCCGTCAACGACATGTTCCGCCGGCTCGTGGCATCCGCGGGTCTGCCGGGGGTCGTCGTCGAAGGACGCGACATCACCACCGTGGTGTTCCCCGACGCCCCCGTGCGGATCCTGCTGACCGCGGCGCCCGAGGTGCGCGCCGCGCGCCGCAGCGCCGAGCTGACGGACCAGGATGCCGCCAAGGTCGCCGCCGCCCTGCACAAGCGGGACGCGGCCGACTCCACGGTCGTCGACTTCCTCACCGCCGCCCCCGGCGTGCAGGTGGTCGACTCGACCCACCTCGATTTCGAACAGACCGTCGACGCCGTGCTGGACGTCGTCGACAACACGATGGGAGCCCGCGATGGGCGTTGAAGACGAATACGAAGGCGGGCCCGACCAGCTCGCCGAGAAGATGGAGCAGCTCGACGAGGTGCTCGCCGAACAGCGGGCGGAGGCGCTGCGCGCCGGCCTCGAGGACTTCGACCTCGACGAGGACGACGCCGCGCTGCTCGCCGGTCTCGCGTCCGGCGAGGGCGGCATCGAGTTCCTGCCGGCCCTGCCGGTGGTCGCGATCGTCGGTCGCCCCAACGTCGGCAAGTCCGCGCTGGTGAACCGCATCCTCGGCCGCCGCGAGGCCGTCGTGGAGGACACCCCCGGCGTCACCCGCGACCGCGTCACCTACAAGGCCGAGTGGCTCGACCGCCGCTTCTCGCTGGTGGACACCGGCGGCTGGGAGCCCGACGCCCGCGGCATCGACCGCTCCGTCGCCGCGCAGGCGGAGGTCGCGATCGACCTGGCCGACATCGTGCTGTTCGTCGTGGATGCCACGGTGGGCGCGACCTCGACCGACGAGCACGTCGTGCGTCTGCTGCGCAAGAGCAAGAAGCCCGTCTTCCTCATCGCCAACAAGGTCGACGACGCCCGTCAGGAGCCCGAGGCCGCGGCCCTGTGGAACCTCGGCCTGGGCGAGCCGCACCCCGTCTCGGCCATCCACGGCCGCGGCGTGGCCGACCTGCTCGATGAGATCATGAAGGTGCTGCCGGAGGTCTCGGCGGTGGCGAAGTACGAGATCGGCGGCCCCCGCCGCGTGGCGATCCTCGGCCGTCCCAACGTCGGCAAGTCCTCGCTGCTGAACAAGGCCGCCGGGGAGGAGCGCGTCGTCGTCAACGAGCTCGCCGGGACCACCCGCGACCCCGTCGACGAGGTCGTCGAGCTCGGCGGCAAGCTCTGGACGCTCGTCGACACCGCCGGCATCCGTCGTCGGGTGCACCTGTCGCAGGGCGCCGACTTCTACGCCTCGCTGCGCACCTCGACGGCGCTGGAGAAGTCCGAGGTCGCCGTGGTCGTGCTCGACGTGTCGCAGCCGATCAGTGTCCAGGACCTCAACATCATCGACCTCGTGCTCGAGTCGGGCCGCGCGCTCGTGCTGGCGTTCAACAAGTGGGACCGCCTGAACGACGACGACATGGAGAACCAGGACCGTCGCCGCTACCTCGAGCGCGAGATCGAGCAGGACCTGGCGCACGTGACGTGGGCGCCGCGCGTGAACATCTCCGCCCGCACCGGGCGCCACCTCGACAAGCTCGTCCCTGCGCTCGAGACGGCCCTGGAGTCCTGGGACCAGCGCATCCCCACCGGCAAGTTCAACGCGTTCCTGTCGGAGCTCGTCGCCGAGCACCCGCACCCGCTGCGCGGCGGCAAGCAGCCCCGCATCCTGTTCGGGACGCAGGCGGCCACCCGCCCGCCGACCTTCGTGCTGTTCACGACCGGGTTCCTCGACCCGGGCTATCGCCGCTTCATCCAGCGGCGCCTGCGCGAGATCTACGGCTTCGAGGGAACGCCGATCGTGCTGAACATGCGCATCCGCGAGAAGCGTCAGCGCTGAGCCGAGTCGGACGCCCCGGCCCCCGTGGGGGTCGGGGCGTTCACTGTGCCGTCGCGCGGTCGCGGGCGGGGTGGTGCGGTGGCCGGGACAGGAAGCGAGCCGGGGACAGGGCGTTTCGCGGTGGATCGGCCTGTTGTGGGTGCACGGCATGTTCCGGGCGCGGGCGGGGTGCAGTGGCCGGGACAGGAAGCGAGCCCGAGACAGGGCGTTTCGCGGTGAATCGGCCTGTTGCGGGTGCATGGCATGTTCCGGGCGCGTGCGGAGTGCGGTGGGATGCCACCGCTCCCGGCCGCACGGCGGTATGTGTCGCGGGTCGGCGCCGCCGTGGGTGACGTGTGCCAGGCTGGACGGGATGACCATCCAGCCTCCTGCCCCGGGTGAACCGCGGCGTCCCCACGGGCCCCGCGACCCGGGCGATGCCTGGGTCGTCGCGCCCACCGGCGAGAAGTACTGGGGACGCTTCGGCGCGGCCGGCCTCCTCGCTCTCGACGCGGACCGCGGCGTGCTGCTGCAGCACCGCGTGGCCTGGAGCCACTTCGGCGACACCTGGGCGCTGCCGGGCGGGGCGCGGCACGAGGGCGAGTCCGCCCGGGACGGCGCGCTCCGCGAATCGGGGGAGGAGGCGGGGGTGCCCGTCGACGCCGTGCAGGCCCGGTTCGAGAGCGTCCTCGACGTCGGGATCTGGTCCTACACGACCGTCGTCGCCGACGTCACCACCCCCTTCGAGCCGGTGATCAGCGACCCGGAGAGCGTCGCGCTCGCCTGGGTCCCCGTCGACGAGGTGGAGGACCTGCCGCTGCATCCGGGATTCGCCGCGTCGTGGCCGTCCCTGCGGGCGGCGCTCGAGGTCCGCCCCGCCGTGGTGGTGGACGTCGCGAACGTCATGGGCTCGGTCCCCGACGGCTGGTGGAAGGACCGCACCGGCGCCGCGGAACGCCTCCTCACGCGCCTGGCTGCGCTCGCCGTCTCCGGGATGGATGCCACGGCCCTCGGCCTCACCGCCACCCAGTGGTTCCCGTCGGTCATCGCGGTCGTGGAGGGGGAGGCGAAGACCGTCGGCCTCCGCACCGACTCCGTTCGGGTGGTCCGCGCCCCGGGCTCGGGAGACGACGCGATCGTCGACGCGGTGCGCGACCTCGATCCGTCGTGGCATCCCGTCGTCGTCGTGACCAGCGACCGCGGCCTCGCGGCCCGCGTCGAGGCCCTCGGCGCGACCGTGCACGGCACGCGCTGGCTGCTCGACCAGCTGCCCTGACTCCGCGTTCGCGGTCCGTCGTATGGGAACTCGCAGAATGGCGCGTTCCTCGCAGAGTTCCGGCGGGATCTTGCGAGGGATGGATGCCGCTGCGAGGAGCGTCAGTCGAGCTCGCGGCTGCGCAACTTCTCGATCTCGCGGCGGTCCCGTTTCGTCGGCCGGCCGGCGCCCCGGTCGCGCACGGGCACGAACGGCATGCTCTCGCGCGGCGGCGGCGGGGGAGTGCGGTCGTCCACGGACTCGGCGACGAGCGCCGCGCCGACGCGCTTCGCGATCGTCTTCTTGACCACCAGGATCCGGTCGAACCCCTGGATCCGCACCCGCAGCTCGTCACCCGGGCGCACCGGTTGCGCGGCCTTGGCCCGCTCGCCGTTCACCCGGACATGCCCGGCGCGGCACGCCGTCGTCGCGGCCGAGCGGGTCTTGTAGACGCGAACGGCCCACAGCCACGCGTCGACGCGCGCTGAGGGGGTGGCATCCATCGTCCGGGGTCCTTCGATCGGGGACCTCCATCGTAGGCGGGGTCGCGGCGCTCAGCCCTCGAACGGGATGACGGCGGCCGCGTGCGGTGCGGGGTCGGTGGCCAGTCGCGCGTGCGTCTCGACGTCGTAACGGGCCGTGCCGTAGCGCAGCTTCTCGCGTTCGATGCCCTCCGCGCGGAAACCAGCCGCGGTGGCCACGCGACAGGAGGCGGGGTTGTTCACCCGGTGGCCGAGCTCGAGCCGGTGCAGGCCGTCCGCGAAGGCCCGATCGCTGACCGAGACGAGAGCGGAGGTCGCGTACCCACGGCCGCGCGCGGCGGAGGAGAGCCAGTAGTGCATCCACGCCGTCCCGTGCCGGAACTCGATGGCCGACGCCCCGACGTTGCCGACCGCGACGTCGTCTGCGACGACGGCCCAGTTCTTGTCCTGCTCGTCGAAACGCAGCGACCGGTCGATGAAGGCGGCCGCGGCTGCTCGCGTCGACAGATCGGCGCCTCCGAACTGCACCGACAGGTCGGTCGCGTTCCGCGCGGCCCGGCTCAGCGCGGGCGCATCGTCACGGTTCCACGGGCGCAGGACGACACTCATGCCTTCGATCCTGCCCGCTCCGAGGACGAGTTCAGTCGCGGAGGGTGAGACTGACGAGCGCGCGGTCGGGCTTCGGGCGGGCGACGATGTCGAAGCCGGCCGACTCGAAGACGGGCAGGATGCCGCGGAACAGCTGTTTCGACGACTTCTTCGCCACCGCGGGGTCGAGGGGGTAGCCCTCCACCACGCGGGCGCCGCCCTCCCGGGCGACGGAGACGGCGGCATCCAGGAGTCTCGCCATCAGGCCCTGGCCCCGGTGCTCCTTCCGGACGACGAAGCACGAGACGGACCAGACGTCCACGGCGTCCAGCGGCTCGGCCGTGGCGCCGACGATCTCCCGCGTGCGGAGGATGCGGGTCTGGTCGATGCGGGGGCCGACGCGCACCCAGCCCGCCACGTCGCCGTCGACGTAGGCGATGAGGCCGGGAGAGCGTTCGCCGCCGAGCTCCGTGCTGAGGAGCTGCTCGCGCTCCTTGTGGGGAGTGCTCTGCCATTCGGCGTTGGGGAGGAGCCACCACTGGCACTGGCATTCGGGTCCGTCGCCGCTGTCCAGGGCCTTCTCGGCATCGTCGAAGCGGTCGCCGGTCGCCGGGAGGATCTCGACCGTCATGGGGCGACGCTAGCGGGGGGTGAGATGGGCGGCAAGGGCGTGGGGCGGAGCGCCCCGGGGGTGCGGGGGGTCGCCGAGATCACGCGATCCCGCCGAGATCACACGCTGTGACGCGCAGGATCGTGTGCTCTCGACGGGATCGCGTGATCTCGCGCGGCTGGGGCGGGCCGGCGGGCGGGGCACGCCCGGGCGGTGGCCGGTTCGCGGGCGCGGCGCGGAGAGGCTAATATAGGGGAGTTGCCCGCTCGCGGGCGACGGGATGTGGCGCAGCTTGGTAGCGCACTTGACTGGGGGTCAAGGGGTCGCAGGTTCAAATCCTGTCATCCCGACACATAGGGCTGTTGGCAATACTGATAGCAGAACAGTCCGACGAAGTCGGAAATCACGAGGGCCTCTGCGGGATCGCAGGGGCCTTCCGTATTTCCGTCGTATCTCACCTGATAATGGACGTCCGCGAGAGCGGAACGGAGACGGAGCGGCGCCGGCTCGGCGGGCCGTCTCGGCGGCGCGCTTGGCCGTGGTCACCGCCGGACGTGGTCGCGGTTGACGGCTCGCGTCAGATGAATAGTCAGGCTGCTCCCTCTTCGCGTCTGAATGCCCCTGGTCCGGGGGTGTTCCCGTTCTACACGTTCCAGGATTTTCAGATCTCGGACCGGGCGCAGATTCGCGTGAATGTCGCCAACGGGAACATGCTGTTCGCCGCGACGGATCTGTCGATAGCAGGACCCGGCCAGGCCCTCCAGCTGGACCGGTACTACAACAGCTTCACTGGATCGGCGACGACATCCGGGTCGTTTGCCCTCGGGTGGGGTTCATCCCTTGCTCCCTATGACGTGGGCCTCCGGATTGAAACAAATTCGATCAGCGCCCACCTGCCGGGGGGAACCTCCGCTGTCTTTGCCAAGAACGGTGTCACTTGGACGCCGCCGGAGGGGCTGAACGCCACCCTGGTCGAAGACGCCAGCAGCAGCCTCACCCGTTATGTGTTCATGTACAACCGCACCGGTGAGCGCATGACCTTCGACACCTCCGGTTTCCTGCGCGGCCACACAGACCGAAACGGTGTTGGTCTGAGCATTGACGCGAATGGGACGCTGCAAGCTGCCACTCACACAGCCTCCGGGCGAAATCTGCAAGTCACATACGGTTTCGGCGAGCTCATCGAGCAGGTCAGCGACTCTTCCGGCCGGACACTGAACTACAGCCACACCGAGAACGGGTACCTTGCCTCGTCACCGGACGGCATGACCTACGGGTATCAAGGGTCGGGTTTGCTGAACTCCGTTGTCCTCAGTGGGGTGACCTATGCAATTTCGTATGACAGCTCGAAGCGGGCCACGTCGATCACCGTGAAGAAATCGGGTGAGCCCGACAAGACCACTGCGTTCAGCTACAACGCGGGGAGCACGGTCGTCACCGATCCCGATGGGCGCCGTGCCACGTACACCTATGACCACATGGGTCGGGTGACCGCCACCAAGGACGGGCTGAACCGCGAGAGGTCTCAGCAGTGGACGGCCAACAGCGACATCAGCCAGACAACCGACGCCATCGGTTCCGGCACCACGACCTACACCTACGACCCATCGGGCAACCGCACCGGAATAACGCTCCCCACCGGAGCGGCATCCTCCGCCCTGTACGCCACCGGGGTCAACTGCTCCGCACCGAACACCGGCACTGCATTCCAGCCGAAGTGCACAACGGATGACGCTGGCAACAAGAAGCAGTACCAGTACGACACCGCCGGCAACCTCACCAAGCAGTCGGACACCACCACGACCACGGCCGCGACGGAGTTCGAGAACACCTACGGAACGTGTGGCGCCAAGGCCGGCCAGGTCTGTACCACCAAGGACGGCAACGGCAACACCACCACCTACTCCTACAGCGCCGCAGGTGACCTCACCAAGGTCACCCCTCCCGCACCGCAGGGTGCCACCTCCTACACGTACGACTCTGCCGGCCGAGTTCGGACGGTGACCGACGGGAACGGCGACGTCACCTCCTACCAATACGACTTCTTCGACCGCATCGTCACCACGACTTTCGATGACGGCTCCACCGTCCGGAGCAGCTACAACCTCAGCGGCACCCAGCGCAGCAGGACGGACTCCGCCGGCGGAACCGCCAGCTACGAATACAACTCCCAGAACCGGATGACCAAGCAAACCGGCCCCACCTCCGGCGTCACCCACGACTACACATATGACCGGGTGGGCAACATCCTCACCTTCACCGACGCACACGGCACCGTCAGGTACACCTACGACGCTGCAAACCAGCTCGTCCGGCTGCAAGAACCTGGCGGATCCTGCCCCACCAGCGGCACCCCAGCCGCGAACTCCGGCTGTGTGACCTTCGCCTACGACGACAACGCCGCGGAGATCTCTCGCACCACCCCCGGAGGCGCAGTCACCACAACCACACGCGACACCTCCGGCAGACCCACCCGAATCACCGCCAAAACCGGCACCGGGGCAACCGCCGTTGACATCGGATACTCCTACACGCCCTCCGGCAGCTCAGGCGACCGCGTGAACGTGCAGACCCGCACCGCTTTCGCCGAACAGGGCGTCCCCGCAGGAGCCGTCACCAGCTACACCTACGACTCCCGCAACCGCCTCACACTCGCGAGCGAGCGAAACGGAACCGCGACCAACGCTTCCTGGGCATACAGCTACGACGGGAACGCCAACCGCACACGCCAAGTCCGCTCCGGCAACACCGGCGCCACAGCCGGAACGATCAACTACACCTACGACGCCGCCAACCGTCTCACCGGCGCCACCGGGCAGGCAGCGACCTGGACATACGACGGAGCAGGAAACCAAACCCGCAACGGCTCCCGAAACCTCGCCTCGACATACGGCGTCCGAGGCGAGACCCTCACCACCGGAAGCCTCACTGCTGACTACTTCGGCCTCGGGAACACCGACCGACTCGCGGCAGGAAGCCGCACCTTCACCTCCGGCACCCTCGGAATAGCGACGGCAACCAGCGGTGACAATACTCAGACATACACCCATACCCCCGATGGAAAGAGCGTCGGCTTCAAGGGCCAGAGCCGCTGGTACTACGTTCACGATCACCTCGGCTCCGTGGTTGGGATCATGTCCGCTGGCGGCGCGTATGGCGGGGGATACTCGTACAGCCCCTATGGAGAAGCCCGCGCCACCGGCACAGCCTCCGCCGTCACCATCAACCCCCTCCGCTACATCTCGGGATTTCACGACGGCAGCGGCATCTACAAACTTGGCGCGCGTTACTATGACACCAGCCTGGGCCGTTTCACTCAGATGGACCCCAGTGGCCAGGAACGAAACCCCTACGCCTACGCCAGCTGCAATCCGGTAAACGCTAAAGACCCTGGGGGCCTGGATGCAGGTTCGGTGACGTGCGGGTACGTTGGCTTGGCAATCGGAACTATTTTCGGGGTCGGCTTCGGCCTAGCTCCCATCAGCGCCGGCGCGAGCGTTCTAATCGGCGGCATATTTAGCGTTGTCATCGGAATCGCTTCCATATACGCGTGCGAATAGGTGAATCATGAGAAATTATATCCCGATGATAATAGGCGTGTCCACTTCCATAGTCGGCCTGTTGGCAGTGTTCATCATCATCAACATTTGGGATTCACCCCCATTCGCAGTGATAGCGCTATTGCCTATCGCAGTCATCGCATTCGCGTTCGCCTGTGGGTGGGCAACACGACGCGCCCTAAAGCGCCATCCGGATGTGCGGGCCTAGGCGAAGCGATTTATAAAGAAGCCGTGCGGTTGGCTTGACCGACCGCACGGCGTTCTTTCCATGTCGCCATCCACGGGTGCGGCGTCCTTTCAGGCCCCGCCAACCTTCCCACTGGATGACGAGGCGGCTTCAAGGGCTGGCGATCATGCCCGTTTCGACCAGGTCGAACTCGCGACGGATAACGTCGTTGCTCACCTCGCCACGGTTTTCCAGCACGGACCACAGTCGTGCCTCTCCGTCAGCCCTCTTCGATGAACACCACCTAGTGCCTCAGTGGTGCCGCCAGGAATCCGGTGACGCTCTGATCGCGGGTGTAGGCGAGGATCTCAGCATCCGTGGAGCTTGGCTTGAAGCTAGGCGCAACAGCCAGGTCTGGGCGCAGCGCCTCGCTTTCACCCCACCCGTCGCGTTGCCAAGGAGGATCGCCCGCAGGAAAACTGAGCGACCGCCGCAGGAAATTCCTTGCCCGCGCCCGGTCGTCTGCGACACCCGGAATGGTTCTGCCAACAGCCCACACATAAGAGGCTCGGAATTACGCGGGAGACGCGAAGTTCCGAGCCTCTGTCATTCCCGCTCTCGAACGTTCGTTGTTCACGCGTTATGCATTTGCCCTCGGAACGAGCGCTGAAGCGCTCTCCGCAGTACGCCGGGCAGCGTCGCTGATCAGGTGCGTGTAGATGTCGCTCGTGATCAAGTGGAGGTAAGTCTCGGGCTCGTAGTCGGGGAGGTGGACAGCGTGGGGCGCCGATGCGAAGACTTCGCCGCCGACGCACCATGAGATGCGCACCGCGCTCCTCGCCCCAGCGCTCTTCGGCACCCTCATCGAGGGCGTCGCGCCTCCGTCTTACGCGTCCGCGTCGACTAAGGCCTCGTCATGCGAACAGAGTTCGCTGCGCGCCCTACGCTTCGACGCGTAGTAGGGGATCGTCATCCGTGACGGCGCTCGTCACGCTATCCCGTCGCAATCGCTCGACCTCGAGCCGCTGCTGCGACGGTTCTCAAGGCCGATAGGCGCGCGTGCGTTTCTTGCGCGTCCTTTACTCGACGACTGGGCGCGCTCGCCGCGCGTTGTCGTGGCGTCGTAGGTTCTCCCACGGAATCTCCTATTCCCGCTCGCGGCTGTCGTATCGCTCGATCCTGAAAGGGAGGGCGGCGCAGGCTTATCCGGCTGAGGCACGAGCGCCCACTTGCTGCCCTCGGTACGCTTGACGGCGTCGCTCGCCATGAGTCGGTGCTCACCCGCGTCGCCGACGTCGATCTGTCAGTACGCCTCGAAGATCAACGTCGCGTGGCCGCCCGTGCTCGCTATCTCGATGCTGAACCCGAGCGCGCGAACGGTTTGCTGTAGCAAGCAGCAGCGGCCTCGCGCGCCTCATCGAACGTCAGCATGGCAGCCCTCTCTTAGAGATACTTGGCAGATGTCGTCCTACGAGTACCAGTTGTCGATGTGGCCCGCGCAACGCGATCAGCGCGACGCGTTGAATGATGTGCTCAGCGCACCGCGTGCCGTCGAGCACTTCGCCTACTTCACGCGGCGCGGAAACGCCGAAGCCGCAGCAGACGAACTCGCCGCCGCGGGGTTCGCTGTGGGCCTTGGCCGTCGAGGGTTCAAGACCGTCCTTCAGGCCACGCGGGCCGAGTCCCTGGGCGACGACGAGGTCGCGCAGTTCCTGCGGGAAGCGGTCTCGATTGTAGAACGCAACGGTGGGGACTACGACGGCTGGGGCGCAAGCGTAGCGGCGCAGTCCACAGCGTAGAGCCGACGCTCATGTTCGTGGCTGTCGTGAGCAACCGGCGTGACACCAAGACCCAAGACACGCAGCGTGGCGTTGTGCTGTCGTGTCCGCCCGGTGAGGCGAGGTGCGCGTTAGGGGAGCAGCGTGAGGACGTCGCCGGGCCAGATCTCCCGGTCGAGGTTGCTCATCCCGGGAATCGTGGAGTAGTCGAGGCAGAACCGGCCGCCGATCGCGACGATGTTGTCGTTGGACGCGACGGTGTAGGACTTCGGTACGCCGTCGACGACCGCGACCTCGCCCGTGGCCTTCGCCCGCGGCCCCTGGTCGTAGGGGAGCGCCCCGGCGGGCGGCGTGTAGCCGGTGTCGCAGTAGCGGGGCGCTCCGTCGGCGTCGGGAATGGCGGCGATCTTGTCGGCCAGCTCCCGGTCGTTCGGCACCTCGGGGGATGCCGCGGGCGTCGGCGTGAAGGACGGGGCAGGGGTGAAGCTCTGGGCGGTCGGGGTCGCCTCAGCGACGGGAGCGGACTCGGCAGTCGGGGCGCACGCCGTCATGCCCGCGAGGAGCGCGAGCGAGGCGAGGCTGACCGTGATCTTGGGTGCAATGGTCATCCCTCCAGCCTGACACCCGTTCGGGGGTCGCCTCCCGGTCGATCCGACAGCTGCACGACTGCGCTCGAGGTGTTACGGGCCGAGAGTTCTCATCTACCCGTGCGCCGTTCGCGCCGGGTCAGCGGCCGACGGAGGTGAGGAGACCAGCGCGCAATGCCTCATTCACCGCGTGGAGCGCCTCCGACTCGAGCCGGTAGTAGGCCCACGTCCCGCGCTTGGATCGGCTGACGAACCCCGCCTCGGCAAGGACCTTCAGGTGGTGGGAGACGGTGGGCTGGGCGAGCCCAACTGGCTCGGTGAGGTCGCAGACGCAGGCCTCCTGGTCCTCCGATCTCGCGATGATGGACAGCAGCTTCAACCGCGTCGGGTCGCCGAGGGCCTTGAACGTCGCCGCGAGTCGCTCCGCATCGCTTGTCGACATCGATGTGGTCGTCGGCGTGCAGCAGGCGGCGGTGTCGAGGATCTCCAGCGAGGTCATGCATCGACACTAATCGATATTGACAAACCTCGATATAGCGACCACCATCGGACATCGACATTCGTCTATGAAGGAGCTTCCGTGTCGACTCTGACCCTGACCCCCCGGCCGCGTCTGACCGACCGTCTCGCCACGCTCCCGGTCGTCGTCATCGGTGCCGGCCCGGTCGGCCTCGCCGCTGCGGCACACCTCGCGGATCGAGGGATCGACTTCCTCGTTCTCGAGGCCGCCTCCGGTCCCGCTGCCGCCGTCGAACGGTGGGGCCACGTCCGACTGTTCTCTGCCTGGCGGGAAGTGATCGACCCGGTCGCGCGACGCCTGTTGCAGCAGGAGGGCTGGAATGCCCCGGTGAACGAGAACCGCGCTCCCTCGGGGCGGGAACTGGTTGACGAGTACCTCAGGCCCCTCGGCGCACTGCCTGCCATCGCGCGCCATATCCGGTACGAAGCGCGAGTGACAGCGGTGACGAGGGAAGGAATGGACCGCACCCGATCCGCTGGCCGTGACACCACGCCCTTCGTCGTCCGCGTCGGCGTCGGAGGGGACACGGAGCAGATTCTGGCGCGCGCAGTGCTGGATGCTTCCGGTACGTACGACTCACCCAACCCTCTGCTCTCGACCGGGTTGCCTCCGGCGGAGGGCACCGAAATGTCCGACCGGGTCACGCATGCGCTTCCCGACGTGCTCGGTCGCGACCGTGAGCGTTTCGCCGGACGGCACGCTGTCGTCGTCGGGGCGGGGCACTCGGCAGCGACCACGCTCATCGCTCTCGTTCAGCTCCAGCGGGACGAACCGGGCACGCGCATCAGCTGGCTCATCCGCAACGCCACGGCAGTCCGCGTGTCTTCTTCCGCCGAGGATGAGCTCATTGGTCGGGCTCAGCTGGGTGCCCGTGTCGACCGCTACGTCGCGTCCGGCACGGTGGAGAAGGTCGACTCGTTCGAGATCGACGACGTCGAGGCGACCGCCAGCGGGGTCCGCCTATTGGGACGCCGTCACGGTCGACCCACCTCGCTGGACGCCGATGTCGTGGTCAACGCGACCGGGTTCCGGCCGGACCTGGCGCCCCTGCGGGAGATTCGAACGGACTTGGATGCCATCGTGGAGGCGCCCCGGCTTCTCGCCCCGCTGATCGACCCGAACGTGCATTCCTGCGGCACGGTCGAACCGCACGGCTTCCGTGAACTCACCCATCCCGAGCACGGGTTCTTCATCGTC
Organism: Microbacterium sp. HMH0099; assembly: GCF_049384025.1. Lineage (NCBI taxonomy): Bacteria > Bacillati > Actinomycetota > Actinomycetes > Micrococcales > Microbacteriaceae > Microbacterium > Microbacterium sp. HMH0099. Next base: position 591,166 of record NZ_JBMRJR010000003.1, on the reverse strand, counting down.
GGCATGAAGTCCTACGGCCGCGCCCCCACCTTCCTCCTCGCCACCGGATACGAGCAGGTCCGCTCGGTGACGGCGTGGCTCGCCGGTGACGTGGCGTCCGCCTCGCGCGTCGAGTTGACCCTGCCCGCGACGGGCGTGTGCTCGACGGATGCCGGCGGATGCTGCTGACATGACACTGGTGCGAGGTCTCGAGCGCGCCGACTGGGCGGCGGTCGAGGATATCTACCGCGAGGGTATCGAGGGTGGCAACGCCACTTTCGAGACCGAAACGCCCACCTGGGACGCCTTCGACGGCGGCAAGGCGAGGTTCGGGCGGCTCGTCGCCGTCGACGACACGAAGGCGGTCCTCGGCTGGGTCGCGGCCTCGCCCGTCTCGACCCGCGCTGCGTATCGGGGCGTGGTCGAGCACTCCGTCTACGTCGCCTCCTCGGCGCGAGGCCGGGGTGTGGGCACGGCGCTTCTGCGAGCGTTCATCGCCGTCGCGGAGATGAACGGGGTCTGGACGATCCAATCCAGCGTGTTCCCCGAGAACATGGCATCCGTTCTTCTTCATCACTCACTCGGGTTTCGCGAGGTCGGCCGCCGCGAACGCATCGCCCGGTCTGTTGTCGGCCCGTGGGCCGGCCAGTGGCGCGACACCGTGCTCATCGAGCGACGCAGCCAGATGAATGGTCGAGGATGACGGAGGTCGACGCCGCCCGCCACCTGACCGGGGTGCGGGTCCTCGTCCTGGAGATCCTTTCCGCGGACGGTCCCCTGACGCGCGACGACATCGTGACGGCCTGGAACGGGCGAAGAACAGACCTCAGCCCCGCGCATCGAGCGAGGCTGCCGCGGATGCGTGATGAGACGCTGTGGCGCCTGGTCAATCTAGGGTGGGTCGCCGGCGAGGGGGAGAAGTTCCGCATCACCGGCGACGGAGCGCGTGCACTGGGCGCTGTGGCGCCCGGTTAGCGGAGGCGCTGTTCGAGCTTCTCGACGGCGGCGCGCACCGCGTCGCGCATGCCGCGGGCGCCGTCGGCGTCCCAGTTCGCGGGGTCGGGGAAGCTCCACTGGACATGTTCGCCGTGAATCGGCCCGGGCAGGTCGAGGTTCGGTTTCATGGTGACCACGACGTCGGCGGTGGCGAGGTCTTCCGCGGTGACGGCGCGGGGGACGACGCTCGTGGTGTCGATGCTGAGCTCGGCGAGGGTTGCGGCGATGGCGGGGTTGATGGCGTCGGCGGGCGCGACGCCTCCGCTGGTGGAGTGGACCCGTCCCTCGGCGACGTGGTCCATGAGGTGCGCTCCGAGCTGGGAGCGTCCGGCGTTGTGGGTGCAGATGAACAGGACGGTGGGGGTGGTCATGCGTGTGCTCCAAGCGGGGTGTGCTGCCGCGACCAGGCCTGGGTCGCGATCTGGACGGCGTCCCACGGGGATCCGAGGGGCGGGGTGTAGGAAAGGTCGAGGTCGCTGACCTGGGCCACGCTGAGACCAGCGAACAGGGCGGTGGCGTAGGTGTCGACGCGCTTGGCGGTCTCGGTGCCGAGACGGCCGACGAGCTGCGCACCGAGGAGCTGACCCGTGGCCCGGTCGCCGGTGATACGGAGACTGATCGGCTGCGCGCCGGGGTAGTACCGCTTGTGATCGTCGGCGACGCTGTGGGTGGTCGCTGGGGTGTATCCCGCAGCCTGCGCCTCGTGGTGACGCAGGCCGGTTCGGGATGCGACCAGGTCAAACACCTTGACGACCTGTGTGCCGACCGATCCGGCGAACAGGGCCGCCCCGCCGAGGGCGTTCTCACCGGCGACACGACCTTGCTTGTGTGCCGTGGTGCCCAGCGGCAGATATGTCTCGCCGAGCAGACGGTGATGCGTGATGACGCCGTCACCGGCGGCGAAGACGTCGGGAAGGCCTGTGCGCATGGACTCGTCAACGACCACCGCCGAACCCGCACCGAGTGACGCGCCCGCACGCTGCAGCAGGTCCGTGTTCGGCCGGACGCCGACGACAGCAAGAACGAGATCGGCCGTGTAGTCGCGAGGCTCGCCATCGGTGACCGCGTGAACGGTCAGCCCGGTCGAGCGCTTCTCGATGCCGCGGACGACGGTACCGGTGCGCACGAGAACACCGTGCGCGGTGAGTTCCTCCCGCACGAGGGCGCCGAGTTCAGTGTCGAGGGTCGAGAGCACCTCGGGCCCGCGTTGCAGCTGGGTCACCTGCATGCCGCGGGCGGTGAAGGCCTCGGCCATCTCCAGCCCGACGTAGCCGGCGCCGATGATGATGGCACTGCGGGGGCTGCGCGTGTTCAGGTCGTCGTCGAGCGCGAAGGTGTCGCCCATGGAATGGATGACGTGGACTCCGTCCGCCGGACCGAGCGTGTCCAGACCGCCGATTCCCGCGTGCGAGGGCAGGGCGCCGGTGCCGACGACGAGCGCGTCGTAGTCGAGGTGGCTCTCCGCGCCGTCTGCCCCGCGGAGGTGAAGCCGGTGGCCCGACACGTCGATGTCCGTGGCGAGGGTGTCCAGGCGCAGTCGCATGCCGGTTGCCTCGAGGTCGGCGGCGGTGCGGTGGGCCAGGGATTGCCAGGGCCGCACCTCGCCGGAGAAGAAGTAGGGGATGCCGCAGATCGAATAATTCGGATAGGCGTCCGCGACGACGACGGTGACATCGACGGTCGGGTCCAGCTCGCGGGCGCGGAGCGCGGCGGAGATGCCGGCGTCACTTCCGCCGATGGCGACGATGTGCATGAGCAGTCCTTCGGGGTCAGGTGGTGGGGGTCGGGGTCGAAGCAACGGCCGTCGTGCTCGCCCGAATGTCCGGCATCGTGAGCACGGTGACGACGAGCAGTCCGATAGCGGCGCCGACGAGCTGTGCCAGGACGAAGGGCACGGCGGACGCGGGGGAGATCCCGGCGAAGGTGTCGGTGAACATCCGGCCCACGGTGACGGCAGGGTTGGCGAACGAGGTGGAACTGGTGAACCAGTACGCGCTGCCGATGTACGCAGCAACCCACAGCGCCACAGCTCGTCCGGCGCCATGGTGCGCAGCAAGCGCGACGACCACGATCAACCCGGCCGTTGCCACGACCTCGCCCAGGAAAATGCCGAACCCCTCGCGGACGGTGATCGACAACCCCTGCGGCACATCGAACATGGCGTTGGCCAGCACGCCGCCGCCGACGGCACCGGTCAGTTGGGCGACGACGTAGCCCGCCACGCGAGTGACGCGCCCGGTGCCGGATTGTCTTCGGCGGAAGCTGTCGATGAGCGTGACCGCAGGGTTCAGGTGGGCACCGGAGATCGGTCCGAGCGCGGCGATCAGCACAGCCAGCCCCAACGCGGTCGCAAAGCTGTTGGCGAGCAGCTGGACGCCCACGTCATCGGACAGTGACGCCGCCGCAATGCCTGAGCCCACGACGACGCACACGAGGGCGCCGGTCCCCAGCGCCTCCGCTGTGACGGACGCGATCCACGTTCGGTTCATGTCTCTCCCATCTTGACGCGGTCACATTACATCAACGAAGATTGACGCAATGAACAGTGAGCAAACGAACCGGGAGCAGCGAGCGGCTCGCTACGCCGCCTTGGCCGACCCCGCGAGGCTCCACATCGTCGACCTCCTCGCGGGGGGAGATCTTTCCCCTCTGGAGCTTCTCGCGCGCCTGGGCATGACGTCGAACCTGCTGTCGCACCACTTGAGAGTGCTCGAGCGGACGGGCATCGTCGCCCGTACCCGGTCCGAGGGAGACCGTCGCCGTTCGTACGTTTCTCTCCGGCAAGCTCCCGACAGCGTCTCGTCACCCGCTTCGACAGTGAACGCGAGCCGCATTGTCTTCGTCTGCACTGCGAACTCGGCGCGATCGCAACTCGCCGAGCACCTCTGGCGCACGAAGAGCGACGTTCCGGTCGCCTCCGCGGGAACAGTCCCCGCCACCGTCGTCGCGCCCGGCGCCGTCGCCGTCGCGGCCGAGCACGGCATGGACTTGAGCGGTGCCACCCCGAAGCTCCTCAGCGACATCCAGGACGACGGTGACGTCCTCATCAGCGTGTGCGACAGCGCCCATGAGCTCCTCACCCACACGGAGCTGCACTGGTCGATTCCCGATCCCGTCACCGCGAGCACGCCGGACGCCTTCGAACAGACCTATCAACATCTCACCCGCCGCATCGACGGACTGCTCCCGCAGCTCGCCGCCTGAAACTCGGAGCCACCATGACCCGCCCCACCGTGCTTTTCGTGTGCGTCCACAACGCCGGCCGTTCCCAGATGGCCGCCGGTTACCTGCAGCACCTCGCCGGCGACCGCATCGACGTCCTCTCCGCCGGGTCGGCGCCCAAGGACGCCATCAACCCGATGGCCATCGCCGCGATGGCCGAGGACGGCATCGACATCTCGGCCAACCAGCCGAAGATCCTCACCGTCGACGCGGTGAAGACCTCCGACGCCGTGATCACGATGGGATGCGGCGACGCGTGCCCCATCTTCCCGGGCAAGCGCTACGAGGACTGGGAGCTGGACGACCCGGCTGGACAGGACCTGGATGCCGTCCGCCGTATCCGCGACGACATCAAGGAGCGCGTCCGGGAGCTCATCGTGAGCGTGACCCCCGCCGCTGGCTGACGGCCAGACCACCCGTCGCCGTGCCGGTGCGACGGCGCCGGGCTGCGGTCCGGGCTCCAACGGTGCCGTGCGGGCGTTCGTGAGGACGTAGCGTCGCGACAAGAAGGCGGAGAACCCGTCGGCATCGCTCGGGCGCCGGGGGAGTGATGCCGATGGCCCACAGCGAAGCCCCGGATCCCCGCGGAAACGCGGGTCCGGGGCTTCTGTCGACTTCGGCGGTGGGGCTCACGCGTCGCAGGCGACCCTTGTCACGGCCTATGCACCGTGCACGTCAAGACGTGGGGAGCGCGCTCGCCTGCTCGCGGTCCGCGTCGAGGGTCTTGCTGTCGATGACGTAGCGGAAGCGGATGTTGTTCGCGACCATCTCGTCGAACGCCTTGTTGACGTCCTGGACGGGGATGACCTGGACCTCCGGGCGGATGCCGTGCTCCGCGGCGAAGTCGAGCACTTCCTGCGTCTCCGCGATGCTCCCGATGAGCGAGCCGGCGATGGTGATGCGGCTCATCGAGACCGCCCCGAAGTCGATGCCCGCCTCGTGGATGGGCTCCAGCATTCCGACGGTCACGAGGGCGCCGTCGTGGCGGATGAGCGAGAGGTAGGGCTTCATGTCGAACGGCGTCGGGATTGTGGACAGGATGAAGTCGACGCTCGCGGAGAGTCGTTCGACCGCCTCGTCGTCGTTCATGTCGACGACCTCATCGGCTCCGAGCTCGCGCAGGTCGTCGGCCTTGTCGGGGGTGGTCGTCAGGGCGATCACCTTGTCAGCGCCGCGTGCTTTTGCCAGCTGCAGACCGAGGTGGCCGAGCCCACCGAGGCCGGCGATGGCGACGGTGCTCCCCGGCCCCACGTTCCAATGGGCGAGGGGCGACCAGGTCGTCACACCGGCGCAGAGGAGGGGAGCGGCTTCCTCGAGCGGGATGGCATCCGGGATGCGCAGCACGAAGTGCTGATTGACGACGATTTCGTCGGAGTACCCGCCGAGGGTCACCGCACCGGTGTCGGGGTCCTGGCCGTTGTAGGTGAAGATGGCCGGCGGGTTCTGATACTGCTCCTCGGGGACGCCTCGCTGCGACTCGTCGCCCCAGTACACCAGGCAGCCCACGCCCACCCGGTCGCCCACGGCGTAGGTCGTGACGTCGGCGCCGACTTCGGCGACCGTTCCGGCGATCTCGTGACCGGGAAGGCAGGGCCACAGTGTGGCGAGGGCTCCGCCGAACTCGTCGCGGGCCTGGTGGACGTCCGAGTGACAGACGCCGCAGTAGGCGATGTCGATCCGCACGTCCTCGGGGCCGACCTCGCGACGGTCGAAAGTGAAGGGAGCCAGCGGGGTGTTCTTGTCCGGGGTCGCGTAGCCGATGTTCTTGCCCATGGGGTGGTGTCCTTTCCGTCGCCCGTCTCTGGACGAATCGAAACGGTACGGTCGCCGCCTGCGAGCAACGGACCGCTGGTGTTCTGCGCCCGAATGGGTATCATGCCGTGCCCGCGACGGAGCCTGTGCGGGGCGTCGGGGGGAGATGACCCCCTTGAGTGCAAGGGGCGCGGAACAAGAGGGTCACCCACGTGCTATTCGGCGCGCGGCGCTTCACGGTCGGTCCTTCACAGACGTCTGACAGCATCCGGCGGCGCACGTGAATCCTGCCCCGGAGGCACCAGGACGGCGACACGATCGACTGCGCGTGCGTCATCGCCGAGAGGGTCTCGCGCGTGCGCATCGCCACAAGGGGTCTCGCGCGGGCGGCATCCCTCGCCTACGCTCGCGGCATGAGGAGAGCCCGCGCCGTCGTGTTCGCCCTCGCGTCCGCCGCGATGCTGAGCGGGTGCGGGGCGCTGCCCGTCACACCGGCGCCGCGGACCTCGACCCCCGAGGCGGTCCCCACCGCGCAGGCTCCCGTCGAGGACGTCCTCGCGCAGGAGTCGGCGTACATGGCGGCGCTGCGCGCGGAGCTCCCGTCGATCGATCGGTCGCCGGCGAGCGTGTGGCTGGACCTCGGACACGCGGTCTGCGAGGCGTTCGACAGCGGCTTCACGCCGAAGCAGGTCTACGACTCGATGAGCGGCGGCTCGGTGACGCAGCAGGAGGCCAGCGCGGTCGTCGTGATCAGCGGCATCCACCTCTGTCCCGAGTACGCGCCCACCCCCTGACGGCGGCATGAGCGCCGGACGCCGCACACCGCGTCACGCGTGGAATCGATGGATGCCGCCCGGCCGACGCCGCGGTCCTCGCGGGCTTCCACGATCAGGCGCATCTCACCCGGCACTTCCGTCGGGTGCTGGGCGTGACCCCCGCGGTGTTCGCCCGCGGGTGAGTGCGGTCGGCGCCCGGCGTTCTACGACCTGCTCCGTCCGTCACCGCGCGCGGACCCCGGGCCGCAGCCGGCCGGGTCATCACCGCCGCACGGCGGCTCCGTCCGCGACAGCGCCCCCGGTGGACAGCGGCTCGTCGCGCCGCAGGGTCTCGGGCAGCGCGCTGATGCCGACGACGCCGATGATGCTCAGGCCGACGAGGTAGCCCGCGACGAGCCAGGGAGTGCCGCCGGTCAGGCCGACGAGCGCCGTCGCGACGAGAGGCGCCGTGCCGCCGACGAGGGCCGCGGGGATCTCACGCGAGATCGCGATGCCGCTCCATCGCATGCGGGTGGGGAACAGCTCGGCGAGCATGGCCGCGCTCACGCCGATCGTCGCGCCCTGGACGATCGCGAGGCCCAGGACGAGACCGACGGCGACGAGGAACGAGCTCTCGGTCTGGAACAGCAAGAACATCGGGAAGGCGAACACGATCGCGAACACCGCCGCTCCCAGCAGGACGGGCTTGCGGCCGATGCGGTCGGCGAGGAGCCCGAAGCCCAGGGTCGCCGGGATGGTGATCAGCTCCGCGACGATGAGGCCGATGAGCGCATGCGTGGGGTTCACCGTGAGCGTCCCCGTCGTGTACGAGATCGAGAACGTCTGCACGATGTAGACCCAGGGCAGCGCGAAGACGAAGAACGCCATGCCGGCCAGCAGCGTCCGCCAGTGCGAGCGCACCGCCGTGGCCAGCGGCGCCCGCGACACCTCGCCCTGACGTTCGGCTGCCGCGAAGGCCGCGGTCTCGGTGACGCGCAGACGGAAGTACAGCGCGAACGCGACGATCACGATGCTGGCGACGAAGGGGATGCGCCACCCCCACGCCTGGAACTGCTCCAGCGGCAGCAGGCTGATGAGCGCGAACGTCGCGGTCGCGAGCGCCATGCCGAGGTAGACGGACGCCCCGGGGAAGCCGGCGACGAACGCGCGGTTCCGGGTCTCGGACGACTCGCTGGCCATCGTCATGGCCCCCGCGAACTCCGCGCCCGCGCCCGCCCCCTGGAACAGCCGCAGCACGATGAGCAGGATCGGCGCCCACGCGCCGATGCTCTCCGCGGTGGGCAGCAGACCGATGAGCGTGGTGGCGATGCCCATCATCAGCAGGGTCGCCAGCAGCGTCCCCTTGCGGCCGATGCGGTCGCCGAAGTGCGCGAAGACGAGTCCGCCGATCGGGCGCGCCCCGAAGCCGACGGCGAACGTGGCGAAAGCGCCGAGGAGGCCCGCGAACTGCCCGCCTCCCGGGAAGAAGAGGGGAGCGAAGACGAGGGCGGATGCCAAGCCGTACAACGTGAAGTCGTACCACTCGATCACCGTGCCGACCGAGCTGCCGATGACGGCTCGGCGGCGCTGCGCGCGGGGGTTCAGGTCTCGACGGTCGATGTCGTCGGCGATGTCCATGGCCAGGCACTCCTTCGTGTCGGTGGCGTTCCTCCCCAGGCTAGGAAGGGCCGTCCCGATATCGGATGTGCTCCTGGCCCACCATCGCGGCGCCCGGATGGTGCCCGCGCACAGCGCCCCCGGCTCACTCGTAGCGGAGCGACTCGACCGGATCGGCCCGCGCGGCCCGCGCGGCCGGCAGCGTGCCGGCGAGGAACGCGATCGCCATGACCGCCAGCGTCGTGAGCGCGATCGACACCGGGTCAAAGGCGATCAGCTGCAGGCCCGGCAGGTCGCTGAGGAGCGTGGATGCCAGCTGCGCGCTGACCGCGGTCCCGACCACGATCGCGACGACGGCGCCGATCGCGCTGCCCAGCAAGCCGATGAAGACGGCCTCCAGGCTGAACAGCGTGAACACGCGGCCGCTGCCCATGCCCATCGCCTTCATCAGCCCGATCTCGCGGGTGCGCTCCTGTACGGACATGAGCAGGGTGTTCACGATCCCGAAGCTCGCTGCCAGCAGCGCGATGACCGCGAACGCGTTCAGGACGAGGACGATCCCGTCGATGACCGCCGTGAACGTGCCGAGTTGATCGCTCACCGTGCTGCCGGTGTAGCCGGCGTCGGCGAGGGTGGTCTTGACCGTGTCGGCGTCGGCGCCCGCGGCCATCGTGGCGCTCGCCGAGGCGTACCGGTCCTGCTGGTCGAGGGGGACGCCCGTGTTCTGCGCGGCGGACAGGGCGTCCTCGAGCGCGGTGTTCAGGGTGAGCGCGGTGGCGCTGCCGAAGGCGTCCTCCGTCACACCCGTCACCTGCGCCTCGACGGTGTGCAGGGTGCGCAGCGGATCAGTGACGGCGATGGTCACCGTCGCCCCGACGGCCGCGTTCGCGTCGGCGAATCCCATCGGCACGACCAGCGCGTCGGGGAGCGCGACCTGCAGCGCCGCGGCATCCACGTCGGGCGCCGCGCCCGCCGCCAGCTGCGGCGTCTGCCCCGCGACCAGGCTTCCCGCCCGGGCGACGTAGGGGTCGCCTCCGTCCGCCTGCACGTAGTCGATCGACACGGCCCGCACAGGCACCACCCGCGCGATGCCGGGCAGCTCCGCCAGCGCCGTGATGTCGTCGTCGGTCAGCGCGGTCACCGCGCTCGTCGTCCCCGGAGGGCCGGCCTGCGGCGCCGAGGCGATGGCATCCGGATCGTATTCCTGGGGATCGGTGGATGCCGCCGCGTCCGCGTCCGTCCTCGTCACGGTGAGGGTGTCCGAGGCGCCGATCGCGCCGACGGTGTCGTCGATGAAGGCGTTGATGCCGGTGCCGAGGCCGTTCGTCAGCGTCAGGGTGAACGCGCCGACGAAGATCGCCAGGACCGTCAGGATCGTGCGCGTCTTCGAACGGAACGTGTTGGCGACGGCGGTGCCGATCAGATCGAGGGTCTTCATGCCGCGCTCCGCTCTTCGGAGACGACGAGGCCGTCGCGGATCTGCACGCGCCGGTCGCACCGGGCCGCGAGGTCTTCGTCGTGCGTGACGACGATGAGCGTGATCCCGTGCTCGCGGTTCAGGCGGAACAGGATGTCCTCGACCACCGCGCCGGTGGCGGAGTCCAGGTTGCCGGTCGGCTCGTCGGCGAAGATCACCTGAGGGTCGTTGACCAGGGCGCGAGCGATCACGGCTCGCTGCTTCTGACCGCCCGAGAGTGCCGTCGCCTTGTTACGGGCCTTGTCGGCCATGTCCAGCTCGGCCAGGGCCGCCAGACCCCGGCGGGAGCGCTCGCCGCGGCCGACGCCGGCGATCTTCAGCGGCAGGACGACGTTGTCGAACACCGACGCGGTCGGGGTGAGGAAGAACTGCTGGAACACGAACCCGAACATCTTGTTGCGGGTGGCGTTCAGGCGACGCCCGCGCAGGGTCGCGGCATCCACCCCGTCGATCCGCACGGTGCCGTGGGTGGGGGCGTCCATCAGGGCCAGCAGGTGCATGAGCGTGGACTTGCCCGAGCCGCTCTTGCCGACGACGGCGATGCTCTCGCCCCGGTGGATGTCGAGGCTCACACCGCGGAGCGCATCGAAGCGTGCGGAACCGCGACCGTAGGACTTGTGCAGATCGGTGACCGAGAGGAGCGGGGGAGGAGGTTCGGATGCCATGACCCCACCCTCCCGCCGCCGCCCCCTGCACGCGTCCCCTCGGCGGGCGGACCGCCTCCCCCCACGGGGGGATCTGCGAATGTCCCCGACGGGGCGATCGTCCCGACGGGCGCGAGGGGACAGACTGGACCGGTGAGCGCCCCCGACCCGACGACGTCGCCGCGCGCCGCGCGGCCCGCGCGACGCCGGCTGGTCGACCTCGGGCTCGCCCTGCTCGTGGCGGCCCCCGCCTTCGCGCCGATCCCCGCGGCCGAGCTGCGCCCGGAGACGCCGGCCGTGCTCGCGCTGGTGCTGCTGCCGGCGGTGGTACTCCCGTTCCGCCGCGTCCGCCCGCGTCTCGCGCTCGCCGCCTGCGTCGCCCTCTTCCTCGGCGCGCTCGCGCTGGGCACCCTGTCACCCGGCGCGACGGTCGCCATGATCGTCGCGGCGTACGCCGTCGCCCAGTGGGCGCCCCGGCGGATCTCGGCCCCGGCGGTGCTCCTGGCCGTCGTCGTCACCGCCGGGGTGAGCATCGTCCTCTCGCTGGTCACCGGCACCGACACGCGTGTCATCCAGGTGGGGCTGGCCCTCGCGCTGGCCGGCGCCCTCGGCGACGCCGCGCGCTCGCGGCGGGCGTACGTGGAGGCGGTGGAGGAGCGCGCGCGGCGTGCCGAGCAGACGCGCGAGGCCGAGGCCCGTCGCCGAGTGACCGAGGAGCGGCTGCGCATCGCGCGCGACCTGCACGACGCGGTGGCGCACCGGATCTCGGTCATCAGCCTCAACGCCGGCGTCGCGTCGTCGTCGCTCGAAACCCGTCCGGAACGGGCGCGGGAGGCCCTCGCCACGATCCGCACCACCTCGCGCGACGTGCTGGGCGAGATCGGGGCGATGCTGAGCGTCCTCCGCGCGCCGGAGGATGCCGCGCCCCAGGAGCAGCCCGGACTGGCCCGCGTGGCCGAGGTGGTCGAATCCGTGCGGGTGGCGGGGTGGGAGGTGGCCGTGCGCGACGAGGTCGGTCCGGATGCCGACGCCGCCGGCATCCCGATGGGGACGGGCATCGTGGCGTACCGGGTCGTGCAGGAGGGGCTGACGAACGCGATGAAGCACGGCACCACCCGCCGTGCCCACCTGCTGATCCGCCGCGACGGCGAGGCGCTGGAGATCGTCGTGACGAACCCGCTCGACCGGCTGCCCGTGTCCGACCCGCCGCCGACCTCCGGCTTCGGACTCATCGGCCTCCGCGAGCGCGTCGAGGCCGTGCGCGGCGAGCTCGAGGCCGGTCTCACTCCCGGCGGTTTCCGCCTCGCCGCCCGCCTTCCCCTTCCCGCCCCCGCCGCACCGGAGACCTCCTCGTGACCACCGTGATCGTCGTCGACGACCAGCCGCTCATCCGCTCCGCCGTCCGCGACCTGCTGGACGCCGCCGACGGCGTCTCCGTCGTCGGCGACGCGGCCGACGGGGAGGCCGCGGTCGAGCTGGCCCGGCGGCTGCGGCCCGACGTCGTCGTGTGCGACATCCGGATGCCACGGATGGACGGCATCGATGCGACGGCGGCGATCTGCGCCGACCCGGACCTCGCGGAGACGCGGGTGCTCATCCTCACCACCTTCGAGGAGGACGAGTACGTCGTCGCGACGCTGCGGGCCGGGGCGAGCGGGTTCATCGGCAAGGGCGCGGAGCCCGACGAGATCGTCCGCGCCGTGCTCGCCGTGCAGGACGGGGGAGCGCTGCTCTCGCCGACCGCGACGCGGGCGCTCATCGAGACGTACGTCCGGTCCGCGCCGCCCGGTCGGACGGCGACGACGGCCGCGCTCGACGCGCTCACCGACCGCGAACGCGAGGTGCTGCTGCTCGTCGCCCGGGGATGGTCGAACGACGAGATCGCCGCTCAGCTGTTCATCTCCCCGCACACGGCGAAGTCGCACGTGAAGAACACGATGGTCAAGCTCGGCGCGCACGACCGCGCGCAGCTGGTGATCGCCGCGTATGAGAGCGGGCTCCTGCATGCCGGCCGCTGAGGGGCGCCTTCGTCGGGACCTGCGCGGAGCTCCCGGCGGTGATCCGCGGGCGCGGACGGCGAGACGATGACCGTCGCGACCCTGCGGATCGAGGGTGCCCGCATCAGCGGCATCCCGTCGCTCTACGGCGAGCTGAACCGCGTCTTCATGCCGGACGAGGACTGGACGCTGGGGGAGTCCCTCGACGCCCTCGACGACCTGCTCTACGGCGGATTCGGGGTGCTCGACGGCGCGGCTCCGGTGCGGGTGGTCTGGGCCGACTATGCGGTGTCGGCGGAGGCGCTCGGGACCGCGGCGACCCGCGCATGGTACGCGGCGAAGCTCGCGCGCCCCGAGGTCTACGCCGCCGGTCAGGCCCGGCGGGCGCTCGACGCCCTGGAGGCGGGGACCGGCGAGACGTACGTCGACCTCGTGCGCCAGGTGTTCGCGGGGCACCCGAACATCGACCTCGTCCTGGAGTGAGGCTGGCGGAGCGTCCACTACGGCCTCCCTCCGCGGAGGTCAAGCGACCTCGCCGGATACCCCCTGGGGGTACTATTTCGTCAACGGCTCCACCGGCACCACGGGGAGTCGGGGGTGCTGCATCTCGTCCCTTCCGGCAGTGCTCCTCCGCCCGCGGCCGCATCGACGGCCGGCACACGAAGAGGACACCATGACGATTCAGCGTTCCGCGACAGCCGTCGCGCTCTCTCTCACCGCCGCTCTCGCTCTCGCCGGCTGCGCCGGCGGGGGCTCCATGTCGGGGATGGACCATGGATCGGGGTCGGCTCCGTCGGCGTCGGCGTCGGCCGGGGCGGAGGCGAGCGAGGCTGATGTGATGTTCGTCTCGATGATGATCCCGCACCACGAGCAGGCGATCGAGATGTCGGACACGCTGCTGGCCAAAGACGGCATCGACCAGCGGGTGACGGCACTCGCCGAGCAGATCACGGACGCTCAGGAGTCCGAGATCGCGCAGATGCAGGAGTGGCTGTCCGAGTGGGGCGCCTCGACGTCAGACGACATGGGCGGGATGGACCACGGCGGGATGATGTCGGAATCGGACATGACCGCGCTCGAGGACGCCGAGGGGGAGGACGCCGCGCGCCTGTTCCTCGAGCAGATGGTCGAGCATCACGAAGGTGCCGTCGACATGGCCGAAGACGAGGTCGACGACGGACGGAACAGCGACGCCGTCGACCTGGCACGGACGATCGTCGACACCCAGACGGCTGAGATCGACCAGATGAACGAGCTCCTCGGCCAGCTCTGACCGCGATGTCGGCCCCCGCGTCCACGGGGCCGGCTCGAGCGGCGGGTGCCGAGGAGAGGTCCGCGGTCGCAAGCGGTTTCAGTCGGTCGGCTTCTCGATGCCGCGGGCGCGGATCTCCTCGAGGTCGAGACCGGCGAGGATCTTGCGCGCGACGAGGTCGTCGATGGTGCCCTCGCGGCGCAGCCGCAGCAGCACCTCGCGCTTGCGGTCGAGGATCGCCAGGCGCAGCCGCTGCGCCTCCTGGTGACGGGTGAGCGGCGACCGCTGGGTGAGGTCGATGTCGTCGCTGACCGCGATCATCTCCAACGGTCCCGCAGTGCGCCGGCCGTCCTCCGAACCGGTGGCCGGTGGGACGGGGCCCATCGCGGAGGGCGAGTCGGCGGCATCCATCATCTGGTCCAACTCGGCCATCTCGCGCTCCTCCGCGGCCCGGACGCGCGCCACAGCGCGTGCGTTCGCCAGCTCGAGCTGCTCGTAACCCTCGCGGCGGGCGCGGTCACGCACCCGGTCGCTGATGCCGTGCTCGACGGCGAGGTCGTCCAGCGCCGCGAGGGCCGCGCCCGAGATGGCGCGCTGGGCGAGCTCGTACTCCTCGATGGCCGCGTCGTCGGACGGCAGCTTGGCCCACCGGATCACCACGGGGAGCAGCGGCCCCTGCACGAGGAGGGTGAGCACGATCACGCCGGCCGTGACGAACACGATCGCGTCGCGCCCCGGCACGGGGGAGCCGTCGGCCATCGTCGTGGGCACGGACAGCGCGATGGCCAGCGAGACGGCGCCGCGGAAGCCCGCGACCGTGCTCACCACCCGGGAACGATGGCGCAGCGACCGGTCCGTCCCGGCCGGCGGCCGCGAGAACGGCGAGAACAGCCACTGGAACAGGTAGCGCACCACGAACAGCGCCACCCAGGCCGCCACCGTCACGAGCAGCAGGATGCCGATCTCGGACCCGGAGATCTCGTGCGCGACGAGCTGCACCTCGAGCCCGATGAGCACGAAGAGGGCGCCGTTCAGCAGGAACACCCCGAACGGCCATGTCGCGTCGGCGGCGCGACGCGACACCGCCGTGGTGATGCGCGGCGACACCCAGGCCACGATGAGGCCGGCGAAGACGACGGCGAGCACGCCCGACGCCTCGACGAGCTCGGCCAGCAGGAACGAGAGGAAGGGGACGATCAGCAGCGTGAGGTTGATCGTCAGCGTCGACTCCATGCGGCGCAGCGCGAAGTAGGCGAGCACGGCCACGAGGATGCCGGCCGCCGCCCCGCCGAGGTAGGACACGAGCACCATGCCGGTGATCTCGAGCGGTGTGATGTGGTCGCCGAGCAGGAGCGTCACCGCGATCGCGTACAGCACGAGGGCCGTGCCGTCGTTCGTGAGGCTCTCCGCCTTGAGCTTCTGGAACGTGCGCTGGGGGAGCAGACGGCCGAGCGCGGCGACGGCCGTCGCGTCGGGCGGGGCGACCGCGGCGCCCAGGACGAGCGCGGCCTCCCACGGCACGCCCATCCAGGTCGCGACGGCGGCGACGGCGAAGGCGGATGCCACGACCAGCAGCGTGCTCATCGGCACGATGTACCGCAGCGAGCGGCGGACCGAGCGGAGCGAGGTGGTCCACGCCTCACGGAACAGCATGACGGGGAGGAACAGCAGCAGCACCGTCTCGGGCGGGAGCTCGATCGCGCGCAGCGCGGGCACGAACCCGAGGGCGAGGCCGATGACCAGCAGCACGAGCGGGGTCGCGACCCGCAGGCGCGGCGCGAGCACGGTGCCGACGAGCATCGCGACACCGAGGAGGACCGTGACTTCGAGACCCTGCATGCGTACCGCCTTCCTCGCGCCCCCAGGGCACAGCGTAGACAGGCCCGCGGACATTCCCCAGACCCGGATCGCGGCGCCGGGGGAGCGGCATCCGGGATCCGCTAGGCCGGCAGACCCACCTTCGCCTTCGCCCAGGAGCGCCCGCGGGTGTCCTTCAGGATGTCGTACTCGACGTCGACGTGCGGCTCGATGGCGCTGTACTTGTCGTTCGGGGCGCCGATCACGAGCTGGAAGCCGAGGCCCCGCCACGCGCCGATCGCTCGCTTGGTGAAGTGGGCGTCCGCCTTGATGAGCGCCTCGTCGAGGAAGACCGGCGCGTAGCGGGGACGCTCCGCCCCCGCGTCGCCGAGCTGGTACCGCAGGGCCGCGCCGACGATGAACGCGATGAGCTCCTGCGACTCGCCGCCGGACTTCTCGCCGATGTGGTCGTACAGCGCGACGTGCTCGCCGGTGTCCGCGCGGAAGCGCTCGGCGCTGACCCGGACGTGGTTGCGGACGTCGATGAGGTCGGCGTAGTCCGGTGCCGTGGGGCGGATGCGGTTGATGATCCGCGCCATGCGGTGATAGACCGCCTCCCGCTCGTCGTCGCTGCCGGCCGTGTCGATGAGCCCGCGAACGTCGCGTAGCTCGCGGCGGAACCGGCGGCGCACCTCGGACTGGTTCTCGCGCGGCACGATCTTCAGCCGGTGCTCGTCGTCGTAGAACGGCAGGTCCTGCATGATCAGGTTGATCGGCGCGATGCGCTCGCGGATCTCCCGCAGCGACCGCGTGAGCGTCGAGTCGAGGTTGGTCAGGTCGTTGCCGGACAGGCGCAGCAGGCTGTCGCGCCATTCGGCCTCCAGCTCGTGCAGGCCGCTGGCCTCCAGGTCGGCGAGGATGCGCTCGAAGTCGCCGAGCGACTCGTCCGGGTCATCGAGCAGGTTGGGGCTCGGCCACCGGTCGATGAACGCGGTCAGCGTGCGGCGCAGGCTCTCGCGCTGGTCCGCCCAGGTCTCGTGCGCGGCCCGCTGCTCCTCGGCGAGGCGCTTGCCGGCGGACTCCAGGGCGGAGTCGAAGCGGGCCAGCTGCTGCGAGGGCGACACGTCGGCGTCGGACGGCGTGACGAAGAGGGCGTCGAGGTAAGCGGCCTCGCCGTCGGTGAGGGCCACATCCGCGTCCTCGGCGTCCTCCAGGCGGATCCGCGCGTCGTCGACCTCGTCGGTGATGTCGGCCCACCGGGCGGCGAGTCGCTGATGATCGGCCTTCGCGCCGCCGATCTCCTCCCGCAGCCGCGCGGCCCGCGACCGCGCCCCGGAGATCTGGTCCTGCAGCTCCGCGATGCGGGGGTTCCCGGCCGTGACCTCGACGATCGTCTCGTTCCAGCGGTCGATCTCGGACTGGACGGATGCCACGTCCACCTGCTCCCAGGACAGGTCGGCGATCCGCTCGTGCGCGCTGCGCCGCTCGTCGAGCGAGTCCAGCGCCGCCGCGGCCGCGTCGGCGGCGGCGCGGGCGGTCTCGAGGTCGCGACGGACGGCGGCGATCTCCTCGCCCAGCTCGCCGAGACGTGCGCGGCTGGAGAAGCCGAGGATGTTCTGCCGCACCGAGCCGCCGTGGGCGCCGCGCGCACCGCTGCTGGTCTGCCCCGAGATGGTGAGGGCGAGCCGGTGCTGCGACAGCTCGCCCGCGGCATCCACGCACACGAACGCGAACTGCTGCTCGAGCCGGTCCTGCAGCCACCCCGTGAAGGGGGAGCGGCGGAAGTCGAGACGGCCCGGCAGGGTGCGCGGGTCGAGCGCGCCGCGCTCGGGCAGGTCCGTCGACACGCCCTCGAACCGGAGGCGCTCGCCGAGGCGGACCCCGTCGATCGCCGCGCGGAAGGCGGGCAGGTGCGCCGCATCGACGAGCAGTGTCGTGGCGAAGCCGCCGAGGGCGAGGGTGAAGGCCCCGCGCCACGGCTCGAACTCGGTGCGGACGTCGACGAGCTCCGCCACGAAGGGCAGCTCGGCCGCGGTCAGGCCGGCGGCCTGGGCGAGCGCCTCCCGCGCCTCGTGCAGGCGCGGCGGGATGTTGTCGTCGCGGGTCTGCGTGCGACGGTGCTCGGCCTCGAGCCCGGACAGGCGCTGACGCAGCTCGGTGTGACGGCTGCTCGCGGCGACGAAGTCCTCGCGCACCCGCCGCTTGTGGTCGGCGTCCGCGAGGGCCGTGCGCGCGTCGTCGCGCAGCGCCGCGAAGCGGGCGGGAGTGGACGCCTCGGCGCCCAGGACCGTCAGGGCGGACTCGAACCGCTCGCGGTCGCGCTGCATGTCCGCCAGGCGCCGCTCGAGCGTGCGGAGCTCGCGCTGCGCGGCCTCGAGGCGGTCGCCGCCGGCGGCGCGGAGGACGTCGCCGAGGCTCTCGCGCTCGGTCTCGGCGGCGTCGGCGAGGGCCTGCCGCTCGCGGACGAGCTGGTCGGCGGCGTGGGTGCGCTCGCGCAGCTCCGCCTCGACCGCGCCGAGCAGGTCGATGCGCCGCTGCGCGCGCCACAGCGACGCGCGCGAGTCGGGCGCGCCGAAGCGGCCGAGCGCCTCGATCAGGCGCGCGCGCTCCGCGGCGTCGTCGATGCGGGCGCGGATGTCGCGGATCGGCTGCAGCGCCCGCACCTGCTGCCGGGCCTCGAGCATGCGGGTGCGCGTGCCCTCCAGCTCGTCGAAGTGCGCGACGACGGCCTCGGCGGTGGCGAGCGTCTCCGGCTCCTCGAGCACCATCCGCTTGTACAGGTCGTCGACGGTGGTGATCTGCTGCCCGGCCTGGATGCGGGCCAGCAGGCTCATCGCCTTCGTGCCAGCGCCGGCCGCGCCGATGCCGAGCACGGTGTGCAGCCGCGCCGAGAACTCGCGATCGGTGGCGAGGGTGTCGAGGCCCACGGCCCGGACAGCCGCGTCGCTGAGCTGCTGCATGGCGGCGCGCTCGAGGTCGCGCAGGTCGAACGCGCCGTGGATCGTGCCGCGCACCTTGACGGCATCGTCGAGCACGCGTGCCCCGGCGGGGATGTACCAGGCGCGCACCGCGGTGAACCGCGACCCGTCGTGGTCGAGCCACGTCATCGCGATCGCCGTCCACGTGTCGGTGCCGTCGCCGCGCAGCACGCGGACGCGCGTGCCCTCGTCGGTGCGGGACTCGTCGAGCTTGCCGCGGCCGTAGGAGAGGATGTTGCGCTGCTCCTGCCCGCGCGGGCGCCCGACCACCGCGCCGTTGGAGGCGCCGTTGAAGGGGGTGGTGTGCGGCATCATGAGCGCGACGTAGGCGTCCATGAGCGTCGACTTGCCCGACCCGGACCCGCCGCACAGCAGGGTCGCGGTGGGCGCGAAGCGCACGCGGTGGGGGCCGTCGTACCCGCCCCAGTTGATCAGCTGCAGCTCGTCGGCGACCCACTGCTGACCGCGCGAGGCGGCCGGGATCAGACCGAAGAGGGTGTCGAGCATCGTCACGGTGCGTCCTCCTGGACCACGTCGAGGGGGAGGGATGCCGCGCCCTCCGGCGTCACGCCCGGACCGGCCGCCGTGGGGGTGTCGCCGGGCCGCGAGGCGGCGGCATCCGGGACCCCGTCCGACGTGCGCTCGTCGAGCCAGCGCTGCAGCTCGCGGAGGGTGTCGGCGCTGAGGATCACCTCGACGAGGGGGCCGATGCGGTAGCGGCCCTCGGACTCCTCCTCGATGATGCCCTCGCGGTCGAGGCGGGCGATGGCGGTGCGGACGGCGCGCTGCTGGCTCGCGCGCGTGCCGTCGGACTCGGCGAAGTAGGTGAGGACGGTCTGCTCGACCTCTTCGACGTCCACCCGGGCGGAGGCGGCGCCGGCGGTGGTCTCGCGCTGGAACACCGCGCGCAGGTACACGAGCACGAGGGTCTCGGCGCGGGAGTAGGCCTCGTCCTTGAGCAGGATGGGCACGTCCATCTCGTCCGAGCGCACCTGCTCCTTGTACGCCACGCCGCGCTGGTGGTCGACGACGAGCCGGACGAACAGGTCGTTCAGGCGCGACTCGATCATCTGCTGGTGCGCGAGCAGCAGCTTCCACTCGGCGGGGCTGCTCTCGGCCAGCAGGAACCGGCGCTGCAGCACCCGGACGAGGACGCGTCGGATGTCGGCATCCAGGATCCCGCGGTCGCCGGGGAAGAGGGTGTCGGGGTCGTTCTCCATCGCGACGGGCGCGATGAAGGGGGTCTCCGGCTCGGCGTCCGCCGCGGACGGGTCGGCGGCGCGGACGGGGGTGTCGACGTCAGTCATCGGCGTCCGTTCTGGTCGTGCGGGCGGCGGTGACCGCCCCGAAGGCGAAGCGACGGATGGAGCCGTCGGGGCGGCGGGCGGAGACGACGGACACCTCGTCCGTCTCGTCGAGGCCGCGGCGGTGGACGATCTCCAGCAGGCCGACGAGGTCGACGGGCCGGCGCGAGTCCGCCTCGACGCCGTCGAAGGCGGTCGCGAGGTCGAACCCGTCGTCGAGCGTCGCGACGTACCGCTCCAGCTCGGCGTAGTGCGGACCGCCCCAGGCGCGCGTGTCGGCGTCGACGAACTCGACGTCGGCCGCGTCGTCGGCGAGAGGGGCGGGGGCACCCGGCGGGACGACGCTGCCGAGCGACCGACGGAGGTGCCCGACGTCGGCGAGGGGCAGCGTCCGGACCGGGTCGACGCGAGCGGGCGCGCGGGTCTGGCTCCAGCGGTGCAGGCCCGACATGACGCCGCGCAGAAGGTCGTCGACCTGCCGGTCGCGGATCGGGTCGTGCGTGCGGACCTGCGCCGTGATGACGTGCGAGGCGCGCCGCTGCGCCGTGAGCACCTCGTGCACACCCGCTTCGACGCGCCGCGCGATGGCATCCAGTTCCGCCCGCTGTTCCGCGGTCAGCAGTCGCGAGAAGGGCTGGACGAGCACGCCGTGCACCTGCTCGGTGAGGTCGTCGATGTGCTCGGGGTCGCCGATCAGGCGCAGCGCCCCCTGGAACGCCCGCCCCTCGGGCGTCGCCTGCATCACCTGGCGGCCGCGTTCGAGGTACTCGCGCAGCACGTCGCCCGTGGGACGCGCGTCGCGGCGCAGCTCCGACACGACGTCGCGCTGCATCGCGGCGATCGACTCGGCGACGCGGGAGAAGTCCGCGGGGAGCTCGCGGGCGAGATGGATGACGTTCTCGGCCTCCTCCAGGAGGTGCTCGTCGTCGAGGTGGTCGACGGTCCCCGCGCGGAGCGCCGCGATCTCGGCATCCAGGGCGTCCCGCTCCGCCGTGAGCAGCTCGATGCGGCGCTCCGGGTCGGACTCGGCGTCGCGGGCGAGACGCTCGACGGCGTCGAGGAGGGTGCGCATGCGGGAGCGGGAGACCCGCGCGCGGCCGCCGCCCGCCCGGCCGGCGATCTCCAGCGCGCCGACGGCGTGCGCCGAGAGACGGTACACCTCGACGTCGTCCTCGATCTGCAGGCTCAGCCAGCCCACGCGAACCCATCCGCGGCAGATCTCCCGCGCGGTGCCGGCGGGGATGCGGCGGTCGTCCTCGGTGTCGTAGCCCGCGGCGCGGAGCTCGTCGATCGCCTCGGCGACCTCCGCGTGCGCGTCCGCGACGGCGACGGCGGGGCGGTCGGCGGTGAACACGACCGACAGGACGGCGACGACGAAGGGGGCGAACCGGCCGTGCAGAAGGTCGAGCGTCGGGTTCTTGAAGGCCGTCACCGAGCGCAGATATGCGGCTTCGGTCCGGGTGCTGCTCACTGTCTCGATCCTACCCGCCCCCTTCTTCCGCCCCGTCGTCGGCCCCTCCCGGCCGGATGTTGCGATCTCGAAACCTGCCGCCGTTCTCTCGGACGCGGGCGCCCATTATGATCACGGCAACAAAAAGGGGATTCGGGTGCCATGAATCGCATTGGGGAACGTGTCAGAAGACGGTGGACGGCGGCGCTCGGCGCGGTCGGCATGGTGATCGTCGGCGGCCTGGCGGCCACCGCGGGACCGGCCTCCGCGGCGGAGTCGCTGCCGGGCTGGCTGAAGACGGACAGAGCCAAGATCGTCACGGCGTCCGGGACGCCGTACACGATCCGGGCTGCCAACTGGTTCGGCCTCGAGACGCCGGAGTGCGCGCCGCACGGCCTCTGGGCGGTCACGATGGAGCAGGCCCTCACCGACATCGCGGCGATGGGGTTCAACACCATCCGCCTGCCCTTCTCCAACCAATGCCTCGCCGCGAGCTCGGCGTCCGCGATCGACCCGAACATCAACCCGGATCTGATGACGCTGACGCCGCTCCAGCTCATGGACAAGGTCATCGAGCGTTCGCGGGCGCACGGCCTGTCCGTGATCCTCGATCGGCACCGCCCCGGCTCCGACGCGCAGAGCCAGCTCTGGTACACCTCCGCCTACAGCGAGCAGCGCTGGATCGACGACTGGAAGATGCTCGCCGCCCGCTACAAGAACGACTCCACCGTCATCGGCGTCGACCTGCACAACGAGCCCAACGGCCCGGCGTGCTGGGGCTGCGGCGACCCGGCGCGCGACTGGGCGGCCGCGGCCACGCGGGCCGGTAACGCCGTGCTGTCCGTCAACCCGAACCTCCTGATCGTCGTGGAGGGGGTCGACCGGCAGAACGACGGGACGTATACGTGGTGGGGCGGCGGTCTGAAGGACGCCCGCACGACGCCGATCACGCTCTCCGTGCCGAACAGGGTCGTGTACTCGCCCCACGACTACCCCGCCTCCGTCTACAACCAGCCCTGGTTCTCGGCGCCGGAGTACCCGGCGAACCTCGCGCCCCTGTGGGATGCGAACTGGGGCTACCTCGTCAAGGAGAACATCGCGCCCGTGCTCGTCGGCGAGTTCGGCACGAAGTACGAGACCCA
Organism: Microbacterium sp. HMH0099; assembly: GCF_049384025.1. Taxonomy (NCBI): domain Bacteria; kingdom Bacillati; phylum Actinomycetota; class Actinomycetes; order Micrococcales; family Microbacteriaceae; genus Microbacterium; species Microbacterium sp. HMH0099. The sequence goes on along the minus strand of NZ_JBMRJR010000003.1, from coordinate 568,804 downwards.
GAGCGACAAGACGTGGCTGGCGACGATCGTCGACTACATCGCGAAGAACGGCATCAGCTACGCCTACTGGTCGTACAACGCCGACAGCGGTGACACCGGCGGCCTCGTCAAGGACGACTGGAAGACGTGGCAGACGGCCAAGCTCGAAGCGCTGCGGCCGATCCTGACCCCGCGGGCGACCACCACACCGACGCCGACACCGACGCCGACCGCCACGGCGACCCCGAAGCCGACGTCGTCCCCGACGCCGACGGCGACGCCGAAGCCCACCGCCTCGCCCACGCCGACGGCCACGCCGAAGCCGACGGCGTCCCCGACGCCCACGCCATCCGCGAGCCCGACGCCGAAGCCGACGACCACGCCTGCGCCGGCCCGCGTCTCGGCGACCTGGATCCTGCAGAACTCGTGGCGCGGCGGCTACGTCGCCGAGTTCGACGTCACCGCCGCGACGGCCGCGAAGTCGTGGACGGTCTCGTGGGAGTCGCGCGGCGCGGTGTCCATCACGAACACGTGGGGGATGAGCTGCAGCATCAAGTCCTCGATCATCACGTGCAAGGGCTCGGGCTGGGCGACCTCGCTCGCCCCGGGGCAGACCGTCCGGGTCGGGCTGCAGGTCGCGGCCACGCGCACGCCGTCCTCGCCCAAGCTCACCGTCACCGCGACCTGACCGGGATCGTGGATGCCACCGCGGTAGCATCCACGATCCTGCCGCGTCAGCGGGTGAGGAAGGCGATCCCCGCCTCGCGGAAGGCGCGGGCGCCCGGTGCGTTGACGTGGTGCCGCTTCGGGATCTCGGCGAACTCGCCGTGCGGCGTCAGGGCCGCGAGTCCGCGGGACTGCTCGAAGATCGGGTCGTCGGTCCCGGTGGCGATGAGGACCGGCTGCTGCGGCGGCGACGCCGGGTCCGGGTCGCTCTCGCCGAGCCGCATCCCCTCCGCGATCGCCACGAGCGCGCGCAGGTCGTTGCCCGGCACGCGCTCGGCGAGGCTCACGTACTTCTGCGTCACGGCATCCTGAACCGGTTCGCCCCGGTCGAGGAACGCCCGCGCCTGGTCGACCTTCAGGCGCGCGAGCGGCGTCCCGTCCGGGATGCCGCCCAGGACGGCGCGCTCGACGTGCTCGGGGGCGTCCACGGCGAGCTGCCAGCCGACGCGACCACCGAGGGAGTACCCGAGGTAGCGCGCCTGGTCGACGAGATAGGTGTCGAGGACGGCGACGAGATCCGCGACGAGGGTCGCCATCAGGTATGCGGCCGGGTCGTGGGGCTTCTCGCTGGCCCCGTGTCCGCGCTGGTCGACGGCGATGACGCGGAAGCCCGCGCGCAGCAGGTCCCGCACCCATCCGGTGTTCACCCAGTTGTCGCGCGTGCTCGAGCCGAAGCCGTGCACGCACAGCACGGGCTCGGCCTCCGGGTCGCCCCAGGTGTAGGTGGCCAGGCGGGTGGTGTCGCCCACCATGACGTACTGAGGGACGGGGATCTCGGTGAGCGCGGGGACGGCATCCATTCCGCCGATCTTGGCACAGGGCCGGCGGGCGCCCGGGGTAACGGACATAGTGGTCGCGCCGTTCTCCTTGCCGGGGACGCCCCGCCCGCGGGACGATGGGTCGGTGACCGCGTCCCGCCCCCGCCCCTTGCTCCTCGGTGTCGGGGTGCTGTTCGGGGTCCTCGTGGCCGTCGCCGTCCTCGTGCTCGTGCTGACGCGGCCGTGGGCGGAGCAGCCGGTCGCTCAGCCCACCCCGACCGCGGTGCCGACCTCCGCGTCGCCGACGCCGACGCCGTCACCGACGCCGACCCCAGCGCCCACCCCGACCCCGACGGGCTTCCCCGCGAACACCGCGGCGTACGACCTGTCGGGGCTGCCCCGCACCGACGTCTTCGCGGTCGTGCCGGCGCTCCCCGTGGACCCCGACCCGGGCGGCGCCTTCACCGGCGAGCTGGTGCGCGCGTCGGCGGACCTCGTCCCGGTGTTCGCGGACCCCACGGCGGCCCCCGTGGCCGCGCTGCCGCGCGACGACGCCTACGACGGGACCACCCTCCCCGTGGTCGAACGCCAGGAGAACTGGGTGCGCGTCCTCCTCGCCGGGCGGTCGGCCGTCCCCTCGCAGGGCGATCCCGCCCAGCTGAGCGGGTGGCTGCGCGTCGCCGACCTGCAGTTCACGCCGACCACGCAGACCATCGAGGTCGACATCGCGGCGCGGACCCTCGACATCGTCGGCGCCGACGGGTCGCGCGAGCGGGTCGCCCAGGACTTCGCGTGGGGGACCGACGCGACCCCGACCCCGCGCGGACGCACCTTCGTCATGCTCGTCCGCGCCGAGCCGTCGTTCGGCTACACGCGGGGCCACCCGCTGGTCTACCTCGGCGTGCAGTCCCCGACGCTCGACGGCTTCGGCGGCGCGACGGTCGCCGTCACCGCCTTCCACTACCACGACTCCCACAGCGGGGCGATCTCGAACGGCTGCATCCGCCTCGACGCCGCCGCGATCGACCGCCTCGCGCAGCTGCCGACCGGCACACCCGTCGTCATCCGGTGACCTCTCCTCCCCAGGGGAGGAGACGTCGCGGCCGGCGGCCGGCGCCGGTACAGTGGCGTCGCCTCGGAACGGACGGCCCGGGGCCGACCGAGGGGAGTCGCGCATGCTGATCGAGTTCGAGGGCGAGGTCTGGCGCTGGAACGCGCGGCGCGACGCGGACTGGTTCTTCGTATCCGTGCCGCTGGAGCTCAGCGAGGCCGTGCGCGAGACGCAGACGTACCGGCGCGGCTTCGGGGGTGTGCGCGTCGAGGCGACCATCGGCGGATCCGTCTGGCGGACGTCGATCTTCCCCCAGTCCGACGGCGCCTACGTGCTGCCGCTCAAACGGACCGTCCGCGAGGCGGAGGGGTTCGGCCTCGACGACGTCGTCGCGGTCCGGCTGGCCGTCGTCGACGCCTGACCCGTGGCCGTTCTCGCGTTCGCGGTGTTCGCCGTCGCGAGCGCTGCGCTCGCCGCCATCGACGCGCGTACCCGCCGCCTGCCCGACGCCGTCGTCCTCCCCGCCGCGGCGGTCGCGCTCGTGCTGCTCCTCCTCGCCGCCGTCCGCCGCGACGACCCGGCACGGCTCGCCGGCGCCCTCCTCGGTGCGGGGGTGCTCCTCGCCCCTGCGCTCGCGGTGCACACCGCCCGTCCCGCCGCCTGGGGCGGGGGAGACGTCAAGCTCGCCGCCCTCGTCGGGCTGCACCTGGGCTGGCGGGGGATGGATGCCGTCGCCCTCGGCGCCGCGGCCGGCGCGCTGTTGAGCGGGGCGGCGGGGGCCGGGGCGCTCAGCGTCCGCCGCGGGGGAGAGGTCCCGCTGGGCCCGCCCCTCCTCGCCGGGTGCTGGTGGGGTCTGGCGGCGACCCTCTGACCCCGCCCCCCTCGCCGGGTGCTGGCGGGGTCTGGCCACAACCCTCTGACCCCGCATGCTCCGCCGCCCTCCGACCCCGCATGCTCCGCCGCCGTCGCGCTCCCCGGTGCCGTGCCGTGCAGGCCCCGTGAGTTGGCGCAGATGTACGCCCCACCGCCCTCCCGGCGGACATCTGTGCCAACTCACGGCACGGAGGGGGAGTGGGGCGGGGAGGGGTGGCATCCACGTGTCGTCACGGCGCGCGGGTCAAGCCGCCGACCGGGGCCGGTCCCCGCCGATAGCGTGGGGCCATGGCCGCCCTCATCCGCCGCGTCACCGCCTGGGCCCTCTCGCTCCGCGTGGTGCGCGCCTATTTCGTCTACGCCGGGGCCCGCGGCCCCATGCTCGCCGACAGCATCACCTACCGCACCCTGTTCAGCCTGTTCGCCGGCGTGTTCATCGGGTTCTCGTTCGCCGCCCTGTGGCTCTCGGGCAACCCCGCCGCGCTGCAGTCGGTCACGGACGCGGTCGACGGCGTCGTGCCGGGGCTGGTGGGCACCGACGGGCTGATCGATGTGCGGGACATCGATGCGCCCGGCGCGCTCTCCGTCGCGGGTGTCCTCGGGTCGCTCGGTCTGATCGGCGCGGCCATCGGCGCGATCGGCTCGCTGCGCGCGGCGCTGCGGCAGATCGCGGGCGTCCGCACCGACGACGTGCTCTTCGTCTGGGTGCTCCTGCGCAACCTCCTCCTCGCGCTCGGCATCGGCGCGGCCCTCGTCGCCGCGGCCGCCGCGACGTTCCTCGCCACCGCGGGCCTGAACCTCGTCGAGTCGTGGCTCGGGATCCCGCAGGACTCCGTCGTCGCCGGGTTCGTCACCTGGCTGGTCTCGACCGCCGTCGTGCTGGCGCTCGACACGCTCGCGGTCGGGGTGGCCTTCGCCGCGCTGTCCGGGGTGCGGGCACGCCGTCGCACCCTCTGGACGGGGGCGCTCCTCGGCGGCGTGGGGCTCGTCGTCCTGCAGCAGCTGTCGGGGCTGTTCGTCGGCGGTGCCACGAGCAACCCGCTGTTCGGGGTGTTCGCCTCGCTCATCGCGCTGCTGCTGTGGCTGAACCTCTCGAGCCAGGTCATCCTCATCGCCGGTGCCTTCATCACCGTCGGCGTGGAGGAGGACGAGAACCGCGTGCGCGCCAAGTACGGGGCGTCGACGTTCGTCCAGTTCCGGGTCCAGCGGGCGGAGCGGGCGGTGCAGTCCGCGACGGACGAGCTCGTCGCGGCGCGCGAGGCCGAGAAGACCGAGCGGGAGACGCTCGCGAAGGCGGAGTGACGCCCCGCGCCCCACGCGGGTCTAGGACAGGACGGGCGCGGGGGCAAGGGCACCCGTGGGGCCCCGGCCCGGTCCTAGGGTGACGCTATGAGCACTGCACGCGTCGCGGCGTATTCGGCCGCCGCCGTCCGAGCCGCGGAGGCCCCGCTGCTCGCCGAGGGTCGACCGCTCATGCGCGAGGCGGCGTCCGCCTTGGCATCCGTCGTCCGGGCCGAGCTGCGGACGCGACCGGGTCGCGTCCTGGTGCTGGTCGGGTCGGGCGACAACGGCGGCGACGCCCTGTTCGCCGCCGCCGAGTTCGCCGCGGTCGCCGACGGCGTCGACGTCGTGCTGACCCGCGACCGCGTGCACCGCGAGTCCCTGGCGGCGGCGCGCGCGGCGGGGGCGGTCATCCGCCCGGCATCCGACATCTGCGAGGGCGCGGCGGACTACGCGCTCGTCCTGGACGGCATCCTGGGCATCGGGGCGTCGGCCGACCCGCGCCTGCGCGGCACCGCGCGCGCGGTGGTCGAGGCGCTCCTGCCCGCCGTGACGTCCGGGCGAACCCGGGTGATCGCCGTCGACCTGCCGAGCGGCCTGCATCCCGATACCGGAGACGCGGATGCCTCCGTCCTCCCCGCCCACACGACGGTCACGTTCGGCGCGGTCAAGGCCGGACTCGTCCGCGGGCACGGTCCGAGGCTGGCGGGACGCATCCGCCTCGTCGACCTCGGGCTGCAGCCGCACCTGCAGCGGGTCCAGCCCGCGACGACCGCGCCCGTCGACATCCAGACGATCCCGGCGACGCAGCCCGCCTGACGTCCCGCTGCTGCGTCGTCGACGTCGAGATCACGCGATCCCGCCGACGTCGCACGCTCCGGTGCGCGCGAACGTGTGCTCTCGACGAGAGCGCGTGATCTCGCGACGGGCAGGGCGCGGGGCCTACCGGGCGTAGCGCTCCGCGAAGCGGCGCAGGATCCGGCCGGTGTGCGTGACGGCCGCGCGACGCACGGCCGCGAGGGTGAGGTCGAGCTCGTCCGCCGCGAAGTACCCGAACGACGCGTACGCGTGGATGCGGGTGACGATGCCGTCCAGGTCGAGCTCCGGATGGAACTGCGTCGCGTACACGTTGCGCCCGACCCGGAACATCTGCACCGGGCAGGTCGGCGACGACGCCAGCAGGGTCGCCGCGGACGGCAGCGCCGCGATGGCCTCCTTGTGCCCGACGAAGGCGGGGAACGTCGGCGGCATCCCGGCCAGGAGGGGATCCTCCCGTCCCGCCGCGGTCAGGCTGACGTCGACGACGCTGATGGGCTCGGCGAAGGTGCCGTCGATGGGCGCCCCGAGATGCGTCCCGACGGTGCCGACGCCATAGCAGGCGCCGAGGAACGGCACGTCCCGCGCGACGACGTCCTCGAGGAGGGATGCCATCTCGCTCTCGACCCGCCGCTGCACCTCCGACTTGCGCGCGACGGGGTCCGACGCGTTGAACGGGCTGCCGCCGACGAGGATGCCGGACAGCTCGTCGAGATCGAGGTCGGGCAGGGGGTCGCGCTCGAGGCGGACGCGCCGCAGACGCTCGGGCGGCAGGCCCGTGTAACGCAGGAAGAGGGCGTACTCCTCGTCGGCGGGGCCGTCCTGCGCGCGCGTGGCCAGCAGCACGAAGGGTCGGGTCCCGGGCAGGGCGGGCGCGGTCACCCGAGCGATTCTAGGCGACGGGTGTCAAGGCGCTCGGACGGGGCGGGCCCCGCCCCTACGCTGGGGACATGGCTATCGCACGACTGACCGGAGGACCGCTCGACGGTCAGGTCATCCCCCTCGACAACGACTCCGACGACACCCTCGTCCTGCCCTACAGCGACGGGCAGATCGTCTACCGCCGGGACGGCGGTCTGGAGAACACCGGCGACGCCGACGGTCCGACCCAGGCGGTCTTCGCCTACGCGGAGGAGACCGAGGAGATCAACCGCGACGTGAACGAGCGCGACGATTGAGCGCAGACCCCGGGCACGGCTCCGCCTCGATCGAGGTGGAGTCCAAGTACGACGTCGATGAGGCGACCCCGCTTCCGGACTGGTCGTCGCTCCCCGGGATCGTTGCGGTCGGCGCGCCCGAGCCGCGCGACCTCGACGCCCGGTACGTCGACACCGCCGGTCTCGACCTCGCCCGCAACGGGGTCGCCGTGCGCCGCCGCCGCGGCGGCCCGGACGAGGGCTGGCACGTGAAGGCCCCGGCGGAGGGCGGGCGGTCCGAGACCGGCTGGCCGATCGGTGAGGTCGCGGACGACGAGGCCGACCCCGTCGTGCCGGACGAGATCGTGGATGCCGTCTCCTCCTGGGCCGCGCCGCCCTTCGTGCCGCTGGCCCGGGTCCGCAACCACCGCACGGCGTACGCGCTCCGGGACGCCGACGGCGGGATGGTGGCCGAGTTCGTCGACGACCACGTCCGCGCGCGCGACGAGCGCAGCGGCACGGAGTCGTCGTGGCGCGAGTGGGAGGTCGAGCTCGGTCCCGCCGGACCGGAGGACGCCGCGCAGCGCGCCGCGTTCTTCGCCGCGGTCGATGCGGCGGTCTTCGCTGCCGGCGGCCGCCCGGCGTCGTCCGGCTCGAAGCTCGCACGCGCATTGGGACACTGACCTGCACATACGACGACGCCCGCCCGGAGAACCGGGCGGGCGTCGTCGTGTCGCGGGGCGATCAGAGGTTGATCATGTGTCCCGTGAGACCGTGGAAGGCCTCCTGGAGACCCTCGGACAGCGTCGGGTGCGTGTGCACGTTGCGCGCGGCCTCGAGAGCGGTGAGGTCCCACTTCTGCGCAAGCGTCAGCTCCGGCAGCAGCTCGGACACATCGGGGCCGATGAGGTGGCCGCCGAGCAGCTCGAGGTGCTCCGCGTCCGCGATCAGCTTGACGAAGCCGACCGGCTCGCCGAGGCCGTTCGCCTTGCCGTTGGCGGAGAACGGGAACTTGGCGACCTTGATCTCGTGACCGGCGTCACGCGCCTGCTGCTCGGTCAGGCCGAACGAGGCGACCTGCGGGTTGCAGAACGTGGCACGCGGCATGTTGCGGTAGTCGCCGAGCGTCTGCGTCTCGGCGCCGCCGATGGTCTCGGCGGCCACGACGCCCTGCGCCTCGGCCACGTGGGCCAGCTGCAGCTTGGCGGTGACGTCGCCGATCGCGTAGATGTGCGGCACGTTGGTGCGCATGAGGTCGTCGATGTCGATCGCACCGCGCTCGGTGAGCTTCACACCCGTGTTCTCCAGGCCGAAGCCGTCGACCTTCGGGGCGAAGCCGATGGACATGAGCACGCGGTCGGCGTCGATCGAGCCGGCGTTGCCGTCCTTGCCGGTGTACGCGACGGTGACCTTGTCGCCGTGGTCGGTGACCGACTCGACCTTGGTCGAGGTCAGGATGTCGACGCCGTAGCCCTTGTACTGCTTCTGGATCTCCTTCGAAACCTCGGCGTCCTCGTTGGGGAGGGCGCGGTCGAGGAACTCGATGATGGTCACCTTCACGCCGTAGTTCGTCATGACGTAGGCGAACTCCATGCCGATGGCGCCCGCGCCGACGATGACGATCGAGGAGGGGAGCTCGCGCGTGAGGATCTGCTCCTCGTACGTGACGACGTTCTCGGAGAGGGTGACGCCGGGGAGCAGGCGGACCGTCGAGCCCGTGGCGATGATGACGTTGTCGAAGGTGACCTGCTCCTTCGAGCCGTCGGTCTTGGTCACGTCGAGCGTGTGGTCGTCGACGAAGTGACCGCGACCCTCGTACTCGGTGACCTTGTTCTTCTTCATCAGGTAGTGGATGCCCTTGACGTGGCCGGCCGCGACGGACCGGCTGCGGTCGAAGGCCTTGCCGAAGTCGAAGTGCACGTCGCCCGAGATGCCGAAGAGGTCGGCCTTCGCGTGGAACGTGTGGGCGAGGTCGGCGTTGCGCAGCAGCGCCTTCGAGGGGATGCAGCCCACGTTGAGGCACACACCGCCCCAGTACTTCTCTTCGACGATCGCGACCGACAGCCCCAGCTGCGCGCCGCGCACGGCCGCGACGTACCCGCCGGGACCCGCACCAAGAATGACCAAGTCGTAATGAGGCATGGCTCCAGCCTATCGTCCGGGGGTGCCGGTCGAGCCGCCGTCGCCGGCTCCGCGGCGCCCGCGTGCGACGAAGAGATAGGCGATGGCACCGGCGACGATGAGGAGCGCCACCACGAGCAGGATCCACGGCAGCGGCGAGGCGTCCGACGCCTCCGCCGTGGCCGGGTCGGTGGCCTCCGGGGTGGCCGCCGGGGCAGCGGTCTCGGACGTCGTGGCGCTCGGCGACGCGGACGGGGTGGAGCTCGCCGTCTCGGTCGGGGTGGGCGCGGCGGCGGCGGCAGCGGGGACGGTGAAGGTGAAGTCGCCGGAGATCGGGTGGCCGTCGCTCGAGACGACGCGCCACACGACGGAGACGACTCCGGATGCCGCCGGGCTGAGGGTCTGCGTGACCTCGGTGCCCGACACGACCGGTGCGGTCTCGGCGAGCGAGGCGCCCGTCTCGTCGGTCACCTGCACCTGCGTCGCGCCGTCCTCCGCGAGGATCTCGGCGCTGTAGGTCAGCGTGATCTCGGCGGGGACGGCGTCCAGGGTGGCGCCGGCGGCCGGGTCGCTGGACACGAGCTCGTCGTGCGCGGAGGCGGGGGCGGCGGTGGTGAGGACGGCGGCGGCGGCGAGGGCCGCTGCGGCCAGGAGAGCGGGGAGGAGGCGCCGACGCGGCGCGGCCGAGGAAGTCACTCCTCGACCCTAACCACCCCCGTTCGCACCCGGCTGGGAGCCGCGTCAAAGGGGTACCGCGCCGCCAGGGGCGGTTCTACCCTGAGCGCAGGCGGACGGCGGGTCCGTCGACGTCGACCCTTCGGAAGGAACGCTCATGGACGCGATGCGGATGATGCAGGAGAACGACAGCGCGACGATGTCGGCGATGGCCGAGATCGACCAGGACCTGCTGCAGGCCTGCCTGGACGCCTGCGCGGCCTGCGAGCAGGCGTGCACCGTCTGTTCGACCATGGAGATGTCATGCGCGCCGGCCTGCATGAACTGCGCCGACATGTGCCACACGATGATGCGGTCGCTGCTGCGGATGCAGGGCATGACGCCGACGACGGTCATGGCGATGCTCGACGCCTGCATCGCGATGTGCCGTTCGTGCATGGACGAGTGCGCCGCGCACGCCGATCACAGCGCGGTCTGCGCGATGTGCGCCGAGTCGTGCCGCGCCTGCATGGACGCCTGCATGGCCCTGCGCGAGTCGATGCAGACCGCCTGACTCAGAGCCGGTCGAGTCGCGCGACGTTGAAGAGGCGTCCGGCGGCCCAGAGCGCGTGATAGCGCCCGTGCACCGCGACGGGCTCGCCCGCCACGGCCGAGGCGGACGCTCCGGCCGCGTTCCACAGCCGCAGCTCGCTGCCGTCGAGAGCCTGCACGACCACCTCGCCGGCGGCGGCATCCGTGTGCGTCACGACGCCGTCGATCCACTCGGACGGGGTGGCGGCGACCACGCGCCGCTGCAGCAGGTGGACGGCGTGGCCGGGGGCGAACGACGAGCAGGCGGCACCCCGGGCGCACATGCAGGCGGCGACCGGGGTCGACGGTGCGGGCGTGGAACGGAGGTGCGGACTCGACACGATGGTCTCCTGCTCGGTAGGTTCGAGTGTCCCGTCAGGCTAGGCCGCCACCCGAACTGAGGTGCCCGACGCCGACATACGAGGACATACGACGACGCACCAGCACGGTCCGCGCCATGGTCGATACGACCGTTCTGCGCCGGAATCGATCGGCTATGGTGGAAATGAAGGAGAAGCCGTGGACGAGACCCGCCGATTCGAACGCGACGACATCCGTCGTGCCGCCGACGCCGCCCCCGCTGCGCGCGCGAACGACACGACGCAGACGTTCGGTCACGACGCCGACCTCTCCTTCGTGCCCTTCGGCGCCGACCTGAGCGAGGCCGAGCTCGAGGCGATCGAGGCGCTGCCCTCCGGGGCGGCCCTGCTCATCGTCCGCTCCGGCCCCACCACCGGCGCGCGCTACCTGCTCGACACCGACGTCACCACGGTCGGCCGTCACCCCGAGGCCGACATCTTCTTCGACGACGTCACCGTCTCGCGCCGGCACGCGGAGATCACCCGTCAGGGCGCCGCGTTCGAGATCGTCGACCAGCGCTCCCTCAACGGCAGCTACGTCAACGGCGAGCGGGTCGACCGCTCGGCGCTCGTCAACGGCGCCGAGGTGCGGATCGGCAAGTTCCGCCTCAACTTCTTCGTCTCGCCCGTCGATCTCGCCGCGGCAGAGCACTGATGGCGGCAGCCCCCGCCCGCGGTCGTCCCACGGCTGCGGGGCTGCTGAGTATCGGCCAGGTGCTGGCGCGCCTGACCCCCGAGTTCCCCGCGCTCACCTCGAGCAAGCTCCGCTTCCTCGAGGTGCAGGGCATCGTCTCGCCGACGCGCACCGACTCCGGGTACCGCAAGTTCTCACCCGCCGACCTCGAGCGGCTGCGGCTCGCGCTCACCCTGCAGCGCGACCACTACCTCCCGCTCGCCGTCATCCGCGACTACCTCGAGGACCTGGATGCCGGCCGCAACCCGGCCCCGCCCACGGCCATGCCGTCGATGACCGCGGCCCCGCGCCGCTATCGCCGCGACGAGCTGCTGTCGGCCTCCGGCGCCGCGCCGCAGCTGCTGAACGACGCCATCAGCACCGGTGTCGTCACCGCGGCGGAGTCCTATCCCGAGCAGACCGTGACCCTGCTGCGCGCGCTCGTCGCGCTGGACCGTCACGGCATCGAGCCGCGTCACGTGCGGTCGCTGCGGCAGAGCGCGGAGCGCGAGGCCTCCCTCGTCGAGTCCGCCCTCTCCGCCCTGCTGCGCCGCCCCGACGCCGCCTCGCGCGCCCGCGCGAGCGAGCTCGCCCCCGAGCTGGCCGCGCGGCTGGACGAGGTGCGGGCGATCTTCGTGCGCAGCGCCATCGACCGCGTGCTCTCCTGAGCGCGACACGCCGAATCGCTCGGGCGGATGTCGTTGCCGGGCGGGCATCGCTGATCTAGCGTGGAACCAATGACCCGACGAGGAGGGACGCGAGCATGACCGCTGGCGACACAGTCGGCGAACCCCGGTTCGCCACGGAACTCCTCTTCACCGACGGTCTGCCCGAGATGGACGACGACACGGGCTATCGCGGCGCCGTCGCGGCGCGCGCCGCCGGCATCAGCTACCGCCAGCTCGACTACTGGGCCCGCACCGAGCTCGTCGTCCCCACCGTCCGTGGGGCGAACGGCTCGGGCACGCAGCGCCTGTACGGCTTCCGCGACATCCTCGTGCTCAAGCTCGTCAAGCGCCTCCTGGACACCGGCATCTCGCTGCAGCAGATCCGCACCGCCGTCGACCAGCTCCGCGCCGCCGGCATCCGCGACCTGGCGGGCACGACGCTGATGAGCGACGGCGCCTCCGTCTACCTGTGCACCTCCAACGACGAGGTCATCGACCTCGTCAGCCGCGGCCAGGGCGTGTTCGGCATCGCCGTCGGCAAGGTCCTGCGCGAGGTCGAGTCGACGCTCGTCGACTTCGAGGCCGCCGCGCCCGAGGCCGTCGACGAGCTCGCCGCCCGTCGCGCGGCCCGCACCGCCTGACCACCACCGTCTTCGACGAGAAGGACCCCGGATGCCGCGGCATCCGGGGTCCTTCTCGTGACGACGCCTCAGGCGCGGGCGGCGTCGCCCTCGACGGGGATGCGGCCGGTCCGGACGATGCGGTCGAGCAGCGCGTCGAAGTCGGCGGCGAGCTCCTGGGCGGAGTCGCCGGGCCAGACGTGCAGCGGCTTCGCCGCACCCTGCGCCTGCTGGAGCGAGGTGCGCTCGGGGAGCTGCGGGTTGAGGACCAGCGGGCCGAACATGTCGCGGAGCTCCTTGATGCGGAACTGGTGCTCGATGGACTGCGGGCGGACGCGGTTGACCACGACGCCGAGCGGCTGCAGACGGGGGGAGAGGCCGCGACGGATCTCCTCGATGGCGCGCAGCGCGCGGTCGGCCGCGGCGACGGAGAACAGGCCGGGCTCGGTGACGACGACGACGCGGTCGCTCGCCGCCCACGCGGTGCGCGTGAGGGCGTTCAGCGAGGGGGCGCAGTCGATGAGCACGAGGTCGTAGTCGGCCTCGATGGTGGCGAGGGCCTCCTCGAGCTTCCAGACGTCGCGGACGCTGGGGTGCGGGCCGTCGAAGTTGATCGCGGACGGGCTGCCGATGAGCACGTCGATCGTGCCGGGGTGGACCTTGGCCCAGCCGCTGGAGGTGATCGCCTGACGGACGACCTTCTCGCGCGGGTTCGCCAGTACATCGGCGATGTTGAGGCGTCCGGCGACCTGGATGTCCATGCCGGTCGACACGTCGGACTGCGGGTCGAGGTCGACGACGAGGGTGCGTACGCCACGCGCGAAGGCGGCGGAAGCCAGCCCGAGCGTCACGGTCGTCTTGCCGACCCCGCCTTTCAAAGAGCTGACGGAGAGTACGTGCACGAGCGTCTACGTTACCTTCCCCTAGGCTGTGAGCACATTCAGCTCCGCCAGCTTGACGTGAGGTGCGCATGTTCTCGAAGATCCTGGTCGCCAACCGCGGAGAGATCGCCATCCGCGCGTTCCGAGCCGCCTACGAGGTGGGAGCGCGCACGGTCGCGGTGTTCCCCTACGAGGACCGTGCCTCTCTGCACCGTCTCAAAGCGGACGAGGCCTACCTGATCGGGGAGCGCGGTCACCCGGTGCGCGCCTATCTCGATGTCGACGAGATTATCCGCGTCGCGCTCGAGTGCGGGGCGGATGCCATCTACCCCGGGTACGGCTTCCTGTCCGAGAACCCGGAGCTCGCCGAGAAGGCCGCCGCCAACGGCATCACCTTCATCGGGCCGCCCGCCGAGGTGCTGTCGATGGCGGGGAACAAGGTCACAGCCAAGGAGCACGCGATCGCCGCCGGGGTGCCCGTGCTGCGCTCCACCGCGGCATCCGACGACATCGACCACCTCGTCGCGCAGGCGGACGAGATCGGCTTCCCCCTCTTCGCCAAGGCCGTCGCCGGCGGCGGCGGGCGGGGGATGCGCCGCGTGGAGTCGATCGGCGAGCTCGCCCCCGCTCTGGCCGAGGCCATGCGCGAGGCGCAGAGCGCCTTCGGCGACCCGCGGATGTTCCTCGAGCAGGCCGTCCAGCGTCCCCGTCACGTTGAGGTGCAGATCCTCGCGGATGCCGCGGGCGAGACGGTCCACCTCTTCGAGCGCGACTGCTCGGTGCAGCGTCGCCACCAGAAGGTCATCGAGATCGCGCCGGCGCCGAACCTGGACGATGCGATCCGCGCCGACCTGCACCGCTACGCCGTCGCCTTCGCCCGCTCGATCGGGTACCAGAACGCCGGGACCGTCGAGTTCCTGCTCGAGACGGCGGGACCGCGGGCCGGCGAGGTCGTCTTCATCGAGATGAACCCGCGCATCCAGGTCGAGCACACGGTGACCGAGGAGGTCACCGACGTCGACCTCGTGCAGTCGCAGATGCGCATCGCCGCCGGGCAGACCCTCTCGGAGCTGCACCTCACGCAGGAGGAGATCCGCCTGCGCGGGGCCGCCCTGCAGTGCCGCATCACGACGGAGGACCCGACGCAGGGCTTCCGCCCCGACACGGGCAAGATCACCACCTACCGCTCTCCCGGCGGCGCGGGCATCCGCCTCGACGGCGGGACGACGGCGGCGGGCTCGCAGATCAGCCCGCACTTCGACTCGATGCTCGCGAAGCTGTCGTGCCGCGGCCGCGACTTCGGCGCCGCCGTCGCGCGCGCCCGTCGCGCCCTCGCGGAGTTCCGCATCCGCGGCGTCTCGACCAACATCCCGTTCCTCCAGGCGGTGCTGGACGACCCGGCCTTCGTCGCGGGCGACCTCAGCACGTCCTTCATCGACGAGCGCCCGGAGCTGCTGCGCGGACGGGAGTCCAAGGACCGCGGCACGAAGATCCTCTCCTGGCTCGTCGACACCACCGTCAACCGGCCCCACGGCGAGAACCCCGTGTCGGTGGATCCCGCGACCAAGCTCCCGCCGCTCGACACGACTCTGCCCGCTCCGGCCGGGTCCCGCCAGCGCCTGCAGGAGCTGGGACCGGCGGGCTTCGCCCGCGCTCTGCGCGAGCAGACCGCGCTGGCGGTCACCGAGACGACGTTCCGCGACGCGCACCAGTCCCTGCTGGCGACGCGGGTCCGCACCCGCGACCTCGTCCGCGTGGCCCCGCACGTCGCACGGATGACGCCGCAGCTGCTGTCCGTGGAGGCCTGGGGCGGCGCGACCTACGACGTCGCCCTCCGGTTCCTCGGCGAGGACCCGTGGGAGCGGCTTGACGCTCTCCGCAGCGCGCTGCCGAACGTGGCCATCCAGATGCTGCTGCGGGGACGCAACACCGTGGGCTACACGCCCTACCCGACGCAGGTGACGGACGCTTTCGTGAGCGAGGCCGCGGCATCCGGGGTCGACATCTTCCGCATCTTCGACGCGCTCAACGACGTTTCGCAGATGCGGCCGGCGATCGACGCCGTCCTGAGCACCGGCACCGCCGTCGCGGAGGTCGCGGTCT
Source organism: Microbacterium sp. HMH0099 (assembly GCF_049384025.1). Classification (NCBI taxonomy): domain Bacteria; kingdom Bacillati; phylum Actinomycetota; class Actinomycetes; order Micrococcales; family Microbacteriaceae; genus Microbacterium; species Microbacterium sp. HMH0099. The sequence continues at coordinate 553,514 of NZ_JBMRJR010000003.1, read as the reverse complement.
GCTACACGGGCGACCTGCTGAACCCGTCCGAGGACTTCTACACCCTCGACTACTACCTGCGTCTGGCCGAGCAGATCGTCGACGCGGGCGCGCACGTCCTCGCGATCAAGGACATGGCGGGGCTGCTGCGTCCGGCGGCCGCGGCCCGCCTGGTCGCGGCGCTGCGCGAGCGCTTCGACCTGCCGGTGCACGTGCACACGCACGACACCGCCGGGGGGCAGCTCGCCACGCTGCTCGCCGCCTCGGCGGCGGGGGCCGACGCGGTCGACGCCGCCGCGGCGCCCATGTCGGGCACGACCAGCCAGCCCTCCCTCTCGGCGCTGGTCGCCGCGCTCGCCCACACGGAGCGCGACACGGGGCTCGACCTCGACGCGGTGTCGGATCTCGAGCCGTACTGGGAGTCCGTGCGGCACCTCTACCGCCCGTTCGAGTCGGGCCTGCCCGGTCCCACCGGCCGCGTGTACCGTCACGAGATCCCCGGCGGGCAGCTGTCGAACCTGCGGCAGCAGGCGATCGCCCTCGGGCTCGCCGACGACTTCGAGCTCATCGAGGATCTGTACGCCGCGGCCGACCGCATCCTCGGCCGGGTGCCCAAGGTGACGCCGTCGTCGAAGGTGGTGGGCGATCTGGCCCTGCACCTCGCGGCGGTGAAGGCCGACCCCGACGACTTCGAGCGCCACCCCGAGCGGTACGACGTCCCTGACTCCGTCGTGTCCTTCATGGCCGGCGAGCTCGGCGACCTGCCGCGCGGCTGGCCCGAGCCGTTCCGTTCGAAGGTCCTCGCCGGGCGCGAGGTCAAGACGGGGGTGACGCCCCTGACCGACGACGACGCGGCGGCCCTCGCCGGGGACGCCGCCACGCGGCGCGCGCGCCTGAACACGCTGCTGTTCCCCGGGCCCACCCGCATCTTCGCCCAGATGCGCGAGACCTACGGCGACCTCAGCGTCCTCGACACGGCGGACTACCTGTACGGCCTCCGCCCCGGCGGCGAGCACATCGTGGAGATCGAGCGCGGCGTCCAGCTCTTCGTCGGGCTGGAGGCGATCGGCGACGCCGACGACAAGGGCATGCGGACGGTCATGACCACGCTGAACGGCCAGCTGCGGCCGGTGTTCGTCCGCGACCGGTCGATCGAGGTGGAGGCGCGTCAGGCGGAGAAGGCCGACACGTCCAAGCCGGGTCAGGTCGCCGCACCGTTCTCCGGCGTCGTGACCGTGAAGGCGACGGCGGGGGACCGCGTCCGCGCGGGGCAGGCCGTCGCGTCAATCGAGGCGATGAAGATGGAGGCGGCGATCACGTCGCCCGTCGACGGGACGATCGAAAGGATCGCGGTGCGGGCGACGCAGCAGGTCGAGGCCGGTGACCTTTTGCTCACCGTCCGTCCCTCGCAGTAACGTGGAAGGGGGCGCTTCTCGCGCCCTCTTCCCGTTTGGAGACCGCAGTGACGCCCGACCGCCTCGACGAGACCCCCGAGGAGAACGCCGAACACGGCGTCCTCGACGACAGCGGAACCCTCGACACGGCCAGCATCTCGATCCTCGGCGGGCACATCGCCCAGGTGAACGTCAGCCTCCCGTCCACGGTCGACGACGACCGTGACGACGACGTCGTCGAGGACGAGCTCCCCGTCGACGACATCGTGATCCCGGATGCCGCCCCCGCGCTGCCGCACGGCGAGGACGAGGCCGCGTCGGCCCCGGTGGTCGAGGCGCACATCGACGAGGTCCCGACCGGCGACATCATCCTCGAGCCGCGCACCCTCGACGACGGTCACGACGCCGCGCACCACGACGGCCGTGACGGCGAGGACGAGGTCGTCGATGCGGAGCTCGTGTCCGAGGACCACCTCGACGAGGGCGGCGACGACGCGTCTCCCACGCCGGATGCCGACGCGGCCGCGGGGGAGGACCCCGACCCGTCCGCCTCCGCGGACGCCGGGCAGGATGACGTCGTGGCCGATGCGGACGCCGCCCTCGCCGCGGCCGAGGCGGACGCCTTCACGGAAGCGCCGGACGACGCGGACGTCGTCGACTCCGTCGACGCGTACGAGTCCGTCACGGGGAGCGGCGACGACGTCGCACCGGCGGACGACATCGACGGGACTCCCGTCGGCGCGCCCTCCGCCGCGCCCGCGCAGCAGGACGCCCAGCCCGTCGCCGCCCCCGAACAGCACGACGACGAGCCCGCGGAGCCGCTGACCCGCGCTCCGTGGGTCGCCCCCGACGAGGGCGGCGTCACGGCCGCGGTCGCCGACGCGCCGTCCGACGAGGCGGGGGAGTCTGCTCCCGCGCCCGCCGCCGAGCCGGCATCCGAGGCCGCCGCCACCGAGCCGGCGTCCGAGGCCGCCGCCGCCGCGCCGGCATCCGAGCCCTCCGCCGCCGCGCCGGCATCCGTGCCCTTCGCCGCCGCGCCCGCCGCGGAGCCCGCGGTCGCTCCGGCTGTCGAGTCCGACGCGTCCGCGGCGGCGCCGACCGCGCAGCCCGTGGCCGCCGCCACCGAGCGCGCCCCGCAGCCGGAGGCGCAGAACGCCGCCGCCGCGGCATCCCCTCCCGCCCCCGCCACGCGCCGGGCCGCCACCGGCGTCATCGGCACCGTCCCGCTGACGCGTCGCGAGGTGCACCAGGCGGACGAGGCCGCCCGGGTGGATCGCGCCCATGCGATGGAGCGCGTCCGCACGTCGGCGCCCGAGGTGACGCTGTCGTCCAAGCGCCTCGGCGAGCTCGACGACACCCGCGAGAGCCCCGATCTGCTCACCGCCGACCGCCTGCTCGACCCGCGGCAGATCGCCCGCCCGGAGCCCGAGGGCCTGTGGCAGCAGCTCGTCTACTCGCTGTCGCGCCACCGGATCAACCTCGGCGACGGCCGCCGTGCCCGCGCGCGCAAGGAGCTGGATCGCCGCATCTCGTCGCCGCTGCCCGGCGGCGCGCGGTTCGTCCCGGTGCTCTCCCGCAAGGGCGGGGTCGGCAAGACCACCGTCACGGCCCTCCTCGGGATGGCCCTCGCCGACGCCCGCGACGACCGCATCATCGCGGTCGACGCCAACCCCGACCGCGGGACCCTCGCCGATCGCGTCGGCCGGCCGAACGGCCGCACGGTGCGCGACCTGGTCCGCGCCCGCGACGAGGTCACCGGCTACGCGGACGTCTCCTCGATCGTCGCCCGCGACGCGACCCGCCTGGACGTGCTCGCCTCCGACGCCGACCCTCGGGTCAGCGAGGCCTTCAGCGACGACGACTACCGCGACGTGGCCACCGTGGCCGCCCACTACTACTCGATCGTCCTCACCGACACCGGCACGGGCATCGTCCACTCGGTGATGGGGGCGACGCTCGAGCAGTCCGACAGTCTCGTCATCGTCGCCGGTCTTTCGGTGGACGAGGCGCGCCTGGCATCCGAGACGCTCACCTGGCTCGAGACCAACGGGTACGCGGACCGCGTGCGCGACGCGGTCGTCGTGCTGAACAATGCGCGACCCGGCACCCCGCTGGTCCGCGAGAGCGAGCTCGAGACGCACTTCCGCACGCGCGTGCGCGCGGTCATCCGGATGCCGTACGACCCGCTCATCGCCACCGGCAGCGCGATCTCGTTCCGCGACCTTCAGCCCGGCACCCGTGAGGCCGCCCGCGAGCTCGCGGCGGCCGTGGTCGAGGGCCTGCGCTCCCCGGCGGCCGCAGCATGACCGTCCGGCAGATCCGCTTCTTCGGCGACCCCGTCCTGCGGGCGCCCAGTGCACGCATCGAGACGATCGACGACGGCGTCCGCGCCCTCGTGCAGGACCTCCTCGACACCGTCGAGCCGCCCGGACGCGCGGGCGTCGCGGCCCCGCAGATCGGCGTGGGCCTGCGGGCGTTCAGCTACAACATCGACGGCGACATCGGCTACGTGCTCAACCCGGAGCTCGTCGAGACCCGCGGCGAGCCCGAGCCGGTGGGGGAGGGATGCCTCTCGGTCCCGGGCCTGTGGCACGAGGCGCTGCGGTACCCCTGGGCCAAGGTCGTCGGCACCGACCTCAACGGCAACGAGGTCGTGCTCGAGGGGGACGGCCTGCTCGCGCAGGCGCTGCAGCACGAGACCGACCATCTCGACGGGATGCTTTACCTGTCGCGGCTCCCCGCGGAGACCCGCCGCGAGGCGATGAAGCAGATCCGCGAGAGCGACTGGTTCTGACCCGCGCCGCTTCCGCTCCGGGGCGCGGCCGGTGCCGGTGGCATCCCTCCGCCGGAGTGTCGTGGTGCCGACGCAGGCGATGCGTCCGGAACAGGCGGTATCGTGCCGGATCGGCCTGCGCCGGTGACTCTTCCTGTCGCGGTGACGCGGGAGACGACGCGGCCCGGCTCGAGGAGCCGGGCCGCGCGTGCGTGCTCAGGGGAGCGAGACGTTCGTCGTGTTGATCGGCACGGCGTAGATGTCCTCGATCGTCTCGGCGAAGTCGGACACGATGACGTTGCGCTTGATGCTCATCTTCGGGGTGAGGTGACCGCTGGCCTCCGTCCACTCCGTCGCGAGGATCTCGAACTTGCGGATGGACTCGGCGCGCGAGACGGCCGTGTTGGCGCGGTCGATGGCGCTCTGCACTTCGGCGCGCACCTTCTCGTTCGCGGCCGCATCCTTCAGCGACATGTCGGCGGGCAGGCCGTTGTTCGCCAGCCACGTCGGCAGCATCTCGGAGTCGAGGGTGACGAGCGCGGAGATGAACGGCTTCTGGTCGCCCACCACGACGACCTGGCCCACGATCGGGTTGGCGCGGATGGGGTCCTCGAGCGCCGCGGGGGCGACGTTCTTGCCGCCGGCGGTGACGATGATCTCCTTCTTGCGGCCCGTGATGGTGAGGAAGCCGTCCGCGTCGAAGGCGCCGATGTCCCCCGTCTTGAACCAGTCGCCGTCGAACGCCTCGGCGGTCGCCTCGGGGTTGCGCCAGTACTCAGAGAAGACGTTGATGCCGCGCACCTGGATCTCGCCGTCGTCCGCGACGCGGACCCCGACGCCGGGGAGCACGGGACCGACGGTGCCGATTTTGGACTTCGAAGCGAGGTTGACCGTCGCCGGTGCCGTCGTCTCGGTCAGGCCGTACCCCTCGAGGATGACGACGCCGAGACTGCGGAAGAAGTGGCCGAGACGCGGGCCGAGAGGAGCGGATCCGGAGACGGCGTAGACCACGCGCCCGCCCATGGCGTCACGGAGCTTCGAGTAGACGAGCTTGTCGAAGAGCGTGAACTTGAGCTTGAGCCCGAGGGGGATGCTGCGGCCGTCCTGCTCGCGCTGGGAGTGCTCGACCGCCACGGCGGCGGCGGCGCGGAAGATCTTGCCCTTCCCGCCGGCCTCGGCCTTCTGCTCCGCGGAGTTGTAGACCTTCTCGAACACGCGCGGCACGGCGAGGAGGAACGACGGCCGGAACGTGCCGAGCGCAGGCAGCAGCTGCTTGGTGTCGGGCTGATGACCGGTCTTGACTCCCGCGTGCACGTTCAGCAGCGAGATGAACCGCGCGAAGACGTGGGCGGTCGTGATGAAGAGGAGGGTCGACGCGTCCGGCGTCTCCACGACCTCGTGGAGCGCCTTGGCGGAGTTGCGTGCGAGCTCGACGAAGTTGCTGTGGGTGAGGACGCAGCCCTTCGGCCGTCCGGTGGAGCCCGAGGTGTAGATGAGCGTCGCGATGTCCGAGCCGTTGGCGAGCGCGCGGCGGCGCTGGACCTCGGCGTCGTCGACGCCGGCGCCCTGCGCGACGAGGGCGTCGAGCCCGCCGCCGTGCATGGTCCACACCTCGCGGATGAGCGGGAGGTCCCCGCGCACCTCGCCGAGCCGCGACTCGTGCTCGGCCGTCTCCACGATCGCGGCGACGGCACCCGAGTCGGACAGGATCCAGGAGATTTGCGACGGCGAGCTGGTCTCGTACACCGGGACCATGACGGCGCCGGCGTAGAACAGCGCGAAGTCGACGAGGGTCCAGTCGTACGTCGTGCGGGCGATGAAGGCCACCTTGTCGCCGGGGGCGACGCCCGCGGCGACGAAGCCCTTGGCCAGCGCGATGACCTGACTCTCGAACGCGGCGGCGGAGACGTCACGCCAGCCGCCCGCGTCGGGGACGGCGAACAGCGCGCGGTCGGGGGTCGCAGCGACCCGCTCGGCGAGCAGGTCGGACACGTTCGCGCTCGGGTCGGCGGGGACGACGGGGGCAAGGTCGAAGTGGATCACGGCAACTCCTTCGGTACCGGAAAAGATCATCGATCGGTCCGACGAGTCTATCCGCATGGATGCGGCGTCCCCGCCGTCACCCGGGGTCCACGGCGGGCTGCGCCGGATGACTAGACTGCTTCGGGCCGTGCTACGGGGCGGGCCGGAGGGGAGCGCTGTGCGCAACGTCGGGATCGACATCGGTGGCACGAAGATCGCCGGAGGCGTCGTCGAGGAGGACGGCACCATCGTCGAGAAGCTGCGGGTGGACACCCCCATCGACCCCGCCGCCCTCGTCGATGCCGTCGTCGACATGGCCGAGCATCTGCGCCGGACGCACGAGATCCACGCGATCGGCGTCGCTGCCGCGGGGTTCATCAGCCTCGACCGCAGCACCGTCATCCACGCCCCCAACATCGACTGGCACGACGAGCCGCTGCGCGCCCGCCTGGAGGACCGTCTCGGGGCCCCGGTCACGATCGAGAACGACGCGAACGCCGCCGGCTGGGGCGAGTACCGCTTCGGCGCGGGCCAGGGCGTGCACGACATGGTCATGCTGACGATGGGGACGGGCGTCGGCGGGGCCATCATCACCGGGGGCGAGCTGTTCCGCGGCGGTCACGGCATCGGCGGCGAGCTCGGCCACATGCGATTCGTCCGCGGCGGGCTTCCCTGCGGGTGCGGCCAGAACGGATGCCTCGAGCAGTACGCGTCGGGACGCGCCCTGCAGCGCGAGGCCAACGCCATCGCCGACGGCGGCGGCATCGGCGCTGCCCTCGCGGCGGTCCGCGAGGAGCGCGGAGCGATCCCCGGACCCGCGGTGTCGCGTCTCGTGCTGGCGGGGGACGCCGGCGCGATCGAGGCGCTCCGTCGCGTGGCGACGGCGCTGGGCGAGGCGTGCGGCGGCTTCCAGGCCGTGCTCGACCCCGAGCTCTTCGTCATCGGCGGCGGCGTCGCCCAGCTCGGGGCCGACCTGCTCGCGCCGGTGCAGCTGGCCTACGAGACGTCGCTCCCGGGGTACGGTGAGCGTCCCGTCGCGCAGTTCACGATCGCGCGTCTGGGCAACGACGCCGGCCTCATCGGGGTCGCCGACCTCGCCGGGAAGGACCGCTGACGATGTTCTACTGGCTCATGAAGTACGTGGTGATCGGCCCGGTCATCAAGGCCGTCTTCCGCCCGTGGGTCGTGGGCCGGCGGAACATCCCCCGGGAGGGCGCGGCGATCCTCGCCAGCAACCACCTGTCGTTCTCGGACTCGATCTTCCTGCCCCTGATGATCGACCGGCGGATGGCGTTCCTCGCCAAGAGCGACTACTTCACGGGCCGCGGCCTCAAGGGCTGGGCCACGCGGGTCTTCTTCACCGCGACCGGCCAGCTGCCGATCGACCGGTCCGGCGGCAAGGCGTCGGAGGCATCCCTCAACACCGGCCTCGGCGTGCTGGGACGCGGGGAGCTGCTCGGGATCTACCCCGAGGGCACGCGCAGCCCCGACGGCACGCTGTACCGCGGGCGCACGGGCATCGCCCGCATGGCGCTGGAGGCGCGCGTGCCGGTCGTCCCCGTGGTGATGGTCGACACCGGCGCCGTCATGCCCATCGGCCACCGCCTGCCACGGGTGGGCCGCGTCGGCATCGTCATCGGGGAGCCGCTGGACTTCTCCCGCTTCGAGGGGATGGAGAGCGACCGCTACATCCTCCGGTCGGTCACGGACGAGATCATGGTCGCCCTGCAGCGCCTCGGCGAGCAGCGGTACGAGGACGTCTACGCCTCGACCGTGAAGGACCGTCTCGCGACGGCGCAGGCGGCGAAGGCGCCCGCGGCGCGCCACTAGACTTGCGGGGTGAATCAGCAGCTCCACGAACTCGACCACTGGCGAACCCTGCCCATCAAGCAGCAGCCGAAGTGGTATGACGAGTCCGCTGTCGCTGCGGCGTCCGCGGAGTTGGCGACCCTGCCCCCGCTCGTCTTCGCCGGCGAGGTCGACATCCTCCGCGACCGTCTCGCCCGCGCGGCCGCCGGCCAGGCGTTCCTGCTGCAGGGCGGCGACTGCGCCGAGACGTTCGCGGGAGCCACGGCCGAGCAGATCCGCAACCGCATCAAGACCGTCCTGCAGATGGCCGTCGTGCTCACCTACGGGGCGTCCATGCCGGTGGTCAAGATGGGCCGCATGGCGGGCCAGTTCGCCAAGCCGCGCTCCAGCGACACCGAGACGCGCGGCGATGTGACGCTTCCGGCCTACCGCGGCGACATCGTCAACGGCTACGACTTCACCGAGGAGTCGCGCAAGGCGGACCCGGCGCGTCTGCTCAAGGGCTACCACACGGCCGCGTCGACGCTGAACCTCATCCGCGCGTTCACCCAGGGCGGCTTCGCCGACCTCCGCGAGGTCCACAGCTGGAACAAGGGCTTCGCCAGCACGCCCGCCAACCAGGCCTACGAGCGTCTCGCCACCGAGATCGACCGCGCGATCAAGTTCATGGAGGCGGCCGGCGCCGACTTCGACGAGCTCACCCGCGTCGAGTTCTACACCGGCCACGAGGGCCTGCTCATGGACTACGAGCGGCCCATGACGCGCATCGACTCGCGTACCGGCCTGCCGTACAACACCTCGTCGCACTTCCAGTGGATCGGGGAGCGCACGCGTGAGCTCGACGGCGCCCACGTCGACTACTTCTCCAAGATCCGCAACCCGATCGGCGTCAAGCTGGGTCCGACCACGACGACCGACACCGCGCTCGCCCTGATCGACAAACTCGACCCGGAGCGCGAGCCCGGTCGCCTGACGTTCATCACGCGCATGGGCGCGGGCAAGATCCGCGACGCGCTGCCGCCGCTGCTCGAGGCCGTCCGCGACTCCGGTGCGACGCCCCTGTGGGTCACCGACCCGATGCACGGAAACGGCATCACGACGCCGACCGGCTACAAGACGCGCCGGTTCGACGACGTGGTGGACGAGGTCCGCGGCTTCTTCGAGGCGCACCGCGCCGTCGGGACGCACCCGGGCGGCATCCACGTCGAGCTCACCGGCGACGACGTCACCGAGTGCCTGGGCGGGTCGGAGCAGATCGACGAGGCCACCCTCGCGACGCGTTACGAGAGCCTGTGCGACCCGCGCCTGAACCACCGTCAGAGCCTCGAGCTGGCGTTCCTCGTGGCCGAGGAGCTCGAGAAGCGCTGAGACCCACGACAGAGGAGGCCCCGACCGTCCGGTCGGGGCCTTCGTCGTCACCGGCGCGTCCGGCGAGGGCGCGCGCCGGGGTCAGAGCGTGGGGGTGAGGGTGATCGTCGCACCCTGCGGGGCGGTCGAGCCCGCCGCGGGGTTGGTGGCGCGCACCTTGTAGATGTCCCAATAGCGGAAGCCGAGGGGGAGCGTCCCGTCCTCGATGCCGGCGTTGACCTCGAAGCCGAGGCCCTGCAGCTGCGCCACCGCGTCGCGGATGGACTTGCCGATGACGTTCTCGGGGATCTGCACGGGACGCGGGCCGATGGACACCCGCAGGGTGACCGTGTCGCCGGGCCGCCAGTTGCCGCCGCCGGAGCGGGCGTCGTACGAGATGACGTCGCCGGAGTCGACGCTGTTGCTGTACTCCTCGACCCGGGTCGACTGCAGCTCGACGTCGTCGAGGGCTCGCTCCGCCTGGCCGGCGGTCAGTCCCACGATGTCGGGGATCGGGCCGAGCGAGACGACCATGGAGGCGGTGTCGCCCTCGTAGACGGTGCAGCCGTCGGTGCAGGCGAAGGGCTCGGCGCCGGAGCGCGGGGTGATCGTGACCCCGAGCACCGCGCCCTCGTCGGCGTCAGTGAATTCCGTCGCCTCGTCACCGACGGTGACGACGGCGGACTCCAGGATGCCGCGGACCTCGTCCGCCTGCACCCCGGCGAGGCCGGGGATCTGGTGGGTGGCGGGGCCGACCGACACGAAGACCGTCACGACGCTGTCCTTGTCGACCCGCTGCCCGGCGGCCGGGTCGCTGCCGACCGTGGTGCCGGCCGGGACGTCGAAGTCGTTCACCTCCTGCGGCTGCGCCTGCAGCTGCTCCAGGGCGAGGGCGGTGGCGGCGTCGTCGAAGCTGCGCTGCGCCACGTCGGGGACGGCCACGAGCGAGCCGGGGCCCGAGCCGAACCACCAGCCGACGCCCGCCGCGGACCCGGCGAGCAGCAGCACGAGGGCGACGATCCAGGCGCCGCGGGCGGTGCGGCGCCGTGTGCGGGCCCGGAGGTGCGTGGCGTTGTCGTGGTCGTCGACGGAGGCCTGGGGGAGCGATGCGGTCTGCGGGAGGACCTTGGTGAGTTCGCGCGACTCGGCCGCCGTCGCGGGCGTGGCGATGCCGACCGACACCGCGCGGGCGACCTGCGGCGCCAGCCCCAGCTCCTTCTCGACCTCGCGCAGGCGGGAGAGCATGGTTCCGGCGTCGACGGGCCGGTCGTCGGGGGAGCGCTCCGTCGACCACAGCACGAGCTCGTCGAGCTGCTCGGGGACGGTGGAGACCTTCGCGCTCGGGCGCGGCACGGAGTCGGTGGCGTGCTGATAGGCGATCTGCATCGGCTGCTCGCCCTTGTAGGGCTGCTCGCCGGTGAGCATCTCGTAGAGCATGATGCCGAGCGAGTAGATGTCGCTGCGGGCGTCGGCGGTGCCGCGCGTGACGAGCTCGGGCGCGAGGTAGGCGATCGTGCCCATCAGCTGCGCGCCGCTGGCGGTGTTCGCGGTCGTGGCCCGCGCCAGGCCGAAGTCGCCGATCTTGATGCGGCCGTCCTCGGCGAGCAGCACGTTCTCCGGCTTGACGTCGCGGTGGACGATGCCCGCGCGGTGCGCGGCGGCCAGCCCGGACAGGATGGCATCCATGATCGTCAGGGTCTGATCGACCGTGAGCCGGCGCTGCTCGCGCAGCAGCTCGCGGAGGGTGATGCCGGGGAGGTACTCCATGACCAGGTAGGCCATCTCGCCGTCCTGGCCCTGGTCGAAGACGTTCACGACGTGCGGATCCGCCAGACGGGCCGCCGAGCGCGCCTCCTGGATGAACCGGCTCTGGAACACGGTGTCGTCGCTCAGGTGGCCGTGCATGACCTTGAGGGCCACGCGGCGCTCGAGGCGCAGATCGGTCGCGACGTACACGGTCGCCATGCCGCCGCGCGCGATGCGCGCACGGACCCGGTACCGGCCGTCGACGAGACGGCCGATCAGCGGGTCGGCCTGCTGACTCGTGCTCACGGGGAGAGTCTACGGAGCGCCTCCTGTGAGCTCGGGGAGCGGCTCACCCCCAAAGCCGCATGCATGCTCAGCCGAGCGCGGCCAGCCAGACCGTCGCGGGCTGCTCCCACTGCCCGTAGCGGTCAGGATAGGCGGAGATCTGCACCGCCTGCGCGGCGTCGGCGTACGGCAGGACCTCCCAGCCCGGGATGTCGACGAGGCCGAGAGTGACGGTCCCGCCGGCGTCCGCGACGCCGAGGAAGAACGCCCGCGTCGCGTAGTCGGGGTCCATCAGCTGATCCGGTGCGCCCCATCCGGTGCTCGGCCGCTGCTGGAACAGGCCGACGGAGTCGCGGTCGCCCCAGTCGAGGTTGCGCAGCCAGGACTCCTGCATCGCGGTGCCGAGGGCGATGGCGATGCCGCGCTCGGGCACGCCGAGCTCGCGGCCGATGCGGATGATCGTCCGCGCGTTGGCGCTCTGCTCGGCGTCGAGTCCCGGCGCGAGGACGGGGGCGACGGATGCCACGGCGACCATGCCGCTCGGGATCTGCAGCGTCTCGCCGGGGTAGATGATCGACGCCCGGGTCAGGCCGTTGGCCGAGAGGACGGCGTCGAGCCCGACGCCGTGGGCGGCGGCGATCCCCGAGAGCGTGTCGCCCGCGCGGACCTCGTAGGCCGCGGCCGGCGCAGGCGCCGGGGCGGGGGCGGCGGCGGGTGCCGAGAGCACCAGCTCCTGGCCCGGCCGGATGATGCTCGACCAGCCGAGGCCGTTGGCCGCGAGGACCGCGTTCGTGTCGAGGCCGTACCGCGCCGCGATGGACGACACGGTGTCGCCGGACTGGACGACGTGGACCGCGGGAGCGGGCAGAGCGGCCACGCGCGGTGCGAGGGTCGTCGGCACCGGATGCGGGCCGGGGAGGGTCGCCGGGGCGGGCGCCGGCGGGACGGCATGGGCCGCGTGCTCGCCCGCCAGGGCGAGCGCGATGGAGCCGGCCAGGGCGGCGGGGACGGTCGCCGCGCGCGAGCGCGGGGCGGCGGGGGCGGATACAGGGAGGCGTCGTCGCATGGTGGGGGATTCCGTTCTTCCGACTGCCGACACGTTGCCACGGACCTGTTGCGAGTGTCAACGCGTGTGACTGATGTGACTCGTGTGACCAAGCAGCCCTCGGCTGGTGTGGAAAGGGCGGGGAAGGGATGCCACCGGCCGGTGCCGCGAGACCGCGGCATCCCGAGCCCTCGTCGGTGAGAGACTGGGAGCGTGACCGACTCTTCACGCTACGAGACCGACTGGCTGGCCCTTCCCGACCTCGTGGAGGTGCTGGGGGAGTCGCTCGGCCGCGTCCGGCGCCTGCTGGACGACCACTACCTCATCGGCTCGCGTCGCAACGGCGTGCTGCAGGTGCCTTCCGTCTTCATCGTCGACGGCCGTCCGCTGTCGTCGCTGCGCGGGACGGCGATCGTGCTCCACGACGTCGGCTTCGACGACGACGAGGCGATCGACTGGCTGCTCACGCCCGAGGACACCATCGGCGTCGCCCCCATCGAGGCGCTGCTCGCCGGCCGCAAGAGCGAGGTCCGGCGGGTCGCCGCCACCCTCGCCTGAGGCCGTGTCCCCTTCTGTGCGGGTTCGGAGGGGTGGACCTGCACGAAGGGGGACATGCCCGGCCGGGTCCGGCTGAGCTGCGGCGCCTGCCTGTTACGAGGTGCGCTGGGTCGCCGCGCGGGCGAGCTCGCGCAGCTCGTTGACCGCGGCGTCGCCGAGACGCGCGCCGGAGAGGGCGCGGTCCGCGCGACGCGCGTACTCGGCGATGAGCTCCTCCGTGCGGGCGAGAGCGCCCGTGTCGACGATCGTCCGCTGCAGGGCCGCGATCTGGGCGGCATCCAGGTCCGGGTCGCCGAGGAGCTCGTCGACCGTGCGCCGCGCTCCGGCGTCGAGCCGTTCGCGGGCGTAGGCGACGAGGACAGTGCGCTTGCCCTCGCGGAGGTCGTCGCCGGAGGGCTTGCCCGTGACGGCGGTGTCGCCGAAGACGCCGAGCACGTCGTCGCGCAGCTGGAAGGCCATGCCGACGTCGTGCCCGAAGCGTCCGAGCGCGTCGAGCTGGTCGCCCTCGGCTCCGGCCAGCGCCGCGCCGATCTGCAGGGGCTGCTGGATGCTGTAGCGGGCCGACTTGTACGAGGCCACGCGCAGCGCGCGGTCGGCGTGGTCGCCGTCGGGGTGGACGACGTAGGCGGACTCCTCGGCGACGTCGAGGAATTGGCCGATCGTCACGTCGCGACGCATGTGGGCGTAGTGCCGCCGGGTCGCGGCGGCGGTGGCGGCGGCATCCGTCAGTCCCTCCTCGAGGAGGTCGTCGCTCCAGGCCACGAGCAGGTCGCCGAGGAGCACCGCGCCCGAGCGCCCGAAGGCGGCGGGGTCGGTCGCCCACCCGGCGGCACGGTGCGCGGCCTCGAGCGCGCGATGCGCGGCGGGCTGTCCGCGGCGGGTGTCCGAGTTGTCGATGATGTCGTCGTGGACGAGGGCCGCGGCGTGGAAGACCTCGAGGGATGCCGCGACGGCGACGAGCGCGGGGATCAGGGCGGCGGGGGCCGGGCGGCGGTGCTCCTCCACAGCCCTCCACCCGGAGATGCAGAATCGTGCGCGCAGACGCTTCCCGCCCTGCAGAGCGGCGGCGCCCGCACGTGTCATCGTCTCGGCCTCGGGCCCCAGAGAGGCGGCGAACGATAGCTGGTCGGAGAGGAAGTTGTCGAGTCGCTGAGAAACAGCCTCGATCGGTTCCGAGGAGGGCGGCACGGGCCTAGCCTAGTGATCTACGCCGCGCGTAAGATCGACGGTACGAGCAAAAGAGGGGGATGCATGCCACTCTCCGAACAGGAGCAGCGCCTGCTGGACGAGATGGAGCGCCATCTCATGAGCAACGACGCGGATGTCGTCACGGCTCCCGGGCGTGCCCTCAGTTATCGCAACATCGTCATCGGCTCGATCCTCGTGCTCGCCGGACTCGGCGCCCTCATCGCGGGCGTGTCCATCGGCTTCAACACGGGCTTCCTCGGGATCGCCGTCGGCGTCGTGGGCTTCCTCGTCATGCTCGGCGGTGTGGTCTTCGCGGTCACCCCGACGCGTGGCGCCGCGCAGACGGCGTCCGCACCGAAGGCGGCCTCGTCCCGCGCCCCCCGCGCCTCCGGCTCGTCCTTCATGGATCGCATGAACGAGCGCTGGGATCGTCGCAACGAAGGTCGCTGACCCTCCACCCCCCTCCACTCGAAACACCGGCTCTTCGGAGCCGGTGTTTTTTTGTGCCCGCGAGGCTCTCTCCCGCGTCTTTCCGGGGCTCGCGCGCCTCGCGAGGTGGCCCGCGGCGTGGGTGCAGAGAGTACACGGGGGAGCGTTCGCCCAGAAGAGGCTGAGTGACGATGGCTAAGTGGAGGGCAGTGGAGTAAAGTGGGGGAAACTTCGCTGGCCGGACGAAGGGGGGTGTGTCCCGGATGCTGCTCGGCACGCACACGCCCAAGCTCGACGACAAAGGTCGGGTCATCCTGCCCGCGAAGTTCCGGGACGATCTCGGCGCCGGTGTGGTGATCACCCGGGGGCAGGACCGCTGCCTCTACGTGTTCAGCACGGAGGAGTTCGAGCGCGTCCACGAGCGGATCCGCGAGGCCCCGCTGAGCAACAAGCAGGCCCGCGACTTCCTGCGCATGTTCCTCTCGGGGGCCAGCGCCGAGAAGCCCGACAGCCAGAACCGCATCACCGTTCCGCCGGCCCTCCGGGCCTACGCGGGCCTGGGGCGCGAGCTGGTCGTCACCGGAGTCGGCGCCCACGCCGAGATCTGGGACGCGGAGGCGTGGAACACCTACGCCGAGAGCAACGAAGAGACGTACGCCGAGATGGAGCAGGAGGTGATCCCCGGACTGTTCTGATCCTCGGCTGTGATTCCCAGCCGCACGCCCTGACGCACTTCCCCGGCGCCAGGTCGATGCGGATGGGGATCAGAGCCCGGGACCGGATCCGGAGAATCATGGACATCCGCGACATCCACACCCCCGTCCTCCTCGAGCGCTGTGCCGAGCTCCTCGGCCCCGCGCTGCAGCGCGAGGGCAGCGTCTTCGTCGACGGCACCCTCGGCATGGGCGGCCATTCCGAGGCGTTCCTCGAGCGCTTCCCGACGACGCGACTCATCGGCCTCGACCGCGACACCGACGCCCTCCGCATCGCGGGGCAGCGGCTGGCGCGGTTCGGCGATCGCGTGACCCTCGTGCACACCGTCTACGACGGCATCGCCGCGGCGGTCGCCTCGGCGGGAGTGGACAAGGTCGACGGCATCCTCTTCGACCTCGGCGTCTCGTCCCTGCAGCTCGACGTCGCCGACCGCGGCTTCGCCTACGCCCAGGACGCCCCGCTGGACATGCGCATGGACCAGACGAGCGGCGTGACCGCCGCCCACGTCCTCGCGACCTACGGCGAGGGCGACCTGCGACGCATCTTCGAGCGGTACGGCGAGGAGAAGCTGGCCGGGCGCTACGCCCGCGCCATCATCGCCGCACGGGCGCAGGCCCCGCTGGAGCGGTCGGGTCAGCTCGTGGACGTGCTGCAAGCAGCGACGCCGGCGGCGGTCCTCCGCGAGCGCCACCCCGCCAAGCGCGTCTTCCAGGCTCTGCGCATCGAGGTGAACGCCGAGCTGTCCGTGCTCGAGCGCACCATCCCCGCCGCGCTGGACGTGCTCGGCGTGGGCGGTCGCATCGTCGTGCTGTCGTACCAGTCGCTCGAGGATCGACTGGTCAAGCGCGTGTTCGCCGAGGCATCCACGTCCACCGCCCCGCGCGGTCTGCCCGTGGAGCTGCCCGAGCACGCCCCCAAGTTCCGACTCCTGGTCCGCGGCGCCGAGCTCGCGAGCGAGGAAGAACGCGCGGCCAACCCCCGCGCCACCCCGGTGCGTCTGCGCGCCGCCGAACGGGTCGAGGAGGCCGCATGAGCACGTCGAACGCCGCCCTGCTGCCGGAGTTCCCCACCCCCGTCCGCGCCCCGCGGCGCCTGCAGCCCGTCCCCGCCGCGCCCGCGCGCCGGCGCGCCCCGCGAAGGGCGTTCGGTGTGATCGCGGTCACCGGGGCGGTGCTGATCGCGCTCGTGCAGATGGGTCTGTCGATCCTCACGACGCAGAGCACGTTCGAGATCTCCACGCTCACCCAGCAGCAGCGCGACCTCACGTACCAGAAGCAGATCCTCTACGACGAGGTCGCGGGGCTCAGCTCGCCGCAGTACCTCGCCGCCAACGCGTCCGCCCTCGGGATGGTCATCGACGAGTCGCCCACCTACCTGCGCCTCAGCGACGGCGCGGTCATCGGCTCCGGACAGCCGGCGGAGGGCGCCTCGTCCATCGACGCGCTGGGCCGCGGCTCGGTGCGCAACGCCCTGATCGCCGGCGTCCCCCTCGTGACCGACCCGGCCGCCGACGCCGAGGCTCCCGCCGCAGGATCCGACGCCGCCGGGACCTCGGACCCCGCCGCAGGCACCGACCCCGCCGCGTCGACGGATGCCGCCGGGGGAGTGGTCGCGGTCGAGGGGCCCGGCGACGCCTCGCGCACCCCGGCCCCCACGATCACGACACCCCCGTCGATCTCCGACGGTCTCCCGACTCCGGCGACACGATAAGCCCATGACGACGATGCTCACGCGGTCCCCGCGCCGCCGTACCGTGGTCGCCCTCGCCGTCGTGCTCATCGTGCTGACGGCGTTCATCATCCGCCTGGTCGACATCCAGGTGGTCAACGCCGGCGAGCACGTCGACGACGCCAAGGCCATGGGCATGCAGAGCCAGCGCACCGTGTACGGCACGCGCGGCTCGATCGTCGACGAGAACGGCGTCACCCTGGCATCCAGCGTCCGCCGTTACGACGTGGCGATCGACCCGTCCCTCGCCGTCGACGGGATCAGCTACCGCGACGACGACGGCCAGAAGGTGACGCGGTCGTGGGCCGACATCGCCGGAGAGATCGCGGCGATCACGAAGCAGGACGCGGCCGAGGTCGAGAAGATCGTCGTCGACGCGCACGCCGCGAACCCGTCGTCGCAGTGGGCGCAGATCGTCAAGAACGTCTCGACCGAGCAGTACCGGGCCCTCGCCGACCTCGGCGTGCCGTTCCTCAGCTTCACGCCCCAGCCGGCCCGGGTGTACCCCGACGGCGCCGTGGCCGGCAACCTCATCGGGTTCGTCGGCAGCGACGGTCAGCCGCTCGCCGGGCTCGAGTCCGCCGACGACTCCTGCCTGCAGTCCACCGACGGCTCGGTCACCTATCAGCGGGGGCGCTACGGCGGCGTGCTGCCCGGCACCGAGGTGGAGACCGCGCCGGCGATCGACGGCGGCACGCTCAAGCTCACGATCGACCGCGACCTGCAGTGGTACCTCAGCCAGCTGATCGCCGAGCAGGTGCAGAACACCGGCTCGCTCGGCGGCACCATCACGGTCGTCGAGGCCAAGACCGGCAAGGTCCGGGCGCTCGCGGAGTACCCCGCCGTCGACCCCAACGACCCGACCGCCACGCCCGCGGCCGACCGCGAGAGCCGCGCCTTCGCCGGGCCCAACGAACCCGGCTCGACCTTCAAGGCCCTCACGGCCGCCATCGGGCTCGAGACCGGGGCCTTCGACGCGAGCACGACCGTCACGGCCTCTTCCTCCGAGACGATGCCGAACGGCGCGCGCGTCCGCGACGCCTTCGTCCACCCGGCGAACAACTACACGCTGACCGGCGTGCTCATCGACTCCTCGAACGTGGGCATCAGCAAGTTCGGCGAGATGATCCCCGTCGAGACGCGCTACGACTACCTGAAGAAGCTCGGCATCGGCACGCCCACCGCGATCGGCTTCCCCGGCGAGTCCGGCGGCATCCTGCGTCCGGTCGCCGACTGGGACAACCAGACATTCTACAACACGACGTTCGGCCAGGGGCTCGCGGTCACGGTGCCGCAGCTGGTCGGGGCGTATCAGACCATCGCCAACGGCGGCGTGAAGATGCCGCTGTCGCTGGTGGAGAGCTGCACCGCGGCGGACGGGACCGTGACCGACGTGCCCGACGCCGAGGGGGAGCGCGTCTTCTCCGAGGGCGTCGCCGACCAGGTCTCGCTCATGCTCGAGAACGTGGCCACCCAGGGCACGCTCGCATCGCAGGTGTCGATCCCGGGTTACCGGGTCGCGATCAAGACCGGAACGGGCGAGAAGTCGGACCCCGAGACCGGGGCCTACAAGCAGGGCGCGTACTACACGACCATGATCGGCTTCGCGCCCGCCGACGACCCCCAGTACGTCGTCGCGGTCAACCTCGACGAACCCCGGACGGTAAAGTCGTCTGCGGCCACCGCGCCTGCCTTCCAGAAGGCCCTCACCCAGGTCCTGAAGAACTATCGAGTGATCCCGTCCGGAACGACCACCCCCGAACTCCCCAAGTTCGGCTGACCCCGCCGGATGCCGTCCCCCCACAGGAAGGGCGTCCGCACACAGCCATGATCTCTCTGAGCCTCTCCGACATCTCCGCCGTGCTCGGCGGGCGTCTCGTCCTGCGCGGCGCCGACACCGAGGCATCCCTCGTCTCCGGTCTCGTCGACACCGATTCCCGTCTCATCGAGCCGGGCGACGTCTTCGTCGCCAAGCCCGGCGAGACCACCGACGGGCACCTGTTCGTCGCCGCCGCCGTCGAACGCGGGGCCGCCCTCGCCATCGTCGAGCGCGAGGTGGACGACCCGGTGTCGCAGATTGTCGTCCCGGATGCCGTGGGCGCCCTGTCCGTTCTGGCGCGCGAGGTCGTCGCGCGCGTGCGCGCCCGCGGGGATCTCCGCGTCGTCGGCATCACCGGGTCCAACGGCAAGACCACCACCAAGAACCTGCTCGCGCGCATCCTCGCGGACGAGGGCGAGACCGTCGCTCCGCGCGCCTCCTTCAACAACGAGGTGGGCGCCCCCCTGACGATGCTGCGGGTCACCGACGACACGCGCTTCCTCGTGAGCGAGTTCGGGGCGAGCGCGCCCGGGGCCATCGCGCGCCTGGCCGGACTCGTGACGCCCGACATCGGCGTGGTGCTCATGGTCGGCATGGCGCACGCCGGCGGCTTCGGCGGCATCGAGTCGACCTTCCACGCCAAGAGCGAGCTCGTGAAGGCCACCCGCGAGGGCGGCCTGGCCGTCCTCAACGCCGACGACCCCCGTGTGGCCGCCATGGAGCCGATCGCGCGCGAGCGCGGGATCGACGTCCGCTGGTTCGGCCGGGGCGAGCGCGCGCAGGTGCGGGCGACGGACGTCGAGGTCTCGGCATCCGGCACCCGGGCCCGCCTGCTCGTCGACGGCGAGGAGTTCGACCTCACGTTGCGCGTGCTCGGGGAGCACCACGTCATGAACGCCCTCGCCGCCCTCACCGCGGCGATCGCGCTCGGCGTGACCCCGGCGGACGCCATCGCGCGACTCGAGACCGTCGAGATCGCCGAGCGCTGGCGGATGCAGCCGCTCGGGTCCGACCGCGTGCGCATCATCAACGACGCCTACAACGCGAGCCCCGACTCGATGGCCGCGGCCCTCCGTACGCTCGCGCAGATCACGGCCCCGCACGAGCGCACCGTCGCCGTGCTCGGCGCGATGAGCGAGCTCGGCGAGTACGCCGAGGAGGAGCACGACCGCATCGGACTCCTGGCCGTCCGGCTGCGCATCCAGCGCATCGTCGTGATCGGTCAGGACGCCCGCCGCATGTACCTCGAGGCCATCGCGCAGGGGTCGTGGGACGGTGAGGCGGTGTTCTTCGCCGACGCCGACGCCGCGTACGACTACCTGCTCACCGAGCTGCGCGACGGCGACCGCGTGCTGGTCAAGTCGTCCAACTCCGCCGGGCTCAGGCTGCTCGGCGACCGTCTGGGAGAGGCGTTCGCGTGAGGTCACTTCTGACGGCGGCAGCGATCTCGCTCGCCTTCACCCTCTTCCTCACCCCGGTCTTCCTGCGGTGGTTCCGCAAGTGGGGCTGGGGGCAGGTCATCCGCACCCCCGAGAACGTGCACAACCCGTCGCACGCCGCCAAGCGCGGCACGCCGACGATGGGCGGCACCATCTTCATCCTCGGCACGATCGTCGGGTACCTGATCGGCTCCTTCGCCGGCAACAACCCGCCGACGGTGTCGGGTCTGCTCGTCCTCTGGCTGATGGTCGGCTTCGGCGTCGTCGGATTCATCGACGACTACATGAAGATCCGTCAGCAGCGCAGCCTCGGGCTGTCGGGCTGGCGCAAGATCGCCGGCCAGGTCATCGTGGCGGTGCCGTTCGCCATCGTGGCGCTGAACTTCCCCAACAACTTCGGGCAGACGCCCGCCTCCGCCTACATCTCGGTGTTCCGGGACATCCAGCTGCTGTCGTTCTTCGCGCTCGGCCCGATCCTCGGATGGCTGCTCTACCTCGCGTGGATCTCGCTCATCGGCACGGCCACGTCGAACTCGGTCAACGTCGCCGACGGACTCGACGGCCTCGCCGCGGGTTCCGGCATCTTCGTCGTCGGCGCCTACAGCCTCATCGCGTTCTGGCAGGTGCAGCAGGTCTGCACCGGAGCGCTGGACCCGGCCGTGCAGCCGGCCTGCTACGCCGTCCGGGATCCGTTCGACCTCGCGATCGTGTCCGCGGCGTTCGTCGGCGCCCTCGTCGGGTTCCTGTGGTGGAACGCGCCGAAGGCGAAGGTGTTCATGGGCGACTGCGGCTCGATGGCCATCGGCGGCGTGATCGCCGCGATGGCGATCCTCACCCGCACGGAGCTGCTGCTCATCCTCGTCGCGGGCGTCTACGTCATCGCCTCCGGCTCGGTGATCCTGCAGCGCGCCTACTTCAAGGTCACCCGCGGCAAGCGCCTGTTCCTCATGAGCCCGCTGCACCACCACCTCGAGATGCGGGGGTGGCCCGAGGTCACCATCGTCGTCCGCATGTGGATCATCGCCGGACTGCTGGCGGTCTCCGGGGTCGGCTTCTTCTACGTCGAATGGCTGTCGCGCGCATGAGCTCCCCTCGTCTGGACTCCCTGACCAGCTGGTACGCCGAGTGGCGCGGCCTCCGCGTCGCCGTGCTCGGCCTGTCGGTGACGGGCTTCTCCGTCGCCGACACCCTCGCCGAGCTCGGTGCCGAGGTGCTCGTCGTCACCGAGAAGGCCGCGGAGGAGTACGCGCGGTTGCTGCCGGTCATCGGCGCAGGGCTCCACGTCGGTCCTCTCGACGCGCCGCCGGCCGAGCTGGTCGACTTCGCGCCCGAGGTCGTCATCGCGTCGCCGGGCTTCCCGCCGTCGCATCCGGTCATCCGATGGACGCAGGAGAACGGCATCGCCCTCTGGGGCGATGTCGAGCTCGCCTGGCGCGTCCGCGACAAGGTCGTGCGGCCCGACGGCCGCCCCGCGGACTGGATCCTCATCACCGGCACCAACGGCAAGACCACGACGACGCGCCTGACCGCGGAGATGCTCGTCGCGGGCGGTCTCCGTGCCGCCCCCGTCGGCAACATCGGCACGCCGGTGCTCGACGCGGTGCGCGACCCCGCCGGGTTCGACGCGTTCGTCGTCGAGCTGTCCAGCCACCAGCTCTGGTACCTCAACCTGCAGACCGGCGACGACGCTCTCTCGCCGCACGCCGCCGTCTGCCTGAACCTCGCCGACGACCACCTCGAGTGGCACGGCGGCGCCCAGGAGTACCACGACGCGAAGGCCGGGATCTACGCCCGCACACGCGTCGCCTGCGTCTACAACAAGGCCGACGAGGCCACCCGCGGCATGGTCGAGGACGCCGAGGTGATCGAGGGAGCCCGGGCCATCGGGTTCGACCTCGGCATCCCCGGTCCGAGCGACCTCGGCGTCGTCGAGGGCATCCTCGTCGACCGGGCGTTCCTCGCCGAGCGGGCGACCTCCGCGCTCGAGCTGACGACGGTCGAGGACCTCGCCGCGCGGGGTCTCGCCGCGCCGCACATCGTGGCGAACGTCCTCGCCGCGAGCGCCCTCGCGCGCTCCCTGGACGTGCCGCCGGCGGCCATCCGCGACGCGCTCCTGCGCTTCACGCTCGACCCGCACCGCATCCAGGTCGTCGCCGCGCATCGCGGCGTGACCTGGGTGGACGATTCCAAGGCCACCAACCCGCACGCCGCGTCGTCGTCCCTCGCGGCCTATCCCGGTGCCGTGTGGGTCGTCGGGGGTCTGCTGAAGGGCGTCGACCTGAGCGACCTCGTCCGCGCCCGCGGCGGAGCGGCGCGCGCGGTCATC
Organism: Microbacterium sp. HMH0099; assembly: GCF_049384025.1. Lineage (NCBI taxonomy): Bacteria > Bacillati > Actinomycetota > Actinomycetes > Micrococcales > Microbacteriaceae > Microbacterium > Microbacterium sp. HMH0099. The sequence continues at coordinate 530,913 of NZ_JBMRJR010000003.1, read as the reverse complement.
GTCATCGGCACGGAGCGCGCCGACATCGTCGCGGCGTTCGCGCGACACGCCCCGGCGGTGCCGCTGTTCGAGGTCGACCACGCCGAGACTGAGGACGTCATGGCCCGGGTCGTCGATCTGGCGGCGGGCGTGGCCCGGGACGGAGACACCGTTCTCCTGGCTCCCGCGGCGGCGTCCTTCGACCAGTTCGCGTCCTACGCGGACCGCGGCGAACGCTTCGCGGACGCGGTGCGGTCGTGGATCGCGAGCCAGGACGACTGACCGAACGAGCGGACCGGAAGGGGACACCGTGACCACGACGGCACCTCCTCCCCACCAGAGCCCCGACGAGGCTCCGCGTGAGCGCGGCGGCCTCATGGCGCGGGTGTCGCTGGGCAAGGCTTTCGCGCCCGTGCCGAGCGAGTTCCTGCTGATCGCCTCGACGGCACTGCTGCTCACCGGCTTCGGCCTCGTCATGGTGCTCTCGGCGACCTCGGCGCTCGACGGTGGACAGAGCCCGTTCGAGCACGTCATGAAGCAGGGCGTGTTCGCGATGCTGGGCGTGCCGTTGATGTTCGTCCTCAGCCGTGCTCCGCTGAAGTTCTGGAAGCGGATCGCGTGGCCCGCCCTCATCGGCGCGCTGCTGTTCCAGCTGCTGGTGTTCACGCCGCTGGGCGTCGAGGCCAACGGAAACCGCAACTGGATCGACCTCGGGTTCGTCCAAGCGCAGCCGGCGGAGTTCCTCAAGCTCGCCCTCGCGCTGTGGCTGGGGTACGTGCTCTTCCGCAAGCAGACGCTGCTGGGCGTCTGGCACCACGTCTTCATCCCCGTGGTCCCCGTCGCCGCCCTCGTCATCGCCACGGTCATGGGCGGCCGGGACCTCGGCACGGCCATGGTCCTCGTGCTGGTGCTGCTCGGCGCGCTGTTCTTCTCGGGCGTCAAGCTGCGCATCTTCGTGCTGCCGGCGATCGCCGCGCTCGGCGCGGTGGCCGTGCTCGCGGTGACGAGCGCCGACCGCATGCGCCGCATCATGAGCTTCCTCGACCAGGACTGCCTCGCGCAGTACCTCGGCGACTGCTACCAGCCGCTGCACGGCATCTGGGGGCTCGCTGCCGGCGGCGTGTTCGGGGTCGGACTGGGCAACTCGGCGGAGAAGTACGACTGGCTCCCCGCGGCCGCCAACGACTACATCTTCGCCATCGTCGGCGAGGAGCTGGGACTCATCGGCTGCATCGTCGTGCTGCTGCTGTTCGCCCTCTTCGCGGTGGGCGCGTTCCACGTCATCCGCCGCACCGACGACCCGTTCGTCCGCATCGTGTCGGGCGCGATCACCATCTGGATCGTCGGTCAGGCTCTGATCAACATCGGCGTGGTCCTGCGGGTGTTCCCCGTGCTGGGTGTGCCGCTGCCGTTCATGTCGCAGGGCGGGACGTCGCTGCTGTCGGTGCTCATCGCGTGCGGCGTGCTGCTGTCGTTCGCTCGCGGGCTGCCCGAGCGGCGCCCCGCGGACGCTCCCGTGGCGTCGGCGCGCCGGCGTCGCTGAGGACGCCGGAGAAGCCGCGCCGGCGTCGCTGAGGACGCCGGAGAAGCCGCCGCGCCGACCTCGCCGAGGACGGCGGAGCCGGCGTCGCTGACTACGGTGGAACGGTGACGACCTACCTCCTCACCGGCGGCGGCACCGCCGGCCACGTGAACCCCCTGCTCGCCGTCGCCGATGGGCTGCGCGCCCGCGACGCCGCGGCCGACGTGCTCGTGCTCGGCACCCGCGAGGGGCTCGAGGCGCGTCTCGTGCCGCTGCGCGGGTACGAGCTGCTCATCGTCCCCAAGGTCCCCTTCCCGCGCCGGCCGAACCGTGCCGCCGCCGCCTTCCCGTCCGCCTTCCTCCGTGCCGTCGCGCTGGTCCGCCGCTACATCCGCGAGCGCGGCGTGGACGTGGTCGTCGGCTTCGGCGGCTACGCGTCCGCCCCCGCCTACGTCGCGGCACGGCGGGAGCGCATCCCGTACGTCGTGCATGAGGCCAACGCCAAGCCCGGGCTCGCCAACGTCCTCGGGGCCCGTGGGTCGGCGGCGGTCGGCGTCGCGTTCGAGGGCACCCCGCTGCGCGGGGCGGAGGTGGTCGGGATGCCGCTGCGTCGCGAGATCGTCGAGCTCGAGGCCTCCGGTCTCCGCGAGGAGGCGGCGCGGCACTTCGGACTGGATGCCGCCGCCCCGACGCTCCTCGTCTTCGGCGGCTCGTTGGGGGCTCTGCGTCTCAACGAGGCCTTCGGCGGCGCGTGGCGAGACGTGCGGGAGGCCGGCTGGCAGCTGCTGCACGTGACGGGGGAGAAGTCGGAGCTGGCCGATCCGGGGGAGCCCGGCTACGCGGTCGTCCGCTACGTCGACCGGATGGACCTCGCCTTCGCGCTCGCCGACCTGATCGTCTCGCGCTCGGGGGCGGCGACGGTGAGCGAGATCAGCGCCCTCGGCATCCCGGCGGTGTACGTGCCCTACGCCGTCGGCAACGGGGAGCAGCGCCTGAACGCCGCGTCCGCGGTGCGGGCGGGCGCCGCGCTGCTGATCCCGGATGCGGACTTCACCGCGGACCGGGTGCGGACGGGCATCGTGCCGCTGCTGCGCGACGAAGAGCGCCGCGCGGCCATGCGGGCCGCCACGGCGCGGACGGGGACGCGCGCGGGCACCGAGAACGTCATCGCCCTCGTGGACCGCGCCCTCGCGCGCTGACGCGACCGGCAGCGCTGACACGACCGGCAGCGCTGGCTCGACCCGCGGCGCCGGCGAGGGTAGCCCCGCTGGGCGTGCCAGGACGGCCCCCTCGGCCGGGCGACGTAGGATCGCAACGCCATGATCAGACCCGACCTGAGCCTCCCCATCCCCGAGTCCATCACCGCCGCCCACCTCATCGGGATCGGCGGCTCGGGCATGTCCGGCCTCGCCCGCATGTTCCTCGACCGCGGCATCCGCGTCTCGGGGTCCGACCGCGCCGACAGCGCGGCCCTCCGCGACCTCGCCGCCCGCGGCGCCACGGTCCACATCGGCCACGACGCCGCCCACCTCGGCGACGCCGACACCGTCGTGCACACGGGGGCGATCTGGCCCGAGAACCCCGAGTTCGTCACGGCCAAGGAGCGCGGCCTCCACGTCATCCACCGGTCCCAGGCGCTGCACTGGCTGATCGGCGGCCGGCGCCTGGTGTCCGTCGCCGGCGCGCACGGCAAGACGACCTCGACCGGCATGATCGTGACCGCGCTCCGGGCCCTCGAGCTCGATCCCACCTTCGTCAACGGCGGCGTCATCGCCGACCTCGGCGCCTCCAGCGGCACGGGCTCGGACGACCTCGTCGTCATCGAGGCCGACGAGTCCGACGGCACGTTCCTGCTGTACGACACGTCCGTCGCGCTCATCACCAACGTCGATCCCGACCACCTCGACCACTACGGCTCCCGTGACGCGTTCGACGCCGCCTTCGCGCGCTTCGCCGACGCGGCGGGGGAGGCCGTCGTCATCTCGGCCGACGACCCGGGGGCGCGGTCGGTCCGCGAACGGATCACCCACCGCACCGTCGTCACCTTCGGCGAGGACGCCGACGCGGACGTGCGTCTCAGCGGCATCCGCACCGACGGGCCCGTCGCCTTCACCCTCACCGCCGGCGAGGAGACCGTCGACGTGCAGCTGAGGGTGCCCGGCGCCCACAACGCGGTGAACGCCGCGGGGGCGGTCGCCGTCCTGCGGGTGCTCGGACATCCCCTCGCCGACGCCGCGCGCGCCGTCGAGGGGTTCGGCGGCACGGTGCGCCGGTTCGAGCTGCACGGCGTGCAGCGCGGGGTGAGCGTGTTCGACGACTACGCCCATCACCCGACGGAGGTGGCCGCGGCGCTGTCGGCGGCCCGCACCGTCGTCGGGGACGGCCGTCTGATCGCGATCCAGCAGCCGCACACCTACTCCCGCACGCAGGAGATGTACCGCGAGTTCGCGGAGGTCCTCGAGACGCACGCGGACCACACGGTCATGCTCGACGTCTTCGGCGCCCGCGAGGACCCCGTGCCCGGCGTGACGGGAGAGCTCGTCAGCGGCGCCTTCGCCGACCCCGCCCACGTGCACTACGTGCCGGACTGGCAGCAGGCCGCCGACTACACCGCCTCCATCGCGCGTCCCGGCGACTACGTCATCACCCTCGGCTGCGGCAACGTCTACCAGCTCATCCCGCAGGTCCTCGACGCGCTGGCGCGCACGGACGGCGCGGCGGTCTGAGCCATGGACCGGCCCTCGCCCCTGCCCACCCCGCCCGCGGCGGAGCGCCGGGCTCCCGCCCCGGCACGGGAGGCGAGGCCGTCGGCATCCGTTCGTCCGGATGATGCGGCCCCGTCCCGTCCGGCCGTCGCCGCGGCGGACCGCACCGTCCCCCGGGAGACCCCGGTCGACCCGGAGACGGATGCCACGGGCACGAGCCTGCGCGACGTGTGGCGGGCCTCGCGGGCCCGGCGCCGCGCCCTCCGGGCCGAGGTCAAGCGCTTCACGGTCCGGCAGCGCCGGCGGCGGCGCGTCTGGATCGGCGTCGGCGTCGCCGTGCTGGTGACCGTCCTGGGCACCGCGGGCGCGGCCTACAGCCCGCTCTTCGCCCTGGAACGCGTCGAGGTGGTCGGCACGTCGCAGCTGGACGCGGCCGCGGTGACGGCGGCGCTGGACGACCAGCTCGGCACGCCCCTCGCGCTCGTGGACGACAGCGCCGTGAAGGCGGCGCTCGTGCGGTTCCCGCTCGTGGAGTCCTACACCCTCGAGGCGCGTCCGCCCCACGACCTCGTCGTGCGCATCGTGGAGCGCACCCCGGTCGGCGCGATCGAGTCCGACGGCGTCTTCACGGTGGTGGATGCCGCCGGCGTGGCGCTCTCGACCTCGTCCCAGGCCCCGTCGGGCGTGCCCCTGCTGCGGGTCGACGGCGGCGCCGACTCCACCGCGTTCCGCGCGGCGGGCCGCGTGGTGCGGGCGCTGCCCGACGGCATCCGCTCGCAGGTGGCGGAGGTCACCGCCACGACGGCGGACGACGTCGCGTTCACCCTGACCGGGAGCGGGTCCCGCGTGGTGTGGGCGAGCGCGGACGAGTCGGCGGAGAAGGCCGTCGTCCTGAACCTCCTCCTGCAGAAAAGCCCGCCGCAGGCCGGTCGCGAGTACGATGTCACATCCCCCGAGGCGGGCGTCGTCCGCGGATAGTCGGGGCGATGTTCCGACACGCCGCGTGTCGATCGGTCGGGGCGGGAAGCGCCGCCTACCTTCGAGCTAAGGAATTGCATACCGGGCAATTCTTTAACCCTCAACATGAGGTTTAGAGTTTCGGGTTCGGGGATAACGGAGGCCTGCATGAGCCACAACCAGAACTACCTCGCCGTCATCAAGGTCGTCGGTGTGGGCGGAGGCGGCGTCAACGCCGTCAACCGCATGATCGAGCTGGGCCTGCGCGGCGTGGAGTTCATCGCGATCAACACCGACGCGCAGGCGCTGCTGATGAGCGACGCGGACGTCAAGCTCGACGTCGGCCGCGAGCTGACGCGCGGCCTCGGCGCCGGTGCGGATCCCGAGGTGGGCCGTCGCGCCGCCGAGGACCACGCCGAGGAGATCGAGGAGGCGCTGCGCGGCGCCGACATGGTCTTCGTCACCGCGGGCGAGGGCGGCGGGACCGGCACGGGCGGCGCGCCCGTCGTCGCCAAGATCGCGAAGTCGATCGGCGCCCTCACCATCGGTGTGGTCACCAAGCCGTTCTCCTTCGAGGGCCGTCGTCGCCAGAGCCAGGCCGAGGGCGGTGTGGCCCGCCTGAAGGAGGAGGTCGACACCCTCATCGTCGTCCCGAACGACCGTCTGCTCGAGATCAGCGACCGCGGCATCTCGATGATCGAGGCGTTCGCCACGGCCGACCAGGTGCTGCTCGCCGGTGTCCAGGGCATCACCGACCTCATCACGACCCCCGGTCTCATCAACCTCGACTTCGCCGACGTCAAGTCGGTCATGCAGGGCGCCGGTTCGGCCCTCATGGGCATCGGCTCGGCCCGCGGCGCGGACCGCGCCATCAAGGCCGCGGAGCTGGCCGTCGAGTCGCCCCTGCTCGAGGCCTCCATCGAGGGCGCCCACGGCGTGCTGCTGTCGATCCAGGGCGGATCGAACCTCGGCATCTTCGAGATCAACGACGCGGCCCAGCTCGTCAAGGAGGCCGCGCACCCCGAGGCGAACATCATCTTCGGAACGGTCATCGACGACACGCTGGGCGACGAGGTGCGCGTGACGGTCATCGCGGCCGGCTTCGACGGCGGCGAGCCCTCGCTGCGCATCGACGCCGTCGGTGCGGCGCGCCCGGCCGCGACCCCGGTCCTGCCGTCCATCCCCGCGGACGACGTGGCGCGCGACCTCGACGCCGCCGAGGAGCAGAAGGCGGCCACCGATCGCGGGACCGAGCGCACCCCCGAGCGCGCGCCCGAGCCGGCCCCGGTCGTCGCCCGCGTGCCCGAGAGCTCGTTCGACGGCTACGCCGACGACGACCTCGACGTGCCCGACTTCCTCAAGTAAGCCGCGCGGCAGCGAGCGGGTCCGGTTCCGACCGGGCCCGCTCTGCCGTCGAAGGAGACCCATGGATGCCACCCTCGCCGACCGGCTGGCGGACGTCGACGCCCGCATCGTCGAGGCCGCCCGTGCCGCGCACCGGGACCCCGCGGAGATCACCCGGATCGTCGTGACGAAGTTCCACCCCGCGGCGCTCGTGGCGGAGCTCCACGCGCTCGGCGTCCGACACGTGGGCGAGAACCGTCAGCAGGAGCTGAGCGCCAAGCGGGAGGAGCTCGCGCATCTGCCCGGTCTCACCTGGCACTTCATCGGCCAGGCGCAGACGAACAAGGCCCGCGCGGTCCGCGCCGCGGCGGGCGTCGTCCACTCCGTCGACCGCCCCCGGATCGCCGATGCGCTCGACGCGGCCGGCGGCGACGAGGTCCTCGACGTGCTGCTGCAGGTGAACCTCACCGAGGACCCGGGTCGCGGCGGCGTCGCGCCCGCGGAGGTGGAGGCGCTCGCGACGCACGTGCACGCGCTCCCCGGGCTGCGCACGCGGGGCGTGATGGCCGTCGCCCCGCTCGACGAGGACCCGGCGCGCGCCTTCGAGAGGCTGCGCGCCGCCTCGGACGTGCTGCGCACCGTCGACCCCGCCGCCGGGTGGATCTCGGCCGGCATGACGAACGACTTCCCGGAGGCGATCGCGATGGGTGCGACACACCTACGGATCGGCTCGGCAATCACGGGTCCGCGGCCCGTGCGCGGCTAGCCTCGAACCAGACGAGCGAACGGAGGATGCGATGTCGAACCCGCTCAAGAAGACGATGGTGTACCTGGGACTCGCCGACGAGGAGGAGACCTATGAGGAGCCTGCCGCGCAGCCGGTCGCTCGCAAGCAGCCGCAGCCGGCTGCTGTCGAGAAGACCGCGCCCGTGACGCCGCTGCACCGCCCCGCCGTGGTGCGTCAGCCGACGGCCGGACCGGTCAGCGAGATCCTGACGGTGCACCCCAAGCAGTACCGCGACGCTCAGACGATCGCCGAGAACTTCCGCGAGGGCATCCCGGTCATCATCAACCTGTCGCAGATGAGCGATGCGGACGCACGTCGTCTGATCGACTTCGCGAGCGGACTCTCGCTCGGACTGTACGGCCGCATCGAGCGGGTGACGAGCAAGGTCTTCCTGCTCTCGCCCGAGAACATCGCCGTCTCCGGCGACGGTGCGATCGCTCAGGCCGACCCCGAGGTCGCGCCGTTCGCGCAGCCGTAATCCGGTGGCCGTCCTGAGCCTGGTCGGCTCCATCCTCAGCACGCTCCTCTTCATCTACATCATCGTGCTGCTGGCGCGTCTCGTGCTGGAGTACATCCCGCTGTTCAACCGCGAGTGGCGCCCGCGCGGAGCGAGCCTGGTCGCGGCGGAGATCGTCTACACGGTCACCGACCCGCCCATCAAGCTCCTGCGCCGGGTGATCCCGCCGCTGCGCATCGGGGGCATCGCGATCGACTTCGCTTTCGCGATCACGATGTTCCTCTGCTTCCTGCTTCTGAGCGTCACCAGGTCCCTCGCGGCCCTGTGACGATCCGCCGCCGCCCTTCGACACCGGAGAAGGGCGGCGGCTATGCTGTTCCGAAGCGGTACGCCCCGGTGCGACACCCCCACAGTTCCGACTCAGAGCTCTCGAAAGAGGAAACACCATGGCACTGACCCCCGATGACGTCGTCACCAAGCAGTTCCAGCACGTGCGGTTCAAGGAGGGCTTCGACCCCGACGAGGTCGACGACTTCCTCGACGAGATCGTCGTCGAGTGGCGCAAGACCATCGCCGAGAACGAGGAGCTGAAGGCCAAGCTCGCCGCGTACGAGAACGGTGAGGCCGCTCCGGCCGCCGCCGCCGCTCCCGCCGCCGAGGAGCCCGCCGCCGCCGAGGAGCCCGCCGCCGAGGCCCCGGCCGCCGCTGCCCCGGCCCCCGCCGCCGAGCCCGACACGGCCCCCGCCGCCGCCAGCGCCGGCATCATCGAGCTGGCCCAGCGCCTGCACGACGAGCACGTCGCCGAGGGCAAGGCGCAGCGCGACCAGCTCATCTCCGAGGCGCAGGCGCAGGCGGCATCCATCGTCGCCGAGGCCGAGCAGAAGGGCCGCGAGGAGCGCGCCCGTCTCGAGAAGGAGCGCACGACCCTCGAGGGTCGTATCACCGAGCTCCGCACCTTCGAGCGCGACTACCGTGCACAGCTGCGCTCGTACATCGAGGGCCAGCTCCGCGACCTCGACACCTCGGCGTCCACCTCGGGCTCGACCCCGGTGTCGGCCATCGGCCTGTAAACCCTTTTGCGCAGTCGACCCCCCCTGCGTGCGGCGGCGGCCGGCATCCTCATCGCGATCCTCGCGGTGACGGTGCTGGCCGCCGACCAGTTCACCAAGGTCCTCGCCATCGCGTCCCTGCCGCCCGAGCAGGTGGTGCCGATCCTCGGCGAGTTCCTGCAGTTCTACCTCGTCCGCAACCCGGGCGCCGCGTTCTCCCTCGGCGAGGGCGTCACGTGGTTGTTCACGATCGCCCTCGCGGTGGTCGCGGGTGTGATCGTGTTCCTCGCCGTCACCCGCGTGCGGTCGCGGCTGTGGGCGACCGTGCTCGGTCTGCTGCTGGGCGGCGTGCTCGGCAACCTCACCGACCGCCTGCTGCGCGACCCGGGCTTCCCGGTCGGGCACGTCGTCGACTTCATCTCGACGCCCTGGATGATGCCCGCCATCTACAACGTGGCCGACATGTTCATCGTCACGATGATGATCTCCGTCGCGCTCCTCGTCCTGTTCGGGCTCCGCCTCGACGGCACGCGCGAGACGCGGGCGTCGCGCGAGGCCGAGGCCGCCGCGGCGGCCGACGACACCCCCGCGCCCGCCGGTGAGGCCGCTACGGCCGCTGACACCGCCGCGCCCGCCGCTGCGGCCGCTGACACCGTCGCGCCCGCCGACCGCCGTCCGGCGACGTCCCAGCGACCCGCCGACGACAGCCGACGCGCCCAGCCCGGAGAGGCGGCGGACACCGCCGAGCCGGGGACCCGCTGACATGGAGTCGCGGAGCCTCCCCGTCCCCGACGGGCTCGACGGAACGCGCATCGACCAGGCGCTCGCCAAGATGCTCGGGTTCTCGCGCACCTTCGCGGCGGACGTCGCCGACGCCGGCGGCGTGACCGTCGACGGGCGCACCGCCGCCCGCTCCGACCGCCTGCGGGCCGGGTCGTGGCTCCTCGTCGAGTGGGAGCCGAAGCGCGACCCCGAGATCGTCCCGGTCGCGGTGCCCGATCTGGGCATCGCCTACGACGACGACGACATCGTGGTGGTCGACAAACCCGCGGGCGTGGCCGCGCACCCCTCGGTCGGCTGGGACGGGCCCACGGTCCTGGGCGCCCTCGCCGCGGCGGGATACCGGATCGCGACGACGGGCGCCGCCGAGCGGCAGGGGGTCGTGCACCGTCTCGACGTCGGCACCAGCGGCCTCATGGTCGTCGCCAAGAGCGAGCGGGCGTACACGCTCCTCAAGGCCGCGTTCAAAGAGCGCGAGGTCGAGAAGGTCTACCACGCGGTCGTCCAGGGGCACCCGGACCCGCTCGCGGGGACGATCGACGCCCCCATCGGACGGCACCCGAGCCACTCCTGGAAGTTCGCCGTCACACCGGACGGCAAGGACTCGGTCACCCACTACGAGACGCTCGAGGCCTTCCCGCGCGCCTCGCTGCTGGAGATCCACCTCGAGACCGGACGCACCCACCAGATCCGGGTGCATATGGCCGCCCACCGTCACCCGTGCGTCGGCGACCCGCTCTACGGGGCCGACCCGACGCTGGCCGCCCGGCTGGGGCTGACCCGGCAGTGGCTGCACGCCCATCGGCTCGCCTTCGCCCACCCGGCGACGGGGGAGTGGGTCTCATTCGAGTCCGCCTACCCCGCCGACCTCGCGCACGCTCTCGAGCTGCTGAGCGACGGAATCTGACGACACGCGCGGGAGACGTCCTCCGACTGGGTGTCCGCCACGAACATCGCGAGGCGATGTCGGAGGTCGACCGTAGACTCGACGCGTGGCAGCAGACTCCTTCGTTCACCTCCACGTGCACAGCGAGTACTCGATGCTCGACGGCGCTGCGCGCATCGGCCCGATGGTCCAGGAGGCCGTCACGCAGGGGATGCCGGCGATCGCCGTCACCGACCACGGCAACACGTTCGCGGCCTTCGAGTTCTACAAGACCGCCAAGGACGCGGGCATCAAGCCGATCATCGGCATCGAGGCCTACGTCACCCCCGGCACCCACCGCTCGGACAAGGCGCGTGTGCGCTGGGGCACACCGGAGCAGCAGGGCGACGACGTGTCCGGCTCGGGCGCGTACACGCACATGACGCTGCTGTCCGAGACGACCGAGGGCATGCACAACCTGTTCCGCCTGTCGTCGAAGGCGAGCATGGAGGGCTACTACTTCAAGCCCCGCATGGACCGCGAGCTGCTGCAGACGTACGGCAAGGGGCTCATCGCGACGACCGGGTGCCCCTCGGGCGAGGTCCAGACGCGGCTGCGCCTCGGCCAGTACGACGCCGCGCGAGCGGCGGCGGCGGAGTTCCAGGACATCTTCGGCAAAGAGAACTACTTCGCCGAGATCATGGACCACGGCCTGTCCATCGAGCGCCGGGTCATGAGCGACCTGCTGAAGATCTCGAAGGACCTCGGCATCCCGCTGGTCGGCACCAACGACCTGCACTACACGCACCAGCACGACGCCACGAGCCACGCGGCGCTGCTGTGCGTCCAGTCGGGCTCGACGCTCGACGACCCGAAGCGCTTCAAGTTCGACGGCGACGGCTACTACGTCAAGTCGCCGGCCGAGATGCGCCAGGTCTTCCGCGACAACCCGGAGGCCTGCGACAACACGCTGCTCATCGCCGAGCGGTGCGAGGTCGAGTTCGACACCTCCGCCAACTACATGCCGCGCTTCCCCGTGCCTCCGGGCGAGACCGAGGGCAGCTGGATGATCAAGGAGGTCGAGAACGGCCTGCAGGACCGCTACCCCGGCGGCATCCCGGATGCCGTCCGGAAGCAGGCCGAGTACGAGACCGACGTCATCCTGCAGATGGGGTTCCCCGGCTACTTCCTCGTCGTCGCCGACTTCATCAACTGGGCCAAGCGCAACGGCATCCGCGTCGGTCCCGGTCGTGGATCGGGAGCCGGCTCGATGGTCGCGTACGCGATGAAGATCACCGACCTCGACCCGCTGCAGCACGGCCTCATCTTCGAGCGCTTCCTCAACCCCGACCGCGTCTCCATGCCCGACTTCGACGTCGACTTCGACGACCGTCGTCGCGGCGAGGTCATCCAGTACGTCACGGAGAAGTACGGCGACGAGCGCGTCGCTCAGATCGTCACGTACGGCACGATCAAGGCGAAGCAGGCGCTCAAGGACGCCGGTCGCGTCCTCGGCTTCCCGTTCAGCATGGGCGACAAGCTCACCAAGGCGATGCCGCCGGCGGTGATGGGCAAGGACATGCCCCTCGACGGGATGTTCAACCCGGAGCACCCGCGCTACAAGGAGGCGAGCGAGTTCCGCACGCTCATCGAGACCGACGCCGAGGCGAAGACGGTCTTCGACACCGCGCTCGGGCTCGAGAACCTGAAGCGGCAGTGGGGTGTCCACGCCGCGGGCGTCATCATGTCGAGCGAGCCGCTCATCGACATCATCCCGATCATGCGCCGCGAGCAGGACGGCCAGATCGTCACGCAGTTCGACTACCCCGCGTGCGAGTCGCTCGGCCTGATCAAGATGGACTTCCTCGGGCTGCGCAACCTCACCATCATCAACGACGCGCTCGACAACATCGAGGCCAACCGCGGCCATCCGCTCGTCCTGGAGGACCTGGATCTCGACGACGCGGCCTCGTACGAGCTGCTGGCGCGCGGCGACACGCTCGGCGTGTTCCAGCTCGACGGCGGGCCGATGCGCTCGCTGCTGCGCCTGATGCGCCCCGACAACTTCGAGGACATCTCGGCCGTGCTGGCGCTGTACCGCCCGGGTCCGATGGGCGTGAACTCGCACATCAACTACGCGCTGCGAAAGAACAAGCAGCAGGAGATCGAGCCGATCCACCCCGAGCTCGAGGAGCCGCTGGCCGACATCCTCGACACGACCTACGGCCTCATCGTCTACCAGGAGCAGGTGATGGCCGTCGCCCAGCGCGTCGCCGGGTACACGCTCGGACAGGCCGACCTGCTGCGTCGCGCGATGGGCAAGAAGAAGAAGAGCGAGCTCGACAAGCAGAAGGAGATCTTCTTCGGCGGCATGACCGAGCGCGGCTTCGGCGAGGTCGCCCAGCAGACGCTGTGGAAGGTGCTCGAGTCCTTCGCGGACTACGCCTTCAACAAGGCCCACACCGCCGCATACGGTCTCGTCTCGTACTGGACCGCGTACCTCAAGGCTCACTATCCCGCCGAGTACATGGCCGCGCTGCTGACGAGCGTGGGCGACTCGAAGGACAAGATGGCGGTCTACCTCAACGAATGCCGCCGCATGGGCATCAAGGTGCTCCCGCCCGACGTCAACGAGTCCATCCGCTTCTTCGCCGCCGTGGGCGAGGACATCCGCTTCGGCCTCGGCGCGGTCCGCAACGTCGGCACGAACGTCGTCGACGGGATCGTGGCCGCGCGGCAGGAGGCCTCCTACACGTCGTTCCACGACTTCCTGTCGAAGGTCCCCGTCCACGTCGCGAACAAGCGCACGGTGGAGTCGCTCATCAAGGCCGGGGCGTTCGACTCGCTCGGATCGACGCGGCGCGCTCTGGTCGAGATCCACGAGGACGCCTGCGAGGGCGCGGTGCTCGACAAGCGGCGCGAGGCCAACGGCGAGGTCGGCTTCGACTTCGACTCGCTCTGGGACGAGCCCCAGCAGGTGCAGAAGGTCCCCGAGCGGCCCGAGTGGACGAAGAAGGACAAGCTCGCGTTCGAGCGCGAGATGCTCGGCCTGTACGTGTCGGACCACCCCCTCGCGGGTCTCGAGGTGCCGCTCGCCAAGCACGCGTCGACGTCGATCCACGACCTGCTCGCCTCGGAGGACGTGCAGGACGGCGATCAGGTCACCGTCGCCGGGCTGCTCACGAGCGTGCAGCACCGCGTCGCGAAGCAGAGCGGCAACCCGTACGGCATGGTCACCGTCGAGGACTTCAACGGCGAGGTGACCGTGATGTTCATGGGCAAGACCTACGCGGAGTTCGGCCCGGCGCTCGTGGCCGACAGCATCATGGTCGTCCGCGGGCGCGTGTCCCGTCGGGACGACGGCCTCAACCTGCATGCGCAGAGCGCGTTCGCGCCCGACCTCGAGGGTCTCGACGAGACGAGCGGCCTGGTGCTGATGGTGCCGGAGCAGCGCGCCAACGAGGCGCTCGTGGGCGAGCTCGCGCAGATGCTCCGTCGGCATTCAGGCAGTACAGAGGTGACGCTCAAACTGCACAAAGCGGGCACGGCGAAGGTCTTCGAGGTGCCGCTGCCCGTCCGCGTCACCGCCGACCTGTTCGGGGAGCTGAAGGGGCTCCTCGGCCCCAACTGCCTCGGCTGAGCACCCCGCCGTGCCGACGGCTGTCAACCCGGGCGGACCGGCGGCGATCTCGCGGCACGCTCGATATGTGACGGTGCGCCGGGCGCGTTCCGGCACTCTGGATACGTGACGGTGCGTGCGCGCTCCGAAACCCCCGGATATGTGACGGTGCGCCTGGCGCTCCGGCACCATCGATACAGTGACGACGCGCTCCGGCGCTCGGAAAGGATGATCGTGACTGATCGCAACGACGACCACATCGCCGCGGTGGCGGCCCCGGACGACGGCGCCACGGGGCGCCCCGCCCCCGACGGGACCGCGGGGGAGACCCCCGCCGCCGGCGCGGCGCACACGTCCCGCCCGCACGACGCCGACGCATCCGCGCGGCCGGGCGCCGCCCGCCCCGACTCGACGGACGCGCCGCAGTACGGCGTCGGCCCGTTCTCGGTGCGCGAGGTCGTGCTCCTCGGAATCTGGGCCGTCGCGTTCCTCGTGTCGTTCTTCCGCCTCAACGAACTCGTCGTTCCGGCCCGGGTGCTGGTCGGCGGGTCGAACGTCTGGCTGTCGGGTCTGTGGTGGATCCCGGCCATCGCGCTGCCGACGGTCGCCGTGGGTCTCATCGTGCTGCGCCGCCTGTCGCCCCAGGGCATCCGGCGCGTGGGCTCGCTCGGCATCGACCAGTTCGCCTCCGTCGCGTTCTCGGTCGCGGCCCTCGTGTGGGTGGCGTGGGTGTGGGACACCGTCGCCGTCGCGAACGAGGCCGGCTTCTGGCCCCGCTCCTGGGTCGTGTGGGTGGAGGCGGCCCTCATGGTCGCCGGTGTCGTCTTCACCGTCTTCGCGCCGTTCATCCCGCCGTTCGAGCAGGACTTCCAGCGTCGCGACGAGATCCCCGCGCACCGCAACGCCCGGCCAATCGCCGGGGTCGTCCCGCGCCCGCGCGCTCCGCGCGCCCCGCGCGCGCCCCGCGCACCGCGCGCCGCGGCGTCGAAGCCCGCCGCCGCACCGGCTCCGTCCGACGTCCGCCGCGAGGGGGACGCCCCCGGCTCGTACACGGGCTCCGTCGATCTTCCCCACGACGGGGCACCGGCGACGACGGTACTGCCGGCCTCCACCGGCGGTCACGACGCCGACACCCAAGACACGGACGTGTTCGCGCCGCTGCGCGACGACACCGGCGCGCAGACGGCCGTGCACGACACTCACGGCGACGAGCCCCACCCGCACGCGGCGCAGGCGTTCTGGGCGCTCGTGCCGGAGGAACGCGAGATCGTCGACGACTACGGCACGCCCATCTTCCACATCGGCCCCACCGCCTGGGCGCTCGTGGTCGAGGACCGCGGCGAGACGTTCGTCGTGCGCCACGACGACGGCCGCATCGGCTACCTGCACGACGTCTCCGGCGTCACGCGCGGCTGACCACCTGAGCAGCGCCTGCGAGCCGCTCCGCCTCGGGGCGGGCGGCTCGCGGGCGGCCGGTAGCCTGGACTCATGCTCCGCACCATCGATCTGCGCGGCCGCGTCCTCACGCCGGCCGAGCTGCTCGCCGCCGTTCCCCGCGCCGATGCCGCGCGCGACGAGGCCCTCGCGACGGCCGCCCGCCTCGTCGACGACGTCGCCGCCCACGGCGAGCAGGCCCTGCGCGACCAGGCCGAGCGATTCGACCGCGTGACCGGCCACGCCCTGCGCGTCCCCGCGGAGCACCTCGACGAAGCCCTCGACCAGCTCGCGCCCGAGATCCGCGCCGCGCTCGAAGAGGCCATCCGCCGTGTGCGCACGGCCTCGGCCGCGCAGGTGCCGCCGCCCACGGTCACCGAGATCGGTCCCGGGGCCCGCGTCACCCAGCGCTGGCAGCCGGTGCGCCGCGTGGGCCTCTACGTCCCCGGCGGCAAGGCCGTCTACCCGTCCAGCGTCGTCATGAACGCGGTTCCCGCGCAGGTCGCCGGTGTGCGCGAGGTCGCCCTCGCCTCGCCTCCGCAGGCGGCCTTCGACGGGCGCGTGCACCCCGTGATCCTCGCGGCCGCCCGGCTGCTGGGCGTCACGGAGGTCTACGCCATGGGCGGAGCGGGCGCCATCGGCGCGTTCGCCCACGGGGTGTCCGCCATCGGCCTCGACCCGGTCGACGTGGTCACCGGGCCGGGCAACAACTTCGTGGCATCCGCCAAGCGCGCCGTCGCCGGACGCGTCGGAACCGACTCCGAGGCCGGTGCCACCGAGATCCTCGTCGTCGCCGACGCCTCGGCCGACCCCGGTCTCGTCGCCGCCGACCTGGTCAGCCAGGCCGAGCACGACGAGCAGGCGTCCGCCGTCCTCGTGACGGACGACCCCGAGCTGGCCGACGCCGTGCGCGCAGCGCTGCCCGAGCGCGTTGCGGCGACGCGGCACAGCGCCCGCGTGACGACCGCGTTCGACGGGCCGCAGTCGGCCGTCGTCCTCGTCGACGACATCGCGCAGGCGACCGCCTTCAGCAACGCTTACGCGCCCGAGCACCTGGAGCTGCACCTGTCCGACCCGCGTCCCGAAGACTTCGTGCACGCGGGCGCGGTGTTCGTCGGCCCGTACACGCCGGTCAGCCTCGGCGACTACCTCGCCGGCAGCAACCACGTGCTGCCGACCGGGGGACAGGCGCGGTACAGCTCCGGTCTCTCCGCGGCGACCTTCCTGCGCCCGCAGCAGGTCGTGGAGTACGACCGCGACGCGCTGGCGGCGGTCCGGGATGCCATCGTCACCCTCGCCGAGGCCGAGGCCCTGCCCGCGCACGGCGAGGCCGTCACCGCCCGCTTCCCGGCGTAGTCTGGCGATCCCATGCATTGTCCCTTCTGCCGGAACCCGGACTCCCGGGTCATCGACTCGCGCACGAGCGACGACGGTCTCAGCATCCGTCGTCGTCGGCAGTGCCCGAAGTGCGGCGGCCGGTTCTCGACGGTCGAGACGGCGAGCCTGAACGTCATCAAACGGTCGGGGGTCGTCGAGCCGTTCAGCCGCGAGAAGGTCGTCTCGGGGGTGCGGAAGGCCTGCCAGGGCCGTCCCGTCACGGACGCGGACCTGGCGATGCTCGCGCAACAGGTCGAGGAGGCGATCCGGCAGACGGGGTCGTCGCAGATCGAGGCCAACGAGATCGGCCTGTCGATCCTCGGCCCGCTCCGCGAGCTCGACGAGGTGGCCTACCTGCGCTTCGCAAGCGTCTACCAGGCGTTCGAGTCGCTGGACGACTTCGACGCGGCGATCGCGCAGCTGCGCGCGGACCACGCCGCCCGCGCGGCCGCCCGCCCCGTCCCGGCCGCGGACTGACGCCGGCCCCGTCCCGGCCGCGGACTGACGCCGGCCCCGGGAGTTCTCGCCCGCGACGGTCCAGTACCCTGGCGGTGATGTATCCCCTCCTCTTCCGCACGGTCCTCGCCCGCATGGATCCGGAGCGCGCGCACCACCTCGGCGCTCTCGTCATCCGTGCCGTCGGTCTTCCCCCCGTCGCCGCCGTCGCGCGGCGTCTGACCGCGCCCGCCCCCGGCGCCGAGGTTCACGCCCTGGGCCTGCGCTTCGACTCGCCGTTCGGCGTGGCCGCCGGGTTCGACAAGAACGTCACGATGGGCAAGGGCCTGCACGCCCTCGGCTTCGGACACGTCGAGGTCGGCACGATCACGGCGCTGCCGCAGCCGGGCAACCCGAAGCCCCGCCTGTTCCGCCTCGTCGCCGACCGCGCCGTCATCAACCGCATGGGGTTCAACAACGACGGTGCCGCCGTCGCCGCGCGCCGACTGCGGGCGCTGCGCCGCTCGCGTCGCCGCCCGGTCCTCGGGGTCAACATCGGCAAGAGCCGCGCCGTCGCCGTCGAGGACGCGACCACCGACTACGTCCGCAGCGCCCGTCTGCTCGCACCGCTGGCCGACTACCTCGTCGTCAACGTCTCCTCGCCGAACACCCCCGGCCTGCGGGGTCTGCAGGCGGTCGAGACGCTCCGTCCGCTGCTGACCGCGGTCCGGGATGCCGCCGGCTCGACGCCGCTGCTCGTGAAGATCGCCCCGGACCTCGCGGACGACGAGGTGCAGGACATCGCTCATCTGGCGGTGGACACCGGACTCGCCGGGATCATCGCGACGAACACGACGATCGCACGCACAGGGCTGACGGCCGACCCGGCCGCGGTCGAGGCGATGGGTGCCGGCGGGCTGTCCGGCGAGCCGCTGAAGGCGCGCGCCCTCGAGGTGCTGCGCCTGGTGCGCGCCGCGGTCCCGTCGGAGTTCGTCGTCGTCTCGGCCGGGGGAGTGGACACGGCCGCGGACGTCCGCGCGCGTCTCGCCGCCGGGGCGACGCTCGTCCAGGGCTACACCGCGTTCCTGTACCGCGGGCCGCTCTGGGCGCGGCAGATCAACCGCGGTCTCGCCCGCGGACACTGAGCCTGCGGAGACGGAAGCGGCGCGCCCCCGAGGGGACGCGCCGCTTCCGTCTGTCTGTCCGGGGACTCAGACCGGGTACTGCCCGCGCTTGACCTGCGCCTTGGGCAGGCGCATGAAGCGCATCTGGACCGTGCGCATCGCCGCGTACCAGCCGAGGCCCTTCTCGACCTTGGTCTCGCCGAACTTCTCCTTGGCGGCCCGCTTGACGCGGATGGAGGTGATGATCATGTCGCCGACCACGAACAGGATGAAGATCCACAGCGCGACGAACGACCAGTACTGGAAGAAGCCGACGGGGATGAGCGTGGCCACGATGACGAGGATCATGAACGGCATCACGCCTTCGCCGAGGTGCCACCCGGCGTCGACGAAGTCGCGGGCGAAGCGGCGCTGCGGACCCTTGTCGCGGACGGGGAGGTAGCGCTCCTCGCCGGCGGCCATGCCGACGCGCGCCTTCTCGCGCTGTGCGGCGAGCTCGGCTCGCGCACGCTGCTTCGCCTCCTTGGTGTCGGCGACGAGGGGACGCCGACGCGCCGCCTCCTGCTCGGCGCGCGACGGCGTCGCGCGGCCCTTGCCCGAACCGAGGTCCGTCGGCTCGACGGGGGTGTCGTTGGGGGCGGGGGCGGATGACTTGGCCACGGGAAACCTCGGGGATCGCTGATCGGGAGACTTAAGATTACCCGCATGACCCTCGACCTGTCCCGGCAGGATGCTGTGCGTGAGGCCGCATCCGCCGGCATCCCCACCGCTCTCGCCGACCTCGGCGCCCTCGTCCGCATCCCTTCCATCGCCTGGCCGGCGTTCGACCAGTCCGCCGTCGTCCGCAGCGCCGAGGCGGTGGCCGAGCTCGTGCGCGGCACCGGCGTCTTCGACCGGGTCGAGGTGGCCCGCGCCGGAATCCCCGGCACCGACGAGGTCGGTCAGCCCGCCGTCCTGGCATCCCGTGCCGCCCGCAACGGGCGCCCGACGGTCCTGCTCTACGCCCACCACGACGTCCAGCCCCCGGGAGACGACGAGCTGTGGGAGTCGCCGCCGTTCGAGCCGACGGTCCGCGACGGCCGCCTGTATGGTCGCGGCGCAGCCGACGACAAGGCCGGCGTCATGGCGCACGTCGCGGCCGTCCGCGCGGTGAACGAGGCGCTCGGCGACGACCTCGACCTCGGCATCGCCATGTTCATCGAGGGCGAGGAGGAGTACGGCTCCCGCTCATTCGGCCAGTTCCTCTCCGACCACGCCGACGTGCTCCGCTCCGACGTGATCGTCGTGGCCGACTCGGGCAACTGGGACGAGCGCACCCCCGCGCTCACGGTCTCCCTGCGCGGCAACGCCCGGTTTACGCTGACGGTGCGCACCCTGGACCACGCGTCCCACTCGGGCATGCTCGGCGGCGCGGTCCCCGACGCGATGCTCGCGACCGTCAAGCTCCTCGCGACGCTGTGGGACGACGACGGCGCGGTCGCGGTGGAGGGGCTCCACGAGCGCGACGCCGAGACGCCCGCCTACGACGAGCAGACCCTCCGCGCCGAGTCGGGACTCCTCGACGGGGTCTCGCCCATCGGCCGCGGCACGATCCTCAGCCGGATGTGGAACAAGCCGTCGATCACCATCACCGGAATGGATGCCACCTCCGTCGAGGCCGCGTCCAACACCCTGGCCCCGCAGGCCCGCGTCGTCATCAGCGCGCGCGTCGCCCCCGGGCAGAAGGCCGAGGAGGCCTTCGCGGCGATCGAGGCGCACCTGCGCGCCCACGCGCCGTTCGGCGCGCACCTCGAGTTCGCCGACGTCGACTGCGGCGACGCGTTCCTCGTCGACACCTCGGGCTACGCGGTGGAGGACGTCCGCGCCGCGTTCGCCGACGGCTACGGGGTCGAGTCCGTCGACGTTGGCGTGGGCGGGTCGATCCCGTTCATCGCCGACCTCGTCGCGGAGTTCCCCGGCGCGCAGATCCTGGTCACCGGTGTGGAGGACCCCCACTCGCGCGCCCACAGCCCGAACGAGTCGTTGCACCTGGACACCTTCCGCAACGCCGTCGTGTCCGAGGCGCTGCTCCTGGCCCGGTTGAACGCGCGGTCGGCGTGATCTCGGACCGATCCGGGCGCGGCGGGCGTAGACTCGTGACCGTCCGCGTCCGATTCATCCGAAGGGCTTCGTCATGACCGACACCACCCTGTCGTCCGCCCCCGCCACCCGTGAGCACGGCGTCGCCCTGTCCGACGCCGCTGCCGACAAGGTCAAGAGCCTGCTCTCGCAGGAGGGCCGCGACGACCTGCGTCTGCGCGTCGCCGTCCAGCCGGGCGGATGCTCCGGACTCATCTACCAGCTCTACTTCGACGAGCGCTACCTCGACGGCGACAAGGTCGTCGACTTCGACGGCGTCGAGGTCATCGTGGACGACATGAGCGTGCCGTACCTCGACGGTGCGAGCATCGACTTCAAGGACACGATCTCGGAGCAGGGCTTCACGATCGACAACCCCAACGCGCAGGGCTCCTGCGCCTGCGGCGACAGCTTCCACTGACGCCCGACGGGCCCGGCGTCCTCGCCGATTCGACAGCCCCCGGAACCGCGGATCACACCGTGGATTCCGGGGGTTTTCGATGTCTCGGTGCTGGACGATTGGCCTGAGGACCCTAGGAGGTTGCTCTAGACTGTCGAGAGCAACATCCCTGACTCGGAAAGGTGCATTGTGCCCTCCAAACGTCGCCTCCGCTGGGCAGCGCTCCCCGTCGGGATCGCCTCGGCCACGCTTCTGGCCGGCTGCACCACGTCGCAGCTGCACGGCTTCCTCCCCGGCTTCGTCGAGGACGGCACGCCCGCCACGAACCACACCGACATGGTCGCCGGTCTCTGGGTCAACTCGTGGATCGTCCTCCTCGCGGTCGGTGTCATCACGTGGGGCCTCATGCTGTGGTCCGTCATCGCCTACCGGCGTCGCAAGGGCCAGTCCGGCCTCCCGGTGCAGCTGCGCTACAACATGCCGGTCGAGATCTTCTACACGGTCGTGCCGCTGATCCTCGTGGTCGGCTTCTTCGCCTTCACCGCGCGCGACCAGACGATCCTCGAGACGCAGTACGAGGACCCGGACGTGTCCATCACCGCGTACGGCAAGCAGTGGGCCTGGGACTTCCAGTACAACGGCGAGCAGGAGGACAACTCCGACGCCGTGTACAGCATGGGCGTCCAGGCGCAGGAGACCTCCGACGGCTACGACCTCGACGACGTCCCCACGCTGTACCTGCCGGTCGACAAGACGGTGCAGATCGAGCTCCGCTCGCGCGACGTCATCCACTCCTTCTGGATCGTCGACTTCCTCTACAAGAAGGACATGTACATCGGGCGCGAGAACTACTGGTCCTTCACGCCAACCCGCGAGGGCACGTACGAAGGCAAGTGCGCCGAACTGTGCGGCGAGTACCACTCCGCGATGCTGTTCAACGTCAAGGTCGTGAGCGAGCAGGAGTACGAGGACTACCTCGACACCCTGCGGGCGGCCGGCGACGTGGGCGACATCAGCGACCTGCAGCGACTGCAGAACCTCAGCACGACGGTTGCCACCGAAGGGAACGAGTGATCATGGCAACGACGCTTCCTCTGCAGGAGAAGGGCGCCGGGCGACCGACGACCCTCCCGCCGCGTCAGGCCGCTCTGCTCAGCACCACGCGTGTCGAGCAGAAGGGCAACCTGGTCGTCAAGTGGATCACCTCCACCGACCACAAGACCATCGGGTACATGTACCTGATCGCGTCCGTCATCTTCTTCATGCTCGGCGGCGTGATGGCGCTCATCATCCGCGCCGAGCTGTTCGAGCCGGGCATGCAGATCATCCCGACGAAAGAGCAGTACAACCAGCTGTTCACGATGCACGGCACGATCATGCTGCTCATGTTCGCGACGCCGCTGTTCGCGGGCTTCGCCAACGCGCTCCTGCCGCTGCAGATCGGCGCTCCCGACGTCGCCTTCCCGCGTCTGAACGCCTTCGCCTTCTGGCTCTTCCTGTTCGGGTCGACCATCGCCGTCTCCGGCTTCCTCACCCCGCAGGGTGCGGCCGGCTTCGGCTGGTTCGCCTATCAGCCGCTCGCCAACGCGAGCTTCTCGCCCGGCGTCGGAGGAAACCTCTGGATGCTGGGTCTGGGCATCAGCGGCTTCGGCACCATCCTCGGCGCGGTGAACTTCATCACCACGATCCTCACGATGCGCGCCCCGGGCATGACGATGTGGCGCATGCCGATCTTCACCTGGAACACCCTCATCACGAGCATCCTCGTGCTGCTGGCCTTCCCGGTCCTTGCCGCCGCGATCTTCGCCGCCGCCGCCGACCGCGTGCTCGGCGCCCAGATCTACAACCCGGAGAACGGCGGCGTGCTGCTCTGGCAGCACCTGTTCTGGTTCTTCGGGCACCCCGAGGTGTACATCATCGCGCTGCCGTTCTTCGGCATCGTCTCGGAGATCTTCCCCGTCTTCAGCCGCAAGCCGATCTTCGGCTACAAGACGCTCGTCTACGCGACGATCGCCATCGCGGCACTCTCGGTCGCGGTGTGGGCGCACCACATGTACGTCACCGGCGGTGTGCTCCTGCCCTTCTTCGCCCTGATGACGATGCTCATCGCGGTGCCCACCGGCGTGAAGATCTTCAACTGGATCGGCACCATGTGGCGCGGATCGGTGACGTTCGAGACCCCGATGGTCTTCGCTCTCGGCTTCCTCGTGTCGTTCGTCTTCGGTGGTCTCACCGGCGTCATCCTCGCGTCGCCGCCGCTGGACTTCCACCTGTCGGACTCGTACTTCGTCGTCGCCCACTTCCACTACGTCGTCTTCGGCACCGTCGTCTTCGCGATGTTCGCCGGCTTCTACTTCTGGTGGCCGAAGTGGACGGGCAAGATGCTCAACGAGCGTCTCGGCATGGTCCACTTCTGGATGCTGTTCGTCGGCTTCCACATGACGTTCCTCATCCAGCACTGGCTGGGCGTCGACGGCATGGTCCGTCGTTACGCCGACTACGCGGCCGCTGACGGCTGGCAGTGGGAGAACCAGGTCTCGACCATCGGCTCGATGATCCTCGGCGCATCGATGATCCCGTTCCTCCTGAACGTCTGGATCACCGCCCGCAAGGCGCCGCGTGTGACCGTCGACGACCCGTGGGGCTACGGCGCCTCCCTCGAGTGGGCCACCTCGTGCCCGCCGCCGCGTCACAACTTCACGTCCATCCCGCGCATCCGCAGCGAGCGGCCCGCGTTCGACCTGAACCACCCCGAGGCCGGCATCCCGGTCGGTGTGGGCCCGGCGAAGGACGCTCCGGACGCCCCGGTCGTCGACGCCGCTGCTGGAGAGGTGAAGTAAGTCCATGCGCACCAATGTCGGACTGTGGTGGATCCTCACCGCGTTCTTCTTCGCCGTCGCGGTCATGTACGCCGTGTGGAACGTCATCAGCCACGGCTCGGTGGAGTGGGTCGGCACCGTCGCCCTCGTCTTCACGGGTCTCATGGGCACGATGATCGCGTTCTACCTGGGCCGGGTGCAGAAGGCCCAGGGCGGCGAGCTGCCCGAGGACATCCTCACCGCGGATATCGACGACGGCGACCCCGAGATGGGCGAGTACAGCCCCTGGTCGTGGTGGCCCATCGTGCTCGCGGCCTCGGCCGCGATCGCCGCCATGGGTCTCGCGGTCGGCAGCTGGCTCGTCCCGATCGGCTTCGGCGTCTTCGCGATCGCCATCGTCGGCTGGGTGTACGAGTACTACCGCGGGTACTTCGCGCGCTGATCCCGTGCCCCTCCGGCTGAACGTCGCCGCCGTCTCCGACGCCGGCGCCCACCGTCCCACCAACCAGGACGCCGCCTTCGCGGCGTCCTGGGGTGCGGCGGTGGCTGACGGCGTCGGGGGAGGACCGTCGGGAGACCTGGCCTCCGCGGCGCTGATCCACCGCCTCGTGGCGACACGGGGGACGGAGATGGATGCCGACGACCTCCTCGTCCGCATCCGCGAGGCCAACTGGGACATCCGCGCCCACGTCGAGCGCGATCCCGCCCTGCAGGGCATGGCCACCACGTTCACGGGGGTCTTCCTGGCGGCATCCGGAGACCTGCTCCTCGCGCACACGGGAGACTCGCGCGCCTACCTCCTGCGGGACGGTGCCTTCTCGCGCGAGACCCGCGACGACTCGTACGTCCAGGCTCTCGTCGACCACGGCATCATCCCGCCCGAGGCCGCGGCCGCTCACCCGCGCCGCAACATCATCACCGCATCGCTCGCGGGTGCGGAGGGTGACGTCGTCTCCGTCGCCGAGCGGCGTCCGACCGTCGGCGACCGCTGGCTGCTGTGCAGCGACGGTCTGACGGACTACGTCCCCGAAGCGGATGTGGCGCAGCTGGTCGCGGACGCCCCGGACCCGCAGGCCGCCGCGGCGTCGGCCGTCGCCCTCGCCCTCGAGGCGGGCACCCGCGATAACGTCACCGTCGTCGTCTGCGACGTCGTCGATGACGACGATCGTGGAGGACCGGAGCCGGTGTTCTTCGGCTCTGCGACGCGCTGGTTCGCCGAGGACGTGCAGACGGCCTGACGGCGCTGTCGGCGGCCGTGCCGGCCTCCACGGCGCGCTCGGGCGCCTCCACGGAAGGTCTGGCCGTCAGGGCAGGCTCAGGAGTCGTCACAGACGGTCAGACACCTACACGGAAGCGCCGGCCGTCACGGCAGGCGGAGGCCGCCACAGATCCTCAGGAGCCAGCACAGGCGCTCAGGCGCCTCCACGGACGCTCAGGTGCAAGCACAGACGCTCAGGCGCACGCACAGTCGCTCACGCCGTCACGGAACGCTCACGCCGTCACGGACGCCGTCTGCGACCTCTGCCGCACGACCATGACGAGCGGGTCGAACACACGCTGTCCAGGTCCGTCGTCGGTCTCCCACGGCTGTCCCTCGCGCACCCAGTACTCGTAGCCGCCGAGCATCTCGCGCACGTCGTAGCCGAGGCGGGCGAACTCCCGGGCGCCGCGATGGGCGCCGTTGCATCCGGGGCTCCAGCAGTACACGACGACCGGGAGGGTCCGGTCGATCTCCTGCGGCGCGCGTGCGGCGATCTCCGCGTGAGGCAGGTGCACGGCCCCGCTGATACGGCCCTGCCGCCATGCATCCTCGCCACGGACGTCGACGAGCGTGAACGAGACGCCGGCACGCTGGTCCGCGTACACGTCCGCACAGTCGGTCTCGAAGGCGAGGCGTGCGGAGAAGTGGGCGAAAGCGTCGGTCATGACGCCCACGGTAGGGCCCACCGAGCGCGCTGCCGAGGCGGCCGAACGTCATCGATGCGCCGGTTCCTGCCACGTCGTGGCAGGAGCAGGGGAGCGGAGCCGCCACGCACGGGCGGAGGGGCGTGCGGCACGGCTCTGCACGGCCCGGAGAACGCCGCCGGCGGGCCGGCCCGGAGAGCGCCGCGGGCGGACGGGGACGACGAAGCCCCCGGCGCATGAGGCGCCGGGGGCTTCGAAAGGGACGACGGGTGTTACTCGCCCGTGTCGTCGCGACGGTTGCGCTCTTCCAGACCGCGCGGCTGACGCAGCTCGACCTCGGCCTTCTCGTGCGTCGGCGACATCGGCAGACGTCCGTCCTCCGCGGCCCGCGCGTTCGCACCGGCGATCTCGTCGGCCTCCTCGCGGTCGATGTGGTCGAGCGAGTGGTGCTGGTGTGCGACAGCGGCATCCAGCTCCGCCTGCGTCAGCGGGGTGAGACGGTCCTCGAAGAACCACCGCGAGGCGGCCGCACGCAGGTGCTGGAGCGGGGAGATCTGACCCTTGGCGTTGGGACGCACGACGAGCGGCTCGTAGGTCTCGTTGTCGACGAGCTTCCAGCGCTCGAACTCGTCCACCGGCTGGTGCACCTCGATGTACTCGCCGCCGGGGAGGCGGACGATGCGACCGGACTCGTAGCCGTGCAGGGCGATCTCGCGGTCCTTCTTCTGCAGCGCGAGACAGATGCGCTTGGTGACGAAGTAGGCGAGGATCGGACCGAGGATCAGCAGGGCCTGCAGCGTGTGGATGACGCCTTCCATCGTGAGGTGGAAGTGGGTCGCCATGATGTCCGACGAGGCCGCCGCCCACATGACCGCGTAGAAGGTGACGCCGGCCGCACCGATGGCGGTGCGGGTCGCCGCGTTGCGGGGACGCTGGGCGATGTGGTGCTCGCGCTTGTCGCCGGTGATCCACGCCTCGATGAAGGGGTAGATGAGCACCAGGACGATGAACAGGCCCAGGATGCCGACCGGGATGATGATGTTCCACGAGAAGGTGTGGTCGAACAGCACGAACTCGAGGTGCGGCGGAATGAGACGGAGCATGCCGTCGGCGAAGCCGATGTACCAGTCGGGCTGCGTACCCGCGGACACCGGGGACGGGTCGTACGGGCCGTAGTTCCAGATCGGGTTGATCGTGAACAGCGCCGCGATGAGGACGATGACACCGAACGTGATGAAGAAGAAGCCACCCATCTTCGATGCGTACACCGGGAGGATCGGGTAGCCCACGACGTTGCTGTTCGTGCGGGCCGGGCCGGCGAACTGCGTGTGCTTGTTGATGATCATCAGCATCAGGTGCACGGCCAGCAGCGCGACGAGGATCGCCGGCAGCAGGAGGATGTGCAGCGTGTAGAGACGTCCGACGATCGCCGTGCCCGGGAACTCGCCGCCGAAGAGCAGGAACGAGGTCCAGGTGCCGATCAGCGGGAGGCCCTTGATCATGCCGTCGATGATGCGCAGACCGTTGCCCGAGAGCAGGTCGTCGGGGAGCGAGTAGCCGGTGAAGCCCTCGGCCATCGCGAGGATGAAGAGGATGAAGCCGACCACCCAGTTGAGCTCGCGCGGCTTGCGGAACGCGCCCGTGAAGAACACGCGGAGCATGTGCACGCCGATGCCGGCCACGAAGACCAGCGCGGCCCAGTGGTGGATCTGACGGACCAGCAGGCCGCCGCGGAGGTCGAACGAGATGTGCAGCGCCGACTCCATCGCCGCGGACATCGCGATGCCGCGCATGGGCTCGTACGCGCCGTCGTAGTGCGTCTCGACCATGGACGCCTGGAAGAAGAACGTCAGGAACGTACCCGAGAGGAGCACGACGACGAAGCTCCAGAGCGCGATCTCACCGAGCATGAAGGACCAGTGGTCCGGGAAGATCTTGCGACCCATCTCCTTGACGATGCCCGAGAGGCTCGTGCGCTCGTCGAGGTAGTTCGCCGCCGCGCCGACGAAGCGGCCGCCGAGCGGCTTGCCGTCACGACCGGCAGCCGGGGGACCGGAGTAGACGGCCGGCTCGGTGGTGACGTTCTCGGTGGGGTGAGTACCGGTACTCATGAGCGCTCCCAGAAGCTGGGGCCGACGGGCTCCTGGAAGTCACCCTTCGCGACGAGGTAGCCCTCGGCGTCGACGGTGATGGGGAGCTGCGGCAGGGGACGGGCGGCCGGGCCGAAGATGACGGCCGCACCATTCGCGACGTCGAACTGCGACTGGTGGCACGGGCACAGAAGGTGGTGGGTCTGCTGCTCGTACAGGGCGACGGGGCACCCGACGTGCGTGCAGACCTTGGAGTACGCGACGATGCCGTCGTACGACCAGTCGAGGTTGTTGGTTTCGGGGTTGAGCTGCTCGGGCTGCAGACGCATGAGCAGCACGATCGCCTTGGCCTTCTCCTCGAGGTAGCCCTCGTCGTGGCCGAGGCCCGCGAGCTCCTCGGGGATCACGTGGAAGGCCGAGCCGAGGGTGACGTCCGCGGCGCGGATGGCACGGCCCGAGGGGTCGTGCGCCAGGCGCATGCCCTCCTCCCACATGGTGTGGCTGAGGAGCGCGACCGGGTTCTGGTCCTGCGGTGCGAGGCCGCGGAACAGCGTGATGCCGGGGATGACCGAGGCGGCCAGGGCGGCGAAGAGCGAGTTGCGGATGATCTCGCGACGACCGAAGCCGGAGTCCTTGTCGGCCTCGACGAACACGTTCACCGCGGCTTCGCGGGTCGTGTCCTGCCCACGCGTGGCGTGGCGGTCCTCGATGTACTCCTTGTCGGACATGACCGACTTCGACCAGTGGATCGCGCCGATGCCGATGGCCAGCAGCGCGAAGGCGATGCCGAGTCCGATGAACAGGTTGTTGTAGCGGATGTCGATCAGCGCGCCCGACTCGATCGGGAAGATCATGTAGGCGATGCTCGCCCAGATGCTCGCGGCGACCGAGACGTAGAACAGCGTGTAGACCGTGCGAACGGCGCGCTTCATCGTCTGCGGGTCCTGGTCCGTCGCACGGTGACGGTGCGGCGGCAGGCCCGGGTTCTCCACGGAGTCGGGAACCGCGACGGCGAGCCCGGCGGAGGGCTTCCACGAAGCCCTTCCGTGCTCGAGTGCGTCTTCCTCGTGTGCCATGGTGCTCCTCGTACGTTTACGTTGCGTCGGTGACGACGATCAGTTGGACTTCGCCGTGATCCACACGGTGAGGGCGATCAGTGCCCCGATGCCGAAGATCCAGATGAAAAGACCCTCAGAAACCGGTCCGAGAGATCCGAGCGAGAACCCGCCGGGGGACTCGGACTTCTGGAGGAACATCAGGTAGGAGATGACGTCGCGCTTGTCTTCGGGCGTCAGGTTCAGGTCGTTGAAGACCGGCATGTTCTGGGGGCCGGTGACCATCGCGGCGTAGATGTTGAGACCGCTCGTCTCGTGCAGCCCGGGGGCCCACTTGCCCTCGGTGAGCGCGCCGCCGGCGCCGGCGACGTTGTGGCACATCGCGCAGTTGATGCGGAACAGCTCGGCGCCGTGCGAGACGTCGCCTTCGCCGTCGAGCAGCTCGGCCGACGGGTAAGCGGGGCCGGGGGCCGACGCCTGGACGTAAGCGGCGAGGGCGTTGATCTGCTCCTCGGTGAACTGCACCGGCTTGACGGGGGCCTGGGGTCCCTGCGCCTGCAGCGGCATGCGCCCGGTCGACACCTGGAAGTGCACCGACAGCTCACCGACGCCGAAGAGCGACGGGCCCTGGTCGGAGCCCTGCAGGTCGAGACCGTGGCAGGTGGCGCAGTTCGCCTGGAACAGCTTCTCGCCGTCCTCGACCGCCGTGGCGGAGGTGGACTGCGACTCGGGGACATCGGATGCCGCCATCGCGGCCGTCGCGCCGGCGTAGATGCCACCGGTCAGCAGCAGGCCGATACCGATGAGGGCGGCGGCGGCCAGGGGACTGCGGCGTCCGGATGCGCGGCGCTTGTTCTTCTCTCGTGCCATGGTGCAGCTCTCTTACTTGAGGAAGTAGATGACGGCGAAGAGGGCGATCCACACGACGTCGACGAAGTGCCAGTAGTAGGACACGACGATGGCGGTGGTCATCTCTTTGCGGCCGAAGTTCTTCACGGCGTAGGCGCGGCCGATCACCAGGAGGAAGGCGATGAGTCCACCGGTGACGTGCAGGGCGTGGAAGCCGGTCGTCAGGTAGAACGCGGACGCGTAGGGGTTGGTGGAGATCGACAGGCCCTCCGCGACGAGCGTCGCGTACTCCCAGACCTGGCCCGACACGAAGATGGCGCCGAGGAAGAAGCTCACGTAGAACCACTCGACCATGCCCCACCGGCGGATGCCGCGACCGGTGCGGTACGGCTGGTACCGCTCGGCGGCGAACACGCCCATCTGGCAGGTGACCGAGGAGAGCACGAGGATGATCGTGTTGACGAGCGCGAACGGCACGTTCAGCAGCTGCGTCTCCTCCGCCCACAGCCCCGCGGAGGTGCTGCGCAGCGTGAAGTAGATGGCGAAGAGGCCGGCGAAGAACATGACTTCGCTGCCCAGCCACACGATGGTGCCGACAGCGACCGGATCGGGCCGCTTGACGGCACGCACGGCCTGGGAATACGTCGCTGGGGTCGTCACCATCCCATTATGCGCGATCCCCGGGACGGATATTCCCATCCGAACCTGTCGATATTCCAACGTCGAGACTTAGGGAAACCTCAGAGTCCCCAAGGAATCCCCGGTGCGCCCGGTGTTCCCGGTCGGCCCCCCTCCGGCGAATCCGCGCACATGTTCGCACGACACGGTGTGGAAGGATCGTGGGCATGGCGGAACGCTTCACCTGGCCCGATCTGCTCACCTCGCTCCTCGCCGGGCGCGACCTCAGCGTGTCGGAGTCCACCTGGGCGATGCGCCAGGTGATGGCGGGCGAGGCGACCCCCTCCCAGCTGGCCGGCTTCCTCGTCGCGCTGCGCGCCAAGGGGGAGACCGTCGAGGAGATCGTCGGGTTCCGCGACGCCATCCTGGAGGCGGCCCTGCCGCTCCCCGTGCAGGCGGACGTCCTCGACATCGTGGGCACCGGCGGGGACCGATACGGCACCGTGAACGTCTCCACGATGGCAGCCGTCGTCGCGGCATCCACGGGCGTGCCGGTCGTGAAGCACGGCAACAAGGCGGCCAGCTCGTCGTCCGGGTCCTCGGACGTCCTGTCGTCCCTCGGGATCGCGCTGACCCTCGACCCCGACCAGGTGGCGGAGACCCTGGCGCGCACGGGCATCACCTTCGCGTTCGCCGCCGCCTTCCACCCGGGGTTCCGGCACGCGGGTCCCACGCGCGCCGAGCTGGGGGTGCCGACCGTCTTCAACTTCCTCGGCCCGCTGTGCAACCCGGCCCGGGCCGAGGCGAACGCCGTGGGCGTCGCGCACCTCGACCGCGTCCCCCTCATCACGGGCGTGTTCCGCACCCGCGGGGCGACGGCGCTGGTCTTCCGCGGCGACGACGGACTCGACGAGCTCACCACGACCGGTCACAGCAGGCTGTGGGAGATCAGCCGCGGCGATGTGCACGAGCACGACCTGGACCCCCGCGATCTCGGCATCCCCCTCGCCGACATCGACGACCTGCTGGGCGGCCAGCCCGACCACAACGCGGCGGTCGTCCGCCGGATGCTCGCCGGCGAGGAGGGACCGGTCCGCGACATCGTGCTGCTGAACGCCGCCGCCGGCCTCGTGTCGTACCGCCTGTTCCAGGACGCCGGCGAGGTCCAGCGGCCGATTCTCGAACGTCTCGCCGAGGCGATGACGGATGCCGCGGCGGCGGTGGACGACGGCCGCGCCGCGGCCAAGCTCGACGACTGGGTGGACACCACCCGCGCGCTGGCGGGCTGACCCGTGCACCCGCTCGACGCGCTCACCGAGATCGCGTACCTGCTCGAGCGAGAGCGGTCCTCGCGCTACAAGTCGAAGGCGTTCCGCACGGCGGCCGCCGCGATCGAGGGGCTCGACGACGCCGCGCTGCGCGACCCGGCGCTGCAGCGGCGGCCGGGGATCGGCGCCTCCACCTTCGCGGTCATCCAGCAGGCGCTGGCGGGCGAGGTCCCCGAACGACTGGCGACGCTGCGGGTAGAGGCGGGTCTCACCGCGGGGGGCGAGCTCCGCGGGCGTCTGCGCGGCGACCTCCACAGCCATAGCGAGTGGTCCGACGGTCTCACCCCGATCGAGACGATGGTCGACGCGGCGCGACGGCTCGGTCACGACTACCTCGCGCTGACCGACCACTCGCCGCGCCTGACGGTCGCGAACGGGCTGTCGCCGGAGCGGCTGCGCACGCAGATGGAGGTCGTCCGCGGCCTGTCGTCCGACGGGTTCACGCTCCTCACGGGGATCGAGGTCGACATCCTCGACGACGGCGCGCTCGACCAGGAGGACGAGCTGCTCCATGCGCTCGACGTGGTCGTGGCATCCGTCCATTCCAAGCTGCGTATGGAGCGCGGGCCGATGACGAGGCGTCTGGTGGCCGCCGCCCAGGACCCCCGCGTCGACGTGCTCGGACACGTCACCGGACGCCTGGTCGAAGGGTCGCGGGGAACCCGTCCGCCGTCGGAGTTCGACGCCCGGGCGGTCTTCGCCGCCTGCGCGGCCTCGGGGGTGGCGGTCGAGATCAATTCGCGGCCGGAGCGTCAGGACCCGCCGGACGACCTGCTCGCCATCGCGCTGGAGGAGGGATGCCTCTTCTCCATCGACTCCGACGCGCACGCGCCCGGACAGCTCTCGCTGCTCGACTACGGGGCGGCTCGGGCCGATGCCGCGGGTGTCCCCGCCGAGCGCATCGTGACGACGTGGGACCTGCCGCGTCTGCGGGAGTGGCTCACCCGCGAACGCTGAGAGGGCGGGACGGTTCGGGTCGGTGCCGGGGTCAGCGCGCGAGGGCGGCCACGGCGCGGGTCATCGACGAGCCGAGGTTCCATCGTCCGGCGAGGTCGGTGGCGCGGGCGGCCGCATCCTCGTCGAGGGGACGGAGGACGTCGTCGTGGTCCGGGAGGGCGAGGTCGCGGACGACCCGCACCACGGCCGGGGCCTTGGCGAGGTAGTCGGCGGCGGCGAGGATCTTCGACCGCTGGGCGGGGGTGCCGCCCGTGCCATCCTCGACGGCGGAGGCGATGCCGGCGAGGTCGCCGTGCGCGGTGAGGAGCGTCGCGGCGGACTTCTCCCCGATGCCGGACACGCCGGGCAGGCCGTCCGACGGGTCGCCGCGCAGCACCGCGAAGTCGGCGTACTGGGCCGCGTGCACGCCGTACTTGGCGACGACGGTCGCGTCGGTCACCACTTCGAGATTGCTCATGCCGCGGGCGGTATAGACGATGCGGACGTCGCGCTCGTCGTCGACGAGCTGGAAGAGGTCGCGGTCGCCGGTGACGATGTCGACGGGCACGGTCGCGCGGGTGGCCAGGGTGCCGATGACATCGTCGGCCTCGTGCTCGGCCGCGCCGACGACGGGGATGCCGAGGACGCCGAGCGCCTCGCGGATGAGCGGGATCTGCGCCTCCAACGGGTCGGGCACGACCTCCACGTCGGGCGCGGTCGCGACCGCCTCGGCGACGCGATGCGTCTTGTAGCTGGGAAGCAGCTCGACCCGCCAGGCGGGCCGCCAGTCGTCGTCCCAGCATGCGACGAGCCGGGTCGGCTCGTAGGTGGTGACGAGCTTGGCGATCATGTCGAGCAGGCCGCGGACGGCATTGACGGACGTGCCGTCGTCCGCGCGCACCTTGTCGGGCACCCCGTAGAAGGCGCGGAAGTACAGCGACGCGGTGTCCAGCAACATGACCCGTTCTTGCATTGCTTCTTCACGTCCTGTCCGTTTCGGGTGACCCGCTCACGCCGAGAGGGCTTTGATGTCCGCCCGCTATTCTTTCCGGGTGGGCAAGGGGGTGCAACGCCGAGCGGACCGCGTCGCGAAGCGATCCCAGCGCCGTGCGATGGGCGAGTTGTGCGTCGAGTGCGGACACCCTTGGAGTGAGCACCTCGGTGCCGCAGGCTACGCCGAAGAGATCGGCGGATGCGGGGAGTGCGCTTACGAGATCGAGCATGGCTTCTGGGAGCCGCGCCCACTGTGCCGAGTGCGTGTCCCCGGTGATCTCCTCGCCGGTGGAGATAACGAGAACGTGCGTTAGGGCGAGTACAGCGACGCGGTGTCGAGGAGCATGAGGCGGTCGGTCACGGCCACAGTCTCCCACGATGGTCCCGGTGAGCTCCGGACCTAGGCTGGGACGATGTCGTTCGGCCACGCGTCCGCCCGGTTCCGCCGTCCGTCGGCGGGGGAGCCCTGTCCGTGCGGCGGGGGAGCGTTCGGGGACTGCTGCCGTCCGATCCTGGACGGGACGCCCGCGCCGACCGCGGAACGGCTGATGCGGTCGCGGTACACCGCCTTCGTGGTCGGAGACGAGCCGCACCTGCGACGGTCCTGGCATCCCCGGTCCCGCCCCGAGACGCTGGACCTGGATGCCGCGACCACCTGGACCGGCCTGGAGGTCCATCGCTCCGCCGAGGACGGCGACGCGGCGACCGTGTCGTTCACCGCCCGCTGGCGACAGGGCGGGGAGCGCGGTGCGCTGTCGGAGACGAGCCGTTTCGTGCGGCGCGGCGGCCGCTGGGTGTACGTCGACGGCGACGTCGAAGAGCGCTGACGGCGGGCGCGCACGTCCCGTGAGGCCGTGAGGTGGCGCAGATGTACGCGGGGAGGGCTTGGGCGCGTGCATATGTGACAAGTCAGCGTGGGGAGTGAGCCCTGCCGTGAGGTGGCGCAGATGTACGCGGGGAGGGCTTGGGCGCGTGCATTTGCGACAAGTCAGCGTGGGGAGTGAGCCCTGCCGTGAGGTGGCGCAGATGTACGCGCGAAGGGCGCGGGCGCGTGCATTTGTGACAAGTCAGCGTGACGGGGGAGGGGGCCGGGGAGTGAGCCCTGCCGTGAGTGGGCGCAGATGTACGCGGGGAGGGCTTGGGCGCGTGCATTTGCGACAAGTCAGCGTGGAGGCGGCGGAGGGGGAAGGGGGTCCGTCGGCCGGGGCGGGGTGCGCGTCAACCCCCGGCGGCCGCCGCGGGCCGCCTGCGTAGCGTCGATGACGACACCGCGACCCGGGAGGACGGACGACATGGAACGCATCGTGATCATCGGAGGACACGGAAAGGTGGCGCTGCACCTGGCGCGCCTGCTGGCGGAGCGGGGGGACGAGGCGACCTCGGTCATCCGCAACCCGGACCACGCGTCCGACGTGCGCCAGGCCGGCGGCGAGCCCCTCGAACTCGACGTCGAGAAGGCGGACCTGGATGCCATGGCGGACGCGTTCGCCGGCGCCGATGCGGTCGTCTGGTCGGCGGGTGCCGGTGGGGGCAGTGCCGAGCGCACCTACGCGGTCGACCGGGACGCGGCGATCCGCGCGATCGACGCGGCGGCGAAAGCGGGTGTCCGACGCTTCGTGATGGTGTCGTGGATCGGCTCGACGCCCGACCACGGCATCTCGCCCGACGACGACTTCTTCGCCTACGCCGACGCGAAGCTCGCCGCGGACGATCACCTGCGGCAGAGCGACCTGGACTGGACGATCCTGGGACCGGGGACGCTCACCCTCGACCCGCCCACCGGCCGGATCACGACGGCGCCGGAGGGATCGGGCGACGTCAGCCGGGCCGATGTCGCGGCGGTGGCCGCCGGCAGCCTCGTGCAGTCTGCGACGATCGGCCGGTTCATCCGGTTCGGACAGGGGGGGACGCTCATCGCGGAAGCCCTGGCGAGCGAGGCCGGCTCCGGCTCTACGGTGGACGCATGAACGCTCTGAACGACACGGCCGAGGCCTTCGCCCGGCTGCACACCGCCCCGGAGATCCTGCGCGTCGTGAACGTGTGGGACGTCGTCTCCGCCCGCGCGGTGGCCGCTCTTCCCGAGACCCGCGCGCTCGCCACGGCGGGCCACTCGATCGCCGCGACCTTCGGGTACGAGGACGGCGAGAACATCCCGCTCGACACGATGCTCGACATGGTGGGGCGCATCGTCGCCGCGGTCGACGTGCCGGTGACGGCCGACCTGGACTCCGGCTACGGCGACCCGGGTGAGACGACCCGGCGCGCCATCGGGGTCGGCGTCGTCGGCGCGAACGTCGAGGACCGGATGAAGCCGTTCGCCGAGTCGGTCGCCGCAGTGGAGGCGGTCATCGCCGCCGGTGAGGCGGAGGGCGTCCCCTTCGTCCTCAACGCGCGGACCGATGCGGTCCTGAAGGGCGGCGACCGGCCCATGGACGAGAAGGTGGCGGATGCCATCGAGCGAGGTCGCGCCTTCCTCGCCGCCGGTGCGACGACGGTCTTCGTGCCCGGCCTGCTCGACGCCGATGTCACGCGCCGGCTCGTCGACGGGCTCGGGGAGCGGAAGCTCAGCGTCATCGGCGTCCCCGGGGCGCTGACGGCCGCCGAGTACGAGGCCCTGGGTGTGGCGCGCATCTCCTACGGCCCGCAGACCCAGCGCGTCGCCCTGACGGCGCTGCAGGACCTGGCGAAGGACCTCTACGCCGACGGTGTCATCCCGTCGACGGTCCGCGCCCTGAACTGAGGGAGACCCCGGACCCGGCGGGCACGGTGCCCCGGGTCCGGGGAGGGCCGTCAGTCCTCGTCGTCGGGATCGTCGAGATCGTCCGTGAGGATGATGCCGTCGGGGACCGGGTCGCCCAGCAGCGGCTCGGCCGCGAGTGTGAGATCGATGGTCGCGCGCAGCAGCCCGCCCATGGTGGCGGAGCGCAGCAGGTCCATCTGGTCGAGCTCGCCGAGCGGGGCGATCGCCGCGACCTGCCAGGCCCGTTCCAGCGGCTCCTCCGAGAGCTCGACGTCCGGGTCCCAGCGCGTGCCGCCGAACTGGCGGGCGCGTCCGAGGACGCGACGTACGATCCGCTCGGCCTCGTCGAGCAGGGGCGCGAGCGCCTCGTTCCACTCCAGGTCGGGGAGCGCGCGGACGTCGGCTCGCGGGTAGGGCGCGTCGTCGAGCCACTCGACGATCTCGAAGCGTTCCGCGCCGCGCGCGACGACCTGGATCTGCCCCGCCTGCGGCACCACGTGGCTGAGGCGGGCGATCGTGCCGAGCGCGAAGCGCTGATCGCCGCCTCCGGTCTCGACGCCCCGTTCGATGAGGACGACGCCGAAGGCGGGGTCCGTCTCATCGAGCAGCCGGCCGAGCATCACGAGGTAGCGCTCCTCGAAGATGCGCAGCGCCAGCGGCGTGTGCGGGAAGAGGACGGCGCCCAGCGGGAACATCGCGGTACCCATGCCCCCCAGTCAAGCAGCGTTCTCGGGGGTGGGCGCGGGATCGGGCGAGAACGATACGGCGGAGGAGGCGCCGTCGGGTTCTCAGCCCTGCGGCTCCCGCAGCGTCTCGTGGATGCGGTGCAGGTCCATGAGCAGGGAACCGACGAGCACCCAGTGCTCCGCGGAGGGCGTCTGGATCTGCAGCGGCCGGGTCAGCGCGGGCTCCTCGACGACGGGCTGGTCGCGGTCGCCCGTCGGCAGCGCGAACTCCAGGCGCACGTCGTGGGCGGCGCGGTGCAGCTGCTCGGCGATCGCTCGGACGGACGGCTCGTCGGCGATGCTCTGCTCGTAGCCGTCGTAGGCGGCCCGGGTCATGCCGATGACCTGCGTGACGACGGGGGAGAAACGGTCGAGGAGGCGTTGCATCGTCGCGAGGTCCGATCGATGGCGGCGGCTCCGCGGGTTGAGGGAGAGGGAGTCGGCGGCGTCGTTGATGGCGTCGGACGCCGCGTCCCGCACCGGGCGCAGCAGACGCGCTTCCAGGAGCAGTCCCTCCAGGGTCTGCGACGTCTGCGGCTGCTCGAGCGCGTCGGCCAGGCGTTCGAGGGCGCCCGCGAGCTCGCGGCCCAGGACGTCGAGCTTCGCGCGCGCGGCGGGGACGAGGACCGGCGGCACGAGCGCGGTGTTCACGATCACCCCGATGACGGCGCCGATGAGCGTCTCGAGGACGCGGTCCAGGGCGTAGTTGGGTGTCGCCGTGCCGAGGGCGAGCACGAGGACGGCGCTGATCGCCACCTGGTTCGTCGTGCCGGGCGACATGCGCAGCGCCCAGGCGACGACGAGCGCGACGCCCGCGGAGAGCAGGATCACCCAGGTCAGTTCGCCGAGGGCGATGCCCAGCAGCGACGCGATGAGGACGCCGACGATGACGCCGACGCTGCGCTCGATCGCGCGGGTGAAGGACTGGTTGATGCTGGGCTGCACCACCAGCAGCGCGGCGATCGCGGCGAAGATCGGCGGCGGCCCCTGCACGAGCCAGCCCGCGACGAGCCACGCGGCGATGGTGGCGATCGCCGACTTGGTCACCTGCAGCAGCGGAGCGCGACGCGGCGAGCGGAACGTGAGGCTCTCTCGCATGAGACGAGCGTAGGCCGCCCGCACGGTCACGCCCGGGGGGTCGACGCGGCCGTGGGCGAGAGCATGTCGTCCGCGTTGTCCGCGATCCATTCCATGAGCGGCAGGACCCGCTGCATCAGCTCCCGACCGCGGGGGGTGAGCGAGTACTCGACTCGAGGGGGCACCTCGGGATGGGCGAGACGGGCGACGAGGCCGTCGGCATCCAGGGTCCGCAAGGTGCTCGCGAGCATCTTCTCGCTGATCCCGTCGACGGCGCGACGGAGCTCCCCCCACCGCAGCGTGCCCTCCGACAGGGCGACGAGGACGAGGACGCCCCACTTGCCCATCACGTGGTCCAGCACCGTTCGCGTCGGGCAGCCGTCGGCGAAGATCCCGGGACGTTCGGCGCGCAGTTCCGCAAGACTCACCATGGTGTCAGTAGCTTACCTGAAAGTGGGTACCCTCCCGGAGGAATGTGTGGGACGAGGGGGCGTTCGGATCATCGCACGCGGCGACTCCGTCCGGCCGTGCAGGTCACCGCACCACCGTCGAAAGGACACCCCATGACCCTCCTCGTCACCGCCGCCACCGGCCACCTCGGCCGTCTCGTCGTCGACAGCCTCCTCGCCCGCGGCGTCGCGCCCGCCGACATCAGCGCCGGCGCACGCACCCCCGACAAGGCCGCGGACCTCGCCGCCCGCGGCATCCGGGTGGTCGAGCTCGACTACGCGCGCCCCGAGACCGTCACCGCCGCCCTGGACGGTGTCTCGCGCGTCCTGCTGATCTCGGGGACGGATGCCGACCGCGTCAGCGGCCACCGCACCGTGATCGACGCGGCTCGCACGGCCGGCGTCGAGCGCCTCGTCTACACCAGCGCCCCGCGGGTGGACGAGATCGACTACGCCCTCGGCGCCGACCACAAGGCGACGGAGGAGGCCATCGCGGCGTCCGGGCTGACCGCGACCGTCCTGCGCAACAACTGGTACACCGAGAACTACCTCGACGCGGTGGCCCGGTCCGCGCAGACGGGGGAGATCGTCGCGGCGACCGGCGACGCCCGCGTCGCGAGCGCGAGCCGCGCCGACTACGCCGAGGCGGCGGCCATCGCCCTCGCCTCGGACGACACGATCGGCGGGACGCTCGAGCTGGGCGGCGACGTCGCGTGGACCTACGACGACCTCGCCACGGCGGCCTCCGAGATCCACGGGCGCCCGGTGGCGTACGTTCCGGTGTCGGTCGAGCAGCTGACCGCGGGTCTGCAGGAGGCGGGCCTGGATGCCGGGACCGCGGCGTTCGTGGCGGGGATCGACGACGCGATCGCCCGGGGTGCGCTGTCGAAGACCGACGGGACGCTGGCACGTCTGCTCGGCCGTCCGACGACCCCTCTGCGCGAGGGTCTGCGCGCGGGTCTCGCGGCCCGGTGAGGGAGCGGGGCGCGGACCCGCGGCGGTCCGGGTCGACGCGTCTCGCGCGCCCGGGCCCTCAGCCGACGCTCGCGCCTCACGGAGGAGAGCGGGGCGCGGACGTGTGCGTCCCGCGCCCTGCCGGGCCGGTCGTGAGACCCCGAGCGGGGGTCGGGTCCGGGTCAGCGCGTCTCGCGCGCCCGGGCCGTCAGCCGACGCTCGCGCATCGCGAGGAAGAGCGGGAACGTGAACGCGAACGCCGTCACCCCCGACAGCACGATGTACACCCACGCATGCCGCATCCCGAGGCGGCGGGCCTCCACGATGATGAGGATGCAGCCGGCGATCGCAACGACGAGCAGGTCGACCATGATGGACGACACCGCCGGTCCGCTCGTGACGAGGTCGCCGAGGAAGTCGCGCATCTGCACGATGGCGAGGGCGTTGAAGGTCCACGTCCCGATCAGCCCGGCGATCGCCAGGAAGGCGAACGCCACGGCCGTCGGGGTCCAGTCGCGCCGCCAGGCGCCGGTTCGCGTGCTCATGCGGGATATCCTGTCGCGCTCCGGCGCCGGGAGGGGCCGATGCCGCTCGAACGCACCGGGGACGCGGACCGGGACGCGGGGCGCACCGTCCCGCGCCCGGTGCGCAGGCCGGGGTTATGGTCGGGGGATGGATGCCACCGAGGCGACGCACCGGCTCGACGCGCTCGAGCGCGACGTCGACCGGCGTTTGGCACGGTTGAGCGACGACGAGGCCGGACTGCTGCGGGACCGGGCGGATGCCACGGCCGACGACGAGCACGACCCGGAGGGCTCGACCCTGTCGGGGGAGTGGCAGCAGGTCGACGCGTTGCGCCGGGTGGCGCTGGCGGAGCGGGACGAGATCCGCGCCGCGCGGGAGCGAGCGGCCGCCGGGTCCTACGGGGTGTGCGAGGTGTGCGGCGAGCCGATCGCCGCGGCGCGCCTCGGCGCACGGCCGTTCGCCCGGCGGTGCATCGCCTGCGCGGTGTGACGGCGCGGTGTCATGGTGCCTGGGTGAGGGTGCCCGTGTGCCGGTGCCCGTGTGCCGGTGCCCATGTGAGGGTGCCCGTGTGACGGCGCCGAGCGAGATCGTTCGCTCGGCGGTGGATCACCTGCACGGTCCGCCGCGCGCGGCTCGTTAGGGTCGAGGCGTGGAACCCGTTCTCATCGCGCTGCTCTTCGCCAACGCCGCCTTCAACGTCCTCGTCTGGCCGCGCTTCTACGTCCGCGTCGCGAAGGACCCGCGAGCGCGGGATGCCGCCGGCAAGTTCACGACCTTCCTCATCGTGCACGCGGTGCTCATCGGTCTCGCGCTCGTGCTGGCCGTGGCATCCGTCATCGCCGCCATCGCGGCCCTGGGCGCCTGACCCGGGTCGTCGGGAAGACCGAGCGCGGACCGGGCACGGGGCGCCGCGGACTCGGCCGGCCGGACGCCTCGTAGACTGGTGGCGTCCGTTCGACGGACCCCGGCATGCCGCCCCTTGAGGGGCGGCGGTGCATCTACCTACCGGACAGGCAAGGCGGCACGTTCCGCCGCCCCACCCCGGAGATGTATGACCTCGCCCGCGCCCGTGAAGCACCGTTCCCTGATCCACCACACCGGTGCGGGGTACTTCCCGATCGCTTTCGTCGCGCGATTGCCGTTCGCGATGATGACCGTCGGCGTCCTCGCGCTCGTCGTGGCGATCCGCGGGTCGGTGGCCCTGGGCGGGCTGACCTCGGCCGCGGTCGGGCTGGGCGTCGTCCTGGCCGGCCCGGTGCTGGGCGACCTCGCCGACCGGTACGGGCAGCGGCGCGTGCTCGTGCCCGTCGGACTGGCCAATGGCGTGCTGCTCGCGGTCTTCCCGCTGGTCGTGGCGGCATCCGCGCCCGACGGTCTCCTGCTCGCGACCGCGGTCGCGATCGGCGTCACCGGTCCGCAGACGGCGGCGATGTCGCGCAGCCGGATCATGGCGCTCATCGCGCTGCGTGTCGCGCCGGAGCGCCGGGAACGCACTTTCTCACGCGCCATGTCGTACGAGTCCGCCGCGGACGAGACGGCGTTCGTCATCGGTCCGTTCGTCGTCGGCGTGCTGGCGGCCCTGATCGCGCCGTGGGCGCCGATCGTCGCGGCCGCGCTGCTGAGCTTCCTGTTCGTCACCGCGTTCGCCCTGCACCCGACGGGACGGGCGGTCCCGGCCCGCGCCGACCGCGCCGCGATGGCTCCGGCCCGCGCGCTGGTCCACCCGCGGCTGCTGGTCCTCGTCGCCGCCGTGTTCGCCGTCGGCCTGTTCTTCGGGTCGACGCTCACGTCGCTGACCGCCTTCATGGTGGCGCGTGGCGCCCCCGAGGCCGGCGCGCTGCTCTACGGCGTGATGGGCGTCGGCTCGGCGGTGCTCGCGCTGGCGGTCGCGGTGCTCCCGGCCCGATTCACCCTGCGGGCACGGCTGCTGACGTTCGCCGTGATCCTCACGGCATCCGCGGCGGCGTACTCGGCCGGCGGATCGGTCGAGACCGTGACGGTCGTGCTGTGCCTGATGGGCATCGGCATCGGTCCGTCGCTCGTGACGCTGTTCAGCCTGGCGGGCGCCCGCGCCCCGCGCGGCCGGACGGCGTCGACCATGACGATCCTCTCGTCCGCGCTCACGCTGGCCCAGGCGCTGTCGTCCGCCGTGACCGGCGCGGTCGCGGAGAGCGTGTCGGTCGAGACGGCTCTCGTCTTCCCCGCGCTCGCCGCGGTGCTTCTGCTCGCGATGGCGGGCGTCAACGCGGCGTTCGCGAACCGGTGGGACGGCAGCGCGGTCCCCGTGGGCTCGCACGGCTGACGGGCGCGACGGGGGTTCTCAGCGCGCGGCGCGGCTCCGGCGACTGACGGTCCCGACGGGGGTTCTCAGCGCGGGTCCCGGCGACGGGCGGGCGCGGTGGAGGGTTCTCAGCGTGCTGCGCGGCTCCGGCGGCCGACCAGTGCGGCGACGAGCCGCCAGCCCACCAGGAGCAGTCCGAGGGTCAGCGTCGCGACGATGACGAACGCGACGGCGACGCCCTGCCCGCTGACGGCGCGCAGCAGCATGCCGACGACGACGGTGACGACCCAGACGGGCAGGCCCGTGCGTCGCACGGCGAGCGGATGCCGCCAGGCCCGCGCGACCGCCCATCCGAGCAGCAGGGCGACGACGAACGGCCACGCCGTGGTGAGCAGACCCGCGCCGCCGGCGCCCAGCACGTCGCCGTCGTGGGTCGCCCGGCCGATCGCGGCGAAGACGACGACGAGGGCGACGTCGACGAGGAGGGGGACGACGGGTCGGAGAGCCATGGAGGCCATTCTCCCGCAGCACGGGGAGCGGGCCTTCCGTTCCTGCCCCCGCCCGACCGGACTGGACCGGATATCGCGGATGTATGCGTTCCCGCGAACGCTGCGGCAACACCGCGCCCGGTGGAATGG
Organism: Microbacterium sp. HMH0099; assembly: GCF_049384025.1. Lineage (NCBI taxonomy): Bacteria > Bacillati > Actinomycetota > Actinomycetes > Micrococcales > Microbacteriaceae > Microbacterium > Microbacterium sp. HMH0099. The sequence continues at coordinate 487,979 of NZ_JBMRJR010000003.1, read as the reverse complement.
GCGTCCGCCCAGCGAAAGGTCCCACGTGTCCCGCAGCTCTCTCCCCCCGCGCCCCGCGGTGTCCCCGCGCCCCGCGGTCTCCCCGCGTCCCGCGGTCTCCCCGCGTCCCGCGGTCTCCCAGCGTCCCGCCGTCTCCCCGCGTTCCGCCGCGTCGGCCCGCCCGGCGCCTGCCCCGTCTCCGGCGGCCGCGTTCCCGACGCCCGCCCGCGTTCTGATCGCGGCGGCGGTCCTCGCCGTCGTCGGGGCGCTCACCCTCGCCCCGCGCGCCCTCGCCCGGCCCCTGCGCGCCGCCGGGTTCGACGTGGTGGACGTCCTGCCGGTCGAGGTCATGGACGCCCTCTTCGTCGCGGGCGCCGAGACGACGCTCAACGTCGCGTTGTTCGTGCCCGTCGGGTCGGCCGTCGCCGCCCTGCTCCCGTTGCGGTGGGCGTGGCTCGCCGCGGGGTTCGGTGCGGTGCTGTCGATCGTGATCGAGACGGCGCAGGCGGCCATCCCCGGCCGGGTGCCCGACGTGGACGACGTCCTGGCGAACACGGCCGGGGCGATCCTCGGAACCGCCGTGGTGATCCTGGTCCGCCTCGTGGCCCGGACCGCGGCGGCGCTGTCGCGCTCGCGGGGCTGAGAGCCGGAGGGCACGGCAGCCACGCGTGACCCGCACCGCACCGGCTCGGCAGCTACGCAGGACCCAATCGCACCGACAGGGCGCCGGCGCAGCACCCACGCGAGAGGCGTTCAGGTGCGCGGCAGTCGAAGCCGCGCGTGCAGGCCGCCGCCGCCGCGCGGCCACAGCTCCAGCCTCCCCGCATGGGCACGGACGATGGATGCCACGATGGCCAGCCCCAGTCCGGTACCGTCGCCCCGCCCGCGTTGGCGTGCGGCGGCGCGGACGAACGGCTCCGGCAGGGTCGCCACCGTGGCGGCATCCAGGAGGGGTCCGGTGTTGAGGATGTCGACGATCACGTGCCGTCCGTCGACGTGCACGGACACGCGCACCCATCCGTCGGGGACGTTGTAGAGCATCGCGTTTCGCAGGAGATTGCCGACCGCCTGGCGAATCAGGATCTCGTCGCCCGCGGTGACGGCGACGGTCACCACCCGGTCGCGCAGGATCCGTACGCCCGGCGCGACGAGGGCGCTCGCCCCGATCGGGGTCTCGACGGCAGACTCCCCAGTGAGCTCCTCGGCGAGCTCGGCGATGAGCTGCGTCACGACGGCGTCGACGTCCACCGGGCGCCGTTCGATCGCGCCGCCGCGGGAGGCGCGAGCGAGCGCGAGGAGCGCCTCGGTCAGGCGGATCGCGCGTTCGTTGGTGTCGTCCAGCCGCTGCAGCAGCCGCGGGACGTCGGCGCCCGCGGGGTCGGAGCGGGCGACCTCGAGCATGGTCCGCATCGTCGCGTGCGGGGTGCGCAGCTCGTGAGAGGCGTTCGCGGCGAAACGTCGCTGCTCGTCCAGGGTCTCGGTGACGCGGGCGAGCATCCCGTCGAAGGTGTCGGCGAGGTCGGTGAGCTCGTCGCGGCGGCCGGGCAGGGCGACGCGTTGGTCGAAGGCGCCGTCGCGGGCGGCGCGGGCGGCGTCGGTGATGCGCCGCAGCGGGCGCAGCATGACCCCCGCGACGATCCAGCCGCCGCCGAGACCCACCACGGCCAGGCCGAGGAGCGTCCACGTGGCGTAGCGGACGAACACCTCGACGAGGTCCGTCCGTCGCGGGGCGAACGCGCCGCTGTCGGCGTACAGGTTGCCCTCGGGGACGAAGCGCAGCAGGAGGAAGCCGAGGGCGAAGACGGCCACCCCGACGATAAGGACGAACAGGGCGTAGCTCAGCGTGAGCTTCACGCGGACGCTCAGCCCGGCGGGACGCGTGCCGGCGGGTAAGGAAGTCGGGGGAAGGGGACGCCTGCCGGTGAGCCCGGGAGTCGGGGGAGCGGGATGCGGGCCGGCGGGCCCGGGCCCGGCAGGACGCGCGTCGCGCAGCCCGGACGCACGCCCGGCGGGGTGGGACCCGGCGTCCGGCTCAGCCATCCGCGGGGCCGATGCGGTAGCCGACGCCCGCGACCGTCTGGATCAGCCACGGCTCGCCGAGACGCTTGCGCAGGGTCGAGATCGTGATGCGGACGGCGTTGGTGAAGGGGTCGGCGTTCTCGTCCCAGGCGCGCTCGAGGAGGTTCTCGGCGCTGACCACTCCGCCGTCGGCGGCCATCAGCACCTCCAGCACGGCGAACTGCTTCCGGGTGAGCGAGACGTACCGGCCGTCCCGATACACCTCCCGGCGGAACGGATCGAGCCGCAGGCCGTGCCGCTCGACGACCGGCGGGGCGGTCGCGGCGGGGCGACGGGCGAGCGCGCGCAGGCGCAGGACGAGCTCCCGCAGCGCGAACGGCTTCGTCAGGTAGTCGTCGGCGCCGTTCTCGAACCCGCTCGCCTTGTCGTCGAGACGGTCGGCGGCGGTGAGCATGAGCACGCGCGGCGCCTCCGCCCGGGTCGAGAGCCGGCGGGCGATCTCGTCGCCGTTCGGGCCCGGGATGTCGCGGTCCAGCACCACGACGTCGTACGGGGTCACCGCGAGCATCTCGAGGGCCGTGTCGCCGTCGCCCGCCATGTCGGCGGCGATGGCGTCGAGGCGCAGTCCGTCGCGGATGGCCTCGGCGAGGTAGGGCTCGTCCTCGACGATCAGCACGCGCATGAGCACGATGGTAGATCGCGGCGCGTATCGTCCACGTATCGCGCGTCTGCGAGCGCGCGTCGGCCGCGCGGTGCGCCGGGACCGACGGGGGAGGGATGCCGCGGGTCCCGCGTCGCCCGGCGCGCGTGCGCCGCCATCTCGCAGAGCGGGGTCGCGGTTACCGTGGAGCGATGGCGACCCGGCTCCTCCTTCTTGCGGACACCCACGTTCCCCGGCGGGCCCGGCAACTGCCTCCGGCCGTGCGGGCCGCGGCATCCACCGTCGATCTGGTGGTCCACGCCGGCGACTGGGTCACGGTCGACGTGCTCGACGAGCTGACGGCGCTCGCGCCCGTCCTCGGCGTCTGGGGCAACAACGACGGCGACGACCTGCGCGCGCGGCTGCCCGAGGTCGCCCGGGCCGAGATCGAGGGCGTCCGCGTCGCGGTCGCGCACGAGACCGGTGCCGCGACGGGACGGGAGGGACGGATGGATGCCGCCTACCCGCACACGGATCTGCTGGTGTTCGGCCACAGCCACATCCCGTGGGACACCGTCACCCCCGGCGGTCTGCGCCTGCTGAACCCCGGGTCCCCGACGGACCGTCGCCGCCAGCCGGTGTGCACGATGATCACGGTGAGCCTGACCCGCGGAGAGATCCGCGACGTCCGGCTGCACGAGGTCCAGCGGGCGTGATGGCGGAGCCGGCGAGCCTGACCCGCGGGGACATCCGCGACGTCCGGCTGCACGAGGTCCCGCGCGTGTGATGGCGGAGCCGGCGAGACGGCGGGGTGGCTCTCCACGCGAAACGCCCGCCGCATCGCCGACCTGAGTGAACAGTGGCGACGCGACGGGCGCGACGGTGCCGGCGGGTGTCAGACGCGGCGCGACGCCGACGTCAGCGGGCACTCGAACGGGTCGCGCGCGGCGAGGCCGACGCGGTTCAGGTACGCGATGACGATGCCGTAGGACTGCCACAGCGTGGTCTCCACGTAGGGCACGTCGAGGGTGCGGCAGTGCTCCCGGACGATGGCCCGTGCACGGCTGAGGTGCGGGCGGGGCATGTTGGGGAAGAGGTGGTGCTCGATCTGGTAGTTCAGTCCGCCCATGAGCCAGGTCGCCCACCAGCCGCCGGAGATGTTGCGCGACGTGCGCACCTGCTTGCTGAAGAAGTCCAGCTTCGCGCCCGGCGCGATGACGGCCATGCCCTTGTGGTTGGGGGCGAACGACGCGCCCATGTAGACGCCGAACACGGCGAGCTGCACGCCGAGGAACGCGAACGCCATCCCGATCGGCAGGAAGATGAACACCGGTGCGACGAACACGGCGAAACGCAGGGCGAGGAGCCCCAGCTCGGTCCAGCGGCCCTTGACCTCGCCGCGCGAGAGCAGGTGACGGATGGCGAGGAAGTGGAGGTTCAGACCCTCCAGCGTCAGCAGCGGGAAGAAGAGCCAGCCCTGTCGCTTCGTGATCCAGCGGCGCAGGCCGCGCGCGCTGGCGGCATCCACGTCGAGGAACGAGATGGTGTCGATCTCGATGTCGGGGTCCTTGCCCACCCGGTTCGGGTTGGCGTGGTGACGCGTGTGCTTGGTCGCCCACCACGACTGGCTCATGCCGACGACGCCGTTGCCGATCCAGAGGGCCAGCCGGTCGTTGCCCGGGCCGGAGGCGAGGATCTGCCGGTGGTTGGCCTCGTGGGCGAGGAAGGCGACCTGGGTGAACAGGATGCCGAGGGCGGCGGCGATCAGCAGCTGGAACCAGCTGTCGCCGAGCAGGACGAAGCCGGTGATGGCCCCGCCGAAGCCGAGGACGACCGCGCCGGCGACCACGGAGTAGAAGAGGGGGGTGCGGACGAGGTATCCGCTCTCGCGCACGACCTGCGACAGCTCCGTGTAGGCCTTGGCGATCGGGGGGAACTCGGTGGTGCCGGAGTACGTCTGACGGACGGGGCCGAGTCGCGACTCGACGACAGTGGAGGCGATGAAGAGCTCCTGGGGGTTCCGGGGGTGTGGAGCCGAGGTGGCTACCCGGGCTGGGGCCCACATTACGTGCGGTCGTATGGGCCCGGCGGTATACGTCAGGCGAACTCCCAGGGGCGGGCGCGCGGTGTGCACGTCCAACGCTCGCGCTAGCCCTATCGGCGGCCCGGAGACGTCGGGCGAACTCCCAGCGGGGAGCCTGTCCCGTCCGGCGCAGGCGGACGGACGGCTCCCGAATCCCCCGGGAACAGACGCAGCCGGGGTGCCCGCGAAACGCGGTGCACCCCGGCTGCGGGGGAGCTGATGCTCAGAGGGGGCGGATGTTCGCCGCCTGCATGCCCTTGGGGCCCTGCTCAGCGTCGAATTCGACCTTCTGCGCCTCCTGCAGCTCCTTGAAGCCATTGCCCTGGATCGCGCTGAAGTGCGCGAACAGGTCGGCCGAGCCGTCGTCGGGTGCGATGAACCCGTAGCCCTTCTCGGAGTTGAACCATTTCACGGTGCCAGTGGCCATCGTGTTCTTCCTTTTTCTTCTCGGGCCGCAGGTGCGACCGTGGGCGCCGTTCCGACAAGCGCGGAGCGGACGGGGGTGACGCGCGACCGGGAGGGTCGCACGCGAGCGGTGGGGAGCGACGGGAAGGGCCGCGAGCGCACGGTGACGCCCGACGGCGGAGCGGGCCGCGTCGAGCGAGTCGTGCAGGCCGAGGTCCTCGCCGCGCGCGCCGTGGGCCTCGAAGCGGCCGTCGCGGGCGCCGACGAACCCGGCGTAGTCGGTGAAGCCGACACCGGACATGGCGACGTAGACGTCGAGGTCGGCCTGACGCCAGTCGAGGGCGCTGACGACGTCAGCGAAAGGGAGGTCGCGCGGCGGTGCCGGCGGAAGAGAGGGGGAGAACACGAAGACTTTCGGAGGGACGCGGATCGCGTCGGACGGAGGTGCGAGATCGCACAAGAAGTTGAAGGGACTTCGACAGTCGCGGCTCGGTGCTGCGCACCCGGCATCTCGACGATGAGGCGGGCGGAGGCGAAGACGGTCCCGGAATGAATACTCCACGGTACCACGGATGTGCTGAACGTCACCGGGGAATGCGGATCCCGTCACCAGGGTGTGCAGTAGGCGGATGACGGATGCCGCCGACGACGACCACTGGCTCGTGATCGACGGGCGTCGGTGGCGGCGTACGGACCCCGAGCTGTCCGAAGAGGCGGCCGACCGGCTGCGCTCCCACCTGGGCCGTGCACGGTCGGCCGTGCGGACGGCGAAGCGCGCGGACGACGACGACGCGGTCGCGGCGGCGCGCCGCCGGGTCGACCTCGCCAAGCACGGTCTCGGCGAGCGCGGCCCGCGGTGGTGGGAGGACGATGTCGCCGCTCGGCGGGCGCGCGCTGACGAGGCGCTGGAAGCGCTGGACGGCCTGGCGCCCCCGCCGCGGGAGGGGTAGTGAGGCGAGACCGTTGGACAGCCGCCCCTCCGACAGTCGGCCGCTCAGCCGCCGGACGGGTTGTCCACGGGAGCGTCGTCGGAGCCGTCGGTGTCGCCCGGGACGTCGCCCGAGGTGGGGCGGGGAATCGGGGCGTCGGCGGTCTCGAGCTCGTCGCGCTGGTCCGCGGTGTCGCTCGCGCTGGTGGTGTCGCGTCCGTCGGTCGTGTCGTCAGGTGTCGAGGTCATGGATCCACCCGACCACGGCGCCTGCCGCGGCCGCACGGCCCTTGCGTCGAAGGGTGGTCCGTGTCACGCGCAAGCCCCCGATCGCGGTCCGGACCGGCTGGAACGATGTCGGCATGTCTCGACCACCGCTCCGCGAGAAGCCGTGCGCGTTCTGCGGCCGCCCCTTCTCCGACCGCAAACGCTGGAACGGACGCGACCAGTGGGATGACGTGAAGTACTGCTCCCGCGGCTGCCGAGCCAAGGCGGCGGCGGCCCGGAGGCGGGCATGAGCGCGGAGAGCGGATCCCTGGCTGTCAGTACCGATCTCGGCCCGGAGGCGCTCATGACGACGGTCGACGACACGCACACCGGCGCGACGCCCGGTCGCGGAGAGGAGCGACGCGCATGAGCGCACGGAAGATCAAGGCCGCGCTCATCCTGGCCACGCAGCAGTTCGCGGAGCACCCCGCGTACGCCGACGACGACGTGGACGAGTTCTTCTTCGTCGAGTCCGCCCCGCGGTTCGCGAAGCTGCCCTACCACCGGCACAAGATCGTGCTGCTCGTGTCGGCGATGCGGCACACGGCCGCCCGGCTCGAAGCCGAGGGGAAGACGGTCCGCCGGATCACGCTGGACGACGACCTCGGCTTCAAGGCCGGTCTCGAGCGCCTCCTGACGACCCGCCACGTGGCCGAGCTGGTGTGGATGAGCGACCCGAACCGTCCCGTGGACGAGCGCATCGCCCGGATCTGCGCGGACCACGACGTGGACACCGACGTGCTGTCGGACGGGCTGTTCCTCACGCCGGAGGAGGAGGTCGACGGCTGGTTCGCGGAGCATCCGACCCCCCTCATGGAGGACTTCTACCACTGGCAGCGCCGGCGCACCGGCATCCTGATGGACGGCGGCACGCCCGTGGGCCGGCGGTGGAACTTCGACGCGGAGAATCGCAAGCCGCTGCCGAAGAAGGGCGTGGACATCCCCGCGCTCCCGCAGCTGGAGCCGGACGAGATCACCGCGCAGGTCATCGCGGAGGTCGACGAGCGCTTCCCCGAGCATCCGGGCGCCGCGGAGGAGTTTTGGCTGCCGGTGACGCCGGAGCAGGCACGGGACTGGCTCGACGTGTTCGTCGCGGAACGGCTCACCGACTTCGGACGCTACGAGGACGCGATGAAAGCCGACGAGCCGTTCCTCTTCCACGCGATCATCTCGCCGATGCTGAACATCGGGCTGCTGACGGTCGAAGAGGTGGTCGCCGCCGCCACGCGGACCGATGCCCCGTTGGCATCCGTCGAGGGGTTCCTCCGTCAGGTGGTCGGCTGGCGCGAGTACATGCGGGGGATGTACCGGGCCCACCCGAAGCTGGAGCACGTCAACGCCCTCCATAACGAGAAGCGCATAGAGAAGTACTGGTACACCGCGACACGGATGCCGTCGGATCTGCCGGTCCCGGTGCGCACGGTGCTGGAGCGCGTGCACCGCTGGGGCTATGCGCACCACATCGAGCGGCTCATGGTGCTCGGCAACTGGTTCCTGCTTCAGGGGTACGCGCCCCGCCAGGTGAACGCGTGGTTCCTCGCGCTGTTCGTCGACGCGTACGACTGGGTGATGATCCCCAACGTGATGGGCATGAGCCAGTTCGCCGACGGCGGTTTTGTCGCGACGAAGCCGTACGTCTCCGGTGGGGCCTATCTGCAGAAGATGGGCTCGTGGTGGCCGTCGGCGCAGGATGCCAAGGACTCGGTGTTCACGGACGCGTACTGGGAGTTCCTCGAACGCAACGAGGATGTGCTCGCCGGCAACCACCGGCTCGGTCTCGCCCTGGCGCAGATGCGCAAGCGACGCGATGCCCGGGATGGCTGACGGCCCGTTCCCGCCCCGCCGGGTGGCGGGGGAGCAGCGCGACGCCCGGGATGGCTGACGGCCCGTTCCCGCCCCGCCGGATGGTGGGGGAGCAGCGCGATGCCCGGGATGGCTGACGGCCCGTTCCCGCCCCGCCGGATGGTGGGGGAGCAGCGCGATGCCCGGGATGGCCAGCCGAGCCCATCCCGGGCATCGAGTCGTGGTTCCGCGTGCTCAGCTCTTAAGCTTGTTCAGCGCCGATCCCTTGTGGGCGGCCTTCGACCCGGACTTCTCCGACTCGACGATGTAGGCCGGGTCGTCGTCGGATGCCGTGAACTTCTGCCCGTCGTGCTGGAAGTCGCTCGTCTTCTTCTCCACGATCTCGCCCTGGGTGCGTCCCTGCGGGGTGTCCCAGCTGACCCGGTCGCCCTTCGACAGATCCTTCGACATGGTGTCCCTCTTTCTCTTCGTCGGTCTTGCTCGGTCGGTCTTGCCCGGTCGGTCTCGCCCGGTCGGTCTTGCCCGGTCGGTCGTGCTCGGTCGGTCTTGCTTGTGGTCCGTTTCACCCGGGAACCCGACCGATCCGGACGCCCACCCGTGGCGTCGTGTCCTTCTCGATCCGGTAACCCTGTCCCGCCATGCTCGCCAGGGCCGGGAACCCGCCGCGGGGGATTGACAGGGCGGCTCGACGGCGGGGAGGGGAGGCGGCGACGGTACGTGCTCGGGACCGGATGCGCAACAGCTCGATTGCGCGACCGGGCCTGCCTAGGGTCGGAGAAGGTCACCCCACCGGACCTTCGACCGCGAGGAGAGCTCATGAGCACCCCCACCACCTCCAACAACGGAGCGCCCGTCGCCAGCGACGAGCACTCCCAGAGCGTCGGAGCCGACGGCTCCATCGCCCTCACCGACCACTACCTCATCGAGAAGCTCGCCCAGTTCAACCGCGAGCGCGTCCCGGAGCGCGTCGTCCACGCGAAGGGCGGCGGCGCGTTCGGCACGTTCCGCACCACTGGGGACGTCTCGGCGTACACGCGCGCGGCGCTGTTCCAGCCGGGCGTCGAGACCGAGATGCTCGCCCGCTTCTCCTCGGTCGCCGGCGAGCAGGGCAGCCCCGATACGTGGCGCGACCCGCGCGGGTTCTCGCTGAAGTTCTACACGACCGAGGGCAACTACGACCTCGTCGGCAACAACACGCCCGTCTTCTTCGTGAAGGACGGCATCAAGTTCCCCGACTTCATCCGCTCGCAGAAGCGTCTGCCCGGCAGCCACCTGCGGGACAACACGATGCAGTGGGACTTCTGGACGCTGTCTCCGGAGAGCGCGCACCAGGTGACGTGGCTGATGGGGGACCGCGGCATCCCGGCATCCTGGCGCCACATGAACGGCTACGGCTCGCACACCTATCAGTGGATCAACGCCGAGGGCGAGCGGTTCTGGGTGAAGTACCACTTCCACACCGACCTCGGGCACAAGACGCTCACGCAGGACGAGGCCGACCAGATCGCCGGTCAGGACGCGGACTTCCACATCCGCGACCTGTACGCGGCGATCGAGCGCGGCGAGTTCCCCACGTGGACGCTCAAGGTGCAGGTCATGCCGTACGAGGATGCCAAGACGTACCGCTTCAACCCGTTCGACCTGACGAAGGTGTGGCCGCACAGCGACTACCCCGAGATCGAGGTCGGCACGATGGAGTTGAACCGCAACCCGGGCAACTACTTCGCGGAGATCGAGCAGGCGGCGTTCGAGCCGTCGAACTTCGTCCCCGGCATCGACGGCAGCCCCGACAAGATGCTGCAGGCCCGCATCTTCAGCTACGCCGACGCGCACCGGTACCGCGTGGGGACGAACTACCAGCAGCTGCCCGTCAACCGGCCGCACACGGAGGTGCACTCGTACTCCAAGGAGGGCGCGATGCGCTACGAGTACAACCCGCCCGAGGTGCCCGTGTACGCCCCGAACTCGGTGGGCGGCCCGGCGGCGGACCCGCGTCGCGCGGGGGATGGCGGCTGGCAGAGCGACGGCGAGCTGGTGCGTTCCGCGGCGACGCTGCACCCGGAGGACGACGACTGGGGCCAGGCCGGCGCACTCGTGCGCGACGTCATGTCCGCCGAGGAGCGCGACCGTCTCGTCGAGACGATCTCCGGGCACGTCGGCGGGGTGACCCGCAAGGACGTCCGCGACCGTGCGGTGCAGTATTGGAAGAACGTGGATGCCGAGATCGGCGCGCGCGTGGAGCAGGCGCTGCCTCCGCTGGAGGACTCTTCGGCGCCGGGTGAGCAGCTGAGCGAGCCCAACCCCGACGGGGACCTCGTGGGCACGGACGTCGCCGGCCGGATCTGACGGCAAAGGGCCGGGAGGGTCGTCACGGCCTTCCCGGCCTCGTGTTGTCCGCGGGGCGCGTTGAAGAGCGTTCCGTCAGCGCGGCAGCGTGAGGATCTCGGCGGCGCCGTCGGTGATCGCGACGGTGTGCTCGCTGTGCGCGGTGCGGGCGCCGGTCGCGCTGCGCAGCGTCCACCCGTCCGGGTCGGTGACGAGCACGTCGGTGTCGGCCATCACCCAGGGCTCCAGGGCCAGGAGCAGTCCGGGACGCAGCCGGAACCCGCGCCCCGGGCGGCCGATGTTGGGCACGTGCGGGTCGCCGTGCAGGGTCGAGCCGATCCCGTGCCCGCCGAACTCGGTGTTGACCGCGTACCCGGCGGCGGTGAGCACGCTCCCGATGGCGTGCGAGATGTCGCCGATGCGGTTGCCCGGCCGGGCCACGTCGATCGCGGCGGCGAGGGCGTCCTCGGTCGCGCGGATGAGCTCGGCGCTGCCCGCGGGGCGCGCCGGTCCCACGAGGAAGCTGACGGCCGCGTCGGCGGCAATGCCGTTCTTGATGACCGCGAGATCGAGGGTGAGGAGGTCGCCCGATCGCAGCACGTAGTCGTGGGGGAGGCCGTGGAGAACGGCGTCGTTGACCGCGGTGCAGATGTAATGTCCGAACGGGCCGTTCCCGAACGAGGGGGCGTAGTCGACGTAGCAGGACTCCGCGCCCGCGGCCAGGATGAGTTCCCGCGCCCAGGCGTCGATCTCGAGGAGGTTGACGCCGACCGTGGCCCGTTCGCGGAGCTCGGCCAACGTGTCGCCCACGATGGCGCCCGTCTCTCCCGCCGCGGCGAGCTGGGTGGCGTTCAAAATCTCGATCATGGGCTCGTCCTCGGTGAGGGGGGGTGGCGGTAGGGCGAAGAGCTCTACCGGTCGAAGAATACCGGTCAAAGAATACCGGTCAAACAATACCGGTAGGATAGGGTCATGATGGTTCGCCTGCCGCACACCCCCGAGGTCGTCGCGCGCGGACGTCGGCTCGGGGCCCTCCTCCGGGACGCCCGCGGTCCGCGCTCTCTCGCCGAGGTGGCGGCGGCCGCCGCGGTGTCCCCGGAGACGCTGCGCAAGATCGAGACCGGCCGACTGGTGACGCCGTCGTTCGCGACCGTCGCCGCGGTGGCCGGTGCGCTCGGGGTGTCGCTGGACGGGCTCTCGGCGTGTCTGGACGCGGAGGAGGCGGCGCACGCCGCCCGACCCGCGCGTGGCGTGGCCTGATCCCGCGCGGCCGGGCCTGCTCCACCCGCGGCACAGCGCATGCGCCGCCGATTCCGTCAGAGCGGGGCGCGGTCCTCGCGGGTGAGACGGACCCGGGATGCCACGACCCCGACGATCAGGGCACCGAGACCACCGGCCATCATGTCGCCGATGGTGTCGTCGTAGGTGACGAAGATCGCGTCGGTGATGAAGCGGTAGCCGAACCACTCCACCATCTCCCACACCGCGCTGAGGGCGAGGCCGGAGAGCGTCGCGAGCACGATGGGCGTGCGCCGCCGCCCGGTGGCGGGGACGACCCCGGAGTCCTGCAGGAGAATGAGGGCGACCGCGGCGAGCACGCCGGTGCACGCCAGGTGGACGATGAGGTCCCAGCCCGTCCATGCGCGGTACAGCTCCAGGACGTTGCTTCCGGCCGCGACGAACACGGTCACGCAGGTGATGAGGTCCAGGCCGGAGCGCAGGCCGATCATGCGCGAGAGCATGACCGCGGGCAGCGCCATGGAGAGGACGGCCGTGTCGGTGCCCGGCAGGGTGACGGCGGACACGGCGACGATGACGATGGCGACGGCTCGCACGGCGTCCGCGAGCCAGTCGGTGACGCTGCGCGGCGGACGCTTCAGGTTGGCGTAGAGCGCGCGGATCATCGTCGTCGGCCCCACCCGGGGAAGAGTCTCCCGGTCATGATGCCGACCCCGTCGGGATGCGCACGACCGCCTGCACCGGCAGATGGTCGGACGGCCAGTTGGTCCCGGTGGGACGGGGGTCGATGCCGACGGCGCGGACGCCCACGTCGGGGGAGGCCAGGACCGCGTCGATGCGTCGCGTGCCGCGGCGCGGACGGCGGTAGTTGTTGAACGTGCCCCATTCCGCGGTGCGCCGGACGGGGGTGTACGACCAGGTGTCGACGAGGTGCCCGTCGGCGAACATCTCGGCCAGCTCGGGGGAGCGGACGTGCGCGTTGATGTCCGCCGTGAACAGCAGTGGACGGGTCTCCACGGCGGCGAGGTCGTGCAGCCATTGCGCGGATCGTCGGCGGGCGCGCCGCGAGAACGCGTCGAAGTGGCTGTTGACGACGGTGAAGCGCGCGTCCGTGTCGCGGTCGCGGAAATGGGCGATGACGGCGATACGGGGGATCGTGTTGCCCCACCCGGTGGAGCCGGGCACCTCCGGGCTGTCGGAGAGGGCGACCTGCGTCCAGTCCTCGACCTCGAGGCGGTCCCGGTCGTAGAAGATGGGCGTGCCCTCGCCGTCGAGGTCCTTGCCCCGGCCGAGCCCGATGCGTCCGAACTCGGAGCCGAGGGCGTCCTGCACCCAGCGGGCCTGGTCGGGCATCGCCTCCTGCGAGCCCACGATGTGCGGGTGGTTCGCTCCGAGGAAGGTCCGCAGCCGCTGCTTGCGCAGCCCCCACCGGTCGGCGGCGGGCCAGGTGAGCCGGTCGAACCGCCGGCGGATGTTGAAGGACATGACGAGCATGTCGGGCGCGGTCACGTTGGGAAAAAGAACGGCGGACATCAGCGGGACTCCCGGGCAAGGGCGGAGACCGTCGCGAGTCGCGGGGCCGGTAGGACAGCGGGATGATCGGTGCGCATCAGCGGCACTCCCGGGCGAGGGCGGAGACCGTCGCGAGTCGCGGGGTCGCTTGAAAAGCGGGATGATCGGTGCGCATCAGCGGGACCCCCGGATCGCGGCGTGCGGGACCGGACGGTCCGTCCGCGTGAGGCGGGCACGCGCGAGACGCGCCCACCGGGCGGGTGGGATGTCCTCCGGCCAGTGGGCGAAGACGGTGCCCATGCCGCGCGAGAAGCTCTTGGCGAACCGGCCGGGGCGGACGGTCCGCCACGACACGCGCATGAGCCGCGACGAGCCGACACGGATGCGGTGGCGCTCGCCGAGGTGGTACGCCAGGTCGAGGTCGTCGTGCAGCTCCGGGTCGCGGTGGACCTGGTCGCGCACGGCGAGCCACGCGGAGCGACGGAACGCGAGGTTCGACCCCCAGAGCGGGGCGTGACCGAGGGCCGGAGCGGCGAAGGCGGTGTAGACGGTGAGGAACGCCACGGCGAGCAGCACACGCCCCCACGCGGGCCCGTCGTGGAAGACGGCGCCGGCGGTGACGGCATCCACGTCCTCCTCCCCGAAGGCGGTGACCGTGCTCGCGATCCAGGTGGGCTCGGGGATGCTGTCGGCGTCGAGCCGGAGGATGAGGTCGCTGCGGGCGGCGTCGTAGCCGGTCGCGGCGGCGGCGGGGATGCCGGGCTCCGCGCAGGGGACGACGCGCGCCCCGGCGGCACGGGCCACGTCCGCGCTGCCGTCACGGGACCCGTTGTCGACGACGACGATCTCGTCGGCGCGACGGGTCTGCGCGGTCAGGGCGTCGAGGCACCGGCGGAGGTGCTCGGCGTCGTCACGGACGGGGATGACGACCGAGACGGTGGGGCCTACGAGCACGGGGTCCTCCAGGTGAGCGGTCCTGTCACGCTAGGCGATGGAGGATCGGGTGCCGAGGCGCCTTGACGGTGCGTCCGCGGAAATGCGACGGGAAGAGTGCGCGACCGGACACGCGCCGGTCCGGGCGCGCGGGCGGATTGCATACCCTGGATGCCGTGTCCCCCCAGCCCTTTCCCACTCCGACGCCCGCCTCCTCGAGCTCCGCTTTCCCGGCCGACGCGTCCCCGCGGGTGGAGGCGCCGGAGGGAGTCCTGAACGTGGCGGCCTACCTCTTCACGGCGATCGCGGACCCGGTCGCGCTCCGGGACCCGCTGCGGGAGCGCGCGGAGGACGCCAGCCTGCGCGGCACGATCCTCCTCGCCCCCGAAGGCGTCAATCTGTTCCTCGCGGGCGCCCCGGCGTCGGTGCGGGGCTTCGTGGACGCGTTGCGCGCGGACGATCGGTTCGCGGCGCTGCAGACGAAGGAGAGCTGGTCGGACGACGTGCCGTTCGCCCGTCTGCTCGTGAAGGTGAAACGCGAGATCATCCGCATGGACCGTCCGGAGGTGCGCCCCCAGGACGGCCGCGCTCCCGCGGTGTCGCCCGAGACGTTGCGCCGGTGGCTGGACACCGGGTCGGACGACGAGGGACGCGAGGTCGTGCTCGTCGACACCCGCAACGCCTTCGAGGTCGCGTACGGCACGTTCTCGGGTGCCCTGGACTGGGGGATCGAGCGGTTCACACAGTTCCCCGCGGCGGTGAGCGCGCACCGCGACGCCCTCGTCGGGAAGACGGTCGTGAGCTTCTGCACGGGCGGCATCCGCTGCGAGAAGGCGGCGTTGCAGCTGCGGGCGGAGGGCGTGGACGCCTACCAGCTCGACGGCGGCGTCCTCGGCTGGTTCGCCGAGCAGGGCGACGCGCACTGGGACGGCGACTGTTTCGTGTTCGACGGCCGCGAGGCGCTGACCCCGGCTCTCGCGCCCGCCGTCGCGCGCTGAGGACCATTGCTCGCCGGTCCGGAGCCCCATGTGCGCGCCGCGCCGCGGCTAGCCTGGGCGTATGACGGACCCGATCCCCGCCGCCTCGCCCGCCCGCGACGACGCGCTTACCGCTGCCGCCGCTCAGGACGGTCACGTCCCCGCCGGTGCGGAGGCTGTGGACGGTGAGGCTTCCGCCGGTGCCGACAGTCCGAATCCTGACCTCTCCGTGCTCGCGACGCTGGCCGACGGCGCCGTGGTGCGCCGCGCTCGCCGTGGCGACGAGGAGGGCATCCTCGCGTGCATCCAGGCTCTCGCGGACTACGAGCGGGAACCGGATGCCGTGGAGAACACCGCCGAGATGATCACGGAGACGCTGTTCGGCGCCGACCCGCGGGCGTTCACGTTCGTGGTCGAGCGGGAGGGTGGCATCCGGGGCATCGCCGTGTGGTTCCTGACCTACTCGACGTGGACGGGGCGACACGGGATCTGGCTCGAGGACCTCTTCGTGTCGGCGGAGGACCGGTCGCGCGGCTACGGCGTCGCGCTCCTGTCCGCGCTCGCCGGGGAGTGCGTCGCGCAGGGGTATCCGCGTCTGGAGTGGACGGTCCTGGACTGGAACGAGCCGGCCATCGGCTTCTACCGCGCGCTCGGCGCGGAGGCGATGGATGACTGGACGACGCGGCGCGTGACCGGAGAGAAGCTGCGGGAGCTGGCTGCGCGGGTGTGATGGCTGGACGACCCGGCGCGTGACCGGAGACAAGCTGCGGGAGCTGGCTGCGCGGGTGTGATGGTCGGTCGACCCGGCGCGTGACGGAGGATCGACCCCACCGCGGACCCCGGCTCAGTCCTCGGCGACGATCTCGACCTTGAACCCGTTCGCGTTCCCCAGCCAGCCGGCGTAGTGCTGCGGCCCGCCCGCGTGCGGATAGCGGTCGGCGTACAGCGGCGTCCAGCCGTGTGCCGGCGCGTCGACCATGACGGCGTCGACGGACGAGCGTGGTCCGCCGTCGAACGCGAGGTGATTCACCCCGGGACGGCGGCGGTCGTGCGCCGCGTCGACGACGGTGGGGGTGGTCGTGACGGTGATGTAGGGGGTTCCCGCCGGGGCAGGGGCCCAGGTCGCGCCGCCGGGCCAGGTGGCATCCATCGTCCACCCCAGTCGCTCGAAGAGCCACGTCCACGTCGAGAGCTGGTCGGGGTGGGAGATCCAGACGTCGAGGTGGTGCAGACCGGGCATCGGTCCAGTGTGCCGGACGGGCACGGACGGGGGTTCACCGCACCGGGTCGGCGAGCACGGCACGCGCGGTGCGCTCGCCGGAGACGAGTGCGCCCTGGATCGATGCCGTGTCGCGATGGTCCCCGGCGACGTAGCGTCCGTCGCCGAGGCGGACCGGCCGGCGCGCGCGCAGCGGCGGGTCCTGCGCGGGGAGCGCGTCGGGGATGTCGTCGCGACGCAGGAGACGCCAGGCGGCGACGTCGGCGTCCCACAGGTCGGCGAGCTGGCGGCGGACGTCGGCCTCGGTCGCGGGGCCGTCCGTCCCAGGGAGGAGGCACGTCGCGTGGACGAGGTGCTGTCCGGCCGGGGCGTAGGAGGGGACCGTGCGGGTGAGCACGGACGTGTTGACGACGGGTCCGGGGCGTCGCCCCGTCCCCCCGGCCGGGAGGGGTCGTCCGTCCACGCGCAGCGCGGCGTCGTCGGAGGGGGCCTCGTCCGTGGCGAACCACCACGTCTGGAGGCCGCGCGTGCGCGGGGGTGCGAGGTCGAGGCCCGCGATCGGGGCGGCGAGGCCGGTGGCGAACACGACGGTGCGGGCGGAGACGGCATCCCCTCCCTCGATCTCGACGCGCCAGGAGCGTCCCGTGCGGTGGACTTCCGTGACCCGGTGCGACAGACGGATGCCGGCTCCGGCGCGTCGGGCCGTGGCGGCGAGCTGTGCGGGCAGCGCGCCGATGCCGTCCGCGGGCAGGCCGGGGCGCCCGAGGGCGAAGCTGCGGATGAGGAGGCGCACGAACGCGTCCGATGTCTGCTGCCGGTCGTCCGCGATGACCCCCGCGAGGAACGGCTCGAGGACGCTCTCGCGGAGGGGGCCGCGGAGTCCTGCGCGGTCCCATCCTTCGGAGAGGGGACGGTCCGGGCCGCGGGTGGCGGCCTGCGGCGCGAGGATCGCGGGGGCCGCCCAGCGGGCGAGCGCGACGAGATCGCCCGGGCACACGAGGCCGCTCCGCAGGGTCTCGATGATGCGGCCGGGGTGGCGGAGGGGGTGGGCGAGATGCGCGACGGTGGCCCGGGTCGGGGGGGTCCCGGACGACGGTTCCTGCTCAGCCGCGTCGGTGGGGCGGGCGGGGGCTCGGGGGTCCCGGGACCGTGACGGTTCCTGCTCAGCCGCGTCGGTGGAGCCGGCGGGGGTTCGGGGATCCCGGGACCGTGACGGTTCCTGCTCAGCCGCGTCGGTGGGGCCGGCGGGGGTTCGGGGGTCCCGGGACCGTGACGGTCCCTGCTCAGCCCGGTCCGTGGAGCCGCCGAGGCGGACGCCGACGGCGACGGGGAAGCGCCGCAGGTCGAGGGCGTCGATGTCGACGGCGCGCTGCACGGCGGGGTAGGCGGGGTTGAGCACGTGGAAGCCGCGGTCCAGGCGGAAGCCGTCGACGAGGTCGGTGCGTTCGCGTCCGCCGACGGCGTCTCCGGCCTCGAGGACGACGACGTCGCGACCGGCGTCCGCGAGGCGCGTTGCGCAACGGAGGCCGGCCAGACCGGCGCCGATGACGATGGTGTCGTGCGAGCTCACGCCCCGAGCCTAGAAAAGCCGCATCAGGTCACAGCAGGGGTTGCCTCGGCGGCGCCGCGCGGTCTGCCCGGGGGCGACGGTGGGGTTGTCGACCGTCCCGCGGAGCCGTCGCTCAGGTGTCGCTGAGCGCGCCCCGCGCGAGGTCGAGGGCGGTGTCGGGCGCGACGCCCAGGGTGCGCATCGTCTGCGCGAACGTGCGGGCCGCCTCGGCCGCGCGGACGGCGACGGGGTCCGAGCCCGCGGAGACGATCGTCCCCGCGCGGCCGCGCGTCTCGACGAACCCCGCCTCCTCGAGCTCCTTGTACGCGCGCGCGACGGTGTTGGCGGCCAGGTCGAGGTCGGCGGCGAGCGCCCGCACGGCGGGCAGCCGCGTTCCCGGGGCGAGTTCGCCGCTCTCGATCATCGCGATGATGCGCGAACGCACCTGCGCGAACGGCGGCAGGGGCGAGGCGGGATCCAGGGTGAGGTGCATGAGGGGAAAGGGCGGGACCCGGATGCCGTGGCATCCAGGTCCCGTCGTGATCAGGCCGAGGCTTCCTCGCGCTTGGGGAGCACCCAGCCCGGGCGCACGAAGTGGCACGTGTAGCCGTTCGGGATGCGCAGGAGGTAGTCCTGGTGCTCGGGCTCGGCCTCCCAGAAGGGGGCCTCCGGTTCGATGGTGGTGACGACCTTGGCGGGCCAGATGCCGGACGCGTCGACGTCGGCGATGGTGTCGCGGGCGACCTGCTCCTGCTCGGGGGAGAGCGGGAAGATCGCGGACCGGTAGCTGGTGCCGATGTCGTTGCCCTGACGGTTCAGGGTGGACGGGTCGTGGATCTGGAAGAAGAACGCCAGGATGTCGCGGTAGGTCGTCTTGGCGGGGTCGAAGACGATCTCGACCGCCTCGGCGTGGCCGGGGTGGTTGCGGTAGGTGGCGTGGTCGTTCTGACCGCCGGTGTAGCCGACGCGCGTGTCGAGCACGCCGGGCTGGCGGCGGATGAGGTCCTCGACGCCCCAGAAGCAGCCGCCCGCGAGGACGGCGGTCTCGGTGCCGGGGCGGCGCGTGACGGCGCCGGTGTCGGTGGGTCCGCTGGTCATGGTGTGGCTCCTTCTGCCGTGGGTTGTGCCGGGGGTGCTGCCGAAGAGGCTGCGGACGATCTTGCCGGAAAGGTTCGTGAGAAAGCTCATGACGCCTGGCTCTGGGGGAAGAGCGACAGGTAGGCGCCGTATCCCTGCGCCTCCAGCTCGCTGACGGGCACGAACCGCAGGGCGGCCGAGTTCATGCAGTATCTCAGTCCGCCGGCCTGGCGTGGGCCGTCGTCGAAGACGTGGCCCAGGTGGCTGTCGGCCCCCGAGGAGCGGACCTCGGTGCGCGTCATCCAGAGCGAGCGGTCGGTCTTCTCGACGACGGCGGCGTCGTCGATGGGGCGGGTGAAGCTCGGCCAGCCCGAGCCGCTCTCGAACTTGTCGGTCGAGGAGAACAGCGGCTGTCCCGACACGACATCGACGTAGATGCCGTCCTCGTGGTTGTCCCAGTACTCGTTGCGGAACGGCGGCTCGGTGGCGTCGTCCTGCGTGACGGCGAACTGGCGGTCGGTCAGACGGCTGAGCGCCTGCGACGTCTTCCGGTACTCCGTGCTCACGGTGTGCATCCCTTCGTCATCGACGCCCGGTGCGGGCGACACAGGGTGGAACGTCGGACGTCCGTGTTTTGGTCCCGTTTCCGGCCGTGGGGGCTGGGAGCGGGCTGTGAGTTGTGCGGGCGGGCGGGGATGGATGGCGTTGTCGGGGGGTCCGGGGACCTCGCTGATTCTCCGGGCTGTGACGGTTCGGGATGCCGCGGGCAAGCCCCCGTGGGCGGGGAGGCGCGGTCGTTGCGGTGTCTCTTCACGGTTCGGGATGCCGCGGGCAAGCCCCCGTGGCCGGGGAGGGGCGGTCGTTACGGTATCCCTTCACGTGCTTCGGGCCCTGCCCGGGCAGTCCACCGAGCTTCGGGCCCCGCCCGGACGATCATGGGAGGTCGAGCCATGCCCCGCACCATCGTCATCACCGGCGCCAGCGACGGGATCGGCGCCGCGTCGGCGCGTCAGCTGCACGACATCGGCGAGAACGTCGTGGTCGTCGGTCGCAACCCCGACAAGACGGCGCGGGTCGCGGATGCGATCGGCGCGGACTCGTTCGTCGCGGACTTCAGCGACCTGGCCCAGGTGCGCGAGCTCGCGGCGGGCCTGCTCGAGCGGTATCCGCGTATCGACGTGCTGGCGAACAACGCCGGCGGCATCTTCGGGGACCGCACGGTGACCGGCGACGGCTACGAGCTGACGTTCCAGGTGAACCATCTCGCGCCGTTCCTGCTGACCAACCTCCTCCTGGAGCGTCTGATCGGCTCAGCGGCATCCGTCATTCAGACCTCCAGTGCCGCGGCGCGGCTGATGGCGCGTTTCGACGGCGATGACCTGCAGGGGGAGCGCCGGTACTCCTCGACGACGGCCTACGGGAACGCCAAGCTCGCGAACGTGCTGTCCACGAAGGAGCTGCACCGCCGGTACGGCGACGCCGGGCTGTCGGCGGTGGCGTTCCATCCGGGGGTCATCGCGTCGAGCTTCGGGTCGACCTCGGACGGTCCGATGAAGTTCCTCTACGGGGGACCGCTGGCGCAGAAGCTCATGACGTCGACCGACGTCGGTGGGGCGCGGCTGACGTGGCTGGCGTTGGGCAAGCCCGGGGTCGACTGGGAGCCCGGTGGGTTCTACTCGAACAACAAGCCGGCGCGGACGAACAAGATCGCGGACGATCCCGCGCCCGCGCGGCTGCTGTGGGACCGCAGCGCGGAGCTGGTGGGTCTGAGCTCCTGAGGGCGGCACCGGTAGGTCTGAGCTCCGGAGGGCGGCACCGGTAGGTCTGAGCTCCTGAGGGCGGCGCCGGTGGGCTGAGCTGTGGCGGCGGCTCGGTCGCTGACTTCGGCGCCGGTTCGGGCGTCGTCCGCGGCTCTGTCGGTAGCCGCGGCTTTCTGTCGGCCCTGGTTCGAGCGGAGTGACCTCGAGAGAGGGTGCTCAGCGGACGCCGGCCCGGGGCGGTGCGACGTTCCAGCCCAGTCGCTCCAGCGCGTCGAAGAGGCGGCGGGCCTCGGCCCATGCGATGGCACCGGACTTGTCCGAGTAGACGTCGATGGCCAGCGGCGGCGGGTCGGCGAACTTGGGGATCTCCACTTCGGCCCACGCGTTCGGGGCAAGCCAGACCCGTGGTCGCGCGGTGCGGGCGTCGTCGACCGAGCCGTCCGCGGCGAACGCGATGGTGTCGAGCGCGTCGATCTTGGTGACCGGCATGTCGACGACGATGGTGACCGCGTGCAACTCCTCGGACATCGCGCACCTCCCGTTTCATCCTGACACGGCGTCAGTGAACGGGGCCGGGGATGGCGGGGTCGGATGCCGCGGGGCTGACGGGCGCGTCGGAGAGCGGCGTCGGATGCCGCGGATCCCCGCGATCGGCCCGATTGCCGACGGCGGATCGCCGGGTCGGGTGGCACGGCTCCGCCACCCCGCTGCCGGCCTCCGCCACCCCGCTGCCGGCCTCCGCCACCCCGCTGCCGGCGTCCGCCGCCCCGCTGCCGGCGTCCGCCGCCCCGCTGCCGGCGTCCGCCGCCCCGCTGCCGGCGTCCGCCGCCCCTCTGCCGGCGTCCGCCGCCCTTCTGGAGGGTCTCCTCCAGCTCGCCACCCTTTCGCCAGGCTCTGGAACCCTCCGCCACCCTTCCGCCAGGCGCCGCAATCCGCCGCCACCCTTTCGCCAGGCGCCGCAACCCTCCGCCGCCCTTCCGCCAGGCTCTGGAGCCCTCCGCCTCCCTTCCGCCAGGCTCTGGAACCCTCCGCCACCCTTCCGCCAGGCGCCGCAACCCGCCGCGGCTACTCGCTGGCAGCTCAGAATGGCGCATCTGTGGACGGCGGGGATCCCCGCCCGAGGCTGTTCTGGTCACGGTGTGCCCGCGGCTCGCCTCGGTCGTGATTCCCGCCCGGTCCGCCCCGGTCGTGATTCTCGCCCGGCCCGCCTGGAGCGCGGTTCTCGCCCGACTCGCCTCGGCGGCGGTTCTCGTCCGGCTCGCCCTGCTCCTCCGTTTCCGACTCGATGAAACGCACCGCCGGGGGATAGGCGGCGGGCTCGTCAACGTAGACCGCCCCGAGCGGAGACGTCCATTCCAGGACGCCGCCGTCGACCTGCCGCACGGACCACCCGGCGAACTGCTTCATGGAGTGATGGCGCTGGCACAGGCAGCTGAGGTTCGTGCTCGCCGTCGGACCTCCCCGGGCCCAGTCCACCGTGTGGTCGATCTCGCACCGGACCGCGGGCAGCGCGCATCCGGGCCACCGGCAGTGTCTGTCCCGGGCGCGGATGTGTCGGTCGATCGCGGCGGTGCGCTCGTAGGTGTCGGCGAAGAGGACCGCTCCGGTGATCGGGTGCGTGATCACCCGGTCCCACGGCACCAGGGTCGCCTCCGCGAGCCGACGAGCCGTCTCACCGTCGATCGGGCCGTGGCCGACGAGCTCGGCCGGGTCGTCCCGCTCTCGGCGCGGATCGAGGATCGTCATCGCCGGGACGGTGATCTGAACCTTCGCGCGGATGGCTCCCAGCGTGCTGCCGCCGCCCGCCGCGACGGGATCCGCCATCGGCGCGCCCGTCAGGAGGAGGTCGGTCAGGACGTCCGCCTGGATCTGGTCGGCTGTTCGTAAGTCCGCACCCCCGTCGGCGCCCCCGCGGGAGCTACCACCGCCGCCCTCGCCGGGTACGTCAGCGACCGCCCTGCCGGAGACCGTCCCGCGCCCCGCACCGTTTCCGCTGGCGTGGTCACCGCCGTCGCCTCCCGCATCGCCTCCACCCGGCGGCGTCCGCCGGTCGGAGGGGGAACGGCGTTCGACATCGGCGATCGCGCGTCCCATCTGCACGAGCCGGTCCTGCACCGCGACAGCGAGAGTCGTGGGCAGCACCGCGATGAGCTCGGACATCCCGTCCGAGAGAGGGATCACCCGCACGCGGCGGTCTTCGCGTGCAGTCCGGTGGCGCTCGGTCGGCGTCCGGGGATGCAGCCGGCAAGCCAGGCGCAGCAGGCGCGGTCGCACGCGCGCCGGGGTGTCGGTCGTGGCCTCGGCCGCCGCGAGGATGTCGAACTCCCCTCGCGCCTGCGGCGGGAGCGGTGCGGCGGCGTCGACGATGTCGCGGAGGTGCCGGGCGCTGATGGCGCCCGCCTCACGGGCGGCGGTGCTCACGGGGAAGTCTTCGACGAGCGTCACGGCGTGGCCGATCTGCCGCTGGATGGTGCGGTCGGAGACACCGGTGGCCGCGCCGATCTCGGCGGCGATGCTCCGTAGGACCATGTCGTGGACCCGGACGGACGACCGCTGGGCGGCGGCGACCTCTCGCGCCACCTCGCCCGCGTCGGCGAGGGCGCGTTCACGTGCGATCTCCGCAGCCGCCAGCTCCGCGTCAGCCCGGCGGATGCGCTCGACGGCCGACCGCACGGCGCCGGCTTGCTCGTCGGTGTACATCGCGGATGTCGAACGCATGTTCTAATGTTAGAGATGGACCCTGGAGCGGTGCGGTCGATTCACCCGCGTCCACCCGCGAATTCACCCGGCCCCGAGCTCGCGGCATCCACGCCCTCAATTCGAGCCTGCGGTCCTCATCTGTTCCCACGCGAAGCCCGCGGCATCCCGTTCCTCGTCCACACCCCCAACGCGCGTCACCGCGTGCGTCACAACGCGCGTCACAGCGTGCGTGACCATGCGATCTCGGTCGCGAGCTGCGCCGTCCGCTGGAAGAGGCGGACCTGCTGCGTGTCGGCGAGGACCTCGGCCAGCGTGTCGCGCTCCGCGGGGGAGAAGCCGAGCGATCGCCAGAAGGGTCCGGAGCGTCGGCTGAACAGCCAGGCGGTCCGGGCGCCGGCATCGGTGGCCCGGGCCAGAGCGAAGCGCGCCAGGTCGCCGCCCATGCCGCGTGAGCGATGAGCGGGATCCACGGCGACGCTGCGGATGAGGGCGTGTCGTCCGTCGTCGCTGAGCTCGAAGCCGGTGCTGCCGATGATGCGGTCGCCCTCGTCCAGGGCGACCCAGAGGCGCACGCCGGGAGCGCCCAGTCCACTGAGTGTGAGGTCGGCCGCCGAAAGGAACTCGCGCAGGTCCGACAGCACGTCTCCCGCGCACTCCACGATCTCCACCCGCCCACGCAACCACCCGCCCGCGACGTACTCTCGAGGGATGCCCCTCGCCTCCGCTCGCGACGACCTCGTCGCCCTCGTCGCGAATGCGCACGGCGACGGCTTCCCGGCGCTGCAGGCGCTTCCCGTCGACGCGGGAGCGCGGGAGGCGGCGGTGCTCATCCTGTTCGGCATGCTCGACGGGATGCCGAGCACGCACGAGGCCCGCGTGGGCGCGGTGCCGCGCGAGCTCGACGTCCTCCTGCTCGCCCGTGCGGCGACGCTGCGCGCGCACCCCGGCCAGGTCGCGTTCCCCGGCGGACGTCTCGACCCGGGCGACGACGGCCCCGTGGCGGCCGCGCTGCGCGAGGCGGAGGAGGAGACCGGGCTCGATCCCTCCGGCGTGGACGTCCTCGGAACGCTGGAACGGGTCCTTCTCGCCTATTCGCGACACCTGGTGACCCCCGTGATCGGCTGGTGGCGCCGTCCGTCGCGCGTGGGAGTCGTGGATGCCGCGGAGTCCGCGGCCGTGTTCCGCGCCCCGGTCGCCGACCTGCTCGCTCCCGCCCACCGCGGCGTGACCGTCCTGCACCGCGACGGGCGCGAGTGGCGCGGCCCGGCGTTCGTCGTCCCGCACCCGGGCGGGAGCCACCTCGTCTGGGGCTTCACGGCGATGCTGCTGGACGGGCTCTTCGACCGGCTGGGCTGGACGGAGCCGTGGGATGCCACCCGGGAGGTGCCGCTGCCCGACGCGGTCGCCGGCGGGGGCACCGTTCCTCCCCAGACGGGCGCCTCCTAGCTGTTGTCCACGGGTTCGTCATCCTCCCCCCGCAACGCGACCCGGATCGCTACGGTGGGGTCCGTGACTGCACCCGTCGATCCCACCATCACCTCCGCCTGGTCCCGTCTGACCGCCCTGCGGGACGGTTTCGAACCCGACCTGCGCGGCTGGTTCGCCGCCGACGCGCACCGCGCCGAGAACCTCACCCGCACCGTCGGCGACCTGCACGTCGACCTGTCGAAGAACCTCGTCACTCCCGAGATCCTCGAGGCCCTCGTCGCACTCGCCGAGGAGACGGGCGTGCTCGAGCGCTTCTCGCAGATGCTGGCCGGAGCCCACCTCAACACGAGCGAGGACCGCGCCGTCCTGCACACCGCTCTTCGCCGTCCGGCCGGTGCCGCTCCGACTCTCGAGGTCGACGGGCAGGACATCGACGCCGACGTGCACGAGGTGCTCGACCGCCTGTCCGCCTTCGCGGACCGCGTCCGTTCGGGGGAGTGGCGCGGCGTGACCGGCAAGAAGGTCACCCACGTCGTCAACATCGGGATCGGGGGCAGCGACCTCGGTCCGGTCATGGTCTACGAGGCCCTGCTGCCGTACGCCGACGCCGGCATCCACGCGCGCTTCGTCTCGAACATCGACCCGACCGACCTCGCGCAGAAGACGGGCGACCTGGACCCCGAGACGACGCTGTTCATCGTCGCTTCGAAGACCTTCACGACACTCGAGACGCTGACCAACGCGCGCCTGGCCCGCGACTGGCTGTGGGAGCGGCTGGCCACGGCCGGCGCGCTGGAGGACTCCGACGACGCCCGCACGGACGCGGTGGCCCACCACTTCGTCGCCGTGTCGACGGCACTGGACAAGGTCGCCGACTTCGGCATCGACCCGGCGAACGCCTTCGGCTTCTGGGACTGGGTCGGCGGCCGTTACTCGGTCGACTCGGCGATCGGCCTGTCGCTTGCCATCACGCTCGGTCCCGGCGTCTTCCGCGAGCTCCTCGCCGGGTTCCACACGGTCGACGAACATGTCGCGTCCACGCCGGTCGACCGGAACGTGCCCGTCCTCATGGGTCTGCTGAACGTCTGGTACACGAACTTCCTCGGCGCGCAGTCGCATGCGGTGCTGCCCTACGCGCAGCAGCTCCACCGGTTCCCGGCCTACCTGCAGCAGCTCACGATGGAGTCGAACGGAAAGTCGGTGCGCTGGGACGGCTCCCCGGTGACGACCGACACCGGCGAGGTGTTCTGGGGCGAGCCCGGCACGAACGGCCAGCACGCGTTCTACCAGCTCATCCACCAGGGCACTCGACTGATCCCGGCGGACTTCATCGCAATGGTGAACCCGGCCTATCCGCTCGCCGACGGCGGGCGCGACGTGCACGGCCTGTTCCTCGCCAACTTCCTCGCGCAGACCAAGGCGCTCGCGTTCGGCAAGACCGCGGAAGAGGTCGAGGCCGAGGGCACCACCGGGGCGCTCGTCGCCGCGCGTACCTTCCCCGGGAACCGCCCCACGACCTCGATCTTCGCGCCGTCGCTGACGCCGTCCGTGCTCGGTCAGCTCATCGCCCTGTACGAGCACATCACCTTCACGCAGGGGACCATCTGGGGCATCAACAGCTTCGATCAGTGGGGCGTGGAGCTCGGCAAGCAGCTGGCGCTGCAGATCGCTCCCGCGCTCGAGGGCGACGAGGAGGCGGCGCAGTCTCAGGACGCCTCGACCGCGGCACTTCTGGCCTACTACCGCGCGCACCGCGCCTGACGTCGGCGCCTCGCGGGCCGGGCAGGGCGGACGTCGCCTCGCTCGGCCCGCGGAGCCCCGGGGCGAACCGTGGTCGCGTCGGCGGCGGACCGGACCCCACCGTCGCGAGGGGCCCCGAGAGGTCCGTCGCACCCCTCCCACCGGGGTCTTTCCGTGCGCGCGCTCCCATCGTCCTCCCAGGTAACG
Source organism: Microbacterium sp. HMH0099 (assembly GCF_049384025.1). Classification (NCBI taxonomy): domain Bacteria; kingdom Bacillati; phylum Actinomycetota; class Actinomycetes; order Micrococcales; family Microbacteriaceae; genus Microbacterium; species Microbacterium sp. HMH0099. Next base: position 461,189 of record NZ_JBMRJR010000003.1, on the reverse strand, counting down.
AAAAGATAACGTCCAGAAGAGCCGACCACACTCGGGGACTTGTGCCGACCCGACGGCACGATTCCGCGCCCGACCCGACGGGTGCGTGCCCCGACGAAAGTGCTCCTTTTGCTGCGTTCTGATGTGAAGCTCCACCACGTCCACCGTGCCCGCCGCACCCTCGCGACCGCGGCCACCTGCGCCGGAGTGGCGCTCGGCATGATGGCCACCACGGGGGTCGCGGTCGCCGCGCCCGTCTCGATGTCCGATGTCGCCGGTTCGGCGTTCGCCGCCCCGTCCGCCTCGCCGTCCCCGACGCCGACGGTCGGCGCGGTCGCCCCGGCGGGGACCTCGACGCTCGGCACCGCGCCGCTCATCACGTCTCCGACGCTGGGGGCGATCACGTCCGGTGCCGCGGATGCCCAGTCCGGCGTCGACACCGCCCTCGCGGACGCGGCCGCGGTCCAGGCGGACATCGCCGCCGCCGGTCTGCCCCTGTCGGTCGGAGCCGACACCACCGTCGACACGTCCGACCTGCAGGACGCGGCGGATCGCCTCTCGACCTCCACGCTGCTGCCCGTGCTCATGCTGCCGGCGCTCGCGCAGAACGCCGAGGTCGAGACGGAGCGCGTCTCCGACCGCGTCGAGGAACTGCGCGGCAGTCTGGACGCGGCGCTCGCGCAGAAGGCCGCCGAAGAGGCCGCCGCCGCGGCCGCCGCGGAGGCGCAGCGCCAGGCCGAGGCCGCCGCCGCAGCCGAGGCGCAGCGTGAGGCCGAGGCCGCCGCCGCCCTCGCCCGCGTTAACACGCCCGACGGCGCCCGCGCCGTCGCCGCTCAGATGGCGGCGGAGCGCTACGGCTGGGGGAGCGACCAGTTCTCCTGCCTGTCGTCGCTCTGGCAGAAGGAGTCGGGCTGGAACTACCAGGCCTACAACCCGAGTGGGGCCACCGGCATCCCGCAGTCCCTCCCCGGCAGCAAGATGGCGTCCGCCGGCTCCGACTGGCAGACGAACGCGGCGACGCAGATCGCGTGGGGGCTCGACTACATCGACCGCGCCTACGGCACGCCCTGCAGCGCCTGGTCTCACTCGCAGGCCGTCAACTGGTACTGAACCCGCTCCCGCTCGCAGTCCCGCCCCCCCCCCCGGGCGCTGACTTGTCGCGAATGCACGCGCCAGCCCGCGCGGCGCGTACATCTGTGCCAAGTCACCGCGCCAGCCCGCGCCCGCGCGTACATCTGCGCCGCGTCACGGCACAGATTCAGCCCCCGGGCGCTGACTTGTCGCGAATGCACGCGCCAGCCCGCGCCGCGCTGACTTGTCGCGAATGCACGCGCCAGCCCGCGCGGCGTGTACATCTGTGCCAAGTCACGGCACCGCGCCGCGCCCCTGGGCGCTGACTTGTCGCGAATGCACGCGCCAGCCCGCGCCGCGCGTACATCTCCGCCAACTCACCGCTCAGCGCCAGCCCGCGCGCCACGTCACGGCACCGCGCCAGCCCCCGGACCTGTCGGCATCCCTCCCCGGATTCCCAGCCCGCACCCACCCTCAGCGATATATCGTTGTATATCGCTGACCCAGGTCGGGTCCGCGCGAAGGAGGTCGTCATGAGTGGTTCATTCCTGGGAGACGCGTTCGGCGGACGCGGCGGGCACAACGGCGCCGGCTGGCCGATGTCGAACATCCTCGACGCCATGGAACAGCTGCGCACGCAGTTCGAGCAGAAGACCGGCGGCACGCCCCGCATGAACAAGGGCGACGTCCGTTCGGCCGTCCTCTCGCTCCTGCTGGAGCAGCCGATGCACGGCTACCAGATCATCCGCGAGATCGAGGAGCGCAGCAACGGCACCTGGAAGCCCAGCCCGGGCTCGGTGTACCCCACGCTGCAGCTGCTCACCGACGAGGGCCTCGTGCGGGCCGAGGAGTCCGGCGGCCGCAAGACCTATTCGCTCACCGAGGAGGGCCGCGCCGCCGCGGGCGACGAGACCACCGAACGCTCCGCCGCCCCGTGGGAGACCGCGGGCTCGCGCGACAGCGGCCGCATGACGGCGCTGCCCAAGGCGGGCGTCGAGCTGGCCCAGGCCGCGGCGCAGGTCGCGCGCACGGGGGACAAGGAGCAGGTCGCGCACGCCGTCGAGATCCTCGAAGAGGCGCGCCGTAAGCTCTACTCCATCCTCGCTCAGAGCTGAGGTTGCCGCCCTCCGACAGCGGGCGCGCGGCACGTCGGCATCAAGGAGACACGATGTCCGACGACGCCCTCATGCGCGCCCGCTACCGGCGCATCACGCGCTTCGCCGCCCGTTATCTGGTGCAGGCCTGGTGGTGGGAGCTGTTCCTCCCGCGCTTCGGCCTCGGTGCCCTGTCGGCCCGCGGGCGCACCCGCCGGTTGCAGAAGCTCGCTCGGCGCTTCCACGTCCTGGCGCTGGACCTCGGCGGCCTGATGATCAAGGTCGGCCAGTACATGTCCTCGCGCCTGGACGTGCTGCCGCCCATCATCACCAAAGAGCTCGAGGGCCTGCAGGACGAGGTCCCCGCCGTTCCCTTCGCGGCCATCCGCGCGCGGGCGGAGGAGGAGCTCGGGATGCCGCTGACCGCGGCCTTCGCCTCGGTCGACGAGCGCCCGCTCGCGGCGGCATCCCTGGGTCAAGCCCATCGCGCCACGCTCACGGACGCCCTCGCGGCGGACACCGGCATGCGCAACGTCGTGCTGAAGATCCAGCGGCCCGGGATCGACCGCATCGTCGACGTCGACCTGCGCGCGCTGCGCAAGGTCGGGCGCTGGCTCAGCAAGGTGACGCTCGTGTCCGACCGCGTCGACATGCCCTCGCTCGTGGAGGAGTTCGCGGTCACGAGCCTCGAGGAGATCGACTACCTCCAGGAGGCCGCGAACTCGGAGCGGTTCGCCGCGGACTTCGCCGTCGACGGGCTCGTCGCCGTGCCCGAGGTGGTGTGGGAGCGGACGACCCGGCGCGTGCTCACCCTCCAGGACGTCACGGCCATCAAGATCAGCGATATCGACGCGCTGCGGGCGGCCGGCATCGACCCGTCCGAGGTCGCGGCCCGGTTCGCCGCGGTCATGTTCGACCAGCTGTTCGAGGACGGGTTCTTCCACGCCGACCCGCACCCGGGGAACGTGTTCGTCACGCCGCTCCCGGCGGCTCCGGATGCCACCTCCCCGGCGTGGACGTTCACGTTCATCGACTTCGGGATGATGGGCGAGGTGCCCCCGACGCTCCGTCGCGGTCTGCGGCGCGTGCTGATCGCGGCGGCATCCCGGGACGGCAAGGGACTCGTCGACGGCATCCGGGACATCGGCGTGCTGCTCCCGACGGCGGACACGATCCAGCTGGAGCGCGCGATGACGCAGCTCTTCTCGCGCTTCGGCGGGATGGGCTTCGCGGAGCTGCAGGAGGTCGACCCGCGCGAGTTCCGCGCCTTCGCCGTCGAGTTCGGCGACGTCGTGCGCTCGCTGCCGTTCCAGCTGCCCGAGAACTTCCTGCTCATCGTGCGCGCCATGTCGCTGACGAGCGGGATGTGCAGCGCGCTGGACCCGCGCTTCAACATCTGGGACGCCGTCGAGCCGTACGCCCAGCGCCTCATCCGCGAGGAGAGCGGCAACACGGTCCAGGCGCTCGCCCGCGAGGTCGGCGCCGTCGCCGCGGTGACCGCGCGACTGCCGCGGCGCATCGACTCCCTCGTCGACCGGTTCGAGGACGGGTCCGTCTCGGTCCAGACCCCGCGCATCGAGCGTCGCATCCGCGACCTCGAGCGCATGGTGCGCCGGGTGGTGTCGGCGGTGCTGTTCACGGGGCTGCTGATCGGCGGCATCCTGTTGCAGGCCGAGCAGGCCGTGCTCGGGACGCTGCTGGCCATCGCCTCGGTGGTCCCGCTGTCGCACGCCGTGCTCGCCGGGTTCATCGCGCGGCGCAACGGCAGCGCCTGAGACGGTCCGGCGCCGGTCACCGGCTCGCGACGGCCGGGACGCGGCGCCGCCTGCGCGGCTCCCTCCGACCGGGCCGGCGCTACCGCCGCGGGCTACCGCCCGTCGACGATCGACATGAACCCGGCGAAGGCGAACAGCAGCGGCACGAGGTAGAGCCCGGCACGGAAGCCGACCCACGCCAGTCGCTCGACGACCGGCCCGATCCCGGTCTGCGGCGTCCGGGCGTCCAGGCGACGTCCGTCGGGGCCGATGAGCGGCCGCGGCGCGCGCGTCGCGAGCGGTCGGCGCGCCCAGCGCCACAGCAGGAACGTCCCGGCGAGCCAGACCACCAGCACGAGCGACACCACCGTGAACGCGAGCGCGTCCGCCGGGAGCACGCGGCCGTCCTGGACCCCGTCGACCTGGATGCCGATGGTCAGGAACCCGATCGAGGCGAACCACAGCACCAGGGCGTTGTTGACGTGCAGCAGCACCTGGCGCCGGGTCGGGCGCCACGCCGGCCGCGGCCGTTCGCCCGCGACGGCGAGGGCGGCGGCGACATCGGCCGCGGGGGCGTCCAGCCATCGGAGGTCCACGCCTGCTCCTCGTGCTCGGACGTCAGCGCGCCCACCGGTCGGCGGACGTCCTCCCACCCTGCCGCAGCTGCGTCGACGACGACGCGCGCCGCCCCGGAGTGTCCTCCGGAGCGGCGCGCGTGTCGTGCGGGGTGCGGGTCAGTACCAGCCGACCGACTGGGAGTGCGACCAGGCGCTGCACGGGCTGCCGTAGCGGCCCGAGATATAGCCGAGGCCCCAGGCGACCTGCGTCGCCGCGTTGGTCTGCCAGTCGGCACCGGCGGAGGCCATCTTGCTGCCCGGGAGGGCCTGCGGGATGCCGAAGGCGCCGCTGCCCGAGTTGTAGGCCTGGTAGTTCCAGCCGGACTCCTTGTTCCACAGCGACACGAGGCACGACATCTGGTCCTCGCCCCAGCCGTAGTTGCCGAGCATGCCGCGGGCGGAGGCCTGGGCGCCGGCCGGGCTGTTGTCGCCGCTGCTGCCGGTCACGGGGAGCGGGGCGGAGGGGGCGGCGGTGGACCCGCTGGAGCGCGTCGTCGTGGTGGTGGTCGTCCGGGTGGCGGCCTGGGCCTCGGCCTGGGCGGCCTCCTCCTCGGCCTTCGCCTTCGCCGCGGCGGCGGCCTCGGCCTCCAGGCGCGCCTTCTCGGCGGCGGCGGCCTCCTCCTCGGCCTTCTTGGCGAGGGCGCCGTCGAGCGAGCCGCGCAGCTGCGAGACCTGGGCGTCGACGGATGCCGAGAGCTCGGTGACCGAGTCGGTGATCTCGGGCAGGAAGGTGGCGGGCAGCTGCTGGGCAGCGGCGTCGAGGCGCTCGGCGGCCTGCTCCAGCGCAGCCGTGTCGACGGTGGTGACGGGCTGGCCGATGTCCAGGCCGGAGGCGGCGATGTCGCCCTCGACGGTGTCGGCGGCCTGCGCCGAGGAGACGGCCGCGGCCACCGCGGAGCGCGCCTCGGCGACCTCGGGGGCGGAGGCGACGGGCGTCGTGTACGCGGCCAGCTGGAAGGAGGCGCCGGTCAGCAGCGAGGGGGTGGTCGCCGCGACGGAGGGGGAGGCGGCGGTGCCGGTCAGGGCGGCCGCGGCGAGCACGCCGACCACCAGTCCGCCCGCGAGGAGGACGGGGCGACGGCGGGAGCGGCGAGAGGCCAGACGGCGGGTACGACGGTTGGACGGGGGCGTCGAAGTGGAGCGCATGAACCAGTTCCGGGTCGAGGGACGAGGCCCTCGGGAAGGCCCGTCAGTCCGCTGTTCGCGGACACAAGTCACATACCCTGCCTGCTCCGCCTGGACGATTCCTGGACGTAACCGTGATCCATCCGTTATTCGGAGGTCGGACGGACCCCGGGAACAGCGGGGAACTCTGGTATTCTTGATTGTCACGCGTGTGGCCCGTTCCGCACTTCCGGGGGTCCCCCCGAGTGGCATCGCACGACACAATCCGCTTCGCTTCGGCCGTGGCATCCGTCCGTCCTTTCGACGGGAGGCTGCTCCGACAGCGTGGTCCATCTCCGGATCGCGCCGCGGGAGCCGGAGCCCGACACCACAACCCTCTAGGACAACCCACTACATGACTACCGCAACGACCGCCCCGGCCACCAAGCAGGTCGCGATCAACGACATCGGCTCTGCTGAGGACTTCCTGGCCGCGGTCGAGAAGACCCTGAAGTTCTTCAACGACGGCGACCTCATCGAAGGCACCGTCGTGAAGATCGACCGCGACGAGGTCCTCCTCGACGTCGGCTACAAGACCGAGGGCGTCATCCCCTCGCGCGAGCTCTCGATCAAGCACGACGTCGACCCCAACGAGGTCGTCAACGTCGGCGACCACGTCGAGGCCCTCGTTCTCCAGAAGGAGGACAAGGAAGGCCGTCTCATCCTGTCCAAGAAGCGCGCCCAGTACGAGCGCGCCTGGGGCGACGTGGAGAAGATCAAGGAGAACGACGGTGTCGTCACCGGCTCCGTGATCGAGGTCGTCAAGGGTGGCCTCATCGTCGACATCGGCCTCCGCGGCTTCCTCCCGGCCTCGCTCATCGAGCTGCGCCGCGTCCGCGACCTGACGCCGTACCTCGGCCAGGAGATCGAGGCCAAGATCCTCGAGCTCGACAAGAACCGCAACAACGTCGTGCTCTCGCGCCGCGCCCTGCTCGAGCAGACGCAGTCCGAGTCGCGCACCACGTTCCTCAACAACCTGCACAAGGGCCAGGTCCGCAAGGGCACGGTCTCGTCGATCGTCAACTTCGGTGCGTTCGTCGACCTGGGCGGCGTGGACGGCCTCGTGCACGTCTCCGAGCTGTCCTGGAAGCACATCGAGCACGCCTCCGAGGTCGTCGAGGTGGGCCAGGAGGTCACCGTCGAGATCCTCGAGGTCGACCTCGACCGCGAGCGCGTGTCGCTCTCGCTCAAGGCGACGCAGGAGGACCCCTGGCAGGTCTTCGCCCGCACCCACGCGATCGGCCAGATCGCTCCGGGCAAGGTCACCAAGCTCGTTCCGTTCGGTGCGTTCGTCCGCGTGGCCGACGGCATCGAGGGTCTCGTGCACATCTCGGAGCTCTCCGGCAAGCACGTCGAGCTCGCCGAGCAGGTCGTGTCGGTCGGCGAAGAGGTCTTCGTCAAGATCATCGACATCGACCTCGAGCGTCGCCGCATCTCGCTCTCGCTCAAGCAGGCGAACGAGTCGGTCGACCCCAACGGCACCGAGTTCGACCCGGCGCTGTACGGCATGGTCACCGAGTACGACGAGCGCGGCGAGTACAAGTACCCCGAGGGCTTCGACCCCGAGTCGGGTGCCTGGCTCGAGGGCTTCGACGCTCAGCGCGAGCAGTGGGAGCAGGAGTACGCCGCGGCCCAGGGTCGCTGGGAGGCTCACAAGGCCGCCGTCACCAAGGCCCTCGAGGCCGAGGCTGCGAACCCGACCGACTCGGGCTCGTTCGGCGGTTCCTTCTCGTCGGAGTCGCCCGCCCAGGGCACCCTCGCCGACGACGAGTCGCTGGCGGCGCTTCGCGAGAAGCTCTCCGGTCGCTGAACCACCCTTTCCTGAAGGCCGGTCCCTCTTCGGAGGGGCCGGCCTTCGGCTTTCCCGGGCGGCAGCCCGCCGGGGCGCAAGGCTTTGGCATCCGTCGTCCCGTCGGGGAGGATGGGGGCATGGCTTCTCGACTTCCCCTCCTGATCACCCTGGCCGGTGTCGCCGTGCTCTTCCTCTCCATCGCGTTCGTCTTCGCGCTCGTGCTGCAGGCGATGTTCCTGGGCGGCATGGAGTTCACCGGCGGTCACACCGACGCCCTGCCCGCGACGGACGCGTTCTCGCTCATCGCCTGACCCGCCCCCGTGATCCCGTCCGCCGGCGACGGGCAAGGCACTCGGCCCCGTCCGGCTGCCGCGCGGGGTCCTCGGACTCGGGATGCCACTGGCGTCCCGGCGCGTCGAGGTCAATCCCCCGCGGACAACTCGTCGGGGCCGACTAGCGTCGAAGAACGACAAGAGGAGGTCGGAGTGGACGATGCCGACGAGCGGACCGTGACCGCAGACGAGGACGCCCGTCCCGTCGCAGACGACGGCACGGAGATCGACGAACCGGCCGACCCGGTCGTCGAGATCAGCTACGACGAGCAGCGATACCCGGCCCGCCCGCGTCGCCTCCGGCCGCGCGACCAGTTCCGCGGCGGGACCCTGCGCCGGTTCCTCAGCGACCCGCGCAGCGCAAACGGCACCAATCCCTCTTACATCGAGTGGCTGGTCCGCCAGTCGATGCTGAAGGACGCCGACGTGCTGAGCCGCCAGCTGTCCGGGCAGCCGTCGATGTGGCGCAACCCCTACGCCCGTCCCGATGCGCGTCGCGCGATCGAGTCGACGGACGTGTGGTTCACCGCCTACCCCATCTCGCTGATCACCCGAGCGGGGGAGTCCTTCCTCGACGCACTCGGTGACGAGGCGCTGTGGGAGGCCTTCGAGTGGGTCGGGATCAACGGCATCCACACCGGTCCCGTCAAGCGCGCCGGGGGCATCACCGGATGGCAGGAGACCCCCAGCGTCGACGGTCATTTCGACCGCATCAGCACCCAGATCGACCCGGACTTCGGTGACGAGCACGCCTTCCGCCGCGTCGCCGACGTGGCCGACGCGCACGGCGGCAGCGTCATCGACGACATCGTCCCGGGTCACACCGGCAAGGGCGCGGACTTCCGCCTCGCCGAGATGGCGTTCAAGGACTACCCGGGCATCTACCACATGGTCGAGATCCCGGGGGAGGACTGGGACCTGCTGCCCGAGGTGCCCGCCGGCCGCGACTCCATCAACCTCGACGCCGACACCGAGCGCGAGCTCAGCGCCCGCGGCTACATCATCGGCGAGCTGCAGCGCGTCATCTTCTACACGCCGGGCGTGAAGGAGACCAACTGGAGCGCCACCGCGCCCGTCATCGGCGTCGACGGCGTGGAGCGCCGCTGGGTCTACCTGCACTACTTCAAGGAGGGCCAGCCCTCGATCAACTGGCTCGACCCCACGTTCGCGGGCATGCGGCTCGTCATCGGGGACGCCCTGCACTCCCTCGGCGACCTCGGGACGAGCGCGCTCCGCCTCGACGCGAACGGCTTCCTCGGGGTGGAGAAGAGCGCGGAGGGACTCCCGGCATGGTCGGAGGGGCACCCGCTCTCGCACGCGGCGAACCACATCATCGCGGGCATGGTCCGCAAGGTCGGCGGCTTCACGTTCCAGGAGCTGAACCTGACGATGGAGGACATCCGTGACACGGGCGCCGTCGGCGCGGACCTGTCCTACGACTTCGTCACGCGACCGGGCTACCACCACGCGCTCGCGACGGCGAACACCGAGTTCCTGCGCCTCGCGCTGAATACGGCCCTCGAGACTGGCGTCGAGCCGGTGCAGCTCGTGCACGGGATGCAGAACCACGACGAGCTCACCTACGAGCTCGTGCACTGGGCCACGACGCACCGCGACACGGTGTACCCGTTCCGTCACGGAGAGCACACCGGCGCGGAGATCGCGGAGGCGGTGCGGGCCGATCTGACCCAGAAGCTCACCGTCGACGCGGACTACAACCTCGTGTTCACGCAGAACGGCATCGCCTGCACGACCGCGTCGCTGATCGCGGCGACGCAGGGCAAGGCGACCCTGGGCGACATCGCTGAGGAGGACGTGCCCGCGATCCGCGACGCGCACCTTCTGCTGGCCAAGTACAACTCGTGGCAGCCGGGCGTCTTCGCCCTGTCGGGATGGGACCTGACGGGATCGCTCACCCTTCCGGCGGACGACGTCCGCCACCTCATCTCCTCGGGCGACACCCGCTGGATCGAGCGCGGGGCGCACGACCTGCTCGACGTGGCCCCGGAGGCCGCAGGGTCGGCGTCGGGCATGCCGCGCGCGCGGTCGCTGTACGGCTCGCTCGGCGACCAGCAGCGGGACCCGCGGTCGTTCCTGTCGGGCCTGCGCGAAGTGCTGCGCATCCGCGGAGAGAACGCGATCGCCGTGGCATCCCAGGTCGACATCCCCCAGGTGGGCCACCCGAGCATGCTTGTCATGGTCCACCGCCTGGACGGCGGCGACAGGCGCATTGAGGACGCCCCTCTGCAGATCACGGTGCTGAACTTCTCGGGCGAGACGATCGAGGGCACGGTGCGCTCGGAGTTCCTCGTGCCGCAGAGCACCGCGGTCGACGCCGCGACCGGCGACGTGGTGGGCCGGGTCGACGAGCTGCAGAGCTTCGCGCTCGAGCTCGGGCCGTACGCGGGCCTGTTCCTGCTGCTCGAGCCGCCGGTCCCGGAGGACTGAGCGCGGAGCCCGATGTCGGGGGCCGGGGATAGCCTGCGGGCATGATCCCCGGCCCCGTCTGCTGCCTGGAGGGATGCCGCGCGCTCGCGGATCCGCTCGCCCCGGTGCCGCTCTGCGACTGGCACCTCGCGGTGGCGTCGGACTGGGGGTCCGCGACGACGGGGGTGACCGACGTGCTGCCGTCCCCGTGCGTGCTGTGCGGGTCGCGTCTCGGCGTCCGGTGGCCGAGCGGGTGGCTGTGCGCGGTGTGCGAGTGGCGTCTAGGCGACCCCGTCGACGCGGAGCTGCCGCCCCCGCGCGTCGACGTCGTGTACTACCTGCGCTTCGACGACCGCATCAAGATCGGCACGACGGCCAACCCGCGGCAGCGCCTCGGCGCGATCTGGCACGACGAGCTCCTCGCGTTCGAGCGCGGCGACCGCCTCGTGGAGCGTCGTCGTCACGCGCAGTTCGCCGAGGACCGCTTCGCCCGCACGGAGTGGTTCCGCGCCTCGGAGACGCTGCGGGCGCACGTCGCCGCGCTGGCGGACGGGGTCGACGACCCCTGGCAGCGGTTCGCGCGCTGGACGAGCGAGGAGATCGCGCGGCGGGGGTGAGGCGGGGGTACCGCACCCGGCCGAGGCCGCACGCGGCGGGTGAGGCGGCGCTCCCCGGCGCGCCGTCGGCGCACGCGTCCGGAGCTCGCGCAGCGGGGATGCGGCGGGGGTACCGCACCCGTCCGGCGCCGCACGCGGCGGGGTGAGGCGGCGCTCCCCGGCGCGCCGTCGCCGCACGCGTCCGGAGCGACCCGGTGCGACCGCTAATGTCGAGCCATGCCCGGCCTCCTCCCGAGCGAACGAGCGGGAACCCGCCGCACGATCCTGGTCAATCAGACGCTGCTGGCCGCCGGCGCTCTGCTCGGCACGGTCGCCGCCGTGCTCCTCGGTCAGGTGCAGCACGCCTCCACCTTCGTCCTCGGCAGCGGCATCGTCTTCGCGGGGGCGGCCGCGGCCATCCTCCTGCCGTGGAGCCGTTTCCCCGTCTGGGTGAGCGGCCTCATCCCGATCGCCGACGTCGTCGCGGTCGGCCTGCTGCGCGAGAGCGCCCCGACCGCCGGGCTCGGCCTGCTGTGGGCCTTCCCCGCGATGTGGATCGGCAGCGTGTACGGGGTCGTCGGGGTGATCACCGTCTCGGTGAGCGTCTTCGGCGTGATCGCGCTGCAGCTCGCCGTGACGCCGGGAGCGGTGCTGTCGGCCTCGAGCCTGCTGATGCCGTTCATCGTGGCGGCGCTGTCGGCGATCGCGCACCTCTCCGAGCGGCGCGCGCAGGCGCAGCGTGTGCTCCTGCAGAAGCAGTCCGCCGAGCTCCGTCGCTCCCTCACGCGCGCCCGCCGGCAGGAGGACCTCGTCACCCAGGTCCTGGATGCCGTCGACTTCGGCGTCATCCGGATCGACGCGCACGGCGAGTCGGCCGTCGCGAACGAGGCGCACGCCCGGCTGCTCGGCGCACCGTGCCCGGACGGGGAGGCCGGCGAGGTCTACGCCGCGGACGGTCTGACCCCGCTCGGCAGGTCCGAGAACCCGCTGGCGCGGGCGCGCGCCGGCATGACCTTCGACGGCGAGCTCATGTGGTTCGGCGCACCCGGCACGGACCGGCGGGCGCTCAGCATCACCGCGAAACGGCTGCCGGACGGCGGCGCCGGGAACCCCGGGAGCGTCGTCGTGTCGCGAGACGTCACCGTGGAGCAGCTCGCCCTCCGCGCCCGTGACGATCTCGTGGCGAGCGTCTCGCACGAGCTGCGCACGCCGATGACGTCGATCATGGGCTACCTGGAGCTCGCGCTCGACGACCCCGGCCTCCCGCCCGAGACGCGCTCCCAGCTCGAGGTCGCCGCACGCAACGCCGCGCGCCTGCGCGAGCTCGTCGCCGACATCCTCGCGGTCTCCGCGGCCTCGGCGCACGGCGTCGACTTCGCGCTCGCGCCCGTGCCGACCGATGTGGCGGTCATCGTCCGCGCCGCGATCGAGGCCGTGGCGCCCCGCGCCGCGGAGCAGGCCATCGCCGTCGAGGCATCCGGGGTCCGCTCCGCCGTCGCGCCCGTGGACCCGCACCGCCTGCGCCAGGTCGTCGACAACCTCCTCTCGAACGCCGTGAAGTACAACGCGCGGGGAGGGACCGTGTTCGTCTCGGTCGAGCGCGGCGCCTCCGCCGTGACGGTGACGGTGCGCGACGACGGGGCGGGGATCCCGGCCGCCGAGCAGGCCCGGCTGTTCGAGCGGTTCTTCCGGTCGGACGCGGTGCGCAACTCGGCCACCCACGGCAGCGGGCTCGGCCTGGCGATCAGCCGGGACATCGTCCGCGCCCACGGCGGCGACATCAGCGTCCGCAGTCATCCCGGTGAGGGGGCGTCGTTCGTCGTGCGCCTCCCCGCCCCGCGAGAAGAGACCCCATGACCCTGGATCTGTTCAGCCTCCAGCTGATGACGTCGACGGTGATCCTCATCGCCGCCTGCCTGTACCTGCTCGAGACGCTGCTGCGTCGTGACGGCGCAGCGGGCCGCCTCTGGTCGGCGACGTTCCTGGCCGGGGTCTTCTCGGCGTTGTGCTACCTGGTGTGGGTCCTCTTGCCGCAGCCGTTCGTCGCGGTCGCCATCGGCAACGGCGCCTTCGTCGCGGCGACGGCGTTCATCTGGCTCGGCTGCGTCGCCTTCAACGGCCGGTCGCTGCGCACCCCCGCGATCTTCGCGGCGGCCGTCGTCGCCGCCGTGATCGTCGCCGCGCTGGCCGAGGGGCCGGACGGCGGCGACTGGGCGGGAGGGGTCGGGCTGTTCCTCGGCAACGCGGTCTTCGCGGTCCTGGGGGCGCTCGAGACGCGGCGGGGCGCGATCGGGCAGCGGTGGAGCGCGGCCGGGCTCACCGTCGTGCTCTGGATCGAGACCGTGTGGTTCCTCGGACGGACCGTCGTGTTCGTGACGGCCGGGCCCGAGAGCGAGCTGTGGCGCGCGGCGTTCGACACCGCGACGTCGAGCTTCCTCACGATCATCCTCGTCGTCGCGACGGTCGTCGTGACGTCGGTCCTGCGGGCGAGCGAGTCCGCCCTGCGCGGGCAGGCGGACACGCGCACGCTCGTGGTCGACGAGCGCGGGGTCCTGCAGCCGGAGTCCTTCCGCTTCGCCCTCGGGGCCTTCACCGCCCGCGCGTCGGTGTCGGGGGAGCCGCTCGTCGTGGCGGTGGCCCAGATGTCCGACGCCGGCGCGGTGGCTCGCGCCTTCGGACCTGAGGAGGCCGAGACCATCGTCCGCGCCTTCCGCGAGTCGGTGCGCCGCCACATCCCGGCGACCGCGCCGTTGGGGGAGATGGATGCCACCACCCTGACGTTCGCGTTCACCCCGTCCGCCGACGCGGACGCGGGCCGCATCGCCGTCGACCTGCACGACCGCGTCGTCGACGACCTCGCCGCGCTGGGGATGTCGATCGTGCCGGTCGTCGGGGTGGGGGTCGCGACGACTGCCGAGGTCGGGTACGACGCCGAGGCGCTGCGGGATCGCGCGCGGGATGCCGCGGTCGCGGCGACCGCGGGCGGTGTGCCCGGGCGGTGAGCCGCGGGCGGCCGGACGGTGAGCCGCGGGCGGTGTGCCCGGGCGGTGAGCCGCGGGCGGCCGGACGGTGAGCCGCGGGCGGTGTGCCCCGACGGTGAGCCGCGGGCGGCCGGACGGTGAGCCGCGGGCGGTGTGCCCCGACGGTGAGCCGCGGGCCCGCGCTCAGGCGCCGGCGGGCTCAGCCGGCGGTCGCGCCGATGAGCTCCTGGACCCGCTCGCGCAGCTCGCGCGGACGGAACGGCTTGGTGAGGTAGGCGTCCGCGCCGCACGCGAGGCCCTGCCCCTGCTCGACCGGGGTGGCCCGGGCGCTGATGATCATGATGCGGGTCGCGCTGAACCCGCGGATGCGCCGCGTGGCCTCGAACCCGTCGATGCCGGGCATGCTCACATCGAGCGTCGTCAGGACGGGGTCGGACTCGCGGACGAGCTCGACGCCCCGCAGGCCGTCCGGCGCGGTCCGGACCTCGAGGCCGATCTGCTCGAGCACCGCCGAGATGAGTCCCCGGATGTCGACGTCGTCCTCGACGACGACCGCGACGTTCGACTGGGTCATGGGTCCGTTCTCCGTCGCACGCGGCGCGCGCGATCCGGTACAGCGTAGACCACTTCCCCGGGCGCGCCCGCGAACCCTGTGGCATCCTCGGTTCGTGCCCCTTCTCGCGCTGACCGGCGGAATCGCATCCGGAAAGTCCACGATCTCGGCCATGCTCGCCGCGCACGGCGCCGTCGTGGTCGACGCGGACGCGATCGTCCGCGACGTGCAGGCGGCGGGCTCGCCCGTCCTGCGGTCGATCGCCGAGGAGTTCGGTGCGGAGGTGCTGCGGCCCGACGGGTCGCTGGACCGGCCCGCGCTCGGCGCGCGCGTCTTCGGGCACCCGGAACGGCTCGCGGCCCTGAACGCCCTCGTGCACCCGGCCGTCCGCGCGGAGTCCGCCCGCCGGTTCGCCGCGGCGTTCGCGGAGGACCCCGCCGCGGTCGTCGTCTACGACGTCCCGCTCCTGGCCGAGGCGCGGAGCGGCGACGCGTGGGACCTGGTCGTGGTCGTGCACGCCCCGGCGGAGGTGCGCGCCCGCCGGCTCGTCGAGGGACGCGGGATGACGGAGGACGAGGCGCGTTCGCGCATCGCCTCGCAGGCCTCCGACGAGGAGCGCCTGGCCCTCGCCGATGTCGTCATCGACACGGACGGGACGATGGATGCCACCCGTCGGCAGGTCGACGAGCTCTGGGCCCGCGTCGGTCCTGCCTGAGCACCTCGCCGCGCGCGCCGCCGTCGTGCGGGTGTCGCGTCCACGCGCCCCGTGGGGGCCGCCGTTGTCCCACGCTCGCGCACGGCGAACGCAACCCGACCCCGATGTCGGAGGCCCCGCCTACGCTGGAAGCATGCAGGCCACTCGCTCCGTCCGCCCCTTCGAGGTCATCAGCGAATACTCGCCGTCGGGCGACCAGCCGCAGGCCATCGCCGACCTCGCCGCCCGCGTCAACGCCGGTGAGACCGACGTCGTCCTCCTCGGCGCCACGGGAACGGGCAAATCGGCGACGACCGCCTGGCTCGTCGAGGCCGTGCAGCGTCCGACGCTCGTGCTCGCCCACAACAAGACGCTGGCGGCGCAGCTCGCCAACGAGTTCCGCGAGCTCATGCCGAACAACGCGGTCGAGTACTTCGTGTCCTATTACGACTACTACCAGCCGGAGGCCTACGTCCCGCAGACGGACACCTTCATCGAGAAGGACTCGTCGATCAACGCCGAGGTCGAGCGCCTACGCCACTCGACGACCAACTCGCTGCTGTCGCGTCGCGACGTCGTGGTGGTCTCGACGGTGTCCTGCATCTACGGCCTGGGTGCTCCCGAGGAGTACCTACGGGCGATGGTGGCGCTGCAGGTGGGGGAGCGGTACGACCGCGACCAGCTCATCCGCAAGTTCATCTCCATGCAGTACAACCGCAACGACGTCGACTTCTCGCGCGGCAACTTCCGTGTCCGGGGCGACACGATCGAGATCATCCCGGTGTACGAGGAGTACGCCATCCGCATCGAGATGTTCGGCGACGAGATCGAGGCGCTGTACACGCTGCACCCGTTGACGGGCGACGTGATCCAGAAGATGGCGTCCGTGCCGATCTTCCCCGCATCGCACTACGTGGCGGGCACCGAGACGGTGCAGCGGGCGATCGGGACCATCGAGCACGAGCTCGAGGAGCGTCTGAAGGAGTTCGAGTCGCAGAACAAGCTGCTCGAGGCGCAGCGTCTGCGCATGCGCACCACGTTCGACCTCGAGATGCTCCAGCAGCTGGGCTTCTGCTCCGGCATCGAGAACTACTCGCGGCACATCGACGGGCGCATGCCCGGCGACCCGCCGCACACCCTGCTGGACTTCTTCCCCGACGACTTCCTCCTGGTGATCGACGAGTCGCACGTGACCGTGCCCCAGATCGGAGCGATGTACGAGGGTGACGCGTCGCGCAAGCGCACGCTCGTCGACCACGGCTTCCGGCTCCCGAGCGCCATGGACAACCGGCCGCTCCGGTGGGACGAGTTCAAGGACCGCGTCGGTCAGACGGTGTACCTCTCCGCGACCCCCGGCCGGTACGAGATGGGCATCGCCGACGGGGTGGTGGAGCAGATCATCCGCCCGACCGGTCTCGTCGACCCCGAGATCGTCGTCAAGCCGTCCAAGGGGCAGATCGACGACCTGCTCGAGCAGATCCGGGTGCGCGTCGACCGCGACGAGCGCGTGCTCGTCACGACGCTCACGAAGAAGATGGCCGAGGAGCTCACAGACTTCCTGGGCGAGCACGGCGTGCGGGTGCGCTACCTGCATTCCGACGTCGACACCCTGCGCCGCGTCGAACTGCTGACGGAGCTCCGCGCGGGCACGTACGACGTCCTCGTCGGCATCAACCTCCTCCGCGAGGGCCTCGACCTGCCCGAGGTGTCGCTGGTGGCGATCCTGGATGCCGACAAGGAGGGGTTCCTGCGCAGCGGCACCTCCCTCATCCAGACGATCGGCCGCGCCGCCCGAAACGTCTCGGGCGAGGTGCACATGTACGCCGACAAGATCACCGACTCGATGCGCAACGCCATCGACGAGACCGAGCGTCGCCGTGAGAAGCAGATCGCCTACAACAAGGAGCGCGGCATCGACCCGCAGCCCTTGCGCAAGAAGATCGCCGACATCACCGAGGTGCTGGCTCGGGAGGCCACCGACACCAAGAACCTGCTGTCGCGCAACGACAAGGCGGGCAAGGGCAAGTCGCCGACACCGCAGCTGCGTCGCACGGGCATCGCGGCCGAGGGCGCGGACCAGCTCGAGTCGACGATCGCCGACCTCACGCAGCAGATGCTCGCGGCGGCGGGGGAGCTGAAGTTCGAACTCGCCGGTCGGCTGCGCGACGAGGTCCAGGACCTCAAGAAGGAGCTGCGCGCCATGGAGCGCGCCGGACACGCCTGACCGCAGAAGCCGCCATGGGTCAACGCGTCATGCTCATGACCCTCGGTGTCGCGAACCTCGAACGCGCCATCGCCTTCTACGGCGCGCTGGGGTGGCGAGCGCACCCGTCATCGGTCGCGGGGGAGGTCGCGTTCTTCGACGCCGGGGGAATGGTCGTCGCCCTGTGGGACCGCGCGGCGCTCGCCGCGGACTCCGGTGTCGCGGACGCCGGGGGATGGGGCGGGATCACGCTCGCGCACAACGTCGGCGACGCTGCCCAGGTCGATCGGATCCTCGCGCAGGCGGAGTCCGCCGGTGCGCGGCTCGCGCGGGCCGGAGCGGAGACGCCGTGGGGCGGTTACTCCGGCGTGTTCGTCGATCCGGACGGACACCCGTGGGAGGTCGCGGTCAATCCCGGGTGGCCCCTCGATGCGCAGAACAGACCCGTACTCGGCTGATGCCCGCGGCGTCGCGTCTCACGGGCAGTGCAGCAGCGGCTTCGGACCCGACCGGTCCACCTCGTGCTCGGTCATGGCGTGACCGCACAGGGGACAGGGGCGGCCGGCGCGCGCCGGCTCCGGTGTGGTCTCGTACGGACCCACCGAGGCGGGTCCCGCCACGCGGATGAGCCGCGTGTTGAGGTACTGGTACCACCCGCCGGCCTCGCGGACACGGTCGCGCAGCGGCGGCCGGTCGGCATCCCTTCGTGTCATGATGATTAGTGTACTAATGATTTACGGAGGTGGCGTTGTGGACGACCCGCTCGCTCTCGAGAGCCAAGTGTGCTTCGCGCTGGTCACGGCGGCGCGCAACGTGGTGGGCGTCTACCGGCCCGTGCTCGAGCCGCTCGGGCTCACGCACCCCCAGTACCTCGTCATGCTCGCGCTGTGGGAGGAGTCGCCGCGGTCGCTGGGCGCGCTCGCCGCGGCGCTGGCGATGGAGCCGGCGACGCTGTCGCCGCTGGTCAAGCGGTTGGAGGCGCAGGGCCGCGTCGTCCGCCGCCGTCGCGCCGACGACGAGCGCGTGCTCGACATCGCGCTGACCGAGGACGGGCGGGCGCTCCGCGCGCAGGCGCTGTCCGTGCCCGCCCAGATCATGCAGCGCACGGGTCTGGACGCCGCCGCCCTCGCCGCCCTGCGCGACGGCCTCGCCCCCTTCGCCGCTCCGCGGGACTGACCACACGTCGGTCGGGGGAGGGGATGCCGGGAGGGGAGGAGCCCCGCACGGGTTCTCGCCCTCCCGTGGCGACTTCTCCTCCCTCCGGCGACGCCGGGTCGCAGTTTGCGTTGGCGGTCGGGGGAGGGGATGCCGGGAGGGGAGGAGATCCGCGGGGGTTATGGCCCTCCCGTGGCGACTTCTCCTCCCTCCGGCGACGCCGGGTCGCGGTTCGCGTTGGCGGTCGGGGGAGGGGATGCCGGGAGGGGAGGATTTCCGCGGGGGTCATGGCCCTCCCGTGGCGACTTCTCCTCCCTCCGGCGACGCCGGGTCGCGGTTCGCGTTGGCGGTCGGGGGAGGGGATGCCGGGAGGGGAGGATTTCCGCGGGGGTCATGGCCCTCCGGTCGCTTCATCTCCTCCCTCCAGCCCCGTGCCGTCGCACATTCGTGCGCCCGGGGCGAACCCGGGGCCGATGTCGGAGGCCCGACCTAGACTTGACGGGTGCCCATCGTTCCTGTCTCCTCGCCCGGAAATACCAGCGGAAAGCTCAGCGTCCGCGGTGCCCGCGTACACAACCTGAAGAACGTCGACCTCGACATCCCGCGCGACTCGCTCGTCGTGTTCACGGGTCTGTCGGGCTCGGGCAAGTCCAGCCTCGCCTTCGACACGATCTTCGCCGAGGGTCAGCGCCGGTACGTCGAGTCCCTCAGCGCCTACGCCCGGCAGTTCCTCGGACAGGTCGACCGACCCGACGTCGACTTCATCGAGGGCCTCAGCCCGGCGGTGTCCATCGACCAGAAGTCGACGAACCGCAACCCCCGCTCGACGGTCGGCACCATCACCGAGATCCACGACTACATGCGTCTGCTGTGGGCGCGCATCGGCGTGCCCCACTGCCCGGAGTGCGGCGCCCGCATCCAGCGCCAGACGGTCCAGCAGATCGCCGACCAGCTCATGGAGCTGCCCGAGCGCACCCGCTACCAGATCGTCGCGCCGGTCGTCACGCAGAAGAAGGGCGAGTTCGTCGACCTCTTCAAGGAGCTGAGCGCCAAGGGCTACGCGCGCGCGGTCGTCGACGGCGAGCTCATCCAGCTGGCCGAGCCGCCCACCCTGAAGAAGAGCTACAAGCACGACATCGCCGTGGTGGTCGACCGCCTCGTCGCCACCGGCGACAACCTGTCCCGCGTGACCGACTCGGTCGAGACCGCGCTCGGGCTGGCCGGCGGGATCATGCAGGTCAACTTCGTCGACGAGGAGGGGGATGCCGCCTGGCAGTCCTTCTCCGAGAAGCTCGCCTGCCCCAACGGGCACCCGCTGCAGCTCACCGAGATCGAGCCGCGCACCTTCTCCTTCAACGCGCCGTTCGGCGCCTGCCCCGCGTGCTCGGGCCTCGGCACCCGCATGTCCGTCGACGTCGACCTGATGCTCGGCGACGAGGAGCTGTCCATCCGCGAGGGGGCGATCCTGCCGTGGACCACCCAGGGCAAGGGGCTGTTCCAGTACTACGAGCGGCTGCTCGAGGGGCTCGCCCGCGATCTCGACTTCTCGCTCGACACCCCGTGGAACAAGCTCTCGCGCGATGTGCAGAACGCGGTCCTGCGCGGCGAGAACTACAAGGTCACGGTCAAGTGGAAGAACCGCTACGGCCGCGAGATGCGCTACTCGTCCGGCTTCGAGGGCGTCGTCCCCTACATCGAGCGGCAGTACCTCCAGGCCGAGTCCGACACGCAGCGTCAGCGCTGGTCGGAGTACCTGCGCGAGGTGCCCTGCCCGGTCTGCGACGGCGACCGCCTCAAGCCCGAGGTGCTCGCGGTGCTCGTGCACGACACCTCCATCGCGGCGGCCTCGCGGCTCAGCCTCGCCGAGGCCCGCGAGTTCTTCTCGAAGCTCGAGCTCTCCGACCGTGAGGCCAAGATCGCCGCGGCCGTGCTGCGCGAGATCCGCGTCCGCCTGGACTTCCTCCTCCAGGTGGGGCTGAACTACCTCAGCCTGGGCCGCGCGGCGGGCACGCTCTCCGGCGGCGAGGCGCAGCGCATCCGTCTCGCGACGCAGATCGGCTCCGGCCTGACCGGCGTGCTCTACGTGCTGGACGAGCCCTCCATCGGTCTGCACCAGCGCGACAACCGCCGCCTCATCCAGACCCTCGTGACCCTGCGCGACCTGGGCAACACGCTCATCGTCGTCGAGCACGACGAGGAGACCATCCACGCCGCCGACTGGGTCGTCGACATCGGGCCCCGCGCGGGCGTCGACGGCGGCAACGTCGTTCACTCCGGCCCCCTGTCGGAGCTGCTCGAGGACGATCGCTCGCTCACCGGCGCCTACCTCTCCGGTCGTCGCTCGATCGAGGCGCCGGAGAAGCGCCGCAAGATCGACAAGAAGCGTCAGGTGACCGTCGTCGGCGCCCGCGAGAACAACCTCAAGAACGTGACCGTCGACTTCCCGCTCGGCGTGCTCACGGCGGTGACCGGCGTCAGCGGCTCCGGCAAGTCCACGCTCGTCAACGGCATCCTGTACGAGGTGCTCGCCTCCAAGCTCAACGGCGCCCGTCGCGTCCCCGGCAAGCACACGCGCGTCACCGGCCTCGACAACCTCGACAAGGTGGTGCACGTCGACCAGGCGCCCATCGGCCGCACCCCGCGCTCGAACCCCGCCACGTACACGGGCGTGTTCGACCGCATCCGCACCCTCTTCAGCGAGACACCCGAGGCGAAGGTGCGCGGCTACCAGGCCGGACGCTTCAGCTTCAACGTCAAGGGCGGCCGCTGCGAGGCGTGCTCCGGCGACGGCACGCTGAAGATCGAGATGAACTTCCTCCCCGACGTCTACGTCGACTGCGAGGTCTGCCACGGCAAGCGGTACAACCGCGACACCCTGTCGGTGCACTACAAGGGCAAGAACATCGCCGAGGTGCTCGAGATGCCGATTTCGGAGGCCGCCGACTTCTTCGAGCCCATCCAGGCGATCCACCGCTACCTCAAGACGCTGGTCGACGTGGGTCTCGGCTACGTCCGTCTCGGGCAGTCGGCCACCACGCTCTCCGGCGGCGAGGCGCAGCGCGTCAAGCTCGCGACCGAGCTGCAGCGGCGGAGCAACGGCCGGTCGATCTACGTGCTCGACGAGCCGACCACCGGTCTGCACTTCGAGGACGTCTCGCTGCTGCTGAAGGTGCTGAACGGTCTCGTCGACAAGGGCAACACCGTCATCGTCATCGAGCACAACCTCGACGTCATCAAGAGCTCGGACTGGGTCATCGACCTCGGACCGGAGGGCGGCGCCGGGGGCGGCACGATCGTGGCCACGGGCACGCCCGAGCAGGTCGCCCGCGTCGAGGAGAGCCACACCGGTGCCTTCCTCGCCGAGCTGCTCGAGACCGGGCGGACCGGCGCGCAGCGCAACCTCGACGCGATCGCCGCGGAGCGCGAGCCGGAGCTGGCCGGCCAGGGAGCCTGAGCCGTGCCGACGCGAGAACGTCTGTCGCACCTCTCCTACCGTCCGGCGCCGGGCGAGATCCCCACCAATCCGGGGGTCTACCGGTTCCGCGATGCGGAGGGGCGCGTGCTGTACGTCGGCAAGGCGAAGAACCTCCGCGCGCGGCTGTCGAACTACTTCGCGCCGCTGCATTCCCTGCACGAGCGGACCCGCCGCATGGTGACGACGGCCGCGTCGGTCGAGTGGACCGTCGTGGCCAGCGACGTCGACTCGCTGCAGCTGGAGTACATGTGGATCAAGGAGTTCGATCCGCCGTTCAACGTCAAGTACCGCGACGACAAGTCCTACCCCTTCATGGCGATCACCCTCGGCGACGAGGCGCCGCGGGTCATCGTGACGCGTAACCCCAAGATCCGGGGGGCCAAGTACTTCGGGCCGTACCCGAAGGTCTGGGCGGTGCACGACACGATCGACCTGATGATCAAGGTCTTCCCCATCCGCACCTGCAGCGACTCCTCCTACAAGAAGGCGATGCAGTCCGGGCGGCCGTGCTTCCCGGGCCAGATCGGCCGCTGCGGTGGACCGTGCTCGATGAAGGTCACGATCGAGGAGCACCGCGCGGTCGTCGACGACTTCGTCGCGTTCATGGCGGGGGGCGACCAGCGCTTCGCCAAGGCCCTCACCGCGCGCATGCACGAGGCGTCGGCCGCGATGGACTACGAGGCGGCCGCCCGCTACCGCGACAAGCTGCAGGCGATCGACGCCGTCCTGGGCCGGAGCGCGCTCGTCCTGGCCTCCGACACCGACGCCGACCTCTTCGGCATCGCCGAGGACGAGCTCGCCGCGACGGTGCAGCACTTCGTCGTCCGCGGGGGCCGCGTCCGCGGGGTGCGGGCGACGACCATCGAGAAGGAGATCGACATCTCCGGCGCCGACCTCGTCGATCAGGTGCTGCAGCGCACCTACGGGGATGCCGCGGCCTCCGACATCCCGCGGCAGGTGCTCGTCCCCGAGCTCCCCGACGACGCCGAGCAGCTCGAGGCCTGGCTGCGGGAGCGCCGCGGCCGTCCCGTCTCGCTGCAGGTCGCCCAGCGCGGCCGCAAGGCGGACCTGCTCAAGACGGCGACGCTCAACGCGCAGCAGGCGCTCATGCTCCACAAGACCCGTCGCACCAGCGACTACGTCGCCCGGTCGCAGGCCCTCACCGACCTGCAGGAGGCGCTCGGTCTCGCCGAGGCGCCGCTGCGCATCGAGTGCTACGACGTCTCCCATCTCGCGGGCACCAACGTCGTGGCATCCATGGTCGTGTTCGAGGACGGTCTGCCGCGCAAGGACCAGTACCGCTCGTTCGGCGTGGCCGAGACGACCGACGACACGGACTCGCTCTACCAGGTGCTCACCCGTCGGCTGGCGTACCTCGACCGGCCGGATGAGGAGGACGAGCCCGAGACCATCCACGGCGCCATCGTCGCCGACCCCGAGAGCGACGCGGCCACCGCCGACGGCGACGTCGTCACGACCCGCAAGCGTCCCCGCTTCGCGTACCGTCCGCAGCTGCTCGTCGTCGACGGCGGGCAGCCGCAGGTGGCCGCCGCCGCCCGCGCCCTCGCCGACGCGGGACACGAGGAGATCGCCCTCTGCGGCATCGCGAAGCGCCTCGAGGAGGTCTGGCTCCCGGGGGAGGAGTACCCCGTCATCCTGCCGCGCACGTCGGAGGCGCTATACCTGCTGCAACGCCTCCGCGACGAGGCGCACCGGTTCGCCATCACCCACCAGCGCAAGAAGCGCAAGCGCGACATCTCCAGCGTGCTGGCGGAGGTGCCCGGCCTCGGCGACGCCCGCATCAAGGCGCTGCTGCGCCACTTCGGCTCGGTCACGGCGCTGAAGAACGCCGCACCCGAGGAGATCACGGCCCTGCCCGGCATCGGACCGAAGCTCGCCGAGTCGATTCACGAGCGTCTGTCTCGGTAGGCTGACACGGCGCGGACACGCGCGACGGGCACTCCGACGACGGGAACGGCGCACGCGGCGCCGCGCACCCGACGGAGCGCCGAGCGGGCGCACTCGACCAGAGGAGCGGAACCATGGAGTCGGCGAACGACGACCCCGGCGAGGTGCTGATCGTCACGGGCATGTCGGGGGCCGGCCGGTCCACCGTCGCCAACGCCCTCGAGGACCTCGACTGGTACGTGGTCGACAACCTCCCGCCGCGCATGCTGCGCCCGCTGCTCGAGCTGTCCGAGATGGCGGCCGGGGCGGTGCCGCGCGTCGCCGTCGTCGTCGACGTCCGCGGGCGGACCCTCTTCGGCGACCTCCCCGAGGCGGTGCGGACCCTGCAGGGCGGTCGGCAGGTGCGCGTGGTGTTCCTGGATGCCGCCGACGACGTGCTCGTGCGACGCTTCGAGGCCGTGCGTCGCCCGCACCCGCTGCAGGGCGAGGGCACGATCCTGGACGGCATCCGACGCGAGCGCGAACGGCTCGCGCCGCTCCGCGAGGCGGCGGACGTCGTGATCGACACGTCCACCTCGAACGTGCACCAGCTGTCGCTGCGCACCGTGGCGCTCTTCGGCGACGAGGGCGCGGCGCGCCACACCGTCACCATGATGAGCTTCGGCTTCAAGTACGGGCTGCCGCCGGACGTCGACCTCGTGGCCGACATGCGCTTCCTGCCGAACCCCTTCTGGAGCGAGGACCTGCGCCCGCTCACGGGGGAGGACCCGCGCGTCCGCGAGTACGTGCTGGGGCAGGAGGGCGCGGAGGCGTTCCTCGAGGCGTATGCGGCGGCGCTGCGTCCCGTGCTCGAGGGGTACCAGCGCGAGAACAAGCGCCATTCGGTCATCGCGATCGGCTGCACGGGGGGCAAGCACCGCTCCGTCGTGATGACGCGGGAACTGGCCGCGCGACTGGAGGACGTGCCGGGCGTGGCCGTGCGGGTGGCTCACCGGGACCTCGGTCGCGAGTAGGCTGTACCCTTGCCCCCGCACCCCCCGACCCGAGGAGTACCGTGCCCCTGACCGCCGACGTGAAGGCCGAGCTGACCACCGTACGCGACCCGCGTCCGACGGCCCGCGTGGCGGAGCTGACCGCGATCCTGCGCTTCTCGGGGGGCCTGCACTCCATCGCCAACCGCGTCGCCGTCGAGGCCGAGCTGGACTCCGACATCCTCGCGCGCCGCGTCGCCCGCGACCTCATGGAGCTCTACGGCGTCCGTCCCGAGCTGCACCACGTGCAGGGGTCGGGCGGACGCACCGGCGGCCACTACGCCGTCCGCGTCATCGAGGCGGGGGAGACCCTGGCCCGCCAGACCGGTCTGCTCGACCAGCGTCGCCGTCCCGTCCGCGGCCTGCCGAACAAGCTGACCACCGGCTCCCGCCCCGACCTCGCCGCCATCTGGCGCGGCGCGTTCCTCGCGACCGGCTCCCTCAGCGACCCGGGCCGCTCGGCCGCGCTCGAGATCTCCTGCCCGTCGTCCGAGGCGGCGATGGCCCTCGTCGGCGCCGGCCACCGCATCGGCATCCCGGCCAAGGCCCGCGAGGTGCGCGGCGTCCCGCGCGTCGTGGTCCGCGACGGCGAGGCCATCCGCGGCGCCCTGTACGAGATGGGCGCCCGTCGCACCGCCGGCGAGTGGGACCAGATGCGTCAGCGCCGCGAGGTGCGGGCGGGCGTGAACCGCCTCGTCAACTTCGACGACGCGAACCTGCGCCGCTCCGCCCAGGCCGCCGTCGCCGCGTGCGCGCGCGTCGAGCGGGCGCTGGAGATCCTCGGCGACGACGTCCCCGACCACCTGCAGCAGGCCGGCGCGCTGCGCCTGGCGCACCGCGACGCGAGCCTCGACGAGCTCGGCCACCACGCCGACCCGCCCCTGACCAAGGACGCCGTGGCCGGACGCATCCGCCGACTCCTGGCGATGGCCGACAAGAAGGCGGAGGTCGAGGGCATCCCCGGCACCGAGGCGGCCGTCCCCGTCGGCGCCTCCGACTGACCCGGCCCTCCCCGAATGGATGCCTCCCGCCCGAGGCATCCATTCGTCGTTAACCACCGTCATGCGGGGAAGCAACCCCGTGGTCGGTGCGTTGGCCCTCACTAGGATGAACACGTCACCCTCGCTGCGCCGAGGTCTCGGTGCAGCGCCGATTCGGAAGTAGAGAACATGGCGAAGTACACGCTGCCCGAACTGCCCTACGACTACTCCGCGCTGGAGCCGCACATCAGCGCGACCATCATGGAGCTGCACCACAGCAAGCACCACCAGACGTACGTCAACGGGGCGAACACCACCCTCGACCTCCTCGCCGAGGCCCGCGAGAAGAACGATTTCGCCAACATCAACCGCCTGCAGAAGGACCTCGCGTTCAACCTCGGCGGTCACACCAACCACTCGATCTTCTGGACGAACCTCTCGCCCAACGGCGGCGACAAGCCGACCGGCGACCTCGAGTCGGCCATCGACGACCAGTTCGGCTCGTTCGACGCGTTCCGCGCGCAGTTCACCGCCGCCGCGCTCGGCGTCCAGGGCTCCGGCTGGGCCGGCCTGTTCTGGGACTCGATCGGCGAGAACCTGGTCATCCAGCAGTTCTTCGACCAGCAGGGTCAGATCGTCGCGGGCACCGTTCCGCTGCTCCTCCTGGACGTCTGGGAGCACGCCTACTACCTCGACTACAAGAACGTCCGCGCCGACTACGTGAAGGCGTTCTGGAACATCGCGAACTGGGCCGACGCGCAGGAGCGCTTCGCCGCCGCCCGCGAGAAGACGTCGGGTCTGCTGGTACTGTCGTAAACGGCTGGGCGTCCCGGTGGACACCCCGCCGGGACGCCGTTCCCTCCCGCGAATATCGCACTCTCGCGCACTCTCGCGCATGACTGATTCAGGAGAAATTCCGTGACCGTCAAGATCGGAATCAACGGCTTCGGCCGTATCGGACGCAATTACCTCCGCGCGGCTCTCGCGCAGGGTGCTGACCTCGACATCGTCGCGGTCAACGACCTCACCGACAACAAGACGCTGGCCCACCTGCTGAAGTACGACTCCATCACGGGTCGTCTCGACCAGGAGGTCTCGTACGACGAGGACTCGATCACCGTCGGTGGCAAGACCATCAAGGTCTTCGAGGAGCGCGACCCCGCCAACCTCCCCTGGGGCGAGCTGGGCGTCGACATCGTCATCGAGTCGACCGGTCGTTTCACCAAGGCCGAGGACGCGAAGAAGCACATCGCCGGCGGCGCCAAGAAGGTGCTCATCTCGGCCCCCGCGACCGGTGACGACGCCACCATCGTCATGGGCGTGAACGAGGACACGTACAATCCCGAGACCGACGTCATCATCTCGAACGCGTCGTGCACCACCAACTGCCTCGCGCCCCTGGCCAAGGTCTTCAACGACGCCTTCGGCATCGAGCGCGGTCTGATGACCACGGTCCACGCGTACACCGCCGACCAGAACCTGCAGGACGGCCCGCACAGCGACCTGCGCCGTGCCCGCGCCGCCGCGGTCAACATCGTCCCCACCTCGACCGGTGCGGCCAAGGCCATCGGCCTCGTCCTGCCCGAGCTCAAGGGCAAGCTCGACGGCTTCGCGCTGCGCGTGCCGATCCCCACCGGCTCGATCACCGACCTGACGGTCGAGGCCTCGCGCGAGGTCACCCTCGACGAGGTCAAGGCCGCGTACAAGGCCGCCGCAGAGGGCCCGCTCAAGGGCATCCTCAAGTACACCGAGGACGAGATCGTCTCGAGCGACATCGTCACCGACCCGCACTCGTCGATCTTCGACGCCGGTCTGCTGCGCGTCATCGGCAACCAGGTGAAGCTGTCGTCCTGGTACGACAACGAGTGGGGCTACTCGAACCGCCTCGTCGACCTCACCGAGTACGTCGCCGAGCGCCTGTAACCCTTCATGGCTCTGCGCACCCTCGATTCGCTGGGGTCGCTCGCCGGCACGCGTGTCATCGTCCGTTGTGATCTCAACGTCCCCCTGAAGGACGGGATCATCACGGACGATGGCCGCGTGCGCGCGTCGCTGCCGACCCTCAACGCACTGATCAACGCCGGCGCGCGTGTGGTCGTGTGCTCGCACCTGGGCCGCCCCGACGGGGCGCCCGACCCGAAGTACTCCCTCGAGCCGGTCGCGCAGCGCCTCTCCGAGCTCCTCGGCCAGCCGGTCGCGTTCGCGCGCGACACGGTCGGCGAGTCGGCCCGCGACGCGGTCGCGGCGCTGGAGGACGGCGAGATCGCCGTCATCGAGAACCTCCGCTTCAACGCGGGGGAGACCTCGAAGGACCAGGCCGAGCGCCAGGCGTTCGCCCGCGAGCTCGCGGCCCTCGGCGACGCGCTCGTGTCCGACGGCTTCGGTGTCGTGCACCGCAAGCAGGCCAGCGTCTACGACCTCGCGCAGATCGTGCCGTCGGCCGCGGGCCTCCTCATCCAGAAGGAGCTCGAAGTCCTCGACCGCCTGACCGAGAACCCCGAGCGGCCGTACACGGTCGTCCTCGGCGGCTCCAAGGTCAGCGACAAGCTGGGCGTCATCGAGCACCTGCTCCCGCGCGTAGACAAGCTCCTCGTCGGCGGCGGCATGATGTTCACCTTCCTCGTGGCCGAGGGTCACAAGGTGGGTGCGAGCCTGCTGGAGCAGGATCAGATCGACACCGTGAAGGGCTACATCGCCACGGCGAAGGAGCGCGGCGTCGAGATCGTCCTCCCGGTCGACGCGGTCGTCGCGGCCTCGTTCTCGGCGGACGCCGAGCACATCGTCGCCGACGCCGATGCCCTCGAGGACACCCCCTTCGGCGCGTCCGGCCTCGGCCTGGACATCGGCCCCCGCACCGCGGAGCAGTTCGCCGAGGCCATCCGCGGCTCGCGGACGGTCTTCTGGAACGGCCCGATGGGCGTGTTCGAGATGGAGGCCTTCGCGGCCGGCACCAAGACGGTGGCGCAGGCGCTGACCGAGGTCGACGGCCTGAGTGTCGTGGGCGGCGGCGACTCCGCGGCGGCCGTGCGCCAGCTCGGCTTCGCGGACGACGCCTTCGGTCACATCTCGACCGGCGGCGGCGCGAGCCTGGAGTTCCTCGAAGGCAAGAAGCTCCCCGGACTGGAGGTCCTCGGATGGCAGTGACCAGAACCCCCCTCATCGCCGGCAACTGGAAGATGAACCTCGACCACCTGCAGGCGGTCGCGTTCGTCCAGAAGCTGCACTGGACGCTGAAGGAGGCCCAGCACGACGTCGACAGCGTCGAGGTCGCGGTCTTCCCGCCGTTCACCGACCTGCGCACCGTCCAGACGCTGGTCGACGCGGACAAGATCCCGTTCGCCCTCGGCGGTCAGGACCTGTCGGCGCACGACTCCGGCGCCTACACCGGTGAGATCTCGGGTCAGTTCCTGGCCAAGCTCGACGCCCGGTACGTCATCATCGGGCACTCCGAGCGTCGTCAGTTCCACCACGAGACCGACGAGGTCGTCGCCGCCAAGACCCAGGCGGCCCTCCGTCACGGTCTGGTGCCGGTGATCTGCGTCGGCGAGACCTCGGAGGACCTCGAGAAGTTCGGCGCCAGCGCCGTGCCCGTGGGTCAGCTCGAGGTCGCGCTCGAGGGCGTGGCATCCGATGCCGACGTCGTCGTGGCGTACGAGCCGGTCTGGGCCATCGGCTCGGGTCAGGCGGCCACGCCGGACCAGGCGCAGGAGGTCTGCGCGAAGCTCCGCGCCGTCGTCGCCGACAAGCTCGGCGCCGACGCGGCCGCGCGCACGCGCGTCCTCTACGGCGGATCGGTGAAGTCGGGCAACATCGCCGGCTTCATGCGGGAGCCCGACGTCGACGGCGCGCTCGTCGGCGGCGCGAGCCTCGTGGTCGACGAGTTCGCCGCGATCATCCGCTACCAGAAGCACGTCCGGGTCTGACCGATCCCGATCCGGAACGCCCGCGGCGTCGCGCCGCGGGCGTTCCTGTGCATCCCCCGTATACTTGACGCTTGTGCGGTTCCGACGGAACCGCTGCGAAAGGCTTCGAAGTGCAGATTCTCGAGTTCGTGCTGCAGGTGTTCCTCGGCATCACCAGCCTGCTGCTGACCCTGCTCATCCTGCTCCACAAGGGGCGCGGCGGCGGTCTGTCCGACATGTTCGGCGGCGGCATGACCTCGGCCCTCGGGTCGTCCGGTCTCGCCGAGCGCAACCTCAACCGGTTCACGATCGTGCTCGCGTTGGTGTGGTTCACCACCATCGTCGGCCTCGGCCTCATCACCAAGTTCGCGGGGATCTGACATGGCTACTGGTGGCAACGCGATCCGCGGCACCCGCGTCGGTGCCGGTCCGATGGGCGAGCAGGACCACGGCTTCCACGCCGACCGGGTCGCCGTGTCGTACTGGGACGCCCTCGGCAACGAGACCGTCCGCTACTTCGCCGCCGGCATCCCCGACGACGAGATCCCCGAGACGATCGACTCGCCGCACTCGGGCCTTCCGGCCGGGCGCGACAAGAACAACCCGCCGGCGCTGTCCAAGACCGAGCCGTACAAGACGCACCTTGCGTACGTGAAGGAGCGTCGCACGGACGAGGAGGCGGCGTCCCTGCTGGACGACGCCCTGCAGCAGCTGCGCGAGCGCCGCGGCCAGTAAGACCTATCTCGAAGGGGCTGGATGCCATGGCATCCAGCCCCTTCGCCGTCCCCGGCGTCAGCGCACCGGGGTCCGGGTGACGACACGGGTCCACGGACCGGGCGGGACGTCGCGCTCGTCGACGAACGCCCAGTCCACCCGGTCGTCCTCGCCGTTCAGCTCCGCGAAACCGAGGCAGCCGTTCACCGCGGGGGAGACGTCCAGGCCCGCGCCGTTGTAGCGCGCGTTGGCGGGGCGGCGGTCGTCGTCGCCGAAGACGTAGGCCGCGTCGCGGTACTCGCCGGGGCCGGCATCCTGGATCTGCGCGTAGCAGAGCCGACCGTCCTTGTGCAGCGCCACCCAGCGGTTCTTCATAAGGCTGACGGAGCGGTCGTCGACGTCGTCCGCGTACGCGGGCTCACCCGCCCAGGGGACGACGTCGCCACGCGCAGCGAACGCCTCGTCGTCGTTGACGTCGTCGAACGGCAGGTCGAGGTAGAACGGGTTCTCGCGCGGGGTCATGCGGGTGGGGAAGAAGCCGTCCTCGGCGGTGCGCGGCTCCGTGCGGCACTCCCCGTCGACCTCGACGCCGTCGCAGCCGCCGTAGGAGCCGAGCCAGTCCCTGTCGTACGCGGAGATGCGCTGGCTGCCGTCGTCGGCCGCCGGGTCGAACACCTCGCCGACCCAGAAGGTGGTGGCCACGATGTCCGTGTGCCAGGGGTAGCCCGTGTCGGGGAGGTCCCGCGGCGTCGCCCCGCACCCGGACGCCGGAACGGCGGCGAGCATCACCAGGGATGCCGCCGCCGTCCGGGCGAGTCGCCTCCTCACTCGGTCAGGTCGCTCTCGGTGGGTCGGAAGACCTCCACCTGCGTGCTCGGGGCCGGCGCCGCCGTCCGGGCCTGCGGCGCCGTCTGCGTGGCGGCGACGACGGGGGGCGCGCCCGCGCTGTCGTAGAGGGCCAGGTCGTCCGTGCGCAGCGTGCCGTTGCCGAAGATGGTGAGCGCGAAGCTGATCCCCGTCGAGCCGGACGGGATCGCCGGTGTGGTCCAGTCCGCCTGGCTCCAGCCCGCCGACGCGGCGAACCAGGGGCTCGACGTCCAGTACGACCACGCACCGGTGCTCGACCGCAGGTACACCGCGAATTGCGTCACCCCGCTGGACTGGTACCAGCTGCGCAGGGCGTACGTCCGGCCGGCGGTGACGGTGGGGGAGCACTGCCCCAGGTCGAACTGCGGCAGCAGCTTGGCGTCCCCGTCGGCGTACCCCGTCATGGTGATGCCGCTGGCGACGCTGCCGCCGTGGGCGGGCGCCCCGGTGGAGAAGGCGGGGGAGTTCGACCCGTAGCCGCCGCGCATCCAGCAGCTCGGCTGCCCGTCGGCGCCGAGCGTCTCCAGGCCGGGGTTGACGACGCCGTTGGTCGATCCGGTCGGGGCGGGCACGGCCGGCCCGTCGACGAGCGGCTTCGCGGCCCCGCCGACGACGTCGCCGACGGTCCGCACCACGGTGCCCGCCGCTTGACGGCCCTTCAACCACGCCGCGAACTGGGCGAACACGGTCGGGGTGACGGCCAGGTCGCTGCAGGCGTTCGCGCAGACGTCGTGGAAGGTGTACTGCACCCAGCCGCCGCCGTTGCGCTCGGCGTTCAGCACACCCTGCTTCAGGTCGGCGAGGGTCCAGGTCTTGTCGACCTGATCCAGGGCGCGGAGCGCGCGAGGATCGGCCGGCGGGATCGATTCCGCGTAGCTGCACTGGTCGCAGCCGAACCGGCTGCGGATGTCGCCGAGCAGCCGTCCGCTGCTGTAGCCGCAATCGGCCACCGCCTGCTCGACCTGCGGCGTGCTCGAGGCGAAGGGGTAGGCGAAGCTGCGGACCGTGAACCCCCACGATGCGAGGTTCTTGCGGTCGGTGCAGATCTGCCGTCTCGCCTCGTCGACGCTGATCTGGGCGAGGTCGGGGTGGTTGACGGTGTGGCCGCCGATCTCGTGCCCGGCGTTCTTCAACCCGGTCAGGTCCGCGCGGGTCATGTACCCGGCGGCGCCGATGAAGCCCGAGGGGACGTAGAACGTCGCCTTCAGCCCGGTGGTCCGCAGGGCGGGCAGGGCGTTCAGCTGCGAGGCGTTGCCATCGTCGAACGTGAGACTGACGACGGTCCGCGTCGCCGCCGCGGCGGGCTCGGGGGCGAGGACGGTGAGCCCGCCGACGCTCAGGGCGAGCGCGGCGATGGCGGCCAGCGCCGCGGCGAGCCGGGCGCGGGGCGAACGGGACGCGGCGAGCCGGGCCCGGGGGGAACGCTGTTTCATCAGATCACTCCCCGGAACGCGCCGGCGCCGGCCAACGGCATGGCATCCGATCCGAGCCGTTCCCGCGAGAGCAGGTCGGCGGCGACGCGCATGATCGTCGTCGTGAGGGACGTGTGCGGCTCGTACCCCACGAGCGCGTGCGCCTTGCTGTTGTCGGGCACGCGGCGGCGCATGTCCTCGAAACCGGGCGCGTAGGCCTGTGCATACGGGATGAGCGAGATCTCGCTGCGGCTGTCGAGCGTGCGGACGATCTCCTGCGCCAGGTCGAGGATCGAGATCTCCCGCGCCCCGCCGAGGTTGTACGCCTCACCGCGGGCGCGGGGGTCGCGCTCGATCCGGACCATCGCCGGCACGACGTCCTCGACGGCCGAGAAGCAGCGGGTCTGGCGTCCGTCCCCGAACACCGTCAGCGGCTGACCGCGCAGGGCCTGTCCGACGAGGTTCGGGAAGACCATGCCGTAGCGGCCGGTCTGCCGCGGCCCGACCGTGTTGAAAAGGCGGACGATCGACACGTCGAGGTCCTCCTGGTCGCAGTACGCCTTCGCGAAGGCCTCGTCGATGCCCTTGGCGCCGGCGTACGTCCACCGCGACAGCAGCGGGTCCCCGAGGATCCGGTCCGAGTCCTCGCGCAGGCGGTCCGCGGTGTTCTTGCCGTAGACCTCGCTCGTGGACACCAGGAGGACCGACGCTTCCTGCTCGATCGCGGCGGTCAGCACGTTCTCGGTGCCGTGGATGTTGATGCGCAGGCCGCGCAGCGGCTGCTCGACGATGAGCTTCACGCCCACGGCGGCGGCGAGGTGGAACACGCGGTCGCACGTCGCCATCGCCGAGCGCACGGTCTGCGGGTTCAGGATCGACCCGTGGATCATCTGCAGTCGGGGGTGGTCGGCGACCGCGGCCAGGTTGCGCGCGGACCCGGTGGACAGGTCGTCGAGGACGACGACGTCGTCGCCCAGGTGCAGCAGGTGCTCGACGAGGTGACTGCCGACGAAGCCGGCGCCTCCGGTGACGAGGGTTCTCATGCGGATCTCCTCCGAGGTGGGGATGGGCGCGGTGGCGGGAGCCGGGTCCGCGTCGGGGGGAAGGACGTCGTCGGTCACAGCAGCACCCGTCCCACGAGGTCGTCGCTGCGGTACGTGCCGTCGAGGACGACGGCGTCGGCCTCGATCCAGGTGAGGTCGGCGTCCTGATGGCGGGTGTGCACGAGCACGACGTCCGGGTGGAAGACGCCCGGGTCGGCGAGGGAGTCCCGGGCGCGGCCGGAGGCGAGATCGACATGCGGGGCGTGGGTGTCGACGTACTGCACCTCCGCGCCGAGGTCGAGGAGGCCGTCGATGATCTCCAGCGCGGGCGACTCGCGCAGGTCGGCCACGTCGGGCTTGTAGGTCACCCCGACGACGAGCACCCGCGCGCCGAGCGTGCCCTTGCCCGCCCGCCCGAGGACGTCCCGGACCCGGTCGACCACGCGGCCGGGCCGGGCGGCGATGCGGGTCATGGCCTGCGTGATGACGCCCGCGTCGACGCGCAGCGCGCGCAGCTGCCACAGCAGGTAGTGCGGGTCGCACGGGATGCAGTGCCCGCCAACCCCCGGGCCGGGATAGAACGCCATGAACCCGTACGGCTTCGTGCTCGCCGCCTCGATCACCTCGGTGATGGGCACGTCCAGCGCGCCGCAGATGTCGGCGAACTCGTTGGCGAGCGCGATGTTCACGGCGCGGAAGGTGTTCTCGAGCAGCTTGGTCATCTCGGCCGTCGCGAGGCTCGACACGCGGTGCACCCGGGCGGCGTACCGCGACAGCAGTCTGGCCCCCTCCTCCTCGCACTGCGGCGTGGCACCGCCGACCACGCGGGGCACGGCCTCCTGCGCGATGCCGATGTTGCCGGGGTCGATGCGCTCGGCGCTGAAGGTGACGAACACGTCGCTGCCGATGTGCAGCCCGCGGGCACGCAGCGGCTCCTCGACGAGGTCGTGGGTGCAGCCGACGTAGGTGGTCGAGGTCAGCATGATGAGCTGACCGGGACGGGCGGCGGCGACGACGGTGGCGCACGCCGCCCGCAGCGGCACGAGGTCGGGCACCTGCTGGTGGTCGACGGGGGTGGGGACGCAGACGATGACGGCCGCGGCGCGCGACAGCTCCGTCGCGTCGGTGGTCAGGCGGAACCCCTTGGGGGTGCGGAGCGCGTCCTCGAGCCGGCCCCGGTCGGAGTCGATGAGGTCGGCCGCCCGCGACGCGATGACCCGGAGCCGCTTCGGGGAGGCGTCCAGCGCGAGCACACGCGACCCCGCCGCGAAGTACGCGAGGGCGGTCGGGAGCCCGACGTAGCCGAGGCCGACGATCGCGACGTCGAAGTCGAACGCCTCGCGGACGGTCAGGGTGGGCGGCAGGGCGTCGATCGACACGTCGGCGCGGACATCGAGAGTGGACATGCTCATCCTTCAGGCGGGGTCCGAGGGAGCGCGGGGGAAAGCAGCGCCCCCTCGGACGATCGGGTGGTATGCGGCGGGGCCGTCCGATTCGGGTGACGGCCCGCCGCTCACATTGATCCCGTCAGCGGCCGGCGGTCAACGTCCGCCGGCACATCGTGCGGGTTGCCGAAGACCGCATCCGGACGTGCGTGAAACCGCAACCGCCTCTGTGGTCGCGCGGCGCCGGGCGTCGCGTACCGTCGTCGTGATCGGAAGGGAGGGATGCCATGACCGCCGGCCTCGCCCTGCTCGTCGCGGTCTGCACGGTCGGCGTGTCGACGCTGGTGTGGGGCGTCGCCGCCGTGTGCCGGCTGCTGCGCGAGAGGCGGGAGCCGGGGCTGCTCACCCCGTCGATGTACTACCGCGCCGACGAGGTCGCGATCCTCATCGCGGCGCACGACGAGGAGCTGGTCATCGCCGACGCCGTCGCCGCCGCCCGTCGTCTGGTGCCCGCCCGGAACGTGTTCGTCGTGTCGGACGGCTCGAACGATGCGACGGTCGAGGTCGCCCGCGCGGCGGGGGCGACCGCGTGGGATCTCTTCCCCAACCGCGGCAAGGCCGGCGCCATCCGCGCGGGCCTGCAGCAGTTCCGCATCGCCGAGCGCTTCCCGCTGCTCATGCTGCTGGACGCCGACTCCCGGCCCCGCCCCGACTACCTGCGGACCGGGCTGCCGCTGTTCACCGACGACGGCGTCGTGGCCGTGGCGGGGCGCGCGACCACCGCGGCCGACGCTCCCGCCACCCGCATGGGCGCGTTCCTCACGGCGTACCGCGAGCGCACGTACGTCTGCACCCAGTATCTGCACAAGTTCGGCCAGGCGGCCCGGGCGACGGATGCCGTGGCTATCGTGCCCGGGTTCGCGAGCCTGTACCGCACCGACATCCTGGACCGCGTGGACATCGACGCGCCGGGCCTGTCCATCGAGGACTTCAACATGACGTTCGAGGTGCACGCCAAGCGCCTCGGC
The DNA here is from genome assembly GCF_049384025.1 of Microbacterium sp. HMH0099. Taxonomy (NCBI): domain Bacteria; kingdom Bacillati; phylum Actinomycetota; class Actinomycetes; order Micrococcales; family Microbacteriaceae; genus Microbacterium; species Microbacterium sp. HMH0099. The sequence continues at coordinate 425,032 of NZ_JBMRJR010000003.1, read as the reverse complement.
CGGATCGCCTTCCACCCGGAGTGCGCGATCGCGGAGACCCAGGACCCCGCGGTCCTCCGCGACTACTCGGCGCAGGTGCGCCGCTGGAGCCTGGGGTTCTGGCAGACCGTGCGGCGTCACGGGCTCCGCCGCGGGGTGTTCTGGGCGTCCGTGGGCGTGTTCGCCGTCGAGACCGTCGTCTCCAGCGTCGTGCTGGCAGCCGTGCTCCCCGTGATCGCGTTCGACGCTCTCGCCGCCCTCGCGGCGGCGATGCTGCCGGGCGCGGCGGGAGCGGGGGCGGCGGCCGTCGCAGCGGTGATCCCGTCGGGGGCGCTCGCCGGGGGCTTCGTGCTCGTCGACCTCACGATGACCGGTTTCGTCTGCGTCCTCGCGCGCGAGCGGCCGCGGCCGTCGATGCTGCTCTATCCCGCGATGCGGGTGTGGGATGCGGTGCTGTGCCTCCGGGCGCTGGTCACGGCGCTGGGGCGTCCTTCCGACGGCCGGTGGCGGAGCCCCGACCGGCGCGCCCCCGTCGCGGACGCCGCGCCGGCCCCGCCGCCGTCCGGCGGCCCGGTGCCATCGCCCGCCGTACCGGCCGCACCGTCGCCGTCCGCGCCGTCGCCCGCCCTACCGTCGCCCGCCGTGCCGACCCGCTGACGCCGCGCCCGATCACTCCTCGGCGGCCGTGCGGCCCACCCGCGACACGAGCTGCACCCGTGACGACACCCCCAGCTTGCGGTAGATGTTCGTCAGCCGCAGCTCGACGGTCCGCAGCGACACGAAGAGCGTCGAGGCGATCTCGCGGTTGCGCATGCCGCGGCCGACGAGGATGACGACCTCCTGCTCCTGCGCGGTGAGGCTGCGCGTGTGCGGCGCCCGGGCGGCGGGCGCGGGCCGGCGGGACTCGGACGGCAGGCAGCGCTCCCGCGCGGCGATCAGGCGCAGGTGCTCGTCGGGCGCGTCGTCCGTGCGGTAGACGTCCTCGGCCTCCCGGAAGGCGGTCGATCCGGCCTCGGCGGAGCGGCAGACGGCACGGGCGCGAGCCACGGCGAGGGTGGTCCACCGGCGGGGGTGGCGGGCGGCATCCCGTTCGAAGCGCGTCAGCTCGACCCGGGCCTCCGCACGGCGGCCGTCGAGCCACAGCGCCTCGATGAGATCCGCGTCCACGCGCACCATCGACGGGTCGTCGCACGGCGACGCGTCGCGGGCGGCCTGCAGCGCGAGCACCGCATCCGCGTACCGCCCGTCGGCCAGTGCCCGGCCGCCGTCGATCACCCCGAAGGCCGGGAGAAGGGCCGGCGTCCCCTCCCGTCGGCACAGCGCCCGCCCGCGCCGGACGAGGCCGTCGACGTCGCCGCCGTCCGGATCGAGCGCGGCGGCCCCCGCCAGCAGCAGCACGCTCGCCGCGTCGGGAGAACGGCCCGGCAGCCACTCGCGCCGCCACGCGGACACGGCGTCGCGGGCGGCGGACGCGTCGCCGGCGCGGACCTCCGTCGACACGAGCCTCGCCAGGACGCGCTCGCGCCAGAGCGGGGGGAGCCGGGGCGTCCGGTCCAGCAGCGCCCATGCCAGGTGGCGCGCGGCGGCGTAGTCCTCGGCCAGCTCGTGGACGGTGATCATGAGGTGCGCCTCCTCGATCGGCGCATCCGGTCCGACCGGGGTGGCGATCGCGGCGGAGCCCGCGGCGTCCGTCGGCGGGGGGAGGCATCCCGTCTCCTCGAGGATGCGGGTCAGGAGTGCGATCTCGAGCGAGGCGACGCCGCGTTCGTGCGCCTCGGCGACGCGTTCGGTGGCCTGGTCGAGCTCGCCCCGGCCGATGCGCAGACCGGCGGCCTCGGCGAGGATCCGCTCGGCGTCCCCCGCGCTGCTGCCGCCGAGGGCGTGGTCGACGACGGTGTCGTCCACCACGTGGTCCACGACGGCCGTCGCCCGGAGCTGAGCGAGCGCCGCGCGGGCGCGGGCGTGCGCGTCGGCCGGGTCGTCGGCGCGCCGCAGGTAGTGCTGGCCGAGGACGAAATGACCGTGCCGCACCAGCGCGTCGCCGAGGTCGACGAGGCACCGGGTCCGCCCGTCCGTGTCCAGACTGTCCCGCAGGCCGCGTTCGGCGAACTCCACCGCGGACGAGGGGTCCCCGAGTCGGGCCAGGTCCGCGGCGGCCTCCAGGAGGGCGACCCCCGCGCCGTCGGCGGGGGCGAGGAAGCTCTCGTGCCACCGGCGGGTCGCGGGGGACGCCACCGTGTGGGCCGACGCCGCCCGGGCGTGCAGACGCCTGCGCTCCTCCGCGGGCAGCGCGGCGTGCAGCCGCAGCCTCTCGGCGGGGTCGGCGATGCGCGCGAGGCCGCCCCGCACCGCGACGACCCCGCTCTCGATGAGGTCGTCGAGCTCGGCGTCCATCGTGCCCGCCTCGTCGCGCAGACGATCGAGGTCGAACACCGGCCCGATCGACAGCAGGTCCATCACGTCGCCCGCGACGCCCGCGGGGGACGACCGTCGTCCGCGGCGCCCGCGCGCCCCCTCGTCGTCGCTCAGGCGGAGGGGCAGGGGGAGGGGCTCCGCGCCGGACGCCTCGTCCGGCGTGAGCCGCACGCGCCCGATCACCCCCGGATTGCCGCCGGTGAAGGCCGCGACGATGTGCAGCACGGCTCGGACCGCTCCCGGGCCGAGCAGCGAGCGGGCGAGGTCGACGGACTCCTCGAACGCCAACGGCGCGATCTCCGCGTGCGCGAGTCCCGTGAAGGCGTGGCGTCCCTCGAGCCGGCCGACGGTGGCCAGCAGGCTGATGCCGGTGCCGCGCAGACGGCCGAAGACGTACGACAGGACCGTGATGCTCGCGGCATCCATGTCGTCGAGGTCGTCGACGACCAGCACGCAGGGCTCGTCGTGGACGAGGTGCAGCGTGCGGCTGAGCTCCTCGGCGAGCAGATGCTCGGGCCAGTCCCGCCCGCGGCCGAGCAGCCCGTCGACGGCCGCCCCGCGTGCGCCGCCGAGCGCCGAGGCCACCGCGGACAGGCCGGAGTACGGCCACAGCCGCTCGTTCGGGCTGGCGACCACGACGACCGTGTCGTGCTCCTCGGCGATCTGCCGCATCAGTGCGGACTTGCCGACGCCGGGCCCTCCCACGAACAGGCACGCGGCCCCCACCCGCGAATCGATGATGCTCTGCGCGATCCAGATCTCTCGTTGACGACCGAAAAATGGCATCCGAACGCTCCCAACTGCGTCGGCCGGTCGGTGTCGGAACCGTGATCCCGACGGACCGGAAATGCCCCCCGCGGGAAGGATAAGTCGGCTGTCGCGCGGCGACAATGCCGAAAAGGTCACAATGACGGCCGGGGAAGGAAAAAAGGGGGGATGGATGCCGCAGCACCCATCCCCCCTCTTCGATCGCGGTCGCGCGTTCAGTACTCGCGGTCGATGAGCTGCGGCGGCACCTGGTCCGCGGCGGCCTCGTCGACGAAGAACGCCGTGCGCCGGCGGCCCTTCGCCCCGGCCGCGGGAACGCTCTGGTAGCTCGCGCCGGCGAGGGCGAGCCCGAGGGCGGCGGCCTTGTCGGCACCGGCGATGACCATCCACACGCGCCTGGACGAGTTGATGACCGGCCGCGTAAGGGACACGCGCTCGCTCGGCGGTTTCGGCGACTCGCGCACGGGCACCGTCGCGCGGTCCGTCACCGAGATCTCCGGACGGTCCGGGAAGAGCGAGGCGATGTGCGCGTCCGGGCCGACGCCGAGGAAGCAGATGTCGAACGATGGCCAGGGGCCGGTCTCGCTGCGGTCGCCGGGGGCGAACTGGGCCAGCTCGTCGGCGTAGGCGATCGCCGCGGCATCCAGGTCGATGCCGTCGTCGGTCGAGGCGACGGTGTGGATGTTCGCGGCGGGGATGTCGAGATGGTCGAGCAGCGCCTCGCGCGCCTGCGTGTCGTTGCGATCCGGGGAGGAACGCTCGACGAAGCGCTCGTCGCCGAACCAGAAGTGCACCTGCGACCAGTCGATGTCGCCCACGCGCGGGTCCTGGGCGGCGGCGCGCAGCACGGCGCCGCCCATCGTCCCGCCGGTGAGGCAGACGTGCATGCGCTTGCCCTCGGCGACCCGCTTGACCACGCGGTTCATGAACCGGGTGGCGACGTACTCGGCGAGCGACGCGTTGTCGCTCTTGATGATGACCTGCTTGCCGTTCTCAGACATCGGAGCTCCTGTCGGCCGACGCGGCCAGAAGGTCGTGACCCTCGGTGATGACCCGCCCGTAGAGCAGGTCGGGGTCCAGCCGGCGGAGCTCCTCGGCCAGGCACTCCCGCAGCGTGCGGCGGGGGAAGGCGAGATCGTGGGTGGGCTGACCGGGCTGGGTCAGCACCGCCACGCCCGGCGCCGGCCGCTCGAGCAGCGTGTCGCCGCTCGGGCGGGTCAGACGCACGGACTTGATGCCGCTGCTCCACTCGTCGGCGGGGAGGTAGGCGTAGTCCACCGGCACCTCGAGCTTCAGGCCCAGCCAGGCGGCGAGCAGGACCGTCGACGGCGAGTCGCCGGCGCCGCGCACCTCGACCGCGGTGACCGGCTCGAACGGCGGCTGGTCCAGCACCGCGGCGAGCTGCTCGCGCCACCGGGTGACGCGCGTCCACGCGAAGTCGGTGTCACCGGGGGAGTAGTGCCCGGCGAGGTCGCTCACCCATGCGGCCGGGTCGGCCTGCGACGACGCGTCGGTGATGCGACGCTGCGCGATGCGGCCGATGGGGGAGGCCGCCGGGTCGGCGGGCGCCTCGGCGGGCCACCAGGCCACGACGGGGGCGTCGGGCAGGAGGAGTCCGGTGACGAGGCTCTCGGCGTTCGAGCCGGCCGCGCCGTGCGCGCGGAGGACGATGACCTCGCTGGCTCCGGCGTCGCCGCCGACGCGGATCTGCGCATCCAGGCGCGGCTCCTCGTCGTCGTCGCCGAACAGCACGGCGATCACGCGCATCGGGTGCTCCCGGGACGCGTCGTTCGCGGCCTCGATGACCTCCTCCTCGGCACCGTGACGGGTGACGATGATGAGGGTCAGCACGCGGCCGAGGGCGACCGCGCCGCCCTCCTCCCGGACGCTGACAAGGCGCTTCGAGATGGCGCTGACGGTGGTGTCGGGCAGATCGATGATCACGGGCGCCTCCAGGTGCGGCCGTCGCGGGCGAGGAGCTCGTCGGCGGATGCCGGCCCCCACGACCCGGGCGAATACTGTTCGAGCGGTCCGCCCTCGGCCGACCAGAACTCCTCGATCGGATCGAGGATCTTCCAGCTGAGCTCGACCTCCTCGTGGCGGGGGAAGAGCGGCGGGTCGCCGAGGAGGACGTCGAGGATGAGGCGCTCATAGGCCTCCGGGCTCGCCTCGGTGAAGGCGTGGCCGTAGCCGAAGTCCATGGTGACGTCGCGCACCTGCGTGCCGTCGCCCGGCACCTTCGAGCCGAAGCGGATCGTGACGCCCTCGTCGGGCTGGACGCGGATGACGAGCGCGTTCTGCCCGAGCTCCTGCGTCTGGCTGCGCGAGAACAGCTGCTGCGGCGCGCGCTTGAAGACGACGGCGACCTCGGTCACGCGGCGGCCGAGGCGCTTGCCCGTGCGCAGGTAGAACGGAACCCCGGACCAGCGGCGCGTGTTGATCTCGAGCTTGATGGCCGCGAAGGTCTCGGTCGACGAGGCGGGGTCCATCCCGTCCTCGTCGAGGAAGCCGTTCACCTTCTCGCCGCCCTGCCAGCCGCCGGCGTACTGGCCGCGGGCCGTGGCCTCGGCCAGGTTCTCGGGCAGCCGCACCGCGGCGAGGACCTTCTCCTTCTCGGCGCGCAGGTCGGCGGCATTGAAGCTGATGGGCTCCTCCATCGCCGTGAGCGCGAGCAGCTGGAGCAGATGGTTCTGGATGACGTCGCGCGCCGCGCCGATGCCGTCGTAGTAGCCGGCTCGTCCGCCCACGCCGATGTCCTCGGCCATCGTGATCTGCACGTGGTCGACGTAGTTGCGATTCCAGATCGGCTCGTACAGCTCGTTGGCGAAGCGCAGCGCGAGGATGTTCTGCACCGTCTCCTTGCCGAGGTAGTGGTCGATGCGGAAGATCGAGTCGGCCGGGAACGCGCTCTCGACGGTCTCGTTGAGCTCGCGCGCGGAGGCGAGGTCGTGACCGAACGGCTTCTCGATGACGACGCGGCGCCAGCCGGTGGTGTCGTCCGCGTTCTCGCCGACGAGACCCGACGCCTTGAGCTGCGTGGTCACCAGCGGGAACGCCTTCGGCGGGATCGAGAGGTAGTAGGCGTGGTTGCCCATCGTGCCGCGCTCGGTGTCGAGCTTGTCGACGGTCTCGCGCAGCCGCTGGAAGGCCTCGGGGTCGTCGAACTCGCCCTGCACGAAGCGGATGCCCTGCAGCAGCTCCTGCCAGGTCTCGTCGCGGAACTCCGTGCGGGCGTACTGCTTGACGGAGCGGTACACGACCTCCGCGAAGTCCTGGTCCTCCCAGTCGCGGCGGGCGAAGCCGACGAGGGCGAACCCGGGCGGCAGCAGCCCGCGGTTGGCCAGGTCGTACACCGCCGGCATGAGCTTCTTGCGCGACAGGTCGCCCGTCACGCCGAAGATGACCAGGGCGCTGGGCCCGGCGATGCGGCTGAGACGCCGGTCGTCGGGGTCGCGGAGCGGATTGTGCCCGGGGGAGATGTCTACGACCATTACTGTGCCGCCTCGAAGAGTGAGAGCACGTCGACCTGCGGGTCGGTGAGCGTGAGCGTGACGACGGGGCGGCCGTGGCCGTCCGCCAGCACGCCGGCGTCGCCCGCGGCCTGTGCCTGGATGAGTTGTCCGAAGGTGAAGGGGCGACCCGGGATCTCCAGGTCGACGTCCGTGCGCTCGACGATCTGCAGGAAGACGCCGGTCGCGGGACCGCCCTTGTGGTACTGCCCGGTCGAGTGCAGGAAGCGGGGACCCCAGCCGAACGTGGTCGGACGACCGGCGTCGGCGGCGACCAGCTCGCGCAGGCCCGCCAGCTGCGGGACCTCGAGGCGGTTCACGTAGGCCTGGATGCTCACGTACCCGTCGGCCGGGATGCGAGCCCAGAGGGCGTCGAGCACCGAGGCGAGCGTCCCGCCGGCCGCGAGGGCCGGGTCCGACACGCGGACCTCGACGCCGTCGCGCGCGAACGCGGGCGGTGCAGGCTCGGGCCGGGCGTCGAGCAGACCCCGGGCGGCGACCTTGGCCGACTCGACGTCGGGCTGGTCGAACGGGTCGATGCCGAGCAGGCGCCCGGCGATCGCCGTCGCGTACTCCCAGACGATGAACTGCGCGCCGAGCGAGCCGCTCACGAGCACCTCGTCGTGGTGACGCTCGAACAGGTGGAACTGCTCGGCGTCGTCGACCAGGCGCACGATGCGGAGGTCGTCGGGGACGTCCTCGAGCTCGGGGGAGACCGGGAGCAGGACGACGGGAAGGATGCCGGTGCCGTTCTTGCCCGTCGACTCGGCGACGAGCTGCTCGATCCAGTCGGGCAGGCCGATGATGTGCGTGCCGTCGGTGACGAGTCCCAGCTTGTCGCGCCGGAGGGCGCCGCCGCCGGCGATCGCGGCCGCCAGGACCAGGGCCGGGTTCTCGGGGGAGTCGATGGCCACCTCGAGCAGGGTCGCGTCGGCCTCGTCGAGGAGCGCGTCGATGTCGACGCCGGCCAGGCCCGTCGGCACGAGCCCGAAGGCGGTCAGCGCGGAGTACCGGCCCCCCACGTTCGGGTCGGCGGTGAAGACGCGGTAGCCCGCCTCGCGGGCGGACGTCTCGAGCGGCGAGCCCGGGTCGGTGACGACCACGATGCGCCCGGCCGGGTCGATCCCGACGTCGCGGTAGGCCGCCTCGAACGCCCGGCGAGCCGAGTCGGTCTCGAGGGTGGAGCCGGATTTGCTGGAGACCACGAGCACGGTCTGCGCGAGACCGCCGGACTCGGCGTCGCCGTCGATCGCGGCGAGCACCTGCCCGGGGGCGGTCGAGTCGAGGATGACGAGCGGGACGCCCGCGGTCTGCGCGATGACCTCGGGGGCGAGCGACGAGCCGCCCATGCCCGCGAGCACGACGCGGGTCACGCCCTGCGCGACGAGCTCGTCGCGCAGGGCGGTGATCTCCGCGACGAGGGGGCGCGAGAGGGAGACCGCCTGCACCCACCCCAGTCGGCGGGACGCCTCCTCCTCGGCCGCGGGACCCCACAGCGTGGCGTCGCCCGCGGTGATGCCGGAGGCGATGAGCGAGCCCGTCAGGACCGGCAACTCCTCGTCGACGACCGACTTGACGTGGCCGGTGACCTTGACGGCGAAGCTCACTGCGCCGCCTGTGCGCTTCCGGCGTTCAGAGCGGTCTTCACGGTGTCCTGCAGCTCGTGCCACGAGGCGATGAACTTCTCCACGCCCTCGTCCTCGAGCGTCTGGGTGACGTCGGCGAAGTCGACGCCCACGGCGGCGAGGCGGTCGAACACCTCGTGCGCGTCGGCGTAGTTGCCCGTGATGGTGTCACCCGCGACCTCGGCGTGGTCGAAGGTCGCCTCGAGGGTCTTCTCCGGCATCGTGTTGACGGTGCCGGGCGCGACGAGCTCGGTGACGTACAGGGTGTCGGGCAGCGCCGGGTCCTTGACGCCGGTGGAGGCCCACAGCGGACGCTGCACCGTCGCACCGGCGGCGAGCAGCTCCTTCGCGCGGTCCTCGGCGAACTTCTGCTCAAAGAGCTCGTACGCCAGGCGGGCGTTGGCGATGCCCGCCTTGCCCTTGAGCGCGGCGGCCTCCTCGGAGTCGAGCGCCGCGAGGCGCTTGTCGACCTCGGTGTCCACGCGGGACACGAAGAAGGACGCCACCGACTGCAGGGTCGAGATGTCGTGCCCGGCGTCACGGGCCTTCTCGACGCCCGCGAGGTAGGCGTCGATGACCTCGGCGTAGCGCTCGAGGCTGAAGATGAGCGTCACATTCACCGAGATGCCGGCGCCGATGACCTCGGTGATGGCGGGCAGGCCGGCCTTCGTCGCCGGGATCTTGATGAGGACGTTCTTGCGGTCGACGCGCGCGGCGAGGTCCTTCGCCTGCGCGACGGTGCCCTCGGTGTCGTGCGCGAGGTCGGGGGAGACCTCGATCGAGACGCGGCCGTCGACGCCGTCGGTCTTGTCGAAGACGGGCAGGAAGATGTCGCACGCGTCGCGGACGTCGTCGGTCGTGATCGAGAAGATGGCCTCGTCGACCTCGGCGTTCTGCGCGGCGAGCTCGCGGACCTGGCCCTCGTAGGCCTCGCCCTTCGAGAGCGCGCCGGCGAAGATCGTCGGGTTGGTCGTCACACCGGTGACGTCGCGCTGCTCGATGAGCTCGGCGAGGTTGCCGGACTGGATGCGCTGACGCGACAGGTCGTCGAGCCAGATGCTGACGCCCTCGGCGGAGAGCTGCTGGGTGGGAGTGCTCATGACGTGGATCTCCTCGGGATTACTTCGCCGCCGCGATCGAGTCGCGCGCAGCGTCGACGACGGCCTCGGCCGTGATGCCGAACTTCTGGAACAGGGTCTTGTAGTCGGCGGAGGCGCCGAAGTGCTCGATGGACACCGAGCGGCCGGCGTCGCCGACGATGCGCTGCCAGCTGAGCGCCGAACCGGCCTCGACCGACACGCGCGCCTTCACCGCAGCGGGCAGAACCGACTCGCGGTACGCCTCGTCCTGCTCGGCGAACCACTCCAGCGAGGGGGCCGACACGACGCGGGCGTGCACGCCCTCGCCGGCCAGGGTCTCGCGGGCCTCGACGGCCAGCTGCACCTCGGAGCCGGTGGCGATGAGGATGACGTCGGGCTCGCCGTTCGCGGCCTCGGCGAGCACGTACGCGCCCTTCGCGGCGCCCGCGGCGGAGGCGAACTCGTCCCCGGACGCCTCGCCGTCGCCACGTGCGAACACGGGGATGTTCTGGCGGGTGAGCGCGATACCGGCCGGGCCAGCGGTGCGGCGCAGCATCTCGAGCCAGACCACCGAGGTCTCGTTCGCGTCCGCGGGACGGACGACGGCGAAGTTCGGGATGGCGCGCAGGGTCGCGAGCTGCTCGATCGGCTGGTGCGTGGGACCGTCCTCGCCGAGGGCAACGGAGTCGTGCGTCCAGACGAAGATCGTCGGGATGTTCATCAGGGCGGCCAGACGCACCGGCGGGCGCATGTAGTCGCTGAAGATGAGGAAGGTGCCGCCGAAGGGGCGGGTCGGTCCGTGCAGGACGATGCCGTTCAGGATCGCGCCCATCGCGTGCTCGCGGATGCCGAAGTGGAGCACGCGGCCGTAGGGGTCGCCCGACCATTCGTGGGTCGACCACTCGGCGGGAATGAAGGACTTGGCATCCTTGATCGTCGTCAGGTTGGACTCGGCCAGGTCGGCCGATCCGCCCCACAGCTCGGGGAGCTCCGCGGCCAGCGCGTTGATGACGGTGCCCGAGGCGGCGCGGGTCGAGACGTCCTTGCCGGCCTCGAAGGCGGGGAGCGCGTCGGCGATGTCGGCGGGGAGCTCGCGGGCCTGGATGCGGTCCCACAGCTGCTTGCGCTCCGGGTGCGCGGCGGCCCAGGCGTCGAACTTCTCCTGCCAGGCGGCCTTCGCGGCCTCGCCGCGCTCGACGAGCCCGCGGGTGTGCGAGAGCACGTCCTCGGCGACGTCGAAGCTCTTCTCGGGGTCGAAGCCGAGCACCTCCTTGGTGGCGCGCAGCTCGTCGGCGCCCAGGGCGGAGCCGTGGATCTTGCCGGTGTTCTGCTTGCCGGGCGAGGGGTAGCCGATGATTGTCTTCAGGATGATGAGCGAGGGCTTGCTCGTCTCGCCCTGGGCGGCCTCGATCGCGCGGTGCAGCTCGGCGACGTCCTCGACGTACTCGCCGGTCTTCTTCCAGTCGACCGTCTGCACGTGCCAGCCGTAGGCCTCGTAGCGCTTCTGGACGTCCTCGGTGAAGGCGACGTTCGTGTCGTCCTCGATGGAGATCTGGTTGGAGTCGTAGATGGCGATGAGGTTGCCGAGCTCCTGGTGGCCGGCGAGGGAGGACGCCTCGGAGGTCACGCCCTCCTGGAGGTCGCCGTCGCCCGCGATCACATAGACGTAGTGGTCGAAGGGGCTCTCGCCCGCGGCGGTCTCCGGGTCGAAGAGGCCGCGCTCGTAGCGGGCGGCGTAGGCGAAGCCGACGGAGGAGGCCAGGCCCTGGCCCAGCGGACCGGTCGTGATCTCGACGCCGTCGGTGTGGCCGAACTCGGGGTGGCCGGGGGTGAGGGATCCCCACGTGCGCAGCGCCTCGAGGTCCTTCAGCTCGAGGCCGAAGCCGCCGAGGTAGAGCTGCACGTACTGCGTGAGGGACGAGTGCCCGGCGGAGAGGATGAAGCGGTCGCGTCCGGGCCAGTGGGTGTCGGCCGGGTCGTGGCGCAGCACCCGCTGGTAGAGCAGGTACGCGGCCGGCGCGAGGGACATCGCGGTCCCCGGGTGGCCGTTGCCCACCTTCTCGACCGCGTCGGCGGCCAGTACGCGCGCAATGTCCACCGCGCGCCGATCGATCTCATCCCATTCGAAGTCCGACAACACGGTCGCCTTTCTCGATGCCAGCGCCCGGAGGAGTCCGAATCCCGCGCTCGTCACCGTCGGGGTGGGAGGGGAGGGGGTCGGCGCAGGGCGCGCGTTCAGGGCCAGCATAGCGAGATCGGTGGGGGCGCTTCACGCGTGTGACGGGGGGTGGACAGGTCGCGGAGGATGTGGTGTCGCCGGGGATGTGAGCGGTAACGCGAAGTGGGCGCCGTCTCGTGCGCGCGGGGCTGCCGTCCGGGCGCACGCGCGGAACCCCCGCAACCGTCGCGCGACGGCGTCGGCGGTATCTCGACGTCGGTGCAGCGGGCCGGGCCGGGTGAGGCGATGGCATAGAATCGGAGGGATTTGCTCGCGCTACCCCGGGGGACGATGGACATCTCGACGACGTCGCACGCGACTGCGACGACCGATCGCCGCTCCGTCGGACGCACCCTCCGCGCCTACGTCGCGCTGACGAAGCCGCGCGTCCTCGAGCTGCTGCTGGTCACGACGGTCCCGGTCATGATCCTGGCCCAGGGCGGCCTGCCCGACCTCTGGCTGATCCTCGCCACGGTCGTCGGCGGCTCGCTGAGCGCCGGCTCGGCCGCCGCGTTCAACATGTACCTCGACCGCGACATCGACGCGCACATGCAGCGCACCGAGAACCGTCCGCTCGTGACGGGCGAGGTCACCCCGCGCAACGCGCTCATCTTCGCCTGGACCCTCGCGGTGATCTCCACGCTGTGGCTGTGGGCGTTCACCAACCCGCTAGCCGCCGCGCTGTCCGCCGGAGCGATCTTCTTCTACGTGGTCATCTACACGATGATCCTCAAGCGCCGCACCGAGCAGAACATCGTGTGGGGCGGCATCGCCGGCTGCTTCCCGGTCCTCATCGGCTGGTCGGCGGTGACGGGCTCGCTCGCCTGGGCGCCGTTCATCCTCTTCGCGCTCGTGTTCCTCTGGACGCCCCCGCACTACTGGCCGCTGTCGATGAAGTACGCGCAGCAGTACGACGACGTCGACGTACCGATGCTGGGCGCGACCCGCAGCGGCTCGCAGGTCGGCCTGCAGGTCATCCTCTACGCGTGGGCGACCGTGGCCTGCTCGCTGCTGCTGATCCCGGTGGCATCCATGGGTCTCGTCTACTCGGTGTCGGCCCTCGTCTTCGGCGGCTGGTTCGTCTACGAGTCGCACCGTCTCTACGCGCGGGCCGTGCGCGGCGGCGAGCCGCGGCCGATGCGCGTCTTCCACGCGTCGATCACGTACCTCACGCTCCTATTCGTCGCCATCGCGGTCGACCCGCTGCTGCCGTTCTGACCTCCCGCCCAGACGACGAGAAGCCGCCCGCCCCGGAAGGGGACGGGCGGCTTTCTCATAGGGCCGAGGTCACCGACGAAAAGCCGCCCGCCCTGCACGGGGACGGGCGGCTTTCTCAGAGGGCCGAGGTCACCGACGAGAAGCCGCCCGCCCCGGAAAGGGGGCGGGCGGCTTCATCGTGCAGCGGGGGTCTCAGCGACGCGAGGGGTCCTCGGCGGCGTCCTCGCGGGCGGCGGCTGCGGCCTGCGGGGGAGCCGGGGTGTCGGAGGAGGTCTCGACGTCGGCATCCTCGACGGCGACCGGGGCGGGCTCGGCGGACGCGGTCGGCGTCGCGACGGTGCCGGCGGCGGCCGTACCGGCGGCGGCACCCGTGGCGGCCGGGGTGAAGACCGAGGTGGCCGGCTCGTCCGCGGTCTCGTCGTCGCTGTTCCAGTCGATCGTCTCGACGGCGACGTCGTTCCGGTGCGCGAACACGGAGGCCGCGCCCAGGGCGAGGGCGATGAACAGTCCCACGACGCCGGCGGCGAGGAGCCCGGCACCGACCGACGCCCACGTCTGGCCGACGTACACCTCGACGACCGTCGCGTTGGGGTTGGTCAGCACCTGCTCCATGGCGCCGATGCCCCGGAACACGTTCCAGAGGCCGGCGCCGAGCGCGGCGAGGGAGCCTGCGACGAGCACCCAGAACGGGATGCTGGTGATCAGGCGGGGACGAGTGCGCATGCGAATACTCCTTCAGGGGGCCGGCGCGGTCGCACCGGAAGTCCCACAGTCTCGCACGGGTCCGGACGATTCCTCGGTGAGCCCGATGAATCGTCTATGAAGCCCCGAGCGCGTGAGCTCAGCCGCGCGCGACGCTCTCGCGGGCGCGGGACGCCTCGACCACGACGGCCGCCGGCTCCTTGAGGCGCAGCACGACGACGGTCATCGCGGCGGCCGTGAGGGCGGCGAGGACCATGTGCGTGCCCACGGCGAGCTCGGGGAGGCCGTTGCGCGCCTGGTAGAGCCCCACCGCGATCTGCACGACCTCGACGGCCAGCAGGGCCGTCGCCCAGCGACGCACCGGCAGGCGCAGGCGCCACGCGGCGACGACGAGCGCCAGGGTGAGGGCGAACAGGGCGTATCCGGGCCACGCGTGCACGTGCTCGAGCAGCTGCGCGTCGAAGCCGTTGCGGACGGAGGCGTCGTCGCCGGAGTGCGGTCCCGCACCGGTGGTGAGGACGCCGAACACGATCGTGACCGCGAGGACCGCGGTGGTGGCGTGGGTCAGTCCGGCGAACCAGCGCGGCACGGCGAGGTGGCGCCGGCCGGCGGGCAGGTACATGAGCGTCAGGAACGCGGCGCACACGGCGACCAGCGAGACGGATGCCACGTAGTGGAAGCCGACGATGAACGGGTTGAGCCCCGTGAGTACGGTGACGCCGCCGACGAGGGCCTGGGCGACGACGCCGCCGAGGACGACGAGCGCCAGGACGAAGAGCGCGCGCCGCTCCCGCCGCAGCCGCCACACGAGCACGACGACGGCGAGCGCGAGGATGCCGACGAGACCCGTCAGGGTGCGGTTGCCGAACTCGATGATCCCGTGGATGCCCATCTCGGGGGTGTTGACGATCGACTCCGGGGTGCAGCGCGGCCATGTCGGGCAGCCCAGGCCGGAGCCGGTCAGGCGGACGGCGCCGCCGGTGCCGATGATGAGGACCTCGGCGAGGAACGAGAGCCAGGCGAAGACGCGGACGCGGCGGTCGACCCGGTCGGGGAGCCACGCCCGGACGCGGGCGGCGAGGGTGGGGGAGGTGTCGGGGGACATGCGCGCGGCCTCCTGGCGGCGGGCTCCCGGACCGGCACGCGGCGGGGATGGTCGCCGTGCCGGGGGCGGGTGTTGCCTGTAGAATCGAAAGGTCCGGAACTGCGGCGCTCGCGCGTTCCGCATCAGTGACAGTCTAGGCGCGACGTCAGCGTCTTCGAGCGGGCCCACCAGCGACATTCCTGGGACTTCGACCGGAGTCCGGAATGCCGGGGCGGATGACACCGTTGAGGCCCGAGAAGGAGAGTGACCACCATGACCGATGTGCTCATCGACCGTCCAGAACTCGAGGGTCTGGGAGTCTACGAATTCGGCTGGCACGACACTGATGCCGCCGGCGCCGTCGCGCAGCGCGGCATCAATGAAGACGTGGTCCGCGGGATCTCGGCTCTCAAGTCCGAGCCCGAGTGGATGCTCAAGACCCGCCTGAAGGGCTACCAGCTCTTCGGTCGCAAGCCGATGCCGACGTGGGGCGCCGACCTCTCCGACATCGACTTCGACAACATCAAGTACTTCGTCCGCTCGACCGAGAAGCAGGCGCAGTCGTGGGAGGACCTCCCCGAAGAGATCCGCAACACGTACGAGAAGCTCGGCATCCCCGAGGCTGAGCGTCAGCGCCTCGTCGCCGGCGTCGCCGCGCAGTACGAGTCCGAGGTCGTCTACCACCAGATCCGCGAGGACCTGGAGCAGCAGGGCGTCATCTTCATGGACACCGACACGGCGCTGCGCGAGCACCCCGAGTTCTTCGAGGAGTACTTCGGCACCGTCATCCCCGCGGGCGACAACAAGTTCGCCGCGCTGAACACCGCCGTGTGGTCGGGCGGCTCCTTCGTCTACGTCCCCAAGGGCGTCCACGTCGAGATCCCGCTGCAGGCCTACTTCCGCATCAACACCGAGAACATGGGCCAGTTCGAGCGGACCCTGATCATCGCGGACGAGGACAGCTACGTCCACTACATCGAGGGCTGCACCGCGCCGATCTACAAGAGCGACTCGCTGCACTCGGCCGTCGTCGAGATCATCGTGAAGAAGAACGCCCGCGTGCGCTACACGACGATCCAGAACTGGTCGAACAACGTCTACAACCTCGTCACCAAGCGCGCCGTCGCCCACGAGGGCGCGACCATGGAGTGGGTCGACGGCAACATCGGCTCCAAGGTGACGATGAAGTACCCCTCGATCTACCTGATGGGCGAGCACGCCAAGGGCGAGACGCTCTCGGTCGCCTTCGCCGGCCCCGGCCAGCACCAGGACGCCGGAGCCAAGATGGTCCACATGGCGCCCTACACCCAGTCGTCGATCGTCTCGAAGTCGATCGCCCGCGGCGGCGGCCGCGCCGGCTACCGCGGCGAGGTGCGCGTGGATGCCAATGCGCACCACTCCGCCAACACCGTCCGCTGCGACGCCCTCCTGGTCGACACCATCTCCCGCTCCGACACCTACCCGGCGATCGACATCCGTGTCGACGACGTGCAGCTCGGACACGAGGCGACGGTGTCGAAGGTCAGCGAGGAGCAGCTGTTCTACCTGCAGTCCCGGGGTCTTCCCGAGGACGAGGCCATGGCCATGATCGTGCGCGGCTTCATCGAGCCCATCGCCCGCGAGCTGCCCATGGAGTACGCGCTCGAGCTCAACAAGCTCATCGAGATGGGCATGGAAGGATCCGTCGGCTAGATGTCGTCCACCACCACCCCCCTGCCGGGGAGCACCGCGCACACCGACGGAGGATGGGGCGACGCCAGCGCGCCCGTCGTCCCGGTCCAGACCCGTTCGGACCGCCCGTGGTCGTTCGAGCCCACCGACTTCGGTGTGCCGACCGGCCGCGAGGTCAACTGGAAGCACACGCCGCTCGACCGCATCGCGCCTCTCTTCGAGGACGCGGCGGGCGGCGGCATCCGGTACGAGCTCGGAGCCGCCCAGGCGCACCTGGTCTCGGGATCGGACGTGCGCGGAGAGCACTTCAAGCCCGAGGACCTGCCGAGCGCCATCGCGTACAAGCACGCCGGCGACGCCCTGCACGTCCAGCTGAAGGCGGAGGAGGAGCTGGTCGAGCCGCTGCGCATCGACCTCGTCGGCACCGGCGACCGTGCCACGGCCCACCTCGTCATCGAGGCGAAGAACCACAGCCGCGGCACGATCGTGCTGTACCACTCCGGTTCGGCGCAGTACGCGCAGAACGTCGAGATCCTCGTGCGCGACGGCGCGGACCTCACGGTCGTGTCCGTGCAGCGCTGGGACGACGACGCCGTCCACGCCGCCGCCCACCAGGCGCGCGTCGACCGCGACGCGAAGCTCACCCACGTCGTCGTCAGCTTCGGCGGCGGGGTCGTCCGCGTGAACCCGTCGGTCGAGCTCTCGGGCGCGGGCAGCGAGGGGCGTCTGTACGGCCTGTCGTTCTCCGACTCCGGCCAGCACCTCGAGTCGCAGGTGTACCTGCACCACAAGGGTCCGCACACGGTCGGCGACGTCCTCTACAAGGGCGCGCTGCAGGGCGAGAGCGCCCGGAGCGTGTGGATCGGCGACGTCCTCATCGGACCGGATGCCACGGGCACCGACTCGTACGAGGCGAACCGCAACCTCGTCCTCACCGACGGCGCGCGCGCGGACTCGATCCCGAACCTCGAGATCGAGACGGGCGACATCCAGGGCGCGGGTCACGCCAGCGCCACCGGGCGCTTCGACGACGAGCAGCTGTTCTACCTGCAGGCCCGCGGCATCGCCGAGGACGAGGCCCGTCGCCTGGTCGTGCTCGGCTTCCTGAGCGAGATCGTGCAGCGCATCGGCATCCCGGACCTGGAGTCCGAGCTGGTCGAGGCCATCGAGCGCGAGCTCGCCGAGGGAGCCGAGGCGTGAGCGCGTCCCGCGTCTGCGGTCTGAGCGAGCTGGTCCAGGACGAGGCCCGCCGTGTCGAGGTGGACGGCGTCGCGATCGCCGTCGTCCTCGACGGCGACGGCGACGTCCACGCGATCGGCGACGTCTGCACGCACGGCGACATCTCGCTCTCGGACGGCTTCGTCGAGGGCGACACGCTGGAGTGCTGGGCTCACGGCTCCGCGTTCTCGCTGCGCACCGGCCGTCCGCTGAACCTCCCGGCCTTCGAGCCGGTGCCCGTGTACGAGGTCGTGATCGACGGAGACGACGTGCTCATCGATCCCGCCGTCACCAAGGCGACGGCCTGACGGTCGCCCCCCACGCTTTTCGAACAACCGAGTAAGGAACACCATGTCTGTCCTCGAGATCCGCGACCTCCACGTGACGGTCGAGACGGATAACGGCACGACCCCGATCCTCAACGGCGTCACCCTGACGCTGCGCACCGGCGAGACCCACGCCATCATGGGCCCGAACGGCTCCGGCAAGTCCACGCTGGCGTACACGATCGCCGGTCACCCCAAGTACACCGTGACGAGCGGCTCCATCACCCTCGACGGTGAGGACGTCCTCGAGATGAGCGTCGACGAGCGGGCGCGCGCGGGCCTCTTCCTCGCGATGCAGTACCCGGTCGAGATCCCCGGCGTCACCGTCACCAACTTCCTCCGCACCGCCAAGACGGCGATCGACGGCGAGGCCCCCGCGATCCGCGGCTGGACCAAGGACGTCAAGGAGTCGATGGCGAACCTGCGCATGGACCCCGTCTTCGCGCAGCGCAACGTCAACGAGGGCTTCTCCGGCGGCGAGAAGAAGCGCCACGAGATCCTTCAGCTCGAGCTGCTCAAGCCGAAGATCGCCGTGCTCGACGAGACCGACTCCGGCCTCGACGTCGACGCGCTGAAGATCGTGTCCGAGGGCGTCAACCGCGCCAAGGAGCAGACCGACCTGGGCGTGCTGCTCATCACGCACTACACGCGCATCCTCCGCTACATCCGTCCCGACTTCGTCCACGTCGTCGTCAAGGGCCGGATCGTCGAGGAGGGCGGCCCCGAGCTCGCCGACCGACTCGAGGAAGAGGGCTACGACCGCTTCCTCGAGGCCGGTACCCCGGTCGACGCGTAGGATCGTCCCATGACCGCGACACTCGCTCCCGAGAAGTACGACGAGGTCACCGAGGCCTTGAAGGACGTCATGGACCCCGAGCTGGGGATCAACGTCGTCGACCTCGGGCTCATCTACGACCTCGCGTGGGACGACGAGAACGACGCCCTCGTCATCCACATGACCCTCACCTCGGCCGGCTGCCCGCTGACCGATGTGCTCGAGGAGCAGACGGCGCAGGCCCTCGACAACGTCGTGGACCGCTTCCGCATCAACTGGGTGTGGATGCCGCCGTGGGGCCCCGAGCGGATCACCGACGACGGCCGCGACATGATGCGCGCCCTCGGCTTCGCGATCTGAGAGATCTTCTGGCGAACGCCCACCCCAACGGGGTGGGCGTTCGCTGTTCGACGCGGGCTTTCGTGTTTCCCGTCTGGACACGGGCTTTCGTGTTTCCCCGTCTGACGTCGGGGCCGGTGGCATCCATCGTCCCTCGTTAGGCTCGCAGGATGAGCGTCCCCCCTCTGCAGGCCCTGCCGCTGGAGCTGCTGCGCCAGCGGTCCAGCACCAAATGGAAGTCGTACGGGGACGATGTCATCCCGATGTTCGTGGCCGAGACGGACTTCCCGCTCGCGCCCGCCATCACGGCGGCGCTGACGCGGGCGGTCGAGATCGGCGACACGGGGTACACGCCGCCGCGTCCGGGGATCGACCTCGACTTCGCCGCGTACGCGGAACGGCGCTGGGGATGGCGTCCGGATCCGGCGCGCATCCGCTGGACGGGTGACGTCATGATGGGCGTCGTGGAGGTGCTGCGGGCGGTCACGCGGCCCGGGGACCGGGTCGTGGTCACGCCGCCGGTGTACCCGCCGTTCTTCGACACCGTCGAGGAGGCCGGCGCGGTCGTGGAGCTCGTGCCGCTGCTCGACCACGGCGACGGCTGGGAGCTGGACCTGCCGGGCATCGAGGCGGCGCTGGCCGCGGGGGCGCGCTCGATCCTGCTGTGCAACCCCCACAACCCGACGGGCACCGTCCACAGCCGCGCGTCCCTCGCCGCTCTGGCCCGCCTGGCCGCGCGGTACGGTGCCACCGTCGTCAGCGACGAGATCCACGCGCCGCTCACCCACGCGCCGTCCGTGTTCACGCCGTTCCTCGACGCCGCCCCCGAGGCCGCCGCGGTGGGCTACGCCGTGACCAGCGCGAGCAAGACCTACAACCTCGCGGGGCTGAAGTGCGCCGTGATCGTCACGGGATCGGACGAGACCGCCGCGGTCGTCCGGTCGCTGCCGTGGGAGGTGGAGTGGCGCGCCGGGCTCTTCGGCGTGATCGCGAATCGTGCGGCGTTCAGCGCCGAGAGCGACGCCTGGCTGGACGGCCTCCTCGCGGCGCTCGACGAGAACCGGCGTCTGCTCGCCGACCTGCTCGCGGAGCACCTCCCGCTGGCGCGGTATCGGATCCCGGATGCCGGCTTCCTCGCCTGGGTCGACGTGTCCGCCTACGGCTGGGGCGAGAACCCCGCGCCGTACATCCGCCGCGAGGCGGGCGTCGCCCTGCACCACGGGCCGTTGTTCGGCGTGGAGGGCATCGGACACGTCCGCATCAACGTCGGCTGCGCGCCGGAGGTGCTGACCGAGGCGATCGAGCGCATCGGACGGCTGGCCCGGCGCTGACGGGACCGCGACACCGGACCGCGGCCTCGGGGCCGTGGCATCCGGAGTCCGTCGTCAGACCTCGGCGCGCCCCGTCCGCCAGTAGCCCATGAACGCGACGGCACGGCGGTCGACGCCGCGCTCGGTGACGAGGTGTCGCCGCAGCGCCTTGATGGCCGACGCCTCCCCGGCGAGCCAGGCGTACAGCGGCGCCTTCTTCAGCGCGGCGCCGCCCTTCGCGGTGCGGGGCACCTCCCACAGCATGCCGGCGTCGATGTCGACCTCCTCCACCTCTGCGCCGTGTCCCTCGGGGGTGAGGACGGCGGCGGCGGCCTGCGTCGCGGCGACGAGGTGCGCGTGCCGGTCGGCGCCGGTGCGGGGGGCGAGGTGGAACCGGAAGCCGGGATGCCGCGGCAGGTAGTCGAGGTCACCGGGGGTGGGCACCTCGAGGACGACGGTCCCGGTCGCGTCGCGGGGGAGCTGCTCCAGGATGACGGCGATCGCGGGGGCAGCGGTCTCGTCGCCGGCGAGGAGGAAGTCGCCGGTGTGGGCGGGCGGGACGAAGTCTACGCCGAAGCTCACCTCGGTCAGGGCGACGGTGGGGGCGAAGATGAGGACCTCGTCGCCGGGACGGGCGTTCTCGATCCAGGCGGAGGCCGGTCCGAGGACCTCGTGCGCGACCATGTCGACGTCGACCTCGCGCACGTCGCGGCGGACGGCCCGGGTCGTGTAGGTGCGGAACGGCGGACGGCCGTCGTCGGGCAGCTCCCGCCAGGCGGTCCACCAGTCGTCGCCCGTGGGCATGGCGTCGATGCCGACGCCGTCGGTGGGGAAGACGATCTTGATGCGCTGGTCGAAGCCGGGGTCGCCGTACTCGTCGAGGTCGTCGCCGGTGAACGTGAAGCGGCGGAAGCTCGGGGTCAGGTCGGTGATGCGGGCGACGCGGACGCGGAAGAAGCGCGAGGTCTCACGGCTGGAGGGCATCGTGGGTCTCCCGGGGGGTCTC
This sequence comes from Microbacterium sp. HMH0099, assembly GCF_049384025.1. Lineage (NCBI taxonomy): Bacteria > Bacillati > Actinomycetota > Actinomycetes > Micrococcales > Microbacteriaceae > Microbacterium > Microbacterium sp. HMH0099. The sequence goes on along the minus strand of NZ_JBMRJR010000003.1, from coordinate 403,790 downwards.
GGCGGCGTGCAGCCGCGGGGTGACGTGGTGGCGGCCGCGGGGCAGGATCAGCGGCGACCCCGACACGGGATCGGGGACGACGAGCGCGTCGAGGCCGAAGACCTCCGCGATCATCTCGGAGGTCATGACCTCGTTCGGGGTGCCCGCGGCGACGACGCGCCCCTCGCGAAGGGCGACGATGTGGTCGGCGTAGCGCGCGGCGAGGTTCATGTCGTGGAGCACCATGACGGTCGTGGTGCCGCGCTCGTGGTTGAGGTCGGTCAGCAGGTCGAGCACCTCGACCTGGTGGGCGACGTCGAGGAAGGTGGTGGGCTCGTCGAGGAGCAGGATGTCGGTCTCCTGCGCCAGCGCCATGGCGATCCACACGCGCTGCCGCTGACCGCCGGACAGCTCGTCGATCGACCGGTCGGCGAGGTCGGTGATGCCGGTCGCGGCGAGGGACTCGGAGACGACCTCGTAGTCGCGGGCGCTCCAGCGGGCGAGCGCGCGCTGGTGCGGGTGGCGGCCGCGACCCACGAGATCGGCCACGGCGATGCCCTCGGGGGCGAGCGGGCTCTGGGGGAGCAGGCCCAGGATGCGGGCCACCTCCTTGGAGGGGAGCTCGTGCAGCGCCTTGCCGTCGAGGACGATGCGGCCGGCGCGGGGCGGGAGCAGACGCGCGAACGCGCGCAGAAGGGTGGACTTGCCGCAGCCGTTGGCGCCGACGATCGCGGTGATCCGGCCCGGGGGGAGGACGAGGTCGAGGCCGTCGACGATGGTCCGGTCGCCGTAGGCGAGGGTGAGTCCTTCGGCGGTGAGCGAGCGGTCGGCGGTCATCGCGCACCTCCGCGGGCGGTCGCGGGGGAGAGGCCGGGATGGATGCCGTGGGCGGCAGGCGAGATCACAGGGAGCCTCCGGAGCGGTTGGTCCTGATGAGCAGGTAGATGAGGTACGGAGCGCCGAGGACGCCGGTGACGACGCCCACCGGGTAGCGGTTGTCGAAGGCGAACTGACCGATGAGGTCCGACACCAGCACGAGCGCCGCGCCGACGAGCCCCGCGGGGAGCAGCAGGGAGCCGCCGGGGCCGATGAGCCGCGCGGCGATCGGTCCGGCCATGAACGCGACGAACGCGATCGGGCCGCTGGCGGCGGTGGCGAAGGCGAGCAGCACGACGGCCCCGAGGATGAGGAGGACCCGCGTGCGCTCCACGCGCACGCCGAGCGCCGCGGCGGAGTCGTCGCCGAGGCGCAGGACGGCCAGGCCGCGGGTGTTGCCGATCATCAACGGGACGATGACCGCGGCGGCCAGCGCGAGCGGCAGGACCCGTTCCCAGGACGCGTTGTTCAGGCTCCCCGTGAGCCACTGCATCGCCGTCTGCAGGTTCCAGTTCGCCGCCCGGGCGAGCGAGTACGTCGTGACCGCGTCGAGCATGGCGGCCACGCCGATGCCGATGAGCACGAGGCGGGCGCCCGCGAAGCCGCCGCGGCGGGACAGCAGGTAGATCGCGGTGGCGGCGCCGAGGGCGCCGAGGAGCGCGGCGACGGAGACCGCGGCATCCGACAGCGAGAAGAAGATGATGGCGACGACCGCGGCGGCGCTCGCGCCGGAGGAGATGCCGATGATGTCGGGCGAGGCCAGCGGGTTGCGCAGCATCGTCTGGAACGTGACGCCGGCCATGCCGAACGCGAGGCCGGAGAGCACGCCGAGCGTGGCGCGCGGGAGGCGGAGCTCGCCGATCGTGAAGGAGGCGCCGGGCACGGTCTGCCCGAACAGCACGCGGACGACCTCGTCCGGGGTGTAGAAGGTCTGACCGACCATGAGCGAGACGACGAACACGGCCAGCACGACGACGCCGAGTACGGCGGACACCAGCATCCGGCGGCGCGCGCGCTCGCGACGGCCGCGCACGAGGCGGTGCACCGCGGCGGGACGGGCGGCGTCGGCGGCGGGCGGCGGGGTGAGGACGGCGGTCACAGTTCGCGCACCTTCTGTCGGCGGACGATCCAGATGAAGAACGGGGCGCCGATGACGGCGGTCAGCACGCCCACCTCGACCTCGCTCGGCCGCGTGATGACGCGACCGACGACGTCGGCGACGAGCAGCAGGATCGCCCCGCCGAGGGCGGAGAACGGCACGAGCCAGCGGTGGTCCGTCCCGATGAGCAGACGGCACACGTGCGGGATGACGAGACCGACGAAGGCGATCGGGCCGGCGATCGCGGTCGCGGCGCCGACGAGGACGACGGCGCCGGCGGTGGCGATCAGACGCGTGCGGGCGACGTGCTCGCCGAGCCCGGTGGCGACGTCGTCGCCGAGCGCGAGGGAGTTCATGCCCCGCGCGCACAGCACGACGACCACGGTGCCGACGAGCAGGACGGGGAGCGCGATCTGGATGCGGTCCCAGGTCGCGCCGCCGATTCCGCCGATCTGCCAGAAGCGGAAGACCTCGAGCAGGTCGATGCGGGGGAGGAGGATGGCGCTGGACAGGGACCCGAAGGCCGCCGTCGTGGCCGCGCCGGCCAGCGCGAGCTTCAGCGGCGTCGCCCCGCCGCGACCGAGCGATCCGACGGTGTAGACGAACACCGCCGCGACGGCGGCGCCCACCACCGCGAAGCCCATGTAGCCGAGCGCGCTGGAGACGCCGAAGAAGGCGATGCCGAACACGACGAACAACGCCGCGCCGGCGGACACCCCGAGGATGCCCGGGTCGGCGAGCGGATTGCGGGTGACCGCTTGCAGCGTCAGCCCCGACATGGCCAGCGCCGCCCCGACGAGCACACCGAGGACCGTCCGCGGCAGACGCGCGGTGATCGCGGCCTCGCCGACCCCGGTCCCGCCGGTGAACGACGACACGATCTCGCCGATCGACACGTCGCGGGTGCCGAAGGCGATGGATGCCACGACGGCCAGGACCACGCCCACCGCGAGGACCAGCAGCCACACGAGTCGACGGGCCGCCGGACGCCGCAGGGCAGCGGCATCCGGGAGCGCGTCGGCGACGGGCGTACGGGTCATCACGGGGACGTGGTCGGAGACGGTCCGGGTCAGCGCAGCGCGGCGCTGAGGACGTCGAGGTAGGCGTTCAGGCCCCAGCTCACGGAGAGGGGCGACGGGTTGGCGGAAGCGGCCAGCGGCGTGCCGTCCTCGAGGACGGCGATGCGGCCTTCGGCGATGGCGGGGACCTGCGACAGCAGCGGGTCGGCCTGCAGCTGGGTCTGGAGCGAGCCGTCCGCGGGGCCGTACGTGATCCACAGGCCCACGTCGGAGAAGGCGTCGACCTGCTCCGCGCTGATGTCGGTGTAGAACGCGTCGGTCTCGCCGGACGCGGTCTCGACCTGCGCCGGGGTCGGCATGCCGAACTCGGACAGGTAGCCCGCGCGCGGGTCGTGCTCGGTGTAGTAGGTGATCGAGCTGAGGTCGGTCGGGTCGGTGAACGCGAACACCGGCGCCACCTCGGCGAGCTCCGGGTGCGCGTCGAACGCCGCCTGCGACTCGGTCTTGATCTCCTCGATGAGGGCCTCGCCCTCGTCCGCCATGCCCAGGCCCTCGCTGTTGAGGCGGATCATCTGGTCGAGGGTCGTGTTCCAGGGCGCCTCGGGGTAGGCCACGACGGGGGCGATCTTGGACAGCGTGTCGTAGTCCTCCTGCGTCAGGCCCGAGTAGGCCGCGAGGATGACGTCGGGCTGCGTGTCCGCCACGGCCTCGAAGTCGATGCCGTCGGTCTCGTCGAACAGGACCGGCGTCTCGCCGCCCAGCTCCTCCAGCTTGTCCTCGACCCAGGGGAGGATGCCGTCGCCGTCGTCGTCGCCCCACGTCGCCTTCGCCATGCCGACGGGCACGACGCCGAGCGCCAGGGGGACCTCCTGGTTGGACCACGCGACCGTGGCGACGCGCTCGGGCTTGGCCTCGATCGTGGTCGTGCCGAAGGCGTGCTCGATGGTGACGGGGAAGCCCGCGCCCGCGTCGGCGTTCGAGCCGCCCTCGGAGCTGCCGGCGGAGCCGGCGCAGCCGGTGAGGACGAGGGCGGAGCCGACGGTCAGAGCCGTCAGCGCGCGGAGTCGGGACACGGAGAGCCTCCTGTGAGGTGAAGTAAGGATAGGCTTAGTTTAGATCACGGCCAGGCGAGGTTTGCAAACCCGGCGGGTGAGACGCCGGGTGGTTGTCTCGACGGTGAAGCAGTCATCGGGCGGCTTCTGTCGCGCGCACCCGCACACGGTCCCAGGAAGCGTTCGACCGGCGACGTATACTGGGTGATTGGCCATCGGCCACCTCCCTCTTCCCGCCTCAAGAACGGACGTTCGCTGTGCTCTCCGTGCACGACCTCGAGATCCGCGTGGGCGCCCGCGTCCTCATGTCCGACGTCGCCTTCCGCGTCTCGGACGGCGACAAGATCGGTCTCGTCGGCCGGAACGGCGCCGGGAAGACGACCCTCACCAAGGTGCTCGCCGGCGACCTGCTGCCCGCGAACGGCGGCGTCGACCGGAGCGGCGAGCTCGGCTACCTGCCGCAGGACCCTCGCTCGGGAGACCCCGAGATGCTCGCGCGCACGCGCATCCTCGACGCGCGCGGACTGGGCTCCCTGGCGCTCGGCATGCACGAGGCGTCGCTGGCGATGGGGGACGACGACCCCGCCGTCGCCGCGAAGGCCATGAAGAAGTACGCCCGGCTCACCGAGCAGTTCGAAGCGGCGGGCGGGTACGCGGCCGAGGCGGAGGCGGCATCCATCGCCCACAACCTCTCGCTGCCGGACCGGATCCTCGATCAGCCCCTCAAGACCCTCTCGGGCGGTCAGCGCCGACGCATCGAGCTCGCGCGCATCCTCTTCTCGGACGCGCAGACGATGATCCTCGACGAGCCGACCAACCACCTCGACGCCGACAGCGTCGTCTGGCTGCGCGAGTTCCTGAAGGGCTACAAGGGCGGGCTCATCGTCATCTCGCACGACGTGGAGCTCGTCGGCGAGACCGTCAACCGGGTCTTCTACCTGGATGCCAACCGGCAGATCATCGACGTCTACAACATGAACTGGAAGAACTACCTGCGCCAGCGGGTGGCCGACGAGGAGCGCCGCAAGAAGGAGCGCGCCAACGTCGAGAAGAAGGCCTCTGCGCTGCAGCTGCAGGCCGCCCGGTTCGGGGCGAAGGCGTCCAAGGCGGCGGCCGCCCACCAGATGGTCGCGCGCGCCGAGAAGATGCTGTCCGGCCTGGACGACGTGCGTCAGGACGAGCGCGTCGCCAAGTTGCGGTTCCCCAAGCCCGCTCCGTGCGGCAAGACGCCGCTCATGGCGTCCGGTCTGTCCAAGTCGTACGGGTCGCTCGAGATCTTCACCGACGTGGACCTGGCCATCGACCGCGGCTCGCGCGTGGTCATCCTGGGCCTGAACGGCGCGGGCAAGACCACGCTGCTGCGCATCCTCGCCGGCGTGGACCAGCCCGACACCGGCCAGCTCGAGCCGGGCCACGGCCTGAAGATCGGCTACTACGCACAGGAGCACGAGAACCTCGACGTCGACCGGTCCGTCCTCGACAACATGATGTCGGCGGCCCCGCACATCACCGCGACCGAGGCGCGCAAGGTGCTCGGCTCATTCCTGTTCGTCGGCGACGACGTGCTCAAGCCCGCCGGCGTCCTCTCCGGCGGCGAGAAGACGCGTCTGTCGCTCGCGACGCTCGTCGTGTCGTCGGCGAACATGCTGCTCCTCGACGAGCCCACGAACAACCTCGACCCCGCCTCGCGCGAGGAGATCCTCGGGGCGCTCGCGCACTACGAGGGCGCGGTCGTGCTCGTCTCGCACGACGAGGGCGCCGTCGAGGCGCTGAACCCCGAGCGCGTGCTCATCCTGCCGGACGGCGTGGAAGACATCTGGGGTCGCGACTACGCCGAGCTGATCACGCTGGCGTAGTCCCGCGCCTTCGAAGCCCCGGGGCGTCGGCTCAGCGGGCGTCGAGCAGGGCGTCCTCGTCGTCCGCGTCGCGGTCGCGGACGCGGCGGCGACGGCGGTGGGCGGCGACGGCGTCGCCCTTCGGGGCGGCCTCCTCGCCGCGGGCGTGAGCCTCCCGCGCCTCCTCCGCCTCCTCGCGGCGGATGCGGCGCTCGCTGACGATGACGTAGGCGATGAACGCGAAGCCCATGGCGGCGAAGAGGATCCACTGGATCGCGTACGACAGGTGTGGTCCGGGGTCGTCGCTGGGCGGCTCGATGGTGAGCGGCATGTCGGCGACGGCGGGGTCCTCCGAGACGATCAGGCCGTAAGCGCCCTGCTCGAGGGGACCGGTCTGCTCGGCCACGAGTCCCAGGTTGATCGTGGGGACCTGTCCCGCCTCGGCGGTCCGGCCGGAGGCGGGCACGGGCTCGCCCGGGCGCACCCGCACGACGATGTCGACGTTCCCGGACGGCGGCGCCGGGATGGCGTCCGGCTCGGACTGGCGGTCGCCGGGGGGCAGCCATCCGCGGTCGACGAGCAGGACGCGGCCGTCGTCCTGGCGGAAGGGGACGAGCACCTCGTAGGCCGCGGACCCGCCGTGGGCGCGGTTGCGGACGAGCAGCTCCTCGTCGGCGAGGTACTGGCCGCTCAGACGCACGGGACGCCACTCGTCGAGCGGGTCCAGCTCCGCGCCGGGGGCGAGCAGGTCGCCGAGGGCGACGGGCTCCTGGTCGTAGTTGTCGGCGACGAGGCGGAGGGCGGCGGACCGCTCCTCGTTCCGGGAGAACTGCCAGTGCGAGAGGAAGCCGCAGGCGATCGCGAACAGCACGGCGATCCCGATGTAGGCGCTCCACCGGACGGCGGCGGGGGCATCGCGGCGACTCATGACACGGTCCCCGCGGGCGAGGGGGCGACGGGGGCGGTGCCGGAGGAGGCGGCATCCGTGTCCGAGGACAGGCTGCGCACCTCGAGAGGGAAGTCGCGGGCCGCGAGGAACTCCCGCAGGTAGCCGACGTGCGCGTCGCAGGCGACCCACGTCTTGCGACGGTCGGGGGTGTGGATCCGGGGGTTCCGCCAGAGGATCGCCCAGGCGGCGGTGTCGCGGCAGCCGGCGCGGGAGCACTCGGCCGTCGCGTCGCTCACGGGCGCTCGTCCCGGGGCGGCTCCACGCGCGGCGTCTCGGAGATCCGGATGACCGTCGGCGTGTCCGAGACCGGCGCCGTCGGTGCAGCCGACGGGGCCTCGAGCACCCGCTCGGGGTTCTCGGCGGCCGCGCGGGGCGCGTCGGGGCTGACGCTCGCGGTGACCACGGCCAGGTACGGCAGGAAGATCGCGCCGGCGGCGAACACCCACGTGTACCAGCCGTAGGGGGTCACCACCGCCATGAGGATGAAGCACGCGATGCGGATGCCCATCATCACCATGTACCTGGTGAAACGGGAGTCGGCGTCCTCCCTCGGTGCTTGAGGGAGCGATGTCGCAGACTGAGCGCGGTGCGATGACTTCACAGTCCTTCCAGGGTACGCCCGGCATCCCGACCGGGCGCCTCCCAGCGTCTCACGGAAGACGTAATCCGACGCCATCGAGATAAACGGCGGGGCGGGCGCGAGCCGGGCCGGTCACCGGGGCCCGAAGCGGGCCGGCCGGGCTCGGTAGGCTGGGCCGGTCCCGTCCCTCGCAGCGCAGGAGTCTCACCCATGTCACAGGACCGTGTCGTCGTCGTCACCGGAGGTAACCGCGGCATCGGCCGCGCCATCGCCGAACGGTTCGTCGCCGAGGGGTGGAAGGTCGCCGTGACCGCGCGCTCGGGCGAGGGCCCCGCGGGCTCGCTGACGGTCCGCGCCGACGTCACCGACGCCGCCGCCGTCGACGCGGCGTTCTCGGAGGTGGAGGCGCAGCTCGGTCCCATCGCCGTCGTCGTCGCCAACGCCGGCGTCACGAAGGACACCCTGCTGCTGCGCATGAGCGAGGACGACTTCGACAGCGTCGTGTCGACGAACCTCGGCGGCGCGTTCCGCGTCGTCAAGCGCGCCTCGAAGGGCATGCTCAAGGCGCGCTGGGGCCGCGTCATCCTCATCTCCAGCGTCGTGGGCCTCTACGGGTCGGCGGGGCAGATCAACTACGCCGCGTCCAAGAGCGCGCTGGTCGGGTTCGCCCGCTCGCTCACGCGCGAGCTCGGCGGACGCGGCATCACGGCGAACGTGGTGGCGCCCGGGTTCATCGAGACCGACATGACGGCCGAGCTGGCCCCGGAGACGCAGGCCGAGTACAAGAAGAACATCCCCGCCGGGCGCTTCGCCTCGCCCGATGAGGTGGCCGGCGTCGTGACGTGGCTGGCCGGCGACGACGCCGCCTACATCTCCGGCGCCGTCATCCCCGTCGACGGCGGCCTCGGGATGGGGCACTGACCGACGGCGGTTCCCGCGCGCGTCAGCGCACGGCTGCCGCGAGCGTCCGGGCGAAGCTCTCGGGCTGCGAGAACTGCGGCCAGTGGCCCGAGTCGAGCCGGACGACCTCGACGTCGGCGACCCGGCCGAACTCCTCGGCGAACGGCCCCCATTCCGCGAGCACCGCGGGGAGCGTCTGCGCGTCGAGCTGACCCGACAGGATCGTCACCGGGATGCCGTGACGACGGTCGTCCGTGAGGGCGACGCCGTCGGTGGGCACGCGTCCGGGTACGTCCACCGCGCCCGCGGCGATCCGCCGACGGGTCTCGTCGTCGATGTCCGCGATGTCGGGCTCGTCGAACGCGTCCCAGCCGGGGAAGGGGACGCGCCCGTCCACGACGGGGAACTCCGAGATCATCGCCCCCGGAGGCGGCGGCACGGTGTCGACGAACACGACCCGAGCGACACGGTCGGCGCGGGCGTCGGCCGCACCCCAGGCGACGTTGCCGCCGCCGGAATGCCCGACGAGCACGACGGGGCCCTCGGTGCGGTCGATCTCGGCGACGACCGCGGCGACCCAGTCGGCGATGCCGATGTCGCCGGCGTCGGCACCGGGGAGGGTGATCGGGTGCGCGCGATGGCCCGCGGCGGTCAGGGTGGGGACGACGGCGTCCCATGAGGAGGCGTCGAGCCACAGGCCCGGGATGAGGATGACGTCCATGGCCCGAGCGTAGAGCCGGCCTCCGACATCGACCAGGCCCGTCTCGACAGGACCGCCTCCACCGGCCGCTGAACGCCGTCGGGCTTCGGTTTCCGGCCCCGCGTCAGCGGGGGAGCAGGGCGATGACCTCGCGCAGGTCGACCGGGCCGATGACGAGGTCCGCGCGCTCGCGCACGGCGGGCTTGGCGTTGAACGCCAGTCCGAGCCCCGCGACCGCCATCATCTGCAGGTCGTTCGCGCCGTCGCCGATCGCGAAGGTCTGCGACGGGAGCACGTCGGCCTCCGCGGCCCATTCCCCCAGCGTGCGCGCCTTCGCGGCGGCATCCACGATGTCGCCCTCGACCTCGCCGGTCAGCCGACCGTCCGCGACGGCGAGGCGGTTGGCGCGCCAGACGTCGACCCCGAGCTCGGGCGCGACCGTGTCGAGCACCTCGTGGAAGCCGCCGGACACGACGCCGACGCGTCCGCCGCGCTCGTGCACGGCGTCGATCAGCTCGCGGACGCCCGGGGTCGGCTCGATGCGCGCGACGGCGCGGTCGAAGGCGGAGACCGGGACCCCCGCGAGGGCCTGGACTCGCGAGCGGAGGCTGGCGGCGAAGTCGACCTCCCCGCGCATCGCGGCCTCGGTGGCGGCGGCGACCTCGGCACCGCGGCCGGCCTCGTCGGCCAGCAGCTCGATGACCTCGTTGCGGATCAGGGTGGAGTCGGCGTCGAGCACGACGAGGAAGCGGACGGGCGCGGGCACGCGCTCGACCCTAGCGCGCCGCCGCACGACACGCGGGCCGCGTGACGCCCGTGGTCGCCGCCCCGCCCCCTGCCGCCGTGCGCCGCGTAGGCTTTCTCCGCCGCCGCACCAACTGAGGGAGACCGCCACCATGGCCGACATCGAGAGCTTCACCCTGGACCACACCGCCGTTCTGGCGCCCTACGTCCGCCTGATCGGGACCGAGTCCGGCCCCCGCGGCGACGTGATCTCGAACTTCGACCTGCGTCTCGTGCAGCCCAACCAGGGCGAGATCCCCACGGCCGGCATCCACACCATCGAGCACCTGCTCGCGAGCCTGCTGCGCGACCGGATCGACGGTCTCATCGACATCTCGCCCTTCGGATGCCGCACCGGCTTCCACGTGATCATGTGGGGCGAGCCGGAGGTGGCCGCGCTCGTCGCCGCCGTGACCGACTCGCTGCGCGCGATCGCCACCGAGGTGGAGTGGGAGGACGTCCCCGGGACCGACGCCTTCAGCTGCGGCAACTACCGCGACCACAGCCTGCACACGGCGCGCGAGTGGTCGAAGCTCGTGCTCGAGCAGGGCATCAGTCAGGACGCGTTCCAGCGGGTCGGCGTCTGACCCGCGCACGCACCGCCGCGATACCCGATCGCACCGCCGCACCGCCGCGGACAGACGAGGGCCGGTGATCCCGACGGATCACCGGCCCTCGTGGCATCCCTCGTCAGGCGTCGACGCGCACGTCCTTGCCGACGACGGTGATCCCGGTGTCGGTCACGGTGAAGCCGCGGGCGAGGTCGCGCTCTCGGTCGACACCGATCGTGGCGCCCGGTGCGAGCTCGACGTTCTTGTCGAGGATGGCGCGGTGGATGCGCGCGCCCGCCCCGACCTGGACGCCGTCGAAGAGGACGGAGTCGGTGATCGTCGAGCCGCCGCCGGCCAGCGCCCACGGTCCGACGACGCTGCGCTCCAGGTGCGTGCCCGACAGCACCGACCCGAGCGAGACGATCGAGTCGATCGCGTTGCCGATGCGGCCGACGGAGTCGCGGACGAACTTCGCGGGCGGGGCGTTGACGGTCTGCGAGTAGATCGGCCAGTCCGTGTTGTACAGGTTGAAGATGGGCAGGGTCGAGATCAGGTCCATGTGCGCGTCGTAGAACGACTCGATCGTGCCGACGTCGCGCCAGTAGGAGCGGTCGCGCGCGGTGGAGCCGGGGACGTCGTTGCGGTTGAAGTCGTAGACGGCGGCCTCGCCGCGGTTGACGAAGTAGGGCACGATGTCGCCGCCCATGTCGTGCGCGGAGGTCGGCAGCTCGCCGTCGTGCGTGACCGCCTCGACGAGCGCGTCCGCGTCGAAGATGTAGTTGCCCATCGAGGCGAGCACCTCGTGCGGCGCGTCGGCCAGGCCCGTGGGGTTCTGCGGCTTCTCGAGGAACTCGCGGATCTTCGTCGGGTCGGCCGGGTCGGTGTCGATGACGCCGAACTGGTTCGCCAGCGAGATGGGCTGACGGATGCCGGCCACCGTGGCGCGCGCGTCGGAGGCGATGTGCGCGTCGAGCATCTGCGCGAAGTCCATGCGGTAGACGTGGTCCGCGCCGATGACCACGACGATGTCGGGCTTCTCATCGCGGATGAGGTTCATGCTCTGCAGGATCGCGTCCGCCGAACCGGAGAACCACCGCTTGCCGAGGCGCTGCTGCGCCGGGACCGAGGCGACGTACGCGCCCAGCATCGGCGACATGCGCCAGGTCTGCGAGACGTGGCGGTCGAGGCTGTGCGACTTGTACTGCGTCAGCACGACGAGCTGTCGCAGCCCCGAGTTGATGAGGTTGGAGATTGCGAAGTCGATCAGGCGGTACTGGCCGCCGAAAGGGACGGCGGGTTTCGCGCGATCCGCCGTCAGGGGCATGAGTCGCTTTCCCTCGCCGCCGGCGAGGATGATTCCGAAGACCTTCGGCGCTGCAGGCATGGCTACACATTAGGGGTCCTTCGGGGCCGCGACTACATGCGGCGCGTCGGTTGACAGCGTGTACTACGGTTCGTCTCATGCGCGTCGACATCGTCACCAAGGAGTACCCGCCGGAGATCTACGGCGGGGCCGGCGTGCACGCCACCGAGCTCGTCCGCGCGCTGCGCGCGGACGGCACCGAGGTGCAGGTGCGGGCTTTCGGCGCGGAACGCGACGAGGCCGACACGACCTCCTACGGCGTGCCGTCCGAGCTGGCGTCGGCGAACGGGGCGATCCAGACGCTCGGCACCGACCTGCAGATCGTGTCGGACGTCGCCGGCGCCGACGTCGTGCACTCCCACACCTGGTACGCGAACTTCGCCGGGCACCTGGCGTCGCTCCTCCACGGCATCCCGCACGTCGTCACCGCGCACAGCCTGGAGCCGCTGCGGCCGTGGAAGGCCGAGCAGCTGGGCGGCGGCTACGCCGTCTCGAGCTACATCGAGAAGACCGCCTACGAGGGCGCGGCCGCCGTGGTCGCGGTGAGCGAGGGCATGCGCGCCGACATCCTGCGCAGCTACCCGTCGCTCGATCCCGCCGCCGTGCGGGTGATCTACAACGGCATCGACACCGAGGCGTGGCATCCGGTGTCCGACGACGCGTTCCTGTCCTCGGTGGGGATCGACCCGTCGCGGCCGTCCGTCGTGTTCGTCGGGCGCATCACGCGGCAGAAGGGTCTGCCGTACCTGCTGCGCGCGGCGGAGCAGCTGCCGGCCGACGTGCAGCTCATCCTCTGTGCCGGCGCGCCGGACACCCCGCAGATCCTCGCGGAGGTCGAGGAGCTGGTGCGCGGGCTGCAGGAGACCCGCGAGGGCGTCGTGTGGATCGACCGCCTGCTGCCGCGCAACGAGCTGTGCGCGATCCTCACCTCGGCGACGACGTTCGTCTGCCCGTCCGTGTACGAGCCGCTCGGCATCGTGAATCTAGAGGCCATGGCGTGCGGCGCGGCCGTCGTCGGCACCGCGACCGGCGGCATCCCCGAGGTCGTCGTGGACGGCGTGACCGGCCGGCTCGTCCCCATCGAGCAGGTGCAGGACGGCACCGGAACCCCCGTCGACCCCGACCGGTTCGTCGCGGACCTCGCCCGGGTGCTCACGGAGGTCGTGACGGATGCCGCGACCGCGCAGCGCTACGGCGAGGCGGGGCGCGAGCGGGCCGTTCAGGACTTCAGCTGGGCCGCGATCGCACAGACCACGGCGGCGCTGTACGCCGAGGTCGCGGCGAACGCGAAGGCATAGGGCAGGGCGGTCCGGCGGGGCTGGTCCCGGCGGGGTTCCGGCGGGAGTCCTGGCAGGGTCCCGGCCAGGGTTCCGGCCGGGTGCTTCGGCCGCGTCGGACGGCTGTTCCGGGACGGTGCCCGATAGGCTGGGACGCATGCCGCAGGTTCTGGAATTCTCCGACGTCGTCGTCCGCCGGAACGCGCGGGACATCGTCTCCCACCTCGACTGGACCGTCTCCGACGACGAGCGCTGGGTCGTCCTCGGGCCGAACGGCGCGGGCAAGACGACCGTCCTGCAGCTCGCCGACACGCTGCTGCACCCCACCTCGGGTGCGGTGACGATCCTGGGCGAGCGGCTCGGCCGCACCGACGTGTTCGAGCTGCGTCCGCGGATCGGGTTCGCCTCCTCGGCGATGGCGCGCCGCGTGCCGCCCGAGGAGACGGTGCTCGACGTCGTGCTGACCGCGGCGTTCTCGGTCGTCGGCCGTTGGCGCGAGGACTACGAGGACATCGACGAGCGACGCGCGCTGCGCGTCCTCGCCGAGTGGCGTCTGGACCACCTCGCCGATCGCACGTTCGGGACGCTGTCGGACGGCGAGCAGAAGCGCGTGCAGATCGCCCGCGCCGTCATGACCGACCCCGAGCTGTTGCTGCTCGACGAGCCGACCGCGAGCCTCGATCTGGGTGCGCGCGAGGAGCTGCTGTCGCTGCTGTCCGGGTACGCGCAGGCGCCCACCACGCCGGCGATGGTCATGGTGACCCACCACGTGGAGGAGATCCCCGTCGGCTTCACGCACGTGCTGCTGCTGCGGGACGGCGAGGTCGTGGCATCCGGGCCCCTTTCCGAGGCGTTGACGGCCGAGAACCTGACCGCGACGTTCGGGGTCGAGATCACCCTCACGCACGAGGCCGGTCGGTACGCGGCCCGCGCGTCGTGATCGGGCCGATCGCCTGGTAGAATCGACGTTTGGTGCCGTCGGCGCCGCAGACTTTGACCGTCCTGGCAGAATCCAGGGCACCACTTCTCAAAGGACCTCCCATGAAGACTGACATCCACCCCGAGTACAAGGCCGTCGTGTTCCGCGACCTCGGTTCGGGCGAGACCTTCCTCACCCGTTCGACGGTGAGCAGCGACAAGACCGTGGAGCTCGACGGTGTCGAGTACCCCGTCATCGACGTCGAGATCTCGTCCGCTTCGCACCCCTTCTACACGGGCAAGCAGCGCATCATGGACTCCGCCGGTCGCGTCGAGAAGTTCAACCAGCGCTTCAAGAACTTCGGTTCCAAGTAAGACTCGTTCTTCCGCGAAGCCCCTCGTCCTCCGGGACGGGGGGCTTCGTGCTTTGCGGGTGCGAAACACCGCGGACGCCCGACGTCGTCTTCGCCCGTGGTGCGACGGTCGCGCGAGGGCACAAAGGGGATCGCGGCGGGCGGCCGCCTCAGAACGGGGGCGGATCGGAGCCGTAGGTGCCGCCGAGCGGGGACGTCCACGCCGGTTCGCCGCCGGGGGACCGGGTGATGTCCCACCGCGACTCGTGACGAAGACGGTGATGATGTCGGCACTTCGGGTCGAGGTTGTCGCCGTCCGTCGTCCCGCCCCCGGCCCAGGCGGTGCGATGGTCGATGTCGCAATCGCGTGCAGCCCGTCCGCACCCCGGGAACACGCAGGTGGGGGAGGTCACACCGAGCCAGCGGCGGAGGGCGACCGGCACGCGATAGGTCGTCCGGTCCAGCACCAGTGGGGCGCCGGACACGGGATGCGTGAGCAGCCGGACCCACGACGTCGCCGATCCGGCGAGCCGTCGCGCGGTCTCGAGATCGATGGGGCCGTAGCCCTCCAGCGTCGCGGGCTCATCGCCGCGTCCGAGCAGCGTCAACGCGGGGACGGTGACGACGACCGTCGCCGGGGGAGCGTTCCGGAACGCGGGGCTCTCGGGCTCGCTCATCGTCACGAGGTCGGCGAACGCGTCGGCGCGGAGCTGCGCCAGCGTCCGCTCCTCGTCCTCCGCGGCGTGCACGTGCCGGGCGGCCCGATCGAGCCGCGACATCACCGCGCGGGCCCGGTCGGCGGGGAGCAGGGCATGGATGGATGCCATGCCGTCGAGCTCCGCCGACATCCAGACCCCACGGTCCTGGGCCGCACGTCGATGCCGCTCTTCGAGGGACTCCGTGTGCACGCGTTCGCGGATCGCCCGCGCCGCGACGGCGAACTTCGCCGGCGTGAGGGTGAGGGCCGGGACGAGGGCCTCCTCGTCGAAGCGGGAGAGGGCGTCGCGGTCCCCGGCGGGCAGGGTCGACGCCGTGCGTGCCGCGTCGATCGCGAGCTTCTCCGACAGGCACCCCTCGCCGAAGGCGGCCCAGATCCGCGGGCAGCCGTCCGCGAGCGTGCGGGCGTGACCGGCGCGGGTGCGCACGGTCTGCTCCGACAGATGCAGGCGGACGGCGATCTCGGCCACGGCCGCACGCTCCGCCAGGTCGACGCGGTCGCGCTGCACGGCGCGCGCGGCGCGCCCGCGGGGATCGAGCCAGGCGCGGTCGACGGTCGGGTCGGGACCGACCCAGGGCGTCGGGTCGGCGGCCGCCTCGTCGAGGATCGTCAGGATGAGGCGATACTCCGCCGCGGTCGCGCGCCGGCGGTCTGCCGTGACGCACTCCAGGTGTCCGAGCCGCGCGTCGAGCGCGGAGACCGCGTCGGACGGTCGGAACCCCCACGTCGACGTCGCAGAGATCGAGGGGTGCGGCTCGTCGTCGCCCCACCACGAGGCCCCGCCGCTGTCGTCCAGGGCTGCCCATTCGGCATCCAGATCCAGCTCGTCGTCGGCGGGCCACGGCGCCCCGTCGCACTCCCGGAACGCCGGCGAGGGCCGGTCGGCGGGACGGGCGACGCGGGACATGACAGAACGCTATCGGCGACCTCCGACATCGGATCGGCGGCGTCCTCGACGCCGGAACCGGCCCGTCAGGACGACTCCCGATACCTCCCACGACGAAACGCCCCCACGTCCGGAACCGGGGCGGGGGCGTTCGTCACGTGAGGATCAGGCCGAGTCCGCCTGGCGTGCGAGACGTCGCCGGCGCACGGTGACGACCGACAGCGCCGCACCGGCGACGAGCGCGCCCGCCGCCGCGACGATCGCCACGATCGGCAGCTCGGTGCCGGTGACGCCGAGCTGCCCGCGCGCGGGTCCGGGGACCGCCACCGCCGACGCCGAGGGCGAGGAGGACGGTAGGGCCGATGCCGACGCCGACGGGGACGGACCGGGGACCGCCGCCGCGGCGACGGGACCCACCGCCGCGCTCGTCCGCGTCCGGGCGGTGTACCCGTCGAGCGACCCCGTGACCGTCACCGTCACCGTGCGCCCCTCGGCGGCAGCGGGGAGGACGACGGTGGGGGCGGTGGCATCCGGGATCGAGATCCCGTCGATCGCCCAGGAGTACGTGAACGAGGTGCCGGCGGTCCAGCCGGGAGTGGTCGCGGTCAGCGTCGAGCCCACCGTGGCGTCGCCCTCGATGACGGGCGCCTGCGCGTCCACCGGGTACTCCTGCACGGCGAGATCGCTGGCGCACGACAGGCAGGTCCCGCCGAGGCTCGCGGCCGCCGTCGTCGAGAGGGTCCCGCCCGAGGCGTCGTCGTCCACCGTCACCGGGAACGACACCGACGCGGTCTCGCCCGGGGCTGCGGCGGGGATCGTCCACGTGAGCTCGTCGCCGACGAGCGTCAGAGCCGGGTCCAGCGCCGCAGGATCGATCGAGGCGCGGTCGAGGACGGCGGAGAGGTCGACGGATGCCGTCGAGGTGGCGAGCGGGACCAGACCGGTGTTGTCGGCGGTCAAGGTGTACGTCGTGACCTCGCCGCGCTCGAGCGCCGCCGTGGTGTCGGCGGACAGCGAGAGAGCGAATTCGTCGGGCCACGCCGGCTTGTCGGCATCCAGGATCCAGTCCTGGGAGAACGCCGTCAGGTCGCGGCCGGACACCTCTTCGGCGAGGGCGAGCAGGTCCGCCCCGGTCCGGCTGGTGCCGGCGAAGTCGGTCTGCCACTGCTCGATCAGGGTGAAGAACGCGTCGTCGCCGATCGCGACGCGCAGCGCCGCCCAGAACTGCGCCGAGCGGTCGTAGGTCTGGAAGCCGTACAGGCTCGCGGGGTCGGTCTGCGCGCCCGGGGCGATGGTCCAGGCCTCGTCGTCGGCGGGAGTGGCCTCCCACGCCGCGAACTGCTGCTCGCGCGACGCCGGACCGGTGCCGAACCCGTCGCTGCCGCTGTAGAAGCTCTCGGACCAGGTGGCCATGCCCTCCGCGATCCAGATGTCCGTCCACGTCGTGGGGGAGACGTTGTTGCCGTACCACTGGTGCGCCAGCTCGTGCACGAGGGTGCTGAAGCCGATGCGGGTCGGGAAGAACGAGCGGTCCTGCGTCTCGAGCGCGTAGTTGATGCCGCGCGGGACGCGGTCGACGACCACGCCGGCACTGCCGCCCGGGTAGGGGCCGTAGATCGACTCCAGGTCGCGGATGATCGGACCGAGCTGGTCGACCGCGGTCGTCACGGTCGCCTTGTTCGCGGCGGTGGACGTCGAGTCGACGAAGGACCACGCGGGAATCGTCCGGCCGCTGCCGAGGGTCACCGACGACTCGATGACGTCGTAGCGTCCGATCGAGATGATGACGAGCTCGGATGCCATCTGCCGCGTCTGCCGCCATTCCCACGTCGTGCGGGCGCCGTCGCTCGTCGGCGTCTTCGCGACCAGCTCGCCGTTGCTGACGGCGGCGGCCGGGGCGGCCCCCGCGCCGGTCGCGTCGCTGAGCGTCGTGGGGACGTCGACGGCGATCGAGTAGGTGGCCTTGTCGCCGGGGGTGTTGTTGTGCGGGAAGCCGGTCATGCTGCCGATCGGCTGCCCCAGCATCGTCGCGCCGTCGGTCGTGGCGTTCCAGCCCTCGTAGGAGCCGTCCGCGTCGACGTGCGCCTGGGGGACGCCGTGATAGGCGATGGTGACGCGGAACTCCCCGTCGACCGGGGTGGCCGGGGTCACGATGAGCTTGTGCCGGATGGCGTCGACGTCGACGTCGCGCTGCCAGGTCGCCGGGACGCCGTCCACCGTGACGGAGTCGATCTCGAGGCCCTCGAAGTCCATGGAGAAGCTGCGGAGAGGCGCGGCTGCGCGGGCGGACATCGTCGACGTCGCGACGAGGGAGCCGGCCACCACGGAGCCCGTCTGCACGGCATCCGGGGTCCAGGCGACGTCGATGTCGTAGTCGAGCGCGTCGTAGCCGCCGTTGCCGACGTTCGGGAACATCGCATCGCCGGACGTGCGCGCGCCGTCGACGGGGTCGGCCGCGAACGCGGGGATGACCGAGGACGAGACCAGGCCCATCGCCACCAGGGCGGCGCCGGCGGTGACGAGGGAGCGGTGCAGGACGGGGCGTCGCGCAGGGCGGGCTGGCGGGGTATGACGCATGGGCGGGGGTCCGTTCGGAGGAGGGGGGCAGGCGGACGCGGCCGCTGCCCGGATCGTTGACGCCACCGTAGGGGCGGCACGTTTCCGCGGCGTGACGCGCGGGTTCCGGGGTGCGCGCAGCCGGAGCGCGTCAGCGGATGGCGTGGGGGCGCGGCGAGAGCACCGGGCTCCGCGCGGCGAGAGCACCGGGCTCCGCGCGGCGGGAGCACCGGGCTCCGTGCGGCGAGGGCACCGGGCTCCGCGCGGCGGGAGCACCGGGCTCCGCGGCGAGAGCCCGTCAGCGGATCGGCCACGCACCGTCGAGCGGCGGGGAGGTGGCGTCCAGGCGCCCGATCTTGACGAAGTACTCGGTCAGGCTCGCCGCCTGCGCCCGTGCCCACGCGACCTGCCGCAGGTGCAGCTCGTCGACCGTGGGCGGCATCCATGCCCCGAACCTCTCGGCGAGGGCCAGGGCGAGGCGCCCGGCCGCGACGGCGTCGGCGCAGGCCTCGTGGGCGGACTCCAGCGGGACCGCGTAGTGCGCCGCGACCACGGACAGCGTCCGCTTGCCGCGCCGCCAGCGGTCGTAGGTCTTGTCCATGACGAGCGGGTCGAGCACCGGCGAGGGCTTCTCGATCGGCGCGATCCCGTGCCGCAGCGCCTCGTGCTTGAGCAGGGAGAAGTCGAACGGGGCGTTGTAGGCGACGACCGGGATGCCGGCGGCGAACAGCGCCGACAGCGCTTCGACGACCTCGGCCACGACCGTGGCGGCGGGGGCGCCCTCCGTCCGCGCACGTTCCGTGGAGATGCCGTGGATCGCGGCGGCCCCGGCCGGGATCTCGATGCCCGGGTCGGCGAGCCAGTCGCGCGCGTCGACGACCTGACCGTCGACGTCGAGGACGCCCACGTGCGCGGTGACGATGCGGTCGCTGACGACGTCGATGCCGGTGGTCTCGAGGTCGAACACACCCACCACCCGCGCCCACTCGGGCGTCTGGAACAGAGGGAGCGGCTCGGCCTGCCACGTGGTCATGGGCCCACCGTAGAGGCGGCCCCCGACACCGTGACGGCGACGCGCGAATCGGTGGACAGAAGGCGCGGGGCGACGGCCGAGGAGGACAGGATCCGGAACCCTCACGGGGCGCGGCGAGCCGTCGCCCCGGACCGCGCCGCCGCACGACATAAACTCGACCGCGTGCCGAACCCGTACGCGTCCCTCCTCGCCGAGGTCCCGGTCACCCGCCGCGAGATCGAGATCGGCGGCACCCGCACCGCGTACTGGGTCTACGGCGACGACGCCGACACCGCTCCGGCCGACCCCCGCCCGACGATCGTCGCCGTGCACGGCTTCCGCGGCGAGCACCACGGCCTCGAGCCCGTCGTGGCGCACCTGCGCGGCATCCGCGTCATCTCTCCCGACCTGCCCGGCTTCGGCGAGACGCCGCCGTTCGCCGGGCAGCCGCACGATCTCGACGGCTACGCCCGCTGGCTGCGCGCGTTCGTGGAGGTGGTGGCTCCGGATGCCGTCGTGCTCGGGCACTCGTTCGGCTCGATCGTCGCGTCGGCCGCGGTCGCGCAGGGGCTCGCGACGCCGAAGCTCATCCTCGTCAACCCGATCGGCGCCCCCGCGCTCGAGGGACCCCGCGGCATCCTCACCCGCCTCGCCGTCTTCTACTACCTCGCCGGGGCCAGACTGCCCCGCCGCCTCGGCGACGCCCTGCTCCGCAACGGCCTCATCGTCCGGGTCATGAGCAACGCGATGGCCAAGACGCGCGACCCCGATCTGCGCCGGTTCGTGCACGAGCAGCACGACGAGTACTTCTCGCGCTTCGCCGACCGCGACGTTCTGCACGAGGCGTTCGTGACGAGCGTCTCGCACGACGTCCGGGAGTCCGCGCCGCGCATCACGCAGCCCACGCTGCTCATCGCGGCCGAGAAGGACGACATCACCCCGATCGAGGCCGAGCGCCACCTCGCGACGCTGTTCCCCGACGCCCGGCTCGTCGAGATCCCCGACGTCGGGCACCTCATCCACTACGAGACCCCGCAGGCGGCGGCATCCGCCATCCGGGACTTCCTGCGCGAGACCGCCGGGCGTTGAGGTGGCGCAGATGCACGCGCCGCGCGGGCTTTCGCGTACATCTGCGACACCTCAGCGCGAGAAGGGTCGGGCGTCGCAGGGGCGGTGACATGGCGCAGATGCACGCGCCGCGCGGGCTCTCGCGTACATCTGTGACACCTCAGCGCGAGAACACGCGGGCCTACGCGGTGGTCTCGGCCTTGCGCCTGCGGTACGCGATGACGTTCATGCGGTTGCCGCAGTTGCCGGCGTCGCAGTAGCGCTTCGAGCCGTTCTTCGAGAAGTCGACGTAGACGCCTTCGCAGTCGTCGGCGTCGCACACCCGCACGCGGGCGTACTCGTCGGCGCGGATCACGTCGACGAACGCCAGCGCGGTCTCGACGAGGATGCGCATCGCCAGCGGCTCGTCGGGATCGCTCGCGTGGATGTGCCAGTCCATCCCGTCGTGCCGCACCAGCTGAGGGAGGGTCCGCCCGTCGGCGAGCATCGCGTTCACGAGCGGGACGGCGCCGTCGCGATCGACCCGCCACAGCTCCAGGAGGCGACTCCGGATGCCGCGGACCCGGGCCAGCTCGTCCTCGTCGCGCGTGCGCGATCCGGTGTATCCGTGCGCCGTGACGAACGCCTCGAGGTCGGCCGGCCGCGTGAGCGTGTCGACGCCGCTCACCTCGGTGTGGGGGAGCGTGTTGACCAGCTCCACGGCGGCACGCAGCACCAGTTCGGTGTCACGGATGAAGACCATCTTGACTCCTGACATGTCGGGCCGTACTGTCACGAGTGTAAACGCTGTTCACTCATGACAGCGTTCGCCGCCCCCGCGATCCGGGAACGCGGCCGCCGCTTCGCCCCTGTCCAGAGGAATCCGCATGACCACGACGCCCGTCACCCTCCCGCGCCCCGTCCGTCAGGGCTCCGGCGCGGTCACCGGGCTCGCGATCGCCGTCGCGTCGGCGCTCGCGTTCTCCTCCAGCGGCCCGTTCGTCAAGCCGCTCCTCGACGGCGGGTGGTCGCTCGGCGCGGTGCTCATCGTCCGCATGGGCCTGGCGGCGCTGCTGCTCTCGCCCGCTCTGGTCCTCGCGATCCGCCGGCAGCGCGGCTTCCTCCGCCGTCACGGCCTTCTCATCGCGGCCTTCGGCCTGACCGCCGTCGCCGGGTGCCAGCTGTTCTACTTCTCCGCGATGCAGCGCATGCCGGTCGCCGTCGCGCTGCTCATCCAGTACATCGCTCCCGTGCTCATCGTCATCGCCGTCTGGGTCCGGACCCGCCGCGCGCCGTCGCGGGCGGTCGTCATCGGGTCGGTGGTCGCGATGACCGGACTCGTCCTCGTCGTCGACATCAGCGGTGCGCGCTTCGACCTGCTCGGCACCGTGTTCGCCCTGTGCGCGGCCGTGTGCGCCGCGGCCTACTTCGTCATCGCGGGCCGCGCCGGCGACGACCTCCCGCCGCTCGCCCTGGCGGCCGGGGGACTGCTCGTCGGAACCGCCCTCATGGGCGCGCTGGTCCTCGTCGGCGTCCTGCCCTTCGCCGCCCCCTCCATCACCGTGGAGCTCGCGGGACTCGAGGTGCCCGGCATCCTCCCGCTGCTGTGGGTCGGCGGCGTCGCCACCACCGTCGGGTATGCGCTCGGCGTCATCGCCGTCCCGCTCATCGGCTCGCGCCTGGCGTCGTTCGTCGGCCTGTCGGAGGTGCTGTTCGCGCTCGGCTTCGCGTGGCTGCTCCTCGGCGAGACCCCCGCGCCGATCCAGTTCGTCGGCGGCGCCCTCATCCTCGCGGGTGTCGTGCTCGTCAAGCTCGACGCGTCCGGTCCGGTCGAGCCGCGCACCGAGACCGCGAGCATCCCGGTGATCCCCAGCCCCTGAGGCCGCGAGCGGGAGGGCGGGATGGATGCCACGCCGGTGGCATCCCTGTTCTTCCGACCCGAGGGGTGGGAGATGGATGCCACGCGGGCGGCATCCACGGTCCGGTCAGGCGGGGGTGGTCCCGGCGCCGCGGCGGGCGAGCTGCATGAGCGGCGCGACCCGGTAGCCGATGACCTCGCCCATGACGAGGGAGGTCTCGGTGCGTTCGACGCCCTCGATCGAGAGGATGCGCGCGTCCGTGTCGAACAGGTGCTGGGTGTCCCGGCACGCGACGCGCACGAGCAGGTCCACCTGGCCGCTGAGACCGTGCGCCTGGACCACCTCGGGGACCAGCGCCAGCGCCTCGCGGATCGCGGGGAGCTCCGCCTGCCGCACGGTCACCTGCAGGAACGCCTCGATGGGGAAGCCGAGCGCATCGGGGGCCAGTGCCCGTTCGTAGGACAGGAAGACGCCACCGCGCTCCAGGCGGGCCATCCGCGCCTGGACGGTGTTGCGCGAGAGGCCGAGGCTCTCGGCCAGGGCGACGACGGTGGCGCGCGGATCCGCGGACAGGGCGCGGAGGAGGTCGAGGTCGACCGCGTCGAGCTTGGTCATGCTGCGAACATTAGCAGCGTTGACGGTCGGCGCAATGGGCAGCCTGCTCACTTCCGAGGCCAGGTCTTGAGCGGCTTGCCTTCCGCGCGTACGGTCGGCCCTGTCGGCGACGCTGCCGGCACCCGGATCGTCCGACGCACCCATAAGGCGCGCGGACAGGACTGGAGGGATGACGATGACGTACACCCGCACCGACGCCGCCGACCTCGCGGAAGACGTGGCCACCGCCCGACTGCTCGAGCCGGACGGGACGCGCGTCGCGGATCCCTCGCTCGATCCCTGGTTGGCCGACCTCGCCCCGGACGCGTTGCGCGCCCTCCATCGCGACATGGTGCTGACCCGCCGCCTCGACGCCGAGGGCGTCGCCCTGCAGCGCCAGGGGCAGCTCGCCCTGTGGGCGCCGTGCCGCGGGCAGGAGGCCGTCCAGATCGGCACCGCGCACGCGCTCGCCGCGGGGGACTTCGTCTTCCCCAGCTACCGCGAGCACGGCGTCCTGCTCGCCCGCGGCGCTCAGCCCGCCGACTACGTCCTCGCCTGGCGGGGCGAGGAGCACTCCGCGTACGACCACGCCGCGATCGGTGTCGCGCCCCTGCAGATCATCATCGGGGCCCAGTCCCTGCACGCCACCGGCTGGGCGATGGGCGCCCAGCGCGACGGCTCCACCGACGTCGCCGTCGCCTACTACGGGGACGGCGCCACCAGCCAGGGCGATGTGAACGAGGCGCTCGTGTTCGCCTCGTCGTTCCGGGCGCCGGTGGTGTTCGTCTGCTCGAACAACCAGTGGGCGATCTCCGAGCCGGTCTCGGTGCAGGCGCGGTTCCCGATCGCGGGCCGCGCGCCCGGCTTCGGCGTGCCCAGCATGCGCGTCGACGGCAACGACGTGCTCGCCTGCGTCGGCGCGATGCGCTGGGCGCTCGACCGCGCCCGCCGGGGCGAGGGTCCCTCGTTCCTCGAAGCGGTCACGTACCGGATGGGTCCGCACACCACGAGCGACGACCCCACCCGCTATCGCGACGCCGCCGAGGTGGAGCGGTGGGCGCGACGGGACCCGATCGCCCGGTTCGAGGCGTTCCTCCGCGCCGAAGGGCTGCTCGACGACGACGCGGCGGCGGAGGTCGACGCCGCCGCCGACGCGCTGGCCGCCGACGTGCGCGCGGCGTGCATCGGGGCGACCACCCGCCCCGCCGACAGCCTCTTCGACCACGTGTACGCGGAGCCGCACGCGCCCCTCGCCGCGCAGAAGGCGGAGTACCGCGCCTACCTCGACGGGTTCGGGGAGGACGAGTGATGGTCGCTCTCACGGTCGCATGCCCCACCGGCGCTCAGGACGAGGTCGCCTGATGGTCGCGCTGACTCTCGGCGCCGCGGTGAACGCGGCCCTGGCCGGCGCCCTCGCGGACGACGACCGGGTCGTGCTGCTCGGCGAGGACATCGGCCGCCTCGGCGGCGTCTTCCGCGTCACCGACGGCCTGCTCGAGCGCTTCGGGGCGGACCGCGTCATCGACACCCCGCTCGCCGAGGCCGGGATCGTCGGCACCGCGGTCGGTCTCGCCATGCGCGGCTACCGTCCGGTCGTCGAGATCCAGTTCGACGGCTTCGTCTACCCCGCGTTCGACCAGATCGTGTGCCAGGTCGCCAAGCTGCACTACCGCACGAACGGGCGGGTCCGGATGCCGCTGGTGATCCGCATCCCGTGGGCGGGCGGCGTCGGCGCGGCCGAGCACCACTCCGAGTCGCCGGAGGCGTACTTCGTGCACACCGCGGGTCTGCGCGTCGTGGCCGCCTCGACCCCGCAGGACGCCCACCTCCTGCTCCGCCAGGCGATCGCCTCCGACGACCCCGTCATCTTCTTCGAGCCGAAGCGGCTGTACCACGCCAAGGGGGAGGTCGACCTCGACCTCGACCTCGCCGACGCCCCGCCGCTGCACCTCGCCCGCGTCGCGCGGGAGGGGACGGATGCCACCATCGTCACGTACGGCGCGCAGGTCCGTGTCGCGCTGGACGCGGCGCTCGCCGCGGAGGACGAGGGCCTGTCGCTGGAGGTGATCGACCTGCGGTCGCTGTCGCCCCTCGACATGTCGACCGTGGCGGCATCCGTCCGCAAGACCGGTCGCGTCGTCGTCACGCACGAGGCGGCCCGCGAGGCGGGGGTCGGTGCGGAGATCGTCGCGAGCATCACCGAGCGGTGCTTCACGTTCCTCGAGGCCGCGCCGCAGCGGGTGACCGGGCACGACATCCCCTATCCGCCGGCGAAGCTCGAACGGCACCACCTGCCGGACCTCGACCGCATCCTGCACGCCGTCGACATCGTGTGCGACCGGGTCCCGGGCGAGGTGGCGCGATGATCGAGCGCTTCTTGCTGCCCGACCTCGGCGAGGGACTGCCCGAGGCGGAGGTCGTCCAGTGGCACGTCGACGAGGGCGACGAGGTCACCCTCAACCAGACCATCGCCGAGGTCGAGACGGCCAAGGCGATCGTCGAGATCCCCTCCCCGTACGCCGGCGTGGTCCGCGGACTGCACGCCGCCGCCGGAGACGTCGTCGAGGTCGGCGCGCCCCTCGTCTCGTTCGAGGTCGGGGGAGGGGATGCCACCGAGCCGGCATCCGATCCCGCCCGCCGTCCTGCGGCATCCGATCCCGCCCGCCGTCCCGCGGAGTCCACGGCCGACACGCCGGTGGGCGCCGCCGCCGGGCGGCGTGTCGTCCCGGATCTCCGCACGACGGACGAGACGGCGGACGGGGAGACCCGGGCCACACCCAACCTCGTCGGGTACGGCGCCGCCCCGACCCGCGGCGACCGGCCCCGGCGCCGCCCCCGGACGGGCGCCGCCACGGTGCTCGACCGGGATGCCGCCGTGCACGCGGCCGCACCGCACGACGTGATGCCCCACGACGCCGAGCCGCTGCCCGGCGGGCAGACGACGGGGGAGCGCCCGCGCTCGACCCCGCCGGTGCGCAAGCTCGCCAAGGACCTCGGCATCGACCTGGCGGAGGTGGCGGCGACGACCGCGCCGGGCATGGTCGTCACCCGGGAGGACGTCGAGGCGTTCGCCGCGCGAGGCAGCGCTCCGTCCCCGCGTGCCGCCGCGGCGGCTGACGACCGCGTCACGCGCACGCCCATCCGCGGAGTGCGCAAGCACACCGCCGCCGCCATGGTCCGCAGCGCGTTCACCGCTCCGCACGCCACGACATTCCTCACGGTCGACGTCACGGCGACCACGGAGCTGCTCGCGTCGCTGACCCGCGATCGCGCCCTCGACGGTCACCGCATCGGCATCCTGGCCGTCGTCGCGAAGGCCGCCTGCCTCGCCCTCGGACGCACCCCGGCGCTCAACGCGCGCTGGGACGAGGAGGCCGGCGAGATCGTGACGCACCACTACGTCCACCTGGGGATCGCGGCGGCCACCGACCGCGGCCTCGTCGTGCCGCACGTGCCGGATGCCGACCGTCTCGCGCTCGTCGACCTCGCCGACGCGATCGCCGAGCTCACCGCGACGGCGCGCGCCGGTCGGACGGCCCCCGCGGCGATGACCGGCGGGACCTTCTCGATCACGAACGTCGGCGTCCTGGGCGTGGACGCCGGCACGCCCATCCTCAACCCGGGGGAGGCGGGGATCCTCGCGGTCGGGGCGGTGCGACGGATGCCGTGGGAGCACGAGGGCGCCATCGCCCTCCGCGACGTCGTGACGCTGAGCCTGTCGTTCGACCACCGCCTGGTCGACGGCGCCGAGGCGGCGCGGTTCCTCACCGACGTCGCCGGCGTCCTGCGGGAGCCCGGCCGGGCCATGCTGCTCCGCTGAGCCGGAAGGGGACCGCACCATGAGCACGACATCCGCGACCCAGGAGAGCCTCGCCGGGGCCCTCCGCGACACCCTCGCCCGCACCGCGCGGGGCGGGTCCGACGAGGCGCGCGCCCGGCACACCGCCCGCGGCAAGCTGCTGGCCCGCGATCGCGTGGACCGGCTGCTCGACGAGGGCAGCCCGTTCCTCGAGGTCGCGCCGCTGGCCGCGCACGGGCTCTACGGCGGCGAGGCGCCGGGGGCGGGCGTGGTCGCCGGGATCGGTCTCGTCCACGGCCGCCACGTCATGGTGGTCGCGAACGACGCCACCGTGAAGGGCGGCGCGTACTTCCCGCTCACGGTCAAGAAGCACCTCCGAGCGCAGGAGATCGCGCTCGAGAACCGCCTTCCGTGCGTGTACCTCGTCGACTCGGGCGGGGCGTTCCTGCCGCTGCAGGACGAGGTGTTCCCCGACCGCGACCACTTCGGCCGGATCTTCCGCAACCAGGCGCAGCTGTCGGCCCGCGGCATCCCGCAGATCGCCGCCGTCCTGGGCTCGTGCACCGCGGGCGGGGCGTACGTCCCGGCGATGAGCGACGAGAGCGTGATCGTGCGGAACCAGGGCACGGTGTTCCTCGGCGGGCCGCCGCTGGTCAAGGCCGCCATCGGCGAGGACGTCACCGCGGAGCAGCTCGGCGGCGGCGACCTGCACGCCCGCCGCTCGGGGGTCGTCGACCACCTCGCCGACGACGACGAGCACGCGCTGGAGATCGTCCGCGACATCGTCGCGACCCTCCCACCGGCTCCCGCACCGGTGTGGGAGGTGCTCCCGCCGACGGACCCGGCGCGCGACCCGCGGGACCTCTACGACATCGTCCCCGCCGACGTCGCCCAGCCGGTCGACATGCGCGCCGTCGTCGACACCCTCGTCGACGGCGGGTCCCTGCACGAGTTCAAGGCCCTCTACGGCGACAGCGTCATCACGGCGTTCGCGCGCCTGCACGGACACCCCGTCGGGATCATCGCGAACGACGGCGTGCTCTTCAGCGAGTCCGCCCTCAAGGCCGCGCACTTCATCGAGCTCGCCGACCAGCGCGGAATCCCCCTGCTGTTCCTCCAGAACATCACGGGGTTCATGGTGGGACGGGATGCCGAGGCCGGCGGCATCGCCAAGGACGGCGCCAAGATGGTCACCGCCGTCGCCACGACCCGCGTCCCCAAGCTCACCGTCCTCGTCGGCGGCTCCTACGGCGCGGGCAATTACGCCATGTGCGGCCGCGCGTACGACCCGCGGTTCCTCTGGACGTGGCCGTCGAGCCGCATCTCCGTCATGGGCGGCGCGCAGGCGGCATCCGTCCTCGCCACCGTCACCCGCGATCAGCGTGTCGCGCGCGGACAAAAGTGGACGGATGCCGACGACGCCGCGTTCCAGGAACCGATCCGCGCCCGCTACGAGGAGCAGGGCGACCCGTACTACGCCACCGCCCGGCTCTGGGACGACGGCGTGATCGACCCCGTGGACACCCGCACGATGCTCGGGCTCGCGCTCGACGTCGTCAGCCGGGTGCGGCTGGCCGACCGGGGCTTCGGCCTCTTCCGGATGTGATCGTGAGCGACCCCCTCTTCTCGACCGTGCTCGTCGCCAACCGCGGGGAGATCGCGCGCCGCGTGTTCCGGACGCTCCGGCGTCTCGGCATCCGTTCCGTCGCCGTCTTCACCGACATGGATGCCGCCGCGCCCCACGTCCGCGAGGCCGACCACGCCGTACGCGTGCCGTCGTACCTCGACGTCGACGCCGTGATCGCGGCGGGGGTGTCGTCGGGGGCGCAGGCCGTGCACCCGGGGTACGGCTTCCTCAGCGAGAACGCCGGCTTCGCCCGCGCGTGCATCGCCGCGGGGATCGTGTTCGTCGGCCCGGGCGTGGAGGCGCTCGAGGTGATGGGGGACAAGATCCGGGCGAAGCAGCACGTCGCGAGGCACGGCGTCCCCACGGTGCCGGGGTTCTCCGCGGCGGGCCTGTCGGACGCGCGGATCGCGGACGAGGCCGATCGCGCCGGATATCCGCTGCTCGTGAAGCCCTCGGCGGGCGGCGGCGGCAAGGGGATGACGGTCGCCACCGGCCGGGACGACCTCGCCGACGCGCTCGCCACCGCCCGCCGCGTGGCCGCCGCCGCGTTCGGCGACGACACCCTGCTGCTGGAGCGGCTGCTCGACCGGCCGCGGCACATCGAGGTGCAGGTGCTCGCGGACGCGGACGGGACGACCGTGTCCCTCGGCGAGCGCGAGTGCACGCTGCAGCGGCGGCACCAGAAGGTGATCGAGGAGGCTCCCTCGCCCGTGGTCGACGCCGCGGCCCGCGCGCGCCTCGGCGACGCCGCCGTGGCCGCAGCCCGCAGCGTCGGCTACCTCGGCGCGGGCACCGTGGAGTTCCTCGTCGCCGGGGACCGGGTCGACGAGCCGTTCTTCATCGAGATGAACACGCGCCTGCAGGTCGAGCACCCCGTGACCGAGCTGGTCACCGGCATCGACCTCGTCGAGCAGCAGCTGCGCGTGGCCGCGGGACTCGCCCTCGACCTGCCCGCGTTCCGCCTCGACGGGCACGCGATTGAAGCGCGCGTGTACGCCGAGAGCCCGGCCCGCGGCTACCTCCCCGCGACGGGGACCGTGAGCCGGTGGCATCCCGGTTCCGCCCGCGTCGACAGTGCCGTCGAGGCCGGCAGCGTCGTCAGCGCCCTGTACGACCCGATGATCGCCAAGGTCGTCGCCCACGGACCCGACCGCGCCACCGCCCTGGCCCGGCTCGACGCCGCGCTCGCCGAGACCGTCGTGCTCGGCGTCGACACGAACATCGCCGACCTCCGGGCGCTGCTCGCCGACCCCGCCGTGCAGGCGGGCGACCTCGACACGGGGCTGCTCGACCGGCGCGGCACGCCCGCGGTCCCGTCCCCGTCGGAGACCGCGCTCGCCGCCGTCGCGGAACGGGCGGAGAGGGATGCCGCGCCCCCTGCCGACGGCTCGGTCTGGGGTCGCGTCGGGGCTTGGCGCGCCGGCGGAGCACAGGCTCCCCGCACGGTGGTCCTGGAGGACGACGCCGGACGGATGCACGACGTCGCCCCGGGCGCCGCCGACGGCGCCGTCGTCACGGGCGGTCCGGTCGGGTACTGGGTGCACGCCGACGGCGCGGCGCACCGTCTGCGGCTGGTGTCGCGGCGGGACGCCGCCGCCCGCCGACGCGCCGCGGCCGGTCGCGCGCCGGGAGCCGTGGCCCCGGAGCTCGTCGCTCCGCTCCCGGGCACCGTCGTGGCCGTGCACGCCGCCGACGGCGCGGTCGTCGACGCGGGAGCCCGGCTGCTCACGATCGAGGCCATGAAGATGGAGCACACGGTCGTGGCCCCGCACGCCGGCATCGTGCGCGTCCGCGTCGCCGTCGACGCCCAGGTCGCGCGCGACGCGGTCGTGGCGACCGTGACCCCCGGGGAGGTCGGGCCTCGCGATCACGTCGACGCCGCGGCATCCATCGACGTCCCTCTCCCGTCCGGGGTCCGCGATCACGTCGCGTCCTCGGCATCCCTTCCCACCCCCTCTCTCAAGGAGACGCACCCGTGAGCATCGACAGCCAGCAGGCCTTCACCGACGACGAACGAGAGCTCGGGACGATGGTGCGGGAGTTCGCCGACGAGGTGGTCGCGCCCCGCTCCTACGAGGCGGACCGCGCGCACGAGCTTCCGCTCGACATCGTCGCCCAGATGGGCGAGTTCGGGCTGTTCGGGCTGCCCTTCCCCGAGGAGGTCGGCGGACAGGGCGGCGACTACGCGGCGCTGTGCGTGGCGATCGAGGGCATCGCGCGCGTCGACCAGTCCCTCGCGATCACCCTCGAGGCCGGTGTCGGGCTCGGAGCCATGCCGATCTACCGCTACGGCTCCCCGGCGCAGAAGGACGAGTACCTGCCCGACCTCGTCGCCGGACGCGCCCTCGCCGGGTTCGGGCTGACCGAGGCCGAGGCGGGCAGCGACGCCGGCGCCTCGCGCACGACCGCCCGTCTCGACGGGGACGAGTGGGTCGTCGACGGGTCGAAGCAGTTCATCACCAACTCCGGCACGGCGATCACCCGTTTCGTCACCGTGACGGCGGTCACCGGCCGGACCGGCGACCGCCCCGAGATCTCGACGATCATCGTGCCCAACGGCACCCCCGGCTTCACCGTGGGGCCCGCGTACGACAAGGTCGGCTGGAACGCGTCCGACACGCACCCCCTCACCTTCGACGGCGTGCGCGTGCCCGCGGCGAACCTGCTGGGCCAGCGCGGGCAGGGGTTCAAGAACTTCCTGCGCACCCTCGACGAGGGGCGCGTCGCCATCGCCGCGCTCGCGACGGGGGCGGCGGAGGGATGCCTGGAGGCGGCCGTCGACTACGCGCGCAGCCGCACCGTCTTCGGCGAGCGGCTGTCGACGCGGCAGAGCATCCAGTTCCTGCTGGCCCGCATGCACGCCCGTGTCCACACCGCGCGACTGGCGTGGGTGCACGCGGCGCGGCTGTGCGACGCCGGGAAGCCCTTCTCGGTGGAGGCCGCGGTGGCGAAGATGACCGCCAGCGACGCCGCCATGGCCAACGCGCGCGACGCGACGCAGGTGTTCGGCGGCAACGGGTTCATCAACGAGTACCCCGTCGCGCGCCACTACCGGGACTCGAAGATCCTCGAGATCGGAGAGGGGACCACCGAGGTCCAGCTCATGGTCATCTCGCGGGCGCTCGGGCTCACCGGTACCGTGGCGGCATGATCGAGCAGCGCGGCCTGTACCTGGAGGAGTTCGTCGTCGGCGAGCGGTACGCGCACCGGCCCGGGCGCACCGTCACCGACGCGGACAACGTCCTCTTCACGACGCTGACGATGAACACGCAGGCGCTGCACCTGGATGCCGCCTACGCGGCGACCCAGCCCTTCGGGCGGCCCCTCGTCAACTCGATGTGGACGCTGTCCACCCTCGTCGGCCTGTCGGTCGCGCAGCTGACGCAGGGCACGCTCGTCGCCCAGCTCGGGTTGACGGACGTGAGCTTCCCCGCCCCGCTGTTCGTCGGGGACACCCTCAGCGCGCAGACCGAGGTGGTGTCGGTCCGGCCCTCCGCCTCGCGGCCCGGGCAGGGCGTCGTCGTGCTCGCCCACACCGGCCGCTCGCAGAACGACGAGATCGTGGCGACCGCGACACGGACGGTCCTCGTCTGGAGCGAGGGGAGAGGGCGGTGAGCCGCGCGGATATGCCGCCGTTCCGGCGACGCGGGGAGGGAGCACGATGACCCGTGCGTTCGATCTCGGGCCGGCCCTGCTGTTCGTCCCCGGGGACCGTCCCGATCGTCTCGCGAAGGCGCTGGACCGGGCGGATGCCGCCATCCTCGACCTCGAGGATGCGGTGGCCCCCGACGCGAAGGCCGCCGCGCGGGCGGCGCTGGTCGACGCCGACCCGGACCCCGACCGCCTCGTCGTGCGCGTGAACGCCCTGGGGAGCGAGGACTTCGCGCGGGACCTCGCCGCGCTGGCCGCGACCCGCGTGCGCCGGGTCATGGTCGCGAAGGCGGAGGACGTGGCATCCCTCTCCGCCCTGTCCGGGTACGAGGTGGTCGTGCTGTGCGAGACCGCGCGCGGGGTGGTCGCCGCCGAGCAGCTCGCCGCCGTTCCGCACGTCGTCGCACTGATGTGGGGCGCGGAGGATCTCGTCGCCAGCCTCGGCGGCACCGCCAGCCGCCGCGACGACGGCACCTACCGCGACGTCGCGCGCCTCGCCCGGGCGCGCGTGCTGCTCGCGGCCGGGGCGGCCGGGAAGGCGGCCATCGACGCGGTGCACGTCGACATCGCCGACGTGGACGGCCTGGCGGAGGAGGCTCGGGATGCCGCGGCGTCCGGGTTCGCCGCCACCGCCTGCATCCACCCGGGTCAGGTCGAGACCATCCGTTCGGCGTACGCGCCGTCCTCCGCGGAGGTCGGATGGGCCCGTGCGGTGCTCGCCGCGGCGGAGGGGGAGGGTGGCGTGTTCCGCTTTCGGGGTCGCATGATCGACGAGCCAATCCTGCGGCACGCGCGTCGGGTGCTGCAGCGCGAGCGCTGACCCGCGCCGGCGCCGTTGCTCCCGCCACTGCCCGCCGGTAGCTCGCGCCTTCGGCCGTGACGTGGCGCGAATGTACGCGGGGCTACCCGCGCCGCGTACGTGTGCGCCACGTCAGCGCAGGGGCAGAAGGGCAGGGGGCGCGGGGAGAACCAGCGAGGGGGACCGGGGGTCAGGTGGCGACGCCGGCGTAGGCCAGCATCTCCCACGCCTCGTCGTCCAGGCGGAACGTCGTGACGGAGCAGTTCGGCAGGCGCTCGCCCTCGCGCGGGAACTCCCCGTCGGTCGCGTGCATGATGACCTCGCGGATCAGCGCGCCGTGCGCGACCGCGATGAGGTCGGTGTCGGCGGGCGCCGCGGCGACGGCCTCGGCCAGCGCGGCCAGGGCGCGCTCGCGCACGACCGGCCACGCCTCGGCGTTCGGCACGTTCGCCGCGTGCCAGGGGCCGTACGTGGCGTAGAAGGTGGCGGCATCCATCCCCTCCGCATCGCCGTAGGAGCGCTCCTGCAGGCCGGGCAGGCGCCGCGCGACGCTCGTGCCGAGGGCCGCCGCGATGACGTCGGCCGTCTCCGCGGCGCGGGACAGGTCGCTGGAGACGACGAAGGCCGCGCGGCCGGCGTACTCCGCAGCGAGGATCTCGCCGACCTCGCGCGCCTGCGCCCGACCGGTCGCGTTCAGCGGGATGTCGGTCGAGCCCTGGATGCGACCGCCGGCGTTCCAGTCGGTCTCGCCGTGGCGGACAAGGGTGAGGATCGTCACCGTCCGAGCCTAACCCGGCGGGCTCCGCCGTCGGCCGGGCGAGGGTGCGACCGGCGCCGCTACTCCGTGACGGCCGAGCGGCTCACCGCCTCGACGACGACACCCGCGAAACCGGCGGGGTCGGACAGATGGGCGAAGTGGTCGGCGCCGGGGATCTCGGTGACCGTCGCCCCGGGGATCACCGCGGCGAGGTCGTGCACCGACTGGAAGAGGAAGGGGGTCGTGGCGGTGCCGGTGATGAGATGGGTCGGCGCGTCGATCTCGGCGTATGCCGACAGGTCGTCCCCGAGCGCGTCGATCTCGACGAGCTCCCGCACCCACGTCGGTGTGAGAGGAGCACTCGCACCCCACAGCGGTGTCTCGCGGATGAACGGGATCGCCTCCGCCGGCACACGTACGAAGTTCACGAGCGCATACTCGAGTGCGGCGTCGAGGCGGCCGGCGTCCACCAGCTCCCGATACCCGTCGAGGCGGTCCCCCGCGACCGCGCCCTGCACGGCGAGCGGCGGTTCGTAGGCGATGAGCGTCCCGCCGCCCAGCCCGTGCCGCCGGGCGTAGGCGAGGGTCGCGAGTGCGCCGAACGAGTGGCCGAGCAGATGGGCGCCGGCGCCGGCGACCTCCCTCATCGCGGCGATGTCGGCGAGCTCGTCGTCGAGGGAATAGCCGTCGGCGTCGCCGGTCCCCCCGCGCCCGCGGCGGTCGTAGACGTACAGCGTCACATGCTCGGCGAGGGCTTCGCTCGCCGGGAGCCACTGTTCCTTCGTGGCGATGCTGCCGTGCGTGACGACGACGGCGGGGCCGGTGCCGCGGCGGAAGTAGGCGATCGGGGTGCCATCGGCGGACGCGGTCAGAGCGTGCTCGATATCGGACATGTCTGCCTCCTTGCAGAACGGTGTCTCCCACCGGATGCCGATGGGCGGGGCGTCGAGCGTCCCGTGGCCCACATCGTGTAACAGATGGACGGCGAGCGCAACAGAAACGTTCCCAATATCCAAACGTGCAACGAAAAACGGTTGCAAGACGGAACCGCGTAACGCATTGTTGTTGCACATCGACGATCGAGGAGGACCGATGAGCCACGCGACCGCGCCGGTCGAGAACGCCATGCAGCCCGAGGACACCCCGGAACTGCGCAAGCTCTACAACGGCTTCGACGACCAGCACCTCATCCCCCTGTGGACGCAGCTCGACGACCTGATGCCGCAGGCGCCGCAGCCCAAGGCGGTCCCGTGGGTGTGGCGCTGGAGCGCCCTGCGCCCGCTCGCCGAGCGTGCCGGAGACCTCGTGCCCGTCGGACGCGGCGGTGAGCGCCGTGCCATCGGCCTCGCCAACCCCGGCATGGGCGGGCGCGCGTACATCTCGCCGACCCTGTGGGCGGCGATCCAGCAGCTGGGCCCTCGGGAGACCGCGCCCGAGCACCGGCACTCGCAGAACGCCTTCCGGTTCGTCACCTCCGGTGAGGGCGTCTGGACCGTCGTCAACGGCGACCCGGTGCGCATGAGCCGCGGCGACTTCCTGCTGACCCCGGGATGGCACTTCCACGGTCACCACAACGAGACCGACGAGTCGATGACCTGGATCGACGGTCTCGACATCCCCTTCGCCTACCAGATGGACTCGGGCTTCTTCGAGTTCGGCGCGGAACGCGTCACCGATGAGGCCACGCCGAACTTCTCGCGTTCGGAGCGCCTGTGGGCCCACCCCGGCCTCCTGCCCCTGGCCGGTCTGCGCCGCACGGTGTCCAGCCCCATCGGGGCGTACCGATGGGAGCACACCGACGCCGCCCTCACGGATCAGCTGCTGCTCGAGGGGGAGGGGATGCCGGCGACCGTCGGCCCCGGCCACGCTGCCGTGCGCTTCGCCAACCCGACGACCGGCGGGGACGTCATGCCGACCATCCGCGCGCAGTTCCATCGCTTGCGCGAGGGCGCGTCGACGCCCGTTCGCCGAGAGGTCGGCTCGAACGTCTACCAGGTGTTCCAGGGCACGGGCCGGATCCTGCTCGGCGAGCAGGAGTACACCGTCGAGCACGGCGACATCTTCGTCGTGCCGAGCTGGTGCCGTTTCCGTGCGCAGGCCGAGACACGTCTCGACCTGTTCCACTTCAGCGACACCCCGATCTTCGAGGGGCTGGGGCTGTACCGCGAGTTCGAAGCGGAGACCGAGCGGTGAAGCTGAGCACGATCCACTGGAAGGGCTCTACCGCAGCGGCCCGGGTCGCGGGGGCGCAGGTGGTCGTGCTCGAGGGTTTCGCCGATATCGGCGACCTCCTGCGCGCCGGTTCGCCGTCAGGCGTCGCGTCGGTGGCGGGGCCGGTAGTCGGAATGGATGCCGTCCGCTTCGCCCCCGTCATCCTCGCTCCGAGCAAGATCGTGTGCGTCGGCCTCAACTACCGCGCGCACATCCGGGAGATGAAGCGCGAGCTGCCCGAGCGCCCCGTGCTGTTCGCGAAGTTCGCGGACACGCTCGCCGCCGCGGGGGAGGACATCGCGCTGCCGCCCGAGAGCGCGGAGGTCGACTGGGAGGGCGAGCTCGCGGTCGTCATCGGATCGACGGTGCGTCGTGCGACGGCGGAGCAGGCGGAGGATGCCATCGCCGGCTACACCATCGCGAACGACGCCTCGATGCGCGACTGGCAGTCCCGGACGCGCGAATGGCTGCAGGGAAAGATCTGGGAGCGATCCACCCCGCTCGGGCCGTTCCTGGTCACACCCGACGAGATCCCGTCGGATGCGCGCATGACGACGTCGGTGGACGGTGTCGTGAAGCAGCGGGGCGACATCCACGACCTCGTGCACGGGCCGGTCGACCTCGTGCGCTACGTCTCGACGATCACGACGCTCCGCCCCGGCGACGTCATCCTCACCGGGACCCCCGGCGGCGTCGGCCACGCGCGCGATCCGCGTGAGTACCTGACGTCCGGCTCCGTCGTCGAGGTCACGGTCGACGGCATCGGCACGCTCACCAACCGTTTCGTGACGGAGCAGCCGTGAGCGCCGGTGCGCCACGCCGGGAGCTGCCCGCGCTGAGCCCGGAGCAGCTCGCACTGCGCGAGCGGCAGGGCGCCGGTGCACGCTACGACGCCGACGCGGCACCGCACGCGCACCTCGACCTCGCGCGCCGGGGCACCGCGTACTTCGCGCGCCGGCTCATGCAGCTCGACGACGCCGACCTCGACGCGCCGAGTCTGCTGCCGGGGTGGTCGCGGCGGCATGTCGTCGCGCACGTCGGCTACCACGCCCGCGCCGTCGCCCGATCGGTCGAGGGGGCGCGGACGGGTGTCGAGAGCCGCATGTACTCCTCGGACACGCAGCGCGACGAGGAGATCGCCCTCGGCGCCACCCTTCCCACGCGCGCCCTGCGGCACCTCGTCGATCACGCCGCGGTGCACCTCGACGTCGAGTGGCGCGACCTCACGGACGCGCACTGGGATGCCGCGGTCGTCACGGCGGAGGGACGCGCGGTGCCGGCGCGTGAGACGGCCTGGATGCGCGCGAAGGAGGTGTGGGTCCATGCGGTCGACCTCGGCAACGGGGGATCGTTCCTCGACTTCCCGCCGGCGGTGATCGACGGGATCGTCTCCGACGTGTTCCGTGCGTGGACTCGGCGCGGGGATCCGGGCGCGGTGGTGCTGCGCGCGACCGATCGTGAGACCGCGCTCGGGGCGTACGGACAGGGCGGACCGCGGGTCGAGGGCGCCGCGGCCGACCTCGCGCGCTGGCTCGCGGGGCGCGGTGCACGGCGGTTGCGCGTCGTGGGTGGCGGGGAGCTGCCGGAGATCGCGCCCTGGTTCTGAGCGGTCTGCCCGAAAAGGGAGGGGGCGCCGCGAGCGGTCGTGCTCGCGGCGTCCCCTCCCGCTGAAGCCTCAGCCGCCCGGCACCGGGGGGAGCTCGACCACGTCGCCGAGCGGAGTGTAACGCGGACCCGCGAGCCGGCCGATCGGGCGGAGCAGTTGCGTGTCGATGCTCGCCGCACCCGTCGCCCCGATGCGCACGACGTCGTCGCGCACCGTCCAGCCCAGGACCGTCCCCACGACGAACTCCCCGCCCGTCGGGCTGAACGCCGTCGTGGAGTGATGCCGGCATTCCATGCGCACCGGTGCGTCGGCGAGGCCCGGGGTGCCGATCACCCGGGACGGCGCGAGTGCGAGGCCCAAGCGGTCGGCTTCGCCGACGTCCGGCGGCATCCATTCCGAACTGGCGTGCAGCGCCTCGAGCATCGTCTCGTCGGCGATGTTCACGACGAACTGGCCGTGCTCCTCGATGTTGCGGATCGTGTCCTTCCGGCCGTTCGCGCGCTTGTTGACGGTGAAGCCGAGCATCGCCGGATGCTGGCTCACCCACGTGAACGAGCTGAAGGGCGCGAGGTTCACGGGCTCGAGGCCGCTCGTGACCCAGGCGATCGGCCGCGGCACGACCGAGCCGACGAGAAGGCGATAGGTCTCAGCGGGTGAGAGGTCAGCGGCGTCGATGAACATCAGACGGTCCTTCCGGATGCGGTGAGCCCGGGGGCTGCGTGCGGTGTCACGAGGCGCTCGCGCAGCGCCTTCTTGTCGATCTTGCCGACCTTGGTCAGCGGCAGCTCGCTCACCGTCACGAGCCGGTCGGGGTGTTTGAAGGCCGCCACCCCCGACCTCTCGAAGTGCGCGCGCACCGCGTCGAGGTCGAGCGCGTGTCCCTCGTGAAGCACCGCGAACAGACACACCGTCTCGCCGAGCGTGACGTGCGGCATCGCGACGGCGGCGGCCAGACGCACCGCGGGCAGGCGGTAGACGAGGTTCTCGACCTCTTCGGCGGAGACGTTCTCGCCCCCGCGGTTGATCATGTCCTTGCTGCGGCCCTCCACGACGAGATTGCCGTCGGACCGCAGGCGCACGATATCGCCGGTGATGTAGAACCCGTCGGGTGTGAACGAACGCGCGTTCGCGTCCGGTGCGGCGTAGTAGCCGCGCGGCGTGTAGGGGCCGCGGGTGAGGAGCACTCCGGGGTCGCCCTCGCGCACGGGCGCGCCGGTCAGCTCGTCGACCACGCGCAGTTCGTCGTGCACCGACACCGGCCGCCCCTGCGTCGACACGATCACCTCGACGGGATCGTCCAGCCGCGTGACGTTGACGAGGCCCTCCGCCATGCCGAACACCTGCTGGACCGTCCCCGGCAGCACGCGCACCGCGCGTTCGGCGAGCTCGTCGGCGAGTCGCGCCCCGCCGACCTGGAGCACGCGGAGGGCTCGGAGAGCCTCGACGCCGACGACGCCTGCGTGATCGAGCCAGGATGCCACGACCGCCGGCACCGCAGCGGTATGCGTCACGCGGTGGCGCTCGATGGCGGCGAACGCCCTCTCCGGACGCGGTGAGCTGAGCGGCACGACGGTGCCGCCCGTGAGAAGGGTTCCGAGGACGCCCGGGCAGGCGAGGGGGAAGTTGTGCCCCATCGGCAACGTCGCGAGGTACACGGTGTCCTCGTCGATCGCCGCCGGTGAGGACGTCAGCACGATGTTGCACAGGTAGTCGTCGTGCGTGCGGGCGATGAGCTTCGGCAGGCCCGTCGTGCCGCCGGACAGCAGGAAGACGGCGGCAGCCGTGGCATCCGGGGCCGGAAGCGAGCGGCCCCGGGTGCTCTCGTCCGATGGGGCGCACAGGGAGGTGAGACTTGTGACGTCGTCGGGAAGACGATGATCGTCGGCCGCCAGCACGATCACGTGCTCCAGGGTCGGACTCGCCGCGCGCAGGTCTCGGGACAGTCGACGGTGGTCGAAGTCGCGAAGCATGTCCGGGCTGACGATGGCGACGGCCTCGGATGCCTCGACGAGGTGCCGCAGCTCGTGCTCGCGATGAGCGGGCAGCGCCATGACCGGGACGATGCCGGCGCGCAGGCACCCCACCGTGAGCACGACGAAGGTCCAGTGGTTCGGCAGCTGCACGACGACGCGGTCGTCGGGTGCGATGCCGAGGCGGAGCAGCCGCGCGGCGCACGCATCGGCGCGGTCGAGCAGGTCGGCGTACGTCAGCGAGACCTCGTCGTCGACCAGGGCGACGCGTCCGGGGTGTCGACGGACCAAGTCGGCGAACACGTCGCCCAACGGCCGGCGCTGCCAGAGCCCTTCGGCGCGATAGAGCTCCTCGAACGCGGCGGGCCAGGGAGTCGTCCCCTCCGCGGTCCTCATCGCAGCACCGCGTCCGCGCGTCCCGAGAGCACGAGGGTCATGGCCCGATCCTCGTCGCACGCGGGCTCGTCGATGATCGACGCCACGCCGTGTCGCAGGCGTGCCGCCTCTGCGGCGAGCTGGCGGTCCAGGGGACTCCCGCCCGTGACGAGCACGACCCGGGCGTCGGGGTTGTCCGCGAGGGCCTCGCGGACGGCGTCGTCGGGGCCGAGGCCGGTGCCGGCCGCGACGATGACGGACGGGGGCAACTCGTCACGCTGGAGGACACGCCGGTCCAGCAGCCCCGAGATGGGCGACTCGAGGGGCGCGGCCCCGTGCCGGCTCTCCCAGCGGTCCAGGGCGCGGCGCACGGCCTCCGGATCGCGGCGGGCGATCTTGGCCGCGGGAAGAGCGCGCGAGAAGAAGTGGAAGCCGAACTGCCACGGCTCGAACGCGTGGAAGTAGGTGCCGAAGTTCTCCCACCACGACAGGCTCGGTCGCGCCGCGCCCTGGATGCGTGCCACCAGCGGCTGGCGGACGGCCTCGTATGCGGTGAAGGCCGCCTCGACGTCGCCGGGGTGCGCCGCCAGGGCGTCCGCGAAAGCGATCGCATCCTCCAGCGCCATCTTGGTCCCGCTCCCCACCGAGAAGTGCGCGGTGTGCACGGCATCGCCGAGCAGCACGATGTTGCCGTGATGCCAGCTCCGGGCTCGGATCGTGCGGAAGTTCCCCCAGCGCGAGTTGTTGCCGATGAGGCGTGCACCGTCGATGAGGGGCGCGAAGATCTGCTCGAGGTGTTCCCTGCTGTGTTCGTCGCTCGGGCCGGGCGGCAGGGCCTGGTCGAAGCCGTCGAGCCCCGTGGCACGCCAGGTCTGCTCGTCGGTCTCGACGATGAACGTCGAGAGCCCGCCGCCGATCGGATAGGCGTGGGCGGCGAACACCCCGGGCACATCGGCAGGGAGGTGTTCGACGTGAGTGTGCAGGAACGTCAGCCCCTCGAAGGCGGCGTCGGTGGCGAACCAGATGAACTTCGCCGCGGCCGTCTCGTACGACACGCCCAGCGTGTCATCGCCGATCGCGGCGCGCGTGAGCGAGTTGGCACCGTCGGCGGCGACCACGACGTCGTAGTCCGTCAGCTCGTCCGCCCGCCGTGCGGTCGAGAAGTGCAGGTGCGCGCCGGCCGCGGCGGCCCGTTGCTGGAGGGCGGCGAGCAGGTCCTTGCGCAGCACCGCGCCCATCCCGTTGCCCAGGAACGACAACGTCTCGCCTTTGACGGTGACGCGAATGGCATCCCACCGCACTCCCGAGGCGTCGAGGGTCTCGCGGAGCGCCGAGTCGGCGGCATCCACCCCGCTCTGCGTGGCGTCGGAGAAGACGACCCCGAAACCGAACGCCTCGTCGGCGCGGTTGCGTTCGAACAGGTCCACGTGGGAGTCGGGGATGGTACGGGCGGCCAGGGCCGCGAACAACAGACCGCTGGGCCCGCCTCCGATGACGGCGATACGCATGTCAGCCTCCTTGCTGAGATCTCGGCGATGACGACCCATCGAGTATGCAACGTGAAGACGGCGTGCGCCAGCTTTTCGTTACACCGGGGTCCGGTAACGTTCTGGCATGCGCCCCCGCTCCCTCGTCTTCACGCTCTTCGGGGACTATTTCCGGTACTGCGGCGACGGCGAGGTCCCCCTGCGGGGCATCGGCGAGGTGCTGCAGCTGTTCGACATCGAGCCGGGGTCCGCGCGGGTCGTGATGTCACGGCTGCGCGCCGAGGGGTGGTTCGAGACGCGCCGCGACGGGCGGCTGACCACCTACGTGCTCTCGGCAAAGGCATGGGAGCTTCTCGACGAGGGGCGAGAACGCATCTTCCGCCACGTCCCGGGCGACTGGAGCGGGGACTGGACCCTCATCGCCACCCGCGCGGGCGACCGATCGACCCGCGACGAGGTGCGCAGACGCCTCACCTGGCTCGGATTCGGTCAGCTGCAGCCGGCGCTCTGGGTGGCCCCGGGAGACCGGATCGCCGCGGCCCGCGAGCTCTTGGATGCCGACGGCGTGAGCTCCGACGTGTTCCTCAGCCGCAGCGGCGACATCGACCGGGACCGGTCGATCGCCTCACGAGGGTGGGACCTGGCCGCGCTCGACGACCTCTACGGCGCTTTCGTCGAGCGGCACGGCGACGCCGCCGACCCGGTGGACGACGAGGACGCGCTCGTGCAGCGGGTGCGACTGACCGACGAGTACCGTCGATTCCCGTTCGTCGACCCCGATCTGCCGGCCGTGCTGCTTCCGGCGGAGTGGAACGCGCCGCGGGCCCACGAGTTGTTCGTCCGACGGCACGACGAACTGCGCGAGCGTGCGACGGCCGCGATCGAGCGTCTCACCGGCATGACGGTCACCGGTGCGCACCGGGCGTTCCTCGACGGCGGGGCGGTCGGGTTCACGCAGGAGTGAGGCCGCCGTCACAGGAGGGCGGGCAGGCGCGCGGCGAGCTCTTCGAGCACGTGAGTCGTGCCGCCGTCGATCTTGACGCTCGCGCGGGCGTCGGCACGGGTCTCGCCGCGGTTGACGATGACGACCGGCAATCGGCGACGGCGTGCCCGCTCGACGAGGCGGATGCCGGAATTCACCACGAGGGAGGAGCCCGCCACCACGAGCGCTCCCGCGGCGTGGACGAGCTGCTCGGCCTCGCGGAACTTCTCCAGCGGGATGTATTCGCCGAAGAAGACCACGTCGGGCTTGAGCGTCCCGCCGCACACCGAGCACGTCGGCACCACGAAGCCCTCGGCCGACGCCGGCGTGACGTCGCCGTCCGGGCCGAGCTCGACGTTCTCGGGCATCGTGATCCAGGGGTTGTCGGCCTCGACCCGCTCGGCCAGGTCGCGCCGGTCGAACACCTGGCCGCAGTGGAGGCAGCCGACCCGGCGCATCGTGCCGTGCAGCTCGACGACGCGGTGACTGCCCGCGCGCACGTGCAGACCGTCGACGTTCTGCGTGACCACGCCGTTGGCGACGCCGGCCCGCTCCAGGGCGGCCAGGGCGCGGTGACCGCCGTTGGGCTGCGCCGCGGCGAACACACGCCACCCCAGGTGGCTGCCCACCCAGTACCGCCGCCGCGCGTCCTCGCTGGCGAGGAACTGCTGCGCCGTCATCGGCGTCCGCGTCGGTGCGCCCTTGCCGCGGTAGTCGGGGATCCCCGAGTCCGTCGAGACGCCCGCGCCGGTCAGGACCGCGACACGACGACCGGCGAGCACCTCGACGGCACGGTCGATGGATGCCTCCGTCCCGGCATCCCGTGTCGTGTCCGTCATGCGCACCTCCGTCCTGTCCGAGTGTAGATCGGGGCGTCGACGTCGAGCCCCGCTCGGGAGGGCGGGGATGTGTGAACGCTCCCGCCCGGTGGAAACGACGCGACACGGCGTTTCCACCATGCGAGAGCGTTCACCGTCGGCGCGAGCCGCGTGCACGCCGGAGGATGGATGCCACGGGCCCGACCCGCGGGGCGGCCGGGTCGTCGCCGGTCGCGCCGCCCATAATGAACCGATGAGCTCCACGCCCCCCATCCCCACGCTCGACGTCACCGCGATACGACGGGTGCGGCCCTGGGGCGGCGAGCCCGTCGACATCGCCCTCGCCGACGGACGCATCACCGCCGTCACCGCCCCCGCGACCCACCCGGTCGGCGCCCGCGAGTTCGACGGGCGCAACCTGCTCGCCCTGCCCGGTCTCGTGAACGC
Source organism: Microbacterium sp. HMH0099 (assembly GCF_049384025.1). Lineage (NCBI taxonomy): Bacteria > Bacillati > Actinomycetota > Actinomycetes > Micrococcales > Microbacteriaceae > Microbacterium > Microbacterium sp. HMH0099. Next base: position 360,355 of record NZ_JBMRJR010000003.1, on the reverse strand, counting down.
GCACGCCCATCTCGACAAGTCCTGGTGGGGGCTGCCGTGGCAGTCCTCCGGCGGTGAGCGGACGACGGAGGGCCGCATCCGTCACGAGCGGGCCGAGCGCGACGCCCTCGGCATCCCGTCGGCCGCGCGCGCGGCGCGCGTGCTGAAGGAGCTCGTCCGTCACGGCACCACCGCGATCCGCAGTCACGTCGACGTGGACACGGGGGTGGGGCTGCGCGGCATCCATGCCGTCGAGGACGCCGCCGGAGCCTACGGCGAGGCGCTGGACGTGCAGATCGTCGCATTTCCGCAGGACGGGGTGCTGCGCCGGCCCGGGGTGCTCGACCTGCTGCGCGAGGCCGCCGGACGGGACAGCGTGCGGTGGATCGGCGGGCTCGACCCGGCGACCATCGACCGCGACCCGGTCGGGCAGATCGACGCGGTCCTGGGGCTCGCAGCCGAGACGGGCGTCGGCGTCGACATCCACCTGCACGACCCCGCCGAGCTCGGGGCGTTCCAGATCGAGCTGGTGGTCGAACGCGTCGAACGGCTCGGCCTGCAGCGCCGCGTGAACATCGCGCACGGGTTCGCCGTCGCGCAGCTCGAGCCCGCGCGGCGTCGCGACCTGCTGTCCGCGATGGGGGCCGCGGGGGTCACGATGACCACCGTCGCCCCGCTGCGCCTGCCGCAGCTGCCCCTCGGCGAGCTGGAGGCGGCCGGGATCGAATTCGGGTTCGGCACCGACGGCATCCGGGACCTCTGGAGCCCCTACGGCACCGGTGACACGCTCGGCATCGCGTGGCAGTACGCGCGGGCCGGGGGACTCGTCCGCGACGACGACCTGCTGCGCGTCGTGCAGCGGGCGACGAGCGCGGCGGGCTGGGCCGTCGGACGCGAGGTGCACGACCTCGTCGCCGGTGCCCGCGCCGACATCGTCCTGCTCGATGCGGAGAACGCGATGGACGCGCTCGTCCGCCAGCCGGAGCGCGCCCTCGTGGTCGGCGGCGGGCGGGTGCTGCACGTCGCCTGAATCCGGGGGAGGGATGCCGCGGGCGTCCTGTTCTGCGTGAAGGGTGCGTCGGGCGCGGGGGCCGGCGTCTCGCGGACCCGTCGGCTGGCAGAGTGGAGGGATGCCCCTCATCCCCGTGGACTCCGCCGCCGACCCGCGCCTGGCCGACTACCGCGACCTGACGGACGTGTCGCTGCGCCGCGTGGCCGAACCGGCCGGCGGCCTCTACATCGCCGAGTCGTCGAAGGTGCTGGACCGGGCGCTGCGCGCGGGACATCGTCCCCGCTCGGTGCTGGTGCAGGAGAAGTTCGTCGACGACGCGGTGGCGCTCGTCGGGGAGGATGTCGACGTCTTCGTCGTGGCGTCCGAGGTGGCCGAGGGGGTCACCGGGTACACGGTGCACCGGGGGCTGTTGGCATCCATGCACCGTCCGGCGCTCGCGCCCGTCGAGGACGTCGTCGCCGGGGCGCGGCTCGTCGTGGTGCTCGAAGACATCGTCGACCACACCAACGTCGGCGCCGCGTTCCGGTCGGCCGCCGCGCTCGGCGCCGACGCCGTGCTCGTCACCCCGCGCTGCGCCGACCCGCTCTACCGGCGCAGCGTACGCGTGTCGATGGGCACCGTCTTCCAGGTGCCGTGGACGCGTCTGCCCGAATGGTCGTCGGCCGCTCCGCTGCTCCGTGACGCTGGACTGCACCTGGCCGCGCTCGCCCTCTCGGACGACGCCGTGCCGCTCGACGCCTTCTCGGCGGCCGGGCACGAGCGCGTCGCCCTGCTGCTCGGGGCCGAGGGCGACGGGCTGAGCCGCGGGGCGCTCGCCGCGGCCGACACGGTCGTCACGATCCCGATGGCCGGGGGAGTGGACTCGCTCAACGTCGCCGCCGCCAGCGCGGTCGCGCTGTGGGAGCTGGGGCGCGCGCAGCGCTGAGCGCGCGGGGTACGGCGGGCGATCGCCGAGCCGGCGCGGGGATCGGGCCGTGCCGTCAGTCGCGCAACGGCGACCCGGCCACGTCGAAGCGGAACCCGCCGAACTCGCCGTTCAGCAGCGGCCGGGCCTCGGCGATGGCGGCGCGGACGTCCGGGTGCTCGAGCGACGTGCGGTGCGCCTCGGCATCCCGCCACACCTCGACGACGAACACCGTGTCGGGCGTGTCGTTCGTGCCCACCTCGTACAGCTGACAGCCCAGCTCGCGCAGGGCGTCGTTCCGGCGGACCAGGATGCCGACGAGCTCCTCCCGTCGGCCCGGTTCGGTGCCGAGCGTGCCGGCGTTCACGAAGGGCACGTCACACCTCCGTGCCGCGCGGGCGGCGGGCGTCGGGGCCGGCGGCATCCGGTCCGGGCGCCAGGGTGACGACCGGCAGCGGCTCCGGGCGCTTCGCGACGACGTGGTCGCCCGAGGACTGGTGGCGCAGCCGGCGCAGCACCCACGGCACGAGGTACGACCGGGCCCAGACGAGGTCCTTCTCGCGCGCGGCGCGCCAGTTCATGAGCGGGAGCGCCTGCGGCTGCATCGGCTGCAGGTCGTTCGGCACGTTGAGGGCGCGGAGGACCATGCGGGCGACCTCGTGATGACCGAGCGCGTTGTAGTGCAGGCGGTCGTCGTCGAAGAAGCGCATGTCCTGCACCTCTTTGAGGCCCCACTGGTCCGCGACGACGCAGTCGTACCGGTCCGCGATGGCGCGAATGTTCTCGTTGTAGATCGCGACCTTGCCCCGGATGCCGCGGAACACCGGCGTGAACTCGGTGTCGATCGCCGTGAAGACGACGACGGTGGCGCCCTGGCCGCGCAGCCGTACGACCGCGTCCTCGAACTGCTGCGCCACCGCGTCGGGGTCGGTGCCGGGGCGGATGACGTCGTTGCCGCCGGCGGAGAACGTGATCAGGTCGGGGTGGAGGGCGAGGGCCGGCTCGATCTGGTCCGCCACGATCTGACCGATGAGCTTGCCGCGGACGGCGAGGTTCGCGTAGGCGAAGTCCTCGACCTGGGCCGCGAGGACCTCCGCGACGCGGTCGGCCCAGCCGCGGTGCCCGCCCTCGGGCAGCGGGTCGCCGATCCCCTCGGTGAAGGAGTCGCCGAGCGCGACGTATCGCCGCCAGGGGTGCGGGCCGGGGTTGTCCGACGCGGCCGCGGCCGTGTCGTCGGGCCGGGCGGGCGCGGTGCTGTTCTGCGGAGTGCCGGGCGAGTGCGGATCGAGTGTCATCGAAACCTCCGTCCCCAGGCTAACCCCGCCCCCCGACACGGCAAGGGCGGCGGGGGTGGGAGCCGTGGCATCCGTCCGCCCCCATCCCTCTGCCGATGAACGCTCGCTGCACCGAGAAACGGTCGCACCCGGCGTTCCTCGGTGCAGACGGCGTTTCTCGCGGGCGGCGCCGGTCGGACGGGGCGGTGGCCGCACACCCCCGGGGCGCGGGCGTCGCCGCCGTGACCTATCGTGGATGTTCGCGCTCGCGAGGGATGGAGGTTCAATGCTGGAAGACGAGATACGCACCACACCCCTCGCATCGGCCGACGCCCTGGCCGACCGTCCCGTCGCACCCGTGCACGGCGCCCCCGCCGACGCGACCGCCCCCGTCGCCGATCAGCCGGCGCCGGGCGCCGTCCCCGAGGGCGACCCCGGCTCCGAGACGCACTTCGGCTCCTTCGCCGCCGAGCACCTGTCGCCGTCGTTCCCGCAGCGCGCGCCCTGGGGAACGGCCCAGCGCCTGCGTGCGTGGCAGGCCGAGGCGCTCGACCTGTACTTCGGCCTCGACGGGCCCGACGGCGAGGGCAAGGGTCCCCGCGACTTCCTCGCCGCCGCGACCCCCGGCGCCGGGAAGACGACGTTCGCCCTCCGCCTCGCCTCCGAGCTCATGCGCCGCCGCGTCGTCGACCGCATCGTCGTCGTCGCCCCGACCGAGCACCTCAAGACCCAGTGGGCCGAGGCTGCGGCCCGGGTCGGCATCCGTCTCGACCCGTACTTCTCCAACCGGCACGCCGCGCCGTCCCGGCAGTACCACGGCGTCGCCGTCACGTACGCCCAGGTCGCGGTCAAGGCCGACGTCCACCAGCGCCTGACGATGGATGCCAGGACCCTCGTCATCCTCGACGAGGTCCACCACGGCGGCGATGCGCTGAGCTGGGGCGACGCGCTCCGCGAGGCGTACAGCCGCGCCACCCGCCGCCTGCTGCTCTCGGGGACGCCGTTCCGCAGCGACACCGCGCCCATTCCGTTCGTGGAATACCACCCGAACGAGAAGGGCATCCGCCTCTCGCGCACCGACTACGCCTACGGCTACCGGCGCGCCCTCGACGACGGCGTCGTCCGCCCCGTCTTCTTCCTCGTCTACGCCGGCCAGATGCGCTGGCGGACGAAGGCCGGCGAGGAGATGGAGGCACAGCTCGGGCAGGACAACACGAAGGACATCACCTCCCAGGCCTGGCGCACCGCGCTCGACCCGAACGGCGACTGGATCCCCGCCGTCCTCCGCTCCGCCGACCGCCGCCTCACCGAGGTGCGCGAGACGGTCCCGGATGCCGGCGGTCTCGTCATCGCGACCGACCAGACGGCCGCCCGCGCATACGCCGCCATTCTCGAGGACATCTCCGGCGAGAAGGTCACCGTCGTCCTCTCCGACGAGGCGGAGGCGTCCGGCCGCATCGAGACGTTCTCGAAGGGGACGAGCCGCTGGATGGTGGCGGTCCGCATGGTGTCCGAGGGCGTGGACGTCCCGCGCCTCGCCGTCGGCGTGTACGCCACGAGCGCGTCGACCCCGCTGTTCTTCGCCCAGGCCATCGGCCGTTTCGTCCGCGCCCGCCGCCGCGGCGAGACCGCAAGCGTCTTCCTCCCCAACGTCCCGCAGCTGCTCGCCCTCGCCGGCGAGATGGAGGCGCAGCGCGACCACGCCCTCGACCGCGACAGCGACGCGGACGACCAGTGGAACGCCGAAGAGGACATGATGGATGCCGCCGAGCGCGAGGACAAAGCGTCCGACGCGCTCGAGCAGGAGTTCGAGTACCAGGCGCTCGGCTCGCTCGCCCATTTCGACCGCGTGATGTTCGACGGGCAGGAGTTCGGTCAGCTCGCCGTGCCCGGGACGGTCGAGGAGGAGGAGTTCCTCGGCATCCCGGGTCTCCTCGAGCCCGAGCAGGTGCACGAGGTGCTCATGTCGCGCGCGACCCGGCAGTCGCGCCACCGCTCCACCCGCGAGGCCAACGAGAAGGCCGCGGGGCAGGAGCCGCCGACGGTGGACGAGGGTGGCCTGCCGCAGCCGCTGCACCGCACCCTGAAGGAGCAGCGCCAGCTGCTGAACAGCATGGTCGGGCTCTACGCCCGGCAGAGCGGCGAGGCCCACGGGCTCGTTCACGCGGAACTGCGGCGGATCTGCGGCGGCCCGGCCGTCTCGCACGCCACCGTGGCACAGCTGCAGGCGCGCATCGAGGTGCTGCGCAAGCGCGTCCACTCCTGACGCGCGCTTTCGTTCGTGTCCCGCGCGTTCGCCCCGCGCGTTCGTTCGTGTCGCGGGCATTCTGCAGGGCCGGTGGTGCGGGTGATCACGGGTGGGGCGAGCGTGGCGCGGGCCTGCGGGTCGGTCCTGCAGAATGCGCGGGCAATGGCCGGCGACGCGCGCGACGGCCGGCGCGGCCCCGCGGTCCGCCGTCCGTTTCGCGCGCCCGAAACACTGGCATCCGGCGTCCGAGATCCGCGGGAAGACGCGGTTCGGAGGCCCGAAATGCTGTCAGTATCGGCCGACGCGCCCGGACGCCGGGGTGCGCCTCATTACGGTGGGGGGCGACCTGAAGGAGAACCGTGACGACCCTCGCCACACCGACCGCCCGCGACCGCCGTCGCTGGGCCCGCTACCTCGTCGACGAGCGCGCCGAGGCCCGCGTGTATCGCGAGCTCGCGTCCCGGCGTACGGGGGAGGAGCGGGCCATCCTGCTCGAGCTCGCCGAGGCGGAGGGACGCCACGAGGACCACTGGCTCGACCTCCTCGGCGACACCCCGCAGCGCCTGCCGCATGCCGGTGTCCGCACGACGCTGCTCGCGTGGATGGCGCGCCGCTTCGGGTCGATCTTCGTCCTCGCACTGGCGCAGAACGCCGAGGCCCGGTCGCCGTACGCCGACGAGCCGTACGCGACCCCCGCGATGGCCGCCGACGAGCGGGTGCACCACGAGGTGGTGCGCGGTCTCGCCGCCCGCGGTCGACGGCGCCTGTCCGGAACCTTCCGCGCCGCCGTGTTCGGCGCGAACGACGGGCTGGTCTCCAACCTCGCCCTCGTCATGGGCATCGGCGCGACCGGCGTCGCCCCGGGCTTCGTGCTGTTCAGCGGCATCGCGGGCCTGCTCGCCGGCGCGCTGTCGATGGGCGCGGGCGAGTTCGTCTCGGTGCGGTCCCAGCGCGAGCTGCTCGAGGCCACCGAGGAGAGCGACTACGCCGACTCCGCCCTCCCGCACCTGGACCTGGATGCCAACGAGCTCGCCCTCGTCTACCGCACACGGGGGATGGACGCGGATGCCGCCCTCGACAAAGCCCGCGAGGTCGTCACGGCGGCGCAGGCCGGCAGGGCGCCCGTCGGCGCCGCGCCGGGGGAGTCCGCGGACGACGTCGTCGGGAGCGCGTGGGGTGCGGCCTTGTCGAGCTTCCTGTTCTTCGCGTCGGGCGCGATCATCCCGGTGCTGCCGTGGCTGCTCGGACTGTCCGGCGTCGTCGCAGTCGTCCTCGCGCTCGCCCTCGTCGGCGTCGCGCTCCTGGCCACCGGCGCGATGGTCGGCCTGCTGTCGGGCGCGTCCCCGCTCAAGCGCGGACTGCGGCAGCTCGCCATCGGCTTCGGGGCCGCCGCCGTGACCTACGTGCTCGGACTGCTGTTCGGGGTGTCCGCGGCCTGAGCCGGTGGCATCCCGCCCTTCGCGCCGGTGCCGGGCGGGACCGCGATCGCCCGGCGTCGCGCGACGCCCCCGCGCCTCAGCCCAGGCTGGCCATCACCCGCGCGGCCTCCCGCACCGCGGTGTCGTTCTTGCGCCCGGCGCGCGAGCCGCCGAGCTTCGCGGCGATGTGCTCGCTGACGGTCACCGGCTCGTACAGGGCGGGGGCCTCGCGCGAGACGAAGTGCGGCAGCGGCGCGATGACGGCGTCGGCGTTGCCGTCGTGGAAGAACGCGGCCGACCGTCGCCGCTCGATCGTGCCGTCGATGACGGGCGGCTTGACCCGGTGCAGCGTCGACATCCACTTGTCGTTCGTGAGGCGCGCCGCGACGTCGCCCAGGTTGACGAGCAGGGCCCCGTCGGCGGGGGAGACGTCGTTCCACGACCCGTCCTGTGCGAGCACCTGCAGGCCCTTCACCTGGTCCGCCCACAGGACCGTCACGAGCCCGAAGTCGGTGTGCTCGCCCATGCCGGTCAGCTCGCCGTCGAGCTCGATAGTCCCGGGCGGCAGCGCGTAGTTGTTCATGCGCAGGACGTCGATCGAGTGGTCGGTCATCCCGTCGAAGAAGTCCTCCGGCGCCCGCAGGGCCGCGGCGAAGATGCGGGTCAGGGTGTGCGCCACGCGGCGCGCCTCGTCGTAGTAGGTGCGGACGGCCGGCTCGAACAGTGCGGTCTCGGCAGGCCAGGTGTTCTTGGCGTAGTCCGCGGGGGTCGCGGTGCTGCCGGGATACTCCGCCGCCGACGTCCCCACGTTGAACGCCTCGAAGAAGTCGTTCATCCGCGTGACCGGGTCCACGCCGAGGCTGTAGCTGAGGGACTCGCTCTTCGGCGGGCTGTACCCGCGGTTCTCCCCGGCGGGGCGCACGTACGCTTTCTTGGCGGCCAACGGCAACGCGAAGAACTCGTCGAGCCCGGCCTCGAAGTCGGAGATCACGGCATCCGCGATGCCATGACCCTTGATCTGCATGAAGCCGACGGTGCGGCACGCGTGGTCGACGGCGGCGACGACGGCGGCGCGCGAATCGGGCGAGCCGCGGCCGACCCAGGCCGAGATGTCGATCGTGGGCACCTGGAAGCGAGGCATGGGGATCCGTTCTGCGAGGGACGCCTCGACGCTACGGCCGCCGTGTCACGCCGGTGTTACCCCGGGGTCACGTACAAAACCAGAAAGACCCCCGGGCGAACCCGGGGGTCTTTCTCATCTGTGCGCGAGGGGGGACTTTCCCCACCGCCCCTCCACCCGCCGCTGCGCGGCGCGCGGAGCCTCTCGGGCGGCGTGGGCCCAACCCCGCGAGGGTTCAATGTCCTCCCGCCCGGGCACACAACGACGAAGGCCCCCGGATGAACCGGGGGCCTTCGTCGTTCTGTGCGCGAGGGGGGACTTGAACCCCCACGCCCTATACGGGCACTAGCACCTCAAGCTAGCGCGTCTACCTATTCCGCCACCCGCGCATCTGGGTGTCGGCGCTTTCGCAACCGAGGAACGACATTACCACGCTCTGGACCCGCCCTCGAATCGGCGGCGCCCGCCGGGCGCGTCCCGGGGCGTCACCTGCCGGGCGCGGGCCATCGGCGCGGGTACCGTAGTCCGCATGTCCACGCCCGGAACCGACATCCCCGAGGTGGCCCGCGTCGCGGCCGACCTCATCCGCTTCGACACGTCGAACTACGGCGGGGGGCGCTCCGAGGGCGAACGAGAGGCCGCCGAGTACGTCGGTGCGTACCTGGAACAGCTCGGTCTGAAGCCCGAGTACTACGAGCCCATCCCGCGTCGCACGAACGTCAGCGCGCGCATCCCCGGCCGCAACCGGGACAAGCCGGCGCTCATCCTCCACGGCCACCTCGACGTCGTCCCGGCCGTCGCCGAGGACTGGAGCGTCGACCCGTTCGCGGGGGAGATCCGCGACGGCATCCTGTGGGGACGCGGAGCGGTCGACATGAAGAACATGGATGCCATGATCCTCACGGCCGCCGCGGACCTGCTGCGGGCGGGGGAGCAGCCCGAACGCGACATCATCGTCACGTTCTTCGCGGACGAGGAGAACGGCGGCGTCGAAGGATCGGCCCTCGTCATCAAGGACCGCCCGGAGTGGTTCGCCGGGGCGACCGAGGCGATCAGCGAGGTCGGCGGCTACTCGATCGCCGTGGGCGACCGCCGCGCCTACCTGCTGCAGGTCGGCGAGAAGGCGCTCATCTGGATCAAGCTCGTCGCACGCGGCCGCGCCGGGCACGGCAGCCGCCTCCACCCCGACAACGCCGTCACCGCGCTGTCGGAGGCCGTCGCCGCGCTCGGCCGCACCGAGTGGCCGGTCCGCCTGACCGACACGACCACCCAGCTGCTGGCGGGACTCGCCGAGCTGACGGGTGATGACGCGGGTGATCCGGACGCGCTCGCGGACCGCACCGGACCCGCCGCCGCCTTCGTGCGTTCGACGCTGCGGACCACCACGAACCCGACCGGGCTGACCGCCGGCTACAAGCACAACGTCATCCCCGACCGCGCCGAGGCGCTCGTCGACGTGCGCGTCCTGCCGGGCACCGAGGAGGCGGCGCTGGCCGACATCCGGCGCATCGTCGGGCCCGCCGTGGAGGTGGAGATCGTGCACCAGGACATCGGTCTCGAGGTGCCCTTCGGCGGCGACCTCGTCGACGCGATGGTCGCGCAGCTCGGCCGCCACGACCCGGGCGTCCCCGTCATCCCGTACCTGCTCGGCGGCGGCACGGACAACAAGGCCCTCTCCTCCCTCGGAATCTCCGGTTACGGGTTCGCGCCGTTGCGACTCCCGTCCGACCTCGACTTCACCGGTATGTTCCACGGTGTCGATGAGCGCGTCCCCGTCGACGCACTCGAGTTCGGTCGTCGAGTCCTCGCCGACCTCATCCGGACGTACTGAAGGACCATATGCACATCTTCGAGGTCATCATCCTCGGGCTCGTCCAGGGCCTGACCGAGTTCCTCCCCATCTCCTCCAGCGCGCACCTGCGCATCGTGGGCGAGATCCTTCCCTCGGCGACGGACCCGGGCGCGACGTTCACCGCGATCACCCAGATCGGCACCGAGATCGCGGTGCTCCTGTTCTTCTGGCGCACCATCGTGCGCATCATCACGCGGTGGGCGCAGTCGCTGAGCGGCAAGGTCCCGCGCAACGACCCCGACGCCCGTATGGGCTGGCTAATCATCATCGGGACCATCCCGATCGGCCTGCTGGGATTCGCGTTCCAGAGCGTGATCCGCGACACGTTCCGCAACCTGTGGCTGGTGGCGATCGTGCTGATCGTCTTCGGCATCATCCTCGGCATCGCCGACCGCTACGGGCGCCGCACGCGGGAGCTGAAGGACATCACGTACCCGCACGGCCTCGCGTACGGCGCAGCGCAGTCCCTCGCGCTGATCCCCGGCGTCTCCCGCTCGGGTGCGACCACGACGATGGGCCTCGCCCTCGGCTACACGCGCACCGCGGCCGCCGAGTACGCGTTCCTCCTCGCCGTGCCCGCGGTCTTCGCGAGCGGCCTGTACGAGCTGTACCAGAGCTTCGAGGAGCCGAGCGGACCGTACAACCTCGGCGAGACGGCCATCGCGACCGTGGTCGCCTTCGTCGTCGGCTACGCCGTGATCGCGTACCTGATGCGCTACCTGAAGCGCGGCAGCTTCCTGCCGTTCGTGATCTACCGAGTGCTCCTCGGCGCGGTGCTCATCGTGCTGCTGTCCGTGGGCGTGCTGCAGCCGTACTGATCCGGACACGACACGACGGCGCCGTCCCTTCGGGGGCGGCGCCGTCGTCGTTCCCGTGCCCGTTCCTGCATCGCTCGATGAACGCTGTTCGCGCCGAGAAACGCGGGGTGCGCGCGTTCATGAGCGCAGAAAGCGTTCATCGGCGGGCGTCGGCCGCGGACCACCGATCACGCGCAGCAGCGCAGCGCTCAGCGTCGCGGCGGGTCGTCGCGTCCGGGCTTGGCCGGACCTTCACCACCGCGGCGCAGGTACCGTTCGAACTCCTGCGCGATGGCATCCCCCGACGCCTCCGGCGAGTCCCACGTGTCGCGGGTCTGCTCCAGCTGGCGGATGTAGTCGCTCATCTCCTCGTCGTCGGCCGCGGCCGCGTCGATGGAGGCCTCCCAGGCGGCGGCCTCGGCGGAGAGCTCCCCGCGCGGCACGTCCATGCCCGTGATCGTCTCGAGGCGGTCGAGCAGGGCCAGCGTCGCCTTGGGCGACGGGGTGTGACCCGCGACGTAGTGCGGAACACTCGCCCAGAGGCTGGCGGTCGGGATGCCGACGCCCTCGGCCGCGTGACCGATCGCGCTCAGGATGCCGACCGGCCCCTCGTACATGCTCTTCTCGAGTCCGAGGGACTGGCGCACGCCGTCGTTGTCACTCCCGGCGAAGACGGAGATGGGGCGCGTGTGCGGCACGTCGGACATCATCGAGCCGAGAGCGACGAAGCCGGTGACGTCCTCGCGCAGCGCGACGTCGATGAACTCGGCCGAGAACGCCTGCCAGGCGCGCGCGGGCTCGACGCCCACGAGCAGCCAGAACTCGTTGTCGGAGCGTTCGACCGGCCGCAGCAGCGTCGCCTCGGGCCAGGTGAGCGTCCGTCGGCCCTCGGCGTCGAGGCCGATCTGCGGGCGCGTGTACTGGTAGTCGAAGTACAGCTCCGGATCCACCGTGTGGACGACCTCGTAGCCCCGATCGGCACGCAGGAGCGCCGCAGCGGCGGACGCCGCCTCTCCGGCGTCGTTCCACCCATCGAATGCGGCGACGATGATCCGGCGACCCAGTGCGTCCACACGACCTCCTCTGCCCGGTCCGGGCTGACTTCCAGGATAGGCGCATGCGGCGCACGGCGGCCGGAGGGGGCTGCCCGGCGCGCTCCCTCCCGGGCCGGGGCGGGCGGGCGGGGGGAATGGGTGGGCGCTCGATACGATGGAACGATGACCACTCCCGTTCCCGCCGCCGTCCTGTGGGACATGGATGGCACCCTCGTCGACACGGAGCCCTACTGGATGGCGGCCGAGAAGCCGCTGGTGGAGAGCTTCGGCGGCACCTGGTCGCACGCGCAGGCTCTCGGCATGGTCGGCCTCGCGCTCGAGGACTCGGCGGCGCTGCTGCAGAACGCCGGCGTCCGGATGAGCGTCGACGAGATCATCGCCCACCTCACGGACGAGGTGCTCCGTCAGCTCGCCACGACCGGTGTCCCGTTCCGTCCCGGCGCCCGTGAGCTCCTGGCGGACCTGCGCCGCGCGGGAGTGAAGACCGGGCTCGTGACGATGTCGATGCGGCGCATGGCCCTGTCGGTGGTCGACCTCATCGACTTCCCCGCCTTCGACGTCGTCGTCGCCGGGGACGACGTGGAGCGCCCGAAGCCGTTCCCCGACCCTTACCTGCAGGCGGCCGCCGCGCTCGGCGTCGACATCGCCGACACCGTCGCCATCGAGGACTCGCCGAACGGCCTGCGCTCGGCGATCGCCAGCGGTGCCGTGTCCCTCGGCATCCCGCTCATGGTGTCACTCGACGAGGTCGGCGCCCACGCCCTGTGGCCCACGCTCGAGGGCCGCACCGCCGACGACCTGGCCGTGCTGCACGCCGCGCACGCCGCCGCCCCCACCCGCTTGGAGACCCGATGAGCGAGACCCCCCACCTGAGCGGCCCCTTCCGGGTCGGCGATCGCGTGCAGCTCACCGGTCCGAAGGGCCGCCTGCACACGATCACGCTCCGCGAGAACGGCGAGCTGCACACCCACAACGGCGTCCTCAAGCACGAGATCCTCGTGGGCGAGCCCGACGGCAGCGTCGTCACCAACAGCTCCGGCCACGAGTACCTGGCCCTCCGCCCGCTGCTGCGCGACTTCGTCATGTCGATGCCGCGCGGCGCCGCGATCGTCTACCCGAAGGACGCGGCGCAGATCCTCGCCGCGGCCGACATCTTCCCCGGTGCCACCGTCGTCGAGGCCGGCGTCGGCTCGGGTGCTCTGTCGCTGTGGCTGCTGCGCGCGATCGGCCCGTCCGGCCGCCTCGTGTCGTTCGAGCGCCGCGAGGAGTTCGCCGACGTCGCCCGCGCCAACGTGGAGACCTTCCTCGGGACCACACCCCCGACGTGGGACGTCGTCGTGGGCGACCTGGTCGAGAGCCTCCCCGACGCGGTCGCGCCCGCCTCGGTGGACCGCGTCGTGCTCGACATGCTCGCCCCCTGGGAATGCATCGACGTCGCGGCCGACGCCCTCACGCCGGGCGGCGTCGTCCTCTGCTACGTCGCCACGGCCACGCAGCTGAGCCGGGTGGCGGAGTACATCCGCAACACGGGTCTCTTCACGGACCCGGATGCTTCGGAGACCATGGTCCGCGGATGGCACGTCGAGGGCCTCGCGGTCCGACCCGACCACCGCATGGTGGCGCACACCGGCTTCCTGCTGACCGCCCGTCGTCTCGCGCCCGGCGCCGTCCCGCCCGAGGTCAAGCGGCGCGCGTCGAAGTCCAGCTACGGCGACGAGGACGTCGAGCTGTGGACGCCCGGCGCGGTCGGCGACCGCGAGATCACGGACAAGAACCTCCGCAAGCGCATCCGGGAGGCGCAGAAGGCCGCCGCGGGCGTCAAGCAGTCCGCCGACGCCGCGACCGGCGCGGCGGAGCCCGCGGATCCGACCGCCTAAACTGTTCCGGTGCGCAGACTCCCCGCCTTCGTCGCCGTGACCGCCCTGGCCGGATTCGGCCTGGTCGGCTGCTCGGCATCCGCCGCCTCCTCGTGCCCGGCTCCGACCTCCGATGCGCGGCTCGACGACCTCGTCACGGTGTCAGGCGACTTCGGCGAGATCCCCGACGTCGAGCTGCGCACGCCGTTCGTCGCCGAGGACCGCTCCGTCGAGACGGTCATCCAGGGCGACGGCACGCGCATCACCGAGGCGGACCAGACGGTCCTGCTCGACCTCACCGTCTACAACGGCGAGACGGGGGAGCGCATCGTCAGCTCCCGCTACGACGGCAACACGCAGAACGCGCAGCCCCTCTCGGTGTGGGACCAGACGTTCCCCGACTTCTCCGGCGCGCTGCTGTGCGCGACCGAGGGCTCGCGTCTCGTCGTCTCGCTTCCCTACGACAGCGTCGGCGAGCAGGCCGCGACCGGTCTCGGCATCCCCGCGGGCGGCTCGGCCGTGGTCGTGGCCGACGTGCGTCGCGCCTACCTGGCCGCCGCCGACGGCGCCGACCAGTACACCTCCGGCTTCGGTCTGCCCTCCGTCGTCCGAGCGCCCGACGGTCAGCCGGGCGTGACCATCCCCGACGGCGACGCGCCGTCCGAGGTGGTCGTCCAGACGCTGAAGAAGGGCGACGGCGCGGAGGTCACCGCAGACGCGATCACCCGTGTCCACGTGCTCGGCGTCGGCTGGACCGACCGCCGCCAGTTCGTGTCGACGTGGGACACCGCGCCCGTGGCCGTGCAGCCCTCGCAGCTGCCGGAGTCCGTGGCATCCGCCCTCGAAGGCCAGACGGTCGGCTCGCAGGTCCTGGTCGTCGTCCCCGCGGACGACACGACCGAGGAGCAGTCGGCGTTCCGCGCTCCGGCCGACACCGCACTGGTGTTCGTCATCGACGTGCTGGGCGTCGACGACTGAATCGCACCCCGCACCTAGGATGGGCGGGTGCCCCCCAGATCACCTCGCAACGCTCCTGAGGAGCGGCTGGTCAATCTCGTGGTCGCGCTCATGGCGACCGAGCAGGGGCTGACGAAGGACACGATCCTGTCCTCCGTCGCGGGGTATCGCGAGCAGTTCGAGGCCGGGGCGTCGAAGGACGCGCTGGAGAAGATGTTCGAGCGCGACAAGGAGAACCTGCGGGGTCTCGGCGTGCCCATCGAGACCATCGGCGACCGCGCCGATCCGGACGACCTGCGCGAGGCGCGGTATCGCGTCCCGACTGCCGAGTACGCCCTCCCGGGGGACATCGCGTTCACGCCGGCCGAGATCGCCCTCCTCAACATCGCGGGGAGCGTCTGGGGCAGCGAGTCGCTGTCGGCCGACGCGCGGAGCGGTCTGCGCAAGATCCGAGCCCTCGGCATCCCGGTCGACGAGCCGATCATCGGCTACGCGCCCCGTATCAGCCTGCGCGAGGCGTCGTTCCCGGTGCTGCAGCGGGCGATCGAGCAGGGACGCGTCGTCCGTTTCGCCTATCTGCGGCCCGGATCCGCCCACCCGCGAGAGCGTCGCGTGCGTCCGCTGGCCCTCGTCGAGTACGAGGCCCGGTGGCATGTGTTCGGGCATGACCTGAACCTGGATGCCGACCGCACCTTCCTCCTCTCCCGGATCGTCGGCGATGTCGCGGTGACGCGCGAGTCGTTCGACCCCGCCCTGCGCGACGGCGCCGGGGAACGCGCGCTGGCGGGCCTGCGGGCGGTCGCCGACCGGCAGCGCGCGCTGCTCGAGGTCCACCCCGGCACCGAGGCGGCGCTTCGGCTCGCGCGGCGGGCCACGCCGGCGGGACAGGGGATCGTCGTGCCCTACGTCGACCTGCACGTGTTCGCCGACGAGCTGGCGTCGTACGGGCCGGAGGTCCGCGTGGTGGCGCCCGACGATCTGCGCGACGCGGTCGTCGCCCGGCTCGAGGCGACGCTCGCCCTCCACAGCGGAGGTGCGCGATGAGCACGGACCGTCCGCTGCCCGCTCTCGACCGGGCGGCCCTGCTGCTGCAGCTCGTGCCGTACCTCATCGGCAAGGGCGAGGTGTCCGTCGCCGAGGCCGCCGACGACTTCGACGTCAGCCCGGCGCAGATGCGCGCGATGGTGGAGCGCCTGACGGTCATCGGCCTGCCGGGCGAGGCCGGGTACTGGCAGCTGCCGAACGAGCTGTTCGACATCGACTGGGACCTCCTCGACCGCGAGGAGATCATCGCGATCACCAACACCGTCGGCCTGGAGCGCAGCCCGCGTCTGACCGCGCGCGAGGCGGCGGCGCTGCTGGCCGGGCTGCAGCTGGCCCGCACCCTCCCGGGTGTCGGCGACAACGAGCTCGTCACGGGTCTGCTCGCCAAGCTCGCCCGCGGGGCCTCGGCGACGCCGGCGGCCGTGATCGTCGCTCCCGGACCGGTCGACGGGGTCCGCGACGTGGTCGACCGCGCGCTGCGCGCCCACGTCGCCGTGACCTTCACGTACCGGGCTCCGGACGCCGGTCCCACCACGCGGACCGTCGACCCGATCAAGGTGCACATCGCCAACGGGCAGTGGTACCTGCAGGGCTGGTGCCACACCCGTCAGGCCGTGCGGACCTTCCACCTCGACCGCGTCAGCGACCCGACGCTCACGGACATCCCGGCCCTCCATGGGGCCGACCCGGTGCCCGAGCTGTTCGCCCCGAGCGACGACGACGCGCCCACGCGATTCCGCTTCCCGTCGACTGTCGCCCCGCTCATCGGCGACTACCTCGCCCGTGCCGAGATCGAGACCGACGGGGAGACGTCCACGGCGACGCTGTGGCTCGCCGACGAGCACGGCCTCAAGCGCCTCGCGGCGCGCCGGGGCGGCGAGGTCGAGGTCCTCGAGCCGAACGGCGCCCGACAGGCGGCGGCGGCGTGGGCCGCGGCCGGGCTCGAGCAGTACCGCGCCCAGGGCTGAGCGGCCCGGGCCCGTGGCTGGGGCTGCGCGCGGTGCCGAGCGTTTGCCGGGGGCTGGGGGCGTGGTGCCGCGCTTTTGCAGGGGCGGTGGGGCGTGGGGGTGCGAGGTTGCAGGGGCTGTGGGGCGTGGCATCCCTCGTCCGTCACGTGGGGTGACCGGGGCACCGGCGGTCATGCAGAAGACGAGCGCGGTGGCTGGGGGACGGCTATGAGAGCAGCCGTTCCGATGACCGGATGCCGCGGGGAGGTGGCAGAATGGAGGTCCCCGCATTGCTGCGCTTCCCGGCGCGGTCCCGCCCTTGCATCACAGGTACGCTTCAGCGCGCCGGAAAAGGACCAGCAGTGGGACGCCTCATTTACCGCGACCGTGCGTCGTTCGACATCGACGACCGCATCCTCGCCCACCTCCGCATCGTCATCATGAACAAGCTGCGCCGCAACGAGGGCTTCATGCTCCAGGTGCCCGTCAACGAGGGGGTCCGGCAGGCGAGCCTGTGGATCCATGCGTCGAACGCCCTCGTCCTGCAGTTCTACGGCGGCCGCGAACCGGCCATCGACCGCGAGCTCATCGACCAGATGATGCACGACGCCAGCGGCGCCGACGGCCTGACGCTCACCGCAGCGGGCATCGCCCCGGTGCCCGTGCCGACGCACGCCCGGCGCTGAGCCCGGCCGTTCGCACCGAGAAACGCCCGCTGCACCGAGAAACGCCCTCACCCGGCGTTTCTCAGGGCAGCGGGCGTTCCTCGTCGGGGGCGGAAGACTCGAACGCGCGCAGCGCGCGCTGCATCGCACGGACGGAGGAGAAGCCCGACGCGGGCGCCGCGTCGGCGGCATCCATCAGTCCGCTCATCAGCAGGTGACGCGCCGCGCTCGCTCGGTGTCGACGCAGTTCCGCGCCCGGAGTCGTGTCGCGCGCGGCGAACACCCGCGCCAGATGCTGCCGGGAGACGTTCATCGCCGCCACCAGCGACGTGACCGTGACGGCCGGGCTGTGACCCCAGGTTCGGATGTGCGCCATCGCATCGCGGTACAGGCGCTCCCCGGCGGCGACCGCCTCCCGCGGCGGGTCGCGCTCGACGGCCAGCAGCGCGACGGTCGCCCCGAGGACGTTCTGCAGCTCCTCGACGACGGGGAGAGGAGGGGATGCCTCGACGTTGAGCACCGCGTTGACCATGGACGTCAGCATGGTCGGGACGAGGGACTCGTCGGCCGCGGGGAGGACCCGGAGCGCCGTCGACGCGACCGTCGCGGGTCGGGGGAGCGCGAGCTCGATGCGCGCCGTCGGGGCCGTGTTGCGAAGCGAGGCGACACCGCTGCCGTGGGACAGCACCATGTCGCCCGGTGCGAGGGAGAGGTCGTCGTCCACCAGGCGGACGGTCGCCTCACCGGCCACCTGGACCAACAGCTGCAGCGTCTCGCCGGGCCGCGCCGCCCGCGGCGCGCGGATCAGGAGCGCGGGCGTGTGCCACACGCGGCGAGCGACGTAGTGGGCGCCGACCATCTCGTCGGAGACGACCGCCACGTCCCCCGAACCCCCCGGGATCGGGCGCGCCACGCGGCCCCGGGTCCGGAACCAGGAGCGCGCAGCCGCGCCCTCCAGGCGGTAGCGACGCCGTCCGGGCTGCATCGCGTAATCCGTCAACGGTCTCCCCTCGATGCGGGTGCACCTCGATCGGACGCTTTCACGCCCCGCGCGGGCGAACGGTCTCCGACCGGAGCGTCGGGCGGAAAGTCACCCGTCCGCGGTCGTGATGTCTCGTCGCGCCGTCGCGAAGTCACCACCGCGTGCGCGGGAGGCAGGCGGGTCCGCACGATGGCCTGCGTCCTTGACACCGACGGAAGGCACGACAATGACAACCACCCACCGATCCGGGGCATCCGGAGAGTTCATCGACGAGACGGGCGTGAGCCGTCGCACGATCGTCGCGGGCGCGGCGTGGACGATCCCGGTGGTCGCGGTCGCGACGGCCACCCCCGCGGTCGCGGCGACGACGGACCTGAAGCTCGCATTCGACAAGAGCAGCTATTCCGGAGAGGCGTGCAAGACGGTGTCCGGCGTGAAGGTCACGGCGACCCGCAACGGCGTCGCAGCGCCGGGGGAGTCGGTCACGGTCTCGCTGGCGGACGGCTACACGTTCTCGGACGGCTCGACCAGCCACACGGCGACGACCGGGTCGGACGGGTCGATCACCCTCCCGGACATCACCGTGCCGGCGAAGGGCGGAGACAGCACCATGAGCGCGACGAGCGGGAACGCCACAGCGAGCGCGGCCCTGCAGGCGGCCAGCAACGCCGGGGACCTCTGGCGATCCGATACGGGCAAGAAGACCGGTGCGAAGAACGTCGCTCAGGTGTTCACCGACGGGACCGGCTCCGTCTACGCGGTCACGGCGAGCGGCGATCTGGTGGACTCCGGCGGCGGCGTCGTCGCCAGCGGTCTGGACTCGAGCAACATGCGCGTCGCTGCCATTGCCAAGACCACCAACGACGGGGGCACCGCGGTGTTCTACATCAAGGACGGAGACCTCTACCGGTCGGACACGGGGAAGAAGACGGGCGCCACCGGCGTCGCGCAGGTGTTCACGGATGGGACGGGCTCGGTCTACGCCGTGACGAAGAGCGGTGATCTGGTGAACTCCGGCGGAAGCGTCGTCGCCAGCGGCCTCAGCTCCAGCAACACGCGCGTCGCTGCCATCGCCCCGACATCGAACAACGGCGACACCGCGGTGTTCTACATCAAGGACGGTGACCTCTACCGGTCGGACACGGGGAAGAAGACCGGTGCGACGAACGTCGCGCAGGTGTTCACGGACGGGACGGGGTCGGTCTACGCCGTCACGAAGAGCGGCGATCTCGTGGACTCCGGCGGAAGCGTGGTCGACAGCGGTCTGGACTCGAGCAACACGCGCGTCGCCGCGAACGCCAAAACGACCAACGACGGCGGCACCGCCATCTTCTACGTCAAGGACGGCAACATCTACCGTTCCGACACCAAGAAGAAGACGGGCGCCACGAACGTCTCCCAGGTGTTCACGGATGGAACGGGGTCGGTCTACGCCGTCACGAAGAGCGGTGACCTCGTGAACTCCGGCGGAAGCGTCGCCGGAAGCGGTCTGAAGGCCAGCAACCCGCGCGTGGCGGCGATCGCGCCGACGTCCAACGACGGAGACACCGCCGTCTTCTACATCAAGGAGGCCACCTGCTGACACTCGTCGTGAAGGTGACCCGCCCTGATGGCGAGGACGACGGGCATCACCTGGCTCGCGTCGAGTCGGACGGTGCCCCCGCCCGCGCGTGACCGCCCCGCGTCCCGGGCCCAGGCTCATCCTCGGCCCGGGACGCCGGCACCTCCGCCGCGAACGGCGCCCCCGGCACCTCCGCGGTGGACGGCGCCCCCGGCACCTCCGCGAGGAGCGGGGCGTGCAGCGCGTCGAGCGGCAGCTCCAGCTCGAACCGCGCCCCGCGCACGGCGGAGACGTACTGCACGTCGCCGCCGTGCGCGCGGGCGATGCCGCGGGCGATCGGCAGCCCGAGCCCGACGCCGCCCGTCGACCGGGCGGCGTCGAGGCGCACCATCCGCTCGAAGATGCGCTCGCGCTCGTCCGCGGGGACGCCCGGGCCGTCGTCGGTCACCGACACCGTCGCGCGGTCCGCCGACGCGTCGAGGTCGATGGTCACCTCACCGCGAGCGTCCGTCGCGCGGGCGGCGTTCTCGACGAGGTTCGACACCACCTGCGCGATGCGCTGCGGGTCGACGAGTGCCGGCACGGCGGCATCCGGAATCCTCTCCCGCACAGTCAGCGACGGGTGCAGCAGACGCGCCCGCTCCGCCTCGGCGCCCACCAGCGTGCGCAGGTCGGTCCGGACGGGGGCGAGCTCGAGACCGCGATCGACGCGCGCCATCATCAGCAGGTCGTCGACCAGGCGGGAGGCCCGCGCGGCCTCGCGCGCCACGTGCGCCGCGAGCAGTTCGCGGTCGGGCCCGTCGAGGTCCGCGCGGACGAGGGTGTCGGCGGCGGCGCGGATCCCCGCGACGGGCGTGCGCAGCTCGTGCGCGGCGTCCGACAGGAAGGCCCGAAGCCGCGCCTCCGCGGCGACGGCGGCGTTCTCGGCGCCCACGACGTCGTCGAGCATGTCGTCCAGCGCGGTCGCGACGCGGCCGATCTCGGTGTCCGGACGCGTCGGGTTCAGGCGCCGCTCGCGCTCGCCGGCGCCGATCGAGCGCGCGACCTGCGACACGCGGTCCAGCGGCCGCAGCGTCGCCCGGACCACCAGCACGATCGCGCCCGCCGACAACAGCAGGATCGCCGCGGACGCGAGCCCCATGACCCACCGCACCTGCACCAGCGTGTCCTGGACGCCCGCGGCGGACGCGGTGAGCGTCAGCACCGATCCGTCGCTGAGCGTCGACCGCAGCGTCACCAGATCGTCGTCACCGGACACCTCGGATGCCGTGACCGTGACGCCCGTGGCATCCTGAGTCGTCGTCGGCGTGCGGTCCTCGCCGCCCGGCCCGCCCGCGGGAGGACCGCCGGGAGGCCCGTTCCGCAGCTGATCGGGACTCGGGCCGGCCACCACGGACCCGCCGCTCGCCCCATCGATGCGGACCGCCAGGCCCTGCGCCGACAGGCGGTCGGCGAGGTCGGCGTCGTCGACCGTCCCGACAAGCGACGCGGTGGCGGCCGCGCGGTCACGGAGGCGGTCCTCGATCTGGGCGCGGAGCCGTGCGCCCAGCGCCACGTCGACGGTGATCGTCAGGACGAGCAGCAGGACCGCGACCAGCGCGAGCACGGCCGCCGCGGTCCGGAGCCGCAGCGAGCCGGTCCGCAGCGGACGGGGCGCGCTCACGCCGTGCTCAATCGGTATCCGAGGCCGCGGACGGTGTGGATGAGACGCGGTCCGTGGGCCTCCATCTTGCGGCGCAGTGCGCTGAGGTGCACCTCGACGAGGTTCGGGTCGTAGTCCTCGTACCCCCACACCTGCGTCAGGATCTGGGTCTTCGACAGCGTGCGCCCGCGTCCGTCGGCCAGAAGGTGGAGGAGTCGGAACTCCGTGGCGGTGAGGTCCAGCGTCTCGCCCGCGCGGCGGGCGACAGCGGCGTCGGGATCGACCACGAGGTCGGCGACGGCGATGGTCTGCGGCAGCCGCCCGCGACGTCGGAGCACCGCACCGGCCCGGGCGACGAGCTCGGCCATCGTGAACGGCTTGACCACGTAGTCGTCCGCGCCCTCGCTGAAGCCGCGCAGCCGGTCGTCCACCTCGTCGCGGGCGGTGAGCATGATGACGGCGATGTCGCCGGTGGCGCGGATGAGGGGGAGCAGACGGATGCCGGACGGTCCCGGCATCATCCAGTCCAAGATCACCAGGTCGGGGCGGAACGCCTGCAGCCGGTCCGCCAGATCCGTGCCGTCGGCCGCGCCCTCGGCGACGAAACCGTCGGCGCGCAGGGCCGTGACGACGGCGAGACGGATGGTCTCGTCGTCGTCGACGACGAGGACACGGGCGGCAGCGGACATCCGCTCCACGGTAGGGCGGACGGCTGGGCGACGGTTATGCGAACGGTATGCGATCGCCCCCGGGGTGGCGGCTTCAGCTGGGCTTCAGACACGGCTCGAAGGCTGGTCATCGACACGGCGGAGAACGCCGAGAAGGAGAAGATGATGACCGATCAGAACATCCCCGCCGACGGCGACGCCGAGCGTCGCGACGAGGCGGAGGCCGCCCGCCTCGACGCCGCTCCCTCCGACGCGGATCGCTCGGAGACCGCCCGGCTGGATGCGGCTCACGCCGACGCGGACCGTGCGGAGACCGCCCGGCTGGACTCCGCGGGCGACGCGCAGACACTGCCGCTCACGCCGTACGAGGGGGCGTCCGGGGCTCCCGCGGGCCCTGCGGCTGCGGCGCCTGTGGCACAGAAGAAGCGCACGTGGGCGCGACCGGCGCTGATCGTCGGCGCCGTCGTCGTCGCTGCGGGTCTCGCCGGCGGGACGGCGGCTCTGGCCGCGCAGCCGACCGGTGCGACGAGCGCCTCCACGGCTGCGCCCGCCCCCGCCGACGGGGGAGCGCCGACCGCGCTGCCCACTCCTGGCACGGATGCCCCGACCCCGCCGGCCGACGGCACGGCACCCACTCCGCCCGCCGACGGCACGGCTCCGACCCCGCCGACCCGCGGCGAGGGACCCGGCGCCTGCGGTCCGGGGGAGCGTCCCGGCCCGCCGAGTGACGCCGAGGGCGGACCCCGCGGACCCCGCGGCGAGGCCCCCACCCCGCCGGCCGACGGCGAGGCTCCCACCCCGCCCGCCGACGGCGAGGCTCCCACCCCGCCGGCCGACGCCCCGACCCCGCCGGCCGACGCGCCGACCCCCGGCGCGACGCCGTCGCAGGGCAGCTGACCTGGGGGCCGTGGCATCCATCCCCGGTCTGTCTGCCGCGCGGACTCGTGCCGTCGTGCGGAGTCCGGGTCGGACACGCCGGGGAGGGATGCC
>NZ_JBMRJR010000003.1:0-337284 GCF_049384025.1 Microbacterium sp. HMH0099 | reverse complement strand
GCGGCGCGGCGTGTCGCCCGGGAACTCCGCAGGACGGTCGAGGGGGATGGATGCCGCTGTGAGCTCGTGGCATCCATTCCGGTCCGTCCGCCGTGCGGCCCGTAGCCGTCGTGCGGAGTTGAGGTTCGACACGCCGGGGAGGGATGCCGCGGCGCGGCGTGTCGCCCGGGAACTCCGCAGGACGGTCGAGGGGGATGGATGCCGCTGTGAGCTCGTGGCATCCATCCCGGTCCGTCCGCCGTGCGGCCCCTAGCCGTCGTGCGGAGTCAAGGTTCGACACGCCGGGGAGGGATGCCGCGGCCCGGCGTGTCGCCCGGGCACTCCGCAGGACGGTCGAGGGGGAAGGGATGGGGGAGGGATGCCGCTCAGGACGCGTGCGCGCCGAGGAACTCGATCACGTCGGCCTTCACGGCGCTGTCGAGCAGCTGCAGGCCGTGCCGCGTGCCGTCGACGACGACGAGCTCGTGCTCGATGCCGTCGGTCGACAGCGCGTCGTCGAGGAGCTCCGCCTGCGCCAGCGGGATGAGCTCGTCGGTGCCGTGCACGATGAGCGTCGGCGGCAGCAGCGCAGCGGAGGCCACGGGCGACGCCTGCTCGGCGATCGGGCAGTCCGTGATGACGTCGCACCCCAGGTACCCGAGGACGACCTTCTCCAGGTCCGGTCGCGGGTCTCCGAGCTCCGCGGCGTCCGCGGTGAGCGAGGCCGCCGGCGACAGGGCGACCACCGAGGCGACGGGCGCGTCGTTGCCGGCGAGCGCAGCCGCGGTGCTGAGGGAGATGATGGCGCCCGCGGAGCTGCCGAGGAGCGAGACGGTCGAGCTGAGGCGGAAGCGCTCGACCTGCTCCGGCTCGCGGAGCCAGAGGACGGACGCCTGGACGTCGTCGATCTGGGCCGGATAGGTGGCGGGGAGCTGGCGGTAGTCGACCGCGAAGGCCGCGTACCCGTTCTTCGCGAGCTCGCTGCACACGCCGGCCATGGTGGTGCGGTCGCCCTCGGAGAAGGCCCCGCCGTGGACGAGGACGACCGCGGGGTGCGCCGTGTCGTCGTCGGGGCGGCAGGCGTCGACGCCGAGGGCGCTGCCGTCGCCCCCGGGGTAGGTGAGGTCCTTCTCGACGACGATGGGAGCGGCCGTCGGCTCGGCGTCCCCTCCCGGCGTGCAGGCGGTGACGGTCAGCGCGAGGACCGCCAGGGCCGCGGCGGCCAGGCTCCTCCGGCGGATAGGGGTCATCGTCGTCCTCCTCGGGCGCGGGCCATGGCCTCACGATAGACGTCGCGGTGGCGACGGCCGACCTCGTCCCAGTCGCGGCCCTCGAGCCGGGGGCGGGCGGCCGGGTCGATCTCCGCCGCGGCGGCGAGCGCGGTCGTGAGATCGTCCTCGTCGAGCGCCCCGTCGAACTGGCGCACCCAGCCGGGGCCGACCTCCGCGGCGAGCGCGGTGTTGGCATCGCTGCGCGGGACGAGCACGGGACGGTCGAGCGAGAGCGCCACGAGCGCCGCGCCGGAGTTGTGCATCTCGGCGTAGGGCAGCACGACCAGCGTGGCGGCGCTGACCTCGGCGACGAGCTCGTCGTCGTCCACGAACGCCAGCCGCGCCGAGACGTCGTCGCGGCCGTCGACCCGGGCGGTGATGCGCTCGGCCAGCTCCGGCGTCGGCGACCCGACGATGCGCAGGTGCGAGCCGGGGCGGTCCCGGCGGGTGAAGACGTCGATGAGCTGCTCGACGTTCTTCCGCGGGCGGATGATGCCGAAGTAGAGCACGCGTCCGTCGACGCGCTCGCGGCGCGGGTGCGCGGCGAAGCGGTCGCGGTAGTGGCCGTGCAGGATCGTGGTGCCGTGCGCTCCGTCCGCGAGCGGGGTCGCGTCGTTCAGGCGGATCCAGCTCGTCGTGGCACGGTCCACGGCGCGCAGCAGTTGCATCTCCGCGTGCGAGCCGTCTTCGTGCGGGGCAATGTTGTGCGCGGTGCGGACGATCGGCGTCCGCGTGAGGCGGGCGCGCAGGAGGGTCCCCCGCATCGCGAGACGGCGGCGCAGGCGCTGCCGCCGTGTCCGGCCGCGCAGCAGGAACTCCGGCCAGTGGAGGTGCAGGACGTCGTAGCGCCCGGTGAGCGCCCGTCGCCAGCTGAAGTACGCGACGTGGACGTCGTCGGGCGCCCCGTCGGTCATCTGGTCCACGTACCGGGTGGTGCCGTCCGGCGGTGCCAGCGAGTGCAGCACCGTGATCGACTCGGCCGGGCTCATCCGCGCCGGCCTTCCGTGCGCCCGTCCCCGCGAGCGCGGCCCCCCAGGTTGCTCATGAGCGCGACAGTAACCGCCGAACGTGAAGCGGGCGTTTCCCGGGCGTGAAGGTCGCCCGACGTGGGCCACGGACGGTCGCTCCCCGGGCGCGGGCAAACTCCACATCCCCGTAACACGGGGGTAACCCTTTCTCCACCGGACGGGTTCATGCTGACCTCGGGGAAGTGGTTCGCGTGCCGGGAGGGGAGCCCGGCGGCGAGCCAATGACGGGGGGTGCCCAGTGACGATCACACGACGGCAAGAGGACGTTGTCGAGGACGTGCCGCGGCGCGGAGGCGCAGCGCCGACGTTCGCGCGGGAGAGGTGGGCGCGCCGCTACGCCCGCGGCCTGGTGGTGATCGACGTCATCATCGTCGTGGTCTCCCTCCTGGCGGCGGCCGTGTTCGGCTCGCAGCCGCACATGCTTCCGCTGCTCGACGAGCGGGTGTGGGTGCCGGTCGGCATCCCGTTGGCCGTCCTGGCGGCGGCGATGCTCGTCACGCTCTCGTCGACCGGCAGCCGCGTCCCCCGGGTCTTCGGCGTCGGCAGCCGCGAGTACCGCGCCGTCCTGCTGTCGGTGATGTTCACCTTCGCCGGCGTCGCCCTCGTCGCCTACGTGACCTCCCTCGCGGGTCTGCACGCGATCCTCGCCATCGGCGGCGTGTCGACCGGGGTCGGCCTCGTGGCCGGCCGGTGGCTCGCCCGCCGGTGGCTGGTGGCCCAGCGGCGGCGCGGCCGCATGTCTCACAAGGTGCTCGTGGTGGGGGACCTGGATGCCGTGGAGCCGCTCGTCCGCGACCTGCAGAAGGTCCCCGGCGCGGGCCTGCACGTCGTCGGCTCCTACGATCCGGACGGCTTCGTGTCGCCGGTCGACAGCTCGGCCACGCCGCGGGCGACGGCGGTCTCGGTGGTCGAGGCGTTGGAGCTGCTGGGGGCGGACACCGTGCTCATCTCCAGTGCGAACGAGCTCAGCCCGGCGACGGTCCGGGAGCTGAGCTGGCAGCTCGAGCCGGGGCGCCAGCACCTGGTCGTGGCGCCGAGCCTGACGGACGTCGGCGGTCCCCGCATCCACTCCCGGCCGGTCGCGGGCCTGCCGCTGCTGCACGTGGAGACGCCCCGTTACGACGGCGGGCGCCTGCACGTGAAGCGGGCGTTCGACATCGTGGCATCCGCGTCCCTCATCCTGCTGCTGTCGCCGCTGCTCATCGTGATCGCGTTCCTCGTGCGCGGGTCCAGCCCGGGCCGGGCGCTGTTCCGTCAGGAACGGGTGGGGCTGAAGGGTCGGACGTTCGCGATGCTGAAGTTCCGCTCGATGTACGTCGACGCCGAGGAGCGCCTCGCCGAGCTGCGCGCCGCCGACACCGGCAACGGGGTCATGTTCAAGATGAAGGACGACCCCCGCGTCACCGCGGTCGGGTCGGTGCTCCGGCGCTTCAGCCTGGACGAGCTGCCGCAGCTGTTCAACGTGCTGAGCGGTTCGATGTCGCTCGTCGGTCCGCGGCCCCCGCTCGGCCGCGAGGTCGAGCTGTACGGGCGGAGCGTGCACCGGCGGTTCCTCGTGAAGCCGGGCATCACGGGACTGTGGCAGGTGAGCGGCCGCAGCGACCTCGACTGGGACGAGACGGTGCGCCTGGACCTCTTCTACGTCGAGAACTGGACGCTCACGGGCGACCTCGCGATCCTGTTCAAGACGGTCCGCGCGGTCGTGCGGCGCGAGGGAGCGTACTGAGCCGGGCCGCGCCGGCGCTTCGGAGGCGGCTCGGGGGCCGCGGGGCTCAGGCGAACCAGGCCGCCCAGTACCAGGCGAAGTTGCGGTTGCCGTAGGACGAGCACGCGTCGCCCTCGTCCCATCCGGCCGCGAGCGCGGCGGCGTTCGGCTGGTAGGGGGTGTAGTTGTACAGGGCGGCGGTCGCGTCGTTGGCGATCCGCACCTCGGAGCCTCCGCACGCCGGGTCGGGCGAGTAGGCGATGACGTGCACGCCGGGCTGCCGCATGAACTCCGACGCACGGTAGGCGGCGAGGTCGGTGGCGCCCTGCGCGACCTGGTCGGCGAAGCCGGCACGGCCCGGGTCGCAGGGGGCGTCGTCGGGGCACCGCGCGCCCATCGCCGCGGCCAGCTCCTCGGGGGCGGGGTCGCGCGCGGTGGCCCCGGCGACCAGGCTCTGCTCCTTCTGCAGCATGACGAGCAGCACCTTCGCCGAGATGCCGCACGCCCGCTGGACCCGCTCGATGATCTCCGCCGCGGACAGCTCACCGCCCTCCCACGGCCCGCAGATGGTCCGGCCGGTGGCATCCGACACCAGTTCCGCGCGGGCGGGCAGGTCCGCCCGCAGCACGTTCAGGCAGGAGTCGGTGGCGCACCGTCCGATGTGCTCGTCGAGGAAGTCCTGGATCTCGGTCGCGGTCATCGCTGCACCGTCGTAGAAGGAGGCGTCCTCGATGAGCAGACCGGGATCGAACGCGGCGGCATTCAGCGGCGGGCGGTCGTCGGTCGCGGCGCCGAGCCGGGAGGCCAGCGGGACGACCGCGACGGCGACGAGCGCCACGAGGGCGACCACCAGGATGCCGGCGGCGACGATCCGCCGGCGGAGCAGCACGGTGCGTCGCGGGGGGCGGCGGCGGGCGGCCGGGCGGCGGGGGGTCGATCGGGATGCCGCCGGGCGGGCGGCGGTCGGGCGGGGTGCCGCCGGGCGCCGCGGGCCGGGACGGGGGCCTCGAGCCCCGGTGCCTCGCCGATCCGCCACGTGTCGATCGTGCCGCACGGGCCTGATCTTCGGCTGCACGCCGTCCCGTTGCTGCCGTCCTGCGGAGTTCCGGGGCGACACGCCGGGCCGCGGCCGTCGTCCTGCGGCGTGTCGGGCCACGACTCCGCACGACGGCACGAGATCGAACGGCAGAAGGTCCGGGAGGGATGCCACGAGCTCACGGCGGCATCCATCCTTCTCAACCGTCCTGCGGAGTTCCGGGGCGACACGCCGAGCCGCGGCCGTCGTCCTGCGGCGTGTCGGGCCACGACTCCGCACGACGGCACGAGATCGAACGGCAGAAGGTCCGGGAGGGATGCGGGGAACGTTCACCGCCGGGTCATCCGCGGGACACACCCCGTCCCAAATCGCCGCTCGACGGCAACACGCGCGCAACATGCCGTCAGTACGTTCCGAAGTACCAAGAACGTGTCTGGGGGGAGCGTTCTCGGTACTCCGGTGCCGATTCCCACTTGGTCACGTCGAGCTTCTCGAACGAACGGACCACGTTATGAGCGCCACGACCCTCCTTCGCGCAATCCGGAAGTGGTGGTGGACGGTGGTGGCGCTGGTGGTGATCGGTGCCGCCGCGGGATTCGGCGCCGGGTTCGTCATGACCCCCGTGTACCAGTCGACGGCGCAGCTCGTGGTCACGTACGACGCCCCGGCCGGGGCGGCATCCTCCGACCTGGTCCAGGCGAACAACTACGCCGTGCAGAAGGCGTACGCGTACACGGAGATCGCGATGTCGCCGCGCGTGATCGAGGAGGTCATCGCGAGCCTCGGTCTCGCCGACACCGTCGAGGTCGTCTCACGGGACCTCTCCATCGAGGCGCCCCTGAACACCCCGATCCTTGCTCTGTCCGCCGATGGGCCCACGGCGGCCGCGGCGCAGGAGAAGGCGCAGGCGTTCGTCGACGCGTTCAGCCAGACGGTGCTCGACATCGAGACGCCCTCCGGCGGCGGGACGGCGCCGATCCGCATCGACACGCTGCAGGAGCCGCTGGCCCCGGAGGAGCCGGTGTCGCCGGACCCGCTCGTCAACATCGCCCTCGGCATGGCGTGCGGCCTCGCGGTCGGACTGATCTGGATCGCCGTGGCCGCCGTCCGCGACCGCCGCGTTCACGGCGCCGCCTCGGTGGGTGTCGACGGCGACGAGGTGCCCCGTGTCATCGGCAGCATTCCGGCGCGCGCGTCGGGGTCGGCCACCGAGGTCGCCGACGCCCCGCTCAGCGCGGGTGCGGAGGCCTACCGCACGGTCGCCGCCGTCCTCGGGCACATGCCCGACACGCGCCTGGACATCGTCGCCGTCGTCCCGGCGACCCCGCGCGACCGGTCGTCGGCGCTGACGGTCAACCTCGCGCTCGCCATGACCGAGTTCGGCGTGCGCGTCGCGCTCGTGGACGCCAACCTCCGCTCCGGCTCCGTGACCGAGATGCTCGCGCTCGACGGCCCCGGCCTGGCGGGCGTGCTGCGCGGCGAGACGGAGGCGGCCGCCGCGCTCCGCACCGTGCACGGCGTGGACGTGCTGCCCGTCGGGGAGACGACGCAGAGCCCCGCCGAGCTGATGTCGGGCTCCGCCTTCACCGCCCTCGTCAAGGCCCTCTCCGAGAGCCACGACATGGTGATCCTGGATGCCGCCCCCGCCCTGCCCCTCAGCGACACGATCTTCGCCGCCTCCGCGGCCGGCTCCACGCTGCTGGCCGTCACGGCGGGGCGGGCCACCCGCCCGCAGCTGAGCGCCGCGACCGCCGGGCTGCGGGCCGTGGGGATCGACCCCGTCGGGGTCGTCGTCGTGGACGCCCCGGTCGGTGGCGTCGACGCGGACCCCTCCACCTCGCTCTACCGCGACCTGCGTGCGGCGCGGGCCTGACCGGACGAGGCCGATGACATGCGCATCGCCCTGCTGACCACCTCCCTCACCGGCGGCGGCGCGGAGTTCGTCGCGGCCGTCTGGGCCGACTGGCTCGCCGGCCAGGGGCACGACGTCCGCGTCATCACCACCGGACCGGTCGCCGACGCGCCCACGGGACCGGGGGTGCGCATCCGGCAGCTGCGCGCCGGGGGGACCGCGCGCCGCGTCCGCGCCGTCCGCGCCGAGCTGCGCCGCGAGCGCATCGACGCCGTCGTGGCCCTGCAGAGCTACCCGAACCTCGTCGCCCTCGCCGCGACGGCGGGCCTGCGCGGGGGACCGGTGGTCCTCGTGAGCGAGCGCAACATCACCACCCGCGAGGGCGAACCCCGCTCGATCGCCGACACTGTGAAACGCGTCGTCGCCCGGCGGGCGTACCGCCGCGCGGACACCGTCGTCGCGATCTCGCACGCCGTCGCCGCCGAGCTCGTCGGCGCCTACGGGGTGCGGGCCGAGCGCCTGGTCGTCGTCCCGAACCCCGCCGCCCGCCGCGCCGAGCTGCGCACCGGAGCGAGCCCGCGCACGACCGCCGTGCGTTTCGACGAGCCCGTCCACCTGCTGCTGCCCATGCGCCTGGTCGCTCAGAAGCGGGCGCCGATGGCCGCCGAGGCGGCCGCCCTGCTCCGCCGTGACGGGGTCGACGCGCGGCTCGTGTGCTTCGGCCGCGGTCCGCTCGCCGACGACCTCGTCGCGGCCGCCGAACGCCTCGACGTGCCGCTGAGCGTGCCGGGCTGGACCGCCGACTGGGTGGCATCCGCTCCGCCCAACGCGGTCACGGTGCTGCCGTCCTACCGTGAGGGATTCGGCAACGTGCTCGTCGAGTCGGCGATGGGCGGCATCCCGAGCGTCGCCGTCTCGTCCGCCTACGGCGTGGCGGACGCCCTCGTGCCGAGCATCACCGGGCAGCTCGCCTTCACCGGTGACGCCGAGGATCTCGCCGCGGCCATCCGCACGGTCGACCGGGTCGTCCCGGAGCGCACCGCCGCGTGGGCCCGCCGTTTCTCCAGCGACCGCAGCGGCGAGATGCTGCTCGGCGCGATCGACCGGGCGCGCGAGAGCCGCCGGAAAGAGCGTGACATGACGGTCCTGGCCTCCGCCGTCGGGCAGTACGACAACGTGGGCGACACCGTGCTCCGGCGCGGCTACCTCGACCACCTGCGCACGCTCGGCCCCCTGACCGTCTACGTCGGCGACAAGACCGACGACTACCTCAGCGGCCTCGGCCTGCAGTCTGGCGACCGACCCGTGCGCGACCCGCGGACCTGGCGACGGACCGTCTCGCGCCACCTGCTGGCCGGACGGGGCGTCTACGCCTTCGACACCGGCGAGACCGAGGTGCGCCGCCCCTTCGCCCTGCGCTACCTCCGGCTGGCCCCGCTGCTGCTCGTGCACCGGCTGCGCGGCGGCACGGCGGTGCTCACCGGCGTGGGAGTGCGGGAGCCGCAGGCGTGGCGGCATCCCATCTCCGCCGTCCTGCGACTGTGCCGGGTCGTGACCTGGCGCGACGCGCCCAGCCGTCGCCTCATGGGTCTGGGGGCCGTCACCCCCGACTGGGCGTTCGCCCTTGGCGCCGACGCGGAGGTGCTGCGCGACGCCGAGGCCCCGCGTCCGCTCCTCGCCCTCTCGGTGCGCCAGGGCCTCAGTCACGCCGCCCGCGAGCGGCCCGACGACGCGTGGGTCGCGCGGGTGCGCGCGCTCGCCGACGACCTCGGACTGCAGCCCGTCGTCGTGGCGCAGATCGAACGCGACGGCGACCTCGCCCGCGACCTCGCCGCGCGGCTGGACTGCGAGGCCGTGACTTGGCTCGACGACGACCACGCCCGGCAGGAGGCGCGCCTGCGCGAGACGTACCGCCGCAGCGCGCTCGTCCTCAGCGACCGCCTGCACGCCGTGGTGATCGCCGCGACCGAGGGGGCCGTCCCGGTGGCCCTCAGCACGGGCGCGATGGACAAGACCACGCGGACGCTGGCCGGCGCGGGCATCGAGGGCACGAGCGTCCCGCGCGACCTCGGCGACCCGGAGGCGGTTCGCGCCGTCCTCGCCGACGCGCTCGCCCGGCGGGCGCAGATCGTCGAGGCCGTCATCGCCGCCCGCGGACGGCTCGCCGAGCTCACGGACCGCATCTCCGCGGAGGTGCGCCGATGACCGGCGAGCCGCGCGTGAGCGTCATCCTGCCCGCCTTCCGTGCGGCCGACGACCTGCCGCGCGCGATCGCCCGCCTCGAGGAGCAGCATTCCACCGACGTCGAGATCCTCATCGTCGACGACGGGTCCGGCGACGACACCGGCCGCGTGGCGACCGAGCTGGCGGCCGCGCACCACCGGGTGCGGGCGGTCCTCCTGCCGGAGAACGTCGGGGTCGCGCGCGCCCGCCAGGCCGGGGTGGAGGCCGCCCGGGGCGAGTGGCTGTGGTTCGTCGACGCCGACGACGAGTGGGCCGACGACGCTCTGCGCGTGCTGGTCGCGATGGCCAGCGCCCGCGACGTGGACGTCGTCGTCGCGGCGGCCACGCTCGTGACGGCGGAGGGGCGGCGGCGCGCGCTCCGGCCGCCGGTGTCCCCGCCCGTGTCGGGGCGCGACGCCTTCCGGATGCTGCTGCGCGGCGAGGTCACCGGTCACCTGTGGAACAAGCTGTTCCGCCGGACGGTGATGGCGCAGGCGAGCTTCGCCCCCGCGCGCGTTCAGTCCGACCTCGTGATGGTCGCGGACGCGCTGAGTCACGCGCGGAGCGTCGCCTTCACCGACGTCTCCGTGTACGAGTACCGGCTGCGGCCGGGATCCCTCATCACGTCCGTGAGCCGTCGGGCGGAGTCCCTCGCCGTCATCGACGAGGCGATGGCCCGGGCGGCCTCCCGGCTCGGCCTGCGGGGGTCCGACGACTATCGGTACTTCCGTGCCCGGTACGTGGCCCTTTCGGGGATCAAGGACGCTCTGCGTGCGGACTACCGGACATCAGAGCAGAAACTGCTGCTTTCTCGCAACCGTCGGATCCTCCGCGCCGGCGACCTGGCATTGTTCGTCCGACGGCATGATCCGCGCCGGGCGTTGCTCGCTCTCACGGCGAAGACGTCCACGCGTGCGCATCGCGTGCTCCTGGCGATCGCCGATCGGTAGACGCCGACCTCCTGCCCCACAGCAACCGACAGGACACGCCATGCGCCTCACCCCCAGTTCCACCGTCCCCTCCCGTCGCCCGTCCCGCCTGCGCCTGCGCGGGGCCGTCGTCGCCGGGGCCGTCCTCGCCCTCCTCGCCGGACCGCTGCCGGCCGTGGCCGCCGGCCCCGTCGCCGCGGCCGCCCCGAGCGCGTCCGCGGGCGCCGTGCGGGCGGCATCCACCGCTCCCGGTCCCGGCACGTACGAGGAGAACTCCTCCGCCATCCGGTACAGCGGGTCCTGGAGCTCGCTCAGCAGCTCCGGCAGCAGCGGCGGCGGCATCCGCTACGCGACCGCGTCGTCGGCGTCCGCCAGCCTCACCTTCTCCGGCTCCTGGATCACCTGGTACACGTGGAAGTCCGCCAACGCGGGCATCATCCGCGTGCTGATCGACGGCGAGGAGGTGGCCCGCGTCGACAACTACGCCCGCAGCTCCACCACCGGCGTCGTCGGCTACAGCGCCCCCGTCGAGCCCGGCGAGCACACGATCACCATCGTCGGCTCCGGATCGAAGAACAGCGCCTCGGGCGGGCGCATGACCCACCTCGACTCCTTCGTCGTCACCGACGCCGCCCCGCCGGCGGCCGCGGCCGACGCCCCGCGGGCTACCGACTGCCCCGCGGCGACGACGACGGTCTCCACCGCGTCCCAGCTGACTTCCGCCCTGCGCACCGCCGGGCCCGGCACCGTCATCCGGCTCGCCGACGGCAGCTACACCGGCACCTTCCTGCTGAACGCGTCCGGCACGGCCGAGCGTCCGATCTGGCTGTGCGGCAGCCCCTGGGCGGTGCTCACCACCGGCGACGTGAATAGCGGGTCCGCCCTGCGCATCGAGGGGGCGAAGAACGTCGTCGTCACCGGATTCACGGTCGCGCGCTCCCTGCAGGGCGTGATGGTCAAGGGCAGCAGCAGCCTCGCCGTGACCGACCTCGTGGTGAAGGACCTCGGCTACGAGGGCATCCACCTCTACGCCTTCACCACCGACAGCATCGTCGCGCACAACCTCATCTCGCGGACCGGCTCCGCGGACGTCGCCTACGGCGAGGGCGTTTACATCGGCACCTCCCAGCGACGCTGGAGCGAGGTCACGCAGGGACGACCGGACGCCTCCGACCGGAACGTCGTCGTCGCCAACACGATCAAGAACACCGGTGCCGAGGGCATCGAGGCCAAGGAGGGGACGAGCGACGGCCTGATCGCCGACAACGTCTTCGAGGGCTTCCAGCCCGGTTCGCGGTCGCTCGGCTGGGTGCTCGTCACCGGCAACGACTGGTCCGTGGCCGGCAACACCGGCACCTCCGCCGTCCAGCACGCCTACTCGTCGATGGCGTGGGAGGACTGGGGCTGGAACAACGAGTTCCGCGCGAACACCGGGACGGCGGATGCCTCGGGGTACGGCGTGTGGGTGCACGACCGCAGCCGCGGGGTGAGCGTGTCGTGCGACAACGTCGTGGACGGTGCGGCGAGCGGGGGGACGAATGTCTACTGCGGCCCCTGAGACGGTCCGCGCCGGGACCGGCGCCCCCCGTCGCCGGCTGGCGTTCGTCGTCAGCTCGGTGCACGGCGGCGGGGCGGAAGCGGTCGGCGTGGCCTGGGCGACGTGGTTCGCGGACCAGGGGCACCAGGTGGCGGTGGTCGTCGTCTCGGACCGGCCGACCGGCGACGTGCTGCCGCCCCGTGTCACCGTCCACCGGCTCGGCGGCATCCGGTCCCACCTGAAGAAGGTGTCGGCGCTGGCACGGCTGATCGACAGCGAGGGTTTCGACGCCCTCGTGGGGCTGCAGACGTACCCGAACCTCCTCGCGATCGCGGCGCGCGAGCGCGCCCGGCATCGGCCGGGGCTCGTCGTGACGGAGCACAACCTCATCAGCCTGGGGCTGCCGGGGGCGCCGCCCGCGCACCGGGCCAAGATCGCGCTCGCGCGCCGGTGGTACCGCCGTGCGGACGTGGTGACCAGCGCCTCGCACCCCGTCGCCGCCGAGATGAACGCGGCGTTCGGCATTCCGGCGAGCCGCAGCCTCGTGGTCCCGAACCCGGCGATGGCCAAGGTGCGCGAGCGCACGCCGGTCCCGCGCGTGCCCGGGACCGCGGCCGGCGTGCAACTGGTCCTCGCGTGCCGCCTGGTCCCGCAGAAGAACCCCGAGCTGGCGCTGTCGGTCGCCGAGGAGCTCGTCCGCCGCGGCATCCCGACGGAGGTGGTCTCGTTCGGTGGCGGACCGCTGCTCGCGCAGATGACCGCGGAGGCCGAGCGCCGCGGCGTCGCATTCACCAGTCACGGGTGGGTGGAGGACTGGATCGCGCACTTCGGTCCGACGTCGGT
Organism: Microbacterium sp. HMH0099; assembly: GCF_049384025.1. Lineage (NCBI taxonomy): Bacteria > Bacillati > Actinomycetota > Actinomycetes > Micrococcales > Microbacteriaceae > Microbacterium > Microbacterium sp. HMH0099. The sequence goes on along the minus strand of NZ_JBMRJR010000003.1, from coordinate 324,881 downwards.
CGTGCTCCTGCCGTCGCACCGCGAGGGTCTCGGCAACGTCCTCATCGAGGCCGCCGCGCGCGGGGTGCCCTCCGTGGCGATCTCCACCGCCCTCGGCGTCGCCGACGCCATCATCCCCGGGGTGACCGGCGAGCTCGCCGCCAGCGCGGACCCGGCGGCGGTCGCGGACGCGGTTCAGGAGGCCGCGGGCCTCGAGGTCGGCGGCATCGACGACTGGCTGGACAGGTTCGGCGCGGATGCCAGTGCGACGCTGCTCGAGAAGGCGGTGACCCGGGCCGTGGTGCGGTCGGGCAGCGCGGTCGGCGAACCGCGCGCGTGAGGGTCCGGGAACCGCGCGCGTGAGGGCCCGGGGGCGGCGAACCGCGCGCGTGATGGCCGCCGTGACGACGGCTCTCGCGGCGGCCCTCGTCCTCAGCGGGTGCCTGCCCGAGGGCACGCCGCCCACCCCCCGCCCCGAGATCGTCTCGCCGCCGCCCGACGCGCTCGCGGACTACCTCGCCGGGGAGCCGTACCTGCGCGGCGTCAACATCTACAGCTTCGTCCTGGCCGGGGCGGGCGCCGACGCGACGACGCTCGGGGAGCCCGCGTCCAGCTACGCTTTCCTCGCCGGCCGAGGGATCACCTCCGTCCGGCTCGCGGTGCCCTGGCAGCGGCTGCAGGTCATCCCCGACGGGGGGACCGCCGCCGACGGGCTCGCGCAGCCGGTCGACCAGGACGCCCTGGCCGCGGTGGTCCGGGAGGTGCGGACGGCATGGGATGCCGGGGTGCGCACCGTCGTCGACCTGCACAACGGGTGCACGTACCCGTGGGGAGCGGGGCCGTACGTCGAGGGGAGCCTCGCGTGCGGCGCGGGCATCGACGAAGGGCACGTCCGCACGATCTGGGGAGCGTTGGCGGGCGCCCTGCGCGACGAGCCGGGCGTCGCGGCCTTCGACGTCTTCAACGAGCCGCGGTGGTCCGTCGGCGTGAACACCTACCGTCACTACGCGCAGGTGGCCGTCGACGCGATCCGCGAGACGGGCGCCGTGCAGCCGGTCTGGGTGGAGGGGATCCTCAGCGAGGAGCGCGGCCGTCTCGCCGCCATCGCCCCGGACGGGCCGTGGATCGTCGACCCGCTGGGGCGGGTCGTGTACTCCGAGCACTTCTACGCGGACTCGGACGGCGCGGTGTACGGGGACGTGGAGGATCCCGAGCGCGTGCTGACCCAGCTCGGCACGTTCGGCGACTGGTGCACGACCTGGCAGGTGCACTGCGCGGTGGGGGAGGTCGGGTGGCCCTCCGGCGGCGAGGGCGGCGTGCAGTCCGCCGCGGACGCCGCCGCCTGGAACGCGCTGTTCACGCGGTTCTACGACATCGCCGACGAGGACGGGCTCGACGTCATGTACTTCGGCGCCACCAGCACCCGCACCGTGGGGACGCTGCTCGCGTACGTGTCGAGCGCCCCTGGGCTGCCGTCGTCGATCGGCATCGACACGGCGCTGTCGCAGGCGGCTGTCATCGAGGCGCATCTGCCGCCGCGGTGAGCCCCGCTCTACGCCGGGCGGGGTCCGGCCGCGGGCGCGACGGCCGATGGGTTCCGCCGCGCGGCGACGGCGAGGGCCCCCGCGACGGCGGACGGTTCCCGCCGCGACGGCGGAAAGCCCCCCCGGTCAGTTCTTGATGATGAGGCGTACCGCCGACGACGTGCCGACGTTCCCCGCGGCATCCGTCGCCTTCGCCGTGATCGCGTAGGTGCCGTTGCGGATGTTGCGGGTGTCGTAGGGGGCGCGCCATTCCGAGGCGCTCACCTTGGTGGCATCCGCGATCTTGTTCGTGCCGACGTACACGCCGACGGCGGTCACCCCGACGGCGTCGGTGGCGGACACGCGGAGCGTCACGACGGCTGAGACGGTCGTCGAGTCCGCCGGCGCGATGATTGACACCGCCGGGGCGACCGTGTCGCGCGTCGGGGTCGGCGTGGGAGTCGGCGTCGGCGTGGCGGTCTTCGTGGGCGTCGGGGACGGGCTCGCCGTGGGCGTCGCGGTCTTCGTCGGCGTGGGGCTCGCGGTCGGCGTCGGGGTGGCGGTCGCGGTCGCCGTCGCCGTGGGCGTCGGCGTGGGCGTGGCCACGAAGGGGAAGCTGCCCCAGCGGCCCATCGCCGCGACGAAGTCCGAGGCGGCGAAGCCCGGCGTGTTGTGCCCGTTCGTGTGCGTGCGCACCGACGCCTCCGCGGCGACCGGCAGGGCCCGCTCGCGCAGCAGCAGGCCGTGCTGCTCCGGCGGGACGATGGTGTCGGTGCCGCTCGGCGAGGACACCACGACCCGCAGCTTCGCGCCCGTCCACGTCGACGCGGGCAGACGCGCCGGGTTGCGCGCCTCGATGGCGTCGAGGTCGTCGCCGTAGGCGAGGATGACCGAGGCCTGACCGCGGCCGCCCTGGTCGTACATGGCCCGCAGGTCGTAGCTGGCGTTCACGCCGTACATACCGACGATGTTCGGGATGAGGCGCATGCCGTAGACCTCGGTGGCCAGGATGCCACCGCCCGAGGTGGAGCGCAGGGTGTTCGCCGACACGGTGAACAGCCGGGCGATGTAGTCCCAGCCGGCCTGCTGGAGGGCGAGCGCGGTCGGGTTCGTGTAGAGCGTGCCGCCGGCCTTCTGGCAGATCGCGATGCCGCCCTTGTCGATCGTCGACAGCGCGGGGGAGCGGTACCCGCCCTCGAGCGCGTTGTGGTCGCCGCCGGAGCCGTGGTAGTACCACACGACCGGGACCGGCACCCCGCTCTGGGGCTTGATCGTCCGCGGGACGTAGATGCGCGCCGGGTCTTTCGAGATGGTGACGCAGATGTTGTCGAACACCACCCCGGTCGCGGTCACGTCCTCTTTGCGCGTGTACTCGCCGGGCAGCGTGGGCGTCGGTGCGGCCGTCGCCGCCGCCGCCGAGAGCACCGCCCCCGAGCCGAGCGCGACCGTTCCGGCCCCCGCGAACATGCCCGCAAGGAGTCCGCGGCGCGAGACGCCCGCCCGCTCGCCCGTCGTCGATGCACCCGTCATCATGACCATCCCCCATGGGCCCCCGGCCCGTCTTCCGGGCGCCGACAGCCGGCTCCCGTCCCCTGCCCGCCATCCTGGCCGTTCGGCGCACGCCCCAGATGAACGGCGTATGACAAGTTCGACTCGCTGCGTAAAAAGCCGTCCGAGGCCCCTCCGGCCCGCGATACATTCCTCGCGAACGCGGAGTCCACCAGCGCGTCTCAGGCAAGCACACGGTCGGTTGTGGGGAAACGATCCGATCGCGTGAGTTGGGGGTGGGGTCTTCATCGACCCTGCATGAGGAAAGCGGGTCGGCCATGGCATGGCGCATACCTGGATCGGGCGGCAAGGCCGCTCTGGTGTGCTCGACGGGGGGACACCTCGCCGAGCTGTTGCGGTTGGAGGCGTCCTTCGGGCGGCATCCCGACTCGCTCTGGATCACCTTCGACACACCGCAGAGCCGGCAGCTGCTGGAAGGACGACGCGTCGCGATGCTGCCGTACATCGGGCCGCGCGACCTCCGCGGCACGCTCGCCGCGGTCGGGCCCATCCACCGCTTCCTGCGGTCCGAGCCCTTCGACGCCGCGATCAGCACGGGCGCCGCCGTGGCCACCGCCGCCCTGCCGCTCGCGGCGAGCCTCGGCATCGCGTCGACGTACGTCGAGAGCGTGTGCCGGGTCGAGGGCCCGTCCACCACCGGGCGGCTGCTGCAGAACGTCCCGGCCGTCCACCTGCGGACGCAGACCCCGGCCTGGGCCGGCGGTCGCTGGCACGAGTGCCAGAGCGTCCTCAGCACGTACCGCCCGACGCCGCGGCGCCGAACGGGCCGGCGCCTCTTCGTGACCCTCGGGACCATCCGCGGATACCGCTTCGACTCGCTCGTGGACGCTCTGCTCGCGAGCGGTCTCGTCGACGACACCACCGTCTGGCAGCTCGGCGAGACCAGCCGCGACGACCTGCCGGGACGCGTGTACGACGAGATGCCGCCGGAGCAGTTCGTCGAGGAGGCCCTGAACGCCGACGTCGTCATCAGCCACGCCGGCGTCGGCACGCTCCTCGAGATGCTCTCGCTCGGCGTCTTCCCGGTCATCGCGACCCGCGCCGCCGCCCGGGGGGAGCACGTCGACGACCACCAGGCCGAGATCGCCGCGCTCGTCAACGAGCTGGGCATCGGCATCGCCGTCGACGGCCCCGACGTCACCGCCGCCGTCCTCGACGTCGCCGCGACCCGGACGATCGTCGACGACCTCGCCGCACCCGTCCGGCGGGCCGCGTGAGCGCCGCGCAGGCCCCGGCGGAGGGGACGGATGCCACGGAGCCCCGCCGTCAGATCTTCGCCGTCGGCCGCGGGCAGTACGAGAACATCGGCGACGTGCTCCTGCGCAGGCCGCTGCTCGACTGGGCGCGGGAGAACGGCCGGCTCCACGTGTACGTCGGTCACTCGCCCGCGGGCTACGACGACGGCCTGCGGCTGCACCCCGATGACGTCGTCTACCGCTCCTTCGTCTCCTGGTACCGGGCGCTGCTCGCCGAGGCCGCGCGGGGGAACGCCGACACGCTCTACAAGCCGGGGGAGCTCCAGCTCACGCTCATCGGCATGAAGGAGCATCTGGCGATGCTCCCCGCCGTCGCGCTCGTCCGCGCCCGCGGCGGACGCGTCGCCCGCATCGGCGCCGGGGCGCGCAACTTCGCGCCCCTCCCGCGGGCGCTCATGTGGCCGTCCAACGCCCTCTCCAGCTATACGCGCTGGCGCGACGACCGCACCGCCGACTACCTGGGCTTCGGCCCGTCGATGCCCGACCTCGGCTTCAGCGACGGCCTCGACGCCGACGCGCTCGCCGCGGCCCGGGCGGGCGGGGACACCCGCGACCTCTTCGTCGTCTCGTTGCGCGACGACACCGAGGTGGCCCCGCGTCCCTACCCGGATGCCGCCTGGATGCGCGGCGTGCGCGGGGCCGCGGACGCGCTCGGTCTCCGGCTGGTCGTGGTGACGCAGGTCAGCGTGGACGAGGAGCGGTCGCAACGGCTCGGCCGCGACCTCGACGCCGAGGTGGTCGGCTGGCCCGTGCTCGGCGCCCACGACGCGCACGAGGCGCGACTGCGCGCCGTCTACCGGCGCACGCGGGTCGCCGCGAGCGACCGTCTCCACGTCATCATCGCGGCGTTCACCGAGGGCGCGATGCCGATCGGCCTCCAGCTGGACGACGCCGACAAGATCTCCCGACACTTCGACACCATCGGCCTCAGCGGGATCGCCCTGAACACGCGCGACCTCGACGCCGAACAGCTGCGCGACCGGCTCGTGGAGCTCGCGGGGCGTCGCGGCGAGGCCCTCGGGACGCTCGAGGGCGCCCGCGCACGGCTGGCGGCGGTGCGCAGCGAGCTCGGTCGCCTCCTGCGCCGCGACGAGATCGTCCCCGTCGCCGCCCCCGCCAGCGCTCGCCCCGTCGTGCACCACCTCGGCCGCGCCGGCGACATCCCGGGCGGGATGACGCAGGTCGTCAACGCGTACCTCAGCTGGCCGTTCGACCGCGTGGACAACACCGTGCTCGTCACGCGCGGCGACCCCGGCGACCACCCCACCGCCCTGTTCCGTTTCCTGGCGGCGCGTCGCACGCTGCACCGCCTCGGGCGGAGCGACCGACCGGCCGTCGTCGTGGCGCACCTGTCCGAGCGCGGGTCGTTCGTCCGCGAGGGGCACTTGGCCCTGCTTGCCGCACGACTCGGGATGCCGGTGGTCGTCCACCTGCACGGGAGCGAGTTCGCCGCGTACGAGAAGCGGAGCCCCCGGCGGGTGGCGCGCGTGCTGCAGGCGGCATCCCATGTCATCGCCCTCTCCGAGGAGTCGCGCGCGATCGCGGCCCGGCACGTGGGATCGTCCGCGGTGACCGTGCTGCCGAACGCCGTGCCGGCCGGGGCGCCCACGCGCGGGGCACCCGCCGTCGTCTTCGGCGGCGTCGTCTCGCACCGCAAGGGCATCGACGTCCTGGACCGGGCCTGGCGCCGCGTGCACGAGCGCTTCCCCGAGTGGGAGCTCATCGTCGCCGGTCCCATCCGGGACGAGGAGCTCGTGGATGCCGCCCTCCCGGGCGCGACGTTCCTGGGCTCTGTCCCGCACGACCGACTCCTGGACCTGCTCGGCGAGGCCGCGATCGCGGTGCTGCCCTCGCGCGACGAGGCGATGCCGATGTTCGTCCTCGAGGCGCTCGCGCGGAGCGTGTGCGTGATCTCGACCGAGGTCGGCGGCATCCCCGCGGTCCTCGACGACGAGCGCGGATTCCTCGTGCCGCCGGGGGACGTCGACGCCCTCGCCGACGCCCTCGCACAGGCGATGGGCGACGCGGCCGAGCGGGAGCGCCGTGCCCGCCGGGGCGCCGAGGGGTTCACCGCCGCCTTCTCGGCCGGGGCGGTCTATCCCCGCGCCGAGGACATCTGGTTGACCCCGCTCGGCAGCCGCCGTCTCGCCGAGCCCCCCGAGACCCCCGCGCCCGTCCTGGCCTGAGCCCCTCCTCCTGTTCCTTTTGCGCTGACTTGCCGCAGATGTACGCCGCCGGGCCTCCGGCGCGTACATTTGCGCCAAGTCAGCGGGGGTTGGCCACGCCGCGTCGCATCTCTCGTCGCGCGGGCCGCCGCGCGATTTTGCAGGACCGGTGGGGCCTGCGGCGTCTGATGTGGCCGCTGGGGCGTCCCCGACGCCGCCACTCCTGCAATTGCGCGCCCCCGCCCCCTCCTCTTGCGCTGACTTGCCGCGAATGTACGCCGCCGGGCCTCCGGCGCGTACATCTGCGCCAAGTCAGCGGGTGAGGGGGCTGGCCCCGGTGCGCCGCGGATCGCTGCCCGGGCCGCCGCGCGATTTTGCAGGACCGGTGGGGCCCGCGGCGTCGGATGTGGCCGCTGGGGCGACCCGGATGCCGCCCGCCCTGCAGACACGCCCTCGAGCCCGCCGCACGCCGCGCGCGCCCGCGTCAGACCCGGGTCGTGTCCCGGGTCCAGGCGGCCGGGGGTGCGAAGACGCCGGGCACGCGCTCGAGGAGGTTCGCCAGGCCCAGGCTCACCACGATGACCCCCGCGCAGAGCCCGATCGCCGCAGCCGGAGTCGGCACGACGCCGACGGGCACGACGGCCACCACGGCGGCCAGCAGCAGCGTGTGCATGACGTAGATGGGGAGGGTGCGGCGTCCCACGGCGGCGAACGGGGCGGAAAGCCCCGGGACGCGGGCGAGGACGCTCGCGAGCACGATGCAGGCGGCGACGCAGACCGTCGACAGCAGCACGCGGGCCGCACCGGCGCCGGCCGACGGGACGAGCGTGAAGACGCCGAACGCAGCCGGGACGAGCAGCAGTGCCGGCACCGCCCACCAGGCGCGGGTCCGCGCGGCCAGCGCCTTCCACAGGTCCGAGCCGTGCACGCCGAGCAGGAAGAACAGAAGGTAGAGCGCGATGGAGCGCCAGATCGGGTTGTCGCCCGTGGGGACGAGGTCGTACGCGGCCAGTACCGACAGCGCCGCGGCCGCCCCGAGCGACACCCACCGGGGCGCACGGGACAGCGCCTTCGCGGCGACCGTGTACAGCACGAGCGCGTACAGGAACCAGAGCCCGGTGGTCGGCCACACCGGCAGCAGCAGGAACGACGCCCACGGCGGCAGGTCGCTCAACGGCCACGGCACGAACGAGAACCACACGGTCCGGACGGCCATCCAGAGCACGTACACGTAGACCAGCAGCAGCAGCCGCGTGCGCCACAGCCGCCCCCACGGCCGGCGGAGGGCCGACGTGGCCAGCATCCCGGCGATGGTGAAGAACAGCGGCATCCGGATCGCCGTGAGGAACGTGTTGGCCGTGTCGAGCCACCCGAGGGACCAGCCGTAGGCGTCGAGCAGCTGGAGGGTGTGTGCGAGCACGACGAGCATCATGGCGCCGCCCCGGGCGACGTCCGGCCATCTCAGCCGCACGGGAGCCGCCGGGCCGGTCATGACCGCTCCGCCGCGGGGCGTCGAGCACGCAGCGTCACGAGCGGGCCGGTCATGACCGCTCCGCCGCGGGGCGTCGGGCACGCAGCTTCACACCGTTGCGGAAGGGGTAGACGAACAGCCACGACACGCGCGTCAGGTACCGCGTCAGCAGGATCGACAGGGCCGTGACCACCGCGGTCATCGCGCCGATGACCAGCAGGCCGCGACCCGGCAGGGAGTCCAGCGCCTCGGGCACGAGGGCCAGCGGGAGCGCGAGCAGCGCGATGACGAAGATGTGGACGAGGTAGATGTTCAACGACCGGACGCCCACGTAGGTCAGCCACGCCAGCGGCCGCAGTCGCACCAGCCAGGTCGCGAGGGTGAAACCCGCGGCCAGCACGAGCACCTGCCCGACGAGGGCGACCCCCGGGATGCCGCCCAGGCGCGGCACGAACGTCGCGACGGCGGCGAACGCGGCGAACCCGACGACGGCCACGACCGTGCCGAGCGGCCCGGTGCGCTCGACCGCCGTGTAGATCCGGCGGTGGAAGTACGCGCCCGCGACGAAGAACACGAGGTACTCGATCATGCGGTTGAGGCCGACGTTGTCCGTGTCGAGCAGCCCGGCGGAGGTGAGGGCGGAGGCGACGGCGGTCAGCGCGAGGAGCACCCAGGGCGGCATCCGTCGGAAGGCCCAGAACACGATCGTGAAGACGAACAGCGCGTAGATGAACCAGTACGAGCTGATGGGCCACACGAGGATGAGCAGCAGCGCGACCGGGTCGTCGGCGGCCTGTCCCGCTCCGTCCGCGCGGACGTTCGGCACGACGAGGTAGAAGAGGAAGCGCAGCACCGACCAGAGCACGTACAGGTACAGGTACTGGCGGAGGCGACGCCGCCACAGGTCCGCGAAGCTCCATTCGCGCACGCGGGTGTGGAACAGCCCCGAGATGAGGAAGAACGCCGGCATCGGGAACAGGTCGAGCACGATGCGCGCGCGGCCGATGCCGGCGGCATCCACTCCCACCGAGTTCAGGAAGAGCGAGGAGTGGTACGCGACGATCATGATGATCGCCACGCCTTTCACGAGGTCGACCCATTCCCGCCGGCCGACGTCGTCGCGGACCCACCCGCTACGTCGTTGCACGTCCATCGATGCTCCCCCCAGAGCTGTCGGCCCGCACGGCTCCGCCCCCGGCGCCGATGCGGTCGATGTTGACGCGGGCGCGTTCGCGCGCGCGTTCGGTTCCCAGCCGCACCCGTTCCCGGCTGCCGGCGTCGGACAGGACGTCGGCCACGACGGCGCGGATGTCGGCGGACATCCCGGGCCGGGGCGCGACGCAGAGCTGCGGCCAGTCGAACAGCCGCATGAGGCCCTCGACCTTCCCCTGGGACGCGAGCGTGACGGCGGGCACCCCCTGCGCGAGCGACATGACCGCCAGGTGCATCCGGCCGGTGACGACGATCTCGGCCTCGGCGGCCAGGCGCCGGATCACCGACGGCGACAGCATGCCCGCCACGAGCGTCACGCCGTCCGCGCCCACGGCGTCCCGAACGGTCCGGCAGGCGGCACGGTCGTCGGCGCTGTCGCGCAGGACGTGGGGAAGAAGGACGACATGGATGCCACGGGCTCGCAGGTCCGCGACGAGCCCGGCGTACTCGACGCCGTGGTCGACCGTCCGGGCGATGAGCCCGCTCGCGTTGACCAGGGCGTAGGGCCGGGGGAGCGCGGCGAGCTCCGGCGGGAGGTCCACGGCGACGCGCTCGTCGGTGAAGACGATGTCCGCCGTCTCGTGCACGCCCGCCACGCCGAGGTCGCGCACGCGCGCGGCGGAGGCGGGGTCGCGCAGGAGAAGGCGCGCCCCGGCCGCCCCGGCGCGGCGGAGCGCCTCGCGGGCCGGGGCGGGGGCGGCGGGGCTCCAGCTGAAGCCGATGACCGTGGTGTCGAAGCCGAGCTCGGCGGCGACCGCGGCGATCGTGGACCGCCGTACGGACGGGCGCAGGCTGTAGACGCCGTCCATGATGTCCGCGCCGATGATCGACACGGTCGCGGCTTCGCCCAGCAGCCCGCCGAGCGCCCGCACGTCTCCGCGGTGCTCCACGCCGTCGCCGTACAGCAGATGCGGCAGGGCCACCGTCCGCGCGCGCGGCGCGAGATCGGGCGGCAGGACGAAGTCGTCGTCGCGGCGGGTCACGATCGTGACGGGCCGGTCGGCGGCCGCGACGAACGCCTCGAGCATGGCCTGGTCGCCGATGTTGCCCGCGCCGGGCGCGGCGACGAGCAGGTGCGCGCGGTCGCCCGGCCGGCCCGCGGCGGTGCGCAGGGTGCGGGCGAAGCGGCGGGTCGGCAGACCGCTGCGCTGCAGCAGGCCGGACCAGACGCGACGGGCGCGTCGGGGGATGTTGCGGACTCTCATGCGGACTCCGTCTCGACAGGGGTGGCGGCGCGCGCGCGTCCGAGGTGACGGCGCAGCGCGAGGATGCCGAGGACGTCGCGCCGGAACGCCGGCACGATCGCGGCGGCGAGGGCGAGCGCGGCGACGAGCACCACCGCGCCGAGGAGCAGGTGCAGCGGCTCGCTCAGTCCGGGCAGCGCCCACGTGGCGGCGGCGGAGAGCCCGGCGGCGGCGCCGTGCACGAGCAGGGTACGCAGGGCGGCGACGAACAGCGGCCCGGTGGGGGCGATGGTCCCGCGCGTCATCCAGAGCAGTCCGATGGGCCAGGCGAGGGCGTTGCCGACCGTGTAGGCCACGGCGACGCCCTCCACGCCCCACGAGGCACCGACGACGATGAGGCCGATGATGAGCGGGCGGGTCGCCACGGTGTACCAGAAGAAGCGCCGCATGAGCCCGAGCGACAGCGACGCCCAGTAGGTCGCGTACGCCGCGGCCTGGAAGAACCCGGCGACGGCGAGGATCTGGAACAGGTGGACGCTCGGCTCCCACTGCGGGCCGAGGGCGACGGCGATGAGCGCGGGCGCCTGCGCGGCGCTGAAGGCGAGCACCCCGGCCACCACGTTCAGCAGCACCACCTGCCCGACCGCGAGGAACCGGGCGTACCGCGCCGGGTCGTCCTGCAGTCGCGACAGGGTGGGCAGCGCGACGCGCGACGCGGGCGCGTTGATCTGGTTGAGCGGCAGCACCATCAGCTGGAACGCGCGGTTGTAGAACCCCAGCGGCACCGCTCCGTAGAGGCGTCCGATCATGACGCTGTCGATGTTGCGGCTGGCGTAGACGAGGACCTGGGATGCCACGAGGTGGCCGCCGAAGGTGAGCAGGCCCCGCATGGGCTCGCCGCGCCGCGCCAGTCCCGGCCACCAGCCCGCGAGGATCGGCAGCGCGACCGCCTGGAGCAGCACCTGCAGCACCTGCTGCACGACCAGCGCCCAGTAGCCCCATCCCCACACCGCGAGCGAGAGGGCGACGCCGAGCGCGGTGGCCTGCGCGCCGATCTCGACGGCGGAGAGGGCGACGAACCGGAAGTCGCGGTTCAGGTGCGCGCGGAACTGGGTCGAGAACCCGTTGAGCAGGAACGTGGGTGCCAGGGCGAGCGTGACGGCGACGAGCCGCGGGTCGCCGTAGAGCGCCGACACCGGCACCGCCAGCGCCGCGCAGAGGCAGGTCAGCACGGCGCCGATGCCGAGGTTGATCCAGAAGAGGTTGGACCGCTGCCCGTGCGAGAGGGTGCGTGCCTGGATGGCCGCGCTGGAGAGCCCGAAGTCGCGCACGATCTCGCCGACGCCGACGATCGCGAGCACCATGGCCATGACGCCGTAGTCGCCCGGGGCGAGCAGACGCGCCAGCAGGACGATGCCGACGACCTGGACGAGGATCCGCAGCCCCTGGGCGCCCATGGTCGTGGCCGCGCCGCGCGACGCCGTCCGCCCGAGGCTCTGCGTCGCGGCGGTCATCGCGCGCCGGCGTTCCGGAGGGTCGCGCGCGGCGCCGCGACGGCAGCGGGTCGGGCGACGGCGGCGGGGGAGAGCGGGTCGCGCGTCCGCGTGCCGCCGTGCACGCACAGCAGCGCCAGCACGCCGACGACGACGTGCATGCTGCGGACGGCGTCGAGGGTATTGAACCCGGCGATCGCCACGACGTAGGCGATGAGGGCGAGCAGCGGACCGAGTGCCCCGGTCAGCGTCGTGCGCCACGCGAGGGCGGCGACGAACAGCACGAAGAGCAGGAGACCCGGGATGCCGATGCTGATCAGCAGCTGCAGGAGGCTGTTCTCGATGATGATCGTGTCGAAGAGGCGGCTGGTCTGACCGGAGGTGCCCGGACCCGTGCCGATCCACCCGGAGAAGTCGGCGGCGCGGATCGAGACGTCCACGGCGCGGTCGCGGACCTCGGCGGAGATCCGCGACTCGATCGAGTCGGCGCGTTCGGCCAGCGGACCGAAGTTGAGCACGGCGACGGCCCCGATCGCCGCCACCGCGAGCAGCTGCACCCAGCGGCGCAGGTGGGCCCAGCCGATGAAGAGCGGGCTGAGGAGCACGGCGAAGGCGACGGCGATGCCCAGCGCGGCGAGCGGGCCGCGCGAGACGGTGGCCATGACGCCGGCGGCCGAGATCGCCGCGGCGACGAGCGGCCAGCGTCGGCCCTCCGTCAGCCACGTGCCGAGTCCGAGCGCGGCCGGGATCGTGAGGAACGCCGCGGCGAAGAGCGGGTGCGAGAACGCGCCGCGCGCCCGGTAGACGGAGAACAGCAGGTCTCCGGATGCCGTCCCGTAGAGGGGCGAGAAGCCGAGCACCATCTCGCCGACGACATACGCCCCCGCGAGGGCGCCGACCACGAGGAGCGTCTTGCGCAACAGGGCGACCTCGCGGCGGGCGTCGAGGACCAGCAGCGGCACGAAGACGCTCGCGACGAACGAGAGGGTCCAGCCGAGCGAGCTCTCCTGCAGGCCGGTCAGCGCCACCGACAGCAGCAGCCACGTGGTCAGCGCGATCGCCGTGGCGTAGACGGCGTATCGCGCGACGAGGGCGGCGGAGCGCTCCTGCGGCAGACGGCCGCGGTCCTGCGGCCACAACAGCCGGCGTACCACCCACACCCCGAGCAGGATCGCGAGCGGCGGCAGGGCGTTGAACGGGCCGTCGGAGGGGATGAACCGCGTCGGGAAGAGCGCGAGCACGGCCACCACCACCGACGGCAGCCAGTGGACCGGCACGAGGAAGACCGCGACGGCGACCACGGCCAGAGCCGGGATCAGCACGACGACCTCCGGTCCGGGCTGGTCGAGCGCACGGATGGCCGCTCCCGTCGCACCGATGACGACGACCGCGGCGCCGGCCAGCAGCGCCCACGTCCGTCCGGCGACGCGCGCGGGCGGTCGAGCGACGAGATACGACGACCTGCTCATCCTGAACCGCCCCCCAGCCAACGGATGTGCCTTGCCGCGACAATATCCGCGCAGGGTAACCGGACTGTTTCCTGCGGATTAATGTCCGTCCGCGCCCCGGCCCGGGCGGGAACGGCCGCGGTCGAAGGGCGGAATCACAGTGTTGTGATTTCGTTATGTGCGGGTGATAATGACCGAGACAACCGAACAACCGCCATCGCTCCAGACAGGTCGTAGGGGAAGACGTACCTGACGAAGGAGAGACCATGGCGACCACGTCTTCGCGCGGAGTGATCCTGATCCACTCAGCGCCACGCGCGTTGTGCCCCCACCTCGAGTGGGCGGTGGGACGCGCCCTCGGCCGTCCCGTCAACTTCGACTGGGCCGACCAGCCCGTGCTGATGGGCAGCCGTCGCGCGGAGTTCTACTGGGAGGGCCCGGTGGGGTCCGGAGCGGCGCTGGCGAGCGCCATCCGCGGATGGGAGCACCTCCGCTTCGAGGTGAGCGAGGATCCCACGCCCCGCAGCGACGGCGGACGCTGGATGCACACCCCGGGTCTCGGCATCCATTACGCCCAGACGGATGCCGCGGGCAACGTCGTCATCGGCGAGGACCGCGTGCGCTACGCGCTGGAGGTCGCCGCCGGCGACGCGTTCGAGCTGCAGCGCGAGCTCGACATCGCCCTCGGCTCGGCCTGGGACGAGGAGCTCGAGCCGTTCCGCCACGCCGGCGACGACCAGCAGATCGTCTGGCTGCACAAGGTCGGCTGAGCCGGCCCCTGATCGTCGGACGGGGGAGGCACCACTACCGGAGGCCGGTGACCGCTCCCCGGCACCGGGACCGTGTATCCCTCGTCCGATACCACGAACGCCCCCGCCATCCCCGAGCTCGTCGGGGGATGACGGGGGCGTTCGACGTGGTCAGACCGACGCGATCGCGACGACGGCGTTGTGACCGCCGAAGCCGAAGGAGTTGCTGATCGCCAGCTGGTCGCCCGAGCCGAGCTCGACCGGCGAGCCGGACAGCGCGAACGGCACCGCGGGGTCCTGCTCGGTGAGGTTGATTGTCGGCGGGGCGACGCGGTTCTTCAGGGCGAGGACGGTGAAGATCGCCTCGAGCGCGCCCGTGCCGCCGAGGAGGTGACCCGTGGACGCCTTGGTCGCCGACACCGGGATCTCGTCGACGCGGTCGCCGAAGACGGCGCGCAGCGCCTGGTACTCGTTCGGGTCGCCGACCGGGGTCGAGGTGGCGTGCGCGTTGATGTGCGTGACGTCGTCCACCGAGGCGTCGGCCATCTCGAGCGCCATGCGGACGGCGCGTGCGGCGCCGCGGCCCTCGGGGTCGTTGGCCGTGATGTGGTACGAGTCGGCGGTGACCCCGCCGCCCACGATGGAGGCGTAGATCTTCGCGCCGCGGGCCTTCGCGTGCTCCTCGGTCTCGAGGATCAGCACGCCCGCGCCCTCGCCCATGACGAAGCCGTCGCGGTCGACGCTCGCCGGACGGGACGCCGTCTCGGGGGTGTCGTTCCGCTTGGACAGCGCCTGCATCGAGGCGAACGACGCGATCGTGATGGGGTGGATCGCGGACTCGGTGCCGCCGGCGATGACGACGTCGGCGAGACCGTCGCGGATGTGCTGGACGGCGTTGACGATCGACTCGGTGCTCGACGCGCAGGCCGAGGCGACCGTACGGGCGAAGGCCCGTGCGTTGAAGTGCAGCGAGAGGTTGCCGGCCGCGGCGTTCGGCATCAGCATGGGCACCGTCATCGGCATGACGCGGCGGGGGCCCTTCTCCCGCAGGACGTCCCACGCGTCCAGCAGCGTCCACACGCCGCCGATGCCGGTGGCGAAGTCGACGCCGAGGCGCTCGGGGTCGATCTCGGGCGCGCCGGCGTCCTCCCACGCTTCCTTCGCGGCGACCATGGCCAGCTGCGAGGAGGGGTCGAGGCGCTTCGCGACGGGGCGCTCGAGGACCGTCTCGGGCCGCACGAGGGCCTCGGCGGCGAAGGTGACGGGGAGCTGATACTTCTCGACCCACTCGTGCTCGAGGGTGCGGGCGCCGGAGGCGCCGTCCAGCAGGGCGGACCAGCTCTCGGGCGCGGTGCCGCCGATGGGCGAGGTCGCACCGATACCGGTGACGACGATGCGGGATGTGCTCATGGGGAAAGATCCTCGGTCTGACCGGTGGGGGCCGCAGCCCCCACCGGGAGAGTCACGACTGGTTCGACGAGATGTAGGTGACGGCGTCGCCGACGGTCTTGAGGTTCTTGACCTCGTCGTCGGGGATGGTGACGCCGAACTTCTCCTCGGCGTTGACGACGATCGTCATCATCGAGATCGAGTCGATGTCGAGATCGTCGGTGAACGACTTCTCGAGGGCGACCTCGTCGGCCGAGATGCCGGTCTCGTCGGTGATCAGCTCGGCCAGGCCGGCGAGGACCTCGTCGTTGGTGAAAGCCATGGGATGCTCCTGTTCTTGGGGATTCGGCCCTGGTCGCGGGCCTGGATCAGTTTAGGGTTCGGGGCCCGCGTGTCACGGGAGGACGACGACCTGCGCGCCGAAGACGAGACCGGCGCCGAAGCCGATCTGCAAGGCCAGGCCGCCGCTCAGCTCGGGGTGCTCGGCGAGCAGCCGGTGGGTGGCGAGAGGGATGGATGCCGCCGAGGTGTTGCCCGTCGTCTCGATGTCGCGACCGATGACGACGCTCTCGGGCAGGCCCAGCTGCTTGGCGAACTCGTCGATGATCCGCATGTTGGCCTGGTGCGGGACGAAGGCGGCCAGGTCGGAGGCCTCCACGCCGGCGGCCTCGAGCGCCTGGCGCGCGACCTTGACCATCTCCCACACGGCCCAGCGGAAGACCGTGGGGCCTTCCTGGCGCAGCGTGGGCCACGGTGCGGAGCCGTCGCGGAAGTCGGTGAGGGTGTGGTTCATGCCCACCGCATCCGCCTTCGAGCCGTCGGACCCCCAGACGGTGGGGCCGATGCCGGGGGTGTCGCTCGGGCCGACGACGACAGCGCCCGCGCCGTCGCCCAGCAGGAACGAGATGCTGCGGTCGGTCGGATCGACGATGTCGCTGAGCTTCTCGGCGCCGACGACGACGACGTGCTTCGCCAGACCTCCGCGCACCAGGGCGTCGGCCTGGGCGACGCCGTAGGCGAAGCCGGCGCACGCGGCGTTGACGTCGTAGGCGGCCGCCGGGTTGGCGCCGATGCGGTCGGCGACGATGGCCGAGGCCGAGGGCGTCTGCTTCGGGTTGCTGATGGTCGCGACGATGACCGCGTCGATGTCGGACGGGGCGACGCCGGACTTCTCCACGGCCTCCTGCGCGGCGGCGGCGGCGAGGTCGATGGCATCCGTCGTCTTGTCCGCGCGGACACGCGTGACGATGCCGGTGCGCTGGCGGATCCACTCGTCGCTGGAGTCGATCGGGCCGACGAGATCCTCGTTCGGGACGGCGTTCTCGCCGCGGGCGGCGCCGTACGCGTAGATGCGCGTGTGCGCGGGGCCCTGCAGCTGACGGAGGGTGGGGGTGCTCATGCCTGGTCTTCTTTCAGGAGTGAGACGGCCGCGTCGAGGTCGTCGGGGGTCTTGACCGCCACGGTCGGCGTGCCGCGCAGCGCGCGCTTGGCGAGCCCCGTCAGCGCGCCGGCGGGCGCGAGCTCGATGATGCCGGTGACGCCCTGCGCGGCGAACGACGCCATGCAGCGGTCCCAGCGGACGGGGGAGGCGACCTGCGCGACGACGAGGTCGAGGGCGCGGCGGCCGTCGTCGACGGTCGAGCCGTCGGAGTTCGTCCACAGCGTCGTGTCGGGGGCCGCCGTCTCGACGGTCGCGGCGGCGTCGCGGAGGGCCGCGACGGCGGGCTCCATGAAGCGTGTGTGGAAGGCGCCGGCGACCTGCAGGGGGATGACGCGCGTCCCGCGCGGTGCGTCCGCGGCGAGCTCGGCCAGTGCCGGCAGCTCGCCGGCGGCGACGATCTGGCCGCCGCCGTTGAAGTTGGCGGGGGTGAGGCCGAGCCCGTCGAGGCGCTCGAGCACGGCGCCCTCGTCGCCGCCGACGACGGCGCTCATGCCCGTCTCGACGGCCTGGGCAGCCTCGGCCATGGCCCGGCCGCGCAGGGCCACGAGGCGCAGGGCGTCGTCGTCGGAGAGGACCCCGGATGCCGCCAGCGCGGCGATCTCGCCGACGGAGTGCCCGGCCACACCGGACGGGCGCGGGCCGGCGGCGGTGAGGGCCGCCCACGACAGCAGGGACGCCGCGACGATGAGCGGCTGCGCGACGCTGGTGTCGCGGATACGGTCGGCGTCCCACTCGGTCCCGGCGGCGACCAGGTCGACGCCCGCCTGGTCGGAGTAGGCCTCGAGGCGCTCGCGGGCGCCGTCGATCTCGAGCCAGGGGGAGAGGAACCCGGGGGTCTGCGAACCCTGTCCGGGGAAGACGGCGATGATCACCCGTCCATCCTGTCAAGGATCCGGCCGACGCTTCTGGAGATATCGGCACAAGAAAGCGGCGTGTCTTTGTGCGCGCCGTGCATCGACGTGGTCCTCGCGCCGGGACGGCGGGTCAGGAGAGGCTGTGCCGGCGTGCGCCCGCGCCGCGTCGGCGGGTGGCATCCGTGCCGATGGAGCCGAGGATCAGCGCGGTCTGGAGGATCAACGCCTCGCGCGGGCCGGTGGCATCCCACCCGATCACCTCGGACACGCGCTTGAGGCGGTAGCGGACGGTGTTGGGGTGCACGAAGAGCTCGCGGGCGGTCGCCTCGAGGGACCGGCCGTTGTCGAGGTAGCTCCACAGGGTGGAGACGAGGTCGGCGCTGTGGGCCTGCAGCGGGCGGTACACGCGTTCGACGAGGGTGAGCTTGGCGACCGGGTCGCCCGCAAGGGCGCGCTCGGGGAGGAGGTCGTCGGCCTCGACCGGGCGGGGGGCGTTGCGCCACGCGCGCGCCACCGCGAATCCGGCAAGGGCGGCGCGGGCGCTCTGCCCGGCGTCGACAAGCGCCGCCACGGCCGGCCCGAGGACGAGATGTCCGCTGCCGAAGCCCGGTTCGAGCCGCTTGGCGATGTCGGTGAAGGGCAGCTCGGTGATCTCGTCGGCCCCACGGGCGGGGAGGTCGGCGCGGCCGATGACGAGCACCAGACGGGAGCCCTGCACCCCGATGAGGACGTCGACGCCGAGCTTGCGGGCCGTGCGCCGCACCTGGTCGACGTCGAGGAGACGCGGGGTGGTGCCCACGAGCACCGCGACCTCGCCGTGGCCGTGCCACCCGAGGGCCGCGATACGGCTGGGCAGCTCCTCGTCGGCCTCGCCCGTGAGGATCGAGTCGACGACGAGCGCCTCCAAGCGCGCGTCCCACAGTCCGCGCGCCTCCGCGGCGCGGGCGTAGACGTCGGCGGCGGCGAAGGCGACCTCGCGCGAATACGAGAGCATCGCCTCGCGCACCTTCTCGCTGCGGCCGGCGACGCGCTCCTCCATCACCTCGACGGTGACGCGGACCAGCTGGAGCGTCTGCGTGAGGCTGACGCTGCGCAGCAGCTCGCGCGGGGCGGCGGCGAAGATGTCCGCGGCGATGGCCGGGGTCGAGGCGGGCTCCTCGAACCACTTCAGGAACGACGTGATGCCCGCCTGCGCGACCAGTCCGACAGCGGACCGGCGCGCAGGGGGCATCTCGGCGTACCAGGGCAGCGTCTCTTCGAGACGCTGGATGGTCGCGGTCGCGAGGTCACCCGAGATACGGCGCAGCCACGCCAGCGTCTCGGCCTTGTCCTGCGCGGCCGCGGTGTCGGTCACGCGATCAGGCCTCGCCGCCCGCGTTGCCGCTCGTCCCGGCGTTGACGTCGTGCAGGCGGTACTTCTCGATCGCCTGGCCGACGACGGCGCGGTCGACCTTGCCCTCCTCGGCCAGCGCCTGCAGGGCGCGGACCACGAGCGACGGACCGTCGATCTTGAAGAACCGGCGCGCGGCCGCACGGGTGTCCGAGAAGCCGAAGCCGTCGGCGCCGAGCGTCCAGTAGTTCTGCGGGACCCACGGACGGATCTGGTCCTGGACCGCGTGCATCCAGTCGCTGACCGCGACGACGGGACCCTGGGCCTCCTTGAGCTTGTCGGTCAGGTAGGCGACGCGCGGCTCCTGGTCGGGGTGGAGGAAGTTGTGCTCGTCGGCGGCGAGGCCGTCGCGGCGCAGCTCGGTCCACGAGGTCACCGACCACACGTCGGCGACGACGCCCCAGTCCTCCTTGAGGAGGCGCTGGGCCTCGAACGCCCACGGCACACCGACGCCCGAGGCGAGCAGCTGGGTGCGGGGACCCTCGCCCTCGCCGGAGGAGACGTGGTGGATGCCGCGGACGATGCCGTCGACGTCGACCCCCTCGGGCTCGGCCGGCTGCACGAGCGGCTCGTTGTAGACCGTCATGTAGTACATGACGTTCGGGTCCGGGTGCTCCCCGCCGTACATGCGCTCCAGGCCGGAGCGCACGATGTGCGCGATCTCGTAGCCGTAGGCCGGGTCGTACGACACGGTCGCCGGGTTGGTCGAGGCGAGCAGCTGCGAGTGGCCGTCGGCGTGCTGCAGGCCCTCACCGGTCAGGGTGGTGCGGCCGGCGGTGGCGCCGATGATGAAGCCGCGCGCCATCTGGTCGCCCGCCGCCCACTGGGCGTCGCCCGTGCGCTGGAAGCCGAACATCGAGTAGAAGACGTAGACGGGGATCAGCGGCTCGCCGTGCGTGGCGTACGAGGTGCCCGCCGCGGTGAAGGCGGCGAGAGCGCCGGCCTCGTTGATGCCGACGTGGATGATCTGACCCTCGGGGCTCTCCTTGTACGCGAGCAGCAGCTCGCGGTCCACGGAGGTGTAGTGCTGGCCCTTGGGGTTGTAGATCTTCGCCGTCGGGAAGTACGCGTCCATGCCGAACGTGCGCGCCTCGTCGGGGATGATCGGCACGATGCGGTGACCGAAGCCCTTGACGCGCAGCAGGTCCTTCAGCAGGCGGACGAACGCCATCGTCGTGGCGACCTCCTGCGTGCCCGAGCCCTTCTTGGGCAGCTGGTACGCGGCGTCGCCGGGCAGTTCCAGTCCGACGTGCGTCGAGCGGCGCTCCGGCAGGAACCCGCCGAGCGAGCGGCGACGCTCCAGCATGTACTGGATCGTCTCGTCCTTCTCACCGGGGGTGTAGTACGGCGGCTGGTACGGGTTCTCCTCGAGCTGCGCGTCGGACACCGGGATGTCCATCGCGTCGCGGAACGCCTTCAGGTCGTCGAGGGTCATCTTCTTCATCTGGTGGGTCGCGTTGCGGCCCTCAAAGTGCGGACCCAGGCCGTAGCCCTTGATGGTCTTGGCGAGGATGACGGTCGGCTGGCCCTTGTGCTCCTTGGCCGCCTTGAACGCCGCGTAGACCTTGCGGTAGTCGTGGCCACCGCGCTTGAGGCCCCAGATCTGCTCGTCCGAGTAGTCCTTGACGAGCTCGAGCGCGCGGGGGTCGCGGCCGAAGAAGTTCTCGCGGACGTACGCGCCGTTCTCGGCCTTGTACGTCTGGTAGTCGCCGTCGGGCGTGCTGTTCATGAGGTTCAGCAGCGCACCGTCGGTGTCGCGGGCGAGCAGGTCGTCCCACTCGCGGCCCCAGACGACCTTGATGACGTTCCAGCCGGCACCGCGGAAGAAGCTCTCGAGCTCCTGGATGATCTTGCCGTTGCCGCGGACGGGGCCGTCGAGGCGCTGCAGGTTGCAGTTGACGATGAAGGTCAGGTTGTCCAGGCCCTCGTTCGCCGCGACCTGGAGCTGTCCGCGGCTCTCGACCTCGTCCATCTCGCCGTCGCCGAGGTACGCCCAGACGTGCGAGTCCGACACGTCCTTGATGCCGCGGTTGCTGAGGTACTTGTTCGACATGGCCTGGTAGATCGCGTTGATCGGGCCCAGACCCATCGACACCGTCGGGAACTGCCAGAAGTCCGGCATGAGACGGGGGTGGGGGTAGGAGGGGATGCCGTTCGGCGCCGCGGACTTCTCCTGGCGGAAGCCGTCGAGCTGCGCCTCGGTGAGGCGGCCCTCGAGGAACGCGCGGGCGTAGGTGCCGGGGGAGGCGTGGCCCTGCACGAAGATCTGGTCGCCGCCGGACGGGTCGTCGAGGCCGCGGAAGAAGTGGTTGAAGCCCACCTCGTACAGCGCCGCCGACGAGGCGTACGTCGAGATGTGGCCGCCGACGCCGATGCCGGGGCGCTGCGCACGGTGCACGGTGACCGCGGCGTTCCAGCGGATCCACTTGCGGTAGCGGCGCTCCAGCTCCTCGTCACCGGGGAACTCGGGCTCGCTGTCGCGCGCGATGGTGTTGATGTAGTCGGTGGTCGGCACCATCGGCACGCCGAGGTGCAGCTCCTTCGAGCCCTTGAGCAGGCTCAGCATGATCTCGCGGGCGCGAGCCGGACCCTTCGCCTGGACGAGCTGACGGAGGGATTCCTTCCACTCCTCGGTCTCTTCCGGGTCGCTGTCCTGCGGCCCCTGCGAATACGGATCCTGATCGTGAACAGTCACGGAAGACCTTTCGTCGTCTGGCAGGTCATGCCAGAGAATCGCCATACGCGTGCGGCAACCCTTGTCTGCTCCGCACAATTCACCAGCGTCCAGCCTAGCGAGTCGGCGGCGCTCCGGTCGTGCGGTCCTCCACCCGCGGGTGTCGGGGCGGATGGATGCCTCGACGTCGAGGCATCCATTCTCCGGAATCGACCGCTCTCGCCCGTCCGCCGTCCCGCTCGCGCGAGCGTTTACCGGCGTGCGACGGCGGGCCGCCGCGTGCTCGATACTGATCGCGTGACCACGAGCGACGCGCCCGACCTCCCTCGGGAGGACGCGCCGAAGACGCGGCGGGCCTGGCGCGCCCGGACCGGGGCGTTACCCCGGCGTGCCCCGGTCGGGTGGGAACTCTTCGAATGGGTCTCCGCCGTCCCGATCGTCGCCTTGGTGGGGGGAGGGTTCGGGGGGACGCGCCGCTTTTCCATGACGCCAGAGGCGTCGTGGACCTGGATCCTCGCGGCCGCTGCCATCAGCACGCTCGTCTGCGTCATCGTCGCCTTGCGACGGATGACGGTGACGTCGATGCAGGAAAGACGGGCGTATCCGCGACTGATGTTCGGAACTGCCCTCGCCGCGGCCGTGTTCTCGCCCACGCTGGCATGGGTGCGCTTCAAGGGGGAGCTGGTGCCACCGGCCGGGACGGCCATCGCGGTGTGCGCGGTCCTCGTCGCAGTCTGCGTCGGGTGCCTCGTCGTCACGCGGAGAACATGACCTCACCGAGCCGGGTGCTTTGTCGGTAAACGCTCTGCGCCGGGGGAAACGCCGTGCCACGGCGTTTCCCCCCGCGCGCGAGCGTTCACTGGACCAGCGGAAGCGAGCGGTGGGCCCTGCCGGGATCGAACCGACGACATCCACGGTGTAAACGTGGCGCTCTACCAGCTGAGCTAAAGGCCCTGGAGTCCCCGAGTCTAACCCGGGACGCACTCCGTCCTCAGGCGAGGGCCCGCGTGCTCAGCAGGGCGAGCCGGTCGAAGACGACGGCCGTCGGTTCGGCGCGGAGCGGATGGATGCCATCGACCGGCGCTCCGATCCGGAGCCAGCCGCGTGACGGCGAGACCACGTCGTACAGGTCGCCGTCGTCGCCGCGGATCAGGACCTCGGTCCAGGGTTCGACGGCGCCATCGGTGGCCCCGATGTGCGCGGCGAGCTCGTCGGCGGCGATCTGCTCGTCCGGCTCGCTCACGGGCCAGCTGGGGGTGACACCGAGCCAGGCGGCCACGAAGACCGGCATGTGATCGGGGTCGAGGACCACCGCGTGTCGCGAGGCCGTGTCAGCAGGTCCGCCGACGTCTTCGGACAGCGCCGGGTCGTGCAGGACGAGCACGCCGCGCGGACCCGCATACGCGATCAGCAGCGCGGCGCGATCCCCCCGGCGCGCCTGGACGGTCGCGATGTGCCGCTTCGCGGCGAGGGCCGCTCCAGCAGCCGAACCGTCCCGTGTCAGCCGACCGTCGTCGTCGATCCACCCGGCATCGCGAAGCTCGTGCGCCGCCGCGGTCCCGCGGTCGCGGCGGGCGAGGACGCCGTGGGCCGCACCGATGCGCGATCTCGCCGTTCCGGTGAGCACCGCCTGCAGCGCGTCGGGCGACAGACGCGGCGCCGCGGAGGCGAACGCCGGCGCCGGGATGTCGTCGAGGGACTCGATCGGATTTCCGACACGGGCGGTCACGACGGCATCCAGCGGAGCGTCACCGGCGCGGGCCGCCGCCTCCGCGGTCTCCGCCGGGTCGGTGGTGAGCGCCAGGTGGGCGGCGATCCCGTCGAAGACCGGGGAGTACCCGGTCCACTGGGAGGGGACGCAGCTGGCCGACAGGTGCACGTGGTGACTCCCGGTGGCCCACACCCACTTGGCGACGACGACGTCCTGTCCGTCGTCGCCCGGGTAGGCGAAGATGATCCGTCGACCGCGGGCGGGGGACCCGTCGGGCGAGGGATGCCACAGGTCGACCGCGATCACGTACGCGCCGTCATGCTGGGCACCGGCGGCTCGGACCGCCGCCGCCGCGGCATCCGTCAGGGGAGCGGTGCTCGCCACCGAGGTCAGCACGAGGTTGGGGACGAATCCGTCCGGGCGTTCGACCGGTGTCAAAACGAGGTCGGCCCCGTCGAACGCGGACGTCTCGAGCCAGTCCGGGTAGGTGACGTGCGCATGGGGCGTCTCCGCGACGACGACGGCGGACTCGCGAGTGGCGGGACCGGTCGAGAACTTCATGGGCGACCCTTCGGACGCACGTCGTCGCCGCGAAGCACGCGGTACCACGCGGGCAGGAGGAAGGGCGGGAGCCAGAAGAAGCCGACGATGGCCACGACCAGCAGCACCGCCGCGACCGCCAGGAGGACGAGCAGGAGCGGGCGGGAAGCCACAGCGAGGGAGGTGGCGACCGACGCCGTCGTGAACGACAGGCCGAGCCACAGCCACGCGAAGCCGATGGTGCTTCCGTACCCGCGGCGGACGCGGATCCAGCCTTTCCACACGCCGCTGTAGGCCACCACGCCGAGCGCGAGGAAGGCGATGCCGACGATCAGGCCGGCGGTCACAGCTGGTCTCCGGCGGGTCCGTGCGCCGCACCCAGCGGACCCGGCGCCATGATGGTCTCGTTCTCGCCGCGGATGCTGTCCACCGCTCTCTGCGACACCTGCTGTCCTCCCCATCCACCGGCGACGCCGCCGATCACCCCACCCACGATGCCGCCGATGATCGTCCCGGGTCCCGGGAACACCGACCCGATGCTCGCGCCGAGCAGCGCACCGCCCCACGCGCCGCCGGCGCCGCCGGCGACAGAGCTCGTGCCGACGACCGCCGTGTCCACCCACGCCTCCTACTGACGCTGTTCCTCGCTCCAGTCCGGGTGGCGGGTGAGGGTGTCGTTGTAGCTCTCGCCGTAGACGCTCCAGTAGGTCAGGCCCGCACCCACCACCGACAGCGCCTTACCGGCGTGCCCGGCCCAGGCGGGCGGCGTCCCGATCTCGGCGGGGGCGAACTTCGGCTGCCCGTTCCACCCCGGCAGGCCGCCGAGCGCCGGGGGAGCGTCGGGCAGGAGGTTGCTCTCCAGCATCCACGTGCCCGACGGGCGCTGCACCCAGATCTGCCCGTCGATGCGGGAGCGGGGCCAGGTGGGCTCCAGATCACCCGCGGTGAGCCGGATCTCGTCCGGCAGCATCGCCCCCGGGCCGGGCACCATCAGCGTGCCGCGGTAGCGCTGCAGCAGCTCGCTCGCGAGACCCTGGACCGCCGACCCGGCGTTGCCGGTCACGATCTCGAGACCGTCGTTCATCACCCACGTCGTCGACGTGCGCAGCGCCCGCAGGGCTCGGGCGCAGTCCTCGTCGGCGGCGGTGGCGTCGGCGTCGAAGGTCCGGCGTGCGCGGGCGACCTCGGCGACGGTCGGGGCCTCCGGGTCGCGCTCTTCGAGCGGGAGGTCGATTTCGCGCTCGACCACCGCGAGGTCGGAGACGATGGCCGCGCGGCGGGTCTCCAGCGAGGCGAGGGCCTCCGCATACGTCCGCAGCGCGCTCACCGCCGACGACAGCGCGGTCGCCAGCTCATCGGCGGCGGGCGACACGGATGCCAGGGCGCCATAGGCCGTCTGCGCTTCCGGCGCCTCGTACACGGCGTTCAGCCCGCCCCACGAGCTCGTGACGTCGGAGACGGCGTCGTCGAGCCCGTCGAGGGCGGCGGACAGCGTGTCCGCGGCGGCCGAGACGTCGGCGGACCGCGGGATCGTCGCGGGAGCGACGCTCACGGCTTGGACCCGTTCATCGTCGCCTGCGTCTGGGCGGCCATGTCGTAGTCCGCCTGCTCGTAGAGGGCGACGACCCCTTCCGTCGTCTCCGTCACGGTGCTGATGTGCCGCCGGATGCCCGCGAGGCGGATGAGGAACGGGTCGGCGGCGACCTCTGCCAGCGCCGTGGCGGTCTCACCCGCGCCCACGGCGCTCTGCGCCGACTCGAAGGCATCCGCGGTGGTGATCACGACGGCGTCGATCGCGGACGCGTGTTCGTCCGTTGCACGGCAGACGGCGCGCGCCTGCACAGGGTCGATGCTCCAGGTCACGGTGATGGCATCCATTCATCCGGGGGTTCCGTGGGTCCAGGCTAGCCGGACGCCTGTCTGTCCCACCCCCGGGGTAGCGTGGGAGCGTGAACGCCGATCCCGCCGACCAGCGCCGACTGCTCGATCTTGCCGACCTCGACGCCCGTATCCGTCGGGACGAGCGCGTCGCCGGCAACCCCCCGCAGGCCGAGCGCGTGCGCGAGCTCATCGCGCAGCGGTCGACGCTGTCGCAGGAGCTGGGGGCGCGCGCGAACGTCCGCGACGACATCGCCGCCGAGCTGAAGCGCCTCGAGTCCGACGTGTCGGTCGTGGACGCCCGCATCGCCCGCGACACCGAGCGCCTGGCCGCCTCGTCCAACGCGAAGCAGGCACAGGGGTTCGAGAACGAGCTCACCTCCCTCGCCCGCCGCAAGAGCGACCTCGAGGACGCTGAGATCGCCCTGATGGAGCGGCTCGAGGCCGCCGACGCCGCGGTAGCCGAGCAGGAGGCGCTCATCGCCGAGACGAACGCGCAGGGCACCCAGCTCAGCGCGGAGGCCAAAACCACCGTCGCCGAGGCCACCACCCGCCTCGAGGCCGCCCGCCGCGACCGGGACGCCGTGGCCGCGGCCATCCCCGCCGACCTCGTCGCGCTGTACGAGCGCCTCGCCGCGCGCGGCAACGGCGCCGGACTCCTGCGCGCCGGCGCGTGCGAGGCGTGCCGCATGGTCCTCCCGCCCAGCGACCTCAGCACCGTTCGGCGCGCCCAAACGGACGAGGTCGTCTTCTGCCCCGAGTGCGGCGCGATCCTCGTCCGCACCGAAGAATCCCGATGATCCGTCGCGGCGGCCGTGCCCACTGACACGGTCGTCGTCGGACGGGTCGCTGACGGCCGGTTCGCGATCGTCGCCGTCGACGGGGACACCGAGCCCACCGGACCCGCTCAGGAGCTGACCGCCGACGCGCTCCCCGCGGCGATCGCCGCCCGGCAGCACGATGGCGACGTGCGATGGGTGTGGGCCGACTCCGCACTCGTCTACCCGCGTCTGCTCGAGGCCGGGATCCGCGTCGCGCGCGTGTGGGACCTCCGCCTCGTCCACGGCATCCTTCGCGACGCGCAGGCCGTGACCGACGATCACGGCCTCCGGGCGAGAGGCGAATGGGATGCCGGGACGACGGCGCCCCGCTCAGGCGACACCCTCTTCGACCTGGGGGAGGCGGCATCCGGGATCCCCGAGACCCTCCCGGCCGCTCTCGCCGAGTACCGCCGCCAGATCGCCGCTATCGCGTCGTCGACGTCGCCCGGCGCGCTCCGCCTGCTCTGCGCCGCCGAGTCGGCGGGGGCGCTCATCGCGGAGGAGCTGCACGCCGCGGGCGTGCCCTGGAGCCGGCGCGCGCACGAGGACATGCTCGAGCGCGAGCTCGGTGCCCGCCGGGGCGGCGGCCTGCCCGCCCGCATCGAGCAGACGGCGGCCGTCGTCCGTGCCGCCCTCGACGACCCGTCGGCATCCCTCGACTCCCAGCCGCGCCTGCTGCGCTCCCTGCGCCGGGCCGGCGTCCTGGTCCAGTCGACGAGCCGGTGGGAGCTGTCCGAGCACGACCACCCGGTCGTCGCCCCGCTCATCGCCTACAAGAAGCAGATGCGTCTCTACACCGCGAACGGGTGGGCGTGGCTCGACGAGTGGGTCCGCGACGACCGCTTCCGTCCCGTCTACGTCCCCGCGGGCGTGGTCACCGGCCGGTGGGCGTCGTCGGGCGGCGGGGCCCTGCAGATCCCCCGAGCGCTGCGCACGGCGGTCCGGGCCGACCCGGGCTGGACGCTCGTGACCGCCGACGTGGCGCAGCTCGAACCCCGCGTGCTCGCGGCGATGTCGCGCGACACGGCGCTGGCCGAGGCGGCATCCGGACGCGACCTCTACGCCGGCATCGTCGAGCGGGGCGCCGTCGCGAGCCGCGCCGAGGCGAAGCTCGCGATGCTCGGGGCGATGTACGGAGCCACGACGGGGGAGAGCGGACGGCTCCTCCCGCGCCTGCGGCGCACCTTCCCTCGTGCGATGGCGCTCGTCGACGAGGCGGCCCGCGTCGGAGAGGACGGCGGGGTCGTCCACACCTGGCTCGGACGCACCTCGCCGACCGCCGGGTCGACCTGGCGGGACCTGCAGTCGCGGGCGAGCGACGCCGCGGCATCCGGGATCGACGAGACCCGCGCGCGCCGCTCCGCCCGCGACCGGGGGCGCTTCACCCGCAACTTCGTGGTCCAGGGCACCGCGGCCGAGTGGGCGCTCGCCTGGCTGGCCGACCTGCGCACGCGCCTGTCGGCGTTCCCGGACGTGGATGCCGCGCGCTCCGCGCCCGCGTCGGGTCCCGTGTTCCACCGGTCGCCGCATCTGGCGTTCTTCCTGCACGACGAGATCGTCGTGCACACGCCCGTCGAGTACGCGGACGCGGTGGCGGAGGCGGTGCGGGAGTCCGCGGCATCCGCGGGTCGTCTGCTGTTCGGGTCGTTCCCGCTCGACTTCCCTCTCGACCTGCGGATCGGACCGACCGCCGAGAAGGCGTGACCGCCCGCGACGGTAGACTCGCACGTGCGAATGGGTCGGCTGGACGGTCGCGTCACGGGTTCGCCCGTGCCGAGGAACGTCCGGGCTCCACAGGGCAGGACGGTGGGTAACACCCACCCGGAGCAATCCGCGAGACAGTGCCACAGAGAGCAGACCGCCCGCCTCGCGCGGGTAAGGGTGAAAGGGTGGTGTAAGAGACCACCGGGGTCGTGGTGACACGACCCGCACGGTAAACCTCGTCCGGAGCAAGGCCAGACAGGGGATGTCGACGCGGCTCGCCGAGTCCCCGGGTAGGCCGCTGGAGCGGCACGGCAACGTGTCGCCGAGAGAGATGACCGTCCACGGGGCTTCCGCCCCCGGACAGAACCCGGCGTACAGGCCGGCCCATTCGCCTTTCGTGATCGAACGATGAGAGTAGTTAGGACATCCCGGACAGCGCCGTCGTGCGGTGTGTATCCGTATGGCTGCTGCTTGCGAGGTCAGCGCGGCTGAGTGTGCCGGGGAGATCGGATCGAAGCGTTACCCCATTCCGGGTGCTCCATACGCTGAGCCGTCAGGCAGTGGAGGGCATGTGGCGGTGTTGGTCTGTGCAGCGACTTCGGCCCGGATCGCAACGTCTCCCTCCATTTTCACGAGCGTGTAGACAATCCCTTCCTGCGCACCGGGGGCGGGGATGTATCCGACGATCGCCGAATCGACCGGTCCCTGTTCCTCGGTCGCGGGAGCGAAGCTCGTCGTCACCAGGTCGGCGGTGGGGTTCTCGATGAGCCAATTGGCCGCGTCGACCACAGTCGTACCGGAGACGACCCAAAACCCTTCCAACTGCTCGTAGGGGCCGCACGGCCACCCGGTGTACGAGCTGAACTTGCCGGGGGAGGTGTCGGTGCGGACCGCTCCCGGTGGAACGTTAGCCGCGTCGAGCCAAGCCTGGGCCTGCGCGAGCGCCGCTTCATCTCCCGCGACAACCGTGGGAGATTCGCTGGACTGGGCGGACGCAGCCGCGTCGTCTCCGGATCCCGGGGCGATATTCGCGCCGGACGCGCAACCGGCGACAGCGGAGACGACCATGAGTAACGCACTGGGTACTACGAAAGATAGTCGACGCCGCATGATCAACACCCTAACGCCGGTCACCATTTCCATATCTGCGCCGCGATCCAGCTGAAAAACCGTTCTCCATCGATCCCCACCACCCACGTTTCTGGGACGTTCCAAGCCCGACGTATAGGCCGGCCCATTCGCTTGTACCCCGCATCGCGAGGCGGTTGTGTCACGCTGGTGCTGTTCGGGGCTCGGCCATTGCCGCTACCGGGCCACATCGCGAGGGGGCGTTGATGGGACATGTCGATCTGGAACCGGTGCTGGCCGGTGACCGTGTGGTCGCGACGGGGATTCTTCGCGAGGACGAGTTCTCGCGGCGACTTCTCCTGCGGGGCGAAGGCGTCTACGGCGAGCTGTTCGACCAGACGGATTCCTTCGGGATACCCGTGGACGGCCCAAGGAGCGCCTCAGTCGACAGGATGGTCACGGTCCGCGGTGTCTGGACGGGCGAGGCCATCGTCGACGCGGACGTCACCGACGGGGGCCGAGGGGTCGCGCTCTTTCCTCAGATCACTCAGGGGAGCTTCCCCGACGTCGACGGCGTCCCCGACCGAGCGGAGATCCTCCGCAGCGACGTGCAGGATGCGTGCGACACCATCCGCAACGGCGCCCTGGTGGCCTTCCTCGCCGCGCGGGACGAGAAGGGATGGTTTGGGCTCGCATCCGCCGTGGACGTCGAGGCGGTAAGGACGACCTTGGAGCCTCTGCTGGGGACGCATCTTCACGTTGTGCCCAGCTCATGGAGCAGCGACCAGATCTGCGAAGCTCAGGATGCCGCCTCCGCTGCCGCTGCAGCGGAGATCTTCGAGTTGGGAGCGGGCTGGGATGCCGACGGCCGCTTCCGCGCCCACATGCTCGTGCACCACATCACCCCGGCATTGGCGGTCGCGCTGGAGCCGTTCCCGGCCGAGCTCATGCACGTCGAGGCATGGCTGAGGCGCGGGGGAGACGACACGCGGTGAGACAGCATGCTGACGCCCATCGAACGAGCGCACGGACTGACCGGCTGCGCATCCGTCCGAGGATGAACGCCTTCGCGCTGCCGGACCGCTCACAGGCGACTCGCGCTAGTCGCGTCGATCGCCCTTGCCCCTCGCTTCCCGCTGCAGCTGCCTGATCCCAACGACGATGAGCGCACCACCGAACGCGATCGAGGCGGCGCGCGCCCACCATGGCAGGTCGGGGAACATCAGCATGGGGAGCGCGATCACGAATGTCGCGCCGGTGAAGTACCAGACCGTCGCCGATGCGGGCGTGTTCTCGTTCGCAGCCATGCTTCGACGCTAAAGGTGCGCTCCCATCCGAGCCTCCCCCTCAGGGCGTAGATCTGCGCCAACCCGGTCGACGTCGCACCGCGCAGCGGGGACCAGAGAGGGCAGCGCATGGATGAGTATCGGCCGACCATGCGCGAACAGCGCGGAGGCGGCGCAACCTACGCTTGTCGAATGAGCCCGTTTCTCCCCGGTGCGCGTGGAACCCAGCCCTGTCCGAACTGCGGCGCCCAGGTCACCCAATCCGACCGCTACCCCGAGTACCTGTGCCGCGACTGCGAGGCTCGTGCCGTCGATGCGAACGGCGCACGCGTGACGGGGTCGAATGCGTCCCCGAGCGGTGGGTTCGTATTGCTCTGGCCGAACGGCGAGCACGAACCGCTGCCCTGCGCATCGGCGCGGGTGTGGGTCGATGGACGGGAGTGGCGCTATTCCGAGGCGCGGTTCGGCGGGGTGCTGATCACGCCGGCGGGCGAGGACTGACCGACGCCGGCCTGGCTTTTGGTCTGAGCCACGCGCGCGTACCCGTGACGGCGTTGCGTAAGATGTCCCTTACGGCGTAAGCGGGCTCGGCAGGGTCCCGCCGGCCGTTCGTGTCAGGAGTTGAACGTGGGCCGTCTTTTCTATCAGGGCCGTGCCGTCCTCGATGTCGACGACCGCACCCTCGCGCACCTTCGCATCGTGGTGATGAACAAGTTGCGGCGCGGCGAGTCCTTCATGCTGCACGCGCCGCACCCGAGCGCCGGCACGCTGAGCCTGTGGCTCAGCGCGTCGACGCCGCTTGTGCTCCAGTTCTGGGGCGGTCGGAGCCCGTCGATCGACCAACATCTCGTCGAGCAGATGTTCGACGAGGCGAACGGCCCGAACGGGCTGACGGTGCATGTCGGTAAGGCCTCGACCGCGTGACGAGGTCGTCGCCCACCCGCCGTCGAGCGGCACCCGCGAGAGCTTCAGGAAACGCCCATGACGTCGTCGCGGACGTGACGCAATAGTTAGCCGTCATGCGCCGTCCGCGCGCGACAGCTGAAAGGATGATTCAGTGACCGGAGAGATCCCCTTCCCGCCGCGACGGGACGTCTACGTGCTGCAGCAGTGGGTCGACGACTTCATCGAGGCGGGGAACACCGCCGGTGCCGACATCGTCGTAGCCGAGCAGGACGGTGACCGGAGAAGCGACACCGGCCTCGTGATCGTGCGGCTCCAGCGGGCCAACGGTGCGATCTACATGCAGCCGCGGGCGTTCGACGACCCCCTGTGGCAGATGACGGTCGAGGTGCACGAGACGGAGCTCACCGCTCCGCCCTATGAGATGGGGGCGCTGGGGGCGGAACTCATCGTCGCGTCCAACCTCTGCACCTACCTGCAGTACCGGTCACTCGAGTGGGACCGCCTCAGCGGCCGACACGAGAACTGACCCGGCGACCTTTCCCGTCGTTCTGGAGCGGTTCGAGCTCGTCTCTCCGTGAGCGACGAGGGCGGCGCGACGTCAGTCGGTCTTGTCCAGCCAGCGAAGAAGGGCACGCGCACGAGCGGCGCGGATGTGCGGGGGCTGCGAGCGCTCGGCATCCACCGATCGGATCGCCTCGGCGTGCGCCTTGGCCATCTCTGCGTTCACGAAGCTGGACCGGCCCGAGACCGACACGGCAGTGCTCATGCGTTACCCCCTTCTGACCCGATTCTAGAACGGATGAGCGACATCCGGACGGACGCCTCGCGCTCTTTCTCGAGGAGCGTCAGCGCCTCCGCGACGGCCAGCACACGCGCGAGCACGAGCAGGAAGTCCCGGTCCTCGGTGGAGAGGCCGCCGGCATCCAGGACATTCAAGGTGAGCATGCCGAAGGCGATCCCCCCGCAGCGGACGGGCGCGGAGATGTACGAGCGGTAGACCTTGCCGGGCGGCCGGACGTCCTCGCGGAGGATGGCGTGCTCGGCGTGGTCGATGAGCTCCCACACGCCCGGCTCCTCGTCGGCGCCCTCGACGAACTGCGAGGTGAACTCGTCCACGCGGGCCCGCTGCGAGATGTACGGGCGCGGACTCATCACCCGGCGCCGCGCCGACAGGTCCTGCACGCGGAAGTACGCCGCTCGCGGGCTCTCGTTCTTGACGAGGTCGCACGCGCGCTCCACCACGGCCTGACGGAAGCCGCTGATCTCGACGGCCCGCTCGCCGGGGCGCATCGCGGCGAGGTCCTGGAGCGCCGACAGCGTCGGGAGGAAGGCGCCGTTGGTCATCGTGAGGATGCGGATCTTCTCGGCGCGGAGCAGCTCCGCCACCGTCGTCCGCGCGGACTGCAGAGCGCGCTTGCGCCGCTCCTCGAGGTACCAGACGACGAAGGCCCCGACCGCCGCGACGGAGGCGGCGACGGCGGCCGCGACGGCGGGAGCGGGGTCGGTGTCGTCCGCCCACCCGAGATAGCCGGCCACCGCCGCGACGACCGTGCTGGCGACCACGACGACACGGAGCCTGACGATGGACGCGTCGAGGCGCGGCGTCTCCGAGGGGTCCTGGGCGGTCACGGGATCGAGACTGCCACACCCCTCCGACACGCCGCCCGACGGCGCGCGCCTCTCGTCAGTGCGACGGGAACGTCACTTGACGGCGGGGAGGGCCTCCGGAACCGGCACCGCGAGCGAGGCCGCCCCGATGATGCCGGCGTTGTTGCGGTGCTTCGCGGGCACGATCGGCGCGCGGAGCTTCAGCAGCGGGAGGAAGTTCTCGGAGTGCTTCGATACACCGCCGCCGACGACGATGAGGTCGGGGCTGAACAGAAACTCGACGTAGTCGTAGTACCACTGCAGGCGCTTCGCCCACTTCTCCCACGACAGTTCCTCGCGTTCCATCGCGGAGTACGCGGCGAAGTGCTCAGCATCCTTCTTGTGACCCGCGCGCTGCAGATGTCCCAACTCGCTGTTCGGGACGAGAACGCCGTCGTAGATCATGGCCGAGCCGATCCCCGTGCCGAGCGTCGTGAGGATCACGAGGCCCTCGACGTCCTTGGCCGCGCCGTACCGCACCTCTGCGATGCCCGCGACGTCCGCGTCGTTGGCGAAATGGATGCCACGCGACAGACCGTCCTCGAAGAACTGCTCGGCCTCGAAACCGACCCAGGTCGCCGAGACGTTCGCCGCGGACAGCGTGCGGCCGCCCTTGACGATGGCCGGGAAGGCGACGCCCAGCGGCATGTCCGCGGGGGCCTCGAGGCGCTCGATCACCTGATGCACCGCCGTCAGCACGTCCGCGGGCTCTGCGCCGGCGGGCGTGGCGACCTTGATGCGGTCGCTCACCAGCTCGCCGGCCTCCAGATCCACGATGCCGGCCTTGATGCCGGTGCCGCCGATGTCCACCCCGATCGCGCGGGACGCATTCGTTGCCATGCCCTCCAGCCTATCCAGCCGCGGGGTCGCGATCAGTAGGATCGGGGGAGGGCCCGACGCATCTGCGCCGGGGCGCGAGATCCTGGAGGAGACATCGTGAGCGACGGCACGCGGAAGTACTGGTACAACCTCCAGACCGGTCAGGTCGAGGAAGGCCTCGAATCTCCCATGGCTGATCGCGCCGGCCCGTTCGACAGCGCCGAGGAAGCCGCGCGTGCACCCGAGATTCTGCGCGCACGGTCGGCCAAATGGGATGAAGACGACGCGCGCGAGGCCGACTGGGGCGCCGACGGCGCCGGTCGCTGAGCGACGAGACGACGAGGGGATCTGATGGACAAGCAGCGCGATTTCGTCTTGCGGACGATCGAGGAACGCGGCGTCAAGTTCGTACGCCTGTGGTTCACCGACGTGGTGGGCACGCTCAAGTCGGTGGCCATCGCGCCGGCCGAGGTCGAGGGGGCCTTCTCCGAGGGTCTCGGCTTCGACGGGTCCGCCATCGAGGGGCTGACGCGGTCGTACGAGTCCGACCTCCTCGCGCACCCGGACCCTACGACGTTCCAGATCCTGCCCTGGCGCGGCGAGATCGACCCGACCGCGCGCATGTTCTGCGACATCACCACTCCCGACGGCCAGCCCGCGGTCGCCGACCCGCGCCACGTGCTGAAGCGCACGCTGGCCAAGGCGGCCGACGCCGGCTTCACCTTCTACACGCACCCCGAGATCGAGTTCTACCTCCTGAAGTCGTCGCAGCTCGGCGCCGACGGACGCCCGCAGCCGGTGGACTCGGCCGGGTACTTCGACAACGTCCCCGGCGGGACCGCCCACGACTTCCGCCGCCGCTCCGTGCGCATGCTGGAGGACCTGGGCATCTCGGTGGAATTCAGCCACCACGAGGGCGGTCCGGGGCAGAACGAGATCGACCTGCGGTACGCCGATGCGCTCACCACGGCCGACAACATCATGACCTTCCGCACCGTCGTGAAGGAGGTCGCGATCGAGCAGGGCGTGTACGCCACCTTCATGCCCAAGCCGATCAGCGGTCAGCCCGGCAGCGGCATGCACACGCACCTGTCGCTCTTCGAGGGCGACATGAACGCCTTCTACGAGGAGGGCGGGCAGTACCAGCTCTCCAAGGTCGGCCGTCACTTCATCGCCGGCCTGCTGCGGCACGCCAACGAGATCTCCGCCGTCACGAACCAGTTCGTCAACTCGTACAAGCGCCTCTGGGGCGGCGACGAGGCGCCCAGCTTCATCTGCTGGGGTCACAACAACCGCTCCGCGCTCGTCCGCGTCCCGCTCTACAAGCCCAACAAGGGCCAGTCGACCCGCGTTGAGTACCGGGCGCTGGACTCCGCGGCCAACCCCTACCTTTCCTACGCGCTCATGCTGGCCGCCGGCCTGAAGGGCATCGAGGAGGAGTACGAGCTCCCCGCCGAGGCTGAGGACAACGTGTGGTCGCTCTCGGACGTCGAGCGTCGGGCGCTCGGGTACGCGCCGCTGCCGTCGAGCCTCGACCACGCGCTCGAGTACCTGGAGGAGTCCGAGCTCGTCGCCGAAACCCTCGGCGAGCAGGTGTTCAAGTACGTGCTGCTCAACAAGCGTCGCGAATGGCACCAGTACCGTGCGCAGGTGACGCCGTTCGAGCTCGCGAGCAACCTCGAGGCGCTCTGACCGGCGCCCTCTCCGGGGAGGACCGATGATCTCGGGCGATCGATCCATGTCGCTCACGGCTCTGGCCCGCACGGGGTTCTCCCGCCTGGCCGAGGCAGACGCGATGCTCGACGAGCTCGAGGGGCTCGTCGGCACCGGCCGCGACGAGGCGACCGCGCTCGCGCAGCGCGTGCCGAGTCCCGATCACGCCCTGTCGGCGATCGTGCAGGTCGCCCGGCGTGATCCCGACGCCGTGCGCGCCGCCGCGGCGGACGCCGGTGCGTGGCGTGCGCTCTGGGACCTCACGGGCGCGTCCGACGGCTTCGCGGAGTTCTACCTCCGGCATCCCGACGAGCTGGCGCTCCTGAGCGGTGCCGGGCTGACCGTGCCCGACGAGCAGACCATGCGCGCCGAGCTGCTCGCCGCGGTCGGCGACGTCGACGGCTTCGCCGAGGACGGGACGGATGCCGCCTGGGTGGCCCTGCGCATCCGCTATCGCCGTCTGCTGGCCCGGATCGCGGCGTTCGACCTCGGTCAGCCGGAGCCGGCCGACGTGGTGCCGATCGTCGCGTCGGCGCTGGCCGATCTCGCCGGCGCCGCGCTCGAGGCATCCCTCAGCGTCGCCCGGACGCGCATCTCGGGGACAGGCCCGGCGGCGTTCCCGCGCGCGCAGGTCGCGGCGACACGGTTCGCCATCATCGCGATGGGGAAGGCGGGGGCCCGCGAGCTCAACTACGTCAGCGACGTCGACGTCATCTTCGTCGGGGGGACCGCGGACGAGGACACGGTGTCGGAGGCGCGCGCCCTCGACATCGCCACCCGCCTCGCGGTGCAGACCATGCGCGGGATCTCCGGGCCGGAGATCGAGCCGCCGCTGTGGGAGGTCGACCCGAACCTCCGCCCGGAGGGCAAGCAGGGCGCGCTCGTGCGCAGCCTCGGCTCGCACCTGCAGTACTACGACCGCTGGGCCAAGAGCTGGGAATTCCAGGCGCTGCTGAAGGCGCGGGCCATCGCGGGCGACGCGGCCCTCGGCGAGGAGTACGTCGCGGCGGTCCAGCCGCTCGTGTGGCACAGCGCGGGACGCGAGAACTTCGTCGAGGGCGTCCAGCGGATGCGCGAGCGCGTGACGGACAACATCCCCGCCGCGGAGGTCAACCGCCAGCTGAAGCTCGGGCCGGGCGGCATCCGGGATGTCGAGTTCACCGTGCAGCTGCTGCAGCTCGTTCACGGACTGACCGACGAGCGGATCCGCCAACGCGGCACCCTCGATGCCCTCGACGCGCTCGTCGCCGAGGGGTACATCGGGAGGACCGAGGCGGAGGCGTTCGGCCGGGACTACCGTCTGCTCCGCCTGCTCGAGCACCGGCTGCAGCTGCGCGGGCTGCGCCGCACCGCCCTCTTGCCGGAGAAGGACGACGACCTGCGGATTCTCGCGCGCGCCTCGCGCCTCTCGGACACCGCGGCCGGGGTCCAGGCGGCGTGGGAGGCCATCAAGCGCGAGGTGCGCGACATCCACGTGCGTCTGTTCTACCGTCCGCTGCTGTCGGCGGTGGCCGCCTTGCCCGAGGGGGAGCGGACGCTGTCGACCGCGCAGGCACGCGACCGACTCGCGGCCATCGGCTTCCGCGACCCGGCGGGGGCGTTGCGGCACATCGCCGCGCTGACGACCGGACTCAGCCGCAAGGCCACCATCCAGCGCCACCTGATGCCGATCATGATCCGGTGGTTCGCCGACGGGGTCGACCCCGACTACGGGCTGCTCGTGTTCCGCCGGATCAGCGAGCGTCTCGGTAGTACGCCCTGGTTCCTCCGGATGCTGCGCGACTCCGCCGGCGCCGCCGAGAGCCTGACGCGCGTGCTCTCCGGCTCGCGGTACATCGGCGAGCTGATGGAGTGGATCCCCGAGTCCGTGGCCTGGCTCGACGACGACGCGCTGCTGCGTCCTCGCACGGGGGTCGCCCTGCAGGAGGAGGCGCGGGCGATCCAGACACGGTGGGCCGACATCGACGACGCGATGCGCTCGGTGCGGGCGCTGCGCCGACGCGAGATGCTCCGGGTCGCGATGGCGGCGGTGCTCGAGGTGGTCTCCCTCGAAGAGCTGGCGGATGCCTTGACGACCATCACCGAGGTCACGATCCAGGCCACGCTTCGCGCGGTGCGCCGCGCGGTCGTTCCCCCCGAGGACGACGACCTCGACTTCTCGGTCATCGCGATGGGCCGCTTCGGCGGGCGCGAGATCGGATTCGGATCGGATGCCGATGTGATGTACGTCTACCGGGCGAACGGCGTGGATCCGCAGCGGGCCAGCCGGCTCGCGTTGAAGATCGTCGCGGGGCTGCGCGAGCACTCGGAGGATCACCGGCTCCCGCTCGAGCTCGACGCGGAGCTGCGGCCGGAGGGGCGCAGCGGCCCGCTCGCCCGCTCCCTTGAGGCGTACGCCGAGTACTACCGGCGCTGGTCGCTGTCGTGGGAGGCGCAGGCGCTCCTGCGAGCCCGGGGGGTGGCCGGGAGCGTCAAGCTCATCGACGCGTTCCTGGCCCTCGCCGACGAGGTGCGGTATCCAGTGAAGGCGGATGCCAACGGACTGCGCGAGATCAAACGGATCAAGGCGCGCGTCGAGAACGAGCGGCTGCCGCAGGGCGCTGACCCGGCGCGTCACCTGAAGCTCGGCCCGGGGTCGATCAGCGACGTCGAGTGGCTCGTGCAGATCCTGCAGCTGCAGCACGCCCGTGCGGTTCCCGGCATGCGGACGACCTCGACGCTGGGGGCTCTGTCCGCGGCGGTCGACGCCGGCATCATTCCGTCCGAGGCGGGGGAGCGGCTGGCCGCGGCCTGGCACCTCGCCAGCCGCCTGCGGTCGGCGAACACGCTGCTGTCGGGACAGACCAGCGACGTCCTGCCGGCGGACCGGGCCAAGCTCGACGGCATCGGCCGCATCCTGGAATACCCGCCGCGATCGGCGACGCGCGTCGAAGAGGACTACCTCGGCGCGACGCGGCGCTCCCGCCGGGTGTTCGAGAAGCTCTTCTACGGGTGAGTCGAGCGGGGGCGCGCGCGCGATCGTTGCGCGGGCGCCCCGGGCTCGGGGCTGTTCCGGGCGTCACGGTCGATGCGCGTGAGTGGCCCCGGCGAGTCTCTTCCGGGCGTCACGGCGGGACGTGAGCCGCGGCCGCCTCGCGAGAGCGCCCCTGCGGGTCAGAGCTTCATCAGTCGTTCGCGCACCTCGCGGCGGAGGACCTTGCCGATGAGGGACCGGGGCAGGTCGTCGACGACGAACACGCGGCGCGGGACCTTGTACGGGGCGAGGCGCGATCGGCAGAATTCCTTGATCGCCTCGGCATCCACGTCCGTCCCCTCCCGGACGACGATGGCGGCCGCGACCTCCTCGCCGCCGCGCGGGCGGGTGAGTGCGACGACGGCCGCGCCGGCGACGTCGGGGTGGGACGAGAGCACGTCCTCCACCTCGCTCGGCGACACGTTGAAGCCGCCGGTGATGATGATCTCCTTCAGGCGGTCGACGATCGACACGAAGCCGTCGGGGGAGACGGAGGCGATGTCACCGGTGCGGAGCCAGCCCCCGTCGATGAGCGTCGCAGCGGAGTCGGCGGGACGGTTCCAGTACCCCTGGAACACCTGCGGCCCGCGCAGCAGCAGCTCGCCCGTCTCGCCGGCCTCGAGGTCGCGCTCGGGGTCCTCCGGGTCGACGACGCGGATCTCCGTGCTGGGGAACGGCACGCCCACCGTGCCGGGCCGGCGCGACGGGCCGATCGGGTTGCCGAGCGCGACGGGGGACGACTCGGTCATGCCGTAGCCCTCGACGAGCAGACCGCCGGTCGCGTCCTCCCAGCGAATGACGGTCGGCACGGGCAGGCTCATCGCTCCCGAGATGGCGAACCGGATGGTCGACAGGTCGATCGATCCGCGCGAGGCGGCGCGTGCGAGCTGGTCGTAGATGGGCGGGACGGCCGGCAGGAACGTCGGCGGGCTCTTCTTGACGGCGGATGCCACCAGCTCGAGGTCCCATTTCGGGAAGAGCACGAGCTTGGCGCCGATGCTCATCGCGAAGGTGAGGTTGAGGGTGAGGCCGTAGGCGTGGAACAGGGGGAGGACGCCGTAGAAGGTCTCCTCGCCGTCCCGCAGCCCGGGCACCCACGCGCGACCCTGCATCGCGTTGGCACGCAGGTTGCGGTGGGTGAGGATGGCACCCTTCGGCGACCCGGTCGTCCCGCTGGTGTACTGCAGCAGGGCGATGTCGCCGAGCGACGGTCCCTCGACCTTGCGCGGGAGATGCCCGTGGGTGAGCAGCGTCTCCCAGCGTCGGACGCGCTTGGACCGGGGCGTCGCGGTCAGCTGCGCGCGCGCCGCCCGCGCCTTGGGGATCGGGAGCTTGAGCGCGAGGCGCTTTCCGAGCGGGAACGCGGCCGTGATGTCGACGCTGATGATGTGCTCCAGCGCGAGGTCGGGCGGGAATCCGGCCACCGTGTCGGCGATCTTGTCCCAGACGACGGCGAAGCGCGCGCCGTGGTCCTCGAACTGATGCCGCAGCTCCCGCGGCGTGTAGATCGGGTTGTGTTCGATGACGATGGCGCCGAGCCGCAGCGCGGCGTAGAACGCGATCACGTGCTGCGGCGAGTTCGGCAGGACGAGCGCGACGCGGTCACCCGCGCGGACGCCCAGCCGCCGGAGGCCTTCGGCGGCGCGGTCGACCTGATCGCCGAGCTCCCGGTAGGTGAGCGTGGCCCCGAAGAACTCGAGGGCGGGGCGCTTGCCGTGGACGCGGACGCTCGCGGCCAGCATCTCGGGGAGGGTCTGCGACGGTTCGTCGATCTCGTGCGGGACACCCTCGGCGTAGGAGCTCAGCCACGGACGCGATGCGTAGGGGGAGGTGGGCATGGCATCCATCCTCCCGTGGCCCGCGGATCCGCCGGTGGACCTTGACCTGGAGGGATGCCGCGAACTTCTCACCGCTTTCGTGCTTCCCGTGTTGGGCGGCGGCGCCGGAATCGGAGGACGGTGCCGGATTCGGACCGCCTACGCGATCTGCTCCGATTCCGTGTCACTCGTCCGAATCTGCGGGTTTCGGGTGCGGGGGCTTCTGGTCGAACGGCTCGAAGAGGGGCGTGTCGCGGGGGCGTTCCAGCGGGGGGAGGCCCACTCGCTTGAGCGAGTCGGCGGTCACTGGGTGTGCTTCTGGTCGAACGGCTCGAAGAGGGGGGTGTCGTGCGGGCTTTCCAGTGAGGGGAGGCCGGGGTCTTCGGGCCTGCCTGTGTAAGGTCCGCGGAGCCGGTCGAGCAACGGATACGCGTTGCCCGGCGCGCATGTCGAGGTGGCTCGTATCTCCAGGACGTCGATCGTGCCCTCCGCGGCGACTCCGGGCACGAAGTCGATATCGAGTCGGGCGACGCGGCCTTCCTTCTTCGAGCCCACGATGACGATGTTGTCGATACCGGGGCTGTACGTCTTGATGGGCTCTACATACCATCCGTCCTCCTGCAGCCAGGTGTGCAGCTCCGTCATTCGCTGCGGTCCCCGTTCGTGGAACGAGAAGTCGAGGGGGAGCTTTCGCCGGAGGAAGAAGTCGTAGCCGTTCTGCCCGCATGTCAGGGGGACATCGCCGTACTCCCAGACACGCCAATCACCGTCGTAGATCTGCTCCTGCACCTCGGCGACGGTGCGTTTGAACTCGGCGTTGACGGCCTTGGCTTCGGCGAATGTCGCATCGTCGGCTGGGGGCTTCACAGGGGACACATTCGGACCTCCACATCCGGTCAAGACGGTCGTTGTGAGCAGGCAAGTGACGGTGAGAAGCAGACGGATGCACCGTCCGTTCCGCATCACCGAAGCCCCCCCACTTCGTCGTAGGCTTCCCGCATTTCGTTGACCAGGTGTTTGAATGACTCCGCCCAGGGGTCGAGGTAGCCCGTTTTCTCCATCCGGTGGAACTCGGGATATAAGGTTCCGTCAGGTCCCGCGCCCCATCCCACGACCTCGTCGCCAGCGCTTTCTCGCGCGTTGTGGCCGTCGGTCGCTTCGCCGTACTCGCCCTCAGGAGAACCGAACCCCGGCACCCACCCGCCGTCTGAGCCGAAAACGTGCACGCCGTCGACTTCGCGGGGGTCTTCGCTGTGACGACTACCCAGCCACGACTTGCGGCCCCACTCGGCGATGCCATCGGCGTCGGCGTGAGTAACTGAGACCGCGGTCCGACCGGCGTCGATCTGCTCTGCCAACGATTCACCTGTCTGCGGGGTGATGCCTGCCGATCCGAAGAGCCACACATGCGAGACGAGACCTGGATTGTCCGCCACAGCTTGGGTGGTCATCGTCGTCCCAAGCGAGTAGCCGGCGGCGTTCAGCTGCGCACCGGGGTTCAGCTGCCGTATCCCCTTCCATGTCTCGGACAGACGAGCAGCCCCCGCATCCGGACCGTCTATCCCCCACACCGTGGGGAGGTCGCCCGAATCCCAGTCCATCACCAGGACGAGCGCCACATCGGAGATATGGTCCGTGCGATCCAGTTCGTTCGAAAGAGTGGAGTAGAGGTCAGCGCCGGTTGAAAACCAGTCGGGCAGCGATCGCAGGTTAGTCGAGAGCCCGTGCGTGATCGTCGTCACCTGTGTGGCTCCGTCGATGTCGCCATACGCAAGGTTGGCACGTGGAGATCCGTCTGCGTCGGGGAAGAGACTCAGAAGTGATGGCATTGTGTCATCGTCGAGGGGCTGACGCAGCCTGGACTGCACTTCGCCAAGCTGTGACCGTGTCCCGTCGTCGAGGTCGTCTTGGGCCAGCATCCGTGAGAGTCCCTTCTGATTGAACAGGTTCCTCTGCGCCGTCGGAATCCCGTTCAAGTTCCCCACCGCGAGCGGCGCCACGGTCATGAGCTGACCCAGCGGGCCCGTGTTCCATTCACCGTCCTCCGCCGCCGAGGACGCCGCGGCCATCTCCGCGAACAGTCGCGCCGCGCGCCCGGCGTCGACGAAGGCGATGGACTGAAGGAAGTCGGGATGATCCTTGAGCCACGTGGTGGCATCCCTTGGGTCCGTCTTGGACAGCCACTCGATGCGGCGCTCCGTCGAACGGCCGAGCACGTGCGTCAACTGCTCCGAGAGCGTGCGGGACGTGGTCGCGGCTGCCGGGGCGCCGGGATAGGCGCGCTCGACGAAGCCCCAGAAGTCTTGCGAGACGCGGACCTCGCTCCCGGCGCCGTCGTGCACGGTCGTGCCGCCGGCGATGCCGCGCAGACGCGACGACAGACGGTCCTCCGCCTCCTCCACGTCCTCTTCGAACTGCTGGACGTCGCGGCGCAGATCGTCGAGCGCTTCCTCGGCGGACTGCAGCACCTGATGTGCTGCCACTCGCGCCCACGTCGTCGTTTCGAGGACGTGCACACCGGCCTCCGTTCGCTGAGCAGACCGGTACTCGGCCTCCGCTCTCATCGACCCGTCGGCCGCGGTCTCGTACTCCGCGACGACCGTCGGGATACAAGCCTCCAGCTCGGCCCGACGTTTCCGGAGTGGGGCGAGGTCCTCCGTCTCCGCCTGCGAGAGCGCGTCGCGGGCCGTCCGGAGCGCATCGGCGAAGAAGCCGGCATCCCGTGCGGGAGACGCGAGGAGAGAGCCGACCTCCTCCGTCCCCGCGACGTCGAAGACGTCGTGTTCGCCGAGCCCCCGCCAGCGTTCCTCCACGTCCGCCATCGACCGTGACGTCTGCCCGGCAATGAGCTCCAGCCGCGCACCGAGATCGCTCAGAACCGCCTCCTCGACCACCCGGGGCAGGTCATCGACGCGGGGCACCCTCATCGTGCGCTCGCTCCGAGGCCCTCGGGCAAGGCGAATCGCCACTCCGTCAGAGCCCGCGTCTCGGCCTCCGCTGCACTGACCCCCATGTCGACGTCGCCGGTGACGATCGCGACGGTGGCCGCACTCACCGCCGATGCGGCGGCGGCCACCACACGAGCGAGCCGACCCGGGACGGATCGACGTTCCTCCAGGAACGCCCACCACCCGGCAAGGAGGGTGCGGCGGCCGTCGACGACCAGACCCTCCCCGTCCAGGGCGGCATCCGTCATTCCCGAGATCGCCGGCGCCATCTCCGCCCCGGCGTCATCGACACCCGCCAGCACCCCGATGACGCGGTCCGGGTCGACTCGATAGTGGCTCACAGTGGTCCTCCCAACAACGCGACCACGATGCCGTGCGGGGGAGGTCGGGAGGCGGCATTTAGCCCGCGGACGACGTCGAATTCACCCGGGCCGCATGCACACGGAGCTGCTCGAGGGCTCCTCGTAGGGGGCGCCGGAATCGGATCTCGGCGCCGGAATCGGACGGATCGCCGCGAACGATCCGAATCCGCATCGCACATCCGAATGCGCACCGGTCGCAGGACCCCGCGGCGGGACTCAGCCCCCGGCATCCATCGCCGAGGACCCCGCCACGTCAGTCCCTCATGTCGCGGTCGACCACCACCGGAGGACGCGCAGCGCGAAGAACGTCAGCCATGGGGAGGGCAGGCCGGCCGGGACGTCCACCGGGAACCACTCGCGACCCACCGGAGGGTCCTGCTGATGCCAGGTGCCGTCGGCGTCGCGCGCGTTCCGCACGACCTCGACGGCCTCGGCAAGGCGGGGGTCCGGTGGCGTTCCGTCGGCCTCCGACGCCGCGCGGAAGTGATCGAGCACCCGCAGCGCGGTGTACCGCCAGCGGAACGGGTAGCCGAACCGGTCCACCGACGGCAGCACCTCGTCCGTCGACAGCCGATGCCGCACGCGTCGCTCGAGGATGTACTCC
Source organism: Microbacterium sp. HMH0099 (assembly GCF_049384025.1). Classification (NCBI taxonomy): domain Bacteria; kingdom Bacillati; phylum Actinomycetota; class Actinomycetes; order Micrococcales; family Microbacteriaceae; genus Microbacterium; species Microbacterium sp. HMH0099. The sequence goes on along the minus strand of NZ_JBMRJR010000003.1, from coordinate 280,247 downwards.
TCGCCCGCGTGCCGGGCGGCCCGCAGCTCGGGAGTCCCGCCGGTGCGTCGCTCGTCGTCCAAAATGTGGATCACCGCGTTCAGCGTCGACGCGAAGGACGACCGCGTCGAGCCCTCCACCCACTCGCAGTTCCAGCCCCCGTCGGCGAGCCGGTGCTCCACGAACCAGTTCCGGATGCCATCGACGTCGGCCCCGAGCCAGGCGCCGTTCGCGAGGGTGAAGGCGTTGATGCACACGTCCACCTCGCCGCCCCAGTACGGGAGGTCTTCGTACTCCCACCGTGCGTTCCGGTCGAGCAGCGCCGCAGTCCCGGGCCGGAGGGCAGTGGCATCCACTCCCCATTCCCTCAGCGTGTTCAGGGACCAGGTCGTCGCGGTCCACGGCTGGCCCGGTTCCTCGCGGCTCGCGTCGGCGGGGAAGTAGGCACCGCCCGCCCAGAGCCCGTCCTCGTCCTGGAGGGCGAGCAGACGCGCACCGTATCCCTCACGTGCGACGAGGGCGCGGGTGGCCTCCCAGGTCGCCGGGGGCGCGTCGAGGAGATCGCGTTCCACCTTCCACCGCAGGCTGGGGTCGCTCTCGCGCAGCCAGGCAAGGACCTCGTCGTCGGTCATGTCCGTCTCCGTCGTCGGGTCACGACGCGCTGCGCGCCGCCCGCTTCTGCTCCTGGAACACCCGGATCGCCTCGTAGCGCTCCGCCGACCGCGCCTGCCGTTTGGCCGCCTCGACCTCCCGGATCTTCGGCGGCGCCGATGTGACGAGGTCGTCGAGCAAGTGACGGAGGGATGCCTCGATCTCGCTCACCGCGCGATCGAAGACGTCCTGATTGGCGCGCGACGGCGTCGTCGTGCCGACGATCTTGCGGACGAACTGCAGGGCGGCGTCGTGGCACTCGGCATCGGTCGCCGGCGGCGTGAAGTTGTGGAGGGGGACGATGTTCCGGCACATGCGGACAGGGTAGGGCGGGCCGGGGACATTCGGAAGAGCACCCCCGCACAGCACGACGCCCGCCCCGCGGAAGGCGGGACGGGCGTCGGGTCAGCCGTTCTCAGACCCCGAAGTACAGCTCGTACTCGAAGGGGTGCGGGCGCTGGGCGATCGGCTGGATCTCGTTCTCGATCTTGTACTCGATCCAGGTGTCGATGAGCTCCTGCGTGAAGACGCCACCGGCGAGGAGGAACTCGTGGTCGGCGCGCAGGGCCTCGAGCGAGTCCAGCAGCGAGTTCGGAACCTGCGGGATGTTCTTGGCCTCTTCGGCGGGGAGCTCGTAGAGGTCCTTGTCGACGGGCTCGTGCGGCTCGATGCGGTTCTTGATGCCGTCGAGGCCGGCCATGAGCTGCGCAGCGAACGCGAGGTACGGGTTGCCCGAGGCGTCGGGGGCGCGGAACTCGATGCGCTTGGCCTTGGGGTTGGAACCCGTGATCGGGATGCGGATGGCCGCCGAGCGGTTACCGGCCGAGTACACCAGGTTGACCGGCGCCTCGAAGCCCTTCACCAGGCGGTGGTAGCTGTTCAGCGTCGGGTTGGTGAAGGCGAGGACGGCGGGCGCGTGGGCCAGCAGGCCACCGATGTACCAGCGCGCGATGTCGGAGAGCCCGCCGTAGCCGGTCTCGTCGTAGAACAGCGGCTTGCCGTCGTTCCACAGCGACTGGTGGGTGTGCATACCCGAGCCGTTGTCACCGAAGAGCGGCTTGGGCATGAAGGTCGCGACCTTGCCCCACTCCTCGGCCGTGTTCTTGACGATGTACTTGAACTTCAGGATGTCGTCGGCCGCGTGCACCATGGTGTCGAAGCGGTAGTTGATCTCCTGCTGGCCGCCCGTGCCCACCTCGTGGTGCGAGCGCTCAAGTACGAAGCCGGCCTCGATCAGCTTGAGGGTGATGTCGTCGCGGAGGTCGGCGGTCTTGTCGACCGGCGAGACGGGGAAGTAGCCGCCCTTGTACGGGGTCTTGTTGGCGAGGTTGCCGCCCTCTTCCGCGCGGCCCGTGTTCCACGCGCCCTCCTCGGAGTCCACCGAGTAGAAGCTCGAGTTCTGCTTCACCTCGAAGCGGACGTCGTCGAAGATGTAGAACTCCGCCTCGGGGGCGAAGAAAGCGGTGTCGGCGATACCGGTCGAGGCGAGGTACTTCTCCGCCTTCTTGGCGACCTGACGCGGGTCCTTCGAGTAGATCTCGCCGTTGCGCGGGTTGTAGATGTCGAAGATCATGACGAGGGTCTTGGCCTCGCGGAACTGATCCAGGTACGCCGTCGTCACGTCGGGGATGAGCTGCATGTCCGACTCGTGGATGTTCGCGAACCCGCGGATCGACGAGCCGTCGAACAGCTGCCCGACGGTGAAGAACTCCTCGTCGACAGTCGAGGCGGGGATGTTGAAGTGCTGCTGCACACCCGGGAGGTCCGTGAAACGGATGTCGAGGAACTTGACGTCCTCGTCCTGGATGAACTTGAGCACCTCGGACGAATCTTTGAACATGAAGACTCCAGAGGTAGAACATTCGGGATCGACCGGCGTGGCCAGCCTCCACGACCCTATCCAGAACCAGTTGCTCGGCGAAGTCCCGCATGTTTCGGGCATGTTACGCGGCGGCGATTACGCTGATCACGTGAGTGCCGCTCCCGCCAACGATTACCCGGGTCAACGACTCGGCCTGCCCCGCGAGGGACGCGGCTCCGTGGCCCGTCCGGGCCGCCGTGTCGGAGCACTGTTCGTCGACTACGGCGCGGCGTATCTGATCTCCGGCTTCTTCGGCTGGGACAGCCTGGCGATCCTCGTGATCTTCGCCGCCATCCAGATCGTCTTCCTCCCGACTCTCCAGGGGAGCCCCGGGCATCGTCTGTTCGGTCTGCGCCTGCAGCGGCTCGACGGCGCGTGGGCGGGCCTGTGGCGCCCCGTCGTCCGCACACTCCTGCTCATCGTCGTCATCCCGGCGGTGATCTGGGACGCCGACCAGCGCGGACTCCACGACAAGGCGGCGGGCACGATCCTCGTCCGTTCCTGACCCGGCGCGACCGTCCGTGTCTCGGACGGCTCCGTCGGGGTCCGGGTGCGTGTCGCCCTGGCCTCGCGGAGAGCCACGTTCCGGTCGTCGTCAGCGTGTCCTCGGCGAGATCACGTGATCTCGGGACCACGGGATGCCACGGCTCGCACGAACGACGAAGCCCCCGCCGCGGCGGGGGCTTCTGTGAAGACTCAGCGGGGGCGCGGCGCCCGCATCTTGGTGGGGTCGACGCCCCTCGGGATCGGGAGCGAGGACAGGCCCTGCGACACCGACGAGACGCGCTTGATGACGGCCGCCATCGTGGCCCGGTCGACCTTCTTCGGCAGCGCCTTGATGGTCGAGGCGAGGTCCTTGATCTGCACCTGGTCGTCGCCGTGCCCGACGTAGAGGACGGTGACGGGCACGCCGGCGGCGACGCGCTGCACGCGTGAGCGCTCCTCACCGACCAGACGGGTCAGCCGGGACTGCGAGCCCTCGCCGATGAGGACCACGCCCCCACGACCGATGGCCCGGTAAAGGGCCTCCTGCGTCCGCGGGTTCACGCCGATGGGCGTCTCGGAGGCCTGCCAGTGACGCCCGAGGGAGGACGACAGCACGTGACCGGTCGCCCCGGGCATGCCGTCGATCTTCTTGTACATGGCCTTCGTCGACAGCCGCGTCATGGTGATCATCGACGCCAGCACACCGGCGAGCAGGCCCGTGAAGCCCCACAGGAGGATCCCCCAGATCGCGGCCGGGGGGATGAGGAAGCCGACCAGCACGCCGATGCCGATGCTCACCAGCACGATGCCGGCCAGCAGGAAGGGGAGCCAGCGGTACTCCTTCTGCGTGAAGGTGTACAGGGTCCGAAGCTGGGAGAAAAATCCCGGTCGCTTCTCGGGGGTCGAAGTGCGCGCGGCCATGGGGTCGATTCTATCTTCGCGCGGCGTGGTCACCGCTCCTCCCCAGTGGTCGGATGATTGTCCCCGTCCACGGATCGCACGTTCGGCCCCACGGCGTCCCCGCCGTTCCGGTCACCATCGTCCCGTGACGACCGTGCCGCCCCTCAGCTCCCCGCCCGGGGAGTCATCCGAGTGCGTCGAACTCCTCGACGACTACCTCGAGCGCCGTCGACGCAGCGGCATCGCGATGTCGACCGGAGAGGTCGTCACCCTGCTCGTCCCGTTTCTCCGGGGCGCCGGGACGGCGGGTCGGGATGCCGTCTGGGGACTGACCAGAGAAGGACGACCCGTTCCGTGTCCGCCGGCGCAGCCCCCCGCGATCCTGCGGACCGTCGACGGTCTGCGGCGTTTGGCGCCGCCGGACATCGACGCGGTGGTCGCCGAGGTCCGCCGGGTGTTGGAGCGACCGTCGACCGCCGCGGCGTCAGCTGCAGAGGAGCGGGTGTTCCATCTGGGGGAGCCGCGCCCACTCGTTCTCGGTCCTCTGCGCCCGGTCATCGCCGACGAGCCCGAGGAGGACGCGGGCGGGTCGACGGGACTGCTGGCACTCGTGGACGCCGACCTTCGGACAGCCGTCGCCGCGGCCCTCCGGGACGCACGCAGGCGATGGCGCCGTCGGGCGCCGGCATCCTCGCGGCGTCGTGTCGTCCTGTGGGCGGCTGCGGCTGTCCTCGCGGCCGTGGTGGCCGTCGGCGTCACGGCCGTCGCGGGGCCGGGCGATGGCGGGGGCGCGACGCCGGGCGTGACGGGCGGGAGCGTCGCCGACCGGCCCATGGAGGATGAGGACGAGGACGATGCCGTGGCGGACCTCGGCCCGTCGGCCGCTCCGGACGTGTCCCCGGACGGCGTCCCGAACGGGATACGGCGAGTCGTCGAGGCAGCGGGAGCCTGCGGGTCCGACACCGTCTGCCTCGCCCCGCTGCGCGAGGCCCCACCGTCCCCGGACGAGCCGGAGCTGCTGCCGCCGGCCGGCGCGAGCATGGCGCTCGTCGACGACTTCGGTGGACTCGTGGTGCTGCGCCTCGAGGTGTCTGGGCGACGACAGTACGTCACGCTCGTCCGCGTGAACGACAGATGGCTGGTCCGCGCCGCCGGAGCGATCACGGACCAGCCATCATGAGCCGGTCTGGGGCGGGGTCAGATACCCAGGTCGCCCTCGAACTGCGCCGCCTCGAGGCGAGTCTTCACCGCGCCGAGGAAGCGGGCGGCGTCGGCACCGTCGATGATGCGGTGGTCGTACGACAGAGCCAGGTACACGTACGAGCGCACCGCGAACGCGTCCTTGCCGTCGACCGAGACCACGCCGGGCTTCTTCACGACCGCGCCGAGACCGAGGATGGCCGACTGCGGCAGGAAGACGATCGGGGTGTCGAACAGCGCCCCACGCGAACCGGTGTTGGTCAGCGTGAAGGTGCCGCCCGCGAGCTCGTCCGGCTTCAGCTTGTTGTCACGAGTGCGCGCGGCCAGGTCGGCGATCTCGCGAGCGAGCTGCGCGATGTTCTTGTCGCCGGCCTCCTTGACCACCGGCGTCAGCAGACCGCGCTCGGTGTCGACCGCGATCGAGATGTTCTCGCTCGAGGGGTAGACGATCTCGTCGCCCTTCACCGTCGAGTTGATGATCGGGTAGGTCTTGAGCGCCTCGACGGCGGCGATCGCGAAGAACGGCAGGAAGGACAGCTTGTCGCCGGTCTTCTGCTGGAAGTCGCCCTTCACACGGTCGCGCAGCGCCGACAGCTTGGTGACGTCGACCTCCACGACCGTCGTCAGCTGAGCGGTGGCCTGCATCGACGCCACGGCGCGCTCGGCGATGACCTTGCGCAGACGCGACATCTTCTGCGTCGTCCCGCGCAGCGGCGAGACCTCGACCGGTGCGGACGAGGCTGCAGCGGCGGGAGCCGGAGCCGACTCGGCGGCGGGAGCGGACTTCGCGGCCTCGGCGGCCTTCAGCACGTCCTCCTTGCGGATGCGTCCGCCGACACCGGTGCCGGTGACGGAGGCGAGGTCGACGCCCTGCTGCTGCGCGAGACGGCGCACGAGCGGGGTGACGTAGGTGACCTCGTCGTTGGATGACGCGGCGGGAGCGGGCTGGGCGGCGGGCTTCTCGGCGGCGGGCGCGGGCTGGGGGGCGGGCTTCTCGGCGGCGGGCGCGGGCTGCTCCGCCGGCTTCTCCGGCGCGGGCGCGGGCTCCTCGGCCGTCGGCCCCTCGGCCTTGGGCTGCTCGGGGGCGGGGGCGGGGGCCTCGGACGCGGCCGGGGCGCCGCTGCCGATGCGGGCGAGCGCTGCACCGACCTCGACGGTCTCGTCCTCCTGGACGAGGATCTCCTGCAGCGTGCCGGCGACCGGCGACGGGATCTCGGTGTCGACCTTGTCGGTCGAGATCTCCAGGAGCGGCTCGTCGACGGCGACGTCGTCGCCGACCGACTTCAGCCAGCGGGTGACGGTGCCCTCGGTGACGCTCTCGCCCAGCTCGGGGAGCTTCACCTCGGTGGAGTCGCCCGAGTCCGAGCCGGACGGCGCCGGGGCCGGCTGCTCGGCGGCGGGCTGCTCGGCGGGGGCGGCCTCCGCGGGGGCGGCGGGCTCCTCGGCCGGGGCGGCCTCCTGCTGGGCGGGCGCGCTCTGCGGGGCGTCGTCCGAGGACGCGGCGCCCGAGCCGTCACCGATCTTGGCGAGGACGGCGCCGACCTCGACGGTCTCGTCCTCCTGGACCAGGATCTCCTCGATCACGCCCGAGACGGGCGAGGGGATCTCGGTATCGACCTTGTCGGTCGAGATCTCCAGCAGACCCTCGTCCTCCTGGACGGTGTCACCGACCTGCTTGAGCCAGCGGGTGACCGTTCCCTCGGTCACGCTCTCGCCGAGAGCGGGGAGGACGACGGAAGTGCTCATGGGTATGTCTCCTTCGTACCGGATGCGGTAACTAGCTTAGTGACGGGTTGGGGATCAGAGTGCGTGCAGCGGCTTGCCGGCCAGCGCCAGGAAGGCTTCGCCGAGCGCCTCGCTCTGTGTGGGGTGCGCGTGGACGAACGGTGCGATGTCCTCGGGGTGCGCCTCCCAGCCGACGGCGAGCTGGGCCTCCGAGATGAGCTCGCCGACGCGATCGCCGACGAGATGGGCCCCGAGGACGGGGCCGTCGACGCGGCGGACGATCTTGACGATGCCCGACGTGCCCAGGATCTCGCTGCGGCCGTTGCCCGCGAGGTTGTACTCGTACGCCTTGACGGCCTCGGCTCCGTGGCGTTCGACGGCCTGCGCCTCCGTGAGCCCGACCGAGGCGACCTCGGGGTGGGAGTACGCCACACGCGGCACGTCGACGTCGGAGACGACGACGGGCGCGAGCCCGGCGATCTCCTCGGCCACGAAGATGCCCTGCTGGAAGCCGCGGTGCGCGAGCTGGAGCCCGGGGACGATGTCGCCGACGGCCCAGACGTGCGGGGCCGCCGTCCGCAGACGGTCGTCCGTCCGCACGAAGCCCCGCTCGAGGACGACTCCGGCCTCCTCGTAGCCCAGTCCGGACGTCGACGGTCCGCGCCCGACGGCGACGAGCACGTAGTCCGCGGTCACGGCCGAGCCGTCGTCGAGCTGCACCGTGACATCCGCGTCGGTCTGCGTGAGGGACGCGAAGCGGCGGCCGAGCTGGAAGGAGATGCCGCGCTTGCGGAACGCGCGTTCGAGCGCCTTGCTCGACGACACGTCCTCCGCGGGCAGCAGGTGGGGCAGGGCCTCGACGATGGTGACGTCGACGCCGAACGACCGCCATACGCTCGCGAACTCGACCCCGATGACGCCCCCGCCGAGCACGACGACGCGGTCCGGGACCTCGTCGAGGTCGAGGGCCTGCTCACTCGTGAGCACACGGCCGCCGATCTCGAGACCCGGGAGACTGCGGCTGTGGGAGCCGGTCGCCAGGATGACGTCCGTCCCGCGGTAGAGGTCCTCGCCGACGCGGACCGCGGGGCCCGCCTCGAGCGTGCCCTCTCCGGTGACGACACGGATGCCGCGGGTCGAGATCAGTCCTTCGAGGCCTTTGAACTTCTTCGCGACGATCCCCTCGCGATAAGCGCGGACCTTGGCGATGTCGATGCCGTCGAAGCTCGCGTGCACGCCGATGTCGGCGGCCCCGCGTGCCGCGTCGGCGACCTCGCCGGCGTGGAGCAGCGCCTTGGTGGGGATGCACCCGCGGTGCAGGCAGGTCCCGCCCAGCTTGTCCTTCTCGACGAGGACGACGTCCTTGCCGAGCTCGGCGAGCCGGAGAGCCGCCGCGTACCCGCCGCTGCCGCCCCCGAGGACGACGACGTCGGCGCGGTGCTCGGTCATCGCGCCGCGCCCGCCGCGAGCAGCTCGACCAGCGTGCGGACGGTCGCGCCCGTGACGCCCTTGTCGGTGTACCCGAAGGGCGCCGCCTTGTTCATCCCCACGCCGGCGATGTCGAGGTGCACCCACGGGATGCGCGGGGCGTCCGCGTCCTCGGACACGCGCCCGACGAAGTGGCGCAGGAAGAGTCCGGCGAACAGCGAGCCGCCGGCCGGGTCGCCGATCTTGGCGTTCTGCAGGTCGGCGATGGGGGAGTCGAGGTCGTCGACCATGTGGGCGGGCAGCGGCAGCTGCCACGCGAGCTCCCCGGCGGAGCCGGAGGCGGCGAGGTACTCGGCCACCGCCTCGTCGCCGCCCATGACGCCCGTGTGGCGGGTGCCGAGCGCGACGGTGATCGCGCCGGTGAGGGTCGCGACGTCGACGATGAGGTCCGGGTGCTGCCGGCTCGCCGCAGCGAGGCCGTCGGCGAGGACCAGACGTCCCTCGGCGTCGGTGTTGAGCACCTCCACGGTCGTGCCGTCCAGCGTGCGCAGCACGTCGCCGGGACGGATGGCGCGTCCCGAGGGCATGTTGTCGGCGATGCAGAGCCACGCGGTGACGTGCACCGGCAGCTGCATCTCCGCGGCCGCCTTCACCACGGCCAGGACGGTGGCGGCGCCGCACATGTCGTACTTCATCCCGACCATGGATGCCGCGGGCTTGAGCGACAGTCCGCCGGTGTCGAAGGTGATGCCCTTGCCGACGAGGGCGACGTGACGCTCGGCGCCCGCCGGGGCGTAGTCCAGGCGCACCATGCGCGGCGGTCGGTCGGAACCCTGACCGACGCCGAGGATGCCGCCGTACCCGCCGTCGCGCAGGGCCGCCTCGTCGAGCACCTCGACCTCGACCGGGAGGCCGGCGACGGCCTCGGTGGCGGCGGCGGCGAAGTCGGCCGGCCCCAGCCACTCGGCCGGGGTGGTCACGAGGTCCTTGACCAGGGCGACAGCACCCGACACCGCGGCGACCGCCGCGACGTCCGCCTCGCTCGGGGCCTCGCCGGTGTGCACGGTCACGCGCTCCGCGCGCTGCTTGGGGCCGTCCGCCTTGTAGCCGGCGAAGCGATAGCCGCCGAGCGCGGCGCCCTCGGCGACCGGTCGCCACGGGGCGTCGACGAGGGACTGGACGGCGACGTGGGGGAAGCCGGTCAGCAGGCGCAGGCCGGTCCCCGCCGCGTCGCGCAGGGCGGCGGCATCCGGGGACGCGCCCGCGCCGGCGACCGCCACCGGGGTCGACACGCCCGGCACGTGCACGCGCTGGAACGAGCCCGCGGCACCGGTGAATCCGACGGCGGAGAGGGCGGCGAAGAGCCCGTCCCACCCGTCGGGGTCCGGTCCCCGCTCGTCGTTCTTGTCGATCAGGAGGAGCAGGGCATCCGCGTCGGACTCGATGAGGGGAGCGCTGGTGTGCGCCACGGAGGGGAACGGCATGCCCTCCATCCTAGGTTCGGCCCCTGTTCGCTAGCAGCGGGACGCACCGGGTCCGCCTGACGGAAGCGGCTCGTAGAGTGGGGACATGCCGTATTCCGCACCGCTGTACGATCGCGCCCCCGCCGCGCCGCCGGTGCCCTCGGGCCTTCCGCTCGTCGTCGCCCTGACCGGCTTCACCGACGCCGGGGGAGCGGTGACGCGCCTGGTCGAGTACTTCCGCGACGACCTCGACCCCAACGCGCTCTACGTCTTCGACAACGACGTCCTGCTCGACTACCGTGCCCGTCGGCCGCTCATCAGCTTCGACGAGGACCACCTCACCGACTTCCGTCCGCCGCGTCTCGAGCTCTCCCTCGCCCACGACACGCTCGGCCACCCGTTCCTCCTCCTGGCCGGGTACGAGCCCGACTTCCTCTGGGAGGCGTTCGCCGAGACCGTGCTCGAGCTGAGCGCGGGACTGCAGGTGTCCTCGGTGACGTGGGTGCACGCCATCCCCATGCCGGTCCCGCACACGCGGCCGATCGGCACGACGGTGAGCGGCACGCGCGCCGACCTCGCCGAGGCGCACTCCATCTGGCGTCCGCGCACGCAGATCCCCGCGACCGCCGGGCATCTCCTGGAGTACCGCTTCGCCGAGGCGGGGGCCAGGATCGCCGGATTCGCGCTCCTGGTGCCTCACTATCTGGGCGACACGGAGTACCCGGCCGCCGCCCTCGCGGCGCTGGACAGCCTGACCGTCGCCACGGGGCTGGTCTTCGCCGGCGACGTCCTCCGCGAGGAGAACCGCGAGTTCCTGGAGAAGGTCGGGGAGCAGGTGGAGAACAGCGAGGAGCTGACCCGCATGCTGCAGGGCCTCGAGGAGCGGTACGACTCCTACATGGCCGGTTCCACGCACGCGACGCCCATCATCCACACGGGCGACCTGCCCAGCGCCGACGAGCTCGCGGCGGAGCTGGAACGCTTCCTCGCTTCGCGTCCCGGCGACGACGATCGCCGCGGCCGACTCGGCTGACGCGGCACCGAAGCGCAGGCGGAGCGCCGGGAGGCGGCCTCCGGGAATTCCTGCCGTCTCGCGAACGTTGCATACGCATATATCCCCGGTCCGCGTCAAGTCCCGGCCCGAGGATGTGAGACAATGAAGAACCTGACCCGTTGTCGACCGGTCCGGGAGCCCAGCTCCACGGATGGGACTTGACAAGGGTCTTACTAGTGTCCGAGAACCGACCGGCGGCCGTGCGCGCACGTTCCCGGTGAAAGGCGAAACGTGGCGAGCACGACAACCAAGACCCGCTCCCGGAGTGCGAAGGACACCGACCTCGACACGACCGAGGAGACCGTGACGGCGTCGAAGAAGACGCCCGCGAAGAAGGCTCCCGCCAAGTCCAAGGCGGCGCCCGCCAAGGCCAAGACCAAGGCGAAGAAGGACGACGACCTCGACGAGGAAGAGATCGAGGAGGACGTCGAGGAGGACCTGGAGTCCGCGGACGACAGCGACGACACCGACGCGGACGACGCCGACGACACGAAGGCCGACGCGAAGAAGAAGTCCGACTCCGAGGACGACGACGACGAGACGCCCGCAGCGCCCGCCGAGGTGCTGCCGCAGGGTGCGATCGTCATCTCCTCGAGCGACGAGGACGACGTCCCCGTCTACTCGGCCCAGATCACGGGCGCGACGGCGGACCCCGTCAAGGACTACCTGAAGCAGATCGGTAAAGTCCCCCTGCTGAACGCGGCCGAAGAGGTCGAGCTCGCGATGCGCATCGAGGCGGGTCTGTTCGCCGAGGAGAAGCTGTCGCACATGTCGGCGGCGGAGAAGTCCAACCAGCTCGGTCTCGACCTGCAGTGGGTCGCCCGTGACGGACAGCGCGCGAAGAGCCACCTGCTCGGCGCCAACCTCCGCCTCGTGGTCTCGCTGGCCAAGCGCTACACGGGTCGCGGCATGCAGTTCCTGGACCTCATCCAGGAGGGCAACCTCGGTCTGATCCGTGCGGTCGAGAAGTTCGACTACACCAAGGGCTTCAAGTTCTCGACCTACGCGACGTGGTGGATCCGTCAGGCCATCACCCGCGCCATGGCCGACCAGGCGCGCACCATCCGCATCCCGGTCCACATGGTCGAGGTCATCAACAAGCTGGCCCGCGTGCAGCGCCAGATGCTGCAGGACCTCGGTCGCGAGCCCACGCCCGAGGAGCTCAGCCGCGAGCTCGACATGACCCCCGAGAAGGTCATCGAGGTGCAGAAGTACGGCCGCGAGCCCATCTCGCTGCACACGCCTCTCGGTGAGGACGGCGACAGCGAGTTCGGCGACCTCATCGAGGACACCGAGGCGGTCGTGCCCGCGGACGCGGTCGGCTTCACCATGCTGCAGCGCCAGCTCGAGTCGCTCCTGGACTCGCTCAGCGAGCGCGAGGCGGGCGTGATCCGCATGCGCTTCGGCCTCGGCGACGGCCAGCCCAAGACCCTCGACCAGATCGGCGACACGTTCGGCGTCACGCGCGAGCGCATCCGCCAGATCGAGTCGAAGACCATGGCGAAGCTGCGTCACCCCAGCCGCTCGCAGTCGCTCCGGGACTACCTCGAATGAGCGGGCAGGCCAACGCCGGCAAGGCGCTCACCGTCACCGTCGAGGGCACGTCGTACGCCCGCATCCCGATCCGCACGCGGGTCGTCATGCCGGGCGACGACCTCGACGCGTTCATCCTCGAGTACGCGAAGGATGCCGTGCAGCCGGGCGACCTGTTGTTCGTCACCGAGAAGATCGTCGCGATCACGCAGGGCCGCTCGTACAAGCTCGACTCGATCAAGCCCCGCAAGCTGGCGCTGTTCCTGTCGAAGTACGTCACCCGCACGCCGTACGGCATCGGTCTCGGCATGCCCGAGACGATGGAGATGGCGCTGCGCGAGTGCGGGACGCCCCGCATCCTCGTCGCGGCGGCCGTCGCCGCCGTCACCAAGGCGCTCGGTCGCAAGGGCGACTTCTACCGGATCGCCGGCGACAAGGCCCGCGCCATCGACGGGCCGACGAAGGGCACCATCCCGCCGTACAACCAGGCGGTCGTGCTGGGTCCGGAGCGTCCTCGTGAGGTCGCCGCCCACCTGAAGTCGCTGCTCGGCGTCGACGCGCAGGTCGCGGTCGTCGACATCAACGACCTCGGCGGCAACATCCTCGGCTCCACGATGGACAAGGCCGGCGAGAAGCGCCTGGTCGCGATCCTCAAGGACAACCCGCTCGGCCAGGGCCACGAGTCCACGCCGCTGGGCATCGTCCGCCGCAGCTGACAGCTCCGCTCGGAAGGCCCGTCCCGTTCTCGGGGCGGGCCTTTCTGGCATCCGGATGCCACCGGCCGATCACGCAGGGTTCGGAACGGCGACGGCCCGCCCCCTCACGGGAGCGGGCCGTCGCGGCATCCGGGATCAGAACCCGATGGCGGCCTGATAGCGCGGCTTGTGCCCCGTGCGGATACCGGTGACGCTCGGCTTGTTCTCGTACACGCCGGCGCCCCAATTCCCCTCGACGAGGACGGGGCCGTCGGGGCCGACGACGATGTCCCATCCGACGTACTGCACCTGCGGAACGACGCGCGCGACCTGGTCGACGAAGGCGCGGACCTCTTCCATCATCGGCAGCTGGAAGTCGGCGATGCGCACGCCGGAGTCGGGGTGCAGCTCGTGCACGTGGCCGTGGGAGTCGTAGCCCGGCCCGAAGGCGCGGCCCTCGTCGTCGAGCATCGTATAGAAGCCGCCGAAGGTCATCTGATCGCTGACCGCGCCGCGGCCGAACTTCTGCGCGATGGCGAGGATGTGCGTGGTCGTCCCGTCGAAGAACGCGGTCACGCGCGTGGTGTTGACCGTCCCGGGGCAGACCGCCGCGAGGTCGGGGTGCTGGCGGATGACCTCTTCGACGAGGATCTCGCCGCGCTCGAGCAGACCGCGGTGGAAGCCGTCCCAGTCGTCCACCTCGGCGGCGTGGTAGCGGTGCACACCCGTTCCGGCCTGGCCGACCGGCTCCTTCGTCACGATGGTGCCGAGCCGCTCGGTGAAGGCGCGCAGCTCGTCGGCGTTGCCGGGCTCCACGACCATCCACTCGCGGCGCAGGAAGTCGCTGAAGCGACGGTCGAAGGCGACCTTGTCCTGGAAGATCCCGCGGTAGTCGGGGTGGTCGTACTTCTGCGAGATCTGGTTCGACACCGGGTGCGTCATGTACGTGGCGCGCTCCGCGGGGGAGAGGATCGCGAAGTCGTAGTCGATGTAGTCCTGGAAGCCGACGTTCTTCACGCCCGCCTGGAAGAGCATGTCGGCGACGACGAGCGGCAGCGCCTTGCCGTGCTGGGCGGACGCCTCTTTGGCGCGCTCGACCACCGATCCGACGTCGATGCGGCGGGCGCGTCCGGCGAGGTAGCGGAGGCGGGGGGCGAGGGAGAAACCCTGGTTCGGCATACAGGCTCCGGAGTCGGCGGCAGGGACCCGGATAGTCTAGATGGCGTGACCTCCGCGCCCGCTCTGCACCTCGGCGGCGGCGCGGCGGTCCGTCCCGTCGCGCGGCTCTCCGCGGCGAACCTCCGCGCCAACGCCCTCCTCGCGGGATCGGCCGCCGGCGGCGATGTGCTCGCGGCCGACGCGTGGGGGCACGGCGCGGAGTGGGTGGCATCCACCCTGTCCGCCCTCGGCATCGCTCCGGACGGGCTCCGTCCGGAGGTGCTCTTCGGCCTGCCGGGGAGCGGGACCCGCCCGGTCATGTCGCTGCGCGGACGCGTGCTCGGCTGCAAGCCGCTGCTGACCGGCGAGGGCGTCTCGTACGGCTACACGCACCGGGCCCCGGCGGACACGGTCGTCGCGCTCGTGACGGGCGGCTACGCGCAAGGGGTGGTCCGCTCGCTCGGCAACGCCGTCAGCGTCGGCATCGCCGGACGCCGGCATCGCATCGTCGGCCGTGTCGCGATGGACGTCTGCGTCGTCGACGTGGGATCCCCGATCCCGTGGGGCTCCGAGGTCGTCTACTTCGGCGATGCGGCGGAGGGCGACCCGGCGCTGGAGGAGTGGATGGATGCCACCGGCCTCGGCGCCGGTGAGATCGTCGCGACCGTGGGGGCCCGGGCGCGCCGCGAGGTGGTCGTGTGAGCGCCGTCTACCGCGTCGACCTCGGCGCCTTCGCCGACAACCTCCGCCGCATCCGCGAGACCGTCGCGCCGGCGGAGCACATGCTCGTCGTCAAGGACGACGCGTACGCCCACGGTCTCGCGGCGGTCGTCACCCGCGCCCGTGACGAGGGCGTGCGCTGGTTCGGCGCCTTCGACGTCGAGACGGGGGTGGCGGTGCGGGAGACTCTCGGCCCCGACGTGCGCATCTTCGTGTGGCTGCTCGGCGGCGCCGACGACCTCGCGACGGGTGCCGCCGCCGGACTCGACCTCGGCATCGGCGACCAGGCGCTCCTCGACGCGCTCGAGGCCCTTCCCGCAGGGGGGCCCCCGGCCCGCGTGCACCTCAAGATCGACACGGGGCTGCACCGCAACGGCATCCGCCCGGAACGCTGGGATGCCGCCCTCGACACCGTCGCCGCCCTCGTCGCGGCGGGGCGTGCGGAGCTGACGGGCATCTGGTCGCACATCTCCGAGGCGTCCGACGAGGACGACGACGACGCCCGCGCCCTCTTCATCGCCGCGCGCGAGGCCGCCGCCGGCCGGGGCCTGACGCCCGCCGTGGCCCACCTCGCCGCCAGTGCCGCCGGGTTCGCGCGCGCGCCGTTCCGCGAGGACCTCGTCCGCATCGGCGCGTTCTCGTACGGCATCCGTCCCGCCGGCGGTCCCTCCGACGTCGAGCTCGGCATCCGCCCGATCGGGACCGTGGATGCCGCCGTCCTCGACGTCGCGGACACGGCGGTGCACCTCGACGTGGGCAGCCTGCACGGGCTGCCGCAGACCCTCGCCGGACGCTTCGACGTCCGGACCCCCGCCGGTCCGCGCCGCGTGCGCGGGATCGAGCCGACGCGTCTCGTCGTGGATCCGTGGCCCGGCGCGCAGCGCGGGCAGCGGGTGGCCGTGTTCGGCGGCGGCGCCGAGGTCACGGCGACGGATCTGGCCGAGCTCGTGGACACCATCGGCGAGGAGATCGCGCTGCGCGTCTCGCCCGTGCTGCCGCGCGTCTACGAGGGCTGACCCGGGTCACCGGCGTCCGTGCGGGCCCGTCAGCCGCAGCACGCGTCGGCACGCAGAAGGACCCCGCGTCGCTGGGTGAGCGAAGCGGGGTCCTTCTGGATCGTTCTCAGTCCGCGGCGGAGAGACGCGCGGTCTCGTCGTGCCACGAGGTTGCGACGGCGCGGAGCTTCTCCTCGTACTTGCGGCCGTGGTGAGCGCAGAACAGCAGTTCGCTGCCGTTCACCTCGGCGGCGATGTAGGCCTGCGCGCCGCAGGAGTCGCAGCGATCCGCGGCGGTCAGACGGTGCTCGAGGACGGCGGACGCGTCGGTTGCAGTCGTGGTGGTCATTTCGGGTGCCCTCCTCGGATGATTGGTGGGGCGAGTCATCACATACAACCACGCGGATGTTTCGTCTATGCCGACGGTTGATCACATTTCGCTGTACGCGTACGGCGGCCCCGGGCGGCCGCGCGTCTGCTCAGCGATGTCGTACCCGGCGATTAGTCTGGAGAACCGTGACTTCCGAGTATTCCGCCCATCACCTCCAGGTCCTCGAGGGCCTCGAGGCGGTCCGCAAGCGCCCGGGCATGTACATCGGGTCCACCGACTCCCGCGGCCTCATGCACTGCCTGTGGGAGATCATCGACAACTCCGTGGACGAGGCCCTCGGCGGCTTCGGCTCGCGCATCGAGATCCTCCTGCACGCCGACGGCAGCGTCGAGGTGCGCGACCGCGCCCGCGGCATCCCGGTCGACATCGAGCCCCGCACGGGCCTGTCGGGCGTGGAGGTCGTCTTCACGAAGCTGCACGCCGGCGGCAAGTTCGGCGGCGGCTCGTATGCGGCCTCCGGCGGACTGCACGGCGTCGGCGCGTCCGTCGTCAACGCCCTCTCGGAGCGGCTCGACGTCGAGGTCGACCGCGCCGGCAAGACCTACGCGATGTCGTTCCACCGCGGCGAGCCCGGCACGTTCGCCGGCGACGCCCCCGACTCGGCGTTCACCCCGTACGAGCGCAGCAGCGAGCTCCGCGTCGTCGGCAAGGCCGCCAAGGGCGTCACCGGGACGCGGATCCGCTACTGGGCCGACCGTCAGATCTTCACGCGCGACGCGGCGTTCGGGCTCGACGAGCTCGTGCAGCGCGCCCGTCAGACGGCGTTCCTCGTCCCCGGACTCGAGATCGTCATCCGCGACGAGCGCGCCGAGGAGCCGGTCGAGACGAGCTACCGCTTCGACGGCGGCATCTCGGAGTTCGCCGACTTCCTGGCTCCGGATGCCGCGATCACCGACACCTGGCGTCTGACCGGCACCGGCTCGTTCACCGAGACCGTCCCGGTGCTGCAGCCCAACGGGGCGATGGTCCCCACCGAGGTGAAGCGCGAGTGCGAGGTCGATGTCGCGGTGCGCTGGGGCACGGGTTACGAGACGTCGTCGCGATCTTTCGTCAACATCATCGCCACGCCGAAGGGCGGCACGCACCAGCAGGGCTTCGAGCAGGGCCTGATGAAGGTGCTGCGCAGCCAGATCGAGCAGAACGCCCGCAAGCTGAAGGTCGGCAACGACAAGATCGAGAAGGACGACATCCTCGCCGGGCTCACCGCGGTGCTGACCGTCCGTCTGCCGGAGCCGCAGTTCGAGGGACAGACCAAGGAGGTGCTCGGCACCCCCGCGGTGCGCCAGATCGTGGCATCCGTCGTCTCCTCCGAACTCGCGGCGCGCTTCTCGTCGCCCAAGCGCGACGACAAGGCGCAGACGTCGCTGCTGCTCGAGAAGGTCGTGTCGGAGATGAAGGCGCGCATCTCGGCGCGCACGCACAAAGAGACGCAGCGCCGCAAGAACGCGCTGGAGTCGTCCTCGCTGCCGTCGAAGCTCGTCGACTGCCGGTCCAACGACGTGGCCGACTCCGAGCTGTTCATCGTGGAGGGCAATTCCGCGCTGGGTACCGCCAAAGACGCTCGCAACAGCGAATATCAGGCGCTGCTGCCCATTCGCGGAAAGATCCTCAACACGCAGAAAGCGTCGATCAGCGACATGCTGTCGAACGCCGAATGCGCGTCTATCATCCAGGTGATCGGCGCCGGGTCGGGGCGCTCGTTCGACCTCGACGCCGCGCGCTACGGGAAAATCATCCTGATGAGCGACGCCGACGTCGACGGGGCGCACATCCGGACGCTGCTGCTGACGCTGTTCTTCCGCTACATGCGCCCGCTGGTCGAGGCGGGTCGCGTGTTCGCCGCCGTTCCGCCGCTGCACCGCGTGATCGTCATGAACCCGGGGTCGAAGCCCAACGAGACCATCTACACGTACAGCGAGCAGGAGCTGCACGCCCTGCTCACCCGGCTCAAGCGGTCGAACAAGCGCTGGCAGGAGCCGGTCCAGCGCTACAAGGGCCTCGGCGAGATGGATGCCGACCAGCTCGCGACCACCACGATGGACCGGGCCGGCCGCACCCTCCGCCGCGTGCAGGTGAAGGACATCGAGTCCGCGGCCCAGGTGTTCGACCTGCTCATGGGCAGCGACGTCGCCCCGCGCCGGGAGTTCATCGTGGACTCCAGCGACCGTCTGTCGCGCGAGCGCATCGACGTCTGATCCGAGCCCCCGGGTTGGCCTGTCGCCGAGCGCTGACTGGGCGCAGATGCACGTCGACACGGCTGTGTCGTGTACATCTGCGCCCAGTCAGCGCAGAAGCTCAGTCAGCGCGGGAGTGGGCGGCGCGTGGTCAGCGGACGGTCGTGCCCACCGCGGCGACGACCGCATCGAGCGGCTGACCCGAGGCATCCCTCTTCGCGCCGGCGTCGGGGAGTGTGCGCGCCGCGCCGTCCGGACCCACCGCGCGCGGGTCGGTTCCGACCCAGGCCAGCACGAGCGCGTCCTCGCCGCGCAGCAGGCGCTGCGCGCGCACCCCGCCGGTGGCCCGCCCCTTGGCGGGGAACTCGCTGAACGCCGACACCTTGGCGCTGCCCGCGTCGGTGCCCGGCAGGGCGCTGCTGCTGCCGGCGATGGTCACGACGACGGCGTCGAACGCCGACGCGCCGACGACCGAGAACGAGATGACCTCCACGTCGTCGGCGAGACGGATGCCGGCCATGCCGCCCGCCGAGCGTCCCTGCGGCCGGACCGAGGAGGCGTCGAACCGCAGCAGCTGGGCGTCGGCGGCGACGAACACGAGCTCGGCCCCGTCGGAGGCCGGCGCGGCGCCGACCACGCGGTCGCCGTTGCGCAGCGCGATGATCTCGATGTCGGGCTTCGTCCCCAGCTCACTCGCCGCGACGCGCTTGACGACGCCCTGGGCGGTGCCGAGGGCGATGGGCGGCCCGTCCGTCAGCGGGACCAGGGCGACGACCTGTTCGCCCTTGGCCAGGGGGAGGTACTGCTCGACCCGGGTCCCCGCGGCCAGCTGCACGGAGTTGCCCGGCACCGACGGCAGGTCGACGGGGGAGAAGCGGACGAGGCGTCCGGCGGAGGTGACCGCGCCGATGTCGCCGCGGGTGGTCGTGTCCACGGACGAGCGGACCGCGTCGTGCTTCGAGCGCCGGGTCGGCGGGACGACCCCGCCCCCGGGCGCGTCGGCGGAGAGCTCCGCGCGGATCATCCGGCCCGTCGCCGACAGGAACACGCGGCACGGGGCGTCCGCGATCTGCAGGTCCGCGGCGGCCGCGGCTTTCGCCGAGCGCGGCTGCACGGGTCCGCCGTTCAGGAGCATCGTGCGCCGCGGGGTGCCGTAGGCGTCCGCGGCGGCCTGCAGCTCCCGGGCGACCTGGTCGCGCAGCAGCAGGTCGTCGCCGAGCAGGCGGACGAGCTCGTCGATCTCGGCCTGCAGGCGGTCGCGCTCGGCCTCGAGCTCGATGCGCGAGAACTTCGTCAGGCGGCGCAGGCGCAGCTCGAGGATGTACTCGGCCTGCGGGTGCGAGAGGTCGAACACCTCCTGCAGCCGCGTGCGCGCCTCGTCGCCGTCGTCGGAGGAGCGGATGACCTGGATGACCTCGTCGATGTCGAGGATCGCGATGAGGAGTCCCTCGACGAGGTGCAGGCGCTCCCGCTTGCGCGCGAGGCGGAACTCGCTGCGACGCGTGACCACGCGGATGCGGTGGTCGAGGTAGACCCGCAGCATCTCCTTCAGGCCGAGGGTCTGCGGCTGACCGTCGACGAGGGCGACGTTGTTCATGCCGAACGAGTCCTCGAGCGGGGTCAGGCGGTACAGGTGCTCGAGGACGGCCTTCGGGTCGAAGCCGGTCTTGATGCCGATCACCAGGCGCAGACCGTTGTTGCGGTCGGTCAGGTCGGTGACGTCGGCGATGCCGGTCAGCTTCTTGGCCTGCACCGCGTCCTTGATCTTCTCGATCACGCGCTCCGGGCCGACGAGGTAGGGCAGCTCGGTGATAACGATGCCGGTGCGGCGCGGGCCGAGGGACTCGATCGACGCCTTCGCCCGCGTGCGGAAGCTGCCGCGGCCGTTGGTGTACGCGTCCTTGATGCCGTCGAGGCCCACGATGATCCCGCCGGAGGGCAGGTCGGGGCCCGGGACGAACTCCATCAGCTCCTCGACGGAGGCCTCGGGATGCCGCAGCAGATGGGTCGCGGCCGCCACCACCTCCACGAGGTTGTGCGGGGCCATGTTCGTCGCCATGCCGACGGCGATGCCGGTGGCGCCGTTGACGAGGAGGTTCGGGAACGCCGCGGGGAGGACGTCGGGCTGCTGGAACTGGCCGTCGTAGTTCGGGATGAAGTCGACGACGTCCTCGTCGAGGTTCTCGGTCAGCGCCAGCGCGGGCGGGGCCAGACGCGCCTCCGTGTAGCGGGGGGCGGCGGGACCGTCGTCGAGGGAGCCGAAGTTGCCGTGCCCGTCGACGAGCGGCACGCGCAGGGAGAAGTGCTGGGCGAGGCGGACGAGGGCGTCGTAGATGGGGGCGTCGCCGTGGGGGTGGAGCTTTCCCATCACCTCGCCGACGACGCGGGCGCTCTTCACGTGCCCGCGGTCGGGACGCAGGCCCATCTCGGCCATCTGGTAGAGGATGCGGCGCTGAACCGGCTTGAGCCCGTCGCGTGCGTCGGGGAGCGCGCGCGAGTAGATGACGGAGTAGGCGTACTCCAGGAACGACCCCTGCATCTCGGCGGAGACATCGACGTCCTCGATGCGCTCGGCGACAGGGGAGGAGGAACGGGAATCGGGCATAGTTCAGGCCTCGGATAGAGCGGCGTCGGGTCGCGAGGGCCGACAGGGCGGCCGCGAGTCGTGTGGGAGACTGGCCCCGATGTCCCTCAGCCTACCGGCCGACCCGCCCCGCTCCCGGAGCCTCACCGGCGTTCTCACCCAGACGATCGCGTCGCTGAACGGGGAGGGCGACTGGTTCGCCCCCGCGCGCAGCGCGATCGTCTTCGTCGTCGACGGGCTCGGCGCCCACAACCTCGCCGCACGTCGCGGTCACGCGCGCTTCCTGGGGTCCGTGGGCGGACGCCGCGACGTGGCCCGCACCGTGTTCCCGTCGACGACCGCGGCGGCCCTCAGCAGCCTCCTCACCGGCGCCGAGCCGGGCGGGCACGGCATCGTCGGCTACCGCGCGCGGATCCCGGGCACGGACATCGCCTCCAATCAGCTGCACGGCTGGGAGACCGACGGCCTGGACCCCCTCACCTGGCAGCGCCGACGCCCCCTCATGGAGAGCGAGGCCGCGGCGGGACGCCCGTGCTTCGTCGTCTCGCGTCCCGAGTACACGGGGACCGGCTTCACCGCCGCCACCCTCCGCGGCGCCGAGTTCCTGGCCTCGAGCGACCTGGAGGAACGCGTCCGCATCGCGGCCGATCTGGCCGGGCGGCATCCCGGAGCCCTCATCTACCTGTACGCCCCCGACCTCGACAGCGCCGGTCACAAGCACGGCTGGGAGTCCGACCCCTGGACGGACGCGCTCGAGCGCGTCGACGGGGCCGCCCGGATCCTGGATGCCGCCCTCGACCCGGGCACCGGCGTCCTGGTCACCGCGGATCACGGCATGGTCGACGTGCCCGCGCACAAGCACGTGCTTCTCGGCGAGGACGACCTGCGCGTCGACGGCGTCGCCCTCATCGGCGGCGAGCCGCGCATGCTGCACCTGTACGCCGAGCCCGGTCGCGCCGACGACGTCCTCGCCGTCTGGCGCGACCGCGAGGCCGCCCGGGCCTGGGTCATGAGCCGCGACGAGGCCGTCGCCGCGGGCGTGTTCGGCGTGGTCGACGACGAGGTGGGCGCCCGGATCGGCGACGTCCTCGTGGCGGCCCGCGGTCGCTTCGCCTATTACGACGACCGGGAGCGCGACAAGCGCCCCCAGCGGATGGTGGGGCAGCACGGCTCGCTCACGGACGAGGAGCGGACCGTCCCGCTGCTGCGCCTGGGCGCGTTCGCCTGAGCCGCCGGCGGGCTGACGCGGCCCGGACGGCGCCGGGGGAGACCCGCGTCAGCTCTCGTCGCTGCGCGCGCCGAAGACGATCTCGTCCCAGGAGGGCATCGACGGGCGGCCCTTGGGGCGGCGCCCCGTCTCCGCGGGCGCCGGACGATCCGTCGACGCCGTGGTCTCGACATCGTCCTCGCGGTGCTCGGGCTCGACCGCGACGGCGTCGAACAGGGCCACGGGCGCGGCGCCCGTGCGCGGCGCGCCCTCCTGCTCGGTCATGCCGGGCAGCGGCTCCCGCTGTCCGCGGCGGCGCCGCAGCGCCTCGAGCAGATCGGCGGTCTCCGCCGAGGTCACGGGGGCGTCCGGTGCCCGCTTGATGGCGGCCGCCTGCACCGCGGCGGGCGCGGGACCGACGGGCTCCGTCGACTGCTCGTCGTCGATCTCGAGCTTGCGCGGCCCGAAGGCGCCGCTGTCGAAGCGGCTGTCGTCCTTGGGCAGGGGCGTGTCGAGGGCGCGCAGGCGCGGGATCAGCCCTTCGGGCAGGGATCCCTGACGGGAGAGCTGAATGGCGTCCGCGTTCTGGGGCGACAGGTTGCTGCGGCGGGGGTCGAAGCTCCAGCGGGCGTCGTGGTCGATGCCGTTCGCGGTGAACTCCAGCTTGACCATCCAGCCGTTGGCGTCCTTCCAGCTGGTCCACCGCTCGGCGGAGGCGCCGGCCTCGGCGAGCTTGGCCCGCACGGCCGCGCCGAACGTGATCGGGGCGTCGTGCTCGAGCGCCCCGCCGAGGAGGACGGGGACCGCCAGCGCCTGACCCACGACGTGCTCGCGCTCGGCCAGGACGGGACGCTCGAAGCGCTCGACGTCCTCGATCCGTGCGTTCAGCAGCGTCGCGACCTCGCGCGCCGAGAGACCGGCGCGGATGTGCGCCTGGATCTCCCGCGGGCTCGGCCGGGGAGCACCGTCGTCGGTGTCGCGGTCGCGGCGCGACCGGCGCGCCTCCGCGCGCAGCACCTCGTCCAGCGCGAGGGCGAATCTCTCGCCCGATTCGGTCGCGACGACGAGGACGTCATCCTCGGTTCCGATGACTTTGAGCTGTTCCATGCGAAACACCCCTCCGATCTGCGGTCAGCGCCCATGCTGTCACGGTGTTCCGGCGGAGTCGGGAATATCGCGGGCGCGCCGCGAGTTTCACGCCTCGCCCGATATGCAAGGCCCGTCGACCGCATTTGCTTTCGACCGAGGGGTCATGCAAACTATCGCCGCCCGATCGGGCAGAGGCACCAAGAAAACCGGAAGTAGAGACCCGCACGCATGGCCACCGATTACGACGCACCGCGCAAGACCGAGGACGACAGCGAGTCGATCGAGGCCCTCAAGGAGCGCGTGCCCGACAAGACGTCGGGGTCGATCGACAACGAGGATGCCGACAACCCCTCCGGCTTCGAGCTCCCCGGTGCCGACCTCTCCGACATCGAGCTCGACGTCGTCGTGCTCCCCCCTCAGGAGGACGAGTTCACCTGCATGAACTGCTTCCTCGTGAAGCACCGCTCGCAGATCGACCACGAGGACGGCCCCGGCTTCATCTGCGTGGAGTGCGCAGCCTGACCTGAGCCCGCTGGATCGCCGCGATCAGGCGATCCGGCGTCCGGGTCGAGACGACCCACGACGGCGCCGGATCCTCGGGATCGGTCACGGGCACCGTGACGATCCCGTCGATCCCGCCACGGATCACATGCCAGGCCCGCCGGTCGAGACCACTCCCGCGGGCCGTTCGAGCCTCGTCCGCGACGACGCCGACGGGTTCGCCGAGAAGGTCGACGGGGATGTGCGCCCGTCCGGCGCGGAGCTCCCCGTCCCGCACCTCGACGACGGGGGAGAGCGCCACGAGCGCGGCCACGATGGCCACGGCCACGACGAGCCCGATGACGAGGGCCACCGTGGTGTCGAGCGGCGAGAAGACGAGCGCGGCCATCGGCCCGCACAGGGCGGCGGCCACGAGAGCCCAGAGCGACGGGCTCAGCCGCTCGCGGTAGTCGGATCCGGTGCGGATGCCGCACCCCCTCTTCTGCATTACCCTCGTGGGGTGACCGAAACGGTGGATGTCCCCATTGTCGCATCCGAGGTCCCGGTCTTCGCCCACCCGGGTGACGCCGGCGCGGATCTCGTCGCCGCGGAGGCCGTCCGCCTCGAGCCGGGTCGTCGAGCGCTCGTCGGAACGGGCGTGCGCATCGCGCTGCCCGACGGGCACCTCGCCTTCGTCGTCCCGCGCAGCGGCCTCGCCGCCAAGCACGGGATCACCGTGGTCAACGCGCCGGGCACCGTCGACGCCGGCTACCGCGGCGAGATCAAGGTCGCCTTGCTGAACACGGATCTCGACGAGCCCTACGACGTCGCCGTCGGCGACCGTATCGCTCAGCTGATCGTCCTGCCCGTCCCGCCCGTCCGCTTCGTCCCCGTCGACGAGCTTCCCGAGAGCGTCCGCGGCGAGGGCGGCTTCGGGTCGAGCGGCTACCAGAACCTGCAAGGGAGCACCCGATGAGCGACGTCTCACCCCTGCCCGCCAAGAGCGCGCCCGCCGATCGCGAGAGCGTCGGCCCGTTCGACGAGGCCGAGGCCAACGCGGTCCGTCCCTACATCGACCTCGGCGGCATCAAGATCCTGCCGCGCGAGGGGCTGAACCTGCGCCTCGAGGTGGAGGAGCAGACCAAGCGCATCGTCGCCGTCGGACTCGACTACGCCGACTCCACCCTCCAGGTGCAGCCCTTCGCGGCGCCGCGCACGAGCGGCCTGTGGGAGGAGACCCGCGACCAGATCCGCCAGCAGGTCAAGCAGCAGGGCGGCCGTGTCGAGGAACGCGAGGGCCCCCTCGGCCCCGAACTGCTCGCCGAGGTGCCCGTGATGGCCGGTGCCGAGGGTGCCGCGAAGCGTCTCGCGCGCTTCGTCGGCGTGGACGGTCCGCGCTGGTTCCTGCGCGGCGTCATCGGCGGCGCAGCGACGTCCGACGTCGAGGCCGCGGCGGCTGTCGAGGACCTCTTCCGCTCCATCGTCGTGGTGCGGGGCGGCTCGCCCATGCCTCCGCGCGACCTCATCCCGCTCCGGATGCCGCAGAGCCCCGCCACCGCATGAGCGACGAGGCCGCCCGGACCCCCTCCCGCGACGACGACGACCGCGTCCCGCTGGACCCGCCCTCCGCGGCCGACAGCATGAGCGCCGCCCTCGGTAGCGCGGCGCGACGCGCGGGCCTGGACCCGTCGAAGCACACCAGCACCGGCGCGGCCGTGTGGGCGGCGATGGGCGGGTGGCGCGGCATCCTGGAGTCCGTCCTGCCCTCGCTGGCGTTCGTCGTCCTCTTCACCGTCACCGTCGATCCGGAGACCCGTCAGGGGAACCTCCTGCTGAGCCTGGGGGTGTCGGTCGGGATCGCCGTCGTCTTCACGGTGGCCCGCCTGGTCGCGAAGTCGCCGCCGAGCGCGGCGATCGGTGGTCTGCTCGCCACCGTCGGCGCGGCGGTGCTGGCACTCGTGACCGGCCGCGGTCAGGACAACTTCGTCTTCGGCTTCTTCACCAACGGCGCGTACGGCACCGCCTTCCTCGTCTCCGCCCTCATCGGCTGGCCGCTCATCGGTCTCGCCGCGGGCTACCTGCTGGGGGAGGGCACCGCGTGGCGCGCGGACCGGCGCAAGCGACGCGTCTACACCTGGCTCTCGATCGCGTGGGCCGGACTGTTCGCCGCGCGGCTCGCCGTGCAGCTGCCGCTGTACTTCGCGGGCGACGTCACCGCGCTCGGCACGCTGAAGATCGTGATGGGCCTTCCCCTCTTCGCGCCGATGCTCGCGGTCACCTGGCTCGCCGTCCGGGCTCTCTCCCCTCGGCCGAAGTCCTGATATATTTATCTTGATATCAAGATAAAAACCCGTCCCTCCGCGGTTAGGTCGGCCTTCCTGGCATCGACCGCTCAGCGCGGGGAAGATGGGATGCGGCGGGCCGACGCCTGCGCAATCGCCGACGAAGGAGACGAACGTGTCCACGGTTGACAGCTTCGGTGCGAAGAGCACCCTGACGGTCGGCAGCACCGACTACGAGATCTTCCGCATCGACACGGTCGCCGGATACGAGAAGCTCCCCTTCAGCCTCAAGGTGCTGCTGGAGAACCTGCTCCGCACCGAGGACGGTGCCAACGTCACCAAGGAGCAGATCCAGGCGCTCGGCTCGTGGGTGCCGACGGCCGACCCCGACACGGAGATCCAGTTCACGCCCGCGCGCGTCGTGATGCAGGACTTCACCGGTGTGCCCTGCATCGTCGACCTCGCGACCATGCGTGAGGCCGTGACCGCCCTGGGCGGCGACCCGAACAAGATCAACCCGCTCTCGCCGGCCGAGATGGTCATCGACCACTCGGTCATCGCCGACCTCTTCGGCAGCGAGAACGCGCTCGAGCGCAACGTCGAGATCGAGTACGAGCGCAACGGCGAGCGGTACCAGTTCCTGCGCTGGGGCCAGACGGCGTTCGACGACTTCAAGGTCGTCCCGCCGGGGACCGGCATCGTCCACCAGGTCAACATCGAGCACCTGGCCAAGGTCGTCTACGACCGCACCGTCGACGGCGTCCTGCGCGCCTACCCCGACACCTGCGTCGGCACCGACTCGCACACGACGATGGTCAACGGCCTCGGCGTCCTCGGATGGGGCGTCGGCGGCATCGAGGCCGAGGCCGCCATGCTCGGCCAGCCCGTGTCGATGCTCATCCCGCGCGTCGTCGGCTTCAAGCTCAGCGGCGAGATCCCCGCGGGCGTCACCGCGACGGACGTCGTCCTGACGATCACCGACATGCTGCGCAAGCACGGCGTCGTCGGCAAGTTCGTCGAGTTCTACGGCGAGGGCGTCGCGTCCGTGCCGCTGGCCAACCGCGCCACCATCGGCAACATGAGCCCCGAGTTCGGCTCCACCGCCGCGATGTTCCCCATCGACGACGTCACGCTCGACTACCTGCGCCTCACGGGCCGCGACGAGCAGACCGTCGCCCTGGTCGAGGCGTACGCCAAGGAGCAGAAGCTCTGGCACGACCCGTCCCGCGAGCTCGTGTTCAGCGAGTACATGGAGCTCGACCTGAGCACCGTGGTCCCCTCGATCGCCGGGCCGAAGCGTCCGCAGGACCGCATCCTGCTGTCCGAGGCCAAGTCGCAGTTCGAGAAGGACATTCTGAACTACGCCGCGGTCACCACTTCGGACTCCATCGTCGACCTCGAGGTCGACGGCACCTTCCCCGCCTCCGACCCGGGCGCCGTCCCGGGCGAGGAGGAGGGCGAGGAGCTGACCGAGCACGAGGTGCTGATCTCCTCCGGCCACCCGGTCAACGCCTCGAAGCCGGTCCGCGTCACCACGCCGGAGGGTCAGTCGTACCTGCTCGACAACGGCGCCGTCACGCTCGCGGCGATCACGTCGTGCACGAACACCTCCAACCCCTCGGTCATGATCGCGGCGGGCCTGCTCGCCAAGAACGCCGTCGACAAGGGCCTCAAGCGCAAGCCGTGGGTCAAGACGACGCTCGGCCCCGGCTCGAAGGTCGTCACCGACTACTACGAGAAGTCCGGTCTCGACAAGGCGCTCGAGGGCCTCGACTTCTACACCGTCGGCTACGGCTGCACGATCTGCATCGGCAACTCGGGACCCCTCATCGAGGAGGTCTCCGAGGCCATCAACGAGAACGACCTCGCCGTCACGGCCGTCCTCTCGGGCAACCGCAACTTCGAGGGACGCATCAGCCCCGACGTGAAGATGAACTACCTGGCCTCCCCGCCGCTGGTGGTCGCCTATGCTCTCGCCGGCTCGATGAACTTCGACTTCGAGACCGACGCCCTGGGCAAGGACCAGAACGGCGAGGACGTGTTCCTCAAGGACATCTGGCCCGCTCCCGACCAGGTGCAGACCATCATCGACGCGTCGATCTCGCGCGAGCAGTTCATCCAGCAGTACGCCACCGTCTTCGAGGGCGACGAGCGCTGGAAGACCCTGCCGACCCCGACCGGTCCGGTCTTCGAATGGGATGCCGACTCGACGTACGTGCGCAAGGCGCCCTATTTCGACGGCATGACCATGCAGCCGGACGCGGTCCGCGACATCACCGGCGCCCGCGTCATGGCCACGCTCGGCGACTCGGTGACGACCGACCACATCAGCCCCGCGGGCAACATCAAGGCCGGCACCCCCGCCGCCCAGTACCTCACGGAGCACGGCGTCGCGCAGAAGGACTTCAACTCCTACGGCTCCCGCCGTGGCAACCACGAGGTCATGATCCGCGGCACGTTCGCCAACATCCGCCTGAAGAACGAGCTCACGGCCGCCGTGAACGACGGCACGGTCGTCGAGGGTGGCTACACCCGCGACTTCACCCGTGAGGGCGGCCCGCAGTCGTACATCTTCGACGCGAGCCAGAACTACCAGGCGCAGGGCACCCCGCTGGTGATCTTCGGCGGCAAGGAGTACGGCTCCGGCTCGTCGCGCGACTGGGCGGCCAAGGGGACGAACCTCCTCGGCGTGAAGGCGGTCATCACCGAGAGCTTCGAGCGCATCCACCGCTCCAACCTCATCGGCATGGGCGTCGTCCCGCTGCAGTTCCCCGCCGGCGAGAGCTGGAAGTCGCTGGGCCTCGACGGCACCGAGACCGTCTCGATCGAGGGCATCGAGCAGCTCAACGAGGGCGTCACGCCGAAGACCGTCAAGGTCACGGCCGAGCCGAGCGAGTTCTCGCCCGAGGGCAAGCAGACCGTCACGTTCGACGCCGTGGTCCGCATCGACACCCCCGGTGAGGCCGACTACTACCGCAACGGCGGCATCCTGCAGTACGTGCTGCGTTCGCTGGTCTGACCGGCATCCGCTGCGTGCCCCGGGAGCCTCGTGCTCCCGGGGCACGTCTCGTTCCGAGAGCGGGCGCGACGGCCGAGCGCAAGCGCTTGCTGGGCCCCTCACGGCCCCGAAGACTAGAATCGAGACCGCGCGGACCCCTCCGCGCACGGCACGAGAGGAGTCCGATGGCTCTGCTACCCGGCATTCGCGGACCGCGTGACCTGGACGCCCTGACGACCGATCAGCTGCGCGAGCTCGCCGCCGAGGTGCGGACGTTCCTCGTCGAGAACGTCGCCCGGACGGGCGGCCATCTGGGCCCCAACCTCGGCGTCGTCGAGCTGACGATCGCCCTGCACCGCGTCTTCGACTCGCCCGCCGATCCGATCATCTTCGACACCGGGCATCAGTCCTACGTGCACAAGATGCTCACCGGTCGCCAGGACTTCTCGCATCTGCGCTCCCGCGGCGGCCTCGCGGGCTATCCGCAGCGCTCCGAGAGCGAGCACGACGTCGTCGAGTCCTCGCACGCCTCGAGCTCGCTGAGCTGGGCCGACGGCATCTCGCGGGCCTTCAGCCGTACCGGACGCCGCGACCGGCACGTCGTCGCGGTCGTCGGCGACGGCGCGCTCACCGGCGGGATGACGTGGGAGGCGCTGAACAACATCAGCGACGACAACGACCGCAACCTCGTCATCGTCGTCAACGACAACGGCCGCTCCTACGCGCCGACCATCGGCGGCATGGCCCGCTACCTGAACCGCGTGCGCACGAACGATGCGTACCGCACCCTGCACCGCGGCTCGGCGACGCTCTTCCGCAGCCTCGGCCCCGCGGCCCGCGCGGTGTACCGCGGCGTGCGCGGGGGCACGCACGGCTTCCTGTCGCGCTTCACGAACAACGAGGCGCTTTACAGCAACCTCGACATCAAGTACCTCGGGCCGGTGGACGGCCACGACCTCGAGGCGCTCCTCGAGACCCTCGAGTTGGCGAAGTCCTACGGCGCGCCGGTCATCGTCCACGCCATCACGGACA
The DNA here is from genome assembly GCF_049384025.1 of Microbacterium sp. HMH0099. Classification (NCBI taxonomy): domain Bacteria; kingdom Bacillati; phylum Actinomycetota; class Actinomycetes; order Micrococcales; family Microbacteriaceae; genus Microbacterium; species Microbacterium sp. HMH0099. The sequence goes on along the minus strand of NZ_JBMRJR010000003.1, from coordinate 250,162 downwards.
AGGGCAGCGGCTACGCGCCCGCGCTGAGCGACACCGCGGACCAGTTCCACGCGGTCGGCAAGATCGACCCGATCACCGGCGAGGCGGTCGGGTCGGGCACCGGCACGGCATGGACGGACGTGTTCGCGCGCGAGCTCGTCGAGATCGGCGCCGAGCGCGAGGACATCATCGCGATGACCGCGGCGATGCTGCGCCCCACCGGCCTCCAGCTCTTCAGCGAACGCTTCCCGGAGCGCGTGTACGACGTCGGCATCGCGGAGCAGCACGCGGTCGCCTCGGCGGCGGGTCTCGCCTTCGGCGGACTGCACCCCGTGGTCGCGATCTACGCGACCTTCATGAACCGTGCGTTCGACCAGGTGCTGATGGATGTGGGCCTGCACAAGGCCGGTGTGACCTTCGTGCTCGACCGCGCGGGCGTCACAGGGCCCGACGGTCCGAGCCACCACGGCATCTGGGACCTCGCCATGCTGCAGCTGGTCCCCGGCATCCGGATCGCCGCCCCGCGCGACGCCGCCCGTCTGCGCGAGGAGTTCCGCGAGGCGGCCGCGGTCGAGGACGCCCCCACCGTCATCCGCTACCCCAAGGGGAACGTGCCGGCCGACCTCGAGGCGATCGAGCGCCTGCCGGACGGCGTCGACGTCCTGTCCCGCGGCTCCAGCGAGGACGTGCTGCTCGTCGGCATCGGCCCGATGGTGCACCTGGCGATGGAGGTCGCGGAGCGCCTGCGCGCGCAGGGCATCGGTGCCACGGTCGTCGATCCGCGGTGGGCCATCCCCGTGCAGCCGTCGATCGTGGAGCTGGCCCGCGAGCACCGTCTCGTCATCACCATCGAGGACGGCATCCGCGTCGGCGGTGTCGGCACGCGCGTCCGCCAGGTGCTGCGCGAGGCCGGGGTGGACACGGCCGTCGACGAGCTCGGCATCCCGGACGCCTTCATCGATCACGCGACGCGCGAGCAGATCCTCGAGGACGCCGGACTGACGGCCAGCAAGATCACGCACGACGTCGTCGCGCAGGTGCTCGGCACCCGCATCCCGGTCGCGCGGCAGACGCCCACCGGCGCGATCCCGACGCTCGACGAGTGGGAGAAGTCCCGCCCCTGACAACGGGACGCATGACAGCGGCGCCGCCCCCTCGGGGACGGCGCCGCTGTCATGGGGAGGGGCCTCAGCCCCCGATGCCGCGGATCGGCGGGTGGTGGAACGTGTCGCCGAAGACGCGTTCCGATGCCCCCTCGCGGTCGAGGTAGGGCGACGCACCGCCGTCGATGAACGGCCATCCGGCACCGAGGATCAGGCACAGGTCGATGTCCTCGACGGCGGGCACGACGCCCTCGTCGAGCATGATCCGGATCTCCTGGGCGAGGCCGTCCTGCACGCGGCGCAGGATGGTGTCGGCATCGACCGGGGAGGAGTCGGTGACGAGCACCTTCTGCGCGGCCTTCGTCCAGCCGGTGACGCGTCCGCCCTTGTCCTTCTCGACGACCTCGGGCAGGGCAGCGAGCTCGTGGAAGTTCTCCGACGCGTAGAACCGGTCGGGGAAGGCGCGCGTCATGGTGTCCTGCACGTGGGCGGCCACCTTCCATCCGACGAGGTCGATGAGCTGGAACGGTCCCATCGGCAGGCCGAGCGGCGCGAACGCCTTCTCGACGGTGGCGATGGGCGTCCCCTCGTAGACGGCGCGCGCCGCCTCGCCCATCACCTTCGCCAGCAGGCGGTTGACGACGAAGCCCGGGGCGTCGGCGGTCAGCACGGCGTTCTTGCCCAGGCCCTTGGCGACGACGAACGCCGTCGACAGGGCGGCGTCGCTGGTGGCATCCGTCTTCACGACCTCGATGAGCGGCATGACCGCGACCGGATTGAAGAAGTGGAAGCCGACGAGACGCTCCGGACGCTGCAGCGCCGTGCCGATCTCGGCGACCGACAACGACGACGTGTTCGTGGCGAGGATGGCATCCTCGGCGACGATCTTCTCGATCGCGGAGAAGACCTCCTGCTTGACGCCCACCTCCTCGAACACGGCCTCGATGACGAAGTCGCAGTCCGCGAACTCCGTGCGATCGGTGGTGCCGTGCACGAGCGCACGGAGCTGGTTGGCGGTGTCGCCATCGAGGCGGCCCTTGCCTTCGAGCTTGCCGATCTCCTCGTGGATGGATGCCACGCCCTTGTCGACCCGTGCCTGATCGATGTCCGTGATGATCACGGGGACGCGCAGACGGCGGACGAACAGCAGCGCGAACTGCGACGCCATGAGACCCGCGCCGATGACGCCGACCTTCGTGACCTTCTTCGCCAGAGCCTTGTCCGGCGCGCCGACGGGACGCTTGGCGCGCTTCTGCACGAGGTCGAAGGCGTACATGGATGCCGCGAACTGGTCGCCCGTGATCAGGTCGGCGAGCGCCTCGTCCTCCCGGGCGAAGCCCTCCTCCTTCGAGCCGCTCTTCGCCTTGTCGAGGAGGTCGAGGGCGACGTAGGGGGAGCGCGGGACGGTGCCGATCTTCGCCTCGAGCATGTTCCGCGCGACCTTCACGGCGATGGGCCACTTGGTCAGGCGCTCGATCTTGCCGGGCACGTTCTTGCGCTCGACCTTGACGCGACCGGTGAGCACGCCGTCGGCCCACCGCAGCGAGTCCTCGAGGTAGGAGGCCGCCGGGAAGATGGCATCCATGATCCCGAGGTCGAACGCCTGCTGGGGCTTGAGCATCCGGTTCTGCTTGAGCGGGTTGGACACGACGACCTCGAGGGCGTTCTCGATGCCAATGAGGTTCGGCAGCAGGTAGGCGCCGCCCCAGCCGGGGATGATGCCGAGGAACACCTCGGGCAGGGCGATCGCCGCGGCCGAGGCGTCGACGGTGCGGTAGGTCGAGTTCAGCGCGATCTCGAGGCCGCCGCCGAGTGCGAGGCCGTTGACGAAGGCGAACGACGGGACGCCGAGGTCGGAGAGGGAGCCGAGCACCTGGTGTCCGCGCTGGGCGATGAGGCGTGCGATGTCCTTCGACGGCAGCTTGGCCACGTCGGAGAGGTCGGCGCCGGCGGCCAGGATGTACTGCTTGCCGGTGAGGGCGACCGCGTGGATCTCGCCCGCGGTGGCCCGCTTCTTCAGCGTCTCGAGCGTGCGTCCGAGCTCGGCGAGCGTCGCGGGCCCGAGGGTGTTCGGCCGCGTGTGGTCCCGCCCGTTGTCGAGCGTGACGAGGGCGAGCACGTTGCCCGAGGGGAGCCGCACGTCGCGGACGGGGGAGTGCGTGACGACCTCGTCGTCCGAGAGCGCCTCCAGCGGCGAGAAGTCGATGGCGGAGTAGTCGGTCACTTGCGCTTCTTCTTTCCGTCGAAGAACGGGTTCTCCCAGATGACGGACCCGCCCTGCCCGAGACCCACGCACATGGCGGTGAGCCCGTAGCGGACGTCGGGTCGCTCGGCGAACTGGGCGGCGAGCTGGATCATGAGGCGGACCCCGGATGCCGCGAGCGGGTGGCCCACGGCGATGGCACCGCCCCACGGGTTGACCCGGGGGTCGTCGTCGGCGATGCCGAAGTGGTCCAGCAGCGAGATGACCTGGATGGCGAAGGCCTCGTTGAGCTCGAAGAGGCCGATGTCGTCGATCGTGAGACCGGCCTTCTTCAGCGCCTTCTCGGTCGAGGGGATCGGGCCGATGCCCATGATCTCGGGCTGCACGCCGGCGAACGCGAACGAGACCATCCGCATCTTCGGCCGCAGGCCGAGCTCCTTCACGGCGTCGCCGCCGGCGAGCAGGCTGATCGTCGCGCCGTCGGTCAGCGGCGACGACGTGCCGGCGGTGACACGCCCGTGGGGACGGAACGGGGTCTTCAGCGACGCCAGGCCCTCAAGGGTGGTCTCGGGGCGGCGGCCCTCGTCCTCGGTCGCCAGGCCCCAGGCGCCGTCGGCGTCCTTCACGGCCACGGGGACGAGGTCGGGCTGCAGCTTGCCGGCGTCGTAGGCCGCCTGCACCTTGTGCTGGCTCGCCATGCCGAACCGGTCCGAGCGCTCCTTGGTGAGGTGCGGGAACCGGTCGTGGATGCGCTCGGCGGTGACGCCCATGTTGAGCGCACCCGGGTCCACGAGCTTCTCGGCGACGAAGCGCGGGTTGGGGTCGACGTTGCCGCCGATGGGGTGGCGGCCCATGTGCTCGACGCCGCCCGCGAGGGCGAGGTCGTACATCCCGACCCCGATCGAGGCGCCCATCGTGGTGACGCTCGTCATCGCGCCGGCGCACATGCGCTCGATGGCCAGGCCGGGCACCGTCATCGGCAGCCCCGCGAGGATGGCGGCCGTGCGACCGAGGGTCAGGCCCTGGTCGCCGGTCTGGGACGTCGCCGCGATCGCGACATCGTCGATCCGGTCCTTCGGCACGTCGCCGTTGCGCTCCATGAGCCCGATGATCGCCTTGACGACGAGGTCGTCGGCCCGGGTGTTCCAGTACATGCCCTTCTCGCCGGCGCGCCCGAACGGGGTGCGCATTCCATCGACGAAGAAGACGTCCGACATCTCGGCCACTCTGCCTCCAAAGGTTGGGATGCCACCAGCCTAGGAAGAGCGGTCGGGGGAGAAGAATCGGTTGTCCGAACCTACGAAGCCGGCTCCGCGGCGTCGTCGGGCTCGTTGACGGAAGCTACAAAGCTATCGGCGATCACCTGTGCGGTCTGCTCAATCTGCCAGGGGCGGGCGCCCTGCTCGGCGAGAGCCGCCCCGACCGTCTCCGCCGTGATGTCCGCGGGCGGGTTCCAGGCCACGCGGCGCAGCATCTCAGGCGTCAGGAGGTTCTCGGTCGGCATGCCGAGCTCGCCCGCGCGCTCCTCGACGGCGGGGCGCGCCGCCTTCAGACGGCGGTCCGCGTCGGGGTTGCGGTCCACCCACGCGCGGGGCGGGGGGAGGGTGTCGCTCGGCACGCGGTCCGGCGGCAGCTCGCCGGACTGGCGTCCTTCGACGATGGCGTTCCACCAGCGGTCGAGCTGGGTCCGGCTGGCGCGTCCGGTGAACTCCTTGATCCCGGCGAGGGCCTGTTTGCTCTGCGGGTCGGCGATGACGGCGGCCACGAGGGCGCGGTCCGGGACCAGACGGCCGGGGGCGATGTCCTGATCGCGCGCGTAGTCCTCGCGCGCCTGCCAGAGGGCGCGGGCGACGGCCAGCGAGCGACGTCCGCGCACGGCGTGCAGGCCGCTCAGACGGCGCCAGGGGTCCTCGCGCGGAGGCTTGGGCTGCCGCTCGAGCACGGCCTGGAACTCCTGACGCGCGAACTCCGTCTTGTCCTGTTCGGCCAGCTCCGCGGCGAGGGCGTCGCGGACGTCGACGAGGTGCTCGACGTCAAGGCCGGCGTACTCGAGCCACGACGCGGGCAGCGGGCGCGTCGACCAGTCCGCGGCGGAGTGCGCCTTGGCGAGGGTGATGCCGAGGGTCTCCTCGACGACCGCGCCGAGACCGACGCGCTCGTGACCGAGCAGGCGCGCGCCCAGCTCGGTGTCGAAGATGCGCGGCGGCTCGAGGCCGCGCTCCCGGAGGGAGGGGAGATCCTGGCTCGCGGCGTGGAACACCCACTCCTCGTCGCCGATGGCGGCCTGCAGCGGCGAGAAGTCCTCGATGGTTGACGGGTCGAAGAGGAACACGCCGGCGCCGCGGCGGAACACCTGGATGAGGTACGCCCGCTGCGAATAGCGGAAGCCGGACGCGCGCTCGACGTCGACGGCGACGGGGCCGGTCCCGTCCACCAGGGCGTCGCACGCGGAGGCGAGACCCTCGGCGTCCTCGATGACGATGTACTCAACCACGCGTGGGCCTCCGGGCTCCGAATACCGCGACGCCCTCGGACCCCGGGGGGAGGCCGGCGAGCATGCAGACGAGTTCCGCCCACGCCTCGAGGTGAGGACGGAAGGGACCGCGCGGCGACCATGACGCGCGAAGTTCGATTTGCGACCCGTCCCCCTGGGCCGCGAGGGTGCCGAAGCCCGTGGACAGCGTCTTCGTCGCGGTGCCCGACTCCGAGTGGCGCTCGGCACCCCGCGAGTCGAGGGCGTCGACGAGCCACGACCAGGCCACGTCCGCCAGCAGCGGGTCGATCCCGATCTCGGGCTCGAGCGGCGCCTGCGCGAAGCAGACGATGCGCCATGCCCCGCCCCACGGCTCCGGCTCCTCCGGGTCGTGCAGGAGGATGAAGCGCCCGGTGCCGAACGGGGAGTCGGTGGCGTGCTCCTCGGGGCGCACGTCCCCCGCGAGCGCGAGGGAGAACGGCGCGAGGCCGGACGGCGAGGGGATCTCGCGGACGACGAGGTCGTCGCGGAACATCGTCTCTCGCAGCTCCTCCACCGCCCGGGCGAAGGGAGTGGACGCCTCCGGTGGGCGCAGGTCATTCACGGCAGCAGACTAGAGTGAGGCCTCGATGAACGCTCCCAGGCGCGCCGCGACGGGCGGCGCCTCGCACCCTTCGGCCGGGCTCATCGGCGTGTCCCTGACCCTGCTGAGCCTCGCGCTCGGGTCCACGCTCACCGCCCTCGGAGCCATCTCCCTCCGCATGGCCCGTCGTGTCGTCACGCCGGCCGCGCGCATCCCGAACGTCCGGATGGTGGCCGTGGATGCCGCTGCGCAGACGGTCCGGATGGAACGCACCGCCGACACCGAGCTGCCGGGGCGATACGGCCTCTTCACGACCGGCACCCTGGACTACCTCCGCGTGGGGTCGGTGGTCGGAGCGGACGACACCACCGTCACGCGCAAGCTCCTCACGCACGTCCCCGCCGACGCCTCGCTCGCCCCCGACGCCGCGTTCAGCGGGTGGTACTTCGACGAGCCCGAGCAGCTGCACCTCCCCTTCCGCACGGCGCTGATCGGCGCGCCGAGCGGCCCCTGCCCCGCGTGGGTGTTCCCCGCGGAGCGGGAGAGCGACGTCTGGGTCGTGCAGGTGCACGGTCGCGGCACCACGCGCGCCGAGACGCTGCGGGCGGTCCCGGTGTTCCACGAGCTCGGCATCACCAGCCTCGTCGTGTCGTACCGGAACGACGGGGAGGCCCCGCGGAGCCGGACGGGCACGTACGCCCTCGGGGCGACGGAATGGCGGGACGTGGATGCCGCCATCGCCTACGCCCGCCGCAACGGCGCCCGGCGGGTCGTCCTCATGGGCTGGTCGATGGGCGGCGCGATCGCCCTCCAGGCCGACCTGCAGTCCCCGCATCGCAACGTCATCGTCGGTCTCGTCCTGGATTCGCCCGTCGTGGACTGGCGCACGGTGCTGGACTACCAGGCCCGCCTGTTGAAGCTGCCGCCCCTCGTCTCCGGTCTCGCCCGGCAGATGGTCGGGTCCGACTGGGGCGTGCCGCTCGTGCGCAGCGGCGCAGCCATCCCCTTCGACCGCCTCGACGTCGTCGCGCGGGCTGATGAGCTGCGGCATCCCGTCCTGCTCCTGCACAGCGACGACGACGGGTTCGTGCCCGCGGACGCATCGCACCGTCTCGCGGCCGCACGTCCCGATCTGGTGCGGATGGAGACGTTCACCGTCGCGCGCCACACGAAGCTCTGGAACTACGACGAGGACCGCTGGTCCGAGGCGATCCGCTCGTGGGTGCGCGGGCAGGGACTGGACCGCCCGGCGGGCGACTGACTCCGGATGCCGCCGGTCAGGCGCCGCGCTTGGCGCGCACCTGGCGCTTGGCGCGCATGAGCATGCCGGTCATGCCGGCGATCCGGAGCGGGCTGACCGCGCGGGTCAGGCCGATGCTCTGCGGGAAGTCGTCGGGGACGGCGAGGACCTCGTCCGCGGTGAGCCCCGTCAGGCCCTGGGCCAGGATGCTGGCGAACCCGCGCGTGGTGGGGGCCTCGGCCGGGGCCGTGGCGTGCATCGCGACGCGGTCGTCGTCGTCGACGTCGATGACGATGTAGACGGGGGACTGGCACTCGGCCACGCGCTCGCACATCTCGGGGTGGTCGGCGTACTGCGCCGGCACCTCGGGCAGCTCCTGCGAGAACTCGAGCAGCAGCTGCAGGCGGTCGGGCTCGTCGAGCTCGAGGAACTCCTCGCGGATCTCGGCGAGGCGGGCGGGGAGGACGGTCTCGGACATCTCCGCCATCCTCCCACGCCCGCGATGCGGCGGCGCGATCGCCCTCAGGGCCGCTTCGCTCAGCGGCGTCGCCGTCGGGCCGCTTCAGTCAGCGGCGGGGGACCTCGCCCGGCTCCGCGCCGGAGACGATCGGCACGCGCACCGCGCTGCCCCACTCGGTCCAGGACCCGTCGTAGTTGCGCACGTCGTCGAAGCCGAGAAGGTGCTTGAGCACGAACCAGGTGTGGCTCGAGCGCTCTCCGATCCGGCAGTAGGCGACGACGGAGTCGCCGTCCTTCAGACCTGCGCCCTCGCGGTAGATGGCATCGAGCTCCTCGCGCGACTTGAAGCCGCCGTCCTCGGCGACGGCCTTCGCCCACGGCACGCTCTGCGCGGTGGGGATGTGGCCGGCGCGGAGCGCGCCCTCCTCGGGGTAGGCGGGGGCGGAGGTCCGCTCGCCCGAGTACTCCTCCGGGGAGCGCACGTCGATCAGCGGGTTGCCGAGGTGCGCGAGCACGTCCTCTTTATAGGCCCGCAGCACGGAGTCGTCGCGCTCGACGACGGGGTAGTCCGTCGGCTCGGGGCTCGTGGCATCCGTCGTCAGGGGGCGGCCCTCGGCGATCCACTTGTCGCGTCCGCCGTCGAGCAGGCGCACGTCCTCGTGCCCGAAGAGCGAGAACACCCACAGGGCGTAGGCGGCCCACCAGTTGTTCTTGTCGCCGTAGATGACGACGGTGTCGTCGCGCGAGATGCCCTTGCGGCTGAGGAGCTGCGCGAAGCCCTCGCCGTCGACGTAGTCGCGGACGACCGGGTCGTTCAGCTCGGTGTGCCAGTCGACCTTGACGGCGCCGGGGATGTGGCCGGTCTCGTACAGCAGGACGTCCTCGTCGGACTCGACGACGACGAGACCGGGCGTCCCGAGTCGTTCCTGCAGCCATTCGCCGGTCACGAGCCGGCCGGGCTCGGAGTACGCGGCGAACTTGGGGGACGTGGTGTCGAACTCGACGGTCACGGAGGGCTCCTCGGTCGGTGCGGCGGTGATCGCGGCGTAGGGTGGACACCGCACCAACGACCCTAGGACCGCCCGTGGGTGCACGCACCCCTCCCGTAAGACTGCGACACAGGACGGCCATGACCTCTTCGCCCGCGACGACCGGCCTCATTCACCTCGTCGACCGCGATCCCGCCGTCTCGGGTGCCGAGATGGTCGACGCGCTCGTCCCGCCACCCCAGTTCGACGGCGCGACGTTCGACTCCTATCGCGCCGACCCGGCGTACCCGTCGCAGCAGGAGGCCAAGAAGCTGCTGCAGGCCTTCGCCGGCGGCGCCTCGGCCCCGGTGAAGAAGGTCGGCTTCTTCCGTCGCGCGGAGAAGACGCCGCCGGTCAAGCCCGGTGTGTACCTCGACGGCGGGTTCGGCGTCGGCAAGACCCACCTGCTCGCCTCGATCTACAACGCGATGCCCGCCCGCCGGAAGTACTTCGGCTCGTTCATCGAGTACACGGCGCTCGTCGGCATCCTGGGGTACGCCAAGGCGGTGGAGCTGTTCCGCGGGTCGGATCTGCTGTGCATCGACGAGTTCGAGCTCGACGACCCCGGCGACACCATGGTCATGACCCGGCTGCTCGGAGAGCTCGTGGCATCCGGGACCAAGCTCGCCGCCACCTCGAACACGCCGCCCAACGCTCTCGGCGAGGGGCGCTTCGCCGCGCAGGACTTCCTGCGCGAGATCCAGTCGATGTCCGACAGCTTCCGGACCATCCGCATCGACGGCACCGACTTCCGTCAGCGCGCGATCGACGGCGAGGCGCGCGTCCTCTCGGACGCGGACTACCGCGACGCCGTCGACGGCGCGGCGACCGGGGGAGTGGCATCCGACGACGCGTTCTCCGGCGTGATCGGCCACCTGGCCCGGGTGCACCCCTCGCGATTCATCCGTCTCATCGACGGACTGGACGTCATCGGCCTGCGCGACGTCGAGGTCCTGCACGACCAGTCCGCCGCGCTGCGGCTCGTCGCCTTCGTGGACCGGGCGTACGACGCGCAGATCCCGATCCGCGCCACGGGCGTGCCGTTGAACACGGTGTTCGCCGAGGAGATGCTCGGCGGCGGCTATCGCAAGAAGTACCTGCGTGCCGTCTCTCGACTCGTCGCGCTCACGCACTCCTGACCCGCAACCTCATTCCCACCTCTCGGGAGTGCGAAACGCGATGTTTACCTCCGCGGCACGCTCGTAACATCCCGGAAACAGCGGGCGGGGGCCCGGGGAAACCCGGCGCGGCAACACTGGGGGGACCCGACGCGCTCCCGGCGTCCCTGCAGAGAGGTTTCCTCCGAGATGGATCAAGGCAACACCGCATTCATCCTGATAGCAGCGGCACTCGTGCTGCTCATGACGCCAGGACTCGCGTTCTTCTACGGCGGTCTGGTCAAGGCGAAGAGCGTCATCAGCATGATGATGATGAGCTTCGGCGCCATGGGCCTGATCGGCGTCCTGTGGGTGCTGTACGGCTACGCGATCGCGTTCCCGGCCGCCGAGGGCACCGTCGCCCCCTGGTCGATCGACTTCACCGCTCTCGGGCTGACCAGCCTGCTCGAGACGCCTGAGGACGCGGCCTACCCGCCGCTGGCCTTCGTTGCCTTCCAGGCCACGTTCGCCATCATCACCGTCGCGCTGGTCTCCGGCGCCATCGCCGACCGCGCCAAATTCGGCGCGTGGATGATCTTCGCCACCGTGTGGGCGACCGTCGTCTACTTCCCCGTCGCCAGCTGGGTCTTCAACTTCGGCCTCGCCGACGACGGCTCCTTCGCCTACGGCGGCTGGATCACCCACGGCATGCAGACCGTGTTCGGGGTGGGCGCGATCGACTTCGCGGGCGGTACCGCGGTGCACATCAACGCCGGTGCCGCGGCGCTCGCCCTCGCGCTCGTCCTCGGCAAGCGCGTCGGCTTCCAGAAGGGCGCTCACGTCCCCCACAACCCGCCGTTCGTCCTCCTGGGCGCCGGTCTGCTGTGGTTCGGCTGGTTCGGCTTCAACGCCGGTTCGGAGCTCGCTGCCGACGGCACCGCCGCCCTGGCCTTCGTCAACACGATCGCCGCTCCCGCCGCGGCGCTGCTCGCCTGGCTGCTCGTCGAGAAGATCAAGGACGGCAAGCCCACCTCGGTCGGCGCCGCCTCGGGTGCCGTCGCCGGTCTCGTCGCCATCACCCCGGCCTGCGCCTCGCTGACCCCCTTCTGGGCCATCGTCCTCGGCCTGGTCGCCGGTGCGGTCTGCGCGCTCGCCATCGAGCTGAAGTTCAAGCTCGGCTTCGACGACTCGCTCGACGTGGTCGGCATCCACCTGGTCGGCGGCCTCCTCGGCACGCTGTACCTGGGCATCTTCGCCAACGGCACCGGTCTCATCTACAGCGGCTCGCTCACGCAGCTGCTCGTGCAGGCCATCGCCGCGCTCGCGGTGCTCGTCTACTCCTTCGTCCTGGCCTACGTCATCGGCTTCGCGATCGAGAAGACGATCGGCTTCCGCGTCCGCAACGAGGACGAGGTGGCCGGCATCGACACCATCGTCCACGGCGAGGAGGGCTACGTCCTCAGCGACACCCGCGGCTGATCTCAGCCTCGGCCCGAGGGGCGTCACGGATTCGTCCGTGGCGCCCCTCCGTCGTGCGTGCAGGGCTGTCTAGGGTGAACACATGGGAACCGCCTCACGCCTGCTTTCCGCGCTCCTGGGGGCGTTCCGCCCGTCGACGCCGCCGACCCGCGAGCCCGCTCCGAGCGCGCGGCCGGGCGGCATCCGGAATCGGGATGCCACGGGCGGCACCCTCGAGATCGCCCCGCCGGGCCCGCGGGGTCTGACGCTGACGTACGCCCCCGAGCGGGACGGGGCGCCGGACGGCGGCGAGATCGTGTGGACCTGGGTGCCCTACGAGGAGCGCGACGGGCGGGGCAAGGACCGTCCCGTGCTCGTTCTCGGCCGACGGGACGCCGCCCACTCGTTCGCGGTGCGCCTGACGAGCAAGCCGCACGCCGGGGATGCCGACTACCTGGCGCTCGGAGCCGGCGCGTGGGACCCGCAGGGGCGTCCGTCGTGGGTCGACGTGGAGCAGGTCTACGTCGTCCCGGACGCGGCCATGCGGCGGGAGGCCGCGGCGCTGGACCGGCAGCGGTTCGACCGGATCGCCGCGGCGCTGTCGGCGCGTTACGGGTGGCGCCGAGCCTGACGCTCCCCGGCTGACGCCGGTTCTTGGACGTGGTCGGGAAAGGGGCGGCGCTGTCGTACGATTTTCTGAGCGGAGCGTCTTCCGCGAGGACAACGGAGGGTGCGCCAAGTGCCGTTTCGCAGCAAGGACCTGTTGCAGTCGTGGCTCGAGGAGTTCGCCGCGAGCGGTGCGGGCGGGGGAACGGCCTACGTCGCCGACCAGGAGCCCGTGGACGGCGTCGACAGCGGCCTGGTGATCTTCCCGCTCGCGAATGCCACCACGTCCGTGTACCTGGCACCCATCGCCGTCGGCGTCCCGGACTGGCGTGTGACGTTCGAGGCGCAGCCCGAGGTGACCGAGCTCTCGCCCGAGGACGTCTACGACCTCTGCCGTGAGATCGCGAACGCCGCCGACCTGTGCGCGTTCCTGCAGCGCAAGTCTGTCGAGCACATGGCGCAGCTCGCCGGTGAGGCGCCCTCGGTCTGAGCGTGGTGCGGTCCGGCGGGCGTCAGGCCGCTGACGTGTCGGCGGTCGCGGAGCGGTTCAGTTCGTCGGTGCGTCAGGCGGCTGACGTCGCGCCGGTCGCGGAGCGGTCGATCTCGTCGCGGGCGGTGAGCGTCGCGTGCGTCAAGAACGCCGCCAGCTCCCGCTCGACCTCGGGATCGAGCTGAGAGACGACGGCGCGGAACGCGTCGTGGAAGCGGGTCAGCTGCGACCACGGCTCCTCGTCGAGAGGCACAGCCAGGTGGATGTGGCTGACGCGGCGATCGGCCTCGTCGGCCTCGCGGCGGAGGATGCCGCGACGAACGAGGCGCTCGACCATGGTCGTGACGCCGGCCGAGGTCACGCGGAGGTGGCCGGCGAGCTCGGAGGGGCGGGCGCCGGCATGGGTCGCGATGTAGAGGATCGCCTTCGCATCCAACTCGTTCACCTCGAGCTCCTTCCGCGCCTGTGCGGCGGCGATGGCTCGTTCTCGGCAGAACAGCATGAGCGCCGCCATCAGCGGCGAGGTCTCGCTCGTCTCTGCGGTCATCGTGTGCTCCCCATGTCCATCGGTGCCTTCTCACTATAACTAGACACCTAAGGTTCCCCTGCTGATCATCATCGCAGAATACTTCTCGGTGCTTTACCTAACGGCCTTAAATACATGCTAGGTTGATCATCACCGGGGTTGAGTGTCTCCGGACCGAGACGGAAGGAAACCGTAATGACCACCAACGTGTTCACCTGGGGCCAGCCCTCGCGCCTGCGCCGGTCGACGTTCGTTCCGTCTCCGGTTGAGGCCACGGCGCAGCGGCTGTCGACCGCGGTCGTCGTTGCGGCCGTCGTCACCTCGGCGGCAGGCCTCGCCGTGCTCGCGCCGCTGGTCTTCTGACCCGGTCCCCCTTCTCTTCCTCCGCACGCGCACCACACAGCCAGGAGTCCTCATGGGCAAGCTCTTCTACGGTTCCGACCCCCAGCCGATCGAGATCGACGACCGACTGCTGCAGTACCTGCAGGTCGTCCTCGCGACCAAGCTCCGGCGGAGCGAGTCGTTCACCCTCACGTGGACGGACGCCGCGGCCGCCCACTCGCGCACGACGCTGTGGATCCAGCCGTCGATCTCCCTGCGTTTCCACTTCTCGAGCGCCGAGCCGGTGCGCCTCTCCGGGGGGTACCTGCGCCAGCTCGCGGACCAGGCGGCCATGTCGTCCGGTCTGCTGCTGAACGCCGCCACGTGGCAGCAGCAGGAGGACGCGCACCGCGTCCAGCTCGCCGCCGCCGCCTGAGCGCGGCGGGGGAGTGCGCCCCGGTTCATTCGAAGCCCCCGGTCGTCTCGTGTGAGACGCCGGGGGCTTCGCCGTCCTCGGGGCGTCTCCGCCGCGGATTTCCTGTTGCCGGACGGCGCCCGGAAAGAGGAAAACCCCCCGGTGGACCGGGGGGTTTCGTGGTGGGCGATACCAGACTCGAACTGATGACCTCTTCCGTGTGAAGGAAGCGCGCTACCAACTGCGCCAATCGCCCGTCGTCCCGAACGGGACTCATCGATCGTAGCGGATGCCGAGCGGTGCTTCGAACCACCCGGGGAGACACGCGCGGGCCGCGCACCGTTTTGCGCATGCGCCAGGATCGGGTAATGTCTTACGAGTGCTCGGGGCAAGCCCCGGGAACGAAATGCGGATGTAGCGCAGTTGGTAGCGCATAACCTTGCCAAGGTTAGGGTCGCGAGTTCGAGTCTCGTCATCCGCTCGAGTGGAGGAGTCTCCGTCTGGGAAACCGACGGGGATCACGACACGTGGGTCGAACCACACACGGTGGCGTGGCCGAGCGGCTAGGCACCGGCCTGCAAAGCCGTTTACACGGGTTCGAATCCCGTCGCCACCTCGCCTCATAACAGAACAGCCTTCACAGGCGCGATTGGCGCAGCGGTAGCGCGCTTCCCTGACACGGAAGAGGTCACTGGTTCGATCCCAGTATCGCGCACCACCTGAAACCCCCGGACCTCCGGGGGTTTTTTGTTTGTTCGGCGGGCTTGCGCGAAGCGGCATCCCGTCGTGTGAACGCTCGGAGCTGGGGGAAACGCCGTGCCACCGCGTTTCCACCGGCGGAGAGCGTTCACTGGGCAGGGAGAGCGACGCGCGGCGTGCCACGATGAACGGGTGAACGACTCCGCCCGGGAACGCCCGGTCCTGCTGGTGCTCGACGTGGTCGACGGGGGCCGCGACGACCCCGCGTACGAGGACAAGCTCAACGAGCTGACCGCCGGCGTGCTGCGAGCCGCCGCGGACAGCGGGTTCCTCGTGGACCGCGTCGCCGCCGGGTCGCTGCCCGCCGGTGACGGCGCGAACCGGGTGACCGCCGCGGACGCGCTCATCGTCATGGGCGGTGAGGACGTCGACCCCGCGCTGTACGGCGGCGACGTCGACGACCCGCGGGTGGGGCAGACCTTTCCCGAGGCCGACCGGGCGCAGGTCGACCTCATCCGCGCGGCGATCGCCGCCGGCCGTCCCGTCGTGGGCATCTGCCGGGGGATGCAGATCGTCAACGTCGCGCTCGGGGGCACGCTCGTGCCGCACCTCGAGGGCGACGCGCACGTGAACCCGGGCAGCGTGTCCGACTGCATGGTCGACCACGGCATCACCGTCGAGCCCGACAGCGCGATGGCGCGGGTCTTCGGCGCGACGCAGCTCACCGTCCGCAGCGCTCACCATCAGGCCGTCGACCGTCTCGGCGCGGAGCTGCGCGTCACCGCGCGGGCCGAGGACGGCACCGTCGAGGCGCTGGAGCACGTCAGCGCGCCGCTGTGGTGCGTGCAATGGCATCCCGAGGACGTCGGCGCCCAGGGGACCGTCCTCACCGACCTGCTCACGCTCGCCCACGACGCGTGCGACCGCACCGGCTCCTCGCGCCCGCAGGGCGCTAGCGTGAGCGGATGAGCACACCCGACCCGGTCTGGGATGAGATCGCCGCGGCATCCTTCGTCTCCCTCGGAACGTACCGACGCAACGGCGACCTCGTCGCGGTCCCGGTCTGGATCGCCCCCGACGGCGACGAGCTCGTCGTCACGAGCGAGCGCACCACCGGCAAGGTGAAGCGCCTGCGCAACGACCCGCGCGTGACCCTGCGGCCCTGCAGCCGGATGGGGAAGGTGGAACCGGATGCCACCGAGCTCACGGCCGTCGCCCGGATCGCGGGGCCGCACACCGGCGACCCGCGCGCGGAGCGGGCCCTGAAGAAGAAGTACGGGCTGCAGTTCCGGATGATCCTCGGCGTCGAGGCCGTCGTACGGCGCCTGCAGCGGCGTCCCGGCGACCGCGTGATCATCCGCATCTCCCGCGCCGACTGAGCCCCGCGGGCGCTATCGCCGAGAAACGCCCGCCGCACTCGGAAACGCGGGGTGAGCCCGTTTCCCGGGGCAGGGAGCGTTCATCGAAGGGATGCCACCGGGTCAGGCGTGCGGGGCGAACTCGTCGGCGAGGGAGGACCGCCGGACTTTGCCGGCGTCGTTCCGCAGGGGTGACGCCGTCACGTGCAGGGCGTCCAGCGGCACGGGTCCGAGGCGGGACCGCCCGAAGGCGAGGATGTCGTCGAGGGGCGCCGGGTCGTCGGTCAGCCGGACGACGGCGTGCACCGCGGACCCGAGGTCGTCGTCGCGCACCCCGAACGCCACCGCCTCCACCACGTCGGGGTGGGATGCCAGGGCGCTCTCGACCGTCGCCGGAGCCACCTTGGTGCCGGCGCGGTTGACGATGTCGTCGGCGCGGTCGTGGACGAAGAGGAAGCCGTCCGCGTCGACGTGCCCGATGTCGTCGAGGGTGTCCCACCCGTCCGCATCCCGCCGGGAGCGCGCGCCGACATAGGCGTAGGCCGCGTCGTCCCCGCGGTGCATCCAGATCCGCCCTGGCCGGCCGGTGGGGAGGTCGTCGCCGCGGTCGTCGCGGATGCGGAGCCGAGTGCCCCCGATGGGACGGCCGACGCTGCCGGGATGCGCGAGCCAGTCGACCCCGCCGATGAGGGTGAGGCCGTTCGATTCGCTCCCGGCGTACACCTCGTCGACCCGTTCGGGTCCGAGCCAGGCGAGGAACGCCCGCTTGAGGTCCGGGGGACAGGGCGCCCCCATGTGCAGGACCGCGTGCAGGCTCGTCACACGCGCCGGGTCCCGCTGAGCCTCGGGGAGGCGCAGGAGCCGCGCCATCATCGTCGGGACGAGCAGCCCCCACGTGACGCGGTGGGTCTCGACGCGGTCGATCCAGTTCTCGGGTGAGAAGCGGTCCATGACGACCAGCCGCTGTCCGGTCAGCAGACCGCGGAACGCGTAGGTGAAGACCGCGGAGTGCCACAGCGGGCCGGCCACGAGCTGCGTGCCGGTCCGGGGGAGGAACGCGGCCACGGGGCGCTCCGGGTCGAGGCGGGCCGGCGCGGCGGCCCGCACGATCTTCGGCCTCCCGGTGGAACCGGACGTCGTCGCCGCCTTCCACGAGGATGCGGCCAGATCGGGCAGCGGTCCGGCGTCGGGCGCCACGCGCGCGCTCGGCAGCCAGGGGGTCGAGCCGTCGACGGGTGCGGCCCCGATCGCCGCGGCGGGACGGTCCAGACCCTCCAGGGCCGCGCGCTCCTCGCGGCGCAGGCGGGGGTCGACCAGCTGCGGGGTCGCTCCGGCGCGCCAGACGCCGACGCAGGCGATGACGACGTCGACGCTGTTCGCCATCGACACCGCGACGGTGTCGTCGAGTCCCACACCGCGCCGGCGCAGGGCGTGCGCCAGGGACGTCGCCGCGGTGTCGAGCCCGCGGGCGGTGAGCGTCTCGCGATCGTCGACCACGACCGGCTCCTCCGGCGCGCGTCGGGCCCGATCGGCCAGCAGCGCGGAGAACGTCGGCGCCGCCATCACCGCGTCCGGGCGGGAGCGTGCGCGGCGGTGCCCGAGGAGGAGGTCTGCCCGATCAATCCGCGGTAGAACGCCTCGTGGGCGCGCGCGGCGGCATCCCACGTATGCGCCCGGGCCAGGCGCCGGCCCGCGTCGCGATCCACGTCTCCGGATTCCGTGAGCGCACTGCCGATGCGGAACGCGATCTCCTCGGGCGTCGAGGCGTACAGGACGGCATCGCCGAACACCTCGCGGATGACGGGGAGATCGCGGGCCACCACCGTCGTCCCCGCGGCGAGAGCCTCCATGGCGGCGAGACCGAAGCCCTCCTTCGTGGAGACGAACCCGAGCACCCGCGCAGCCGCGACGAGCGAGGGCAGCGCGTCGTCGTCCACGGTGCCGAGGACCGTCGGGACGATCCCCAGCTCGGCGGCGCGGGCGTCGAACGCCGCGCGGTAGTCGCGGTAGTCGAACAGCGTCTCCCCGCCGCCGAACACGAGCCGCAGATCCGGGTGGCTCACCCGGACCCGGGCGAACCCCTCCAGCAGGTCGATCGAGCCCTTGCGCGGCTCGATGCCGCCGAGCGCGAGGACGTAGTCGCCGAGCTCGGACGTCCAGCGGTCGCGCGCGGGGGCGGCATCCGGTCCCGCCGCCGCCGCGAAGCGCGAGGCGTCCACGCCGTTGGGGATCACGTGCGGACGGAGGCCGTAGAGCCCCTCGACCTCCGCCGACACGGCCGCGGACACGCTCAGCAGCGCCACCGGCTCCCGGACGGCGCGGTCGTGGCACGCGACCAGCTGGGGCGTGGTGAAGGCGTCGAGATGATGGACGGTGCGCAGGACCGGGATGCCGCGGCGCAGGGCGGCATTGGCGGAGATGCAGTCCTGGGCGTGGACCACGTCCGCGTCGGTGTCCAGGGCGGCGGACATGACGTCGATGGAGCGCTCGATGCGCTCGCCGACCCCTTCGCCGTCCCGCGCCGCGAACGGGACGACCCGCACCCGCACCTCCGGCCGCACCGGGCGGAAGAAGGCGGTGTCCGCGCCGCGCCCGAGCGTCCACACCTCGACGTCGTTCCCCCGGGCGGCGAGCGCCTCCGCGAGAGCGAGCGTGTGCACGACGCCGCCGCGGGGCTTGGTGGAGTAGGTCAGCAGTGCGATATGCAACGGTGTCCTCCCTGCGTGTGCGGCGGTCGGGGCGGGGCGGGGTCGTCAGACCGGCGCGTCCAGGCGGTAGGCGGGGGAGACGCGCTGAGCGAGGTGGTTCAGCGAGCGGCGGGCACGGGCGATGTCGCCGGCGACGTCGGCCTCGGCGACGGCCAGACCGCCCTTCGCCCACGTCTTGGCGACGATCTCGCCCGCGGGGTCGACGACCTTGGCCTGTCCGAGGAAGCGCAGTCCGCCGAGGACGCCGGTCTGGTTGGACGAGACGAGGTAGACCTGATTCTCCGCGGCCCGCGCGCAGTCGTACAGGTCGAACAGGTGCGCCTGACGGTCGTTGCGGATGCGGTCGGACCGGTCGGTGACGCTGGCGGGCCACGCGCTCAGGCACGCGATGATCTCCGCCCCGTCCAGGGCGAGCGACCGCGCCGCCTCCGGGAAGGTCTTGTCGAAGTCGATGAGCATGCCCAGGCGCCCGACGGGGGTGTCGAAGGCCTCGAACGCCGACCCCGGCTCGTACACCTCGCCCTCGCCCAGGGGCAGGTGCACCTTGCGGTGCGTGCCGAGGACCCCCGAGCCGGTGACGCACACCGCCGTGTTGTACCGGCGCTCGCCGCCGTCCTCCACTGCCCGCTCGGCGATGCCGAAGCACACCGTCATGTCGCCGGCGAGTGCGACGATGGCGGCGACCTCCGGTCCGTCGATCTCCACGGAGTGCGGGACGCTGTCGCCGTCCCCCGCGGGGTGGTGCAGGTCGAGGAGGTAGCCGCCGATCGTCGCGTCCGGCAGCACGAGCAGGTCGACGCCTCGCGACCGCGCGTCCGCGACGATCCCGGGGAGCTTGGCCAGCGTGCGCTCGACATCGCGCCCGAAGTGGGCCGCGACGGCGGCCATCGTCACCGATCCCATGTCAGCAGGCTAACGGGACCCCGCCTCACCGCACGGCGAGAGCCGACGCGGTCGCGTCGACCTGCGCCGCCACGTGGGCGGCATCCCGGGCGATCGCGTGGAACCGGCCCGACCCCCACGTGTGCAGCCACGGCAGCCCGACGAAGAAGAACCCGGGCTCGGCGGTCACGCCCCGGTCGTGCACGGGATGCCGCTGCGCATCCAGCACCGCCAGGTCTCCCAGCCACGACCAGTCGGGCCGGAACCCGATCGCCCACACGACGGCGTCGATCTCGTTCAGGCCGACGGACGTGGGTCCGGGCGGAGGAGCCCAGACCGGCCGGTAGGGCGGCTCGGCCGGCGCGTCGATGCCCTCACGCGCGATGAACGCGTCGATGTCGCGCTTGATGGAGGCGGCCACGTCGTCGGCGTGGTCGAGGTTCGCGGCGAGCGCGTCGTCGAAGTGCAGCCGGCCCCCGGTGATCCCGATGGCACGTCCGTGCAGCGCCATGCCCTGCGCGGCGAACGCGCGCAGGTCGATGTCGCGCCCGCCGTCGCGCCCGGTGACGTAGTGATTGGTCGCCGCGCGCTTGGCGGCGGCCTGCGCCCCGACGGGGATGTCGTAGACCCCCATGTCGGCCAGCCACGTCATGCAGTCGCGGCCCCGATAGAAGCGGGCGACGCGGGGGGCCCGGCCCACGGCGAGATGCACCCGGCGCCCCTCCAGGTGCAGGTCCTCCGCGATCTGCGTGCCGGACTGGCCGGTCCCCACGACGAGGACCGTGCCCGGCAGCTGTCCACCGTTGCGGTACTCGTGCGAGTGCAGCTGTCGGACCGACGGCGGCAGATCGGCGGCCCAGGCGGGCACGAGGGGCTCGTGGTAGCCGCCGGTGGCGGACACGACGGCGTCGGCCGAGACGGTCCCGGCGGTCGTGGTCACGAGGAAGGCGCCGTCGTCGCGCCGCGCCACCCGCTCCACGCCCACCTGCTCGGCCACGGGGGCGTCGAAGGTGTCGGCGTAGCCGCGGACCCAGGCGTACACCTCGTCGCGCCGCATGAAGCCGTCGGGGTCGGGCCCGGCGTACGGATACCCCGGCAGACGGCACTGCCAGTTCGGCGTCACGAGGGTGAAGTTGTCCCACCGCCCGTCCCGCCACTCGTGGGCGATGGAGGACCGCTCCAGCACCACGTGGTCGACCCCGCGCTCGACGAGGTGCCGGCTCACCGCCAGCCCGGCCTGCCCGCCGCCGACGACGACGGCCGAATAGTGCCGGCCCGCCTCGATCTCGACGGGGATCACGCGGGCACCGCCGGGAGCGGAGGCTCCATGGCGAGGACGACGACCTCGCCCGTCCCGTGGCCGTCCGCGGCGCGGGCGATCTCGGCCTGCGAGGCCGCGGCCGAGGTGCACGCGAACCCGTAGGCCGCCCGCACCCGCTCGCTGGCGATGTCGAGCGCCTCCCGCGTGCGCGACACGAAGTCCTCTACCGGATAGCGCTCGCCGGTGACGAGGAAGTCGTGGACGACGAGGCTCGGCGAGTAGTGCGAGGTCCGCACCCCGTCGGGCCACTCGACGGTGAACTGCATCTCAGGCATGAGCGAGCTCCCGCCACCCGTCGACCCCGGCGCCGCCGGTCCGCGTCACAGGGCCGTAGACGTCCGGACGCCGGTCGCGCAGGTGGAACATGCCGCCGCGCATCGCCCGGAACGTCTCCGCGATGTCGATCTCGGCGATCGCGAGCCCCGTGCCGAGGAGTGTCGTGGCGAGGATGTTGCCGCCCGGGTCGACGACCTTCGCGTTGCCGACGTAGCGCAGCGACCCGAACGTGCCCGACTGATTGGATGCCATCCAGAACACCTGGTTGTCGAGAGCCCGCGCGATGTCGAACTGGTTGAACCGATAGGTCCAGCGATCGTCCTGCAGATTCTCCGCGGTCGCGGTGCGCGCCGCCGGCCAGGCCGACATGCTGACGATGATCTCGGCGCCGTCGAGGGCGAGCACGCGCGCGGCCTCGGGGAACGCCTTGTCGTAGCAGATCTGCATCCCGACCCGCCCGACGGGGGTGTCGAATGCCGCGTAGGCGTCGCCGGCCGAGTACGACATGTTCTCGCCCAGCGGCTGGTGCACCTTGCGGTACGAGCCGTAGACGGTGTCGCCGTCGAGGCACACGGCGGCGTTGTACCGCGTCTCCCCGTCGTCGGCGAGCTCGCAGAAGCCGATCGTGAGGATCATGTCGCCGGCGATCTCCTGCACCCGGGCGATCTCGGGGCCGTCGAGACGGATGGCCGGCGGCATCGACCGGGTCGTCGTCTTGACGGTGTCGCCGTGATTGCCGAGGGACGAGAGGTATCCGCCGATCGCGGCCTCCGGGAAGGCCAGGAACGACACCCCCGCGGCCCGCGCCTCGGCCACTAGATCGGCGATGAGCGCGTAATTCTGCTCCAGGTCCCGGGTGAAGTTGGCCGAGACGGAGGCGACGGTGATCGACACGGCGGACCTCAGAGGTTGTAGACGGAGTTGATGATCGCGCCCTTGCGGGCGTAGTAGATGACCGCGTCCTGCACGTCGAGCGGGTGTGCGGGGATGACGCCCTCGATGATGTCCTCCTCGCGGATGCCGTGCAGGGCGAGTCCGAAGCGGCAGCAGTAGACCGTGCCGCCCTCCTTGATGAACGTCTCGAGCGAGTTGTTCATGTTCAGCTCGCCGGGGAAGCCCGCGTCGCCCGTGGTCGGGAAGCCGCGGTTCGCGGCGGCCGCGAGGGTGCCCGGGCCGTACAGGTAGATCGCCGACTCGAAGCCCTTCCGGAGCGCGCGGGTCGCCTGGAGGATCGCGACGAAGCTCACCGAGGACTCGTGCGGGATGCCGTGGATGAGGGTGAAGTAGCTCTCGCCGTTCTCCGCCTGGAAGTCGGGGAAGAGCTTGGTGGAGCCGTAGATGTTGCTGCCCTTCGGCAGCGACGGGTGGGGGATCTCCTTGAGCGAGGCGGCGATGTTCTCCGCGATCTGCGCGTCGAGGTCAGAGGTCATGATGATGTCCTTCGCGTCGGTGGTGCAGGGGTGGAGCAGTCGGGTGTGGATCGGTTTCCCTGTTCCCAGCGTGGGCGCCGGGCGTTTCGGAATGGTTTCGGTCGGAATGAGGTCGTGTTACGCCGCACCGAGACCGGTGGCCCCGGCGTCGACCGCCCGGGTCTCGACGCCGTCCGGCCAGTGCAGGGTCACCCCCGGGGCGGTGGTCAGCTCGCCGACCGTCGCAGATGCGGCGAGCGGGGAGGCCAGCGGCGGCGCTCCGGCCGTCACCATCCCGAAGCCGGGGAAGCACGTCATCCAGTCGCCGAAGGCCACGCCGTCGGGCGCGGGGACGGCGGCCACGTCGATGCGTGCGCCGGTGCCGGACGCCTCGGCGAGCATCGCGGCGGTGCCGACGATGCCGGCCATGCTGACGTCCTTCGCGGCGGCGGGACGGTGGCCGGGGATGAGCCCCGCGAGGTGCCGCAGCTCCTCGCCGGTGCGGGAGGAGGTCGAGTCCCACTGCCGCCCCTCGAAGCCGCGCCGCCAGCGCCCGTGCAGGTCGACGGTGAGGCCGAGCGGGTGTCCCGCCCTCCCTCCGCCGCCGGGGACGGGGGAGACGGTCCGCCCGATGGCGGTGACCGCGAGCGACGGCGACGCGCGCACCTGCGTGTGCCCGCCGAGGATCGGCACGCCCCAGGCCACGGCCGCGCTGCGCAGCCCCGAGACGATGCGACGCACCGCCGACGGGGTGGGTGCCGCGACGGCATCCATCAGTCCCACCGTCCGCGCGCCCATCGCGGAGACGTCATTGACGTTGACGAGCACCCCGCACCAGCCGGCCCACTCGGGGTCCTTCTCGATCATCGCGGGCAGGATCGCGTCGGTCGCCACGACCACGTCCGTCCCGGCGACGAGGGCGCCGTCGTCGCCGATCCAGCCGTCGCCGCCGAGTCCGGCGGGGTGGTCGTCACGCAGTCCGGCGAGCACGTCGCCGAGCGGCAGCTTCGTCGCGGCGACGAGCTCCGCGATCCGGTCGATCGGCCAGCGCATGCGCACGTGCGGGACCCCGGAGATGGATGCCGCCCCCCACCGCACCCATCCGAGGCGGCGGAACAGCGGCTCGTTCGCGACCTGCACGGTCGCCTCGAAGCGCAGGACGCCGCGTCGCAGCGCCTCCCGGCAGGCGGCGCGGACCAGCTCCGGGCCGATGCCGCCGGCGTGCCGTGCCGTGCGGCGGACCACGAGCCGCCCGCCGGTCCACCAGCCGATGTCACGCGGGGTCGCGGGGGCGAGGCGGACGCCGCCGAGGACCTCGCCCTCCGCTGTGACCGCGACGAGGATGATCGTCCGCGGATCGTCGTCGACGTCGTCGCGGTCCGAGTCCGGGAACAGGCCCTGCTCGGCGACGAACACGTCGCGGCGGAGGTCCCGGTACGCCCGGACCTGGCCGGGGTCCGCGACGCGGATCTCCCACGCCGCCGCCGCCTGCCGCGGGAGCGCCCCCGTCAGGACGGGCAGGTCGAACATCACGCGCCCGCCGTCTTGAGGATGCTGCACGCCCCGCATGCCGCGCACCCGGCGCGCTGGTCCTCGCCCCGCATGCCCGCCGCCTGCAGCAGCGCCGCGACCCGTGTCGTGATGTGGTCCACCGTGGCGCGGTGGGGCGCCGGCACCCGGTCCACGTCGGTGGCGAGAGTGCCCTTCAGCGGGCGGAACGGGACGACGAAGGGGTAGACGCCCATCTCGATGAGCTCGCGGGCGCCTTCGACGGCGGCATCCGGCTCCTCACCCATGCCGACGATGAGATAGGTCGACACCTGGTTCCAGCCGAACACCCGCACCGCCTCGCGCCAGGCGGCGCGGTACTCGTCCAGGCCGACCCGCGACTTGCCCGGCATCCATCTCCGGCGCACCTCGTCGTCCATGGACTCGACATGGATGCCGATGGACCGGGCGCCCGCCTCGTACAGGTCCGTGATGGCCTGGAGGTCCGCCGGCGGCTCGCACTGCACCTGGATCTCGAGCTGCGGCACGGCCGCCTTGACCGCACGCACGCAGCGTGCGAGGTGCTTCGCGCCGCGGTCCCAGCCGTTCGACGTGCCGGTGGTCATGACCATGTGGGTGACCCCGTCCAGACGCACCGCGGCCTCGGCGACCTCCGCGAGCATGGCCGGCGTCTTGACCGCGATGGTCGTGCCCGCGTCGAGGGACGCTTCGATGGCGCAGAAGCGGCAGCGCTCGCTCTCGTCGTACCGCACGCACGTCTGCACGACCGTCGTGGCGAGGACGTTCTTGCCGTGCAGCTTGGCGATCTTGTCGTACGCGACGCCCTCGGACGTCTGCAGGTCGTAGAAGCGGGGCCGGACGACCGGCGCGACGTCGAAGCCGAGGTCGGCGCCGTCCCGGGTGAGGCGGCCCGACGCGGACACGACGTAGGGACTGTTCGGATTCAAGGGGATCGCGGCGCCGTCGCCGTCGATCACGAAGTGACCGTCGTCGCTCGGACCCGCCCCGCCGGAGCGGCGGACCGGGGCGTCGCTGCGGACGCCGAGCAGAGCGAGACTGACCCGGGTCGCGACACGATCCGGATGGAGGTCGGTGTGGACGGCTTCGTTGGTCATGCCCCCAGTAGAGACCTCGACTGTTTCCGCACGACGACCACCGGATAGCAGTCGTGTTTCGCGGCGGACGGGGCGTCGTATCGCGTCCGGCCCGCGGGCGGCGGGGCGGTCGGGGCGGGAGAGTCGGCCTCGGGGGAGTGGGCCTCGGGGGAGTGGGCGATCGGGGCGGGAAGAACCGCGGCGGTCTCGGCGTTCGCCTCCCCATGAGCGACTGGACCACCGCCAAGCCGTACTTCGAGACCACCGCCGTCGCGCACCTGTCGACGCTGATGAAGGACGGGGCGCCCCACTCCGTTCCGGTGTGGGTCGGCGTCGAGGGGGAGCGGCTCGCCTTCTTCACCGAGGCGGGGGCGCTGAAGGACCGGAACCTGCAGCGCGACCCGCGCGTGGCCGTCTCGGTGACCAAGCCCGACGACCCGCTCGCGATGGCGTTCGTCCGCGGCACCGCCGTGGAGCGTCTCGAGGGCGCCGCGGCCCTGGAGGTCGTCGACCGCATCTCGACGCTCTACACCGGCGAGCCGTACCCGATCCGCGAGAACTTCGTCGCCTGGCTCGTCGAGCCCGGGCGCGCCTGGGGGCGCGCGTACGACGAGTGACGCGGCCGGCCGTGCCGGGCTCCGGAAGAACCGGCTCGCGCAACTCCGGAGATTCGCGCCGCCGTCGAGCCGATTCGCGCCGCCGTCGCGCCAATTCGCGCCGCCGTCGCGCCGATTCGTGCCGGTGAGCGCGCACACGCGCACGGACTCCGGAGTTCGGCGAGCGGCTGCGGGCGCCGCGGCCCCCGGCGCCGTCCCGGTCAGACGAGGGCGAGGGGCAGCACGCCCAGCAGCAGGATCAGCGGGGCGATCACCGCGCCGAGCACCACGAACCGCGACCAGCGCACCTCGACGCCCGCCGCGACGAGGCGGTCGTGCCACAGCAGCGTCGCCAGCGACGCCCAGGGCGTGACGATCGGACCGGCGTTCACCCCGATCAGCAGAGCCGCCAGTCGTGCCGGCGACCCCGCGGCCGACTCCAGCGCGAGG
The DNA here is from genome assembly GCF_049384025.1 of Microbacterium sp. HMH0099. Taxonomy (NCBI): domain Bacteria; kingdom Bacillati; phylum Actinomycetota; class Actinomycetes; order Micrococcales; family Microbacteriaceae; genus Microbacterium; species Microbacterium sp. HMH0099. The sequence goes on along the minus strand of NZ_JBMRJR010000003.1, from coordinate 223,879 downwards.
TAGGCCGGCAGATTGTTGATGCCGTTGGCCGCGAGCGCGCCGGCGCCGGCCAGCTGCCAGAGCGACACGAGGTCGTCGCCGGCGCCGGCCAGGACGGACGTCACCCGTCCGATGCCCAGCGCCTCGAGGGCGCCCACCGCGAGGAACAGCCCGCCGGCGAACACGAATAGCGACCAGGGGACGAGACGGATGCCGAGCGCCCGCGGCGCACGCCAGGCGAACACGGCCACGAGCACGATCGCGGCGCCGACCGCCGGCATCCAGGGTTCCAGCCCGATGACGAGCAGCGGCAGGAGGGCGACGGTCACCACCCCTGACACGCGGAGGAGCAGGGGATCGGCGACGGCGGGGGAGGGGGCGTCGGGGTAGGTCCGCGGCAGGCGGCGGAGGAACACCGCCGTCAGCACGGCGACCGACACGAGGATCGCGATGAGCGCGGAGGGGCCGAGGAGGGCGAGGAAGGCGATCGGGTCGTGGCCGCCGCCGAGCGCGTCGGAGGCGAGCAGGTTCGTCAGGTTCGACACCGGCAGGACGAGCGAGGCCGTGTTGGCCAGCACCACGGTGACGAAGGCGAACGGCAGCGGGTCCATCTTCCGGGCGACGGCCATCGCGACGACGACCGGCGTCAGCAGCACCGCCGTGGTGTCCAGGGAGAGGAACGCCGTGGCCACCGTGGCGAGCACGACCACGAGCACCCACAGCAGCGCCGTCCGCCCGCGCGCGACCCGCGCCAGGCGCGCGGCGACGACGTCGAACAGGCCGGCCTTGGATGCCAGCTCCGCGACGACCGTGACGGCGACGACGAACAGCAGGATGGGCCACACGCGCTCCGCGACGGCGAGGGCGTCGTCGGTGGGCAGGGCTCCGGTGAGGAGGGCGACGATGCCGAGAAGCCAGAGCACGCCGCCGATGATCGCCAGGGTCACGGGTCCCATGATGGGGCACGCCGCGTGCCGTCGGCGCCACACCCTGCGGGTAGCCTGGGAGTGAGCTTTATTGGAGACCGCCTTGACTGATGCCGCCCTGCCGTCGGAGCAGACCTTCCCCGCCGACGGCTTCGCCCTCTTCCCCGATCGATCGGTCGTCGCGCTGCGCGTGAACGGCGAGCTGAAGGACCTCGCCACGACGGTCACCGCCGAGGACGACGTCGAGGCCGTGACGATCGACAGCGCCGACGGCCTGTCGATCCTGCGCCACTCCACCGCGCACGTCCTCGCGCAGGCGGTGCAGCGCGTCAAGCCGCAGGCGAACCTCGGCATCGGTCCGCCCGTCACCGACGGCTTCTACTACGACTTCCAGGTCGACGAGCCCTTCACCCCCGACGACCTCAAGGTCATCAAGAAGGAGATGGAGCGCATCGTCCGCGAGAACCAGCGGTTCGTGCGCCGGGTCGTCAGCGACGACGAGGCGCGCGCCGAGCTGGCCGCCGAGCCGTTCAAGCTCGAGCTCATCGGGCTGAAGGGCGGCTCCGCGGAGGCGGCCGAAGGCGCGTCGGTCGAGGTCGGCGCCGGCGAGCTGACGATCTACGACAATGTCACCCGCGACGGCGAGACGGCGTGGAAGGACCTGTGCCGCGGACCCCACGTGCCCGGCACGCGCCTCATCGGCAACGGGTGGGACCTCACCCGCATCGCCGGCGCCTACTGGCGCGGCAGCGAGAAGAACCCCCAGCTCCAGCGCATCTACGGCACCGCCTGGCCCACCAAGGACGAGCTGCGCGCCTACCAGCACCGTCTCGAAGAGGCCGCCAAGCGCGATCACCGCAAGCTCGGCAAGGAGCTCGACCTCTTCTCGTTCCCCGACGAGATCGGCCCGGGGCTGTCGGTGTTCCACCCCAAGGGCGGCATCATCCGCTACGAGATCGAGCGGTACATGCGCGAGCGCCTGCTCGCCAGCGGCTACGAGGTCGTCAACACCCCGCACATCACCAAGGGCGACCTGTTCGTGACGAGCGGCCACCTGCAGTGGTACGCCGACGGCATGTACCCCCCGATGGTGCTCGACGAGGTCGTGGACGCCGACGGGCACGTCTCGCGCGAGGGCCAGGAGTACTACCTCAAGCCCATGAACTGCCCGTTCCACAACCTCATCTTCCGCTCGCGCGGGCGCAGCTACCGCGAGCTGCCCCTGCGCCTGAGCGAGTTCGGGTCGGTCTACCGCTACGAGAAGAGCGGCACGCTGTCGGGCCTCACGCGCGTGCGCGGCATGACGCAGGACGACACCCACATCTACGTCACCGCCGACCAGGTGAAGGGCGAGCTGACCCACAGCCTCGACTTCGTGCTGCAGACGCTGCGCGACTACGGCCTCAACGACTTCTACCTGGAGCTGTCGACGAAGGAGGAGGGCAACCCGAAGTTCATCGGCGACGACGCCCTCTGGACCGAGGCGACCGAGACGCTCCGCGAGGTCGCCGAGGCGTCCGGCCTCGAGCTCGTGCCCGACCCGGGCGGGGCCGCCTTCTACGGCCCGAAGATCTCGGTGCAGGCGCGCGACGCCATCGGCCGCACGTGGCAGATGTCGACCATCCAGCTCGACTTCAACCAGCCCGAGCGCTTCGAGCTCGAGTACACCGGTCCCGACGGCGAGAAGCACCGTCCCGTCATGATCCACCGCGCCCTGTTCGGCTCCGTCGAGCGCTTCTTCGCGATCCTGCTCGAGCACTACGCGGGTGCGTTCCCGGTGTGGCTCGCGCCGGTCCAGGTCGTGGCGGTCCCCGTGGCCGCCGAGTACGGCGACTACCTGCAGGACATCGTCGCGGATCTGAAGGCCGGGGGCGTCCGTGCCGAGGTCGACCACAGCGACGACCGCATGCAGAAGAAGATCCGCACGCATACGACGCAGAAGGTCCCGCTCATGCTGATCGCCGGCGAGCAGGACCGATCGAACGGCACCGTGTCCTTCCGGTTCCGCGACGGAACGCAGCTCAACGGCATCCCCGTCGCCGAGGCGGTCGCCCGCGTCCGCGGCGCGATCAGCGCGCGCACCCTCGTCGACACGGCGGAGGACCTCGCGTGACGCAGGCGCCCGACGCGCCGGGCGGAGGGATCCCGGATGCCACGGCGTCCGGCACCGCGTCCGACGGCACGCCCGTCGAGCTCGTCGCCGCCGGCGAGCTGGCCGGGGTCCCGGACGAGTTCCAGCGCCTGTGGACGCCGCACCGGATGGCCTACATCCAGGCCGGGCGCGAGCCGATGGAGCAGAACTGCCCGTTCTGCGCCGCACCGGGCAAGACCGACGAGGACGGCCTGATCGTCGCCCGCGGCCGCACCGCCTACGTGCTGCTCAACCTGTTCCCGTACAACTCGGGGCACCTCCTGGTCTGCCCGTACCGGCACATCGCCACGTACGACCAGGCGACCCCCGAGGAGGTGGCGGAGATCGGCGACCTGACGCAGCAGGGCATGCGCGTGCTCCGCGCGGTCTCGCGGTGCGACGGCTTCAACCTAGGCATGAACCAGGGCGCGATCGCCGGTGCCGGCGTCGACGGGCACCTGCACCAGCACATCGTGCCGCGCTGGGCCTCGGACGCGAACTTCTTCCCCATCATCGCCAAGACCAAGGCGCTGCCGCAGCTGCTGGGCGACGTCCGCCGCACGGTCGCCGACGCGTGGGCGGCGGGGGCCGGCGCCGCCTGACCCTCTGCCTGGCCCGCTGCTGTTGCGGGGGCCGTGACGTGGCGCAGATGTACGCGCGCGGGGGCTCCCGGCGTGCATTTGCGCCCAGTCAGCGCTGGTTCTCGTCGTCGTGGCGGTGACGTGGCGCAGATGTACGCGCGCGGGGGCTCCCGGCGTGCATTTGCGCCCAGTCAGCGCTGGTTCTCGTCGTCGTGGCGGTGACGTGGCGCAGATGTACGCCCGCGGGGGCTCCCGGCGTGAATTTGCGCCCAGTCAGCGCCGGGGGCAGGCGCGGGTCAGCGCACCTGACGTACCGGGAACTGCAGGCGCGGGTGCGCGTACGCCTCCTGCGACTCGATGAGGCGCAGCTCGCGGGAGCCCGCCTCGTACGTGTTCGACAGCAGGTCGAAGACGCTGGACGCCGTGCGGGCCAGGGCGTCGGCGGGATCGCCCGTGCGCTGCAGGTGTGCGGTGAACAGGGCCGCGGTGACGTCGCCCGACCCGTTCGCCTTCATCGGGATGAGGGGCGTCTGGACGATCCACGCGCCCGCGTCGGCGACGACCATCATCTCGATCGTGTCGGCCTCGCGGTCGGGGCGCTCGACGCTGGTCACCAGCACGGTGCGGGGTCCGCGGGCGCGCACGAGGTCGGCCGACGCGAGCGTCGAGTCGATGCTCCCCGGCTCGGTCCCGGTGAGGAAGCCGAGCTCGAACTGGTTCGGCGTGAGGATGTCGGCGACCGGCACGACGCGCTCACGGAGCAGGTCCGGGATGGCGGGGGCGACGAAGCACCCCGACTTGGCGTTGCCCATGACCGGGTCGCACGCGTAGACGGCATCCGGGTTCGCCTTCTTCACCCGCGCGACCGTGTCGATGATGACGTCGGCGATGCCCTCGCCGCCCTGGTAGCCCGACAGGACCACGTCGATCTCGGGGAACACACCGCGGTCCTCGATGCCGGCGATGACCGCGGCGACGTCCTCGGGAGAGATGAGCGGTCCCCGCCACGCGCCGTAGCCGGTGTGGTTGGAGAAGGTGACCGTGTAGACCGGCAGCACCTCGACGCCGATGCGCTGGAGGGGGAAGACGGCGGCGGAGTTGCCGACGTGACCGTACGCGACGGCGGACTGGATCGAGAGGACCTTCATCCTCCGATCCTCCCACTCCTGTCCCGACCGCCGCGCGCACGCACGGCCGCGGCGATGTCGTCGGCGAGCTGGCGGGCGGCGTCGTCGTCGAGGTCGTGCACCGTCAGCCGCAGGTGCTCGCCCGGGTCGTCGGGCGAGAGCTGGAAGTGTTCCCCGCCGCGCACCAGCCACCCGCGGCGCATGAGATCCTCGCGGACCTCGGCCGCCGGAGCCGGCAGCGGCACCCACAGATTCAGTCCGTCCCCGACGGGGACCGGGATGCCGCGATCCCCCAGCAGCCGTGCGAAGGCGGCGTTCCGCGCGGCGTAGTGGCGGGCCGCGTCCGCGATGTCGTCGCGCACGCCCTCGTCGGTGAGGAGCGTGAGGGCGAGACGCTGGAGGATGTGGCTGACCCACGTGGTGCCGGGGGTCAGCCGCACCGCGAGGCGGTCGGCGGTCTCGGCGTCGGAGGCGGTGAGGGCGAGGCACAGGTCCGGCCCCAGGAACTTCGAGACCGACCGGATGCGCGCCCACCGGCGCTGTCCGGGGCCGATGACGGAGTGCAGCGGCACGCGCGAGAGGAGCGAGAAGTGATCGTCCTCGATGACGAGGACGTAGGGGTGGTCGGCGAGGACCGTGCGCAGCTCCGCCGCGCGCTCGGCCGTGAGGCTCGCCCCCGTCGGGTTGTGCGCCCGGGGCGTGCAGATCACCGCGCGCACGCCCGCGGCCAGCGCGGCACGGAGCCCGTCGGGGGTCATGCCGGCGGCATCCACCGGCACCGGCACCGCGCGGTAGCCCCCGGTCCGCACCGTGTGCATCGCGGAGAGGAAGCACGGGTCCTCCAGCGCGATCGCGTCGTCGCGCTGCAGCGCGGCCGCGAGCAGGCGCTCGATCGCGTCGCTCGCTCCGCTCGTCACGGTGATGCGGACGTCCCCCTGCGGCAGCTCGTCGGTCATCCAGCCGCGGGCCCAGGCCTCCAGGTCCGGGTCCACGACGGGCTCGCCGTACAGGACGGGCCGGCTCGAACGGGCGAGCGCGGAGGCGTAGTCGGGGATGCGCGCCGGATCGGGATTGCCCGTGCCGACGTCGCGGAGGACCGTGTCGGGGGCGTACCCCTCCTGGGCGACCGCACGCGGATCGGCGACCCGGGTGCCGCCGCGCCCGCGGGCGACGACGAGTCCCGCCTGAGCGAGCTGCCGGTAGGCGGCGACGACGGTGTTGCGGTTGACCCCGAGGTCGGCGGCCAGCTGCCGCACCGGCGGCAGGGCGTCGCCGGGACGCAGCTCCCCGCGCTCGATGCGCGCGCGCAGGTCGGCGGAGATCTCCGAGGCCGATCGGCCCGCGATGTCGACGCTCATGCCCCTCCCGTCCGGTGTCGCCGTTCCCGGTCAGCCTACGTCCTGAGTCGTGGTAATTTTTGGCCTAAGCCAATAAATCGACGCCCCGAAGCGTCAGGACGGAGACGACATGTCGGACACCGCGACCGGAACCTCGCGCGTCAAGCGCGGCCTCGCCGAGATGCTGAAGGGCGGCGTCATCATGGACGTCGTCACCGCCGAGCAGGCCCGCATCGCCGAGGACGCCGGCGCCGTCGCCGTGATGGCGCTCGAGCGCGTGCCCGCCGACATCCGCGCCCAGGGCGGCGTCGCGCGCATGAGCGACCCCGACCTGATCGACGACATCGTGGCATCCGTCTCCATCCCGGTCATGGCGAAGGCGCGCATCGGGCACTTCGTCGAGGCGCAAATCCTGCAGGCGCTCGGCGTCGACTACATCGACGAGTCCGAGGTGCTCTCGCCCGCCGACTACGTCAACCACATCGACAAGTGGAACTTCACCGTCCCCTTCGTCTGCGGTGCCACCAACCTCGGCGAGGCCCTGCGCCGCATCACCGAGGGCGCGGCGATGATCCGCTCCAAGGGCGAGGCCGGCACCGGCGACGTCTCGGAGGCGACGAAGCACATCCGCACCATCCGCAGCCAGATCAACGCTCTCCGTGCCAAGACCAAGGACGAGCTGTACGTCGCCGCCAAGGAGCTGCAGGCGCCGTACGAGCTCGTCGCCGAGATCGCCGAGACCGGGACCCTGCCCGTCGTCCTGTTCACCGCCGGGGGAGTGGCCACGCCCGCGGACGCCGCGATGATGATGCAGCTCGGCGCGGATGGCGTCTTCGTCGGCTCGGGCATCTTCAAGTCCGGCAACCCGGCGCAGCGCGCCGCCGCCATCGTCAAGGCGACCACGTTCCACGACGACCCGAAGATCGTGGCCGAGGCCTCCCGCGGGCTCGGCGAGGCGATGGTCGGCATCAACGTCGCCGACCTCCCCGCCCCGCACCGCCTCGCCGAGCGTGGCTGGTAAGCCCCGGGTCGGCGTGCTCGCCCTGCAGGGCGACGTACGCGAGCACGTCCGCGTCCTGCAGGGCCTCGGGGCCGACGCCCGTCCGGTGCGTCGCCCCGACGAGCTCGCCGCCGTGGACGGGCTCATCCTCCCCGGCGGCGAGTCGAGCGTCATCGACAAGCTCGCCCGCGCGTTCGGCATGCGCGAGCCCCTGCGCGCCGCGATCGCGGACGGCCTGCCCGTCTTCGGCACCTGCGCGGGGCTGATCCTGCTGGCCGACCGCATCGACGGCGGCATCGAGGGTCAGCAGACCTTCGGCGGCCTCGACGCGCGCGTGGCCCGCAACGCGTTCGGCAGCCAGACGGCGTCGTTCGAGACGGACCTCGACGTCCCGGCCCTCGGCGCTCCGCCGGTGCACGCCGCGTTCATCCGCGCCCCCGTGGTGGTGGAGTGGGGACCGGAAGCCACCCCCCTGGCATCCCTCTCCGACGGGCGGGTCGTCGCGATCGAGCAGGGCGCGCTGCTGGGCACGGCGTTCCACCCGGAGTCGACGGGCGAGACGCGCTTCCACGCCCGGTTCCTCGACCGGGTCCGGGTCCGCAGCGGCGCGGGCGCCCCCGCGCTCTAGACTGGAGAGCATGTCCGGACACTCCAAATGGGCGACGACCAAGCACAAGAAGGCGGTCATCGACTCCCGCCGCGCCAAGTCGTGGGCCAAGCTGATCAAGAACATCGAGGTCGCCGCCAAGCTCGGCGGAGCGGACCTGCAGGGCAACCCGACCCTCTTCGACGCCGTGCTCAAGGCGAAGAAGACCTCGGTCCCCAAGGACAACATCGACCGTGCCATCAAGCGCGGTGCGGGCATCGGCGGCGACGCGGTCGAGTACACCTCGATCATGTACGAGGGCTACGGCCCCAACGGCGTCGCGTTCCTCATCGAGTGTCTGACCGACAACAAGAACCGCGCCGCGGCCGAGGTGCGCACCGCGCTCAGCCGTAACGGCGGCACCCTGGCGGACCCGGGCAGCGTCGCCTACAACTTCAGCCGCAAGGGCGTCATCGTCGTGCCGTCCGAGGGCACCACCGAGGACGACGTCATGCTCGCCGTGCTCGAGGCCGGCGCCGAGGAGGTCGAGCCGCACGGCGAGGGCTTCGGCGTCATCACCGAGGCGAGCGACCTGGTCACCGTCCGCAGCGCGCTGCAGGACGCCGGCATCGAGTACGACTCCGCCGACGTCGAGTTCGTCCCCTCGCTGAAGGTGGAGGTCGACGCCGACACCGCCCGTAAGGTCTTCCGTCTCATCGACGCGCTCGAGGACAGCGACGACGTGCAGAACGTCTTCACCAACTTCGACCTCACCCCCGAGGTGCAGGCCGAGCTCGAGAACGACGAGTAAGGGCGCGCCCTCTGCTCCGACACGGCCCCTGCGCTTAGCGTGGGGGCCGTGTCCCGTTCCCTCCGCGTCCTCGGCATCGACCCCGGCCTCACGCGCTGCGGCATCGGCGTCGTCGACGTCTCTCCGAACCGCACGGCCTCGCTCGTCCACGTCGGAGTGGCCCGGTCGGCGCCGGGCGATCCGATCGAGAAGCGTCTGGCGGCGATCGCGGCCGGGATCCGCGAGGTGCTCGTCGCCCACGAGCCGCACGTCGTCGCCGTCGAGCGCGTGTTCGCGCAGAACAACCGCCATTCGGTGATGGGGACGGCTCAGGCCAGCGGGATCGCCCTCCTGCTCGCCGCCGAGCACGGCCTCACCGCCGCCACGCACACCCCCAGCGAGGTGAAGGCCGCAATCACCGGCTACGGCTCCGCCGACAAGCTGCAGGTGCAGACCATGGTCGCGCGCGTGCTGCGCCTGGACGCCCTGCCGCAGCCCGCCGACGCGGCCGACGCCCTCGCCATCGCCCTGTGCCACGCGTGGCGCGGGGGAGCGGCCGCGGCATCCGGGGACGACGCGCTCACCCCGGCGCAGAAGGCCTGGCGGGATGCCGAGAAGAAGCGCACCCCGCCGGCGCGTGTCGCTCGAACACATGTACGAACCAGCGCGTAGGATGACAGGATGATCTCCTCGCTGCACGGGACGGCCGCCCACGTCGCGGACGACGCCCTCGTCGTCGTGGTCGGCGGCGTCGGGTTCTCGGTCGCCGTCACCCCGCAGGTGTCGCGTCAGACGCATGTCGGCGACGACGTGCACCTGCACACCACGCTCATCGTCCGCGAGGACGCGCTGTCGCTCTACGGCTTCGCCACGCGCGAGGAGCTGACGGTCTTCACGCAGCTCATCGGCGTGACCGGAGTGGGCCCGAAGTCCGCCCTCGGCGTGCTGTCGTCGCTGACCGTGCCGCAGATCGCCCAGGCCGTCGCCGACGACGACGACGCGCCGTTCCGTCGCGTGTCCGGCATCGGCCCCAAGACCGCGAAGCTCATCGTCGTGCAGCTGGCCGGCAAGCTCGCGGTCGTCCCCGTCGAGGCGCCCGCCGCGGTCGCCGCGCAGGGCCAGGTCCCGGTGCAGGTGACGCAGGCCCTCGTCGGGCTGGGCTGGAGCGAACGCGTCGCGGCCGAGGCCGTGGCATCCGTCGCCGAGGATGCCAGCGACGCCGACCGCGCGTCGGTCCAGTCGCTGCTGCGCCTGACGCTCGCGCTCCTCGGTCCCGCGCGCAAGGAGAGCGTGGGTGGCTGACGTCCGCGACGCCGGCGCGCCCGACGATGAGACCGAGCTCGCGATCGAGGGCGCCCTGCGCCCGACGTCGCTCGCCGAGTTCGTCGGCCAGCAGAAGGTGCGCGGCCAGCTGCAGTTGCTGCTGGACGCCGCCCGCATCCAGCAGCGCTCGCCCGACCACATCCTGTTGTCCGGTCCGCCGGGGCTCGGCAAGACGACGCTCGCGATGATCGTGGCGCACGAGAGCGGGCGCCCGCTCCGGCTCTCGAGCGGACCGGCGATCCAGCACGCCGGCGACCTCGCGGCCCTGCTGTCCTCCCTCACGCCGGGCGAGGTCCTGTTCATCGACGAGATCCACCGCATGGCGCGCTCCGCGGAGGAGATGCTGTACCTCGCGATGGAGGACTTCCGCATCGACATCATGGTCGGCAAGGGGGCGGGGGCGACGAGCATCCCGCTCGACCTGGCGCCCTTCACCCTCGTCGGCGCGACGACGCGCGCGGGGCTGCTGCCCAATCCACTGCGGGACCGCTTCGGCTTCACGGCGCACCTGGAGTACTACGAGCCCGAGGAGCTCGAACGGGTCGTGTCGCGGTCGGCATCCATGCTCGACGTCGGGCTGCCGGGGACGGCGCGGTCCGAGATCGCCCGCCGCTCGCGCGGGACCCCCCGCATCGCGAACCGGCTGCTGCGACGCGTGCGCGACTACCTCGTCGTCCACGGGCCGTCGGCCGGGACGGATGCCGGCGACGCCGACCTGCGCACCGTCGGTGCCGCGCTGGACCTCTACGACGTGGATGCCATCGGGCTCGACCGCCTCGACCGGGCGGTGCTCGACGCGGTGGTGCGCCGTTTCCGCGGCGGGCCGGTCGGGCTCAGCACGCTCGCGGTGGCGGTGGGCGAGGAGCCCGAGACCATCGAGTCGGTCGTGGAGCCGTACCTGGTGCGGATCGGCTTCCTCGGGCGCACCCCGCGGGGGCGCGTCGCCACGCAGGAGGCGTACGACCACCTCGGCGCCCCGCTGCCCGACGGTCTCCTCCGGTTCACGTCGGGGTCATGACCTATACTCGGCGAGGGATTCCCCACCCCCCGCTAGGCAGTGCCGCACGGCGCGCCTGACCCGAAAGGTGCACCGCCTCCATGGACTTCGCGAGCTTCTTCGCCAACTACGGCCTGATCATCCTGCTGATCGGTCTGCTGGTCTTCATGTTCTACAGCTCGCGCCGCCGCATGCAGAAGCAGAAGCTCGAGCAGGAGGAGAAGGCCCGTCAGACGGTCCCCGGCGCGGAGGTCCTGCTGCAGGGCGGCCTCTACGGCACCATCGTCGACTACGACGGCGAGGACCTCGACAAGCCCGCGCACGTCGAGATCGCCCCGGGCGTCGTCATCAAGGTGCACAGCCAGGCGGTGCTGCGCATCGTGAGCCCCACCGAGGGCTTCGTCACCGAGGACGAGCTCATCGCCGCCGAGGAGTCCGAGGCCGAGTACGTGGCCGGCGTCGCCGACGGCGACATCAGCTCGCTCAGCGACGACCACCGCACCTCCCGCCAGAACGTCGCCGACACCGAGCGCGACGACAAGGACCGTCCCGAGGCCTGAGCCCCGCTCGCCCTCCGTTCCCCGCCGCACAGAAAGCCGACATCGTGGCGCCCTCGACACCCGTTCGCCATGCCTGGCGCGCGCTGACCGGACTGCTCGCCATCACCGGCGTGCTCTTCGGCATCAACGCGCTGGGCGTATACGCCTTCCAGCAGAGCTCCTGGAGCCCCGACCTCGCCCTCGACCTGCAGGGCGGGACGCAGATCATCCTCGCCGCGCAGACCACCGACGGCGCCACCCCCGACACCGAGCAGATGCAGCAGGCGGTGTCGATCATCCGTCAGCGTGTCGACGCCTCCGGCGTCGGCGAGGCGGACGTGGCGACCGAGGGCGGCCAGAACATCGTCGTCCAGATCCCCGGCGAGGCCGACGAGGCCACGCGCGAGCGCATCCAGAACGCCGCCCAGCTGCAGCTGCGCGCCGTGCTCTTCACCGGAGCCCCGGCCAACACGTTCGTCGGTGAGGACGGCAGCGCGACGCCCTACCCGTCGCCCGATCCGGCGCTCCCGTCCGAGCCGACCGCGTCGCCCACGAACGGCAGCGACCCGTCCTGGATCACCCCGGCGCTGCAGGCGCAGTTCCTCGCGTACGACTGCGCGAACCCCGAGAACGATCCGGCGCAGGCGCCCACGGACCAGCCGCTCATCACGTGCAGCACCCAGGGCGACGTCAAGTACATCCTCGGCCCGGTCGAGCTCGACGGCTCGTCGATCACCGACGCCACCAACGGCCAGGAGCAGACCACCGGCCAGTGGACCGTCAACCTGAGCTTCGACGACGCCGGCACGCAGACCTTCGGCGAGATCAGCCAGCGCCTGTACGGCGCGCAGCCGCCGCTCAACCAGTTCGCGTTCGTGCTCGACGGCAGCGTGCTCTCGGCGCCGTCGATGAACGGCATCATCCTCGACGGACGCCCGAGCATCAGCGGCAGCTTCGACCAGGAGTCGTCCAAGGCCCTCGCGGACCAGCTGAAGTACGGGGCGCTGCCGCTCAGCTTCGAGGTCGTCAGCTCCGACACCGTGTCGGCGACCCTCGGCTCGCAGCAGCTTCAGGTCGGCTTCATCGCCGGTCTCATCGGCCTCGGCCTCGTCGCGATCTACTCGCTGATCGTCTACCGCGCGCTCGGCATGGTCATCATCGCCTCGCTCGGCGTGATGGCGGTGCTGACCTACATCACGCTGTGCATCCTCGCCTGGCGCATGGGCTTCCGCCTGTCGCTGGCGGGTGTGGCCGGTCTGATCGTCACCATCGGCTTCACGGCGGACTCGTTCATCGTGTACTTCGAGCGCATCCGCGACGAGCTGCGCGACGGCAAGTCCATCACCTCGGCCGTCGAGGACGGATGGGATCGCGCCAAGCGCACGATCTACATCTCGAAGTCCATCAACGTCCTGGCCGCGGTGGTGCTGTACATCCTCGCGGATGCCACGGTGAAGGGCTTCGCGTTCACCCTCGGTCTCACGACCGCGATCGACATCCTGATCTTCATCCTGTTCACGCACCCGGTCATGCAGCTGCTGGCGCGGACCCGGTTCTTCGGCTCCGGTCACGCGCTGTCGGGCATGAACCCGGAGGCGCTCGGGGCGGTCTACCGCGGTCGTGCGCAGTTCCGGGCTCCGGTCTCCGCGCCGCGCGGCCGCGCCTCCCGCTCGCGCGGCGAGGCCGCCCGCCGGCAGACCATCGCCGAACGCAAGCAGGCCGAGCTGGCCGCCGCGAGCCGCGGCGAGAGCGGCCCCAAGGAGGGCGACAACTGATGCGTTCCATGACTCAGCTCGGTAACGACCTGTACTCCGGGAAGACGTCCTTCCCGTTCGTCCAGCGCCGCCGCCTGTGGTTCATCATCGCCGCGGTCCTCGTGATCGGGGCGGCCCTCGTGCCGCTCTTCCGGCCCGTCCAGTTCTCGATCGAGTTCACCGGCGGATCGCAGTTCACGGTCTCCAACCCCGCGTCGCTCGAGCAGGACACGGCGACCCAGGCGGTCACGTCCGTCGTGCCCGGCGCGCAGACCCGCGTCAGCGTCATCAGCGACCAGGCCGTGCGGGTGCAGACCGATCAGCTCACCAATGACCAGACGCAGGCCGTCTCGGCCGCGCTGTCCGAGGCGTACGAGGTGCCGACGAGCGAGATCACCAACTCGTTCATCGGACCCACGTGGGGCGCCGACGTGACCCGGCAGTCGCTGTGGGGTCTGTCGATCTTCCTCGCCCTGACGTTCATCATCCTCGCCGTGTACTTCCGCACGTGGAAGATGTCCGTCGCCGCCATCGTGGGCCTCGTCGACGTCCTCGTCATCACGATCGGCGTCTACGCGCTCTTCGGGTTCGAGATCTCGCCGGCGGCGGTGATCGGCTTCCTGACGATCCTGTCGTACGCGTTGTACGACACGACGGTCGTCTTCGACAAGGTCCGGGAGAACACCCGCGAGGACGGGGAGATCTCGGGGCGCACGTTCGCCGAGTCGGTCAACCTCGCGGCGAACCAGACGCTCATCCGCTCGATCAACACGACCGTCGTGGCGGTCCTGCCGGTCGGCGCGATCCTGTTCATCGGTGTGCCGCTCGGTGCGCGGACGCTGAGCGACATCTCGCTGTCGATCTTCGTCGGCACGATCATCGCGGCGTACTCGACGTTGTTCGTCGCGGTGCCGCTGTACGCCCTGCTGCGCGAGAAGGAGGCGCCGATCGCCCAGCGCGACGCCCGCGTCCTCGACGCGCGCGAGCGCGCGGTCGTCACCGCCTGACGTCCTTCCTGCCCGCGGGCCCTCGACCTCCTCGGTCGGGGGCCCGCGGCGTTTCCGGGACCCTGCCGGCGCTGCGCGGACGGGGGCGTTTGTAGGACCGGTGGGGTGGGTTTCTCGTCGAGGGACGGCTGTGGCATCCATCTCGCCGTTCGTCCTGCGGGGTGCGAGGTGGGTGCGTCCGCAGGACCGGTGAGGCGGGTGGGTGCGGGAGGGACGGCTGTGGCATCCATCTCGCCATTCGTCCTGCAGGGGCGCTGTGGGACGGGTGACCGGCGGCGCGCGGGGGAGGGGCGCGGCGGGCGTAGGATTGAGCTTCATGGCGTTTCCAGGGGAGGCCGAATGACCGAGACCGTTCCGGCCGGGTCGCAGACGTCCTCTCTCCGGCGCCTCGTGCCGCGCATCTTCTCGCGCGCCGCCCGCCGCGACGACGTCGACAAGCTGCTGCGCACCGTCCGCACGCACCACCCCAAGGGCGATCTCGTCATCATCGAGCGCGCCTACGCCGTGGCGGACAAGGCGCACGACGGTCAGAAGCGTCAGAGCGGCGAGCCCTACATCACGCACCCGCTCGCCGTGGCCCAGATCCTCGCCGAGCTCGGTCTCGGGCCCAAGGCGATCGCGGCCGCGCTGCTGCACGACACGGTCGAGGACACGGGCTATCCGCTCGACGAGCTGGCCGCCGACTTCGGCGACGAGGTCGCGATGCTCGTCGACGGCGTGACCAAGCTCGACCGCGTCAAGTACGGCGACAGCGCGCAGGCCGAGACCGTCCGCAAGATGATCGTCGCGATGTCGCGCGACATCCGCGTCCTGCTCATCAAGCTCGCCGACCGCCTCCACAACGCGCGCACGTGGGGCTTCGTCCCGCCGCACAAGGCGGCGAAGAAGGCCACCGAGACGCTAGAAATCTACGCCCCGCTCGCCCACCGTCTCGGCATCCAGGCGATCAAGTCCGAGCTCGAAGACCTCTCGTTCGCCGTGCTGCACCCGAAGCTGTACGCGGAGATCGAGAGCCTCGTCAAGCAGCGCACACCGCAGCGCGAGCAGTACGTGCAGACGGTCATCGACAACGTGGATGCCGACCTGCGCGAGCTCCGCGTGCGCGGACGCGTGATGGGCCGACCCAAGCAGCTGTACTCCGTCTACCAGAAGATGGTCGTGCGGGGCCGCGAGTTCGACGACATCTACGACCTCATCGGCATCCGGATCCTCGTCGGCACGGTGCGCGACTGCTACGCCGTCCTGGGGGCGATCCACGCGCGCTGGACGCCGCTGCCGGGCCGGTTCAAGGACTACATCGCCACGCCGAAGTTCAACCTGTACCAGTCGCTGCACACCACGGTGATCGGTCCCGGCGGGCGCACGGTCGAGATCCAGATCCGCACCAACGAGATGCACCAGCAGGCCGAGTTCGGCGTCGCGGCGCATTGGAAGTACAAGGAGCGGATGGCGGGCGGGAAGACCGACGCCAAGGCGGTGGACGCCGACATGGCGTGGATCGCCCACATCTCCGACTGGCAGGCCGAGACGGCCGACCCGGGGGAGTTCCTCGACTCCCTGCGCTTCGAGATCGGCGCGAAGGAGGTCTACGTCTTCACGCCCAAGGGGCGCGTGATCGGGCTGCCGACCGGTGCCACCCCCGTCGACTTCGCCTACGCCGTGCACACCGAGATCGGCCACCGCACGATGGGGGCCAAGGTCAACGGACGCCTCGTACCGCTCGAGTCGGAGCTGCAGAGCGGCGACGTCGTCGAGGTGTTCACCTCCAAGAACCCCGACGCCGGGCCGAGCCAGGACTGGCTGGGCTTCGTCAAGAGCACGCGGGCGCGCAACAAGATCCGCGGCTGGTTCACGAAGGAACGTCGCGAGGAGGCCATCGAGCAGGGCAAGGACTCCATCGCCCGCGCCATGCGCCGGCAGAATCTGCCGCTGCAGCGCCTGATGAACCAGGACTCGTTCACCGAGGTCGCCCGGCAGTTCCACTACGAGGACGTGTCGGCTCTGTACGCCGCGGTCGGCGAGGGACACGTGTCGACGCAGTCGGTGATCGAGAAGGTCACCGCCCTCGTCAGTGCCGAGGACACCTCGACCGGACCCATCGACCTGCCGCAGATCGGCCGTTCCCGCGCCCCGCGCGGCGGCGACTCCGGCGTCCTTGTCCGCGGTGCGCCCGACATCCTCGTCAAGCTCGCGAAGTGCTGCACGCCCGTCCCCGGTGACGAGATCGTCGGCTTCGTCACCCGCGGCAGCGGCGTGTCGGTGCACCGCGACGACTGCACCAACGTCAAGTCTCTGCGGGAGGATCCCGAGCGTCTCATCGACGTGGAGTGGGCGCCGACGACGAAGAGCGTGTTCCTCGTGCAGATCCAGGTTGAGGCGCTGGACCGCTCCGGACTGCTCAGCGACGTCACCCGCGTGCTGAGCGAGCACCACGTGAACATCCTGACGGCGTCGGTGCAGACGAACAACGACCGCCTGGCGATCAGCCGGTTCGTGTTCGAGATGGGCGACACCGTGCACCTCGACCGCGTGCTGAACGCGGTGCGGCGCATCGACGCGGTCTACGACGTCTACCGCGTCACGTCGTCCTGACGACGCACGGCGCGTCCCTCATCAGGGCTCGGTTGCGGACGCGGGACGTCCCCGCGCCGCGGCGCGCCTCGCTGAGCGACGACCCGGCGTCACGAGGACGCCTCGCCCAGCAGCGCCGCCGCCCGCCGCTTGCCGGGGAAGCGACGCGCCCCCGCCAGCCACTCCCGTGCGCGGATGACGGCGGCGCGGTCGCGGTCGCGCCATCGGGATGCCGCCTCGAGGTGCACCGGGTCCTCCGATCGCGCCAGGTCGGCCAGTGTCCGCGCGACGGTGGTCACCCGCACGCCGGCGATGGTCTCGAGGTCGCCGTCGTCGATCTGCATGTCGCGGTAGGCGACGGAGAGCCGCTGGGCATCGGTCGACCGCCGCGGCCCGGCCCGCTGCACCTCGTGGCGGACGGGCTCGACGTCCAGGGCGCCGTGGATCCACGCCGCGGTCAGCCGTGTCGCGGCGAGAGCGTCGCCGAGCAGCGGCCGCAGGCTCGCCGCGCGCATCCATGCCGTCTCCGCGGCGTCGGCGTGCATAAATCCGGCCCCGAGCGGCACGAGCAGACCGTCGAGGCACGCGGCGCGCAGCTCGGACTCGGTGAGCGGATCACCGGGGAAGAACAGGAACGGGGATGCCATGCCTAGCAGTGTGCGTCACCGCCGGACACGACGCGGCGCCCGCGGCATCCATTGTGGACAACCGCGGGCGCCGCGTCAGGTGGGGAGGAGGTGTCAGCCGCCCAAGGCGCGCAGCCAGGTGCGACGGGCCTCCAGCGCCTCGGACGCCTGCGCCTCCGCGCGCTTGTCCCCGCGGGCCTGCGCGTCGGCCAGCTCCGCCTCGAGCTTGTCGATGGCGTCCGTCAGCTGACGGGTCATGTCGTTGGCGCGGGCCTTCTGCTCCGGGTCGTTGCGCTTCCAGTCGGCGTCCTCGCGGGTGCGCACGCTCTGCTCGATCTTTCGCAGCTCGTCGTCCAGCGCGCGCTCCTTGTCGCGCGGGAAGATGCGGCCGATCTCGTCCCACTGGCGCTGGATGGCGGTGAGGCGCTGACGGGCGGTCGCCAGGTCCTTTACGTCGATGATGGGAGCGGCCTGCTCGAGCAGCACCTTCTTCTGCTCGATCTTCTCCTTCGACGCCTCGGCGTCGGCGGCCTCGCGCTCACCGCGCGCGCTGTAGAGCGCGTCGCCGGCGGCCTTGAAACGGGCCCACAGCGCGTCGTCGACCTTGCGGCCGGCACGACCGGAGGCCTTCCACTGGTCGAGGAGGTCGCGGTAGGCGCCGATGCCGTCCTCGCCGCGCGGGGCGAGGGCCTCGGCGCGCTCGACGAGGCGGGTCTTGGCGTCGCGCGCCGACTTGTGGGTCTCGTCCAGCGCCGAGAAGAACTCGCGACGGTGGCGGTCGACGACCGCACGCGCGTCGCGGAAGCGGCGCCACAGCTGCTGGGCCGTGGACTTCGGCAGGCGCGGACCGTTCTGCTGGTGCGCCTGCCAGCGGTCGAAGAGGGCCGTCATGTCGGCCGTCATCTGCTTCCACTGCACGGTCTGCGGGTCGCGCGCGGCGTAGGCCTCAGCCTGCTCGACGATCGCGGTGCGCTCGCGGACGGCCTCGTCGACCGCCTCCTTGGCGGCGGCGGACTCGGCCTGGGTGGCCTCCGACAACTGCGCGGTGAGCGCCTCGACGCGGGTGACCAGCGCCGCGAGGTCGCCGACCGCGGCGGCGCCGTCGAGCTTGCCGCGCACCGTCTTGGCGGTGGACCGCAGGTCGGAGGCGGAGGCGCCCCCGCGACGGGAGCGCACCTCGAGGAGCGTGACCTCGCTGGCGAGGTCCGCGTACTTGCGCTCGTAGTAGGCGAGCGCCTCGTCCGCGGTGCCGTCGGGGTACTGACCGACGACGCGCCAGTCATCGCCCTCGCGGACGGAAACAGTGCCGTCGTCATCCACGCGGCCCCACGGCTGCGGCTGGTCGACGGTCTCGGGAGTGGGCTCGGAAGTCACGGAGTAGCACCTCATCGCGGCAACGCCGCCTGGGGGAGAAGGACCCTCCGAGCCTAGTACGCCCGGCGGGCCGCCGACAGGATCAGGGGGCGGTCGTCGGGGTGGCCTCGGGGCTCGGCGCGTCCGAGGGGGAGGGGGTGTCCGACGGAGCGGGCGTCTCCGACGGAGCGGGCGTCGCCGTCTCGGACGGGACCGGCGCGGGCGCTCCGGGACCCGCGACGAAGTAGGCGGTCTGCGCGCCGACGGCGGCGAGCACGACCAGCCCGCCGATCACCGCGGCGAGGACGTTGTCGCGGGTGCGTCGCCGGATGGTCCGCTCGTGCAGGTCCCGCCGCGCCTGGTAGATCCGCGCACGCTCCCGCTGCTCCCGGCTCTGCCGGTCCTTGCCACCCGTCGCCACGTCGACCTCCTCGCGCCCGTTCGCGGGCTCCGTCGATCCTATTCAGCGGGCCCGCGGCGGGACAAAGCGGACGCCCGCCCGTGTCGGCGGGCACGGTTAGCCTGGTCGGGTGACCCCTTCGCACGCCCTGTTCCAGGGCCAGACGCCGCTCGCCGTGCGGATGCGGCCGACGAGCCTCGACGAGGTCGCCGGTCAGGGGCACCTGCTGCGGCCCGGGTCACCGCTGGTGACCCTGGCGACGACGGACTCGTCGGCGTCGGCGTCCGCCGTGTCCGTCATCCTGTGGGGCCCGCCCGGGACGGGCAAGACGACGCTGGCGCAGGCGATCGCCCGGTCCTCGGGGCGGCGTTTCGTCGAGCTGTCGGCGATCACCGCGGGGGTCAAGGACGTCCGCGAGGTCATGCAGGAGGCGCTCACCCAGCGCGACCTCTACGGGCAGTCGACGATCCTCTTCCTCGACGAGATCCACCGCTTCACCAAGGCCCAACAGGATGCGCTGCTGCCAGGCGTCGAGAACGGCTGGGTCATCCTCATCGCCGCCACGACCGAGAACCCGTCCTTCTCGGTCATCTCACCCCTGCTTTCACGCTCGCTCCTCCTCACTCTTCGCCCGCTGGGCGACGACGACCTGGGCGCCCTGGTCGACCGGGCGGTGTCCGACCCGCGCGGCCTGAACGGCCGGGTGGAGCTGACGGACGACGCGCGTGCGGCCCTCGTCCGACTCGCCTCCGGTGACGCGCGCCGGGCGCTCACGGCTCTGGAGGCCGCGGCATCCGTCGCCGTCGACGACGCGGAGGCGGGCGCCGAGGGGGACGTGCCCCGGGATGCCGCCGACGAGGACGACGACGAAGAGGACGAGGCCGGCGCGCCGCCCGCGGCGGAGGTCGGGACCGCGACGATCACGGCCGACCACATCGCGCAGGCCGTCGACCGCGCGCTGCTGCGCTACGACCGGCAGGGCGACGAGCACTACGACGTCATCAGCGCCTTCATCAAGTCCATCCGCGGCTCCGACGCCGACGCGGCGATCCACTACCTCGCGCGCATGATCGAGGCGGGGGAGGATCCGCGGTTCATCGCCCGTCGCCTGGTCATCTCCGCCGCCGAGGACATCGGCATGGCCGACCCGCAGGCCCTGCAGATCGCCGTCGCCGCGGCTGACGCCGTCGCCTTCATCGGGATGCCGGAGGGGCGGATCCCGCTCGCCGAGGCCACCGTCTACCTTGCGACCACGGCCAAGTCCAACGCCGCCTACAACGCCATCAACGCGGCGATCGCCGACGTGCGCCGAGGGGGCTTCGGACGCGTCCCGATGCACCTGCGCGACGCGCACTACCCGGGGGCGAAGCGGCTCGGCCACGGCAAGGGCTACAAGTACGCGCACGACAGCGAGATCGGCATCGTCGCGCAGCAGTACCTGCCCGACGAGCTGCGCGGCACGCGGTACTACCAGCCCACGAGTCACGGCGCCGAGCGCGACGTCGCCGCGCGCCTGGAGAAGATCCGCCGCATCCTCGAGGGGCAGTGACGGACGCACACCGGCCGTGCGGGCCGCTCTGGTAGCATGAACCGGCTCGAAACAGGGTTTTCGGGCATCCCCCTCTTCCTGAGATCACCTTCCGTCGCGCCCCGGCGTGCGCTGCGGAACGGGCGGAAGGGGGCGATACGTCCGTGAACCGCGAAAGGCGCGGTCACGTCATCGGAAGGAGCACTTCGTGGCAACGAAGTCCCAGGACCGCCGCAAGGTCCGTCTGTCGCGCGCCCTCGGCGTCGCGCTCACCCCCAAGGCCGCCCGCTACCTCGAGAAGCGTCCCTACGCTCCCGGCGAGCACGGCCGCACCAAGCGCAAGGCCGACAGCGACTACGCCGTCCGTCTGCGTGAGAAGCAGCGTCTGCGCGAGCAGTACGGCATCCGCGAGAAGCAGCTGCGCATCGCGTTCAACGAGGCCCGCCGCACCGACGGCCTGACCGGTGAGAACCTGGTCGAGCTGCTCGAGATGCGTCTGGACGCCCTCGTCGTGCGTTCGGGCTTCGCCCGCACCACCGCCCAGGCCCGCCAGCTCGTCGTGCACCGCCACATCCTGGTCGACGGCCAGCTCGTGGACCGCCCGTCGTTCCGCGTGAAGCCGGGTCAGCAGATCCACGTCAAGCCCAAGAGCGAGGGCCTCGAGCCCTTCCAGGTCGCAGCCGCCGGCGGTCACGCCGAGGTCCTGCCCCCGGTCCCGGGCTACCTCGAGGTCGACCTCTCGACGCTCCAGGCGCGCCTCGTGCGTCGCCCGAAGCGTGCCGAGGTGCCCGTCACCTGTGACGTGCAGCTCGTCGTCGAGTACTACGCCGCCCGCTGATCCAGCGAGCACAGAAGGGCGCCGGGTTCTCCCGGCGCCCTTCGTCGTCGTCGGTCGGGCTCTCGCCCGGCCTGCTGTCGTCTCCGGTCGGGTTCTCGCCCGGCCTGCTGTCGTTGCCGTGGCATCCATCCCGATGAACGCTGGCTGCCCTGAGAAACGTGCGCACCCTGCGTTTCCCGGGGCAGGACGCGTTTATCGGCGAGGGAGGGCGCCGGATTTCACCCGCCGAGGCCCGAGCGCGCGGACGCGCGGGGCCGGGGCCGTCGCCTACGATGAAGGGATGCCGCGACCGCGGCATTCGCTCGAGGAAGAAGTGGTGATCGTGAGAAGCCTCGTCTGGTTCGTGTTGGGCATCGCCGGAGGCTTCGTCGCCGCCCACCTGGTCAACAAGGACCCGCGCGGTCAGGAGCTCTTCGCGCAGCTCGACTCCCGCATCGGCGAATTCACCGACCGCATGAGCGACGCGTACCACGAGCAGGAGACCCGGCTCTCCCGCCTCATCGACGACGCCAAGGACGCCGCGGGCACCGCCGTGGACGCGACGGTCGACACGACCGCCGACGCCGTGGGCGACGCCGCCGCCGCGGTGCGCACGACCGTCTCCCCCTCCGACTGACCCCTGGCATCCCGTCCCCCTCACCGGGGCGGTCACCCCCGCGCACGGAAAGACCCGACATGAAAACAGCTGAGATCGCCCAGCGCTTCTTGGACTTCTTCGAGAAGAAGGACCACACGATCGTCCCGTCGGCCTCGCTCGTCACCGACGACCCGGCCCTGCTGTTCACCGTCGCCGGCATGGTGCCCTTCATCCCGTACCTCAGCGGCGTCGTCCCGCCGCCGTACCCGCGGGCCGCCGACGTGCAGAAGTGCATCCGCACCAACGACATCGAAGAGGTCGGCAAGACGCCGCGCCACGGCACGTTCTTCCAGATGCTCGGCAACTGGTCGTTCGGCGACTACTTCAAGCGCGACGCGATCCGCTACGCCTGGGAGCTGCTGACCTCGCCGGAGGAGGACGGCGGTCTCGCCTTCGACCCGAAGGACCTGTGGGTCACGGTGTACGAGGAGGACGACGAGGCGCACGCCCTGTGGCGCGAGCTCACGGACCTCCCCGAGGAGCGCATCCAGCGCCTCGGCAAGGACACGAACTACTGGTCGACGGGCCTGCCGGGCCCCGCCGGGCCCTGCTCGGAGATCTTCTTCGACCGCGGTCCCGCCTACGGCATCGACGGCGGCCCCGCCACCGACGACGACCGCTACGTCGAGATCTGGAACCTCGTGTTCATGCAGTACGAGATCACGAACGTGCGGTCGAAGTACGACTTCGACATCGTCGGCGAGCTGCCGGCCAAGAACATCGACACCGGCATGGGCCTGGAGCGCATCGCGTTCATCAAGCAGGGCGTCGACAACATGTACGAGACCGACCAGGTGCGCCCCGTGCTCGACCTGGCGGCGAGGCTGGCGGGCAAGGCCTATGGCGCCGAGTCGCACGAGGACGACGTCCGGCTGCGCATCGTCGCCGACCACGTCCGCTCCTCGCTCATGCTGCTCGCGGACGGCGTGACCCCCTCGAACGAGGGACGCGGCTACATCCTCCGCCGCATCATGCGCCGCGCCATCCGCTCGATGCGCCTGCTGGGCGTGGAGGGCGCGACCTTCCCCGAGCTGTTCGCCGCCTCGCGGGATGCCATGAAGGAGTCCTACCCCGAGGTCGAGACCGACTGGGCGCGCCTGTCCGCTTACGCCGTCGCCGAGGAGCAGACGTTCCTGCGCACCCTCGCCGCCGGCTCCGCGATCCTCGACCAGTCGGTCGCCGAGGCTCGCAGCGACGGCGCCACCGAGCTCTCGGGCTCCGAGGCGTTCCTGCTGCACGACACCTACGGGTTCCCCATCGACCTCACGCTCGAGATCGCCGAGGAGCAGGGCCTCAGCGTCGACCGCGCCGCGTTCGACACGCTCATGCAGGAGCAGCGCGCGCGGGCCAAGGCCGACGCCCGCTCCCGCAAGGGCGCCATCGCCGATCAGAGCGCCTACCGCGAGTTCCGCGCCCTGGGCGAGACGGTCTTCACCGGCTACACCGAGGTGCAGACGGAGTCGCGCGTCCTCGGCATCCTCATCGACGGCCGCCCGGCCGACCGTGCGGCCGAGGGGCGCATCGCCGAGGTCATCCTCGCCGAGACCGCGCTGTACGCCGAGTCCGGCGGTCAGGTCGCCGACAAGGGCGTCATCGTGGGCCCCGGCTACGAGCTCGAGGTGCTCGACGTCCAGCGCCCGGTCCCCGGACTCATCAGCCACACCGTCGAGGTGACCTCCGGCGAGGTGGCGCTGGGCGCCCCGGCCACCACGGTCGTCGACGCGCTCAACCGTCACGCCGCGCAGCAGGCGCACTCGGCCACGCACCTCGTGCACGCGGCCATCCGCGACACCCTCGGCAAGACCGCCACGCAGACCGGCTCGCTGAACCGCGCCGGCTACATGCGCTTCGACTTCAGCTGGAGCGCGGCGCTGTCGCCCGAGACCCGCAGCGAGATCGAGGAGATCGCCAACAACGCGGTCCGCGACAACCTCGAGGTCACGACGCGTGTGATGTCGCTCGACGAGGCGAAGGCCGCCGGCGCCATGGCGCTGTTCGGCGAGAAGTACGGCGACACCGTCCGCATGGTCGACATCGGCGGACCCTGGTCGCGCGAGCTCTGCGGCGGCACGCACGTGGCGCGCAGCGCCGAGATCGGACTCGTCAACCTCGTCGGCGAGTCCTCGGTCGGGGCGAGCAACCGCCGCGTCGAGGCGCTGGTGGGGCTCGACGCCTTCCGCGATCTGGCCTCCGAGCGCGCCATCGTGTCGCAGCTCAGCTCCAGCCTGAAGACCCCGCGCGAGCAGCTGCCCGCCCGCATCGCGGAGCTGGCCGCGAGCCTCAAGGCCGCCGAGAAGAAGATCGCCGCGTTCGAGGCCCGCGCGCTGGCCGACCGTCTGCCGCAGCTGGTCGACACGGCCGTGGCCGTCGGCTCCGTCCGCGTCGTCGCGCAGTCGCTCGGCGAGGGCGCGAGCGCCGACGACCTGCGCTCGCTCGCCCTCCAGGTGCGCGACCGTCTCGGCTCGGAGGCAGCTGTCGTCGCCCTCGGCAGCGTCGCGAACGGCCGGGCCACGGTCGTCGTCGTGACCAACGAGGCCGCCCGCGAGCGCGGCCTGGCCGCCGGGGCCCTCGCCAAGGCGGCCGCCGGTGTCCTCGGGGGCGGTGGCGGCGGACGTCCCGACGTCGCGCAGGGCGGAGGGACGGATGCCGCCGCCCTCCCGCGCGCATTGGACGGGGTCCAGGCCGACGTGCGGGCGACCATCGCGTGACGGAGTTCCGTCGCGGCATCCGTCTGGGGATCGACGTGGGACGCGCCCGGGTGGGCGTCGCCCGGTCGGACCCGGACGGGCTGCTCGCCGTGCCCGTCGAGACGGTGCCGCGCAAGAAGGAGCCCGTGCGCCGCATCGCGGCGCTGGCCGCGGAGTACGAGGCGTTCGAGGTGCTGGTGGGGCTGCCGCTCAGCCTGAGCGGGGGCGACACCCCCTCGACGGCGGACGCCCGGACCTTCGCCGCGGACCTCGCGGCCGTCCTGCCGATGCCGGTCCGGCTGGTCGACGAGCGTCTGAGCACGGTCTCGGCGCATGGCCTTCTGCGCGAAGCGGGGCGTTCTCAGCGTGATTCTCGTAGCATTGTGGATCAAGTCGCCGCTGTGGTGCTGCTGCAGCAGGCGCTCGACGTAGAGCGACAGTCCGGCGAGCCGGCCGGACCCGCTCTTTCCCCGGGACGGGAGCCCGCCTGAGATGCCCGAGAACGACCCCTCCACCGACGACGCGTTCGCAGACCTCTTCTCGCGTCTGCCCGGAAACGGTGCGGCGCCGACGCCGCGCGACGCCGACGAGCCCCCGCAGTCGCGCCGCGCCGCGCGCGAGGCCCGCCGCGCCCGCACGGGCGAGACGCCGCAGCAGTCGGCGGACCCCGACGCACCGTCCTCGACCGCGCCGTCGCCGGAGACCCCCGCGCCCCGTCCGGCCGTGACCGACGCCGCCGCGCCCCGCCCGGCCGTATCCGACGAGGCCAATGCCCCGCGCCCCGCGGCATCCCGCCCCGCCCCGTCCGAGCGCCCCGCGGCATCCCGTCCCGCCGCCGCATCGGCCGCCGCCGGTCCCGTGCGCCGCTACGACGCCGCCCGCCGCGCCGAGCCCGTCCCCGCGCCGCGCGCCGCGGAGACCGCGGACGACCAGGCCGCCGAGCGCCGTCGCGAGCCGGTCCTCGCCGGGGTCGGTGCCGCCGCCGCCGGTGGGGGAGCCGCCTCCGCCGGCCGTCCGGCGCCCTCCGGCTCCCTCGAAGACCTGTTCACGGGAGCCGCGAGCACCGAGCAGATCGGCTCGACGCCGCCGCGCCCGCCGCGCCGCCGCCGCCGGATGGGCGGCTGGATCGCCCTCGCGATCTCCGTCGTGCTCATCGGCGCCCTCGTCCTCGTCGGCGTGAACCTCTGGAACACGTACGGCGATCGCGTCCAGAGCTTCTTCGGCGCGAGCGAGCCCCTCGACTACGAGGAGGGCATGGCCACGGGCGAGGCCCGCGTGACGATCGTCTCCGGTGACACCGGGGCCTCCGTCTCGCCGAAGCTGTTCGATGCCGGGGTGACGAAGACCTCCGACGCGCTCTACCGGTACATGGTCGAGAACAACGTCGTCTTCACCTTCCAGCCCGGGGTCTACCGTCTGCAGCAGCAGATGACCTCGGCCGCGGTGCTGAAGACGCTGCAGAACCCCGACAGCCGCCTGAACAACACCGTGCAGCTGCGCGAGGGCCTGACGGTGGAGCAGTCACTCCAGGCCGTCTCCGAGCAGCTCGGCCTCCCCCTCGAGGACCTGCAGGCCGCGACCGCCGACCCCGCCGCCTACGGCGTCGCGGCGGACACCCTCGAGGGATGGCTGTTCCCCGCCACCTACGACTTCGACGAGGGCGTCTCGGCGACCGATGTGATCGCCCGCATGGTCGACCGCACCGTGCAGTCCCTCGACACCGCCGGCGTGCCCGTCGACGACCGCGAGCGCATCCTCACCGTGGCATCCATCATCGAGCGCGAAGCGCGCTTCTCCGAGGACTTCTACAAGGTCTCGCGGGTCATCGAGAACCGACTGGACCCCTCCAACCAGGAGACCTTCGGCAAGCTCGAGATGGACTCCACCGTGCAGTACGGCGCGGGCGAGATGGCCAGCGGCAGCGTGAGCACCTCGGAGGAGGCGCGCAACTCCGACAACCCGTGGAACACGTACATGTACCCGGGTCTGCCGAAGGGGCCGATCGCCAACCCCGGCGACCAGGCGATCGACGCCGCCCTGAAGCCCGCCGACGGCCCGTGGCTCTACTTCGTCACGGTCAACCTCAACACCGGCGAGACCGTCTTCACGAGCACCTACTCCGAGCACCTCAAGGCCGTGGACCAGTGGCGCGCGTGGTGCGCCGACAACCCCGACGCCGGATGCTGACGGGCCACCGACTGGAGGTCTGGGGCGACCCGATCGCGCATTCGCGGTCGCCCCGCCTGCACGCCGCGGCGTACGCCGAGCTCGGCCTGGACTGGCAGTACGGCCGG
The DNA here is from genome assembly GCF_049384025.1 of Microbacterium sp. HMH0099. Classification (NCBI taxonomy): domain Bacteria; kingdom Bacillati; phylum Actinomycetota; class Actinomycetes; order Micrococcales; family Microbacteriaceae; genus Microbacterium; species Microbacterium sp. HMH0099. Next base: position 196,868 of record NZ_JBMRJR010000003.1, on the reverse strand, counting down.
CGGCAGGTCGCCGAGGCGTCCTTCGTCCCGACCGTGGAGGGATTGGATGCCGCCTGGCGCGGGCTGTCGCTGACGATGCCGCTCAAGAACGCCGCCGCGCGCCACGCGGTGACCCTCGACGACGACGCGCGGCGCACGGGCGCTGTGAACACGCTGCTGTTGAGCGAGGACGGACCGCGCGGGTTCAACACCGACGTCGCCGGTCTCGCTCGGGCGCTCGTCGACTACGGCGTCGCCGCCCCGCGGCGCGTGCGCATCCTCGGTGCGGGGGCGACCGCCACGTCGGCGCTGGTCTCGGCCGCGGGCTCGGGGGCGCGCGAGATCGAGGTGCGCGCCCGGCGTCCCGAGGCCGCGGGGCCGCTGCGGGCGCTCGGCGAGGACCTCGGCGTCGCTGTGACCGCGCCGGTCCTGGACGCGCCCGCGCCGGAGCCCGTCGACGTCACGATCGCGACGCTGCCCGGCGGGACCGACCTCGGTCCGATCGCCGACGCGCTGGCATCCGTCGGGGGCCCGCTCGTCGACGTCGTCTACGGCGGATGGCCGACCCCGCTCGCGCAGGCCTGGCGGCGTGCCGGCCGGGACGCCCACGACGGACGCGGGATGCTGCTGCACCAGGCGCTGCTGCAGGTGCGCGTGTTCGTCGGCGGCGACCCGGCCCTGCCGCTCGACCGCGAGGACGCGGTGCTGGCCGCAATGCGCGCCGCGCTCGTGGGAGACTAGACGAATGCTGCGCGTACTGACGGCCGGAGAGTCCCACGGCCCCGAACTGGTCGCCCTCATGGAGGGGATGCCCGCGGGCGTTCCCATCTCGCCCGCCCAGATCCGCGCCGATCTGGCCCGCCGCAAGCTCGGCTACGGCCGCGGCTCGCGGATGAAGTTCGAGGAGGACGAGCTGTCGCTGTCGACGGGCATCGTCCACGGCTACACGATCGGCAGCCCCATCGCCCTGCGCATCGGCAACACCGAGTGGCCGAAGTGGGTCGAGGTCATGAACCCGGAGCCCGTCGAGCTGTCTGACCGCTCGCGTGGACGCGGCGCGGCGCTGACGCGCCCCCGCCCCGGCCACGCCGATCTCGTCGGCATGCAGAAGTACGGCTTCGACGAGGCGCGTCCCATCCTCGAGCGCGCCTCGGCCCGCGAGACCGCCGCGCGTGTCGCGCTCGGCGCCGTCGCCCGCGCCTTCCTCGCCGAGCTCGGCATCCGCCTCGTCAGCCACACCCTCTCGATCGGCCCGGTCCGGGTGCCCGAGGACGCGCCGTTCCCGACGCCCGACGACGTGGACGCGCTCGACGCCGACCCGCTGCGGTGCTTCCACCCGGAGACCTCCGCCGCGATGGTCGCCGAGGTCGACGACGCGAAGAAGGCGGGCGACACCCTCGGCGGCATCGTCGAGGTGCTCGCCTACGGCGTTCCGCCGGGGCTCGGTTCGCACGTCCAGTGGGACCGGCGACTGGATGCCAAGCTCGCCCAGGCCCTGATGAGCATCCAGGCGATCAAGGGCGTCGAGGTCGGCGACGGCTTCCTCACGACCACCCGCCGCGGTTCGCAGGCGCACGACGAGCTGTTCCAGACCGAGGACGGCATCACCCGCTCCACCGACCGCGCCGGCGGCACCGAGGGCGGCATGTCCACCGGCACCGTGCTCCGCGTGCGTGCGGGGATGAAGCCGATCGCGACGGTGCCGAAGGCGCTGCGGACGGTCGATGTCGCCACGGGCGAGACCGCCTCGGCGCATCACCAGCGCTCCGACGTGTGCGCCGTGCCCGCCTCGGGCGTCGTCGCGGAGGCCATGACGGCGATCACCCTCGCCGACGCCGTGCTGGAGAAGTTCGGCGGCGACAACGTGGCCGAGACCAAGCGCAACCTTGACGCGTACCTCGCGAGCCTGCCGCAGACCCTGCGCAGCACCGACGCGTCGGACGCCGCGCTCCTCGCGCATGACCTCGTCTGACGGCGCGCCGGCAGAGCTCCCCGGCGCCGCGGTCGTCCTCATCGGACCGATGGGGGCCGGCAAGACGAGCGTGGGGCGCCGTGTCGCCCGGGCGCTGGGCGCCACCTTCAGCGACACGGACAAGATCGTCGTCCGCGACCACGGGCCGATCCGCGACCTGTTCCTCGCGCATGGCGAGGCCCACTTCCGGGCGCTCGAGCGCGAGGCCGTCGTCGAGGCCCTCGGCCGCGGCGGCGTGGTCGCGCTCGGGGGCGGGGCGGTGCTGGACCCGCAGACGCGCGAGCGCCTGACGGCCCACCGCGTCGTCCTGCTGACGGTGGCCCCTCACGTCGTGGCATCCCGCATCCACGGCGACGACCGGCCCCTCCTCGGCGGGGAGGATCCCGTGGTCCGCTGGCAGCGCATCTACGAGGAGCGGCGACCGGTCTACGAGCAGGCCGCCGACATCGCTTTCGACACCTCGTCGGGACCGCTCGCGCGCGTCGTCGACGACATCGTGGCCTGGGCACGCCGTGTGCCGGCCGGAGAGACGGCATGACCGACATCACCACCATCAGCGTCGCCGGCGACCCCGGCTACGACATCACGATCGGCCGCGGCCTGCTCGCCTCGCTCGCGGACACGCTGCCCGCCGCGGCGCGGAAGGTCCTGGTGGTGCACCCGCCGACCCTCGCCGCGCAGGCGGAGGCCCTGCGGTCGCAGCTGATGGGCGACCGTCAGGTGCTGCTGGCCGAGATCCCTGACGCCGAGGCGGGCAAGCGCGTCGAGGTCGCGGCGTTCTGCTGGCAGGTGATGGGTCAGGCGGACTTCACCCGCACCGACGTCGTCGTCGGGTTCGGCGGGGGAGCGGTCACCGACCTCGCCGGCTTCGTCGCCGCGACGTGGCTGCGCGGCGTCGCGCTCGTACAGGTGCCGACGACCGTCCTCGGCATGGTGGACGCCGCCGTCGGCGGGAAGACCGGGATCAACACCGCTGAGGGAAAGAACCTCGTCGGCGCGTTCTGGCCGCCCGTCGCGGTCGTGTGCGACCTCGACCTGCTCGACACGCTGTCGCGGAACGAGGCCACCGCGGGCTTCGCCGAGGTCGTGAAGGCCGGGTTCATCTGGCATCCCGAGATCCTCGACCTGATCGAGGCCGACCCCGAGCGGGTCGTCGACCCCCGGAGCGACGAGTTCCGCCGGTGCGTCGAGCTCGCGATCGACATGAAGGCGCGCGTCGTGGGGGAGGACCTCCGCGAGGCGGGCCTGCGCGAGGTGCTGAACTACGGCCACACCCTCGGCCACGCGATCGAGCACGCCGAGCGGTACCGCTGGCGGCACGGCGCGGCGATCTCGGTGGGGATGGTGTTCGCCGCCGAGCTGTCGCGTCTGGCCGGACGGCTGTCCGACGACGTCGCCCAGCGCCACCGCACCGTGCTGGAGTCGCTCGGGCTGCCGACGACGTACCGCGCGGGCGCGTTCCAGACGCTGAAGGCCACCATGCAGCGCGACAAGAAGAGCCGCGGGAGCATGCTGCGGTTCATCGTCCTCGACGACCTCGCCCGCCCGACGGTGCTGCAGGCGCCCGACGAGTCGCTGCTGTTCGCCGCGTACCAGGAGGTCGGGGCGTAGCTCCCGCCCTCCCTTCGTGCGCTGACCCCTGCCGCGAGGGGTGCGCCCCACTTTCGCGCTGACTTGGCGCAGATGCACGCGATGGGCGCTGCCCGGTGTGCATTTGCGGCAAGTCAGCGCTCCGGGGCCCGGCCCCGGGGCCCCGGCAGAAGGCGGCGGGGGAGCGCGGAACAGTGCGGGGGAGCGCGCGAGAAGGCCCCGCCTCCCGGAGGAGACGGGGCCTTTCGGCGCGGGTCAGACGCGGGCGGGCTCGCGCTCGGCGGCCAGGCCCAGCTGCTCGGTCGGCACGTCGCGGGTCTCGCGAGCCGTCAGCGCACTGACCGACGCGATGATCGCGATCACCGCGGTGAAGACGCTGATGACGACCCAGCCGCCCTCCGCGACGCCGCCGAGGGCCGCGACGATGCTGGGCGCGAACCCGGCCATGAGGAAGCCGAGCTGGGTGCCGATCGCCATGCCGGAGAAGCGGACGCGCGTGCTGAACATCTCGCCGTAGAACGACGGCCACACGGCGTTGGCGGCCGCGTATCCGAACGAGAAGGTGAGCACGGCGAGGGCGAACGTGACGACGTCGTTCCCCGCGCCCATCGACAGCATGTAGAACGGCATGAACGCCGCCGACGACAGCGCGCCGTACACGAACACCGGCTTGCGGCCGATCCGGTCGGCCAGGCGGCCGAACATCGGCTGCGTGAACAGTGCGACGAGGTTGGCGACGACGACGAGCCACAGGGTCAGGCTCTCGGCGAGACCCTCCTGCTTGCCGTAGGCGATGGCGAGGTTGCCGAACACGGTCGACACGGCCGCGATGAACGCGCAGCAGATGACGCGGAGCACGTCCCGCCAGTGGTCGCGCAGCAGCGGCACCAGCGGCATCCGGGCGATCTGTCCGGAGGCCTTGGCCTGCTCGAACTCGGGGGTCTCGTGCAGGCTCCGGCGGATGAAGAAGGCCACGACGACCACGACGGCGCTGAGCCAGAACGGCACGCGCCAGCCCCACGAGAACTTGATCTCGTCGGGGAGCGCGACGACGGGGATGAAGACGAGCGCGGCGAGGATCTGCCCGCCCTGCGTGCCGGTGAGCGTCCACGAGGTGAAGAACGAGCGCCGGCGGTCCGGGGCGTGCTCGAGCGTGAGCGACGACGCCCCCGCCTGCTCGCCGGCGGCCGAGAGGCCCTGCGCGAGGCGGCAGAGGACGAGCAGCGCCGGGGCGAACCACCCGATCTGCGCGAAGCCGGGGAGGCAGCCGATCACGAAGGTCGACAGGCCCATCAGCAGGAGGGTGAACATCAGGACCTTCTGGCGCCCGATGCGGTCGCCGAAGTGACCGAGGATGACGGCGCCGAAGGGGCGGGCGACGTAGGCGAAACCGAAGGTCGCGAACGACATCACCAGGGCGGCCTCGTCCCCCGACGGGAAGAACACCGTCGGGAAGATGAGGGCGGCGGCGGAGCCGAACAGGAAGAAGTCGTAGTACTCCACGGCGCTGCCCATGAAGCTCGCGGCGGCGGCCTTCACGGGGGTCTTCCGCGTCGTTGCGGTGGTGGTCATGGACGAGTGCTCCTTAGCGGGCGAGGACGTCGCCGGCGGCGACGAGATCGAGGAAATGGGCGGTCATGCGGTCGGGATCGGGTCGCGTCCCGGTGATGAGGTGGAACGCGTCGACGGCCTGGTGGACCGCCATGCGTCCGCCGCTGAGCGTGCGGCAGCCGCGCTCGCGCGCGGTGGTGAGGAGGGCCGTGTCGAGCGGCCGGTAGACGATGTCGGCCACCCACAGGTCGGGGCGCAGCAGGTCCTCGTCGAGGGGCAGTCCCGGGTGCTCGGCCATGCCGACCGGGGTGCAGTGGACGAGTCCGTCCGCGCCGGCCAGGACCTCGCCCAGGCGAGCGGGCTCGGCCGTGTCGACGAGGGCGAGGGGATGCCGCGCGCTGAGGTCGTCGGCCAGGGCGCGGGCGCGCGCGAGGTCGAGGTCGACGATGCTGAGGCGCCCGGTTCCCAGGCGCAGCAGCGCGTCGGCGACGGCGGAGCCGGCCCCGCCCGCGCCCAGCTGCACGACGTGGTCGGTCGCGGCGCCGGGCAGGCCGTCGGCGAAGGCGGCGGCGAAGCCGGTCGTGTCGGTGTTGTGGCCGACGCGGCCGTTCGGGGTGAACAGCACCGTGTTCACGGCACCGAGGGCGGCGGCCACGGGGTCGACGCGGTCGAGGTGGGCCAGCACGAGCTGCTTGCAGGGGTGCGTGACGTTGACGGCGTCGTAGCCGAGGCGCTCCGCCCACGCGAGTACGTCGCCGACCCGCTCGGGGTCGACGCCCATGCTCGTCAGGTCGAGGGGGCGGTAGACATAGGTCAGGCCGAGGGCGCGGGCCTCGGCCATGTGCATCGGCGGCGTCAGCGAGGGCAGGACCCCCGTGCCGATCAAGCCGACGAGGTACGGGTGCGCGTCGATCACGGTACTCCTTCGTCTCCCGGATCCCGGCTATGTACTAACCGGTACGTTCAGAGGAAACCACCTCGGCGCGATCGTGTCAACGACGGATCCGGATGCTGCGGGCTCGCCGCCGCGAGACCTTCCCCGGCACCGCCGGCTCGGGGCCGCGGCATCCCGGTCCGGTCACCGCCGGGGTGCGGTGAGCCAGCTGACGACGAGGTCGCCGATCACGGCGCGCAGGTGCGGGCGGCGGTCCGGGGCGGCGAGGTCGACGTCGAACAGGTGGCCGAAGGTGTAGCGGTTCGCCACCTGGAAGACGCAGTAGGAGCTGATGACCAGGTGCACGTCGAGCGCGTCGACGTCCGCCCGGAAGACGCCGGCGGCCCGGCCGCGCTCGAGGATCTCCTCGATCCGGCCGACCGCCGGTTGGGACTGGGCCCGCAGCGCCTCGATCTGCCGGACGAACTCCCCGCGGTGGATGTTCTCGATCGCGACGAGGCGGATGAAGGCGTCGTGCCCCACGTGGTGGTCGTAGGTCAGCTCGGCCAGGGTGCGGATGGCATCCAGGGGGTCCGCGTGCGCGACGTCGATCGTGCGCTCGGCCTCGCGGATGCCGCGGTAGGCCTCTTCGAGCACGGCCCGGTAGAGGCCTTCCTTGCCGCCGAAGTAGTAGTAGATCATCCGCTTGGTGGTGCGGGTGCGCGCGGCGATCTCGTCGACCCGGGCGCCGGAGAAGCCGTCCTCGGCGAAGACCTCGGTGGCCACCGACAGGAGCTCGGAGCGCGTGCGTTCGGCGTCTCGACGTGCCTCGGCCATCGGGCCAGGATAGTGGACGGCTTTTGTACCAACTGGTACATTCGGCCGCCATGAGGACCTCGATGGCGACCGTCTGCATCAGCGGCACCCTGGCCGACAAGCTCCGCGCCTGCGCGGACGCCAGCTTCGACGGCGTGGAGGTCTTCGAGCCGGACCTTCTCGCCGCCTCCGAGAGCCCAGAGGAGATCGCGGCGCTGGCCGCCCGCCTCGGCCTCACGCTCGACCTGTACCAGCCGATGCGCGACGTCGAGGGTGTCGACGAGGAGGCCTTCGCGGCGGTGCTGCGCCGGGCCGAGGCCAAGTTCCGCCTGATGGGACGTCTCGGCATCGACACCGTCCTCTGCTGCAGCAACGTCGCCACCGCGACGGTCGACGACGACGAGGTCTCCGCGGACCAGCTCCGCCGGCTGGGCGACCTCGCTCAGCGGTTCGGCATCCGCATCGCCTTCGAGGCTCTGGCCTGGGGACGGTTCATCGACGACTACCGCCGCGCCTGGCGGGTCGTGCAGCAGGCCGACCACCCCGCGGTGGGCGTGTGCCTGGACTCGTTCCACATCCTGTCGCGCGGACACGACCCGGCCGCCATCGCGGACATCCCGGGCGGGAGGATCTTCTTCGTCCAGCTCGCCGACGCCCCGCGCCTCAGCATGGACGTGCTGTCGTGGAGCCGGCACCACCGCCTGTTCCCGGGGGAGGGCGACTTCGACCTCGCGACGTTCACCGGGCTGATCGCCGGCACCGGGTACGACGGCCCGTGGTCGCTCGAGGTCTTCAACGACACCTTCCGGCAGACCGATCCCGGCCGCACCGCGCTGCACGCCCGGCGGTCCCTCCGCTGGCTCGAGGACGCGGTGGCGCGGACGGCTCCGGATGCCACGGCCTCGCGGCACGACTTCGCGATGCTGCCCGACTCCGCCGCTCCGTCCGGCATCGACTTCGTCGAGGTCAAAGCCGAGGACACCTCGGCGATCGAGGAGCTGCTGGCCCAGCTCGGCTTCACGTCCCGCGGGCGCCACCGCACGAAGCCCGTCACCCTGTGGGTCGCGGGCGCGGCCCGCGTCGTGCTCAACGAACAGCACGCCCGCGGCTGGCCGCCCCGTCTCGCCGCGGTCGGGTTCGAGGTCGACGACGCCGAGGCCGTGGACCTCCGCATGCGGGGGCTGCGCGTGCCCCGCGCGTACCGCCGCACCTACGCGTCGGAGGAGCGGCTCGACGGCGCCGTCGCGCCGGACGGCACCGAGGTGTACTGGGCGCAGGCGGCGGACGAGGGCGATCCGGCCTGGGTCCGGGAGTTCGAGCACGGGGAGAAGCAGCGACCCGCGCCGATCTCGCGTGTCGACCACGTGAGCCTCACCCAGCCGTGGCACGCGATCGACGAGGCGATCCTCTTCTACACGGCGGGGTTCGCGCTCGGCCTCGACAGCAGCACCGACGTCCCCGGCCCGCAGGGTCTCGTCGCGAGCCGCGTCCTCACCTCGCCGGGCGGGGGCGTGCGCATCCCGCTGAACGTGGGCCCGCCGGTCCTCGCCGACGCCGCGATGCCGCAGCACGTGGCGTTCGCGTGCACCGACGTGCGGCGGCTCGCCCGGTCCTCCCGCGACCGCGGGTTCCGGCCCCTGCAGATGCCGGACAACTACTACGACGACATCGCGGCCCGCTTCGACCTGGCGCCCGCCGCGGTCGAGGAGCTGCGCGACCTGCACCTCGGGTACGACCGCGACGACACGGGGGAGTACCTGCACTTCTACACGCGCACGATCGGCGAGGTGTTCTTCGAGTTCGTCGAACGCGTCGACGCGTACGCCGGCTACGGCGCGGGCACGGCCCCGGTGCGCCTCACCGCGCAGGGACGGCGCTGATAGCGTGCCTGACGTGACCCGCCCCCGCCGCCTCCTGCTCGTCCATGGGCCGAACCTCAACCTGCTCGGCACCCGCCAGCCCGAGATCTACGGGCGGGACACCCTCGCCGACGTCGAGCGGGTGACCACGGAGGCCGCCGCCCGGCACGGCTTCGAGGTCCGTGCGATCCAGAGCAACCACGAGGGCGTGCTGATCGACGCGATCCACGAGGGGCGCCTCGACTGCGCCGGCGTCGTGATCAACGCCGGCGGGCTGACGCACACCTCCGTCTCGTTGCGGGACGCCCTGGCATCCGTCGCCCTGCCTGTCGCGGAGGTGCACATCTCCGACATCCGCGCGCGCGAGAGCTTCCGGCACTTCTCGTACATCGAGGACGTCGCCGTCGTGCACGTCATCGGCGAGGGAGTGCCCGGCTACACGCGGGCGGTCGACCTCCTCGTCGACGTCATCACCGGACAGGCGGACGGCTGACCCGCGCCGGCGCGTCCTGGTGCGCATATGGCGCACGTGGAGGCAGGGGCGAGGCCATCGCGTAGACTCGGACGTCGGGCTCTCGCCCACCACGACTCACGAAACGGAACATCGACTCTCATGGCATCCACCGCAGACATCAAGAACGGCGTCGTCCTGAACATCGACGGTCAGCTCTGGAACGTCGTGGAGTTCCAGCACGTCAAGCCCGGCAAGGGCGGCGCGTTCGTCCGCACGAAGCTCAAGAACGTCATGTCCGGCAAGGTCGTCGACCGCACGTTCAACGCCGGCGCCAAGGTCGACATCGAGAACGTCGACCGCCGCGACTTCACCTACCTCTACAACGACGGCGACGGCTTCGTCTTCATGGACGTCGCGGACTACGACCAGATCACCGTGGGCGCGGCCACCGTCGGCGACGCGGCGAACTTCCTGCTCGAGAACCAGCAGGTGCAGATCGCCCTCAACAACGGCAACCCGCTCTACGTCGAGATGCCGCCGTCCGTCGTCCTCGAGATCACGTACACCGAGCCGGGCCTGCAGGGCGACCGCTCGTCGGCCGGCACCAAGCCCGCGACCGTCGAGACCGGGTACGAGATCCAGGTCCCCCTGTTCGTCGACGCCGGCACCAAGGTCAAGGTCGACACCCGCACGGGTGACTACCTCGGCCGCATCAGCTGACGTTGAGCGCCCGTACCAAGGCGCGCAAGCGCGCCCTCGACATCCTCTTCCAGGCTGACGTGCGCGGCGAGGAGCTGGCGATCATGCTCGCCACCGAGGCCAAGCGCGCGGCGTCCGAGCCGGCGCGCGAGGCCTCGTGGCTCTACGCCCGCGACATCGTGGACGGCGTGCTCGACAACCGCGACGCGATCGACGAGCAGATCACGACGTTCGCCAAGGACTGGTCGCTCCAGCGCATGCCCGCCGTCGACCGGGCGCTGCTGCGCATCGGCACGTGGGAGATCCTCTACAACGACGACGTGCCCACCGCCGTCGCCATCGACGAGGCCGTGGAGCTGGCCAAGGAGTTCTCGACCGACGACTCCGGCTCGTTCGTGCACGGCGTGCTGGCCCGGATCGCCCGCTCGTCCTGAGCCCCGGCATGTCGGAGGCCCCCGGCAGGATGATCGCGTGAGCTCCTGGCGCGATCTGCTGCCGGGCGCCGAGCCGCCGACGTACGAGCCGCTCGCGCTCGGCGTCGAGCTGCGCCAGCGCGAGGCGTACGACCCGCGGCGCTGGGAGGCGCGCGCGGTCGAGCCCGTCACGCCGCGCATGCTTGCCCAGCGGCAGGACGACCTGCAGCTGGCCGTGCGTCCGCTTGTGCGCGGGGCGCGCGACACCTGGATCCGCGGCGACGCGACGTGGGACGCGGTCCGCCGGTCGCGCGACCGCTTCGCACCCGAGGTCGTCCGGTGGTTCGCCGAGCTGCACGCGCTCGCCCAGGCGCTGAAGTCGACGGGACCGTTCTCGGCCGTGTCCGACGCCCTCGTGCTCGATTCCGTCGCCTCGCCGCACCTCTGGGCGCACCTGCGCGACGGTCGGGAGCGCGGCATCCCCCTCGTCGCCCTCCACCCGCAGCAGACGGTGCGCCTTGCGACCGAGGGCGTCGCGCGCGTCGCCGTGGACGCACGGCGCGGCGGGGGCCTGCGGGTCTCCGTCGATCTCGAGATCGACGGTGGGGGAGTGGATGCCGCCCGCGCCCGGCCCCTCGGCGGGAGCGGAGTCTACGTGTTCGAGGTCGACCGCGACCCGATCCACGTCGTGCTCGCGCCGGTCGCCCTGCCCGATCCGTTGCCGGCGCTGCTCATGACGGGGCCGCTCGACGTCCCGGCGGCCGAGACGGAGGAGTTCCTCGACGAGCTCTACCCCCGGCTCGCGCGGCGTGTGCCGGTCAGCGTCGGAGCGGGGGTGCCGGCGCCGCCGCCGCCCCGGCCGGTGCTGCAGGTCGACGTGGCGTATCTCGACGACGACGCCCTGACATACGTGCTGAGCTGGCGCTACCCCGGCCCGCGGTCCGTGGCGTTCGAGCCGGCCGGGACCGCAGGCGCGGATTCCGGCGGGCCGTCCGCGGGCGCGGATTCCGCCGGGCCGTCCGCGCACGCGGATTCTGCCCGACCGTCGGCCGGCGCCGATTCCGCCCGGCCGTCCGCCGGCGCCGATCCCGACCGCTGGATCGACGCGGAGGACGAGATCGCCGCCCGCGTCGGCGCGGTGTGGGCCGCCGCGGCCGACCTGCCGCTGCGCGCCCGCGAGACCCTCCGCGACGCCGACGCCGCCGCGTTCGCCACCCGCGTGCTCCCCGCGATCGACGTGCTCGCGGACGTCCGCGTGTCCGTCACGGGGACGGAGCCGTCGTTCCGGGAGCTGCGCGGTGACCCGTCCCTCCGCATCACGGCCGTCCCCTCCGTCGACCGCGACTGGTTCGACCTCGGCATCGTCGTCGTCATCGACGGGCGGACGATCCCCTTCGGGACGCTCTTCACGGCGCTCTCGCGCGGGCGGACCCGCATCAAGCTGTCCGACGGCGCGTGGTTCTCGCTCTCGCATCCGTCCCTGCAGCGCCTGCGCGACCTTCTCGAAGAGGCCGCCGAGCTCGACGAGTGGGAGACGGGCCCGCGCCTGCCGCGCACGCACGTGTCGCTGTGGGCGGACTTCGAGGACCTCGCGGACGAGAGCGAGGCCGCGCTCGAGTGGCGGGAGCTCGCCCGCGCACTGCGCGACGTCGCCGAGGTCCCGCCGGTCGCGACGCCGGAGGGGTTCCGCGCGGAGCTGCGCCCGTACCAGCGGGACGGGCTCGCATGGCTCGCCCTGCTGCACCGGCACCGACTGGGCGGCATCCTGGCGGACGACATGGGCCTGGGCAAGACCGTGCAGCTGCTCGCGCTGATCGCGCACGTGCAGGCGCAGGGGGAGCGGCGGCCGTGGCTCGTGGTGGCGCCGACGTCGGTGCTGCCGACCTGGCGTGACGAGGCGGCGCGGTTCGCTCCGTCGCTGCGCGTCGTGGTCGTCGAGTCCACCGCCGTCCGCCGCGACCGGAGCATCGCCGCCCTCGCCGCCGACGCCGACATCGTCGTCGCCTCGTACGGGGTCGTGCGCACGGACGACGTCGAGTTCCGCCAGCCGCACTGGGCGGGGGTCGTGCTCGACGAGGCGCAGTTCGTGAAGAACCCCGCGACGCGCGCCCACCGCGCCGTCGCCGCCTTGCACGCCGACGCGGTCTTCGCCGTGACGGGCACCCCGATCGAGAACGGCCTCGACGACCTGTGGGCGCTGCTGGCCCTCACTGCGCCCGGCCTGTTCCCCTCCGCCCGTCGGTTCCGCGAGGAGTACGTCCGCGCCATCGAGCAGGTGCCCGACGATGCGCCGACGCCGCTGTCCGCGGCGGCGTCCGCCGCGCACCGCGAGACGAGCCTGGCCCGGCTGCGCCGGAGGGTGCGGCCGTTCCTGCTGCGGCGGACGAAGGAGGTCGTGGCATCCGATCTCCCGCCCAAGCAGGAGCAGGAGATCGCCGTCGTGCTCGCGCCCGCGCACCGCGAGCTGTACGAGCGGGTGCTGCAGCGGGAGCGGCAAAAGGTGCTCGGACTGCTCGACGACCTGGACCGCCAGCGGTTCATCGTGTTCCGCTCGCTCACCCTGCTGCGCATGCTCGCGCTGGCCCCGGCCCTCGTCGACGAGCGCGACGCCGCGCTCGGCTCGGCGAAGCTCGACGTGCTCCTCGACCGCCTCGTCGAGGTCGCCGCCGAGGGCCACCGCGCGCTGGTGTTCAGCCAGTTCACGTCCTTTCTCGACCTGGCGGCGGAACGATTGGATGCCGCCGGCCTCGCCTTCGCCCACCTCGACGGCAGCACGGCCCGACGCGGCGAGGTCGTCGAGGGGTTCCGCGGGGGAGCGGCGCCGGTGTTCCTCATCAGCCTCAAGGCGGGCGGCTTCGGTCTGACCCTCACGGAGGCGGAGTACGTGTTCGTCCTCGACCCGTGGTGGAACCCCGCCGCGGAGGCGCAGGCGGTCGACCGCGCCCACCGGATCGGGCAGACGCGGAGCGTGTTCGTCTACCGCCTCATCGCCGCGGGGACGATCGAGGAGAAGGTGCTCGCGCTGCAACGCCGCAAGGCCGCGCTGTCGCGGGCGGTGATGGACGACGGCGAGGCGTTCGCCGCGGCGCTCGACGCCGACGACATCCGCGGCCTGCTCGGTCCCTGACTGCTGCGCCGGGGCGTGGCATCCCGAGCCCGACCCGGGGGCGCGCTCACCGCCCGTTCAGGCGAGCGCCGCGTAGACTTCTGAGGTTACGACCTCGACTCGGGAGCAACATGAAGATCACCGGCCTCGGCCACGCGGGAATGTTCATCGAGACCGCCGGCGGCAGCATCCTCTGCGACCCCGTCATCGGGCCGAGCTTCTTCGGCTCGTGGTTCCCGTTCCCCGACAACCGCGCGCTGGACTGGGAGCGTTTCGGCAAGGCCGACTTCCTGTACATCTCGCACCGGCACCGCGATCACTTCGATCCCGCCTCGCTCGAGCGCTACGTCCCGAAGGACGTCAAGGTGCTGCTGCCCGAGTACCCCACCGACGACCTCGAGCAGGACCTCGTCGCCCTCGGCTACACCAACCTCGTGCGCACCGAGGCGGGCGTGCCGCTGCAGTTCGGCGACCTGAAGCTCATGATCACGCCGTTGCGCGCGCCCTCCGACGGCCCCATCGGCGACTCGTCGCTCTCGGTCGACGATGGCACGGCATCCATCCTCAACCAGAACGACTCGCACCCCCTCGACCTCGAGAAGCTCTTCGACTTCGGCAAGCCCGACGCGTACTTCACTCAGGTCTCCGGCGCGATCTGGTGGCCCATGGTCTACGACCTGCCGCAGGACGCCAAGCAGAACTTCGCCAAGCTCAAGCGCGACGCCCAGAACAAGCGGGCGATGTACTACATCGAGAAGGTGGATGCCGAGCACGTCTTCCCCATGGCGGGCCCGCCGATGTTCCTCCGCGAGGAGCTGTTCCGCTACAACGGCACCGGCCTCGAGAACGACTCGATCTTCACGGACCAGCGCGAGTTCCTCGCGCACATGAAGGAGCAGCGGCCGGACCAGAAGGGCTACCTGTTCCTGCCCGGCACCGAGGTCGAGGTGCAGGGCTCCGACGTCACCGTCACGCAGACGCTGTACACCGACGCCGAGATCGAGCGCGTCTTCGGCGACAAGTGGAACTACCTCGCCGAGCAGCGGGACAGCCGCCAGGACGAGATCCGCGCCGAGGTGGCATCCCGGGCCGAGATCATCCCGCCGGCCGAGATGCTCGCCGCGCTGAAGGAGTGGTGGGAGCCGCTGCTGCGCCGCGCCCGCACGATCCGCAACGGCGTCGGCGGCATGGTGCGCTTCCGCATCGGCGAGCTCGACATGGTCGTGGACTTCCCCAAGGCGAAGCTGCGCGAGTACGCCGGCGAGGAGTGCATCTACTGGTACACGATCCCGGCGGACCTCGTGTCGACGAACATCCGCGATCACGAGATCGACTGGTCCAACTCGATCTTCCTGTCGATGCAGTTCGAGGTCGGACGCTCGGGCAAGTTCAACGAGTTCCTCACGACGTTCCTCAAGTGCCTGTCGCGCGACCGCATCGAGTACGTCGAGAACTGGTACGCCGAGCAGTCGGACCAGACCGAGGACGCCGAGATCGACGGCTGGACCGTCCAGCGCCGCTGCCCGCACCTGCGCGCGGACCTGACCAAGACCGGCAAGATCGAGGACGGCGTCCTGACCTGCTCCCTGCACGACTGGAAGTGGGACCTCGCGACGGGCCGCTGCCTGACGACGACGGGCCACCCGATCCGTTCGACGCGGGCACCCGCGGAGGTCGCGGCCGGCTGAGGCCCGGCGGAGGAGATGTCGGGAGGGGAGGGCGGATGCCGTGGCATCCATCCTCCCTCCTCGTTTCTCCTCCTTTCGCCGCTGTGAGCAGCGACGTGGCTGTCAAGCCCGTGGGTCGCCGACGCCGGCCGATGCGACCGTGCCCCCTCGCGACGGAGGGGAACCACCATGACGCACATCGCACGCAAGGCCGGCGTCGGGGCGGTGGTGGGGATCCTCATCGGACTGATCCCGCTGTTCTTCGGGGCGCCCGAGCTGGCGCTGCTCATCGGATGGGCCGTCGCCGCGACCGTGTTCCTGACGTGGGCGTGGCTGCGGGCCTGGCCGGCCGATCCCGAGAAGACCCAGGAACTGGCGATGCACGAGGACGAGTCGCGCCGTCTCGTCGACGCGCTCATCATCGCCGCCACGTTCATCGGCATGGTGGGCGTCGTGCTCGCGCTCATCCGCAGCCAGCAGCACGACCTCGTCGGGGCGCTGTCGGCGTTGCTCGCCGTCGTGGGCGTGGTCGCGGCCTGGGCGGTCGTCAACACGATCTTCGCGTTCAAGTACGCGCGGATGTACTACATCGACGACCGGCATCGGTTCGCCTTCAACCAGGAGGAGGACCCCTCGTACAGCGACTTCGCGTACGCCGCGTTCAACATCGGCATGTCGTACAGCTCGAGCAGCATCACGCAGTCGTCCACGCCGTCGCGGAAGATCGCGTTCGGGCATGCGCTTCTGGCGTACTTCTACGGAACGTTCGCGGTGGCGGTGGCGATCAACCTCATCACCAGCCTCACGCAGTCGAGCTGAGCCCCGGCGGAGGGGATGTCGGGAGGGGAGGAGGGATGCCGTGGCATCCATCCTCCGTTCGCCGCATCTCCTCCCTTCACGGCGGTGAGCAGCGGCGGCGACGAGCCGCGGCGGCGGTGAGCAGCGGCGGCGACGCCGCACCCGCTAAGCTGGAGCAGAACCACGGCAACCTTTAACCCCGTCCCGTGAGGCGGAGAAGGGAGCAGCGGATGAGTACGCGCACCGTCATGCACGATGCCGACATCGCCCGCGCTTTGACGCGCATCTCGCACGAGATCCTGGAGTCCAACAAGGGACCGGAAGGACTCGTCCTCCTCGGCATCCCGACCCGTGGTGTCACCCTCGCCGATCGCATCGCCCTGTTGCTGGCGGAGTTCGGCGGAGCACCCGTCCCCGTCGGCGCGCTCGACGTGACGATGTACCGCGACGACCTGCACCGCAATCCCACCCGGGCCCCTCGCCGCACCGAGATCCCCGCCGGCGGCATCGACGGCAAGGTCGTCGTCCTCGTGGACGACGTGCTCTTCTCGGGCCGCAGCATCCGCGCCGCGCTCGACGCGCTGCAGGACATCGGTCGCCCCGCGGCCGTCCGCCTGGCCACCCTCATCGACCGCGGCCACCGCGAGCTGCCGATCCGCCCGGACTTCGTCGGCAAGAACCTGCCGAGCGCGCGCGACGAGCGCGTCAACGTCCGCCTGGCCGAGGTGGACGGCGCCGAGTCCGTCACGATCGAGGGGCGGTGACCGCCATGCGCCACCTCCTCGACACCCAGCACCTCTCCCGCGCGGCCGCCCTCGAGATCCTTGACGTCGCCGAGGACATGGCCGACACCCAGCGCCGCGAGGTCAAGAAGCTCCCGACGCTGCGGGGCAAGACCGTGGTCAATCTCTTCTTCGAGGACTCGACCCGCACGCGCATCTCGTTCGAGGCCGCCGCGAAGCGCCTGAGCGCCGATGTCATCAACTTCTCGGCGAAGGGTTCCAGCGTCAGCAAGGGGGAGTCGCTGCAGGACACCGCGCAGACCCTCCAGGCCATGGGGGCCGACGCGGTCGTCATCCGCCACGGCGCGTCCGGCGCCCCGCGCACCCTCGCCACCAGCGGGTGGATCACCGCGGGCGTCGTCAACGCCGGCGACGGCACCCACGAGCACCCCACGCAGGCCCTGCTCGACGCGTTCACCATCCGCAAGCGCACGTTCGGCGACGACAGCCGCGGCCGCGACCTCGACGGCATCCGCGTCACCATCGTCGGGGACGTGCTGCATTCGCGCGTCGCCCGGTCCAACGTGTGGCTGCTGCACACCCTCGGCGCCCAGGTCACCCTGGTGGCCCCGCCGACCCTCGTCCCGCAGGACGTCAGCGGCTGGCCCGTCGAGATCGACTACGACCTCGACCACGCGATCGCCGCCGGACCCGACGCGCTCATGATGCTCCGCATCCAGCTCGAGCGCATGTCCGCCGCGTATTTCCCGACTGAACGGGAGTATTCGCGCCGCTACGGCCTCGACGCGCGGCGACTGGACGCCCTCGCGGACGGTAGCATCGTTCTGCACCCCGGTCCGATGAACCGGGGTCTGGAGATCTCCGCCGAAGCCGCCGATTCCCCGCGCTCGACGGTGCTCGAGCAGGTCGCGAACGGTGTCTCCGTGCGGATGGCCGTGCTCTACCTGCTGCTGGCGGGCGAGCGACCCGAGACCGAGAGAGAGGACGCTCGATGAGCCACGCCACCCCCCAGACGATCCTGGTCCGCGGGGCGCGCATCGAGGGCCGGGATGCCACCGACCTCCTCGTCCGCGACGGCGTCGTCGCCGAGACCGGTGCGGGTCTGTCGCAGGCCGGTGCCACCGTGATCGACGCGGACGGTCTCGTCGCCCTGCCCGGGCTGGTCGACCTGCACGTGCACCTGCGCGAGCCGGGATACGAGGCGTCCGAGACCGTCCTCACCGGATCCCGGGCGGCGGCGGCGGGCGGCTTCACCACCGTCTTCGCGATGCCGAACACGTCGCCGGTCGCGGACACCGCGGGCGTCGTCGAGCAGGAGCTCGCCCTGGGCGAGGCCGCCGGCTACGTCCACGTGCAACCCATCGGCGCCGTGACCGTCGGGCAGAAGGGCGGGCGCCTCGCCGAGCTCGGCGCGATGGCCGAGTCGCGGGCGCGCGTGCGCGTCTTCAGCGACGACGGCTTCTGCGTCTTCGACCCGCTCATCATGCGCCGCGCCCTGGAGTACGTGAAGGCGTTCGACGGCGTCGTCGCCCAGCACGCCCAGGACCCCCGCCTCACCGAGGGCGCGCAGATGAACGAGGGCGCCGTCTCGGCGGAGCTCGGCCTGACCGGCTGGCCGGCCGTCGCCGAGGAGTCGATCATCGCCCGCGACGTGCTGCTCGCCGAGCACGTCGGGTCCCGCCTGCACGTGTGCCACCTGAGCACCGCCGGATCGGTCGACATCATCCGCTGGGCCAAGAAGCGCGGCGTGAACGTCACCGCCGAGGTGACGCCGCACCACCTGCTCCTGACCGACGAGCTCGTCCGCGACTACGACGCGCGGTTCAAGGTCAACCCGCCGCTGCGCCGCGAGGAGGACGTCCTCGCCGTGCGGGAGGGTCTGGCCGACGGCACGATCGACATCGTCGCCACCGACCACGCCCCGCACCCCGCCGAAGCGAAGGCCTGCGAGTGGGCCGCCGCCGCCAACGGCATGGTGGGCCTCGAGAGCGCCCTCCGCGTCGTGCAGCAGGCGATGGTCGACACGGGTCTGCTGACGTGGGCCGACGTCGCCCGCGTCATGTCGGCCGCGCCGGCGCGCATCGGCCGTCTCGACGGTCACGGCACCCCGGTCGCCGTGGGGCAGCCGGCAAGCTTCACGCTGTACGACCCGCGCCCGTCCCGCCCCTTCGCGCTGGAGGACCTCCGCGGCCGCAGCAAGAACTCGCCGTACCTCGGCCGGGAGCTGCCCGGAGAGGTCCGCTGGACCGTGCGCCGCGGCATCCCGACCGTCGCCGACGGTGCGGTGCTCGACGCGCCGGGGGCGCTCGCGTGACCCGCGAAGGCGCCCTGCTCGTCATCGTCGGCGTCGCCGCGCTCGTGCTCGCGCTGCTCGCGTGGGCCTGGGTGCGACGAACCCGGCGCGACGCGCGGTACTCCGCACCGGTGGGGGAGCTCCCCGCCGACGCGGTCGAGTCCGCGACGTTCGCGAGCCTCTACGTCGCGACCACCCGGCACGGCGAGCCCCTCGAACGCCTGGCGATCAAGGGCCTCGGCTTCCGCTCCCGCGCCGACGTCGTGATCAGCTCCGCGGGCGTCGCCCTCGACCTGCCCGGACAGCCGCGCATCGCGCTCACCCGCGACCGCCTCGTCGACGCCGCTCAGGCCACGGTCGCCATCGACCGCGTGGTCGAGCGCGACGGCCTGACGCGCGTGACCTGGCGCATCGACGACGACACACTCGTCGACACCTACCTCCGACCCCAGGACGCCTCGGCGCGAGCCCTCGCCGACGCCATCCGTCCCCTCACCTCCACAGGAAGCGACTCATGACCGCCCTGATCACCACCGAGCCCGCCGTCCTCGTGCTCGAAGACGGCACCCGCTACCCCGGCCGCGCCTACGGCAAGCGCGGCGAGACCCTCGGCGAGGTCGTCTTCGCCACCGGCATGACCGGCTACCAGGAGACGATCACCGACCCCTCCTATGCGGGCCAGATCGTCCTGCAGACCGCGCCCCACATCGGCAACACCGGCGTGAACGAGGAAGACCCCGAGTCCCGCCGGATCTGGGTCGCCGGCTACGTCGTGCGCGACCCCTCGCGCGTCGTGTCGAACTGGCGCGCCACCCGCTCCCTCGACGACGCGCTCGTCGAGGACGGCATCGTCGGCATCTCCGGCATCGACACGCGCGCCGTGACCCGTCGCATCCGCTCCTCGGGCAGCATGCGCGGCGGCGTCTTCTCCGGCGAGGCGGCGGACCTGGATGCCGACGAGCAGCTGCGCCGCGTGCGCGAGGCGCCCGGCATGGCGGGGCGCAACCTGAGCGCCGAGGTGTCCGTCACCGAGGTCGAGGTCACCCCCGCCACGGCCGAGCGGATCGGCAACCTCGCCGTGCTCGACCTCGGCGTCAAGCAGTCGACGATCGACAACCTCGCCGCGCGCGGGTTCGACGTCCACGTCTTCCCGCAGTCCGCGACGATCGAGGAGATCCGCGCGATCGAGCCGGTCGCCGCGTTCTACTCCAACGGCCCCGGCGACCCCGCCGCGTCCGACCAGCACGTCGAGCTGCTGCGCGCGGTCCTCGGCGACGGCCTGCCGTTCTTCGGCATCTGCTTCGGCAACCAGCTGCTGGGCCGCGCGCTCGGCTTCGGCACCTACAAGCTGCCCTTCGGTCACCGCGGTATCAACCAGCCCGTCCTCGACAAGACGACCGGTCGCGTCGAGATCACGTCGCAGAACCACGGCTTCGCCGTCGACGCCCCGCTGGACCAGGTCGTCGACAGCCCGCACGGCTTCGGCCGCGTCGAGGTCAGCCACATCGGCCTGAACGACAACGTGGTGGAGGGTCTCCGCGCCCTCGACATCCCGGCGTTCAGCGTGCAGTACCACCCCGAGGCCGCCGCCGGCCCGCACGACGCCAACTACCTGTTCGACCGCTTCCGCGACATGGTGATCGCGAACCTGGAGACCAACAAGAATGCCTAAGCGCGACGACATCCACTCCGTCCTCGTCATCGGCTCCGGCCCGATCGTCATCGGTCAGGCGTGC
Source organism: Microbacterium sp. HMH0099 (assembly GCF_049384025.1). Lineage (NCBI taxonomy): Bacteria > Bacillati > Actinomycetota > Actinomycetes > Micrococcales > Microbacteriaceae > Microbacterium > Microbacterium sp. HMH0099. The sequence continues at coordinate 176,318 of NZ_JBMRJR010000003.1, read as the reverse complement.
GAGTTCGACTACTCCGGCACCCAGGCCTGCCGCGTGCTGCGCGAGGAGGGCGTCCGCGTCATCCTCGTCAACTCCAACCCGGCGACGATCATGACCGACCCCGACTTCGCCGACGCGACGTACATCGAGCCGATCACCCCCGAGGTCATCGAGACGATCATCGCCAAGGAGAAGCCGGACGCGGTGCTCCCCACGCTCGGCGGCCAGACGGCCCTGAACGCGGCCATCCAGCTGCACAAGCGCGGCATCCTCGAGAAGTACGACGTCGAGCTCATCGGCGCCGACTTCGACGCGATCAACCGCGGCGAGGACCGTCAGATCTTCAAGGAGCTCGTCATCGAGGCGGGCGCCGACGTCGCGGCATCCGTCATCTGCCACTCGATGGACGAGCTGCTGGCCGGTGCCGAGAAGCTGGGCTACCCGCTGGTCGTGCGCCCGTCGTTCACGATGGGCGGCCTCGGCTCGGGCTTCGCGTACGACGAGGCGGACCTCCGTCGCATCGGCGGCGCGGGCCTGCACGACTCGCCCACCAACGAGGTGCTGCTCGAGGAGTCGATCCTCGGGTGGAAGGAGTACGAGCTCGAGCTCATGCGCGACACCGCCGACAACACGGTCGTCGTCTGCTCGATCGAGAACGTCGACCCGGTCGGCGTCCACACGGGCGACTCCATCACGGTCGCCCCGGCGCTCACGCTCACCGACCGCGAGTACCAGAAGATGCGCAACATCGGCATCGATATCATCCGTGCCGTCGGCGTGGACACCGGCGGCTGCAACATCCAGTTCGCCGTCGACCCCGCGACCGGCCGCATCATCGTCATCGAGATGAACCCCCGTGTGTCGCGCTCCTCGGCGCTGGCGTCAAAGGCGACGGGCTTCCCGATCGCCAAGATCGCGGCCAAGCTCGCGATCGGCTACCGCCTCGACGAGATCCCGAACGACATCACCAAGGTCACCCCGGCGAGCTTCGAGCCCACGCTCGACTACGTCGTGGTCAAGGTGCCGCGCTTCAACTTCGAGAAGTTCCCGGCCGCGGACACCACCCTGACCACCACCATGAAGTCGGTGGGCGAGGCCATGGCGATCGGCCGCAACTACACGACGGCGCTGCAGAAGGCGCTGCGCTCCCTCGAGAAGCGCGGCTCGAGCTTCCACTGGGGCGACGAGAGCCGCTCGGTCGAGGAGCTGCTCGAGATCGCGAAGACCCCGACCGACGGCCGCATCGTCGTCCTGCAGCAGGCGCTCCGCCTCGGCGCGACCCCCGAGCAGGCCTTCGACGCGACGGCGATGGACCCGTGGTTCATCGACCAGATCGTCCTGATCAACGAGGTCGCCGAGGCGATCCGTCAGGCGGGCGACCTGGATGCCGCGACCCTGCGCCTCGCCAAGGAGCACGGCTTCAGCGACGTCCAGATCGCGCAGCTGCGCGGTCTCGACGAGGCCGAGGTGCGCGAGACCCGCTACGCGCTGGACGTGCGTCCGGTCTACAAGACCGTCGACACGTGCGCAGGGGAGTTCCCCGCGCTCACGCCGTACCACTACTCCAGCTACGACGCCGAGACCGAGGTCACGCCGTCCGAGCGGACGAAGGTCGTCATCATCGGGTCGGGCCCCAACCGCATCGGGCAGGGCGTCGAGTTCGACTACTCGTGCGTGCACGCCTCCTTCGCGCTGGCCGAGGCCGGGTACGAGACCGTCATGGTCAACTGCAACCCCGAGACCGTGTCCACGGACTACGACACCTCCGACCGCCTGTACTTCGAGCCGTTGACGCTCGAGGACGTGCTGGAGGTGCTGCACGCCGAGGCGCAGTCCGGCGAGATCCTCGGCGTCGTCTGCCAGCTCGGCGGGCAGACGCCGCTGGGCCTGGCCAAGGGCATCGAGGCCGCCGGCTACACGATCCTCGGCACGAGCCCCGCCGCCATCGACCTCGCCGAGGAGCGCGAGCTGTTCTCGCGTCTGCTCGACGACGCCGGTCTCGTCGCCCCGCGCAACGGCACCGCGATCGACGTCGAGGGCGCGGTCGAGGTTGCCGAGGAGATCGGCTACCCCGTGCTCGTCCGCCCCAGCTTCGTGCTCGGCGGTCGCGGCATGGAGATCGTGTACTCGACCGAGGCGCTGCGCGACTACTTCGTCCGCGTCGCCGACCAGGCCATCATCGGCCCGGGCCTCCCGCTGCTCGTGGACCGGTTCCTCGACGACGCGGTGGAGCTCGACGTCGACGCGCTCTACGACGGCACCGACCTCTACATCGGCGGCGTCATGGAGCACCTCGAGGAGGCCGGCATCCACTCCGGTGACTCGTCCTGCACGCTCCCGCCGGTCTCGCTCGGCCGCACCGAGATCGACCGCGTCCGCGAGGCGACTCTCGCCATCGCGGAGGGCGTCGGCGTCCGCGGCCTGCTGAACGTGCAGTTCGCGATCTCCGCCGGCGTGCTCTACGTCATCGAGGCGAACCCCCGCGCCAGCCGCACGGTCCCGTTCGTGTCGAAGGCGCTCGGCATCCCCCTCGCCAAGGCCGCCAGCCGCATCATGGCCGGCAGCACCGTGGCGGAGCTCGTCGCCGAGGGCCTGCTGCCCGAGAACGACGGCTCGCGCGTGCCGCTGGACGCCCCCGTGGCCGTCAAGGAGGCCGTGCTGCCGTTCAAGCGGTTCCGCACCGCGGACGGGCACACCGTCGACTCGGTCCTCGGTCCCGAGATGCGCTCCACGGGCGAGGTCATGGGCATCGACCGCGACTTCCCGACCGCGTTCGCCAAGAGCCAGGACGCCGCGTACGGCGGCATGCCGACCTCGGGCACGGTCTTCATCTCGGTCGCGGACGCCGACAAGCGCGCCGTCATCCTGCCGGCCCACCGCCTGCAGGAGCTCGGCTTCGACCTCGTCGCGACCGAGGGCACCGCGGAGATCCTCGCGCGGAACGGCATCCGCGTGCGTGTGGTGGAGAAGTACTCGGAGACGCAGGAGAACGGTCAGCAGAACATCGTCGACCTCATCAACGCGGGGGAGATCGACATGATCGTCAACACCCCCAGCGGCGGCACCGCCCGCGCCGACGGCTACGAGATCCGCGCGGCGGCCGTGGCCGCCGACAAGGCGCTGTTCACGACGATGGCGGTGCTCGGCGCCGCGGTGAGCGCCCTCGGCGCTGTCAAGGACGGGTTCGACGTGCGGAGCCTGCAGGAGTACGCCGTCGACCGCGCCGGTCGTCTGTGAGCGAGACGTTCGGCCAGCGCCTCCGCGCCGCCCTCGACACGCACGGCGCGCTCTGCGTCGGCATCGACCCCCACGCCGCACTGCTGTCGGCGTGGGGGCTGGATGCCACGGCCGACGGCGCGCGCGAGCTCGGTCTGCGGGTGGTCGAGGCCGCCGCGGGCCGCGTGGGCGTGGTCAAGCCGCAGGTCGCGTTCTACGAGCGGTACGGGTCGCGGGGCTTCGCCGCCCTGGAGGACGTGATGGCCGCGGCCCGCGCCGCCGGGCTGCTCGTGATCGCGGACGCCAAGCGCGGCGACATCGGCACCACGATGGAGGGCTACGCCGCCGCCTGGCTGGAGCCCGGGTCGCCGCTGGAGGCCGACGCGGTGACGCTGACGCCGTACCTCGGCCCCGACTCCCTCCGCGCCACGCTCGCGCTGGCGCTGCGCGCCCGAAAGGGCGCCTTCGTCCTGGCCGCGACGAGCAACCCGGAGGCCCGTGCGCTGCAGAGCGCGCGCGTCGACGACGCCCTGGCCATCGGCGACGACGAGCACGTGGCCGCGCGGGTGGCGCGCGACGTGAACGAGGCCAACATCGGCCTGCCCGGCGCGCTCGGGTCGATCGGCGTCGTCGTCGGCGCCACGGTCGACCGTGCCGACTTCGGCCTCGGCGATATGACGCTGGCGGGCATGCCCATCCTCGCGCCGGGGTTCGGGGCGCAGGGCGCCGAGCCCGCCGACCTGTCCCGGCTGTTCGGCTACGTCGCGGGGGCGGTCGTGGCCAACGAGAGCCGCAGCATCCTCGCCGTCGGTCCGGACCGCCTGGCCGACCGCATCACCGCCCGCGCCGCCTTGTACCGAGAGAACACGCATGGCTGAAGAACGTCGTCCGCCCGAGGTCGATCGCGCCGCCGCGTCGCGCCGCGCCGTCGCCGCGCGCCGCGAGCGCGCCGCGCTCAAGCGCGACGTGTCCACGCGCGTGATCTCCCCGCAGGAGCTGCTCCGTCGCGCCCTGGCGGACCCCGCGTCCCCGGCCGGCGCGATGCGCGTGACGGAGTTCCTCACCGCGATCCCCGCGATCGGCGAGGGCAAGCGCGACCGCATCCTGGCCTCCCTGGGGATCTCCCCGGTCAAGCGCCTCGGTGGCCTGGGCACGCGACAGCGCGACGCCCTGCGCGACTTCCTCGACACCCGGTGGCCGGAGCCGCGCCCCCGCGCGGGCCGCAGTCGCCTCGTCGTGCTGGCGGGACCGACGGCCGTCGGCAAGGGGACGGTCGCCGCGCACATCAAGGAGCACCACCCCGAGATCCACCTGTCGGTGTCGGCGACCACGCGCGCGCCCCGCCCGGGCGAGGTCGAGGGGGAGCACTACTACTTCGTCGACGACGCCGAGTTCGACCGCCTGATCGCGACCGGCGCGCTCCTCGAGTACGCCACGGTGCACAACCACCACCGCTACGGCACGCCCCGCGGCCCGATCGAGAAGGTGCTCGCCGAGGGCGGCACCGCGCTGCTCGAGATCGACCTGCAGGGCGCCCGTCAGGTCCGGGCGGCGGATCCCCGCGCGACGCTGGTGTTCCTGCTGCCGCCGAGCTGGGACGAGCTCGTCCAGCGGCTGGTGGGGCGCGGCACCGAGGACGCGGAGGAGCGCGCCCGCCGTCTGCGCACCGCACGGGTGGAGCTGGCCGCGCAGAACGAGTTCGACTACCGCGTCGTGAACGAGGACGTGGCGTCGGCGGCCGCCGAGGTCGTCGCCCTCGCGGCCCGCTGATCCCGCCCAGGTTTCGTCACATTACGCCCGGTTCGATCGGGCGGCACGACCTCGCCATGCTGAGGGAATGCCCCCCGCCTCCGCCCTCTCCGCCGTGCCCGCGGACGGCACGCGTCCCGGCGCCGCCTCCTCGGCGCGGCCGGGCGCCGTCGCCCTGCAGCAGGTCGGCCGGACGTTCCCGACGGCGCAGGGTCCGCACGCGGTCCTGCGGGGCGTCGACCTCGATCTGACCGGCGGCGAGATCGTCGCGGTCATCGGCCCCTCGGGCTGCGGCAAGTCGACCCTCCTGCGTCTCCTCGGGGGACTGGATGCCGCCACCTCCGGCCGCATCACCGTCGACGGCACCGCGGTGCGCGACACCGACGACCGCACGGCCGTGGCGTTCCAGGAGCCCCGTCTGCTCCCGTGGCGCACCGTCGCCCAGAACGTCGCCCTCGGCCTGCGTCGCGGCGGCGACCGCACCGCCGTGGACGCCCGCGTGGCGGAGCTGCTCGCCCTCGTGGGCCTGGAAGCCGCCGCGACGCGCCGGCCGCGCGAGGTGTCGGGCGGGATGGCCCAGCGGGCGTCGCTCGCCCGTGCGCTGGCGCGCGACCCCGAAGTACTGCTGCTGGACGAGCCGTTCGGCGCGCTGGACGCGCTGACGCGGCTGCGCATGCAGGACCTCCTGCTCGAGGTGCACGCCGCCCGTCCGACGACCGTCGTGCTCGTCACGCACGACGTCGAGGAGGCCCTCTACCTCGCTGACCGGGTCGTGCTGCTGCGCGCCCTCGGCGACGACCCGGCCGTCCCCTCCGTCGTGAGCGTCACGACGGTGCCCGGCGGCCGCCCCCGCGACCGCGCGGCCCACGACTTCACCCGTCTGCGCTCCGAGCTCCTCGCGGGGCTCGGGGTGACGCCCTCCCACCCCCATCCTCAGGAGACCCGATGAGCACCCTGTCCCGCCGTATCGTCCCCGCGACCGCGATCGCCGGGGCGATGATGCTCCTGCTCTCCGGGTGCCTCGCGGGCGAGAACGCCTCGAGCGCGCCCGCGGCGGCCGGCTCCGCCGAGGGCGCGGAGTGGTCGACCGACTCGCTGTCGCTGGACTTCGCGACCTACAACCCGCTGAGCCTCATCGTCCGCGATCAGGGCCTGATCGAGGAGGCCCTCGGCGACGGCGTCACCGTCGAGTGGGTGCAGTCGGCCGGGTCGAACAAGGCCAACGAGTTCCTCCGCGCCGGGTCGATCGACGTCGGCTCGACCGCCGGCTCCGCGGCGCTGCTCGCCCGCGCGAACGGCTCGCCCATCAAGGTCATCGACATCTACTCGCAGCCGGAGTGGTCGGCCCTCGTCGTCCCCGCCGACAGCGACATCACCTCGGTCGCCGACCTGGCCGGCAAGTCCGTGGCCGCGACCCCCGGCACCGACCCCTACTTCTTCCTCCTGCAGGCGCTCGAGACCGAGGGTCTGGGCATCGGCGACGTGCAGCTGCAGAACCTGCAGCACGCCGACGGCCGTGCCGCCCTCGAGGCCGGCTCGGTCGACGCCTGGGCGGGTCTGGATCCGATCATGGCGGGCGCCGAGGCCGAGTCCGGCGCGAAGCTGCTCTACCGCAACGTCGACTTCAACTCGTACGGCTTCCTCAACGCGACCGAGGACTTCATCGACAACCACGGCGACGTCGCGCAGGTCGTCGTCGACGCCTACGAGGAGGCCCGCGCCTGGGCGCTGGAGAACCCCGAGGAGACGGCGGCGCTGCTCGCCGAGGTCGCCGGCATCGACCCGTCCGTGGCCTCGACGGTCATCACGGAGCGCTCGAACCTCGACGTGAGCGGCGTCCCCGGCGACGACCAGCTCGCCGTGCTGGAGGTCATCGCGCCCGTGCTCGTGGACTCCGACGCCGTCCAGGGCGGCGATCAGGCCGTGCAGGACGCGCTGGAGTCGATCGTCCACGACGAGTTCGCCCGCGCCGCCACCTCGTCCTGATGACGGAGTACGGCTACGGTCTCGGCGTGGCGACCTCGAGCGAGGGCGTCTCGACGCTCGACCGCGCGGACAGGCTCGCGACGCGGCCGTTCTGGCGCCGCCCGGTCGTGCAGATCGCGGGCGGCCTCCTCCTGCCCGCGTCGCTGCTCCTCGCCTGGCAGCTGAGCACCGCGCTGGGGCTCGTACCGGTGTACCGGCTCCCGCCGCCGGCCTCGGTCGTCACCGCGGCGATCGACCTCGCCGCGTCGGGGGAGCTGTGGCTGAACATCGCCATCTCGGTGCAGCGCGTGGTCATCGGCTTCGCGCTCGGGGCCGTCGTGGGACTCGCGGTCGCGGCCCTCGTGGGCCTGACCCGCGCCGGCGACGTCCTGCTCTCGCCGACGCTCGCGGCGATCCGCGCCATCCCCTCGCTCGCGCTCGTCCCGCTGCTGCTGCTGTGGATGGGGATCGGCGAGGACTCCAAGGTCACGCTCATCGCGATCGGCGCGTTCTTCCCCGTCTTCACCACGGTGTCCAACGCTCTGCGGCACGTCGACGCGCACCTGGTCGAGATGGGCCGCTCGTTCAGCCTGCGCGGTTGGACCCTGTTCCGCACCGTGCAGCTGCCCGCCGTCATCCCGTCGCTCATGTCGGGGCTGCGGCTCGCGATGGCCCAGGCGTGGCTGTTCCTGGTGGCATCCGAGCTCCTGGGGGCCGCGATGGGGCTGGGCTTCCTGCTCACCCTGTCGCAGCAGAACGGACGCGTGGACCGCATCCTGCTCACGATCGCGCTGCTGGCGCTGCTCGGCGCGCTCTCGAACGCGCTGCTGAGCCTCGTCGAACGACGTCTTCTGCGGAGGTGGACATGACCGACGTCGACACCGAGGCCCGTCTGCACGAGCTGCGGACCTTCCCGGCTCCGGATGCCGTGGCCGCGCTCGCCAACGTCGGCTCCGAGGCCTACGGGCGCGCGGCCGCCGACCCCCTCGCGTTCTGGGAGGCGGCGGCGCACCGGTTGGACTGGCGCACCCCCTGGCACACCACGCTGGACTGGCGTCCGCCGGTCGTCGGGGACGACGGCGAGCTTTCCGTCCCGGCGGCGCGCTGGTTCGACGGCGGACGACTGAACGTGGCCGAGAACTGCGTCGACCGGCACGTGCGCGCCGGTCGCGGGACGAAGGTCGCGCTGCACTTCGAGGGCGAGCCGGGCGACCGCCTCACCGTCACCTATGCGGACCTGCAGCGGCGGGTGGCGCAGGCCGCCAACGCCCTGACCGCGCTGGGCATCGGCCCGGGGGACCGGGTCGTCGTCTACCTGCCCGTGCTCGTCGAGACCGTCGTCGTCACGCTCGCGTGCGCTCGCATCGGCGCCGTGCACTCGCTCGTGTTCGGCGGCTTCTCCGCCGAGGCCCTCCGCTTCCGCCTCGAGGACACCGGCGCCAAGCTCCTCGTCACCACGGACGGGCAGAACCGTCGGGGGGCGGCCGTCGAGGTGAAGTCGATCGCCGACGTCGCGGCATCCGGTCTCCCCGCCCTCGAGCACGTGCTCGTCGTCCGGCGCACCGGCAGCGACGTGCCGTGGACGCCGGGACGCGACGTGTGGTGGCACGAGACGGTCGACGTCGCCGCGGACACGCACGAGGCCGAGGCCTTCGACGCCGAGCACCCGCTGTTCATCATCTACACCTCGGGCACCACGGGGAAGCCGAAGGGGCTCGTGCACACGGCCGGCGGCTACCTCACGCACGCGAGCTGGGCGCACTGGGCGCACTTCGACGCCAAGCCCGACGACGTGCACTGGTGCACGGCCGACCTCGCCTGGGTCACCGCGCACACGTACGAGATCTACGGCCCGCTCTCGAACGGGCTCACGCAGGTGATCTACGAGGGCACGCCGGATGCGCCGCACCGCGAGCGGCACCTCGAGATCATCGAGCGCTACGGCGTGACCGTCTACTACACGGCGCCGACGCTGATCCGCACGTTCATGTCGTGGTTCGGCGACGACGTGCCCGCGGGGCACGACCTGTCGACGATCCGCCTGCTCGGCACCGTCGGCGAGGCCATCAACCCCGCCGCCTGGGTCTGGTTCCGCCGCAACTTCGGCCGCGACGAGGTCCCCGTGGTCGACACGTGGTGGCAGTCCGAGACGGGCGCGGCGATGATCGCCCCGCTTCCGGGGTCGACGACGCTCAAGCCCGGCTCGGCGACCGTGCCCCTGCCGGGCATCGACGCGACCGTCGTGGACGACGCGGGCGCCGAGGTCGAGCCCGGGCGCTCGGGGGCGCTCGTCGTCCGCCGGCCGTGGCCGGGGATGGCGCGCACGGTGTGGGGCGACCCGCGCCGCTACCGCGACGCCTACTGGTCCGCGTTCGCCGGGCACGGACCGCACGGGGGCTACTACGTCGCCGGAGACGGGGCGACGCGCGACCGGGACGGCTACATCTGGATTCTCGGTCGCCTCGACGACGTCGTGAACGTGTCGGGCCACCGCCTCTCCACGATCGAGATCGAGTCGGCCCTCGTGGCGCACGACACCGTCGCCGAGGCGGGGGTCGCGGGGGTGGGGGACGCCGTGACCGGCCAGGCCGTCGTCGCGTTCGTCGTGCCCGCCGGCGACGGGCGGCCCGACGAGGCGGCGCTCCGGGCCGAGGTCGCCCGCGCGATCGGTCCGGTGGCCAAGCCGCGGCACGTCGTCGTGGTCCCCGATCTGCCCAAGACCCGCTCGGGTAAGATCCTCCGACGCCTCCTCGCCCAGCTCTGGGAGACCGAGCGCGACCGCCGGGAGGGCCGGACCCCCGCCCCCCTCGGCGACACGACCTCCCTGCAGAACCCCGACGCCGTCGCCCGCATCGCGGACGTCCTCGCCGACGCCTGACACCCCCCGAGAGAGATCCGATGACCGACGAACACCAGTTCGGATTCCGCACGCGCGCCCTGCACGCCGGCGGCACCCCCGATGCCGCGACGGGTGCCCGCGCGGTGCCGATCTACCAGACCACGTCCTTCGTCTTCGACGACGCGACGGATGCCGGCAACCTCTTCGCCCTGCAGAAGTACGGCAACATCTACTCGCGCATCGGCAACCCCACGGTCGCCGCGCTCGAGGAGCGACTGGCCTCGCTGGAGGGGGGCATCGGCGCGGTGGCGACCGCGTCGGGCATGAGCGCGGAGTTCATCACCTTCGCGGCCCTGGTCGGAGCGGGCGATCACGTCGTGGCATCCGCCCAGCTCTACGGCGGGACCGTCACCCAGCTCGACGTGACCCTCCGCCGGTTCGGCGTCGAGACGACGTTCGTGCCCTCCAGCGACCCGGCCGACTACGCCGCGGCGATCCGCGCCGAGACCAAGGTGCTTTACGTCGAGACGATCGGGAACCCCTCCGGCGAGATCGCCGACATCGAGGGGCTCGCCGAGGTCGCCCACGCGGCGGGGATCCCGCTCGTCGTGGACTCGACCCTCGCCACCCCCTACCTCGCCCGGCCCCTGGAGCACGGCGCCGACATCGTCATCCACTCGGTGACGAAGTTCCTCGGCGGCCACGGCACGACCCTCGGCGGCGTCGTCATCGAGAAGGGCACGTTCGACTGGGGCAACGGCAAGTTCCCGCAGATGACCGAGCCGGTCGCGTCCTACGGCGGCATCAAGTGGTGGGACAACTTCGGCGAGTACGGCTTCCTCACCAAGCTCCGCACCGAGCAGCTGCGCGACATCGGCCCCGCGCTCAGCCCGCAGTCGGCGTTCCAGCTCCTGCAGGGCGTGGAGACCCTGCCGCAGCGCGTCGACGCGCACCTCGCGAACGCCCGCGTCGTGGCGCAGTGGCTCAAGGACGACCCCCGCGTCTCGTTCGTCACGTGGGCGGGCCTGCCGGACCACCCGCACCGCGCCCGCGCGGAGAAGTACCTGCCCCTCGGACCGGGCTCGGTGTTCGCCTTCGGCGTGCGCGCCGACGACCCGGCCTCCGCCCGCGCGGCGGGGGAGGCCGTGATCGACGCGCTGCAGCTCGCCTCGCACCTGGCGAACATCGGCGACGCCCGCACCCTCGTCATCCACCCGGCCTCGACGACGCACCGTCAGCTCACCCCCGAGCAGCTGACCGCGGCGGGCGTCCCCGCCGACCTCATCCGCATCTCCGTGGGACTGGAGGACCCCGAGGACATCCTCTGGGACCTCGACCAGGCCCTCACCGCCGCGACGGGAGCCACCCGATGACCGATGCGTCCTGCGCCCTGCCCCCGGTGGACGCCTGCGCCCTCCCGGGTGCCGCCGCCGTCCCCGCCGACCCCGCCCGCACCTTCACCGCGCCCGGCGCGCAGGAGCGGTTCGAGATCCTGCGCGCGGCCCGCTCCGTCGCGATCGTCGGCGCGTCGGACAACCCCGCCCGGGCGAGCTACTTCGTCAGCACGTACCTGCTGAGCAGCTCGCCGTACGACGTCTACTTCGTCAACCCGCGCGCGGACAGCATCCTCGGCCGCCCCGCGTACGCGTCGCTGGCCGACCTGCCCGTGACGCCTGACATCGTCGACGTGTTCCGCCGGCACGACGACTTGCCGGGCGTCGCGCAGGAGGCCGTCGACGCCGGTGCGAAGACCCTCTGGCTGCAGCTGGGCTCGTGGCACGAGGGCGCGGCGGAGATCGCGCGCGACGCCGGGCTGTCCGTCGTCATGGACCGCTGCGTCAAGATCGAGCACGCCCGCTTCCACGGCGGCCTGCACCTGGCCGGCTTCGACACCGGCGTGCTCAGCTCCAAGCGTCAGCTGCTCTCGCGCCGCTGACGCCGTCGCCGTGTCGACGGCGGCCGTCCGGGACACTCGAACGGACGCCGCCGTCGCCGGCCCGTCGGCGCTGTAGACTAGGGGGATGCTTCGGCGCCTCGCGCGCCGCATCCACCGAATCCCGCCGAACCAGGAGGTTCCCCATGGCCGGACGCGACCAGGGCATCATCGACCCGCCCATCGACGCTCTCCTCGACAAGGTCGACTCGAAGTACCAGCTCGTGATCTACGCATCCAAGCGTGCGCGTCAGATCAACGACTACTACTCGGACCTGCACGAGGGGAACCTCTTCGACAACGTGGGCCCGCTCGTGGACTCGACCGTGGAGGACAAGCCCCTCACGATCGCGCTGCACGAGATCCACGAGGACAAGCTGCGCCTGCGCCCCACGGAGTGACCTCCGTCACGGTGTGACGCATGCCCCGGGCGGTGTCCGCCGTCCGGGGCATACTTGTGCCCGTCCCCCTGCCCGCCAGCATCCCGGGAGAAGTCTTGACCGACCTGCGCCTGTTCACCTCCGAGTCCGTCACCGAGGGGCACCCCGACAAGATCTGCGACCAGATCTCGGACAGCATCCTCGACGCGATCCTCACCGAGGACCCGGGCGGCCGCGTCGCCGTCGAGACCCTCGTCACGACGGGTCTCGTGCACGTGGCCGGCGAGGTGTCCACGAGCGCCTACGTCGAGATCCCCGCGATCGTCCGCGACGTCGTCAACCGCATCGGCTACACGTCGAGCGAGACCGGCTTCGACGGGGAGTCGTGCGGAGTGAGCGTGTCGATCGGCGCCCAGTCGTCCGACATCGCCGCGGGCGTCAACAAGGCGTTCGAGCAGCGGGAGCGCGGCTCGGTTGACCCGCGCGACCTGCAGGGCGCCGGCGACCAGGGCATCATGTTCGGCTTCGCCACGAACGAGACCCCGCAGCTCATGCCGATGGCGGCGTGGACCGCCCATCGCATCGCGGAGCGCCTCGCGGCCGTGCGGCGCGACGGCACGCTGCCGTTCCTGCGGCCCGACGGCAAGACGCAGGTGACCCTCGGCTACGACGGGCTCGTCCCGCGCACCGTCGACTCCGTGGTGCTCTCGACGCAGCACCACCCCGACATCTCGCAGGAGGAGCTCCGCGCCCGCGTGCAGGCCGAGGTCATCGACCCCGTCCTCCGCGACACGGGCCTCGACCTGCCGGACGTGCAGTACTACATCAACCCCGCGGGCCCGTTCGTCATCGGCGGCCCGAAGGGCGATGCCGGCCTGACCGGCCGCAAGATCATCATCGATACCTACGGCGGGGCGTCCCGTCACGGCGGCGGGGCGTTCAGCGGCAAGGACCCGTCCAAGGTCGACCGCTCGGCCGCCTACGCGATGCGCTGGGTCGCCAAGAACGCCGTCGCGGCCGGCCTCGCCGACCGTCTCGAGGTGCAGGTCGCCTACGCGATCGGCAAGGCGAACCCGGTCGGGCTTTACGTCGAGTCGTTCGGCACCGCGCACGTCGCGGACGAGACCATCGTCCGCGCCATCCGCGAGGTGTTCGACCTGCGCCCGAAGGCGATCATCGACCAGCTCGACCTGCTGCGCCCGATCTACGCGCAGACCGCCGCCTACGGCCACTTCGGCCGCGAGCTGGCGGACTTCACCTGGGAGCGCACGGACCGCGTCGACGAACTGCGCACGGCCGCCGGGCTCTGAGGTGGGCGCGCCTCCGGGCGGTGCGCGATGAGCGCGCGTCGGGTCGCGCGGGTCCAGCTGGACTCGCCCGTGCCGCAGCTCGACCGGCTGTTCGACTATGCGGTGCCGCACGCCCTCGTGGGCGAGGTGGTCCCCGGCATCCGGGTCAAGGTCCCCTTGCGCTCCGCCGGCCGGATGATGGATGCCTTCGTCGTCGAGGTCGTGGCCGACGACGGCACCGAGCGGCCCCTGTCCTCCGTCGAGGCGGTCGTGTCGCCGATGCCGGTGCTGCCGGACGCGCTGTACACGCTCGCACGCCGCGTGGCGGACCGGGCGGCGGGATCCGTGAGCGACGTCCTGCGACTTGCGGTGCCCAAGCGCATGGTGCGCGCCGAGAAGGCCTGGGCGGCCGCGCCCCCGCCCGAGACGCCCGTCGTCGACGCGGACGCCCTCGCGCGCGCCGACGCCCTGCTCGCCCCGTACATCGGCCTCACGACCGCGCTGGACGCGGGGGAGCGGCTCGCCCTCGATGCGCCGCCGTTCCCGGCCGGTGACCTGCCGCGCGGCGCCTGGGCGGATCTGCTCGCCGCGGCGGCCGTGCACACGCTCGCCGGGGGCCGCAGCGCCGTCCTCGTCGTCCCGGATTACCGGGACCAGGCGCAGCTGCTCGCGGCCCTGGCGGACCTCGCCCCGGCGGAGGCGATCGTCCGCGACGACGCGGACCAGTCCGGCCCCGCCCGCTACGCGCAGTACCTGCGCACGCTCGCCCCGGTTCCGTGCATCGTCGTCGGGCGGCGCTCCGGCGTGTACGCGCCCGCCCACGGGACGGGACTCGTCGCGATCTGGGACGACGGCGATTCGCTCCTCGCCGAGCCGCTCGCCCCGGGCGTGCACGCACGCGACGCCGCGCTCGTCCGTCAGGAGCTGGAGGGGTCCGCCCTGCTCTTCGCCGGGCACACGCGCACCACCGACGTGCAGCGGCTCGTCGACGTCGGCTACGTCCGCGAGGTCGCCCCGGCTCGCCGCCCGAGCCCGCGCGTGGTGCTGAGCGCCACCCGGGAGGGGGAGCAGCGGCAGTCGCGCGTCCCGTCGTCGGCGTTCGCGGCGGCGCGCGTGGCGCTGGCGGAGGGGCCGGTGCTCGTGCAGGTCGCCCGGCCCGGTTACGCGCCGTCCCTCGTCTGCGCGGACTGCCGTCGCCCGGCGCGCTGCGCGCACTGCGCGGGACCGCTGCGCGCCGCCCGGCCCGGGGCGCTCCCCGTGTGCGCCTGGTGCGGGCGGAGCGCCCACGCGTGGACGTGCGGGCACTGCGGATCGGCCAAGCTGCGCATGGCGTCCTCGGGCAGCGAGCGCACCGCGGACGAGCTCGGCCGGGCCTTCCCGGGGACCCGGGTCATCGTCGCCGACGGTGCCCACCCGGTGACGGAGGTGGATGCCGCCCCCGCCCTCGTGATCGCCACGCGCGGCGCCGAGCCACTCGCCCGCGGCGGCTACCGCGCCGTCATCCTGCTCGACGGCGACCGCATGCTGCAGAACGAGGCGCTGCGGATCGGGGAGCACTGCCTCCGCTGGTGGTCCAACGCCGCCGCCCTCGCCGCCCCCGGCGCTCCCGTGCACCTCGTCGGCGTCGCCGGACCCGTCGCCCGCGCGCTGGCGACCTGGACCCAGCCGGCCTATGCCCGGTCCGAGCTCGCCGACCGGGCGCCGCTGCGCATGCCCCCCGCCGTCCGCGTCGCCAGCGTCGACGGACACGCCCGGAGCGTCGACACCCTGCTCGCGTCGCTCCGCGAGAGCGTGCCCGCGCTGGACCCCCTCGCGATCCTGGGTCCCGTCGACACCTCGACCTCGCCGGACACGGCGACGGCCCGCGCCCTCGTGCGGTTCGACTACGCCCACGGGCGTGCGGTCGCGGAGGCGCTGCGGGCCGGGGTCATCGCCGACGCCCTGCGTGCCCGCAAGTCGACCAAGGATCGCGGCCCGAAGCCGCGCAATACACTCAGAGTCCGGCTCGACATCCCCGAGCCCGACCTCTGAGCGGTGGCATCCATCGCTCGACCCGCCCCGGTCCCGCCCGTCCCGCACCCGACCGCGTGAGGAGAACCATGCGCCTCGTCTTCGCCGGCACCCCCGCCGTCGCCGTCCCGTCGCTGCGCGCCCTGGCCGACGGGCCGCATGAGATCGCCGCGGTCGTCACGCGCACGGACGCACCGCTCGGCCGCAAGCGGGTCCTGACGCCGTCGCCGGTGGCGCAGGCGGCGAGCGATCTGGGCCTGCACGTGGTCAAGGCCGACCGCCTCGATGCGGACGTCACCGCGCGCCTGGCCGCGCTCGAGCCGGACCTCGGCGTCATCGTCGCGTACGGCGGGCTCGTCCGCGAGCCGCTGCTCTCGACCCCCGTCCACGGGTGGATCAACCTGCACTTCTCCCTGCTCCCGCGCTGGCGCGGCGCCGCCCCGGTGCAGCGGGCGCTCATCGCGGGCGACACCGTGACGGGCGCGAGCGTCTTCCAGCTCGTCGCGGCGCTCGACGCCGGCGACGTGTTCGCCGAGGAGCGGTACGACGTCCCCGCCGGGGCGACCTCCGCGGACGTGCTGGACGCCCTCGCCGAGGTGGGCGCGCCGCTGCTGGCCCGTGTCGTGGACGGCATCGCGGACGGGACCGCCGTCGCCGTCCCACAGGAGGGCGAGCCCACGGTCGCCCCGAAGCTCACCCTGACCGACGGCCGGCTGGACTTCTCGGCGGATGCCGCGTCCCTCCTCGCCCGGATCGCGGGCGTGACCCCGGAGCCCGGTGCGCACACGACCCTCGACGGCGCCCGCGTGAAGGTGCTGCGGGCGGCGCCCGCGGACCCGGCGGCGCCCCCGGTGGATCCCGGACGGGTGGTGGCATCCGGTCGGTCCGTCCTCGTCGGAACCGGGACGTCGCCGCTGCACCTCCGCACGGTCCAGCCGGCCGGCAAGGGCGCCATGGACGCGGGCGACTGGCTGCGGGGGCTCCGCACGAGCGACGTGGTGTTCGGATCATGACCGTGGTCCAGGGCGCGCGCGCCGTCGCCTACGAGGTGCTGCGCGCCGTCACCGACGACGAGGCCTACGCCAACCTGCTCCTGCCCCACGCGATCGCGCGGGCGGGACTGGATGCCAAGGACGCCGGCCTCGCCACCGAGCTCACCTACGGCACCCTCCGTCGCCGCGGGACCTACGACGCGATCATCGCCGTCGCCGCCGACCGCGGCGTCGACCGCATCGACCCGCCCGTACTCGACGCGCTGCGGCTCGGCGTCCACCAGCTGCTGTCCACCCGTGTCGCCTCCCACGCGGCCGTGAACGAGTCGGTCGAACTGGCGCGCCGCCACGGTGGCGGACGCGGGGCCGCGGGCTTCGCCAACGCCGTCCTGCGCCGGGTCTCGCGCGAGACGCCGGGCCACTGGCTCGAACGCGCCGCCGCCGCCGCGCGCAGCGACGACGAGCGCACCGGCGTGACCACCTCGCACCCCGTCTGGATCGTGCGGGCGCTGCGCCGGGCCCTCGCCGCCGAGGGGCGCGCAGACGAGCTCGACGCCCTGCTCGAGGCCGACAACGTCGCGCCCCGGGTCGCCATGATCGCGCTGCCGGGCCTGGCCGAGCCGCCCGCCGACGCTCGCGCGACCCCGTACGCGCCGACCGCGTTCACGACGTCCGGGGGCGATCCCGAAACCCTCATCACCGCGTCCGACGGGCGGATCCGCGTCCAGGACGAGGGCTCGCAGCTCGCCGCCCTCGCCCTGACCCGGGCGCTCCCGGTGCGCGCGGGGGAGCGGTGGCTCGACCTGTGCGCGGGTCCCGGCGGCAAGACGGCGCTCCTGGCCGCGGAGGCGCTGGCGAACGGGGCGCACCTGGATGCCAACGAGATCAGCCCCGCCCGAGCCGGACTGGTGCGGCGGGCCGTGGCATCCCTCCCCCTCCCGGTCGAGGTGAGCGAGGAGGACGGGCGCGACCGCGCGGCGCGGGCCCCGGGGGAGTACGACCGGATCCTCGTCGACGCGCCGTGCACGGGGATCGGGGCGCTGCGGCGCCGGCCCGAGGCGCGCTGGCGGAAGACGCCGGCCGACGTGCCGGACCTCACGGCGCTGCAGCGCGAGCTGGTGCTCGCCGGGTTCGCCGCGCTCGCCCCCGGCGGGGTCCTCGCATTCGTGACGTGCTCGCCGCATCTCGCCGAGACCGCGGGCGTGCTGGCGGAGGTGAAGCGGGAGCTCGGCGAGGCGGCCGAGGAGCTCGACGCGCGGGAAGTCGTCCGCGGCGTCGTCCGCGACGACATCGACCTTCCGGACCAGGCCGACGGCTCGCTGCGCGCGCAGCTGTGGCCGCACCGGCACGGCACGGACGCGATGTCGATCGCCCTGCTGCGCAAGCGCTGACCCGCCCGCCCGCGGCGCGGACCGCGGGCGAGATCACCCGGGGATTCGCCCCTCGGGAGCGGCGGGTGAGACCGGGGCGACGGCGTCGCGCCGCCCCGGTACCGCGGTTTCAGTCCCAGCGCACCACGGGCGGGTCGACGGCGAAGTCGACGATGGCCGAGCCCAGGCTCGGGTTCAGGGTGAAGCGGCATCCCGACATGCGCACCCCGTCTTTCTCGCAGTCCGCGGTGAGGTCGACGCGGCCGATGATGCCCGTGCTCATCTGCAACGGTGCTCCGTACGTCGAGATCGGCTCGAGGTTCGCCAGGCGCGTCGCGGCCTCGCCCCCGAGGGTCCGCGTCACGGTGCCGTCGATGACCTTGGTGCCGTCGTCCAGCACCGCGCGGATGTCGACCCCGCACCCCGCCTGCAGAGCGGTCGATGCGAGGCAGGCGTTCACCGCGTCGGTGACGGCCGTCCGGAAGCGTTGCAGCCCGTCCGGGCTGAGCACCGCCTCGACGCCGGAGAGGGTCTGCCAGTCCGCGTCTCGGAGGGTCACGGTCGTCGGACCGGCGAGCGCGAAGAGGGGCGAGTCCGTCGTGATCTCGTACGTTCCGGGGAAGGCGTGCACGCTGTCGCCGGTGACGGCCTGTCCGTTGATCGCCAACGGCAGACTGTCCACCGACCCGGGGAGGCTGAGGGTCGCGGGGCTGCCGACACCCCACTTCTCGTCCTCCCCCCAGGCGTCGACGGGGAAGGTCGTCTGCTGCCGACTCTCGCCGATCGAGAAGGTGACCGGGACGTGCCCGGTGTATCCCGACAGGACGGGCTCGCCGATCTCGATGTCACCGACGGGAGCCAACTGACGCGACTTCTCGAGGACGTCGTCCGTCAGCAGAACGGTGTCGGAGGGGAGGGACGACAGCTGCGCCAGAGCCGTCTCGGCATCCGCCTCGGCCACCGCCTCCAGATAGGTGCGGACCACGTCGGCCGCCGAGGCGCTCGAAGAGTCCGCGAGCCCCGGCGTCGTCGTGCCACGGGGCAGGACCGCGAGCCCGATGACCAGCGCCACGACGGCGAGGACGCCGACACCGCCGAGCGAGAGGCCGACGATGGCACCGGTCCGGAGGCGGCGGGGCCGAGACGGTCCCGGCGGGCCGACGTGCTCCGAGCGGAGCGCGCGCGGATCCGTGTGTCGGGCGCCGGCATCGATCCCCGGGTCGGTGGCCTCGGGTGCGAGGGGCGCGGCAGCCGCGGAGAGGGGGACCCACCGCTGCGTGGCGTCGTCCCAGGCATGGCCGTTGGCGGTCCACCGCCCGAGGCTCTCGTTCCACTGCGGTGCCGGGGAGTTCTGGTCACCTGTCGTCATCGTTACCTCCATCGGTCGAGATCTCGACGGTAGGACCGCGTCGATCCCGGAGATCGCGGGGACGGCCGCCGCCGCCGCGGGTGAATAGCGGCACACCCGGCGCACACGGGCGACCCGCCTCGGCGCGGATAATGGGCGGGTGCCCACCGACGCCCCGCGCATCAACCCCAGCATCCTGGCCGCCGACTTCGTGAACATGGAGGCCGAGCTCGCGCGCATCGCGGGAGCGGACTTCGTCCACGTCGACGTGATGGACAACCACTTCGTCCCCAACCTCACGTTCGGGCCGCAGATGGTGGGGCGCATCCAGGACAGCAGTCCCGTTCCGCTCGACGTGCACCTCATGATTGACGACCCCGACCGGTGGGCTCCGGAGTACGCCGAGCTGGGCGCCGCCTCCGTCACCTTCCACCTCGAGGCGGCGGCATCCCCGGTCGCCCTCGCCCGCCAGCTGCGCTCGATCGGCGCGCGCGCGGGCGTGGCGGTCAAGCCGGCCACCCCCGTCGAGAGCCTGTTCGACGTGCTCAACGAGTTCGACCAGATCCTCGTCATGACGGTCGAGCCGGGCTTCGGGGGTCAGTCGTTCATGCCCGAGACGATGCCGAAGCTCCGCACGCTCGCGGATGAGGCGCGGCGGCGCGGGGCGCGCGTCTGGCTGCAGGTCGACGGCGGCATCGGCGAGTCCACGATCGCCCAGGCCGCGGAGGCGGGGGCAGACACCTTCGTCGCCGGGTCGGCCGTGTTCGGCGCCGACGACCCCGATCGCGCCATCCGGTCCCTCCGCGCCGCCGCCGCCCGCCACCACCACTGACCCGCCGCGCGGCCCGCCGGTAAACGCTCCCTGCGCCGAGAAACGCCGGGTGCGGGCGTTCCTCGGTGCGGGAAGCGTTTCTCGGACCGGTGGCGGCGGGCCCGGCGACAGCCCCACCCCCGGCGACCCGATAGCCTGGAGGGGTGAAGACCTTCGACGACCTGTTCGCGGAACTCAGCGCCAAGGCCGTCGACCGACCCGCCGGATCCGGCACCGTCGCCCAGCTGGACGCGGGCGTGCACGCGATCGGCAAGAAGATCGTCGAAGAGGCCGCCGAGGTGTGGATGGCCGCGGAGTACGAGTCCGATGCGGCCGCGGCCGAGGAGATCTCGCAGCTGCTGTACCACCTGCAGACGCTGATGATCGCGAAGGGCCTGTCGCTCGAGGACGTCTACCGACATCTCTGAGCCGCCCGCCGCCACCCCCCGCTCGACCAACACGAAAGCCCCCGTCATGCTGCGTATCGCCGTGCCGAACAAGGGGTCGCTCGCCGAGACCGCCGCCGAGATGCTCTCGGAGGCCGGGTACACCGGACGTCGCGACTCCAAGGACCTCTACACCGTCGACCCCGTCAACGAGGTCGAGTTCTTCTACCTCCGCCCCCGCGACATCGCGACTTACGTCGGCTCGGGCGCCCTCGACGTCGGCATCACCGGCCGGGACCTGCTCCTGGATGCCAGGATGCCCGGCGCGCGCGAGGTCGAGTCGCTCGGCTTCGCCGGCTCCACGTTCCGCTTCGCCGGTCGCCCCGGCCGCTTCTCCGACGTCGCCGACCTGCAGGGCCTGCGTGTGGCCACCGCCTACCCGGGCCTCGTGGACGCGTTCCTCGACGAGCGCGGCATCGCCGTGGACATCGTCCCGCTGGACGGCGCCGTCGAGTCCGCCGTGCAGCTCGGCGTCGCCGACGCCGTCGCGGACGTCGTCTCCACCGGCACCACGCTGCGCCAGGCGGGGCTGGAGATCTTCGGTCCCGTGCTCCTGGAGTCGGATGCCGTCCTCATCTCGGGCCCGAACGAGGCCGAGGGCACCGAGACGCTGCTGCGCCGCCTGCGCGGCGTGCTCGCCGCCCGCAAGTACGTGCTCGTCGACTACGACCTGCCCGCCCACCTGGTCGAGCAGGCGATCGCCGTCGCCCCGGGCCTGGAGTCGCCGACGATCTCGCCGCTCCGTGACCCCGATTGGGTGGCCGTCCGCGTCATGAGCCCGCGCCGCGACGTGAACCGCGTCATGGACGAGCTGTACGCCATCGGCGCCCGCGCCATCCTCGTCACCGAGATCCTCGCCGCGAGGCTCTGATGACGCTCGCCCGCCGCATCATCCCGTGCCTCGACGTCGCGGCCGGTCGCGTCGTGAAGGGCGTGAACTTCCTCGACCTGCGCGACATGGGCGACCCGGTCGAGCTGGCGAAGCTCTACTTCGACCAGGGCGCGGACGAGATCACCTTCCTCGACGTCACCGCGACGGTGGACGAGCGTGCCACGACGTACGACGTGGTCCGCCGGACCGCCGAGCAGGTCTTCATCCCGCTGACCGTCGGCGGGGGCGTCCGCTCCACCGACGACGTCGCCCGTCTCCTCGCGGTCGGCGCCGACAAGATCGGCGTGAACTCCGCCGCGATCGCCCGGCCGCAGCTCGTGGACGAGATCGCGGACCGTTTCGGCGCGCAGGTGATCGTCCTCTCGCTGGACGTCAAGCGGGCGGCATCCACCCCGTCCGGCTTCGTCGTGACGACGCACGGCGGTCGCACAGAGACGACGCTCGACGCCCTCGAGTGGGCGCGCGAGGCCGTCGAGCGCGGCGCGGGGGAGCTGCTGGTCAACTCCATCGACGCCGACGGCACCAAGCAGGGCTTCGACCTGGAGCTGGTCCGGCTCATGCGCCAGGTGGCCGCGGTCCCCGTGATCGCCTCGGGCGGCGCGGGCGCGCTGGAGCACTTCGCCCCGGCCGTGCAGGCGGGTGCGGACGCGGTGCTCGCGGCATCCGTGTTCCACTCCGGTCAGCTGACCGTCCCCCAGGTCAAGGACGCCATGGCCGCCGAGGGGATCGAGGTCCGCCGATGAACGCCGACGCCGTCGCGAAGGTGACGTACGACGCGAACGGCCTCGTCGCCGCCGTCGTCCAGCAGTTCGACACGCGCGAGGTGCTGATGGTCGGGTGGATGGATGCCGAGGCCCTCAGCCGCACGCTGACCACCGGTCGCGTGACGTTCTGGTCCCGCTCCCGTCAGGAGTACTGGCGCAAGGGCGACACGTCCGGGCACATCCAGCTCGTCAAGGGCGCTCGCGTGGACTGCGACGGCGACACCCTGCTCATCGAGGTGGACCAGGTCGGCGCCGCGTGCCACACCGGGACGCGGACCTGCTTCGACACGGTCGACCTCGAGCCGGTCGTGGGGGAGCGCTGATGCGCCGGGGCCGGTCCGTCGCGGTCCTCGCGATGCTGCTGGCCGGCGCCCTCGGGGTGATCTCGTCCACGCAGACGTGGATGGACGTCGTCCTCGCCGACGGGGCGCAGCAGAGCCTGTCCGTCCCCGGGTCGGACGCGCTGCCGGTGCTCACGCCGCTCAGCCTCGCGGCGCTCGCGCTCGGCGCCGCCCTGTCGATCGTCGGGCCGGTCCTGCGCTACGTGTTCGGCGTGCTGGGTCTCGCGATCGCCGCGATCGTCGGCGTCTCGACGGCGCAGATCCTCTTCACGGCCCCCGTGTCGGCGACGGCCGCGACGGTCACCGAGGCGACCGGGATCTCGGGACTGGATGCCGTCGCCGACCTCGTCGCGGACATCTCGCTGACCCCGTGGCCCGCGCTGACGCTCGTCGTGCAGGTGCTGCTGGCCGTCGCCGCGGTCTTCACACTCGTGACGGCGCGGCGGTGGCGCTCCGGCGCCGGGCGGAAGTACCGCACCGAGACCGCGACGGCGGCGGACGGGACGTCTCGCCCGCACGACGCGATCGACTCGTGGGACGACCTGTCCCGCGGCGACGATCCGACCGCCTGACCCGCGCCGCGCGTCGCCTCCGACACCACCGCGTCCGCGGCATCCGTCGCGCGGTGGCATCTGTGGCCGGTAAACGCTCCGGCGTGGGGGAAACGCCGTGACGCGGCGTTTCCCCCACGAGCGAGCGTTTACCGGGTGCCCTGCACCCGCGGGCATGCCGGATCCGGATCGTTCGACGTCGCGATAACACCGGCCCGGCGGGCGCGGGGCCCGCGGCGCCGCTTCGGTAGACTGGGACGACGCTTGTACCCGCGCTGCGGCGCGACCTGAAGGAGATCCATGAGCAACCCCATCGGCGATCCCGGCCACGGACACTCGCCCGCCGCCTGGACGGCCGTGATCATCATGCTCGTCGCATTCACGCTCGGCACGCTGTTCTTCTGGCTGAACATGCCGGTGCTCGTGTGGGCGTCGGTGGGTCTCCTCGTCGTCGGCGCGCTCGTCGGTCTCATCATGACCAAGGCCGGGTACGGCGCGAACGGCGCCAAGGCGAACCCGAAGGCGCACTGACCGTGCTGGCCGATCTGACGGCCGGAGCAGTCGAGGACGCCGAGGAGCGCGCGCGCACGCGGCCCCTCGCCGAGGTGGAGCGCGACGCCCTCGCGCAGACGCCGGCGCGAGACGCCCTCGCGATGCTCGCCCCCGCCGACCGCGTCAAGGTCATCGCCGAGGTCAAGCGCGCCAGCCCGTCGCGCGGCGACCTCGCCGCCATCCCGGACCCGGCCCGTCAGGCGCGCCTGTACGAGGAGGGCGGGGCCTCCGCGATCTCGGTGCTGACCGAGGGCCGCAAGTTCAAGGGCAGCCTCGCCGACCTCGAGGCCGTGCGGGCAGCGGTGTCCGTGCCGGTGCTGCGCAAGGACTTCATCGCCACGCCGTACCAAGTGCTGGAGGCGCGCGCCTCGGGCGCCGATCTGGTGCTGTTGATCGTCGCCGCGCTCGACCAGAAGACGCTCACCGAGCTGTACGGGCTGGTGACCGACCTCGGCATGACCGCCCTCGTCGAGACCCACTCGGCCGACGAGCTCGAGCGCGCGTCCGAGCTGGGCGCGAAGCTCATCGGCGTCAACGCCCGCAACCTGTCGACCTTCGAGCTCGACCGCGACCTGTTCGGCACGCTCGCCGACCGCTTCCCGGCCGACGCCGTCAAGATCGCCGAGTCGGCCGTGCTCGCCCCGGCCGACGTCGCCCATTACCGCGCCGCCGGCGCCGACGTGGTGCTCGTGGGGGAGGCGCTCGTCACGGGCGACCCCGTCGCGACACTGCGCGCCTTCCTCCAGGAGTCCGCATGACCATCAGCCTGCGCGAGCAGAAGGGCCCCTTCTTCGGGGACTTCGGCGGCCGCTACATGCCCGAGTCGCTGATCGCCGCGATCGACGAGCTCACCGAGGTGTACGAGTCGGCCATGGCCGACCCGGAGTTCCACGCCGAGCTGCGCGCGCTGCTGCACGACTACGCCGGCCGCCCGTCGGTGCTGACCGAGGTGCCGCGGTTCGCCGCCCACGCCGGGGGCGCGCGCGTGTTCCTCAAGCGCGAGGACCTCAACCACACCGGCTCGCACAAGATCAACAACGTGCTGGGCCAGGCGCTGCTCACCAAGCGCCTCGGCAAGACGCGCGTCATCGCCGAGACCGGCGCGGGCCAGCACGGCGTGGCCACCGCGACGGCGGCCGCGCTGTTCGGCCTCGAGTGCGTCGTCTACATGGGCGAGGTCGACACCGAGCGCCAGGCGCTCAACGTCGCCCGCATGCGCCTGCTCGGCGCCGAGGTCGTGCCGGTCACGACCGGGTCGCGCACGCTGAAGGACGCCATCAACGAGGCCTACCGCGACTGGGTCGCCTCGGTCGAGACGACGAACTACGTCTTCGGCACGGCGGCGGGTCCGCACCCGTTCCCGGCGATGGTCCGCGACTTCCAGAAGATCATCGGCGAGGAGACCCGCGCGCAGTTCCTCGAGCGGCTCGGCCGTCTCCCCGACGCGGTGTTCGCCTGCGTCGGCGGCGGCTCGAACGCGATCGGGATGTTCGACGCGTTCCTCGACGACGAGGGCGTGGCCCTGTACGGCGTCGAGGCGGCCGGCGACGGCGTGGACACGCCCAAGCACGCGGCATCCATCGGCCGGGGCCGTCCGGGCGTGCTGCACGGCGCGCGCACCTACGTGCTGCAGGACGAGGACGGGCAGACCACCGAGTCGCACTCGATCTCCGCCGGCCTCGACTACCCGGGCGTCGGACCCGAGCACGCGTGGCTCGCCGACATCGGCCGGGCCCAGTACATCCCCGCCACCGACGACGAGGCCATGCAGGCGCTCCGTCTGCTCTCGCGCACCGAGGGGATCATCCCCGCGATCGAGTCGGCCCACGCCCTGGCCGGTGCCCTGCGCATCGGCAAGGAGCTCGGGCCGGATGCTGTCATCGCGGTCAACCTGTCCGGTCGCGGCGACAAGGACATGGACACCGCCGCCCGCTACTTCGACCTGTACGACGCGGCGCACGCGCCCGAGACCCCCGACGGCCCCGCGCAGACGGCGGCCGCGGGAGCCGTGGCATCCGCTCCCGGCTCGCCCGTGGACGTCGTCCCGGCGCCCGACGCGGCCAGCGGCGCCGGAGTCGAGCTGTGAGCTCGCGCGTCTCGGCGGCCATCGACGCCGCCCATGCCGAGGGCCGCGGCGCGTTCGTCGGCTACCTCCCCGCGGGGTACCCCGACGTCGCCACGAGCATCGAAGCCGTCGTCGCCCTGGCGGAGGCCGGTGCGGACGTCATCGAGCTGGGCCCGCCCTACAGCGACCCGGTGATGGACGGCATCGTGATCCAGGAGGCGACGCAGACGGCGCTGGCCAACGGCTTCCGCATGCGCGACCTCTTCACGATCATCCGCGAGGTCACCGCGCGCACCGACGTCCCCGTGCTCGTCATGACCTACTGGAACCTCGTCGTGCAGTACGGCGTCGAGCGGTACGCCGACGAGCTGCTCGCCGCCGGCGGCGCCGGGCTGATCACGCCGGACATCACGCCCGACGCGGCCGACGAGTGGATCGCCGCGAGCGAGAGCCGCGGCCTGGACCGCGTGTTCCTCGCCGCCCCGACATCGACCGACGAGCGCCTCGAGATGATCGTCCGCGAGTCCCGCGGGTTCGTGTACACGGTGTCGACGATGGGCATCACGGGGGAGCGGGCGGAGTTGGATGCCGCCGCCCGGCGCCTCGTGGAGCGCCTGCGCACCCACGGCGCCGAGCACGCGTGCGTGGGCATCGGGATCTCCAACGCCGCCCAGGTGGCCGGCGTCGTCGAGTACGCCGACGGGGCCATCGTCGGGACGGCGCTGGTCAAGGCCCTTCGCGACGGCGGTGTGGACGGGCTGCGCGCTCTGGCGGGCGAGCTGTCCGCCGGCACCGCGCGGCGCGCCTAAACTCGTTCCCATGACGTTCGCCCTCCCGAGCGCCGCCTCCGGCGTGCTCGCCAGCATCCCGAGTCCGTCGATCTCGTACGTCGACCTCGGCCCCCTGCGCATCCACTTCTACGCCCTGTGCATCGTCGCGGGCATCATCGTGGCGCTCTTCCTCACCAACGCGCGCCTGACGCGTCGCGGCGCGGAGAAGTGGGTCGTCATCGACATCTGCCTGCTGGCGGTGCCCCTGGCGATCGTCGTCGCGCGGATCTACCACGTCCTCACGCACGCCGGGTACTACTTCGGTCCGGGCTCGAACCCCTGGAACCCCTTCGAGCCGGGCTCGGTCTGGGCGATCTGGGAGGGCGGCATCGCCATCTACGGCGCGCTCATCGGCGGCGCCATCGGCGCGTACCTCGGCTGCAAGTGGACCGGCATCCGGTTCTGGACCTTCGCCGACGCGGTCGCGCCGGGTCTGATCATCGCGCAGGCCATGGGCCGCTTCGGCAACTGGTTCAACCAGGAGCTGTTCGGACAGCCGACGGACCTGCCGTGGGGCCTGGAGATCGACGCGAACAACCCGGCCGTCCCCGTCGGGCTGCCATCGGGCACACTTTTCCAGCCGACTTTCCTCTACGAGGTCATCTGGAACCTGCTCGGCGCCGCCGTCATCCTGTACGTCGGCAAGCGCTTCGGCCTGCAGTGGGGACGCCTGTTCGGCGTGTACCTCGTCTGGTACTCCGCGGGCCGCATCGTCTGGGAATCCATCCGCATCGACCCGAGCGACATCATCCTCGGCCTGCGCACCAACGTGTGGGCCGCGATCATCGGCGTCGTCCTCGGTCTGGCGATCATCGTCGTCCAGAAGCGACGCCACCCGGGTCTGGAGCCCTCGCCGTACGTGCCCGGGCGCGAAGCCAAGGGCAGCGGGGCTGTAGACTCAACCGACCCCTCTGACTTCGTCGACGTGAGCGAGCCGCCCGCGACGAACGACCGCGTCGAGACCAGCGCCACAAGCAGCTCCTCGACGAAATGACTCCACTGGGCCGACGTCGTCCCATCCCCAGCAGCAGCAGCAAGTGAGGACGGTTGGTATGGCTTCCTCGAGCCTCCGTTCCGGCGCCGTCGGTGGCGCATTCCCCGCCCGTCAGGGCATGTACGACCCGTCGTTCGAGAAGGACGCCTGCGGTCTGGCGATGGTCGCGACCCTCCGGGGCGAGGCCGGCCACGACATCATCGACCTCGCGCTGACGGCGCTCCGCAACCTCGAGCACCGCGGTGCCATCGGCTCGGACGCGGGCACCGGCGACGGTGCCGGCATCCTCACGCAGATGCCGGACGCGTTCCTCCGGGCGGTCGTCGACTTCGACCTGCCGCCGGTGGGGGAGTACGCCGCGGGCATGGTCTTCCTGCCCCTCGGACACGACGAGCGCGCCGCGCAGAAGGCCGGGATCGAGCGCATCGCCCGTAGCGAGAACCTCGAGGTCCTCGGCTGGCGCGAGGTGCCGGTCGAGCCCGAGAACCTCGGCAAGCTGGCCTTCGAGGCCCGCCCCGCCTTCGAGCAGCTGTTCGTCTCGCACCCGGCCGTCGGCGACCAGCCGGCCCTGTCGGGCATCGCGCTGGACCGCCGCGTCTTCCGCCTGCGCAAGCGCGCCCGCAACGAGCTCGACGCCTACTTCGTCTCCCTGTCCAGCCGCACGCTCGGCTACAAGGGCATGGTCACGACGTTGCAGCTCGAGCCGTTCTACCCCGACCTCCAGGACGAGCGTTTCGCGTCCGAGCTGGCCGTGGTGCACTCGCGCTACTCGACGAACACGTTCCCGTCGTGGCCGCTGGCCCAGCCGCTGCGCATGCTCGCGCACAACGGCGAGATCAACACCGTCAAGGGCAACCGCAACTGGATGCGGGCGCGGCAGTCGCAGCTGGAGTCCGAGCTCATCGGCGACATCCAGCCGCTGCTGCCCATCTGCACCGAGGGCGCGAGCGACTCGGCCTCGTTCGACGAGGTGCTGGAGCTCCTGACCCTCACCGGCCGCAGCCTGCCCCACGCCATCATGATGATGGTCCCCGAGGCGTACGAGAAGCAGGCGACGATCCCCGCCGACCTCCGTGCCTTCTACGACTACCACTCCATGCAGATGGAGCCCTGGGACGGTCCGGCCGCGCTCATCTTCACCGACGGCACCCTCGTGGGCGCGACGCTGGACCGCAACGGTCTGCGTCCCGGCCGCTGGACCGAGACGACCGACGGCCTCGTGGTCATCGGCTCCGAGACCGGCGTGCTGGACTTCGCGCCCGAGCGCATCAAGCGCCGCGGGCGCCTGCAGCCGGGCCGCATGTTCCTCGTCGACACCGCCGAAGGCCGCATCGTCGAGGACGAGGAGATCAAGGCGCAGCTTGCCGCCGCCGAGCCGTGGCAGGAGTGGCTCGACAAGGGCCGCGTCAAGCTCAGCGAGCTGCCGGAGCGCGAGCACATCGTGCACCCCATCGCCTCGATCACGCGCCGTCAGCGCACCTTCGGCTACACCGAGGAGGAGGTGCGCATCCTCCTTACGCCCATGGGACAGAACGGCACCGAGCCCCTCGGGGCCATGGGCAGCGATGCGCCCGTCGCCGTGCTCAGCGAGCGCCCGCGCCTGCTGTTCGACTACTTCCTGCAGCAATTCGCCCAGGTGACGAACCCGCCGCTGGACTCCATCCGCGAGGAGGTCGTGACCTCGCTCTCGCTCGGCCTGGGTCCGGAGCGCAACCTCCTGGACTGGGGCCCGGAGCACACCCGCACGGTGACGCTCGACTTCCCGGTGATCGACAACGACGAGCTCGCGAAGATCCAGCACATCGACACCGCCCTGCCCGGGCGGTCGTCGGTCACGATCCGCGGTCTCTACCGTGTCGAGGCCGGTCACAAAGGCCTGCAGAAGCGCCTCACGCAGATGTGCAACGAGGTCGACCACGCGATCGAGGACGGCGCCGAGTTCATCGTGCTCAGCGACCGCGACTCGAACAAGGACCTCGCGCCCATCCCGTCGCTGCTCATGCTCGCCGCGGTGCACCACCACCTCATCCGCAAGCAGACCCGCATGAAGGTCGGCCTCGTGGTCGAGGCGGGCGACGTGCGCGAGGTGCACCACATCGCGACCCTGATCGGGTACGGCGCCTCGGCGGTCAACCCGTACCTGGCGATGGAGACGGTCGAGTACCTCGTCCGCGCCGGCTACATCACCAACGTGACCCCCGAGAAGGCGGTCAAGAACCTCATCTACGCGCTCGGCAAGGGCGTGCTCAAGATCATGTCGAAGATGGGCATCTCGACGGTGTCGTCCTACGCGGGCGCGCAGGTGTTCGAGGCCGTCGGACTCTCGCAGGAGTTCGTCGACGCGTACTTCACGGGTACCGAGACCAAGCTCGGCGGCGTCGGCCTCGACGTCATCGCTGCCGAGAACGCGGCCCGGCACGAGTACGCCTACCCGGAGGACGGCGCGGCCCGCGCGCACGAGCGTCTCTGGACCGGCGGCGAGTACCAGTGGCGCCGCGACGGCGCCCCGCACCTGTTCAACCCGGACACCGTGTTCCGCCTGCAGCACGCCACGCGCGAGCGCCGGTACGACATCTTCCGCGAGTACACCGCCCTCATCGACGACCAGGCGCACGAGCTCAAGACGCTCCGCGGCCTCTTCGAGCTGCGCAGCGGCCAGCGTCCGCCCGTGCCGATCGACGAGGTGGAGCCCGTCTCCGCGATCGTCAAGCGCTTCTCCACCGGCGCGATGAGCTACGGCTCCATCTCGCAGGAGGCGCACGAGGTCCTCGCGGTCGCGATGAACCAGCTCGGCGGCAAATCGAACACCGGTGAGGGCGGCGAGGACGTCGACCGCCTGCTCGACCCGACGCGTCGCAGTGCGATCAAGCAGGTGGCATCCGGTCGTTTCGGCGTGACGAGCCTTTACCTCACCGAGGCGGACGACATCCAGATCAAGCTCGCCCAGGGCGCCAAGCCCGGCGAGGGCGGCCAGCTGCCCCCGACGAAGGTGTACCCGTGGGTCGCGCGGACGCGTCACGCCACGGCCGGCGTCGGCCTGATCTCGCCGCCGCCGCACCACGACATCTACTCCATCGAAGACCTCAAGCAGCTGATCTTCGACCTCAAGCGCGCCAACCCGAAGGCCCGCATCCACACCAAGCTCGTCAGCCAGTCGGGCATCGGTGCGGTCGCGGCCGGCGTCGCCAAGGCGCTCAGCGACGTCATCCTCGTCTCCGGTCAGGACGGCGGCACGGGCGCGAGCCCGATGAACTCGCTGAAGCACGCCGGCACCCCCTGGGAGCTGGGCCTGGCCGAGACGCAGCAGACGCTCATGCTCAACGGCATGCGCGACCGCGTCGTCGTGCAGGTCGACGGGCAGATGAAGACCGGCCGCGACGTCATCATCGGGGCGCTGCTGGGCGCCGAGGAGTTCGGCTTCGCCACCGCCCCGCTCGTCGTGTCGGGCTGCATCATGATGCGCGTGTGCCACCTCGACACGTGCCCGGTGGGTGTCGCGACGCAGAACCCCGTCCTGCGCTCGCGCTTCACCGGCAAGGCCGAGTACATCGTGAACTTCATGGAGTTCATTGCCCAGGAGGTGCGCGAGTACCTCGCCGCCCTCGGCTTCCGCTCCATCGACGAGATCGTCGGCCACAGCGAGCTGCTGGACGTCAACGGCGCGGTCGAGCACTGGAAGGCGCGGGGTCTCAACCTCGCCCCGATCCTCGAGGGCCCGCGCTTCGCCGACGACGAGCCGCGTCGCCACGGCCGCGACCAGGACCACGAGCTGGACGAGCACTTCGACGTGCAGCTCATCGAGCGCGCGCAGGACGTCATCGCCCACGGCGGGCAGCTGACGATCGAGCTGCCGGTCCGCAACACCGCTCGCGCGGTCGGGACCATGCTCGGCCACCACGTCACGAAGGCGCGGGGCGAGCACGGCCTGCCCGACGGCTCCATCGACATCCGGCTCACCGGGTCCGCGGGGCAGTCGTTCGGTGCGTTCATGCCCGCGGGCATCACGCTGCGCCTCGAGGGCGACTCCAACGACTACGTCGGCAAGGGCCTCTCGGGCGGCAAGATCGTCGTGCGCCCGTCGCGCGGATCGACCTTCGCGGCGTCCGAGAACGTCATCGCCGGGAACGTCATCGGCTACGGAGCCACCCAGGGGCAGATGTTCCTGAACGGCGTCGTGGGCGAGCGCTTCCTCGTCCGCAACTCCGGGGCCACCGCGGTGGTCGAGGGCGTCGGCGACCACGCGCTCGAGTACATGACCGGTGGTCTGGCCGTCATCCTCGGCACCACCGGCCGCAACCTCGGCGCGGGCATGTCCGGCGGACAGGCATACGTCTACAAGCTCGACACCGACCTGGTGAACCGCGAGGCCGTGGCATCCGGCGAGCTCGTCCTCGGCACCCTCGGATCGGGGGATGCCGAGATCCTGCGCGACCTGCTCGAGAAGCACGTCGCCGAAACCGACTCCACGCTCGCCCGTCGTCTGCTCGACGACTTCGAGGCCGAGGTGGACAACTTCGTCCGGGTCCTGCCGCGCGACTACGCCGCGGTGCTGCAGACCCGCCAGGAGGCGGTCGACCAGGGGCTGGACCCCGACGGCGACGTCGTCTGGACGCGCATTCTGGAGGTGACGGGTGGCTGACCCGAAGGGCTTTCTCAAGACCACGGAGCGCGAGCTCCCGAAGCGTCGGCCGGTGCCGGTGCGCATCATGGACTGGAAAGAGGTGTACGAGCCGGGTGACTCGGCCGTCATCAAGCGCCAGGCCGGACGCTGCATGGACTGCGGCATCCCGTTCTGCCACAAGGGCTGCCCGCTCGGGAACCTGATCCCCGAGTGGAACGACCTCACCTGGCGCGGGGAGGGGCGCTCGGCGATCGAGCGTCTGCACGCGACGAACAACTTCCCGGAGTTCACGGGCCGCCTGTGCCCGGCGCCGTGCGAGAGCTCGTGCGTGCTGGGCATCAACCAGCCCGCCGTGACGATCAAGCAGGTCGAAGTCTCGATCATCGACGAGGCGTTCGCCAACGGCTGGGTCGAGCCCGAGCCGCCGCAGCGCCTCACGGGCAAGACGGTGGCGGTCGTCGGCTCCGGCCCCGCGGGCCTGGCCGCCGCCCAGCAGCTGACGCGCGCCGGCCACACGGTGGCGGTGTACGAGCGCGACGACCGCATCGGCGGCCTGATGCGCTACGGCATCCCGGACTTCAAGATGGAGAAGCGCCACCTCGAGCTCCGCCTGCGGCAGATGCAGGCCGAGGGCACCCGCTTCCGCGCGGGCGTCGAGATCGGCCGCGACATCACCTGGAGCGACCTGCGCGCGCGCTACGACGCGGTCGTGGTCGCCACGGGCGCCACCGTCCCGCGCGACCTGGCCATCCCCGGTCGCGACCTCGACGGCGTCCACTACGCCATGGAGTACCTCATCGAGGGCAACAAGGCGGTCGCGGGCGACCAGATCCCGCAGCAGATCTCCGCCGAGGGCAAGCACGTCGTCGTCATCGGCGGCGGCGACACCGGCGCGGACTGCATCGGCACGGCGCACCGTCAGGGCGCGCTCAGCGTCACGAACCTCGCCATCGGCGTGCAGCCGCCGTCCGAGCGTCCGGCCCACCAGCCGTGGCCGATGATGCCGAACCTGTTCGAGGTCGCGTCGGCGCACGAGGAGGGCGGGGAGCGCACGTACCTGGCGTCCACCGTCGAGTTCCTCGGCAACGCCGCGGGCGAGGTCCGGGCCCTGCGCGTAGCCGAGACGGAGTACGTCGACGGCCGTCGCGTGCCCAAGAGCGGCACCGAGCGGGAGATCCCCGCCGACCTCGTGCTGATCGCGATGGGCTTCACCGGGCCCGAGCGCACGCACCTCGAGGACCAGCTGGGCGCCCGCTTCACCGACCGCGGGAACGTCGAGCGCGACCAGACGTACGCGACGTCGGCTCCGGGCGTGTTCGTCGCCGGCGACGCGGGCCGCGGCCAGTCCCTCATCGTGTGGGCCATCGCCGAGGGCCGTGCGGCCGCCGCCGAGGTCGACACCTACCTGATGGGCGAGACGGTGCTGCCCGCGCCGGTCCGCCCGACCGATGTCGCCATCGGCCTGCTGCCCGCCTAAGCTGGCAAGGGCCGATCGGCCACTACCCGAATCCTCACGGAGCTTGTAAACGGATGAGACGCGCCAAGATCGTCGCAACACTCGGGCCCGCCACGTCGTCGTACGAGATGGTTCGCGCCATCATCGACGCCGGTGTGGACGTCGCCCGCCTCAACCTGAGCCACGGAGACTACTCCGTGCACGACGCCAACTTCGCCAATGTGCGCAAGGCGGCAGAGGACGCCGGCCGGCCGGTCGCCGCCCTCGTCGACCTGCAGGGGCCCAAGATCCGCCTCGGCAAGTTCGAGAACGGCCCGCACGACCTCCTCCCCGGCGACATCTTCAAGATCACCGTCGAGGACATCCTCGGCACCAAGGAGATCGTCGGCACCACCTTCAAGGGCCTGCCGCAGGACGTCCGCCCCGGCGACTTCCTGCTGATCGACGACGGCAAGGTCCGCGTCCGCGTCGTGGAGACCGACGGCACCGTCGTCACCACCGAGGTCGTCGTGGGCGGCCCGGTGTCCAACAACAAGGGCATCAACCTCCCCGGTGTCGCGGTCAACGTCCCCGCGCTCAGCGAGAAGGACGAGGCCGACCTGCGCTGGGGCCTGAAGGCCGGCGCCGATCTCATCGCTCTCTCCTTCGTCCGGGATGCCTCGGACATCGAGCGGGTGCACGAGATCATGGCGGAGGAGGGGCGCTACGTCCCCGTCATCGCCAAGATCGAGAAGCCGCAGGCGGTCGACAACCTCGAGGAGATCATCGACGCCTTCGACGGCATCATGGTCGCCCGCGGCGACCTCGGCGTCGAGCTGCCGCTGGAGGCCGTGCCGATCGTGCAGAAGCGCGCGGTCGAGCTGGCCCGCCGCATGGCCAAGCCGGTCATCGTCGCGACCCAGATGCTCGAGACGATGATCTCGAACCCGGTGCCGACCCGCGCCGAGACCAGCGACGTCGCGAACGCGGTGCTCGACGGTGCCGACGCGGTCATGCTCTCTGGTGAGACCAGCGTGGGCGCCTACCCGGTGGGCGTCGTCGAGACCATGGCCCGCATCGTCGCCTCCACGGAGGAGCACGGCCTGGACCGCATCCTCCCGCTGACCAACAAGCCGCGCACCCAGGGTGGCGCGATCACCCTCGCCGCGGTCGAGGTCGCCGACTTCGTCGAGGCCAAGTACCTCTGCGTCTTCACCGAGTCGGGCGATTCGGCGCGCCGCATGTCGCGCCTGCGCTCGACGATCCCGATGATCGCGTTCACGCCCGAGCCCGGCATCCGCCGCCGCCTGGCGCTGACGTGGGGCGTGCGCTCGACGCTCGTCGAGCACGTGTCGCACACCGACAAGATGTTCCTCCAGGTGGACGACTACCTCCTGTCGAACGACCTCGCGAAGGTCGGCGACAAGGTCGTCGTCATCTCCGGGTCCCCTCCCGGGATCGCCGGCTCGACCAACGACCTGCGCGTCCACCGCGTGGGCGACGCCGTGCACGGCGCGGCTCCGGGCTACCAGGAGGAAGGCGTCTGACCTTCGACGCCGCGCACCCTCCGCCGGTGCGCGGCCCACGGCGCCCCTCGACCCTGCGTTAGGGTCGAGGGGCGCACTCAGCCGGTGTGGCGGAATGGCAGACGCGGGGCACTCAAAATGCTCTGTCGAGAGACGTGTGGGTTCGAGTCCCACCACCGGTACGATGACGGCACGAACCGTCAGCCCTATCGCACCCCGGGCATCCCGGGGGTTCGCGCTCTCGCAGTCTTAGGATGGTTCACGTGACTGATCAAGAAGCCGCACCGGCGTCCGCGCCCACCGCACCCCGCCGCGTCGTCGTCGCGGAAGACGAGTCGTTGATCCGACTCGACATCGTCGAGATCCTCCGCGACAACGGCTTCGACGTCGTCGGCGAGGCCGGCGACGGGGAGACCGCGGTCCAGCTCGCCACGGAGCTGCGCCCCGACCTCGTCATCATGGACGTCAAGATGCCTCAGCTCGACGGCATCAGCGCCGCCGAGAAGCTCAGCAAGAACCACATCGCCCCCGTCGTGCTGCTGACCGCGTTCAGCCAGAAGGAGCTCGTCGAGCGCGCGAGCGAGGCGGGCGCCCTGGCGTACGTCGTCAAGCCGTTCACGCCGAACGACCTGCTCCCGGCGATCGAGATCGCCCTCGCCCGCTACGAGCAGATCATCACGCTCGAGGCGGAGGTCGCCGACATGGTCGAGCGCTTCGAGACCCGCAAGCTCGTCGACCGCGCCAAGGGCCTGCTCAACGAGAAGATGGGCCTGTCCGAGCCGGAGGCCTTCCGCTGGATCCAGAAGGCGTCGATGGACCGTCGTCTGACGATG
Source organism: Microbacterium sp. HMH0099 (assembly GCF_049384025.1). Lineage (NCBI taxonomy): Bacteria > Bacillati > Actinomycetota > Actinomycetes > Micrococcales > Microbacteriaceae > Microbacterium > Microbacterium sp. HMH0099. The sequence goes on along the minus strand of NZ_JBMRJR010000003.1, from coordinate 140,587 downwards.
CAGGACGTGGCCAAGGCCATCATCGAGCAGCTCGCCCCAAAGAAGGGCTGAGCCCCCCCAGAGACACGGAATGGATGCCACCTCGGTGGCATCCATTCGCCTTTCCCGGCGATGTCAGGCGCTGGGGGCGTCCTTGATCATGTTCGTGATGCGGATCGTCGAGCAGCGACGTCCCTGCTCGTCGGACACGGCGATCTCGTGCACGGTGAGCGACCGGCCGAGGTGGACCGGGGTGCAGACCCCCGTGACGATCCCCGAGGTGGCGGACCGCGTGTGCGTGGCGTTGATGTCGATGCCGACGGCCAGTCGTCCGGGGCCGGCCCAGAGGTTGGCCGACATCGAGCCGAGGGACTCGCCGAGCACCACGTAGGCGCCGCCGTGCAGCAGTCCGACGGGCTGCGTGTTGCCCTCGACGGGCATCGTGGCGACGCTGCGCTCGACCGAGAACTCGACCCATTCGATGCCCATCTTCTCGGCGAGGGCGCCCATTCCGCGCAGCTTCGCCCAGTCGAGGCCGGAGGGGGAGTCGGGGGTCGTGGTCGTCATCATCGCCTTCGAGGTGCCGGGGCCAGGGGAGTGTCCGAGGTTCTCGTTACGCTGGACGAGTGACGGATGCCGAAAAGCCTACTCTCCTCGTCGTCGACGGCCACTCGCTGGCCTACCGGGCGTTCTACGCGCTGCCGGTCGACAACTTCTCGACGAAGGACGGCCAGCACACCAACGGCATCTACGGCTTCCTGTCGATGTTCGTCAACCTCGTCAAGGCCGAGAAGCCCACCCACCTCGCGGTGGCGTTCGACACGTCGCGGCAGTCGTTCCGCACGCGGGAGTACAGCGAGTACAAGGCGAACCGCAGCGAGTCGCCGTCCGAGTTCAAGGGGCAGATCCCGCTGCTGCAGGACTGTCTGCGCGCCATGGGCGTGCCGGTGCTCACCAAGGAGGACTTCGAGGCCGACGACATCCTCGCGACGCTCGCCACGCAGGGGGCGGCCGAGGGCTTCTCGGTGCTCGTGTGCTCGGGCGACCGCGACACGATCCAGCTCGTCACCGAGGACGTGACGCTGCTCTACCCGAACGTGCAGGGCGTGTCGCAGCTGAAGCGGTACGACACCGCCGCCGTGATCGAGAAGTACGGACTGCCGCCGGTCAACTACCCGGACATCGCCGCGCTCGTCGGCGAGACCAGCGACAACCTGCCGGGCGTGCCCAAGGTCGGCGAGAAGACCGCGGTCAAGTGGCTGAACCAGTGGGGGTCGCTCGACGCGCTGCTCGAGAACGCCGACAAGGTCACCGGCGTGGTCGGCAACAACCTGCGGGAGCATCTCGACGCCGTCCGCCGCAACCGGTCGCTGAACCGCCTCCTGACCGACGTCGAGCTGCCGGTGACGCCGTCCGACCTCGCGCTGCAGCCGATGGACGCGCAGGCCGTGCGCGACATCTTCGCCCGCCTGGAGTTCCGCACGCTCCTGCCGCGGGTGTTCGACGCGATCGGAGCGGACCCCGCCGACGCGGAGGAGCCGCTGCCGGTGGCGCAGGCGCCGACGGCCGAGCACCTGGATGCCGCGGGTCTGGCCGCGTGGCTCGCCTCCGCCGAGGGCCCGGTCGGGGTGACCGTGACGGTCGCCGGCGGCGCTCCGACGGGCATCGGCGTGGCCGTCGCCGACCGCGCCGCCGAGACGTCATGGTCCGACGACGCGCGCGACGCGCTGGCCCCGTGGCTCTCCTCGGAGGCCCCGAAGGTGTTCGCCGACGCCAAGCCGCAGATCAAGGCGCTGGGGCGCCAGGGCGTGCACGTGGCGGGCGTCGCGTTCGACGTCATCCTCGCGGGCTGGCTGGTGCGTCCGAGCTTCCCCGACAAGACCCTCGCCGACCTCGTCGACCGGTATCTGGGCGAGAAGCTGCCCGAGGCCGACCCCACCCAGCTCGTTCCCGAGAACGACGGGGCCACGCCGGGCCAGCTGTCGTGGTTCGTGCGGCGGGTCGCCGAGGCTCAGCGCGACGAGCTCCCCGACCGCGTCGGCGGCGTGCTCGACGAGATCGAGCTGCCCACCCTCTCCGCCCTGGCCGACATGGAGCTCGCGGGCGTCGCGGTGTCGCACGAGAAGCTGTCGTCCTTCTCGGCGGAGCTCGCCGCGCGCGCCGACGGGCTGGCCGAGCAGGCGTACGCGGCGATCGGGCACGAGGTCAACCTCGGGTCGCCGAAGCAGCTGCAGGAGGTGCTGTTCGACGAGCTGCAACTGCCCAAGACCCGCAAGACCAAGAGCGGGTACACGACGGATGCCGCCGCCCTCGCCGACCTGCAGGAGTCCGCCCCGCACCCCTTCCTCGACCTCCTGCTCAAGCACCGCGAAGCGACGAAGCTCAAGCAGATCATCGACGCCCTCGACACCGCGACGGGTCCGGACGGGCGCATCCACACGACGTACGTGCAGACCGGCAGCCAGACGGGCCGGCTGTCCAGCACCGACCCGAACCTGCAGAACATCCCGATCCGCACGTCCGAGAGCCGTCGCATCCGCGCCGCCTTCGAAGTCGGCGACGGCTACGAGACGCTGCTGACGGCGGACTACTCGCAGATCGAGATGCGCATCATGGCGCACCTCTCCGGCGACCCCGGGCTGATCGAGGCGTTCAACTCCGGCGAGGACCTGCACCGCTTCGTCGGCGCGCGCGTCTTCGGCGTCGAGCCCGAAGACGTCACCCCGGCCATGCGCACGAAGGTCAAGGCGATGTCGTACGGCCTCGTTTACGGCCTGTCGGCGTTCGGCCTCTCCAAGCAGCTGCGCATCGAGCAGTCCGAGGCCAAGAAGCTCATGCTCGAGTACTTCGCGCGCTTCGGCGCCGTGCGCGACTACCTCCGCGGCTCCGTGGAGCAGGCTCGCCAGGACGGCTACACCGAGACGATCTTCGGCCGCCGCCGTCCGTTCCCCGACCTCACCAGCATGAACCGCGTGCTGCGCGAGAACGCCGAGCGTGCGGCGCTGAACGCCCCCATCCAGGGCAGCGCCGCCGACATCATGAAGATCGCGCTGTACCGCATCCGCGACGAGCTCGTGGCGGCGGGCCTGCGCTCTCGCGTTCTCCTGCAGATCCACGACGAGCTCGTCGTGGAGATCGCATCGGGGGAGTGGGATGCCGTGGAGCAGATCGTCCGCGCCCGGATGGCCGACGCCGCCGACCTCAGCGTGCCGCTGGACGTGCAGATCGGCCGCGGCGGGGACTGGGACGAGGCGGGGCACTGAGGCCGGCTCCGCACACCTCCGGCCCCGGGCCCTTCGTGTGGTCGAGCGGCCGCGGATGAGCGGGCACGGCTGCCGGGCTCGGCCCTCGGAGTGGTAGAGCGCGCGCGGGTGAGCGGGCGCGGCCCCCGGCCCTCGGCGTGGCCAGCGCGCGCGGGTGAGCGGGCACGGCTGCCGCAAGCCTCCGTCCCCGGCTGGCCTGGGTCGCGCGGCTTCCCTAGGCTCGGTGCATGACTGATGCACAACGCACTCCCACGCCGATCGACACGATCGCGGACGCGTGGGTGGACACCCTGGCCGAGCGTCGTCCCACGCTCGCGACCTACATCGGGCGCTTCGAGTACAACGACCGCTTCGGCGACTACAGCCCCGACGGATCCGAGGAGCTCGCCGACCAGGCCCGCGCGACGAAGGCCGCCCTGCAGAACGCGGACGCCGTCGACGCCGTCGACGAGGTCACCAAGATGGACCTGGGGCGCGAGCTGGACCTGCACGTCGAGCTGCACGAGGCGCAGACGCACTTGCGCGACCTGAACGTCATCGCCTCCCCGGCGCAGGACATCCGCGCCGTGTTCGACCTCATGCCGACCGCGACGGTCGACGACTGGTCGACCATCTCCACCCGCCTCAAGGCCCTTCCCGGCGCGATCGACGGCTACATCGCCACCCTGCGCGAAGGCATCGCGCGCGGCGTCGTGCCCGCCGAGCGCCAGGTGCGCGAGGTCGTCACGCAGATCGCGCGGTACACGTCCGACACCGGCTTCTTCGCCTCCTTCGTGGGCGAGGCCGCCCCCGACGAGGGACAGCTCCCGGCCTCGCTGGCCCGCGACCTCGACGCCCACGCCGGCGCCGCCCGCGTCGCCTACAACGACCTCGCCGCCTTCCTGTCGAACGAGCTGAAGCCCGCGGCCGGCCAGACGGACGGCGTCGGCCGCGACCTGTACGGGCTGTTCTCCCGCGGATTCCTCGGCGCCGAGATCGACCTCGACGAGACGTACGAGTGGGGCGTGCAGGAGCTGGCCCGCATGGTGGCCGAGCAGGAGTCGATCGCGAACGAGATCCTGCCGGGCGCCAGCGTCGAGGAGGCCGTCGCCTTCCTCGAGAAGGACGAGTCCCGCAAGCTGCACGGCACGGCGGCGCTGCAGGAATGGATGCAACGGACGAGCGACCGCGCCGTCGAGGAGCTCGGTCGCAGCCACTTCGACATCCCGGAGCCCATCCGCCGTCTCGAGTGCATGATCGCCCCGACCAACGAGGGCGGCATCTACTACAGCGGCCCGACCGACGACTTCTCCCGTCCCGGTCGCATGTGGTGGTCGGTGCCGGAGGGCGTCGATAGCTTCGACACCTGGCGCGAGCTGACGACCGTCTACCACGAGGGCGTCCCGGGCCATCACCTCCAGATCGCGCAGGCGGTCTACAACCGGGCCGAGCTGAACTCGTGGCGACGTCTGCTGGCCGGTACGAGCGGCCACGCGGAGGGCTGGGCGCTGTACGCCGAGCGTCTCATGGAGCAGCTCGGCTACCTCGACGACCCCGCCGACCGTCTCGGCATGCTCGACGGTCAGCGCATGCGCGCGGCCCGTGTCGTGCTCGACATCGGCGTCCACCTCGGCAAGCCGCGCCTGGACGGCGAGGGCACGTGGGACCACGACTACGCGCTCGCGTTCATGCTGCGCAACGTCAACATGTCCGAGCAGTTCGTCCGCTTCGAGGTGAACCGGTATCTCGGCTGGCCGGGGCAGGCGCCCGCCTACAAGGTCGGTCAGCGGATCTGGGAGCAGGTGCGCGACGAGTACCAGGAGCGAGCGGGGGAGCGCTTCTCGATGAAGGAGTTCCACAAGCGCGCGCTCGACATCGGCGGCGTCGGCCTCGACACGCTGCGCGCCGCGCTGGCATCCGCGTGATTTTCCCGAGGGGCGTCGCCGGGGCGGCGCCTCTCGGCGATACGGGGGAATAGTCCGCCGTCGCGTAAAGTTCATTCATCCGAATGCAAGGAGACCCCATGGACGTTCGTTCCCTCGAGCTCGGCCTCGACACCTTCGGAGACATCTCACGAGCCCCCGACGGGTCGCTGCTGTCCGACGCGCAGACCATCCGCAACGTCGTCGATCAGGCGGTCCTGGCGGACGAGGTCGGCCTCTCGTTCTTCGGCGTGGGGGAGCACCACCGCAAGGACTTCGCCGTCACGAGCCCCGAGATCGTCCTGGCCGCGGCCGCCGCGCGCACGAAGGACATCCACCTCGGCACCGCGGTGACGGTGCTCTCGAGCGACGACCCCGTGCGCGTGTACGAGCGTTTCGCGACGCTGGATGCCATCTCGAACGGCCGCGCCGAGGTCATCCTCGGTCGTGGGTCGTTCATCGAGTCCTTCCCCCTCTTCGGCTACGACCTCGCCGACTACGAGCAGCTGTTCGAAGAGAAGCTCGAACTGTTCTCCCACCTGCTGACCGAGAAGCCCGTCACCTGGTCGGGCCGCACACGACCCGCGCTCCAGGACGCCGACGTCTACCCGAAGACCGAGACGGGCCTGACCGCGTGGGTGGGTGTCGGCGGCTCCCCGGAGTCGGTCGTGCGCACCGCGCGCTACGGCTACGGCATGGTCCTCGCGATCATCGGCGGCTCGGCTGCCCGCTTCCGCCCCTACGCGGATCTCTACCGCCGTTCGCTCGCGGAGCTGGGCAAGCCGCAGATGCCGATCTCGGTGCATTCGCCCGGCCACGTCGCCGAGACCGACCAGCAGGCCTGGGACGAGGCGTTCGAGGGCGTCGCCGAGCTCAACAACACGATCGGCCGGGAACGCGGCTGGCCGGAGTACAACCGCATGCGCTTCCAGCACGACGTGGGCCCCGAGGGGTCGATGTACGTCGGGTCGCCCGAGACCGTCGCGCGCAAGATCGCCGCGACCGTGCGGGCGCTGGGCAACTCGCGGTTCCAGATGAAGATCGCGAGCGGGTCGATCTCGCACGAGCGGCTCCTGTCGAGCATCGAGCTGTACGGCACGAAGGTGCGTCCCCTCGTCGAGGAGATGCTCGCCGAGACCCCCGCGTCGGTCGACGCCCACGGCATCCGGTGACCACGACCACCGACACCGTCCGGGTGTCCGAACGCCTCGACGCCCTGCCGTTCACGCGCCGGCACGCCCGGCTCCTGGGCGGGTCGGGTCTCGGATGGGCCCTGGATGCCATGGACGTGGGCCTCATCTCGTTCATCATCGCGGCCCTGAGCGTGCAGTGGCAGCTCGCGCCGGGGCAGGCGTCCTGGATCGCGTCGGCGGGCTTCGCGGGGATGGCGATCGGGGCGAGCCTCGGCGGGCTCCTCGCGGACCGCTTCGGCCGTCGGCACGTCTTCGCGCTCACGCTGCTCGTGTACGGCGTGGCGACGGGCGCGAGCGCGCTGGTCGGGGGCCTGGCCGCCCTGCTGGTGCTGCGGTTCATCGTCGGCCTCGGGCTCGGTGCCGAGCTGCCGGTCGCCTCGACCTACGTCAGCGAGTTCGCCCCCGCGCGCATCCGCGGGCGTCTCATCGTCTTCCTCGAAGCGTTCTGGGCGGTCGGCTGGACGGCGGCGGCGCTCATCGGCTTCCTCGTCGTGCCGTCGTCGCCGGACGGCTGGCGCTGGGCGTTCGCGATCGGCGCGGTGCCCGCCGCGTATGCGCTGTTCGTGCGGTGGGGGCTGCCCGAGTCGCCGCGCTGGCTCGCCTCGCGCGGCCGCGAGGAGGAGGCGTCCGTCATCGTCCGCGACTTCGAGGCCGCGGCCGGACGCGTCTCGCTGTCGCCCGCCCCCGCGGTCGCGGGGGAGGAGGCGCCGTCGACGCGGTCGCGGGTGGGGGCCCTGTGGGCTCCGGCTCTCCGCGGGCGCACCGCGAGCCTGTGGGTGCTGTGGTTCTGCGTGAACTTCTCGTACTACGGCGCGTTCATCTGGATCCCGACGATCCTCGTCGCCCAGGGGTACGACCTCGTCCGCTCGTTCGGCTTCACCCTCATCATCACGCTGGCGCAGTTGCCCGGGTACGCGGTGGCCGCGTGGCTCATCGAGGCGTGGGGGCGTCGCGCGACGCTGGCGACGTTCCTCGCCGGGTCCGCCGTCGCGGCCGTGCTCTTCGGCACCGCCTCGGGCGAGGTCGCCGTGATCGCGGCGGGGATGGCGTTGTCGTTCTTCAACCTGGGCGCCTGGGGCGCGCTGTACGCGGCGACGCCTGAGGCCTATCCAACGGTGCTCCGCGCCACCGGGTCCGGCTGGGCCGCCGGGATCGGCCGGATCGCCTCTATCGCCGCGCCGCTCGCCGTGCCGCCGCTGCTGACCGCCGGGGGAGCGCCGCTGCTGTTCGTCGTCTTCGCGGCGTTCTTCGCCGTCGCGGTCGTCGCGGCGCTGTGCCTGCGGGAGCAGCGCGGTCGGGCGCTGTCCTAGGTCCGGCCCGCCCGCGTCGTCCGTCGTTCGGGTCCGCGATTGGCCCGCCCCAGGGACTGAGCGCGCCCCGAACCCGGACACGGCCGCCGGCGACCGGCCGCCGCGCCTCGCCCGCGTAGGCTCGAGCCATGGCATCCGTCCGCTATGTCGCGATCGGCGACTCGTTCACCGAAGGCGTCGGCGATGAACTGCCCGACGGAACCGTCCGAGGGTGGGCCGACCTGGCCGCGCAGGGATGGGCGGATGCCGCCGGCGAGCCGATCGCGTACGCGAACCTGGCGATCCGCGGCAAGCTCATTCAGCCGATCGTCGAGCAGCAGCTCGAGCCGGCGCTCGCGCTGAAGCCGACCCACCTGTCGTTCAACGGCGGCGGAAACGACATGCTGCGGCCGCGCACCGGCATCGAGCGGATCGTGGACCTTTTCGACCACGTCCTCCGCCGGTGCGACGAGGAGGGGGTGCGGCTCATCGTGCTCTCCGGCGCGAATCCGACGGCGGGGCTGCCGCTCGGCAAGATCATCGAGGCCCGTGGCGACCGCCTGTCGCGCGCGGTCGAGGAGCGTCTCGCCTCCCGGCCGGATGTCCTCACGGCCTACAACTGGTTCGACCGCGAGCTCGCCGGCGGCGACTTCTGGTCGGTCGACCGCCTGCACATGAACGCGCGCGGTCACCACCGCGTCGCGGCGCGCGTGATCGAATCGGTCGGACTGTCGGCGCCGGGGGAGTGGTGGCACCTGCGCGAGATCCCCGAGGCCGAGCGTCTGAAGGGGACGGCCTACTACCGCGAGCACGTCGCGCCCTGGGTGCGCCGTCGCCTCACCGGGACGTCGTCGGGCGACAACCGTCAGGCGAAGTTCGGCGGCGACTGGGTCGAGCTGACGCCGCGGGGCTGACGCGGGTGGGTCGGGTTGTGGCCCGCCGCGAGATCACACCTTCGGATCGAGATCACACGCTCCGAGGGGAGGGATGCCATCGCGCAAGCTGACATAATGTGCATTATCGGCGTTCCCACATCACCTCTCGAGCGGGGCGTCTCAACGACCTGGGCGTCTGCGCTACAGGCAGGAAAGGAACGAGCCGCTACCGCGGCGGAACCGAGGCGTAGAACGGGCCGCTACCCGCGCGGAATCGGATGCGGGAGCTGGACTCGGACGAAATGGCATCCATTGTCCGAATCCGGCGCCGTGATCCGATTCCGACACCACCGTGGCCGATTCCGGCACCACCGTGGCCGGCGCCCGGCACCACCGCGGCCGCATCCCGACGCGACCGTCCGATTCCGGCACACACCCGGCACCTCCCGGCACGGCGCCCCGGCCCGGGAACGCTAGGCTCGACACGATGATCCCCTTCCGCGCCCGCACCCTTCCGGGGCGGCGTGCATGACCGGGATCTTCACGGGCTTCGCGGTCGTCGGCCTCGCCGTCGTCGTCGGCTACATCATCGCCCGCATCGACCTGCTGGGCCCGCACGCCCGCCACGTCCTCAGCCGGCTGACGTTCTTCGTCCTCTCGCCGTTCCTGCTGTTCGTCGTCCTCGCACGGGCCGATGTCGCGACCCTCTTCTCGGCGCTGCTGCCCGTCTCGATGCTCGCCGCCGCCGCGATCCTGCTCGTGTACGCCCTCGTGTCGGCGCTCATCCTGCGCCGCCCGGTCGGCGAGACGGTGATCGGCGCGCTGTCGTCCGGACAGGTCAACAGCAACAACATCGGCATCCCGCTGTCGCTCTACATGCTCGGCAACGCGGCGTATTCCGCCCCGGTCATCCTGTTCCAGCTCCTCGTGCTCATGCCGATCGCCCTGTCGATCCTGGATGCCACGACCTCGGGCTCGCGTTCCCTGTTGCGCATCCTGCGGCAGACGGCCAAGAATCCGATGCTCATCGGATCCGCCCTCGGCGTGCTCGTCGCCGTGCTCGGCATCGACCTGCCGCCGATCGTCTTCGAGCCGTTGCAGCTCATCGCCAACGCCTGCGTCCCGGTCCTGCTCATGTCGTACGGGATGTCGCTCTACGGACAGCGGGTTCTCACGCAGCGCGGCCGACGGGTCGACGTCGTCATCGCGTCGACGTTGAAGCTGCTCGTCATGCCCGCGGTCGCGTGGCTCATCGCGATCGCGTTCGGCCTGCCGTCCGACCAGGTGCTCGTCGTCGTCGTGCTTGCCGCGCTGCCGACCGCGCAGAACGTCTTCAACTTCGCGCAGCGCTACGGCGTCGGCGAGATCCTCGCGCGCGACGTCGTCTTCCTGTCGACGGTGGGATGCCTCCCCGTCCTGTTCGGCGTGACCCTCCTCCTCGGCTGACGTCTCCCCCGCGTCCAGTCCGCCCCGCGTGCCCGGCGACGCCGAAGGCCTCGCTAGCGTCACCGGGACCGCGTGACCACTCCCCCTCCGCGGAGGCGTCGCGGTCGTAGGCTCGGAGCTTTCTCAGCCCTCTCTCAGGAAGTGACTCGCCATGTCCACAGCCTCTTCGTTCGGCAGTACCGCGGTCCGTGCGGTCCGCACCGGTCTGCTCGTCAGCGGCGTCATCTCGCTCGTCGTCGGCCTGCTGATCCTCATCTGGCCCGGCCGCGCCGCCGAGGTCGTCGTCGCGATCATCTCGATCTACGTGATCCTCGCGGGCGTGGTCAACATCGCGCTCGCGATCTTCTCGCGGGCCCGCGGGTGGGCGCGGATCGGCTATCTCGCACTCGGCGTGCTCTTCCTCGTCGCCGGCGTCATCGCGTTCTCCAACCTCGGCGCCGCCACCGCGTGGTTCGGCACGTTCGTCGGGGTGCTCGTCGGCATCCTGTGGATCATCGAGGGCGTCGTCTCCCTGACGACGGTGAGCGACACGTCCTCGCGCGCCTGGACGGTCTTCTTCGCCGTCGTCAGCATCATCGCCGGCGTCATCCTGCTGTTCGCCCCGCTCCTGGGAGTCGTGACGCTGTTCCTGCTGATCGGCTTCTCGCTGGTCGTCCTCGGCCTCTTCCAGATCGTCCGCGCGATCCGCTTCGGGCGCGCCGTCTGATCGCGTCGGGCGGTCGCACAGCGCACGAGGGCGGCGTTCCGCGGACGAGGACGGGGCCGGGATGCCACCGCCTCCCGGCCCCGTCCTGTCACCGCCTCACGACGCGGTGCGGCGTCGTCAGGGCTGCGCCGGCGGCAGGTACCGCGCCCACCAGTCGAGCACGGCGTCGAAACGCTCCACGCGGTGGCGAGGACGTCCGGCCCGGGTGAGCTCGTGGTCCTCCCCCGGGAAGATGAGCATCTCGGCGTCCACGCCGTTCTGCTTCAGAGCGCTGTAGTACCGCGTGGCCTGATCGAGCGGGCAGCGGAAGTCCAGCTCGGAGTGCAGGACGAGCGTCGGCGTCCGCACCTGGTCGACGACCGCCATCGGGCTCTGCGCGGCCACGGCGTCCGGGTCGGTGCCCACGTACTCGGTGCCGAAGAACGACCCGATGTCGCTGGACCCGGGGAAGCTGGCCGGATCGAGGAACCCGCGCTCGACGATGGCGCCGGCGAAGCGGTGGTCATGGGCGATCACCCAGGCCGTCATGTACCCGCCGTACGACCCGCCCATGACGCCGACGCGTTCGGCGTCGAGCCGCGGGTCGGCCGAGACGACTCCGTCGAAGAAGTCCATGACGTCGAAGTAGTCCAGCGTGCCCATGGCCTGCCGGATCGACCGCCCGTGCGCGCGTCCGTACCCGGCGCTGCCGCGCGGGTTGCTGTAGACGACGGCGTATCCCGCCTCGACGAGCACCTGCGTCTCGTCGAACAGGTGCACGCCGTACGAGGCGTACGGACCGCCGTGGATCTGCAGGATCACCGGGAACGGTCCCTCGCCCTCGGGCGTGGCGACCCAGCCGTGCACCGGATACCCGTCGCGGCCCGTGATCTCGTGCTCGACCGGTTCAACGATGCCGCGTTCGCGCGCCGCGGCGCCGAGGTCGGTCACGGCGCGCGGAGCGGCGTCGCCGTCGAGCACGAGCAGCTCGCCGAACGATGCGGGCGCGGCCACGGCCGCGACGACGCGGCCGGCGGCCACGGCGTGGCCGGTGACCTCGCGGTCCCCGCCGAGGACCTCGACGACTTCTCCCCCGCGGCTCACGCGGAGCAGACGCAGGCGTCCGCGGGTGCGGTCCTGCACGAGCACGTCGTCGCCGTCGAAGGACAGGTGGCTGCCCACCTCGCCGAGATCGACGGTCTCGGCGTCGGTCAGGCGGCGCGGGCCGTCGTCTTCGAGCACCCACAGTGCGACGCCCGGGGCGACGAAGTCGACGCCGGTGGGGCCCACGTCGTTCGCCAGCAGGAAGACCGTGCCGTCGGGGGCGACCTGCGCGGCCGAGACCGACAGGTTCGCCGCGGTGGCGACGATCTCGCGGGCGGAGCCGGTCTCGACGGTCAGGGCCACGACGCGGTCGCGGAGATCGCGGCGGTCGGACTCGATCGCATCCGGCACGCTGAGGATCTCGGTCCCGTCCGCGTTCCAGGCGACGCCGGACCAGCTCGTCGGACCGTGGGTGATGCGATGCGCCTCGGTCGGGACGACGCGCTTCTCGGGCTTCTCCAGGGCCGGGGCCGGGTCGTAGAACGGCTCCGTCTCGGTGGAGGGCGCGTCGACCACGAACACGTGCGACGGGCGGTCCAGGTAGCCGAGGCCGTTCGCGTGCCAGCGGATGCCGGTGATGCGACGGGCCGGCTCGGCCGCGGCATCCAGGCCGTCCACGGTCCCGTAACGGCCGGGCTCGATGACGCGCGCAGTGAAGGCCAGGCGCGTCCCGTCCGGCGACCACGCCACCTCGGTCACGCCACCGACCGTGTCGGTGACCTGGACGGGCTCGCCGCCGTCCGCGCGGACGACGAAGACCTGCGCGCGTCCCTTGGCGTCGCCGCGGAGGAACGCGATGGTCGCGCCGTCCGGGGACAGCCGCGGCGAGCGGTCGGCGACCCCGCGCGTGAGCCGGCGGGGCTGGCCGGCGGGCAGGTCCACGCGCCAGAGCTGGCCCACGGCGCGGTCGGCCGTGAGGTCCGGTCGTGACGTGGCGTAGACGGCGAACGAGCCGTCCGGGGCGATGTCGGGCCGGCCGACGGAGACGAGGGTCTCGATGTCGTCGGGGCGCATTCTCACTCGCCCCCGAACGACGCGGTGTCGCCGACGAGACGCGTATTGTCGGCGGGGACCGGGTCGACCGCGGCGCGCGCGACCTCGGCGGCGAACTCCGAGACGTTGTAGAGCTTGCCGGCGTCCTCGCGGCGGGCCGCGATCGCACCGGGGTTGGCGCGCTCGAGGAGGGTCGCCGTGATGGTGCCCTCGATCATGTCGCCGGAGACGACCGTGAAGCCGATGCCGCGCTCCTCCAGGGCGGGGATGCGCTCGCGCAGAGCGTCCTCGCCCGCCCGCTTCGACAGCGCCACGGGCTCGTACTCCGGCATCGTCGGGGTGGTGCGGATGAAGTGCGCCTGGTGGCTGGTCACGAAGACCACGCGGGCGTCGTCCCTCAGCAGGGGCAGTGCCGTCTCGAGGACGTTGACCTGCGCGTCGCGGTTCAGCAGCAGCGCGTAGTCCTCGGCCATGCCGGACTCCATGCCGCCCGAGGCGTTGAGCACGAGGACGTCGAGACCGCCGAAGGTGCGCTCGACCTCGTCGAACATCGCCTGCACGGACGCCGGGTCGGTCAGGTCGGCCCCGACGACGAGGGCCTCGACGCCGAGCTCGCGCAGCTGCGCGGCCAGCTTCTCGGCGCGCGGCGCCTTGTTGCGGAAGTTGATGACGACGTTCGCGCCGGCCTCGGCGAAGTAGCGGACGGTGTCGGCGCCGATGCCGCGGGAGGAGCCGGTGACGAGGGCGGTCTTGCCGCTCAAGGATCCGGACGGAAGGGTCTGGGACACGCAATTCTCCTGACGGTTCGATATCAGCTCCCAGCCTATCGACCGGGATGCCGGGTCCCGCGGCGACCCCCGCCGAGGAGGACGGTGCGAACCGGCCCCGGCGTGCCGTCCGAGTGCTACGTTCGGGCTCAGGAGGTTCGAGATGGACGTTCTCTCCACCATCGACACGTGGGCCTGGATCGGCTGGCTCGTGGTGATCCTGGTCTTCCTGGTCATCGAGATGCTCACGGGCGAGCTGACCTTCCTCATGCTCGCCGTCGGCGGGCTCCTCGGCCTCGTCGTCGGTCTGATCGGCGCTCCACTGTGGGCGCAGGTCATCGTCGCGGCGCTGGCGGCGTTCGCGCTGCTGACGTTCCTGCGGCCTCCCTTGCTGCGGCGTCTGCACCGGGGCGCCGACACCCGCCCCTCCAACGTCGAGGCGCTCCTGGGATTGGAGGGTCTCGTGCTGTCGCGGGTGTCGCCCTCCGTCACGGGGCAGGTCAAGCTCGCCAACGGCGACGTGTGGACCGCGCGCACCGACACCGACACGCGACTCGACCCCGCCACGCGCATCGAGGTCGTCCGCATCGACGGCGCCACCGCCGTCGTCCGCGCACGAAGCCGGGAGGCGACGTCATGAGCATCGAGAATCTGATCCCCGTCACCATCGGATGGGTCCTGGCGGCCGTGGTGGCGGTTTTCGTCGTCGTCGTGCTGTTCCGGGCCATCCGCATCATCCCGCAGGCGCGGGCGGGAGTGGTGGAGAGGCTCGGCAAGTATCACAAGACCCTCTCCCCCGGCCTCAACCTCGTCGTGCCGCTCGTGGACCGGGTGCGGCCCCTGCTCGACATGCGCGAACAGGTGGTGTCGTTCCCGCCGCAGCCGGTGATCACCGAGGACAACCTCGTCGTCTCGATCGACACGGTCGTGTACTTCCAGGTCACCGACGCCCGCGCCGCTACGTACGAGATCGCGAACTACCTCGGCGCCGTCGAGCAGCTGACGACGACGACCCTGCGCAACGTCGTGGGCGGGCTCAACCTCGAGCAGGCGCTCACGAGCCGTGACAACATCAACGGACAGCTCCGCGTGGTGCTCGACGAGGCCACCGGCAAGTGGGGCATCCGGGTCGGCCGCGTCGAGCTGAAGGCGATCGACCCGCCCCTGTCGATCCAGGACTCGATGGAGAAGCAGATGAGAGCCGAACGCGACCGCCGCGCCGCGATCCTCACCGCCGAGGGCTCGAAGCAGTCGCAGATCCTCGAAGCCGAGGGGCGCCGTCAAGCGGCGATCCTCGAGGCCGAGGGAGACAAGCAGGCCGCGGTGCTGCGCGCGCAGGGCGAGGCCGAGGCCATCCACTCCGTCTTCAGCGCCATCCACCAGGGCCGCCCCGACGACAAGCTGCTGGCGTACCAGTACCTGCAGACGCTGCCGAAGATCAGCGACAGCGCCTCGAGCAAGCTCTGGATCATCCCGAGCGAGCTCACCGAGGCGCTGAAGGGCATCTCCGGCGCGTTCGGCGCCGGCGTCTCGGCGGCCGGGACCACCGGGGCCGGGACCGCCGCGCCCGAGGGCCCCGATGCGCGGCGCACCCCCACCGCGCCGCCGGCGTCGGACGGCTCCGCGCCGTGACGGCGCGGCATCCCTTCCTCCCCGCCGAGGACCGTCCGCGCGTCCTGGCCCACCGGGGGCTCGTGACCCCGGATGCCGCCGCCTCCGGCATCGTGGAGAACTCCTTCGCCGCGGTGGCGGAGGCGCAGGCCGCCGGGGTGACCTACGTCGAATCGGACTGCCACCTGACGGCGGACGGCGTCGTCGTCCTCTTCCATGACGACGACCTGGCCCGCGTGACCGGGGACCCCCGCGCGATCGCCGACGTCCGCATCCGGGAGCTCGAGGAGATCATGTCCGACCGCGGCGGGCTCGTCACCCTTCCCCAGGCGCTCGACGCCTTCCCGGACGTGCGCTTCAACCTGGACGTGAAGGCGGAGGCGGCGGCGATCCCCGTCGGTCGGGCGGTCGCCCCGCACGCCGACCGCGTGCTCGTCACCAGCTTCTCGGACCGACGCCGCCGAGCGGCCCTCGCAGCGGCGCACGCGGCCGGGGCGGAGATCGCGCCGGCGACCTCGGCCGGCTCGGCGACGGTCGCGCGCCTGCTCGCCGCGCTCGCCCTGCGCGCCTCGCCGCTCGTCCGCCGCCTGCTCCGTGACGTCGACGCGCTGCAGCTGCCGGAGCGGCAGGGGCCGCTGCGCGTGGTGACGAAGGGGCTCGTCGCGGCCGCGCACGATGCCGGTGTCGAGGTCCACGTGTGGACCGTCAACGACCCCGCGGACATGTCCCGCCTGCTCGATCTGGGCGTCGACGGACTGGTCACGGACCGCGCCGATCTGGCGCTCGCGCTGGTGAATGGACGGTGAACGACGTGGGGCCTGAGCATCGACTGTGAATCCGGTCGTGGGCCGTCCCGTTCGAATAAAGCGCACAGGTGCAGTCGTTATACCTGTAGACCGACGAGAGGACCACAAAATGGCAGACCGCAGTCTCCGCGGCATCCGACTCGGCGCCCAGAGCCTCCAGAGCGAAGATGGCGTCGTGTTCCATGACCGCGCACAGCACACCTACTCGTGCAGCGCGTGCGGACGTGACACCGTCCTCACCTTCGCTGCTGACGCCGAGGTTCCCGAGGCCTGGGAGTGCCGCACGTGCGGCTCCGAGGCGCTCCTGCGCATCGGCGAGGGCACCGCGACGGTGGACCACAGCGACGACAAGGCTCCGCGCACGCACTGGGACATGCTGCTCGAGCGCCGCACGCTCCCCGAGCTCGAGGAGCTGCTCGAAGAGCGCCTGGCGTACGTCCGCGGACGCCGCGGTGCGGGCGACGAGAAGATCAGCGCCTGACGCTGACCCGCTTTCTCAGACGTCGGCCCCTTCGGGGGTCGGCGTCTTCTTCTTTCCGCCGGTGGCCCCGCCCCGCGCCCGCACGGCCTCGAGGATGCCGGCCAGCAGCAGCGCCGCCAGGCTCCCCCACCCGAGGACGATCTTGACGGCGGGCCCGATGACGACGGCCGGCGTGAGGCCGGTGCGCAGCGGCACGTCAGTGAGCATGTGCCCGGCGGTGTCGATCGGGAGCTCGTCGAGGGTCGAGCCGTCGGGCGCGATGACCTGGCTCGTGCCGACCGTCGAGAGGTTCACGACGGACCGGCCCGTCTCGATGGCGCGCATCCGCGCGAACGCGAGCTGCTGGAGGTTCTCGTCGGTGCCGCGGAAGTCGGCGTTGTTCGTCTGGAACATGTAGACCTCGGCGCCCTCCGCCGCGCCGTCCCAGACGACGTCGTCGTAGATCACGTCGAAGCAGATCGCCAGGCCCACCCCGATGCCGCCGAGGTCGATGAGGGGCCGCCCCGTCCCGGGGGTGTACTCCCGGCCGATGAGTCCGATGAGGTCGGGAGCGAACGGCTCCCAGAAAGCGCGGTCCGGCACGTATTCCCCGAACGGCACCGGATGCCGCTTGTCGTACGTGTCGCCCTGCTGGCCCTCGCCGGTCCACAGCAGCGATGAGTTGAACAGCTCGTCCCCCCGCTCGGTCACGGCCGAGACGAGCAGCGGCGCGTCGACGCGGCGGGACATCTCCTCGAGGGCGGCCGCGGTCGCGGGGGTCGAGGTCGGGTCGGAGTCGACGCCGCCCTCGGGCCACAGCAGCACGTCCATCCGCTGTCCGATGAGGGGCGCGGATGCCGCCAGCTGCGCGTTCAGAACGGCGTTCGGCGCGCGCCGGTCGAAGTACCCCGCCGGGCCGTTACCCTGCACGGCGCCCACCCGCAGGGAGCCGGCGTCCGTGGTGGGGAACTGCGGGGCGACGAGCAGCACGATGAGCACGATCGCGGCGGGCGCGGCCGGGACGGCCCGTGCGAGGCGGGAGCCCGAGGTCCGGCGGCGCACGAGCTCGACGACCATGGCGCAGAAGAGGACGACCAGGAACGTCACGCCGGACATGCCGACCCAGGATGCCGCCTCCGCGAACGGTCCGTTGACCTGCGAGACGCCGATGCGGCCCCAGGGGAAGCCGCCGTACGGCCACGACCCGACGATCTGCTCGCGGAGGGTCCACAGGCCGGCGACGAGCGCCGGAAGCAGGACGAGACGGCCGAGCGCCCCGGGCGCGAGGCGTGGCATCCATCGGTAGGCGAGGGCGAGCGGCGCGGCCAGGACGGCCGTGAGCAGCGCTTCGAGCACCGACAGCGCCAGCCAGGGCACCGGACCCAGGTAGCGGGCCGTGAACAGGAGGTTCACCGAGAAGAAGGCCGCGCCGAAGAGGAAGCCGACGAGCACGGCGGACCAGAACCGTCGCCCGATGAGGGTGAGCAGCGTGAGGACGACGGCGGGGAAGGCCATCGGCCACCACGCGAGTGCGGGGTAGGCGGTGACGAGCAGCAGGCCGGCGACGACCGACAGGGGCGCGGCGAACGCGAGGCGCAGCAGCGGACGCGAGCCGTCGGCGAGAGGGGCGCGGGCGGGGGTGCTCACCGTCCGGGTACTCATGCCGAGGTGTAGGCGACGATGCCGCGCCGGACGGAGTCGAGCGCAGAGCGCGCGGTGCGGGCGAGCTTCGGCTCCGCCACGAGCGAGATCTGGTCGAGCAGATCGATCGTCTGCTTCGACCAGCGCACGAAGTCCCCGGCGGCCATGTCGGCGAGCACGAGCACGCTGTCGAGGGGCAGGCCCTTCGCCCAGGCGTGCATGGCGGGAGCGAGTCCGGAGGCGGGCGACTCCGACCCCGGCAGACGGTGGTCGCGTTCGAGGTCGTCCAGTTCCTGCCACAGCGTCTGGGTGGCATCCAGGGCTCCCCGGAACGGTCCGCGCGGGAGTCCCCGCTCCCCCGGCCCGGCCTCGTCGCGGCGGGGCTCGTAGACCAGGCAGCACGCGAGCGCCGCTAGCGACGGGGCGTCGAGGCCGTCCCACAGGCCCTGCCGGAGGGACTCGGCGACGAGCAGGTCGCGCTCCCCGTAGATGCGGCGCATCGTCCGCCCGGCGGGGGTGAGGACCGTCGCGCCGTCGTCCTCGACCCGCACGTACTCCAGCGCCGCCAAGACCTCGACCACCCGGTCGAAGACGCGTGCGACCGTCCCCGTCCGCTGGTCGATCTGCTGCCGGAGCTTGTCGGTGGAGCGCTTGAGCTTCCAGTACCGCTCGGCCCAGCGGGCGTGCGCCTCCCGGTCGGGGCAGGAGTGACAGGGATGCCGCTGCATCCGGCGCCGCAGCGACTGGATCTGCTGCTGCCGCTCGTCGCGCAGACGGCGGGGGGCGGTCGCGTCGCGACGGTTGATCTTCTCGAGGTCGCTCAGCTCGCGACGGATCGTGGAGTACTCGCGGAAGTCGCCCCGGTCGCAGGTCATCGCCTGCTCGTAGCCGCCGAGCGACTCCTCGGCCTCCTTCACCTGGCGGGCGAGGCCCACCACCGACCGGTCGGCCTGGAACTGGGCGAACGAGGACTCGAGGATCTCGTGCGCCCGGTCGCGACCGAACTGGTCGATGAGGTTGACCGCCATGTTGTACGTGGGGCGGAAGCTGGAGTTGAGCGGGTAGGTGCGGCGGGAGGCGAGCGCGGCGACCGACTGGGGATCGAGCCCTTCCGTAAACTGCACGACCGCGTGGCCCTCGACGTCGATGCCGCGGCGTCCGGCCCGGCCGGTGAGCTGGGTGTACTCCCCCGACGTGATGGCGACGCGGGCCTCGCCGTTGAACTTCTCGAGCTTCTCGAGCACGACGGTGCGCGCGGGCATGTTGATGCCCAGGGCCAGCGTCTCGGTGGCGAAGACGACCTTGACGAGCTTGCGACGGAAGAGCTCCTCGACGACCTCCTTGAACGCGGGCAGGAGGCCGGCGTGGTGCGCCGCCACGCCGCGCTCGAGGTTGTCCCGCCACTCCCAGAAGTGCAGGACGGCCAGGTCCTCGTCCTTGAGGGTGAAGGTCAACTCGTCGACGATCTGCCGGATCTCCTCGCGCTCCTCGGCCGAGGTGAGCCGGACGTTCGCCCGCCGCAGCTGCTGCACGGCGGCGTCGCAGCCCGCACGGCTGAAGATGAAGAAGATCGCCGGCAGCAGGTGGTTCCGCGCGAGCAGCTCGACGACCTCGGGCCGGTCGATCCTCTCGATGCGCGGGCCCTGGGCGGCGCGCAGCGGCTTGTGCCCGCCGCGGCGC
Organism: Microbacterium sp. HMH0099; assembly: GCF_049384025.1. Taxonomy (NCBI): domain Bacteria; kingdom Bacillati; phylum Actinomycetota; class Actinomycetes; order Micrococcales; family Microbacteriaceae; genus Microbacterium; species Microbacterium sp. HMH0099. Next base: position 120,894 of record NZ_JBMRJR010000003.1, on the reverse strand, counting down.
TGGTGCGCGTGGCGCGGGCCGCCCGCGTGCCGCTGCGAGCGGTACTCCTGGGCGCGGCGGTTGTTCTCGTAGCCGCCGGCGTTGCCCCCGCGGATGCGCAGCAGCTCCTGGTTGACCTGCGCCGTCGCGACCCCCGCGCGGTCGTCGAAGAGGGGAAGCAGGTCGCCGCGGACGAGCACGTGCTGCTCGAGCGGCACGGGACGCGTCTCCGAGACGATGACCTCGGTGTCGCCGCGGACGGTGTCCAGCCAGTCGCCGAACTCCTCCGCGTTCGACACGGTCGCCGACAGCGAGACGAGCCGGACCGACGGCGGCAGGTGGATGATGACCTCCTCCCACACGGCGCCGCGGAAGCGATCGGCGAGGTAGTGCACCTCGTCCATCACCACGAACCGCAGCCCGCGCAGGGCGGGAGAGTCGGCGTAGAGCATGTTCCGCAGCACCTCGGTCGTCATGACGACGATGCGCGCGGAGGAGTTGATGTTCGTGTCGCCCGTGAGGAGGCCGACCTCGTCCTCGCCGTAGACGTCCTGCAGCTCGTGGAACTTCTGGTTCGACAGCGCCTTGATGGGCGTCGTGTAGAACGCCTTGTCGCCCGGCTCGAGCATCGCGAGGTGGATGGCGAACTCGCCCACGATCGTCTTGCCGGCACCGGTGGGTGCGGCGACGAGGACGCTCCGCCCCTCCTCGAGGGCCTGGCAGCCAGCGATCTGGAAGTCGTCGAGCTCGAAGCGCTGCGCCTCGGCGAAGTCCGCGGTGAGCGGATGCGACGACCGGGCCGCAGCGCGGGCGAAGCGCTCGGCGGGGCTGAGTTCGGTCACGCGGTCGATCCTGGGCCCAGCAGGGCGGTTTCGCGCCTGGCCTTGCGGCGGTCGAACAGCATGGATAGACCCGCGGCCGCGAAGAACAGGACGACCAGGATGCCGGCGAGCATGAGCATGCTCACCACGTCGGCCGCCGGGGTGGCCAGGGCCGCGAAGACGGTCGCGATGAGGATGGCGACCCGCCATCCGCGGAGGATCGCGCGGCCGCTCATGACGCCGGCCACGTTGAGGGCGACGAGGAAGACGGGGAGCACGAACGAGACCCCCACGACGATGAGCAGCTTGAACACGAAGTCGTAGTAGTCGGTGGCGTTGTAGAAGTTCACGCCGCCGTCGGGCGTGAAGCTCCACATCAGCTCGATGACGTGCGGGACCACCAGCATCCCGACCCAGCAGCCGAGGAAGAAGAGGGGGACCGCGGATGCCACGAACGCGACGGTATAGCGGATCTCCTTGCGCGTCAGGCCGGGCATGATGAACGCCCAGATCTGCCACAGCCAGATGGGCGCGGACAGGAAGATGCCGATCGAGAAGGCGATGCGCATCCGCAGGTCGAACGCGGACGTGACCGCCGTGAAGTTGAGCGCCGAGAAGTCGTCGCCGCGCTGCGCCGCGATGACGCGGATCGGCTCGGTGATCCAGTGGATGATCGGGTCGGTGATGAAGAAGGCCACCACCATGCCGACGACGAGTGCCGCCGCCGCGATCATCAAGCGCTTGCGCAGCTCGACGAGGTGGGCTCCGAGCGACATGCGCTTATCACGCCGCGGACCCTCGGGCACATCGATCCGCGGCGCTCCCGCCGTGGCCACGCGTCAGGCGGAGGTGTCGTTCGACCTGCGCGGCTCCGGTGCCGCCGCGGTCGGCGCGATGCCGGGATCGGCGGGGCGAGCCTGGTCGGAGCGGGGCGCGTCGACCTCGTCGTCGCGCTTCATCTCCTTCATCTCGCTCTTGAAGACGCGCGCCGACTGGCCGACGCTCTTGGCGAGGGCGGGCAGCTTGGCGGCTCCGAAGAGCAGCAGGATGACCGCCAGAACGATCAGCAGGTGCCAGCCGGTCAATCCCTGAAGCATGAGGACTCCTTGTGTCGTGGGGTCGTGGCGTCCAGTCTACCGCCCGAGTCCAGGAGAAGGCCGTGAGGCGGGCCCTCCGTCGAATGCGGGGCCTTCTCCCAGGCGTCAGCTGCAAGCGGCCGATAAAGTCGGGGTGATCTGCGTTTCCCGACCCACGAGAAAGAGTCCCGTGAGCCATCATCGCGCCGCCCCCACCGATCAGGAGGGCCGATCTTCGAGCCCCCTCGTGTCGAGAGGGGGTGAGATCTGATGCTGGCTGCGGCCCTGACTCTGTTGTTGGGGATCCTCATCACCCTGGCGATCATCGCCGCCTGCGGATTCTTCGTCGCGCAGGAGTTCGCCTACATGTCCGTCGACCGGTCCCGTCTGACCGCGCGGGCCGAGAAGGGCGACGCGCAGGCCACGCGCGTCCTGGCGATCACCAAGCGCACCTCGTTCATGCTCTCCGGCGCGCAGCTGGGCATCACCGTGACCGGACTGCTCATCGGATACGTGGCCGAGCCCATGATCGGGCAGTCGATCGGCACGCTGCTGGGCGGGGTCGGCCTCGATCCGGCGGTCTCGATCGTCATCGGCACCGTCGGCGCCCTCCTCCTGGCGACCGTGGTCACGATGATCTTCGGCGAGCTGTACCCGAAGAACCTCGCCATCGCGAGCCCCGAGCCGTTGGCGCGCGCCCTCGCCGTGCCCACCCGCCTGTACCTGCTGGCGTTCGGCTGGCTGATCACCGTCTTCGACGTCGCCGCCAACGCCCTGCTGCGTCTGCTGCGCATCGAGCCGCTCGAGGACGTCGACGAGAGCGCCACGGCGCGCGACCTCGAGGCGATCATCGAGGAGTCCCGCGCCAGCGGCGACCTCCCCGACGACCTGTCGATGATCATCGACCGCATCCTCGACTTCCCCCAGCGGGACGTCGAGCACGCGATGGTCCCCCGCTCGCAGGTGGACTCGGTCACCCCCGACACCACGGTCGGCGAGGTGCGCGCGCTCATGGCGTCCGGCCACACCCGCTACCCCGTGATCGGCGAGGAGGACTCCCCCGTCGGCGTCATCGAGCTGATCGACCTGCTCCGCGGCGACCACGCCGACGAGGCGCCCGTGTCGAGCGCGATGCGCCCGGCCGTTGTCATCCCCACGTTCATGCTGCTCCCGACCGCGCTCGACCGCATGCGCCAGAGCCGCAACGAGCTGGCGTGCGTCGTCGACGAGTACGGCAACTTCGACGGCATCCTGACCGTCGAGGACCTGACGGAGGAGGTCATCGGCGAGATCTCCGACGAGCACGACGTCGACGTGCAGGAGGTGTCCGCGCTCGGCGACGACGCCTGGACGATCCCCGGCGACGTGCACCTCGACGAGCTGGAGCGCCTCATCGGGCACGACCTCGACGACACCGACGTCGAGACCGTCGCGGGTCTGGTGATCGCCACCCACGGCGACCTCCTCCCCCCGGGCGCCCTCGTGCGCATCGACCTGCCCGAGAAGGCGTCCGAGACGGTGCACGGCATCCACATGCAGCGCTGGCTCGACATCGAGGTCGTCGAGGTCGACCGTCACGTCCCGTCCCAGCTGGCGGTGCGCCTGAACGAGAAGGACCTGGATGCCGCCCCCGACGACGTCCGCGAGACGGATGAGGAGGTGGCCCGATGAACGGCTGGACCGTCGCCCTCGTCACGACGCTGCTGATCGTGGCGAGCGCCTTCTTCGTCATCGTCGAGTTCGCCCTGCTGGCGGCCCGGCGTCACCGGCTCGAGGAGGAGGCGGACCGCAGCGCGTCGGCGCGCGCCGCCCTCCGCGGGATCAACGAGCTCACGGTCATGCTGGCGTTCGCGCAGCTGGGCATCACGGCCTGCACGTTCCTCCTCGGCGCGATCACCAAGCCGGCCATCGACTACGCCCTCGCTCCGGTCTTCGAGCAGTGGGGCCTGCCCTTCGTGCTCGCGGACATCATCGCCTTCATGCTGGCGCTGATCGTCGTGACCTTCCTCCACCTCGTCATCGGCGAGATGGCGCCGAAGTCGTGGGCGATCGCGCACCCCGAGACCGCGGCCAAGGCCACCGGCATCCTGGCGCGCGCGATGACCTGGCCGCTGCGCCCGTTCCTGCTGTGGATCAACCACATCGCGAACCGTCTCGTGAAGGCGTCGGGCGTTGAGCCCGTCGAGAAGGCCGCCGCCGGCGGTCAGGACGTCGACACGATCCGCGAGCTCGTGGCCCACTCGCGGCAGTCCGGCACCCTCGAGGTGCAGTACTCGGAGCCGATCGCGCAGGCTATCGCCCTGGGGTCGCTGACCGTCGGCGACATCGTCCGCACCGACCGTCCGCCGACAGCGGTGGCAGTGGATGCCACGGTCTCCGACATCCAGGCGGTGGCGGCGTCCTCCACGCATCTGCGCATCCTCGTCGGCGCCGGTGCGACCACGCGGGTGGCGCACGTCCGCGACACGCTCACGGTCGATCCGGCCACCCCGGCCGCGGAGATCGCGCGGGAGCCGCTGGTCCTCGCGCCGGACGCCTCGGCGTACGACGCCCTGGCCCGGATGCGGCGCGGTCGCGTCCAGCTCGCGATCGTCGTCGACGGCGCGCGTCTGGTCGGCGTGGTGACGCTGGACGACCTGCTCCGGGAGATCCTCCCCGGACCCGGCGAGCTCGCCGCGGCCACGCGCTGAGACCGCCGAGGGCCCCGTTCCCCCCGGAACGGGGCCCTCGTGGCATCCGTCCGCCCGCCCGGCACGCCGTGTCAGGCGGGCGTCTCCGTCAGGGTCACGCCGGCCTCGACGACGACCGTCCGCACCTCCGCGAGGTAGCGCTGCGCTTGCTCGGTGAGAGGGATGGCCGTCCGGCCGATCCAGCCGATCTCGATGCGCTCGTCGACGTCGAGCGGGACGGCGACGATCTCGGGGTCGAGGTCGTCGCTGATGATGCCCGTGGAGATCGTGTAGCCGTCGAGGCCGATCATGAGGTTGAAGATCGTCGCGCGGTCGGAGACGCGGATCTCCTGCCGGCTCGAGAGGGTCGAGAGGATCTCCTCCGCGAAGTAGAAGGAGTTGTTCGCGCCCTGGTCGAACGTCAGCCGCGGCAGGTCGGCGAGGTCGTCCAGCGTCGCGCGCCCCTTCGCGGCGAGGGGGTTCCGGCGCGAGACGAAGATGTGCGGGTCCGCGACGAAGAGCGGGTGGAAGGCGAGGCCGGAGTCGCGCAGAAGCTTGTCGAGCACGTTGCGGTTGAAGTCGTTGCGGAACAGGATGCCGAGCTCGCTGCGGAGCGTGCGGACGTCCTCGATGATGTCGAAGGTGCGCGTCTCGCGCAGGGAGAACTCGTACTCCGCCGCCGGAGTTGCCTTGACCATGCGGACGAAGGCGTCGACGGCGAACGAGTAGTGCTGCGCGGAGACGCCGAGCAGGCGTCGGGACGGGGGCCGTCCGAGGTACCGCTGCTCGAGGAGCTCCGCCTGCTCCACCACCTGACGGGCGTAGCCGAGGAACTCGACGCCGTCCGTCGTGAGCGTGACGCCGCGGGCCGAGCGGGTCAGCAGCGATCGTCCCACCCGGCCCTCGAGGTCCTTCATGGCGGCGGACATCGTCGGCTGCGAGACGTACAGCAGGTCGGCGGCGGCCGAGATCGACCCTTCCGCGGCGACCTCGATGAAGTACTGCAGCTGCTGGAGCGTGATCCCGCTCGCGGTCCGGGGCATAGATCGAGACTATATGACGTCATAGAACGAACGGATTACCCGATGACCGGGACACGGGAGCACCATGAAGTTACCGACCGCCGCGTGACCGACGCGGAACCTCCAGCGAATGGCATCCCATGGCGAACGACATCACGTTCAGCATCCGCACCACCCGTTTCGACGAGGACTACGCCCCCGCCGAGAACTCGCGCGTCACGACGAACTTCGCCAACCTCGCGCGCGGCGACGGACGACAGCGCAACCTGCGGAGCGCTCTGGAGATGATGCACCGGCGGTTCCACGACCTGGCCGTTCGGGACGACGCCGAGCGGGACCGCTACCGCCTCGAGCTCGACATCGTCTCGGTGGAGCTGCGCTTCGCCGACAGCGCCGACGACGAGCACATCCCCGTCATCGAGGTGCTCGACGTGCACATCGTGGACACGGTCACCGGCATCCGTCACCACGGGATCGTCGGCAACAACTTCTCGTCGTACCTCCGCGACTACGACTTCAGCGTCGTCCTCCCCGCGGCCAACGCCGACGCGGCGACGTTCACCGTGCCGGAGGACTTCGGCGACCTGCACGGCAAGCTCTTCCAGCACTTCGTGGACTCGGCCGCGTACCGGGAGCGGTTCCCCGAGTCGCTGGTCATCTGCATCAGCGTCTCCACGAGCCGCACCTACCGTCGCACGGGGGTCGTGCACCCGGTCCTGGGCCACGAGTACGCCCAGGATGCGACGTCCCTCACCGACGACTACTTCGCCAAGATGGGCCTCCGGGCGCGCTACTTCATGCCGCGCGGCAGCGTCGCACCGCTGGCGTTCTACCACCGCGGGGACGCGCTGGACGACCTCGCCGACCTGCAGCTGATCGGCACCGTCGCCACGATGGAGACGTTCCAGAAGATCTACCGTCCGGAGATCTACAACGCCATCGCCCCGGCCGGCGAGGTCTACCGTCCGAGCCTGGATGCCGCGGACTTCGTCCGCACCGGCATCGAGTACGACCGCGAGGAGCGGAGCCGTCTCGCGGTGACCCAGGGCCGCTTCGCCGAGGAGCACTTCGTCACCCCGCACCGCCGCGCGCTCGAGGAGTGGTCGGCGGACTTCGGGGCGGTGCTCCGATGACCGCGGCGATCCTGCCCACCGCCCTGGTCGGCAGCCTCCCCAAGCCGGCCTGGCTGGCCCGGCCCGAGATCCTCTGGGCGCCGTGGGAGCTCGAGGGCGACGTCCTCGTCGAGGGCAAGCACGACGCACTGCGCGCCGCCGTCCAGGAGCAGGAGCGGCGCGGCATCGACATCGTCAGCGACGGCGAGCAGACCCGCCAGCACTTCGTGACGACGTTCATCGAGCATCTCGACGGCGTCGACTTCGAGAACCGCGAGACGGTGCGCATCCGCGACCGGTACGACGCGAGCGTACCGACCGTCGTCGGAGCGGTCAGCCGTCGTCAGCCGGTCTTCGTCCAGGATGCCGCCTTCCTCCGCGCGCAGACCGATCGGCCAATCAAGTGGGCGCTCCCCGGACCCATGACGATGATCGACACCCTCTCCGACCACCACTACGGCAGTCGCGAGAAGCTGGCCTGGGAGTTCGCGACGATCCTCAACCAGGAGGCGCGCGAGCTCGAGGCGGCCGGGGTGGACGTCATCCAGTTCGACGAGCCGGCCTTCAACGTGTTCTTCGACGAGATGAAGGACTGGGGCGTCGCCGCGCTCGAGCGCGCGGCCGAGGGCCTGCGCGCCGAGACCATCGTGCACATCTGCTACGGCTACGGCATCAAGGCGAACAACGACTGGAAGGCGACCCTCGGCGATGAGTGGCGGCAGTACGAGGAGTCCTTCCCGCTGCTGCAGCGCTCGCGCATCGACGGCGTCTCGCTCGAGAGCCACGGGTCGCACGTGCCGATCGACCTCGTGAAGCTCCTCCGTGGCAAGAAGGTCATGATCGGGGCGGTCGACGTCGCCGACGAACGCGTGGAGACGCCGGAGGAGGTGGCGGGCACGCTGCGTCGCGCCCTCGAGTTCGTCGATCCGGACAAGCTCATCGCCAGCTCGAACTGCGGCATGGCCCCGCTCCCCCGGCGGGTCGCCCTCGAGAAGATGAGCGCCCTCGCGGCGGGCGCGGCCCTCGTCCGCGACGAGCTCCTCACCGCGGTGCCCGTGGGAGCGGCGGGGGTCTGACGGACCATGGATGCCACCGCGGTGGCATCCCGCCCTCCGATGAACCGCCGGGGAGGTGCGCCGGTCAGCCCGCGACGACGTGCGGGAGGAAGTTCGCGAAGTTGTCCGTGATCGGTCCGCGGCTCTCCCGGACGCACAGCCCCGAGGGCTCGCCGTCGATCATCCAGACGCCGACGACCGTGCTCACGTCGACACCCTCCTCGCGGCGGTGGAAGACGGGCGGTTCCGCGAGCTCCTGGACGACGAAGCCCTCTGCGCCGTATCCCTGCACCTCGCCGCGGACCGTCGTCCCGCTCGGACGGGTGAGGACGATGTCCGCCCCCTCGCGCGCGAGGATCGGCTTGCGGACGAAGCCGGTGCGGCGGACGCCGAACGGCTCGTCGCCGTCGAACCACGCGGGCAGGAGGTACCGTCGCCCGTCCTCGGTGCGGCCGAACAGGTGCCACAGGACGGGGAGGATCGCCTTGGTGCTCCAGAGCATCTTGTAGGGCGGCTCGATCCAGACCGTGCCCCCGGCGTACGGGCGGCCGCCGTATCCGATCGACTCGATGTCGAGGAAGATCGCGTCGGCGTTGGCCTCTCGGGCGAGATGCTCCCACGGGTACAGCTTGAACAGGACGTCGATGTGGGCCCCGCCCTGCCCCGCGTAGAACCGGTCGTCTCCGCCCAGCCACAGGTTCTCGACGAAGATCGTCTCGGTCGCGAAGCCCGCCTGCTCGCAGGTGTCGCGGAGGACGAGGGTGTTCATCTCGTCCTCGTGCGACGGGTCCGCGTTGCTGCAGGCGAAGTAGACGACGGGCTCGAAGCCGAGCTTCGCCGAGAGGAGGGCGAGGTTGCGCCGCCATGCGGCGATCAGGTCCTCGTACATGTTCGTCCACTGGGTGGCATCCGGGGTCTCCCGCACGAAACGGTCGCGGTTGTCCTCGAACCAGTCCCACTGCACGAGGGACTCCACCAGCGAGGTGGGGGTGTCGGCGTTGAACTCGTAGAGCCGGGGGGTCCGCATCGCCGCGTCCGGGTGGTCCACTCCCCCGAAGCGGAAGTCGAAGCGTCCGTAGACCGACCCCCAGGCGGGTTGCTCGTTCCAGCTGTCGACGACCGCGCGCATCGCCCGCGGCGGGATCTCGAACCGCCGGAGGTACCAGGCGCCGGCGGGAGACAGCAGCCAGTCGCCCGCCTGTTCGAGCATGCCGAACACGGCGGAGGCGGCGCGCTGCAACTCCTCGACGTCCGCCTGCCGGAACTCGTAGTAGGCGTCGTCGCGCCAGTACCGGTAGAGCTCCGGGTGGTCGCTGCGGGGGTCGTCGTGGGTGTAGACAAGACCGGCCTTCTGAACGCGCTGCAGGTAGTCGGGACGAGGGGCGATCAGTCGTCGCTGCACCTCAGCCGCCCGTGCCGTTGCCGTTGCCGAAGCCGCCCGGCTTGCCGTCCGAGCCGGCCCCGCGCCCGATGCCCGCGGGCTTGCCCGTCGACGCGGAGATGCCGTTCGAGACGCGGCCCGTCTCCGCCAGTCCCGCCGCGCGTCGGGCGGAGGCGTCCCCGGCAGGGACCCGCGAGGTCGACAGCGACGGGTCGAGGGTGGTGCCCGGCTGCAGTCCGCCGGCATAGCGCCCGATGAGGAACCAGGCGAGGAGGCCGCTCCCGCCACCGCCCCCGCCGTTCGGGCTCGGAGAGGCGGTGGGGTCGACGTCGTCGCACTGCGCCTCGTCGACGATCGTGTTGTCGGCGTCGACGCAGTAGACGGTGTCGGTCGGGGCCGACTCGTACACCTCGCCACTGCATCCGCTCAGCACCAGCGCGGCCATCGCGGTCACGGCGGGAAGCGCGATGCGTCGCGTGTTCATCGTCGCCCCTTCTTCCGTGAGGCGCCTACGGAGGTCCGTTGGAGAGGCCCCCGCCTCGGGAGCTTCCGAATCTACACGGGAGGGCTGATCGGGGGCTCACAGCAGCACGAGATTGTGTGAGCGCGCGCATCCCTTCGAAGCTGGCCGCAACGTCGGGGGGCGGCGGGCCGCCGCGGCTGAGCGGCGCACGGCCGCCGCGGGTACTCCCCCGAGATCACACGATCCCGCCGAGAACACACGCTCGAGAGCAGCGCGAACGTGTGCGCTCGAGCCGAACGTGTGACCTCGGCCGCGTCCGCGCCGAGCATCAGGCCCTCCGCGGAGGAGTGAGTAGGGCGGGTGGGACTTGAACCCACGATCGTCGGGTTATGAGCCCGCTGCCTTGACCAGCTTGGCCACCGCCCCCAGCGACGACGAGCCTACCGTCACGACACCTTCCGCTCGACGCGCCGCGCCTGCGGGGCGGGCGTCACTTCACCCGCGGGGGTGCGACCTTGCCGTCGGCGGTGATCTGCGGGTGATGCCGCGTCAGCTGGATCACGCCCCATGTGGCGATGGCCCCGGCGACGGCGAATCCGATGAGGGCCCAGGCGGGAGCGGTGGATGCCTCCCCGAGCACCGTCAGACCGATGAGCACGGCGACGATCGGGTCGATCACGGTCAGACCCGCGATGACGAGATCGGGCGGGCCGGCCGAGTAGGCCGTCTGGACGAAGTACCCGCCGACGAGGGCGGCCGCGATGAGCGCCACCGCGCAGATCAGCGACAGCCAGCCGAAGTCGCCGGTCTGGATGCGGCTGATGACGACCTTCGTCAGCGTCGCGACGAAGCCGTAGATCACGCCGGCGGCCATGATGTAGAACAGCGCGGGCGCCCGGCGGCGGAGCAGGATCCACACGACGCCGAAGACGACGACGACCGCGGCGAGGATGCTGAGGATGGTCGTCAGAGCAGCGTCCGTCACCTCGTGCTCCGTGGCGAAGAACGCCGCGATGGTGACGAAGATGAAGATGCCGCCCACGCAGGCCGCGATCGCCACGAGCGACCGGCGGTTCGGCTTGTGATGCGTGACGCGCGCGTTGAGGATCGTGGTGATCACGAGGGCGATGGCCCCCAGCGGCTGCACGAGGATCAGCGGCGCCACGGACAGCGCGGCGAGCTGGAAGACGACGGCGAGGCCGAGCATGATCGCCCCGGCCACCCAGGACGGGCGGGTGAGCAGCTTCTTCAGCTGCGAACGGGAGAGCCCGCCGGTGGTCTTGCCGGAGAGGCGCTCGACCTTCTGCACGCCGCGGTGCTGGTACTGGGCACCGAAGGACATCAGCACGGCCCCGAGCAGGGCCAGCGGGATCCCGAGCAGGATGCGCGGGTCGCGGAAGATGCCGACGAGCTCGTCGATTCCGTCGGTCAGAGAGACGTCGAGCGGGAGCACCCTCCGACACTAGCCGCAGGTCCGCTGGATAGGCTGGAGACGTGGCCGTACTCCCGATCCGCATCATGGGCGACCCCGTGCTGCACGCCCCCGCCTCCCCCGTCGACGAGATCACCGACGACATCCGCACGCTCGTCGCCGACATGTTCGAGACGATGGATGCCGCTCCCGGCGTCGGTCTCGCCGCGCCCCAGGTCGGGGTCGGTCTGCGGATCTTCACCTACACGTACGAGGACGACGACGGGCAGCCGTGGCGCGGCGTCGTCATCAACCCGCAGCTGTGGATCCGCCCGTTGGAGCCCGGCTATCCCGACCCCGACGAGGAGTCGGAGGGGTGCCTGTCGTTCCCTGGCGAGCGGTTCCCCCTGCGCCGGTCTGAGACGGCCCTCCTGACAGGTACCGACCTGGACGGCGAACCGGTGCGGATCGAGGTGTCGGGGTGGCGCGCCCGCATCGTCCAGCACGAGTTCGACCACCTCGATGGCGTCCTCTACGTCGACCGGCTCGACGAGGAGGACAGCCGCGTGGTGGCGAAGATCGCGCGCAAGCGCAAGTGGGGCAAGCCCGGCGCCTCCTGGATGCCGGGCGTCGACGACATCGACGCCTGACCGGTCAGCGCCGGTACGCGTCGACCAGGAGCGCTCCGCGCGCCGCGACGAGCGCGGCATCCACGCGGTCCAGGGTCGCGCGGTTCCAGCCGGACGCCTCCACGTCGAGAGGGCCGAGCGCGGTCAGGTTGCCCGTCCGCACCCGCACCACCTCCCAGCCCGCGCCCCGTAGTGCCCGGTCCTTGCGGCGGTCGGACGCCTCGCGATCGCCCACGTGCTCGAGACCGTGCCGGCCGGTGCTGTCGAACTCGATCGCCACGCGCAGGTCGGCGATGACGATGTCGGGCCACACCTCGGTGTGCTGGAAGAACGGGCGCGCTACCGTCACGGCGTTCGCCGCGATGTCGAAGGAGAACCGCGCGGACAGATCGGCCCGCATGCGCGCCTCGACCGCGGACGCGGGCGTGGGCGCGCAGGTCGAGACGAAGGGACTGCCCGGCGGAAGAGGGGGCGTCTTGCGGCAGAGGGCCGGCGTCGGACGCACGCGTCGCGGCGGCACCGGGGTGCCCGGCTCCGCCGCCGGCCGGATGCGGGGCGGAGCCGCCAGCAGCGTGCAATCGGGGCACCACGCGCTGCGTCGCCGCTCCCGCCCCGGGCGCGTGCGCTGCTCGCTCGGCGTCGCGACGAAGTGGTGGCCGGCGTCGCACTCCCACAGCAGCAGCACATCCGCGGCGGGCGGGATCTGGGTCAGGGTGATGCCGGCGTTGAGCTCGGGGTGATACTGACGGACCAGCGCGGGAAAGGACGCCCAGGCGTCCCGGTAGGTGCCGATCTCGTACGGCACCTCGACCTGCTTGGACCACTGACGGCGCGCCCACCACGCCTGCACTCTCTCGGCCATGCGGGGAGCGTACGGGCGGCCGCCGACATCAGCCCTCGGCGGCGAAGCTGTGCAGGCCGAGGTCCTCGCTGAGTGCGCGGCTCACCTCGTGGCCCCGCACGCTCGTGCCCTGCGCGTCCAGCGGCGGGCTGACGACGGCCGCCCCGAGCCGCCTCGGCGCGGACAGCACGATCGCGCCGGAGACGCTGGACTTGGCGGGTACGCCGACCGCGCGCATCCACCGGCCCGAGCCGTCGTAGACGCCGCAGGTCGCCATGACGGACACGACGTCCCGGGCGACCGCGGCGGGGACCACCTGCTCCCCGGTCAGGGGGTTCCGTCCGCCGAGGGCGAGCGTGGCCCCCATCACCGCGAGCATCCGCGCGTCGACGAGCGTCGCGCAGGCGCGGGCGTAGACGGCGACGGCGTCGTCCGCGGAGACCGACATCGTCCCCTCCGCGCGCATGAGGTGGGCGAGTGCATGGTTGCGGTCGCCGAGGAGGTGCTCGTTGTGGGCGACGTCCTCGTCGACGTCGAGGGGGGCGCCGGCGAATCCCGCCAGCCCGCGGGCGATCCGCTCCTGCCGTGCGGCGACGTCGCCGCCGGTGACGAGCGAGGCCGTGAGCAGGGCGCCGGCGTTGACCATGGGATTCGGCGGGCGGCCGGTCCCGCTCTCGAGCTTGATCGCGTCGAACGACTCCCCCGTCGGCTCGATGCCCACGCGTCCGAGCGCCTCCCCGTCGGTGTCGACGAGAGCCAGCGCGAACAGGAACGGCTTGACCGCGGACTGGATGCTGAACGCCACGTCCGCCTGCGCCGACGCCCTGACCTCCCCGTCGGGCAGGGCGAGCGCGATTCCGCACAGACCGGGGTCTGCGTCGGCCAGCTGCGGAATGCTGTCGTCCACGTCGCCCCGACGGTCGTCGAGGACCGTGGTCCGGAGAGCGTCGAGGTCGATGTCGTGCGGGGTGGCGGCATCCATTCCCCCACCCTGTCAGGCCGGGGTCCGGTATCCGCCGGGGTGGCGGAGACGACGGAGGGATGCCACGGAGCAGGGCCGCGTCCGGGTGATACCCGCGTCCGGGAGTCGGCGAAGAGGACCGCAGGGCCCGCATGGGGCAGATGGCTAGGCGGTGCGGGTCTGTATCGCCTCAGGACGCTCACGATTGTTAGGTTGAGGGGAAGCAGAGCGGACGGAGGATCCCATGTTCCGGAGTCGACCGATGCTCGAGGACTGGCTCGAGGAGTACGCCGAGCTGATGCCCGAAGGGGCTGCGGCGCGGGTCGCGACGCCGGACGAGGCCGACGGCCGGGACGGCGCCGTCGTCGTCACGCAGCTCGGCGACGCGCGGACGTCGGTCCTCCTCGAGCAGCCGGACGGCAGCGATCGCTGGGTCGTGACCATCGAGGCGCAGCCGCAGGCGACCGAGCTGACGAGCGACGCGCTCGTCCGACTCGCCGACGAGTTCGTCGCGGTGGCCGAGCTCTGCACGTTCCTCGAGCACAAGTCGCGTCGGCGCTGACCAAGCCTCGCGTGCCGCGCGATGCGATCGGCAGGGGCGGTGCGAGCACGCCGCATCGGCCACAGCCGGGAGCCGGTCTTCCGCGGTCGCCGGAGAAGAAGTAAGGCCCGGGGTGGAAGCCCGGGCCTAAGGTGAGAGCCGCGTTAGATGGACGCGGGTCTCTCGCTCCCCGGCTTGGACTCGAACCAAGAACCTATCGGTTAACAGCCGATTGCTCTGCCAATTGAGCTACCGAGGATCATGCGCACCTTGCGGCGGGCAACCCCACGATACTAACAGGATCGGACGCCCGCGAAAAAATCAGGTGGCGGAAATGCGCCGCTCGGGCGTGCCGCCCGGCGTCCACACGAGTCCCTCCGCGCGCGGACCGAACGCGACGGCATGGCCCGCACGCAGGACGAGCACGTCGGCATCCAGGTCCCGGGGGGCGTCGGCGTCGTTCGTGACGACGAGGGATGCCATGCCGTTCTCGTCGCGTCGACGTCGCAGCGCCGTGCGGACGGCGGCGCGGACCTCGACGTCGAGGTTGGCGTAGAGGTCGTCGGCGATGAGCAGCCGCGGCTCCAGGACGAGCGCACGGGCCAGCGCGACGCGCTGCCGCATCCCCGCGCTCAGCTCGTACGGGTACTTCGGGGCCGTCCCGAGCGGCAGCTGCATCTCGTCGAGCAGCGTGGCGACGCGGACGGAGAGGGCGCGCGGGTTGACCCGCCGGTCGCGGCTGGTGATGGGCTCGGCGATGACGTCCGACACGGTGAGCCGGGACGGCAGGGCGGCGCCGGCACCCTGAGGCAGATATCCGGTGTGGAAGACCCACTGGCGGCGACGGCGGCCGGGGTGCCGGGCGGAGATCCCGTGGACGCGGGCATCTCCGCCGACGATCGTGATCCCCGTGTCCGTCCCTCCCGCCAGGACGGCCGCGAGGGAGGACTTACCCGCGCCGGTCGGCCCCATCACGACGAGAGAGGCGCCGGCATCCACCTTCAAACTCACCCCGTCGACGACGCGCACTCCCCCGCGGGCGAGCGAGAGGTCGTCGGCGTGCAGGGCGACGTCGGTGTCCAGGGGCCGGGGCATAGCCCTCATCCTCCCGGACGGCGCGCGCCGACGCCACTACGGCGTGCCGTCTCGGCCCGCGACGCGCTGCGCGGGGGCGGCTCAGGCGTCGGCGAGACGCTGACGGTCGGCGTCGAGCTCACGCAGTCGGTAGCGCAGACGGCGGCCCTCGTCGGAATCGGCGGGGACCCGCTGGATGCCGCGGAGCAGCTCGTCCTTCTCGCGTTGCAGCTCGCGCACGAGCAGTCCGCGCGCGAGGTCGTTCGCCGAGGCGACGGCGCCCTCCTCGGTGCGGGCGGGGAACTCGGCGGTGAGCAGCTCGGCGCCGAGGGAGCGGAACGGCTCGCGGACGGCCTCGACGGCGGCGACGGCCCAGCCGGGCTGAGACAGGTCGGTGGCGGCGAGGGCGCTGCGCACCGCCTCGAGCGCGGGATGGCCGAACGGCGTCTGCAGCGCGCGCAGGAACAGGTCCGGCTCGATGCGGTGCCCGTACTGGAGGAACGCCATCATCGCGCCGCGTTCGAGGGCCACGTCGCGGGTGTTCGGTAGCGATGACAGCGTCACGGACGCGGCCAAGGGAGCGCGCTCGGGCTCGGAGCCCGCCGTGCGGCCCTTCTCCCGCGCCTCCACCCGGTCGGCGCCGCGTGCGGCGCGCTCGACCGCGGACTGGACCTCGGGGATGTCCAGGCCGAGACGGCGGGCGAGGACGCGGACGTACCCGGGCCGGAGCGACGGGTCGCGGATGTCGGCGACGATGGGAGCTGCGGCCCGGAGAGCGCCCGCCCGCCCCTCGACGCTGGAGAGGTCGAAGTCCTTCAGCCGCTGGTCGATGACGAACTCGAACATCGGCGCCTTCGTGTCCATGAGGGCGCGCACCGCGCCGTCACCGCGCTGCAGGCGGAGATCGCACGGGTCCAGTCCCTCGGGAGCCACGGCGACGTATGTCTGCGCGGCGAAGCGCTTCTCGTCCGCGAAGGCGCGGAGGGCGGCCTTCTGGCCGGCGGCATCCGGATCGAAGGTGAAGACCACCTCGCCGGACGCGCTGTCGTCGCCCATGACGCGGCGCAGGACGGAGATGTGGTCGCTGCCGAAGGCGGTGCCGCAGGAGGCGATCGCCGTGGTGATGCCCGCCAGGTGGCACGCCATCACGTCGGTGTACCCCTCGACCACGACCACGCGGTGGGACCGCGAGATGTCGCGCTTGGCGAGATCGAGCCCGTAGAGCACCTGCGCCTTCTTGTAGATCGGCGTCTCGGGGGTGTTGAGGTACTTCGGCCCCTGGTCGTCGTCGTAGAGCTTGCGGGCGCCGAAGCCGATCACCTGGCCGGTCACATCGCGGATGGGCCAGACCAGGCGGCCGCGGAAGCGGTCGTACACCCCACGCTGCCCCTGCGAGACCAGTCCCGCCTGCACGAGCTCGTCGCGGGAGAACTTCTGGGCGGTCAGGTGGTCCAGCAGCGACGACCAGCCCTTCGGCGCGTAGCCGACGCCGAAGTGCGCCGCGGCGCCGGCGTCGAAGCCGCGATCGCCGAGGAACCGCCGCGCCGCGTCGGCCTCGGGGGTGAGCAACCGGCTGCGGTAGTACTCCGCCGCGGCCGCGTTGGCGGCGTAGAGGCGGGAGCGTCCGGTCGTCTCGGGGGCCGCTCCCCCGTCCTCGTAGTGCAGCGTGTAGCCCACCCGGCCGGCCATGCGCTCGACGGCCTCGGTGAACGAGACATGGTCCATCGCCCGCAGGAACGAGTACACGTCGCCGGACTCGCCGCAGCCGAAGCAGTGGTAGTACCCGACCTGGGGTCGGACGTGAAAGCTCGGGCTGCGTTCGTCGTGGAAGGGGCACAGGCCCTTCATCGATCCGACGCCGGCGGGCTTCAAGGCGACGCGCTCACCGATGACGTCCGCGATGTTGACCCGCGTCTTGACCTCCTCGACGTCCGACTGCCGGATGCGGGGCATCAGGCATCCGCTCCCCGCGGCGGGCGTGCGCCGGGGGCCCAGACGCCGAGCTCGGCGGCATCCACCTCTCCGACCAGCCGGCCGTGCCAGGCGATCGCGAGCTGGTCGGTGAGGCTGGCGACCTGGTCGACCACGACCCGGCGCCGGGCGGTGTCGTCGCCGGCGGCGGCGAAGTCCTCCGCGTGCAGGGCGTCGAGGGCGGCCGGCTCGTCCCAGAGGGCGGATGCCAGGCGCTTGAGGACCCGTCGCTGCTCGCGGTACAGCACCTTGCGGCCGTCGATGGAGACGACGGTCGCGCCGATGATGCCCTTGAGGACCGCCATCTCGGCCTCGACCGAGCGCGGGACGACGACGTGGGCCCGGTAGCGGGTCAGGTCGGCGACCGGGTAGGACGCGCGGGTCTCGGCGGTGGCCGCGCGGGCGAAGCGCCCGATGAGGTCGGAGGTGAGGTTCTTGAGACGGGCGAGCGCGGGCCGGGTGCCGTCGAAGGAGCCGATCCACTCGGGGACGAGGAGCAGACGCTCGAGACCGTCGGCGAGCTCGTCGCGCGAGAAGTCGAAGCCCACCCAGGTCTGGATCGCCGTGAGCAGCGACTCGCGCTCCCCCGGGGCCGAGAGGATCGCGGGATCCAGGTACCGGTTGACGACGGCGTCCTCGAAGTCGTGGACCGAGTAGGCGATGTCGTCGGAGAGGTCCATGACCTCCGCCTCGATGCAGCGCACGCGCGGCGGCGCCGCGTCCCGCATCCAGTGGAAGACCGGCTCGTCGTCGGGGTAGACGCCGAACTTCAGGCGGCCGCCCGGGTCGGGGACCGGCTCGTCGACGGTCCACGGGTACTTGCAGGCGGCATCCAGGCTCGCCCGGGTGAGGTTGAGGCCGTAGGACTCCCCCGCCGGGCCGAAGACCTTCGGCTCGAGCCGCGTGAGGATCCGCAGGGTCTGGGCGTTGCCCTCGAACCCGCCGATGTCCTCGGCCCAGTCGTTCAGCGCCCGCTCGCCGTTGTGGCCGAACGGCGGGTGGCCGAGGTCGTGGCTCAGGCATGCGGTGTCGACGACGTCGGGCGAGAGGCGCAGAGCCGTCGCCAGCTCGCGGCCGACCTGGGCGACCTCGAGCGAGTGCGTCAGGCGGTTACGGGCGAAGTCGGCCGGGCTCGCGGGGCTGAGAACCTGGGTCTTGGCGGCGAGGCGACGCAGGGCGGCGGAGTGCAGCACACGGGCGCGGTCCCGCGCGAAGTCGTCGCGCTGCGAACGGTGGAGCTCGGTGTGGAACCGGGCGCCGTCGGCCTCGACATAGCCGTCCGGGCGCGCCGCGACCGACACCGCGTCAGCCACCGCTGTGGTCCAGCTCGGCGTCGGCCAGCGCACGTCCGGCGGCGTCGCCGATCTCGCGGGAGTCCAGCCAGCCGTCGGGCAGCGCCGGCCGCTTGGGGGTGCCTGCACGTCCCCGCTGCCCCTCGGCCGCCGCACCCGGGTAGGGCGCGGCGAGGTCCATCGTGGCGAGCAGCTCGTCGATCTCGGCGAGCGTGGAGGCCGTCGCGAGGCTCGCCCGCAGGTCGCCGCCGACGGGATAGCCCTTGAAGTACCAGGCGACGTGCTTGCGGATGTCGCGGCAGCCGCGGCCCTCGTCCTCGAAAAACTCGACGAGCAGCTCCGCGTGGCGGCGGAACGCCTGGGCGACGAAGCCCAGCGTGGCGTCCACCGGCTCCCCCGCGGCGGCAGCGGGACCGCCGAGCGCACGGGCCAAATCGCCGAACAGCCACGGGCGTCCGAGGCATCCGCGTCCGACGACGACGCCGTCGCATCCGGTCTCGTCCATCATGCGCACCGCGTCGTCCGCGGACCAGATGTCGCCGTTGCCCAGCACGGGCACGCTCGTGACCGTCTCTTTCAGCTTCGTGATCGCGCTCCAGTCGGCCTGACCGGAGTAGAACTCCGAGGCCGTGCGGGCGTGGAGGGCGATGGATGCCACCCCGGCGCCTTCCGCGATGCGTCCGGCCTCGAGGTAGGTGAGGTGGTCGGCGTCGATGCCCTTGCGCATCTTGATCGTCAGCGGCTTGTCTCCGGCGGCGCGGACGGCGCGCTCCACGATCTCGCGGAACAGCGCAGTCTTCCACGGCAGGGCGGAGCCGCCGCCGCGGCGGGTCACCTTCGGGACGGGGCAGCCGAAGTTGAGGTCGATGTGGTCGGCGTGGTCCTCGTCGACGATCAGACGCACAGCCGCCTCGACGGTGGCCGGGTCGACGCCGTACAGCTGGATCGAGCGGGGCGTCTCGGACTCGTGGTGCCGGATGAGCCGCATCGTCGTCTCGTTGCGCTCCACGAGGGCGCGCGTCGTGATCATCTCGCTGACGTACAGTCCGGCGCCGTACTCGCGGCACAGGCGGCGGAACGCGGTGTTCGTGATGCCGGCCATGGGCGCGAGCACGACGGGGGCGTCGAGTTCGATGTTGCCGATGCGCAGGGTGCGCGTCGGAGCGAGTGCCGTGTTCACTGTCTCATTCTCCCAGACGAGCGGAGCCGGCGATGCCCGCTGTGCACAACGCACCGCGCGGGCATCGCTGGGGAGGAAAGGCGGTCAGGCGTTCGCGCCCTCGGGAGCGGCGGCCGCGGCCTCGCGTCGCTCGCCCCACACCTGCCGTGCGATCTGGGCGAAAGCCTCGACCGGCTGCGCCCCGCTCACGCCGTACTTGCCGTCGATGACGAAGAAGGGCACGCCCGTGATGCCGTACTGCTGCGCCTGCTCCTGATCCGCGCGGACGGCGGGCCGGTAGCGCTGCGACGACAGGGCGTCGCGGGCGGCGGCCTCGTCCAGGCCGACCTCGACGGCCAGGGCGACGAGGTCGTCGTCGCGCCCGACGTGGCGCCCCTCGAGGAAGTACGCCGACATGAGGCGCTCCGACAGCTCGAGCTGGCGTCCGTTCTCCTTCGCGAAGTGCAGGAGCTCGTGAGCCTTGACGGTGTTGGTGTGCTTGAGGATGTCGAACCGGTAGGCCAGACCCGCCTCGGCGGCCACGCCGGTCACGCGGTCCAGCATCTCCCGCGCCGACTCCGGCGAGATGCCTTTGTGCTGCGACAGGTAGTCCACCTCGCCCCCGTCGAAGTCCTCCGGGGTGTCGGGAGAGAGCTCGAACGAGTGGTACTCGATCTCCACGACCGGCGCGTCGTCGTCGGAGGCCGTCGCGGCCAGTCCGTTCTCGAGGTTCCGCTTGCCGATGTAGCACCAGGGGCAGGCGATGTCACTCCACACGTCGATCTTGATGGCATCCGTCATGTCGCCTGCAACCTTCCTCGACGTCGAACTATTCCCGCAGCGGCATTCACCGGTCGGCGGCGTCCGGGGTGTCGGCGGCGTCCGGGGTGTCGACGGCGCCGCCGAATCGGCGGTCGCGCGACAGGTACAGGCCGATGGCGTCCCACAGGTGCGTGCGCCGGAAGTCGGGCCACAGCGTGTCGAGGAAGACCATCTCGGCGTAGGCGGACTCCCACAGCAGGAAGTTCGAGGTGCGCTGCTCGCCGCTGGACCGGACGAAGAGGTCCACGTCGGGCATGTCGGGCTGGTAGAGGTTCCGGCGGATGAGCTTCTCCGTCACCGCCGACGGCTTGAGCCGCCCGGCCGCGATGTCCTCGCCGATGCGACGCATGGCATCCACGATCTCCACGCGCCCGCCGTAGTTCACGCACATCGTCAGGGTGAGCACGTCGTTGCCCTCGGTCAGGCGCTCGGCGTGCTGGAGCTCCTTGATGACCGAGCCCCACAGGCGCGGCTTGCGACCCGACCAGCGGATGCGCACGCCCCACTCGTTGAGCTGGTCGCGGCGACGGTGCAGGACCTCGCGGTTGAAGCCCATGAGGAAGCGGACCTCGTCGGGCGAGCGCGACCAGTTCTCGGTCGAGAAGGCGTAGACCGACAGGTGCTTCACGCCGGCCTGGATGGCGCCGGCCACGACATCGAGCAGCGCCGCCTCGCCCGCGCGGTGTCCCTCGACGCGCGTCAGGCCCTGCCGGTTGGCCCACCGGCCGTTGCCGTCCATGACGATGGCGACGTGCTCCGGCACCGCCCCCTTCGGGAACGCCGGCGGGTACTCCGCGGTCCAGTCGACCGGGCGGAAGGGGACGGCGTCGCGGTGCGTGAAGGGCTTGGGGGTCATCGCCTCGAATCCAGGTGCGAGAGGGAGCGGATGCCGCGCTCGAGGTGGAACTGCGCGTACGTCGCGACCAGTCCCGAGGCGGCGGCGGTGGTCCGGTCGGGGGCGGCGTCCACGATGTCCCACTCCCCCGCGATGAGGGCGCGGAGCAGGTCCACGGTGTCGCGCGCGACGCGCGGGGAGCCGGCGGGGGCGCACGCGGAGCAGATGACGCCGCCCAGCTGGGCGAGGAAGTAGTCGTGGTCGCCGACGGTCCCGCAGCGGGCGCACTCGCCGAGACCGGGCGCCCAGCCCGACAGCGCCATCGCGCGCAGCAGATAGGAGTCCAGCACGCTCCGCGACGCGTGGTCGCCGCGCGCCAGCGACCGCAGCCCGCCGACCAGCAGCAGGTACTGCTGCGGCGTGGCCTCGGCCTCATTCAGCCGGTCCGCCGTCTCGACCATCGCGCTCGCCGTGGTGTAGCGGTCGTAGTGCACCGCGATGTCGGCCCCGTACGAGCCGAGCGACTCGGCCTGCTGCACGATGTCGAGCGTGCGACCGCGGTACAGCTGCACGTCCGCGACCATGAACGGCTCCAGACGCGACCCGAAGCGCGACGACGTGCGGCGGACGCCCTTGGCCACCGCGCGGATCTTGCCGTTGCGGCGGCTGAGGAGGGTGACGATGCGGTCCGCCTCCCCCAGCTTGTGGGTACGCAGGACCACGACTTCGTCGCGGTAGGTGGGCACAGTCCATTATCGACCCGCGTCACCGGGAGTCGGCCGTGCGGCGCGCCTGGGCTCGGGTGACGCACGTCGGCAGGGCGTACGGCCGCGGGGGCGTCGCACCGGCCTCTTCCGGCCACACCCGCCCCGCCGGTCCGGCAGACGGGCACGGGCCGCCCGACCCGGGAGAATGGATGCCGTGGACACGCCGACCTTCGTCATCCCGCTGTGGGCGGATCTGACAGCCGTCGCCCTGGGCGGGGTGCAGGGGGCGCTGTTCGCGTCGGGTTTCCAGGGGCAGCGGCGCCTGGACCTGCTCGGAGTGGCAATCATTGGCATCCTGCTGGGGATGGGCGGCGGTCTCATCCGCGACCTCCTGCTCGGCCTCACCCCGGCGACGTTGCAGAGCAACTGGTACCTCATCACCGCGACGCTCGCCTCGATCGTGGGGATGCTGCTTTCGGGGATCTTCCAGCGCCTGAACCGTGCGATCGTCATGCTCGACGCCGTCGTGATCGGCCTGTTCGGTGCCTTCGGCACGTCGAAGGCGCTTGCGCTGGGCATGCCGGCGGTGCCCGCGGTCTTCGTCGGCGTGGTGGCAGCGGCCGGGGGCAGCGTCCTCCGGGACGTGCTGATGGGCCTGCCCGTCGCCATCATGCACGTTGGCTCGCTCTACGCGGTGGCGGCCGGCGGCGGGTGCGCGGTGCTCGCGACCACGGCGGCGTTCGGTGTGCCGCTGCCGATCGCGGCGGTGATCGGCGTGGCCGTCACCACGGTCATCCGCGTGCTCGCGGTCATCTTCGACCTGTCCCTGCCCGAGCAGCGGAAGCTCTACCGCCGCAAGGTGGCGGTCGAGACCACCGGCATCCCGATCATCCGCACCGACGACGCGTCCTGAACGTCGCAGACGGTCCCGCCCGCGTCGCGCGGTGCGGGACCCTCAGCCGAGCGGGACGACCTCGTCGCCCTCGGCGATCTTGCCGCCGCCGTCGACGGGCAGGAGCAGGATGCCGAGCGTCGGCTCGGTCTGCGCGAACTCCGTCGTGAGCACCCGCAGCAGTCGCGCGTCGCGCACGCCGGTGTCCGGGTTGGCGGTGATGGCCGCGCAGCGCTCGATCGGCTTCTGCACCTCGAACTCCACCTCGCCGATGCGGACGCGTCCGCGCCAGTCGAGCTCGGCCCAGGGGGCGGCGCCGGAGACGACGATGTTGGAACGGAACCGTCGGTCGTCGACGGGCGCGGAGACCGTGGCATCCAGGGCGTCGACCGAGGCCGCGCCGTGCAGCGAGATGTAGCCCTGCGGACGGTCCTGGAATCGCGCGGTGCGGCTGTCGCCGATCAGCTGCAGCGGCAGGATGCCGTCGCGGTCGAGGAGCTTCGCGTCGGACGAGGTGCGGAGATAGGCGGTGACGGCCTCGGCGAGCCGTCGGCGTCCGTCCTCGTCGAGATCCGCCTCGACGTCGATCTCGTCGACGCGGAGACGCAGCCGGTCCGTCGCGTCGTCGAGGGTCAGAGCGATGCGGGCGAGCGTGGGGAAGGTCATGAGCGCGAGCCCGCGGCTCTTCGGGAACGTCGCCTCGTCGGGGTGGTCGACGTCGGCGAAGGCGAACACCAGTGCACGATCGCCCTGGACGCGCCCGTCCGTCTGGACGACCAGACGCGGGCAGCGTTCGGGCGTGAAGCCCTTCACGGGGTAGCGGTAGAGGGCATCGACGCGGATCACGCTTTCATCCTCGCACCGACGCCCTCCCCCGCTTTCACCAGCGCGCGAGGACTTCGCCGTGCGGCAGCAGGATCCACCCGTCAGGATGCGCCGCCCACTCGCGCCAGGCGTCGGAGATCCGCCGCAGGAGCGCGTCGTCGGCGAGCCCGAGCGCTCGCGCGTGATCGGCGAACGCCGAGGCGAGGACGCGATCGGCCCACATCCCGCCCCACCACGCGCGCTTGTCGGGCGTGTCGAACACCCACACGCTCGCGCTCCCATCGATCCGGGTGAACCCGGCCTCGCGCGCCCACGCTTTGAGGCGCCGACCCGCATCGGGCTCCCCCGACGAGCCGCGGTGCACGCCGTGGTAGGTCTCGATCCACTCGTCGAGAGCGGGGATTTGCGGATGCCAGATCACGCCGCCGTAATCCACGTCGCGCACCGCGACGAGCCCGTCGGGGCCGGCCACCCGGCCGAACTCGCGTAGGGCGTCGACGGGTCGCGCCAGGTGCTGCAGCGTCTGGTGCGCGTGGACGATGTCGACGGACGCGTCGGGGAGGTCGAGCGCGTACGCGTCGCCGACGCGGAACTCCACGTTCGTGCGCCCCGCAACCGCCGCGCGAGCGACCTCGACGACGTCGGAAGCGGCATCCACCCCGACGACCCGCCCCGGGAAGACCCGGTCGGCGAGGTCGACGGTGATGGTGCCGGGCCCGGCTCCCACATCGAGGATGCTGGCGCCGGGGTACAGCGACGACACCAGGTACGCCGCCGAGTCGGCGACAGTGCGCGCGGCGTGGGAACGCAGCACGCTCTCGTGGTGTCCGTGGGCGTAGGACACGACGACGTCCTCAGACGGCGGCGAGGGCGCCAGAGGCCTGACGGGTGCGGATGGCGCGGTTGACGCCCGAGACGATCGCCTTCAGCGACGCCGTCGAGATGTCGCCGTCGATGCCGACGCCCCAGAGGCGCTGGTCGTCGACCTGCAGCTCGACGTACGCCGCCGCCTGGGCGTCGCCGCCCGAGCTCAGCGCGTGCTCCACGTAGTCGTAGAGGGTGACGTCGAAGCCCTGCGCGCGCACGATCTCGAGGAACGCGGCCACGGGGCCGTTGCCCACGGCCGACGCGGGCTGCACGGCGTCACCGTCGCGCAGCGACACGTCGAGGTGGACGTCGCCGGACATGTCGCTCGAGGAGCGCGTCGACAGCAGCTCGAACCGGCCCCAGCGCTGGTCGTCGTCCTGCGACGGCAGGTACTCGTCGGTGAAGATGTCCCAGATCTGACCGCTGGAGACCTCGCCGCCCTCGGCGTCCGTGCGCGCCTGCACGACGCCGGAGAACTCGATCTGCAGCTTGCGGGGCAGGTCGATCGCGTGGTCGGCCTTCAGCAGGTAGGCGACCCCGCCCTTGCCCGACTGGGAGTTGACACGGATGACGGCCTCGTACGAGCGGCCGAGGTCCTTCGGGTCGATGGGCAGGTACGGGACGGCCCACTCGATCTCGTCGATGCTCTTGCCCTCGGCGGTCGCGCGGGCCTCCATCGCCTCGAAGCCCTTCTTGATCGCGTCCTGGTGGGACCCGCTGAAAGCGGTGAAGACGAGGTCGCCGGCCCATGGGCTGCGCTCGGGCACGGGCAGCTGGTTGCAGTACTCGACCGTGCGCTTGACCTGGTCGATGTCGCTGAAGTCGATCTGCGGGTCGATGCCCTGCGTCAGCAGGTTGATGCCCAGAGCGACCAGGTCGACGTTGCCCGTCCGCTCGCCGTTGCCGAAGAGGCATCCCTCGATCCGGTCGGCGCCCGCCAGGTAGCCGAGCTCGGCGGCCGCGACGGCCGTCCCCCGGTCGTTGTGCGGGTGCAGCGACAGGATGACGTTCTCGCGGTGGTTCAGGTGGCGCGACATCCACTCGATCGAGTCGGCGTAGACGTTGGGCGTGGCCATCTCGACCGTGGCGGGGAGGTTCAGGATGACCTTGCGCTCCGGCGTCGGCTGGAACACCTCGAGCACCTCGTTGCAGATGCGCAGCGCGAACTCGAGCTCTGTGCCGGTGTAGCTCTCGGGCGAGTACTCGTAGTACACCTCGGTCTGCGGGATCGTCGCCTCGTACTTCTTGCACAGGCGCGCGCCCTCGAGGGCGATGTCGACGATGCCGTCCTGGTCGGTGCGGAACACGACCTCCCGCTGGAGCACGCTCGTGGAGTTGTACAGGTGCACGATCGCCTGCTTGGCGCCCGCGATGGCCTCGTACGTGCGGGCGATGAGGTGCTCCCGCGCCTGCGTCAGCACCTGGATCGTGACGTCGTCGGGGATGAGGTCGTCGTCGATCAGCTGACGGACGAAGTCGAAGTCGGTCTGGCTGGCGCTCGGGAAGCCGACCTCGATCTCCTTGTAGCCCATCTTCACGAGCAGGTCGAACATGACGCGCTTGCGCTCGGGGCTCATCGGGTCGATCAGCGCCTGGTTGCCGTCACGCAGGTCGACGGCGCACCAGCGGGGCGCGGTCTCGATGCGCTTCGACGGCCAGGTGCGGTCCGGCAGGTCGACGCGGATCTGCTCGTGGAACGGACGGTACTTGTGGACCGGAGCGGAGGTGGGCTTCTGGGTGTTCTTCATGATCTGTCGCTTCTGTGATTTCGTTCGGTGGGGCCGACGACGATCTCCGCGACGAGGAAGGCCCTAGAACGAGGACTCGTCGCGGCAGCTAAGAAGAAGCAGGCCACCGAAGCGCATCCTGCGATCGTAGCAGCACCTCGGGCGGGGATCCCGCCCGGTCACGGCAGCAGGGCGACCTTGCCGCCGGGGTGTCCGGTCATGACGAAGCGCACCGCCTCGACTGCGTCGGCGAGCGGATACGTGCGCGCGACGGGGACTTCGAGGGCTCCGGATGCCGCCAGCTCGAGCACCCGCGCGCGGGCGATGTCGCGGAAACGAGTGCTTTCCGGCCGCGACCCGGCGATCCACAGGAACCCGTCCTTCTCGGCGCGGGCGGGGTCGACGATCGTCACGATGCGGTCGCGGTCCGCCACCAGCTCCAGCGAGACGTCGATCGCCTCGTCGGTGCCCGCGGCATCCCACGCGGCCGCGATGGGCGCCCCCGCGGCCGCCTCCGCGACGCGGTCGCGCAGCCCGTCGCCGTACGCCACCGGGATACCGCCGTACCGGCGGACGCGGTCGGCCGACTCCGCGGCATCCGGTCCCACCGTGCCGATCACCGTGACGCCGAGCGCCCGCGCCTGCTGCAGGAGGCTCACGCCCACCGCGCCGGAGGCGGCGTGGAGCAGGACGGTGTCGCCCTCGGCGACACGGGTGACCTGGATCATCTCGGCCGCTGTCGTGCCGGCCAGCAGCAGGTTCGCCGCCTCGGGGTGCGAGAGGGTCGACGGCTTCGCGAACACGTCGCGGGCCGGGACCGTGAGCGCGGTGGCGTAGGCGCCCTGCACGCGGAAGGCCACGACCTCGTCGCCCTCCGCCAGCTCACCGGATCCGCCGACGGCGTCCGGGCCGACGGCGACGATCTCGCCGGACAGCTCGTAGCCGATCGGCACGGGGAAGGTC
Organism: Microbacterium sp. HMH0099; assembly: GCF_049384025.1. Classification (NCBI taxonomy): domain Bacteria; kingdom Bacillati; phylum Actinomycetota; class Actinomycetes; order Micrococcales; family Microbacteriaceae; genus Microbacterium; species Microbacterium sp. HMH0099. The sequence goes on along the minus strand of NZ_JBMRJR010000003.1, from coordinate 93,799 downwards.
GCGCCGGGACGGGCCCGGGCGACGTGCTTGGCGTCGGCGGGGTTGATCCCCGCCGCGTGCACGCGGATCGTGACCTCGCCGGGCCCCGGCGGGGCGACCTCGACCTCGTCGAAACGCCAGCCGTCGATCGGCCCGGGCTGCGGCGCCGTCCACCTCATCGCCATGGCATCCACCTCTCGTCGTCGTGTCGGAGCGCGTCGGGCGCGTCAGAAGCCGAGGCGCCCCAGCTGCTTCGGGTCGCGCTGCCACTCCTTGGCGACGCGCACATGCAGCGAAAGGTACACCCGGCCGCCGACGAGCGGTTCGATGCCTTTGCGTGCGCGTGCGCCGACGTCGGCGAGACGCGAGCCCTTGCGGCCGATGATGATCGCCTTCTGGCTGTCGCGCTCGACGACGATGTTGGCGTAGACGTCGGTGAGGTCGCTGTCCTCGCGGGGGGCGACGTCGTCGACGGTGACCGCGATCGAGTGGGGCAGCTCGTCGCGCACGCCCTCCAGCGCCGCCTCGCGGATGATCTCGGCGATGCGATCCTCGAGGGTCTCGTCGGTGACCACGTCGTCCGGGTAGAGCGCGGGACCCGTGGGCATGAGGGCCAGCAGCTCGTCGCTGAGGACGTCCAGCTGGTCGCGGGTGACCGCCGACAGCGGGATGACCGCGTCCCAGTCCTCACGAAGTGCGTCCACCTCGATGAGACGCTCGGTGATCTGCTCCCGGTTCGCGGCGTCGGTCTTCGTCACCAGCGCGACCTTCTTGGCCCGGGGGTAGCCCGACAGCGACTCGGCGATGCGCCGGTCCCCCGGACCCACCTTCTCGTTCGCGGGGGCGCAGAACGCGATGACGTCCACGTCGCCGAGCACCTGCTCGACGAGGTCGTTGAGGCGCTGACCCAGCAGGGTGCGGGGACGATGGATGCCAGGAGTGTCGACGACCACCAGCTGTCCGCCGGGGCGGTTGACGATGCCGCGGATGGCTCGGCGCGTCGTCTGCGGCTTCTCGCTCGTGATCGCGACCTTCTCGCCCACGAGGGCGTTGGTCAGCGTCGACTTGCCGACGTTGGGCCGCCCCACGAAGGTGACGAATCCGGAACGGGTGGTGTCGGTCATCTCTCGGTCCTCTCGCGGACGTTCTCGTCGTCGGTGTCGTGGTCGTCCGTGTCGGCGCGCTCGACGAAGACGGTGGCGATGCCGCGGTTGCGGCCGCGCGAGGCCCCGCCGGTCATGAGGAGCCCGGAGTGCTCCGCGGTCGCCCCGGGCTGGGGGATGCGGCCGAGCGCCTTGCCGAGCAGGCCGCCGATGGAGTCGACGTCCTCGTCGTCGAGCTCCAGGCCGAACAGGTCGCCGACCTCGTCGAGACCGAGGCGGGCGCTGACGCGGTAGCGGCCCTCCTCCAGCTCGACGACCTCGGTCGAGGGCAGGTCGTACTCGTCGGCGATCTCGCCCACGAGCTCCTCGATGAGGTCCTCCAGGGTGACCAGACCGGCGACGCCGCCGTATTCGTCGACGGCGAGGCAGACGTGCACGGCGTCGCGCCGCATCTGCTGGAGCAGCGTCTCGGCCTTCATCGACTCGGGCACGAACACGGCGGGTCGCGCGATGCGGCGGATCGGCGCGTCGCGCCAGCCGGCCTCGTCGCGGAACCCGAACTGGACCAGGTCTTTCAGGTAGAGCATGCCGACCACATCGTCCGCCTCGTCGTCGACGAGCGGCACGCGGGAGACGCCCTTGTCGAGGAACAGCGCGAGGGCGGCGCGCGAGGTGGCGGTGGCATCCACGGTCACCATGTCGGTGCGGGGCACCATCACCTCGCGGACGTAGCGGTCCGTGAAGTCGAAGACCGAGTGGATGAGCTCGCGGTCGTCCTCTTCGATGAGCTCGTTCTCGGCGGCCTCGTCGATGATGCTGAGCAGCTGCTCCTCGGAGGCGAACGACGTCGAGTGCGACACCCCGGGCGTGATGCGGCTGCCGACCGCGACCAGGCCGTGCGCCAGCGGTCCGAGCAGCAGGCGCATGCCGCGGATGACGGGGGCGCCGCCGCGGAGGAGCCCGCGGGCGTGCTGGCGGCCGACGGTACGCGGCGAGGCCCCGACCGCGACGAAGGAGATGCCGCTCATGAGGACGGCCGCAGCCAGCAGGGCCAGCCAGATGTTCTCGAACAGCAGCATGAACGCGGCGGTGACGAGCACCGCCGCGGTGGTCTCGGCGAGGACGCGGATGAACACGACCGCGGTGACGTGCGCGCTCGGGTCGGCGGCGATGCGCTGGAGCGCACGGGCGTTGCGCCCGCTCGCCCCCAGCTCCGCCAGATCGGCGCGGGACGTCACGCCCAGCGCCGCCTCCGACGCCGCCATGAACCCGCCGAAGGCGACGAGGAGGAGGGCGGCGACGAGGAGGAGGGTCGCGGTCATGCGCGCCGGCGGCGCTCGACGGCCTGGAACCCGGTGATCAGCTCCCGCTGCAGGCCGAACATCTCGCGCTCGTCCTCGGGCTCGGCGTGGTCGAAGCCGAGGAGGTGGAGCAGGCCGTGCGTGGTCAGCAGGATCAGCTCGTCCTGCGTGGAGTGCTTTGCCGCGACCGCCTGGGTCTCCGCGACGGCGGGGCAGAGGACGATGTCGCCGAGGAGGCCGGCCGGGGTCGGCGCGTCCTCGGAGCCCGGGCGCAGCTCGTCCATGGGGAAGCTGAGGACGTCGGTCGGACCCGGCTCGTCCATCCACTGCACGTGGAGGGACTCCATGGCGCCCTCGTCGACGAGCACGATGGCGACGTCGGCGTCGGGGCTCACGTGGAGCTCGGCGAGGTTGTGCTCCATGAGACGGAGCAGGACCTGCTCGTCGATCTCGTGGCCGGATTCGTTGTTGATGTCGATCGTCATGAACGGTTTCGTCTCGGGAGGTGATCGCGGGGACCCGCGGCCCGGGGGCCGCGTCGCTCCGCACGGGTGGCGAGCTCGCTGGCCTCGTCGCGCTCGCGCCGCGCGGCCAGCTTCTTCTCGTCGTACTCGCTGTACGCGTCCACGATCCGCCCGACGAGGGTGTGCCGCACGACGTCGTCGCTGGTGAGGTACGAGAAGTGGATGTCGTCGATGTCGCCCAGCACGCGGGTGACCAGGCGGAGGCCGGAGGCCCCCTGGGGGAGGTCGATCTGCGTGATGTCGCCGGTGACGACCATGCGCGTGCCGAAGCCCAGGCGCGTGAGGAACATCTTCATCTGCTCGGGCGTGGTGTTCTGCGCCTCGTCGAGCACGACGAACGAGTCGTTGAGCGTGCGACCGCGCATGTACGCCAGCGGGGCGACCTCGATCGTGCCCGTCGCCATCAGCTTGGGGACGATGTCGGGGTCCATCATCTCGTTGAGCGCGTCGTACAGCGGCCGCAGGTATGGGTCGATCTTGTCGGTGAGGGTGCCGGGCAGGAAGCCGAGCCGCTCCCCCGCCTCGACCGCCGGACGCGTCAGGATGATGCGGCTGACCTCTTTGCGCTGCAGCGCCTGCACGGCCTTCGCCATGGCGAGGTAGGTCTTGCCGGTACCGGCCGGGCCGATGCCGAACACGATCGTGCTCTCCTCGATGGCATCCACGTACGCCTTCTGCCCGAGCGTCTTGGGGCGGATGACCTTGCCGCGCGACGACAGGATCGCCTCACCGAGCACCTCGGAGGGACGCGGTCCGCCGTCGTTGCGCAGGATGCGGCTGGAGCTCGAGACGTCGGACGGGTCCAGGCCCTGGCCGTTGCGCGTCATCGTCATCAGCTCGTCGACGAGGGACTTCGCCGCGGCGACCGCGTCCGCCTCTCCGGAGAGCGTGATCTCGTTGCCGCGCACGTGCACGTCGACACCGGGGTGCTCCTTCTCGACGACGCGCAGGAGTCGGTCCTGCGGTCCGAGGAGTTGCACCATCGCGACGCCGTCGGCGTAGATGCGCTCGACGACGGGTCCTTCGGAGGAGTCAGCCACCCAGGCTCTTTTCGTTCAGGCCGCCCGCGAGGACGTGGGCGTGCACGTGGAAGACCGTCTGACCGGCACCGGCGCCGGTGTTGAAGACGAGTCGGAAGTCGCCGTCCGCGTGTTCGGCGGCGACGGAGTTGGCCAGACCGATGATCTCGGTCAGCAGGTCGGGGTCGCCCGCGGCGAGCTCCACGACGTTGCGGTACTGCTCGGTCTTGGGGATGACCAGCAGGTGCACGGGCGCCTGCGGGGCGATGTCGCGGATGGCGAAGGCGTTCTCGGTCTCGGCGACGATCTCGGCCGGGATCTCGCCGCGCAGGATTCTCGTGAAGATCGACGGCTCGGTCATGGCATCCAGTCTATCGACGGGGTCCGACGCCCAGGGCGGGACGGGCGCGGGCGCCTTCGAGGGGAACCGTCACCACCGGCCGGACGCGGCGGAGAGGACCGAGATCGCCGCCGCTCCCGCGGTGGAGGTTCGCAACACGGTGTCGCCGAGACGGACGAGACGGGCGCCGGCGTCGGCCAGCGCGGCGAGCTCCTCCGGGGCGATCCCGCCCTCGGGGCCGACGACGAGCACGATGTCGCGTCCGTCGGAGGGCTCCGCGGCGACGGCGGACAGGCGATCGGATGCCGACGGCTCGAGCACGAGGACCTGGGACGTGCCCGCCCGCGCGACGAGGTCGGCCGTGCGGGCGACGCCCTCGACCGGAGGGATCCAGGCGCGATGGGCCTGCTTCGCCGCCTCGCGGACGATCGTCCGCCAGCGGGCGAGGCCCTTCTCGGCCTTGGCGTCCCACCGGGACACGCTGCGAGCGGCCTGCCACGGCACGATGGCGTCCACGCCCAGCTCGGTCGCGGCCTGCACGGCGAGCTCGTCGCGGTCGCCCTTGGCCAGCGCCTGGACGAGCACGATGCGCGGCGCCGAGGCCGGCAGCTCGGTGCGGCCGGTCACGCGCACGTCGACCTGCTTCGGCGTGGCCGCCGTGACGACTCCCTCGAGCCACACGCCGCGGCCGTCGCCGAGGGTCACCGCCTCGTCGACGCGGACGCGCCGGACGGCGGCGGCGTGGTGCGCCTCCGCGCCCGTGAGGGCGATGTCGTCGCCCGGGCGCGCCGCGGCGGCGTCGTCGGTGACGAAGTGCAGCGCCACGCTCAGTGCCGGAAGCGGTCGCGGAACTTCGAGAACATTCCCTGCTGGTGCTCGGCCAGGCGCGGCTTCGGGGCCTTGGTGCGCTTGGCGAACTCCTCGATGAGGGCGCGCTCCTTGTGATCGAGACGCGTGGGCGTCACCACGTGCACGCCGACCTTGAGGTCGCCGCGCTGGGAGCCGCGCAGCGGGGTGATGCCGCGTCCCTTGATGGTCAGGACGTCGCCGGACTGCACGCCGGCGCGCACCTCCAGGTCGACGGAGCCGTCCAGCGACTCGATCGACGTGGTCGTGCCGAGGATCGCGTCGGGCATCGAGACCTCGAGCGTGGCGACCAGGTCGTCGCCCTCGCGGCTGAAGGCGTCGTGGGTGGCCACGGTGATCTCGATGTAGAGGTCGCCGTTCGGGCCGCCGGCGGGGCCGACCTCGCCGGAGCCCGGGAGCTGGAGGCGCAGGCCCGACTCGACACCGGCGGGGATGTCGACCGACACCGTGCGCCGGGCGCGGACCCGGCCCTGCCCCTGGCACGTGCCGCAGGGGTAGGGGATCGTCGTGCCGTGACCGTGGCACACGGTGCAGGGCTGGCTGGTGACGACGTTGCCGAGCAGGCTCCGAACGGTGCGCTGCACGTGGCCGCTGCCGTGGCAGATGTCGCAGGTGACCTCGCTGGTGCCGGGCTGGGTGCACGAGCCCTGGCAGGTCTCGCACAGCACGGCCGTGTCGACCTCGAGGTCGCGGTGGACACCGAACACGACGTCGCCGAGGTCGAGGGTGACGCGCACGAGCGCGTCCTGACCGCGCTCCCGGCGGGACCGGGGACGCGCGCCGCGACCGCCGCCGCCCTGGGCGCCGCCGAAGAACGTCTCGAAGATGTCGCTGAAGCCGCCGAACCCGGCCGCTCCCCCACCGCCGAACGGGCTCTGATCGCCGCCCATGTCGTAGCGGCGGCGCTGGTCGGGGTCGCTCAGCACGTCGTAGGCATGGGTGACGAGCTTGAAGCGCTCGGACGCGTCCTCGCCGGGGTTCACGTCGGGGTGCAGCTCGCGTGCCAGACGGCGGTACGCGCGCTTGATGTCGTCGGGGCTGGCGTCGCGCGCGACGCCGAGGACCTCGTAATGGTCAGCCACAGTCGCCTTCCTGTCCGCGGGTGCGGGTGTCGTCGTCGGTCGGGATGCTCGTCAGCGCGCGCTGTCGTCGTCTTCGAGCAACCGGGTGAGATAGTGCGCGACGGCGCGGACCGCCGCGAGGTTGGAGGAGTAGTCCATCCGGGTCGGGCCGAGCAGGCCCACCCGGGCGCCGCCCGCGGCGCCGTCGTAGCGGCTCGCGAGGACGGAGGCCTCGACGAGGCCGAAGGGCTCGTTCTCGCGGCCGATGCTGGCCGAGAGGCCCTGGTCGTCCGCGACCATCTCGCTCATGAGGCGCAGCAGCGTCACCTGCTCCTCGATGGCCTCCAGCAGCGGGTAGATGCTGCCGCGGAAGTCCTGCTCGCGCTTGGCGAGGGTGGCCGCACCGGCCATGACGAGCCGGTCCTGTCGGAAGCCCTCGAGCTCCTCGGCGACGACCCGGAGCACGGCGTCGACGATCTGGTCGAGCGGCATGCCCGCCCGGGTCGGCTCGGCGAGGTGTGCGGCGACCCGCTGCACGGCCGTTCCGACACTGTGCCCGACGAGCAGGGCGCCGATGCGGGAGCGCAGCTGGATGACGTCGTTCTCGTCGGGCTCGTGCCCCACGAGCGCGATGCGCTGCGAGACCCGGCCGGTGTCGGTGACGATGATGACGAGCACCCGCGGTCCGCCCAGGGCGACGAGCTCGACGTGGCTGACGTTGGCCCGGGCGAACGACGGGTACTGCACGATCGCGACCTGGCCGGTCAGCTGCGTGAGCGCCCGGACCGTGCGCGCGAGCAGGTCGTCGAGGTCGCCGGCGCCGTCGAGGAACGAGGTGATGGCGCTGCGCTGCGCGCCCGAGAGCGGGCGGAGCTCGGCGAGGTGGTCGACGAACACCCGGTAGCCCTTGTCCGTCGGCACGCGTCCCGACGAGGTGTGCGGGGCGGCGATGAGCTCCTCGTCCTCGAGCAGGGCCATGTCGTTGCGGATGGTGGCCGCCGAGACGCCGAACGCGTGCCGTTCGACGATCGCCTTGCTGCCGACCGGCTCGCGCGTGTCGACGTAGTCCTGCACGATCGCACGGAGCACCTGCAGGCCGCGTTCAGATACCACGCTCCGCTCCTTCCTGCTGGCACTCCGCTGACGGGAGTGCCAATTCTAATCGATGCCCCCGCCCCGGCGCCTCGGACGCGCGCAGACGCGGCGACGTGTCCGATTCCGCGCGCCGGACGTGGGAGCGCGACCGGCTCAGACCGTCAGCGCGCGGACGACGGCATCGGCCAGCAGGCGGCCGCGCCGGGTGAGCACGATCCGCCCCCGCACGGCGTCCCCGCCCTCGATGAGCCCGTCCGCGATGAGAGCGGCGACGGCGCGGCGGCCCTCCCCCTGCACCTCCGAGACGGCGAGACCCTCGCGGATGCGGCTGCGCAGCAGCACCGACTCCAGGCGCCGGGCCTCCTCGTCGGGCCGTTCGCGCGCGGCGGCCGGCGACTCCCCCGCCGCGAGCCGCTGGGCGTAGGCGGCGGGGTGCTTGACGTTCCACCAGCGCAGACCGCCGACGTGGCTGTGCGCGCCCGGACCGAAGCCCCACCAGTCCGTCCCGCGCCAGTAGGCGAGGTTGTGGCGGGAGCGGTGATCGACCCCGCGCGACCAGTTCGAGACCTCGTACCAGTCGTACCCGGCCGCGGCGAGGAGGTCGTCGGCCAGCTCGTACATGTCGGCCTGGAGGTCGTCGTCCGGCATCGGCACGAGCCCCGAGCGGATCTGCCGGGCCAGTTTGGTGCCGTCCTCGATGATGAGGGCGTACGCGGAGATGTGGTCGGGCTGCAGCGCCACCGCCGTCTCCAGCGAGGCGCGCCAGTCCTCCAGCGACTCCCCCGGTGCGCCGTAGATGAGGTCGAGCGACACGTCGAGCCCGGCGCCGCGCGCGGCGGCCACCGCGGTCGCGACGTTGGCGGGGTCGTGGGTGCGGTCGAGCACCGCCAGGACGTGCGGACGGGCGGACTGCATCCCGATCGACACGCGCGTCACCCCGGCGGCGGCCAGCGTGGCGGCCACCGCGTCGTCCAGCGTGTCCGGGTTCGCCTCCACGGTGACCTCGGCCCCCTCGACGATCCCGAACTCCGCCCGCACCGCGTCCAGCATGCGCGCGAGGTCGCCCGGGGGCAGGAGCGTGGGCGTGCCGCCCCCGAAGAAGACGGTGGATGCCATGCGTCTCGGGCCCGCGGCATCCATCACCCGTCTCGCGAGGCGCACCTCGTGTGCGAGCGTGTCGGCGAACTCGTCCTGACGGGCGCCGCGGAGCTCTCCGGAGGTGTAGGTGTTGAAGTCGCAGTAGCCGCAGCGGACGCGGCAGAACGGCACGTGCAGGTAGACGCCGAAGTCCTTCGTGGGATCGGCCGTGACGTCGGCCGGCAGCAGGCCGTCGGCCGGGGCCGGGTCGCCGAGCGGGAGGGGTCCGCCCATCAGGACGCGTACAGCGGCGAGATCGCCCGCAGGTAGCGCGTGAACAGCGCGCGGCGGCGGCGGCGCACCCGGCTCTTGAACAGGCGGTAGGTGGGGGCCGTGGGGCGGTCGAACGCGCGGACGATGAACCAGACCTCGTCGTTGTCGCGCCACTCCAGGACGAACAGCTCCTCGCCGCTGACGAGCGAGTGCCCGACCGTGCCGAGGATGTACCCGACGCGGCGGGGCTCCTCGATCACCGAGATGACCCTCAGCTCGGCGTCGGCCCGGTGGCCGTCGACCCGGCCGTGCAGGCGGACGCCCGCTCCGGCGCTCACGAACGGCGTGCCGTCCGCGTCGAAGCGCTGGTCGGCGTCGAGGCGGCTGGGGGCGACGGGTGCGCCATCGGCGTCGAACGCGACGCCGGTGTAGCCGGGGCCGCCCGCCGGCCGCACGTCGCTGATGCGGAGGTCGCCGCCGCGGAGCGGACCCCAGGCGAGCAGCTGCTCGCTCGCGGCGGTGAAGCGCTCCTCGCCGCTGCCGATCCGCCAGGCGTCCTCGGCGGGGAGGGACTTCTCGGGCGGGTACTGCATGAGGTCGTGCGCCTGAGTGGCGCCGACCGCCGCGTAGTCGACGGTGTCGTCGGTGAAGCTCTGCCGGCGCATGGTTCCAGGGTACGTGTCGGGGCTGGGGGGAGGGTGGAGGGGCGGAGCCGGGGCTACTTCTTGCCGTCGACGTCGCCGGAGAGCGCGGCGATGAACGCCTCCTGGGGCACCTCGACGCGGCCGACCATCTTCATGCGCTTCTTGCCCTCCTTCTGCTTCTCGAGGAGCTTGCGCTTGCGGGTGATGTCACCGCCGTAGCACTTGGCGAGGACGTCCTTGCGGATGGCACGGATGTTCTCGCGCGCGATGATCCGCGCGCCGATCGCCGCCTGGATGGGCACCTCGAACTGCTGGCGCGGGATGAGCTTGCGCAGCCGCTCGGTCATCATCGTGCCGTAGCTGTACGCCTTCTCGCGGTGGACGATGGAGCTGAAGGCATCCACCTTCTCGCCCTGCAGGAGGATGTCGACCTTGACGAGGTCCGCGGTCTGCGAGCCGGCGGGCTCGTAGTCGAGGCTCGCGTAGCCCTGGGTGCGGCTCTTGAGGTGGTCGAAGAAGTCGAACACGATCTCGCCGAGGGGCATGTGATAGCGCAGCTCGACGCGGTCCTCGCTGAGGTACTCCATGCCGAGGAGCGTGCCGCGGCGGGACTGGCACAGCTCCATGACCGTACCGACGTAGTCCTTGGGGAGCAGGATGCCGACCTTGACGATCGGCTCCGACACCTCGGCGACGCGGCCGTCGGGGTACTCGCTGGGGTTCGTGACCGAGACGACGTCGCCGGTGTCGGTGGCGACCTCGTACGTCACCGACGGCGCGGTGGTGATGAGGTCGAGGCCGAACTCGCGGGAGAGGCGCTCGGTGATGATCTCGAGGTGGAGGAGGCCCAGGAAGCCGCAGCGGAAGCCGAAGCCGAGGGCGACGGAGGTCTCCGGCTCGTACTGCAGCGACGCGTCCGACAGCTTGAGCTTGTCGAGCGCCTCGCGGAGCTCCGCGTAGTCGCTGCCGTCGATCGGGTAGATACCCGAGAAGACCATGGGCTTCGGGTCCGTGTAGCCGGCCAGGGCCTCGGTGGCGGGCTTGCGGTGCGTCGTGATGGTGTCGCCGACCTTGGACTGGCGGACGTCCTTCACGCCGGTGATGAGGTAGCCGACCTCGCCGACGCCGAGCCCCTTGGTGGGCACCGGCTCGGGGCTGGACACGCCGATCTCGAGGGCCTCGTGAGTTGCGCCGGTCGACATCATCTGGATGCGCTCGCGCGGCTGCAGCGAGCCGTCGATCATGCGGACGTAGGTGACGACGCCGCGGTAGGCGTCGTAAACGGAGTCGAAGATCATCGCGCGCGCCGGGGCGTCGGCCTGGCCGACCGGGGCGGGGATCTTCTCGACGATGAGGTCCAGCAGCTCCTCGACGCCCATTCCCGTCTTGCCGCTGACGCGCAGCACGTCCGCGGGGTCGCCGCCGATGAGGCCGGCGAGCTCTGCCGCGTACTTCTCGGGGTCGGCCGCGGGCAGGTCGATCTTGTTGAGGACCGGGATGATCGTCAGATCGTTCTCGAGCGCGAGGTAGAGGTTGGCGAGCGTCTGCGCCTCGATGCCCTGCGCGGCGTCGACGAGGAGGATCGCACCCTCGCACGCGGCGAGCGAGCGGCTGACCTCGTACGTGAAGTCGACGTGCCCGGGGGTGTCGATCATGTTCAGCGCGAAGGTGCCGTCGCTCGTGGCCCACGGCATCCGGACGGCCTGCGACTTGATGGTGATGCCGCGCTCGCGCTCGATGTCCATGCGGTCGAGGTACTGCGCCCGCATGTCGCGGTCGCTGACGACGCCGGTGATCTGCAGCATGCGATCGGCCAGCGTCGACTTGCCGTGGTCGATGTGGGCGATGATGCAGAAGTTGCGGATCTGCTCCGGCGGGGTGGCAGACGGCTCGAGGGGCTTCAGGGCGCGCGGTGACATGTTCCGTCGATTCTACGGTGGCGCGGCGACGTCGCCGTCCGCGGGCGTCGGGGCCGGCGGCATCCCGGCTCCTGTTTCGTCGCGCACGTCCGGCTCCCCGGTCGAGATCGCACGTCCCGCGCGAGCACCCACGGTCCGAGGGCGCACGAGCGTGTGCTCTCGGCCCGATCGTGCGATCTCGGCGTCTGTCGGGCGGGCTCTTACAGTGGATGCCATGGGTGGGGTCCAGGTCGTGTTCGTGCACGGCATCCGGACGTCGGCCACCATGTGGCGCGCGCAGGTCGCGCACCTCGCGCAGCGCGGCACGGCCGCCACGGCGGTCGACCTGCCCGGGCACGGCACGCGACGCGGCGAGACCTTCACGCTCGAGGAGGCCTTCGCCACGATCGATCGGGCGGTCCGGGATGCCGCGGCCCGCGGTCCCGTCCTGCTCGTCGGGCACTCGATGGGCGGACTGCTGTGCATCGAGTACGTGGGGCGGGAGGACCGACCGCCGGTGGCCGCCTTCGTCGCCGCCTCGTGCACGTCGATCCCGCGCGGGGTCGGGCTGGCCGCGTACCGGTTCTTCGCGCGGCGGTTCGACAGCCTGCCGGATCGGGGGCTCGCGCTGACCAACCGGGTGCTGGACCGCACGCTGCCGCCCGAGACGCGCGAGGACTTCGGCGCGGGCGGCTACGCGTTCGACGCGCAGGACACGGCGCTGCGGAGCCTGTCCGTGCTGGACCTGCTCGCCGCGCTCGCGCGCATCGACGTGCCGCTGTGGTTCGTCAACGGCCAGTGGGACCAGCTGCGCGTCAACGAGCGCCTGTTCCTCCGCGTGGCCCGCGACGCGGAGCTGATCGTCGTGCCGCGGACGACCCACCTCGTGACCGCCATGCGGCCGCGCGTCTTCAACGCGCTGCTGGACGTGGCGCTCACCACGGTCGAGGCCTCGACCTGTTAGACTCGACTCTTGGCTTGCGTGTGGGGTTTTTCCCGACCTCCACGACCGCCGGTGCGGCGTCCCTCTACCGCTCGCCCGGCACTTCCAACACTCACTCAAACGAAAGACCGTCGACGTGGCGAACATCAAGTCGCAGATCAAGCGCAACAAGACCAACGAGAAGGCGCGCGAGCGCAACAAGGCCGTCAAGAGCGAGCTCAAGACCCACGTGCGCCGCACCCGCGAGGCCGTCCTGGCCGGTGACAAGGAGGCCGCCGAGAAGGCCCTCGCCACCGCGACCAAGAAGCTCGACAAGGCCGTGAGCAAGGGTGTCATTCACACCAACCAGGCCGCGAACCGCAAGTCGGCCATCGCGAAGTCGGTCGCCGCTCTCTGAGCCGCCGATCTCCGGAAGGCTCGTCCCGCATCGCGCGGGGCGGGCCTTCTGCCTTTCGCCGGGCGTTCGCGCGTACGGCAGGTCGTCGCGCCGCCGGCGAGGTGGGGGACGGATGCCGCGAGGTGGCCGCATCCCCCTCCCCCCGCCCTCAGGTGTCGACGATGACGTGCTGGAGACGTTCGAGGGCGGGGAGCGCGCCGGCGATGGCGTCGAGGTCGCCCGCGGGGAGGTCGAGGAGGGCGGAGACGATCACCTCGGTCGCGGCGTCGTCGAAGGCGTGGAGGCGCGCGCTCGCGAGCGGCGACAGGGCGACGACGCTGCGGCGACCGTCGCCGGGGACCACGCGTCGCTCGATGAGACCGCCCTTCTCCATCTGCGAGAGGAGGTTGCTGACCGTCGACCGGGCGAGGCCCAGGCCCGCGGCGAGGTCGGACGGAGCGCTGCCGCCCGTCGCGGCGAGCGTGCGCATGACCTCGATCTGCGCATCCGGGATGTCGGGCAGGTCGGCCGCGGCGCGCGAGGTCCGCAGGACGGCTCGCCGAAGGGGTCCGAGCCGATCGCTGAGCGCGCGCGCGGTGCGGAGAGCGCCATCGTCCATGCGTGAAGTCTAGGAGAAAAGTAGGTTTGACAAAAAACTACCTTAGGCACACCATCGCTTCATGGACATCACCACCACGGTCGCTCGACCCGCTCCGCCGCAGGATCTCACCGGGATCGTCGGCCACCGCTTCGTCTACACCTATGCCAACGGCTGGCAGTACGAGATGTACGTCAAGAACGCCGACACCATCGATTACCGCATCCATTCCGGACACGTCGGCGGCCGATGGGTCAAGGACCAGACCGTCGATCTCGTCGCCTTGGCTCCCGGCGTCTTCAAAGTGTCGTGGAACGAGCCGACCGGGACGAGCGTCGTCGTGAACGTGCTCCCCGAGGCGCGCGTGCTGCATGGCACGATCTTCTTCCCGCGCTGGGTCGAGCTCGACGGGCGGAAGACGGTGCTGTTCCAGAACGACCATCTGGACGACATGCGGCGCCACCGCGACAAGGGGCCGACGTACCCGATCTACGTCGTCCCCGAGTTCGCGCACATCACCCTCTTCGAGCACGTCGGCGAGGACGACGAGTCGGTGATCGACATCGCGCCGGGCGACCTGCCGGCCGGGTGGACGGAGCGGACCAACTGATGGCCGCCGAACCGCGCGTGACACCGGTCGAGCTGGCCCACGTCGGCCGAATCCTCCGCGGTCGGCAGTGGGAGCCCGCTGCCGGAGCGGTCGCTGATGCGCCGCGCGTCCTGCTCGTCCACGGCTTCGGGGCGGACGAGATGGGCGGCCGTCAGCTGTTCGTCCAGACCGCGCGGCACCTCGCCGCCCTCGGCGCGGTCGTCCGCAGCTACAGCCGCCTCGGCCAGGGGGCCAGCGACGGCGAGTTCGCCGACATCACCCTCGGCGACGAGGTGGATCAGGTCGTCGAGATGATCGAGGACTTCGCCGCCGGCGGGACCGTGCACGTCGTCGCGCACAGCCTGGGCGCGGTGGAGTCGGCCCTCGCGGCGGCGCGCCTCCCCGACGCCGTCGCCACCCTGACGCTGTGGTCGCCTGCGGGCGTCGTCGTGGACGACATCACCGTTCACGACGAGATCCAGGGCCAGTCGCTCGCCCCCGCGCGGGAGCAGGGGTGGTTCGACTTCGGCGGTATGGCGCTCGGGATGCCGTTCATCGCCGAGGTCCGCGATGGCTTCGACGTCTACGGTCCCGTCTTCGCGTACCCCGGTCCCGTCGACATCGTGCACGGCACGGCGGACGACATCGTCCCCGTCGCCTACGGGGCCCGGTACGAGCACCTGCTCCCGGATGCGACGCTGACGGTGATCGATGGTGCGGACCACGGATGGTCGTCGGTGCCGCTGCGCACGCGCCTGCTGCAGATCCTGGACGCGCGGCTCGGGTATGCGGGCTGAGCGCGAGGCGGCGCTGACGCCCCACTTCGGGGCGCCGTTTGTGCAGGGGTGGCGGTCGAGGATCGCCCCACTGCACTTTGTGCGCCCCGGTCGGGAGGCGTGACGGTCGGGAGGGAGGGTCAGCCGGCGAAGGGCGCGCGCGTGGCGATGACCGTGATCATGCGCTCGAGCGCGAACACGGAGTCGCGAGACGCGCCCTTGACCTCGGCGTCGGCGCGCGCGGTGGCGTGGATGGCCATGCCGAGCGTCGCCTGGGTCCAGCCGACGAGGTCGCGGCGGGCGCGGTCCACCTGCCAGTCCTTCATCCCGAGGCGCGCGGCCAGCGCCGAGGACGACTCGCGGGTGCCGGCGACACGGGCCATCGTCCGGAGCTTCATGGCGACGGCGGCGACGAGCGGGACGGGGTCGGCTCCGGATGCCAAGGCGTGGCGGAGCGCCAGCAGAGCCTCCCCGTAGCGGCCGGCGATGGCCGTGTCCGCCACCGTGAACGCCGAGATCTCGACGCGGCCGCCGTAGTAGCGCTCGACGACCTGTTCGGTCACGTCGCCGGGGACGTCGTTGATGAGCTGCTGGCACGCGGCCGCGAGCTCGGTGAGGTCGTCCGCGAAGGCGGAGACGAGGGCGCGGAGCGCGACCGGGGCAATGCGCTTCTTGGCGGCCTGGAACTCGCCCGCGGCGAAGTCGAACCGGTCGGAGTCGCGCTTGATCGCGGGGCACGCGATCTCGACGCCGCTGCCCTGGCCGGCGCGGATCGCGTCGAGCAGCTTCTTGCCGCGGACGCTGGCGCCGGTATGACGGAGGACGACCGTTGCGCCCTCCTGCGGCTGCGACAGGTACGAGACGGCCTCGGCGAGGAAGGTGTCGGAGCACTTCTCGACGCCGGCGACCCGCACGAGGCGCGGTTCGCCGAACAGGGACGGCGACGTGACCGCGAGCAGGGTGCCGGCGGCGTAGTCGTCGGCGCGGACGTCGGTGACCTCGAGGCTGGGGTCCTCGCTCTTGAGGAAGTCGCGGACGCCCGCGATGGCCCGCTCCGCGCAGACCTCCTCGGGGCCGGACACGAGGACGATCGGCGCGGGCTGCGGGTTGCGCCACGGAAGCTGCGGGATGGCCGACTTCGTCTTCGCGGGGGCGGAGCGTCGAGGGGCCGGAGTCACTCCCCCAGCCTACCGACGCCCTCCGACACCGTCCTCGTCCGGCGGAGGGAGGACTCGTGCTCGCCGCGGGCGTGGCGGCGTCGCTCCGACGCGACCGGGACGCCGGGTGCTCTCCGACGCGGCTCGGGCGGGGTGTCGCCGGGAGCGCGGTCGCGCCACAGGACGAGGCGGTCCTGCTCGTCGAGCCAGGCCGCGAGGTGGCCGTCGACGTCGGTCCGGCCGGTCGTCGTCCCCAGGGACGCGAGGGTCGACAGGAGCGTGGCCGTGGGATGGCCGTAGGTGTTGTCCGCGCCGACGCCGATGAAGGCGACCTCGGGCGCGAGCCGGCGGTACAGATCGGGGTCCTGATCGGCGCTGCCGTGGTGGGACACCTTGACGATGCGGACATGCGGGACGTCCACGCGGCGGCCGAGCGCGGCCTGCGGCCGCTTCCCGAGGTCGCCGAGGAGCACCATGTGCGGAAAGCCCGGTCCGGTGACGTCGATGACGACGCTGGCGTCGTTCCCGGGCTCTTGGGCTTCGACCGGCCAGAGGACGGTCCAGCGGGTGTCGCCCACGACGCCCGCGTCGCCGATCGCGGCCCGCTGCAGCGCCGCTCCCCCGTCCGCAAGACGTCGCAGCAGGCTCTCGTCCCTTCCGTCGGCGGGCGGACCGTGCAGGACGCGGTCGACCCGCCCCACCACAGCGGCGCTTCCGCCCACGTGGTCGAGGTCGAAATGGGTCAGGACGAGCAGGTCGAGGCGGTCCACGCCGAAACGACGGAGGCAGCTCGTGAGGAGCTCGGCGTCCGGCCCGGTGTCGACGAGCGCGACGGCGTTCCCGCTCCGCCAGAGGGTCGCGTCGCCCTGCCCGACGTCGCACATGGCGGCGCTCCACGCGGTCGGCAGCGTCAGCGGTCCCGCCACCGTCCGGACCGCGGTATGCCCGGCCGAGACGCCGACCGTGAGGGCGACGACGAGCGCGGCGACCGGGCGCCATCGCCGCACCCGCCGCCCGGGACGGAGCAGCAGCAGAGCGGTCGCCGCGCCCACACCCGCGAGGGCGACGGCCCCGGGAACCCCCTCCAGCCATGGCAGCTCCTGCTCCGCGGCTCCGGCACCCGTGTGGGCGACGGCCGCGATCCAGGCGGCGGGGACCCACGCGACGGCCACGAGGCCGTCGCGCAGCCACGGGAACGGTGCGATGCACGCCAACGCGCCGGCGATGGTGGCGGGCGCCGCGGCGACGTCGGCGAGGAGGTTCGCGCCGATGCCGAGCAGCGGCACGTGCGGGTCGATGAGGATGATGAGCGGCCCGCACGCCAGCTGTGCGGAGGTCGGCACCGCCAGGGCGAGTGCCAGGGATCGTGGCATCCATCTCTCCAGGCCCGCCGCGAGGGGGCGCGCCAGCGTCAGAAGGGCGCCGGTGGCCGCGGCGGACAGGGCGAAGCCGAGGGACAGGGACGTCCACGGGTCGACGATGAGGACGATCGTGACCGCCGCCGACAGCACCGCGACGCCGACCGCCGGTCGCCCGAGGGCCACGGCGATCATCGCGACGGCGGCCATCGTCGCCGCGCGGACGACGCTCGGCTCCGGGGTCACGAGGATGACGAAGGCGGCGAGGGCCGTCGCCGCCCCGACCACCCGGACGCCTCTCGGCGCCCCGCAGAGGGCGAGGAGCGCGAACACGGCGCCCACCACGATGGCGCAGTTCGCGCCGGAGACGGCGGTGAGGTGCGACAGCGACGTGGCGGTCATGGCCCGCTCCGTGGCCGGGTCGAGGCCGGAGGTGTCGCCGACCGCGAGGCCCGGGACGAGGCCCGCCCCGGGTTCCGGGAGTCCCCGGGCGGATGCCACGAGTCCGTCGCGCAGGTCCTCGAACCAGCCCCACAGGCCCGTCGGGGCCGTCGCGCGCGAAACGTCGGCGACGCGGAGCACGAGGACGGCGCGTTCGGGACCATCGGGGACGAACGCCGTCCCCGCGACGACGAGGGGACTGCCCGGTCCGACGTCCGCGAGCGCCGGTCGCTGAGCCGCCGGGACGCCGATGCGGGCCGGAAAGCGGCCGCGGACATGCTCCCGTCCGGCCGCGATGTCCGTGGCGACGGCGTCGAACCAGACGTCGCCGCTGTCGGCGACGGCGAGCCTCCCGACGGCCGTGGCCTCGACGACGAGATGCCGACCGCCGTCGACCTGCAGGGCCGCGACCGTCGCGCGGAGCGGCGCGACCGTCGTGACGGTGCCCGCCGCGGCCGCCCCGCACGCGGCGGCGACGACGACCACGCCCAGCACGGCCCGCCGCCCGCGGAGGAAGACCGCCCCCGCGATCAGGGCGACGGCCGTCAGACCACCGCAGACCGCCGCAGCGGGGACCGAGACCGCGACGGCGGCGGCCGTCCACGTGATCAGGGCGACGACCACCGGGCGGAGACTGCGCCGGACCAGCGCAGCGCGGACGCTCACACCCGCACCTTGTCGCGCAGCCCCGCGAGCATCTTCTCGCCGATGCCCGGGACCGAGAGCAGGTCGTCGACGCTCGTGAAACGGCCGTTCTCCTCCCGCCAGGAGATGATCCGCTCTGCGATGGCGGGCCCGATCCGCGGAAGGGTGTCGAGCTGATCGGCGGTCGCCGTGTTGAGGTCGATGGTCCCGCTGGCCGCCGCCCCTCCGCCGGCCGCCCCCGCCGCGCCGTCGGGACCGCCGTCGGGGTGTGCCTCCGCCGCGGCGCCGAGGACGGGCACCACGATCTGCTCGCCGTCGGACACCGCACGCGCCAGGTTGACCCCGGCCCGGTCGGCGTCGTCGGCGAACCCGCCCGCCGCCGCGACGGCATCCATCACCCGACTCCCCGCGGGCAGTCGGTAGAGTCCGGCCGCGCCGACCGCACCCGTGACGTGGACGTAGAGCCCGACCGTCGGGGCGTGGGCGGCGGAGCCCGAGGGTGACGGGACGGACGTGACGACCTTGGCCCCCGTCGCTCCCCTGACCATGCCGATGACGACGACGACCGCGAAGGCCGCGAGCACGAGCACGATGACGGCGCCGACGCCCAGGCGTCTCCGGGCGGCAGGGGGCTCGGCAGCGTCCTCGGAAGTCGTCACGCGAGCGAGAGTAGGCAGCGGCGCTCCCCCCGCGAGGTCCGGTGACCCTCGAATGGGGACGCGTTCGACGATCCGCGGCGTGGGGAGACGAGATCGCTCGCACCCCGGAACGTACGACGCCCCCGCCGTTCCGGGGAACGACGGGGGCGGACGGACGAAGCGCTACTTCGTGGAGAAGCTGACGACCTTCGGCGGGCGGATGACCGCGCGGACGATCTCACGGTCGCCGAGCGCACGGCGGACCTTCTCGTCCTGACGGGCGAGCGCCTCGAGCTCGTCGGCGCCGACCTTGGCCGACACCTGGAGGGTGCCGCGCACCTTGCCGTCGATCTGGACGACGGCGGTCACGGACTCCTCGACGAGCAGCGTCGGGTCGGGCTGACGCCAGGTGGCGAGGCCGACGAAGCCGGTGTAGCCGAGCGTCTGCCACATCTCCTCGGCGGTGTGCGGCGCGAACAGGTCGAGGGTCATCGCGATGACCTCGGCCGCCTCGCGGACGGCGGGGTCGCTCGTGCCGGCGGAGCCGTCGATCGCCTTGCGGGTGGCGTTGACCAGCTCCATCAGGCGCGCGACGACGACGTTGAACTTCGTCTGCTCGATCAGCCCGGGGGCGTCGGCCAGCAGGCGGTGCGTCACGCGACGCAGCCTCTGGTCGCCCTCGGCCCAGACGACGTCGGTCTCGCTGTCGACGTCGTGCGCGATGCGCAGCGCCCGGGCGAGGAACTTCGCCGCGCCCGTCGTCGAGACGTCGTTCCAGTCCTTGTCGTCCTCCACCGGCCCGGCGAACGCGAGCGCCACGCGCAGCGCGTCGGCGCCGTGGGCGTCGAGCTCCTCCTGGAAGAGCACGAGGTTGCCCTTGCTCTTGGACATCTTCGCGCCGTCGAGGATGACCATGCCCTGGTTGATGAGGCTCGAGAACGGCTCGGTGAACTCCACCAGGCCCATGTCGAAGAGGGCCTTCGTGATGAAGCGCGCGTACAGGAGGTGGAGGATCGCGTGCTCGACGCCGCCGATGTAGAAGTCGACCGGGCCCCACTTGGATGCCTCGCGCGCCGGGAACGGCTCGCTGTCGCTGTGCGGCGACAGGAAGCGCAGGTAGTACCAGGAGCTGTCGACGAACGTGTCCATCGTGTCGGGGTCGCGCTGCAGCGTCCGACCCGTCTCGGGATCGGTCACCTCGACCCAGTCCGTCGCCGCGCCGAGGGGCGACGTGCCCTTGGGCTTCAGGTCGAGGCCCTCCACGGACGGGAGGACGACGGGCAGCTGGTCCTCGGGGACCGGCACGATCGCGCCGTCCTCGTCGTGCAGCATCGGGATCGGCGTGCCCCAGTAGCGCTGGCGGGAGATGAGCCAGTCGCGGAGGCGATAGGTCTTGGCGGCCTTGCCCGTCCCGGATGCCTCGAGCTCCTCGATCATGCGGGCGATCGCGTTGCGCTTGGACAGTCCGTTCAGCGACCCGGAGTTCATCATGCGCCCGTCGCCGGTCAGGGCGACCCCGGTCTTGACCGGGTCGAGGTCGTCCTCGTCGCCGAGCGGGTCGATCGGCACGCCGTCGTCGTCGAGCTCGATGACCGGGATGGCCCCCGTGATGGGCGCGGTCGTGTCGACGACGACCTTCACCGGCAGGTCGAAGGCGCGGGCGAAGTCCAGGTCTCGCTGGTCGTGCGCGGGCACGGCCATCACCGCGCCGTGGCCGTAGTCGGCCAGCACGTAGTCCGCGGCCCAGATCGGCAGCTTCTCGCTGTTCACGGGGTTGATCGCGTAGTGCCCGAGGAACACGCCCGTCTTGGGGCGGTCGGTCGCCTGGCGCTCGATGTCCGTGGCGCGCTGCACCTGCGTGAGGTACGCCTCAAAGCTCTCCCGCACGCCCTGATCCGCGGATGCCGCCAGCTCGGCGGCCAGGTCGGACTCCGGCGCCACGACGAAGAACGTCGCGCCGTGGAGGGTGTCGGGACGGGTGGAGAAGACCGTGATCTTCTCGTCGCGGCCCTCGATCTCGAAGGTGATGTCGGCGCCGACGGAGCGGCCGATCCAGTTGCGCTGCATCTGGATGACCTTCGACGGCCAGAACCCCTCCAGCTGGTTCAGGTCGTCGAGCAGGCGGTCGGCGTAGTCGGTGATCCGCAGGAACCACTGGGTCAGCTTCTTCTTGACGACCACGGCGCCGCTGCGCTCGCTCGTGCCGTCGGGCAGGACCTGCTCGTTGGCCAGGACCGTCTGGTCCACCGGGTCCCAGTTGACGAGCGCGTCCTTGCGGTACGCGAGGCCCTTCTCGTACAGCTTCTGGAACAGCCACTGATTCCAGCGGTAGTACTCCGGGTCGCTGGTGTGCAGCACGCGGCTCCAGTCGAAGGAGACGCCGTAGTCCTTGAGGCTCGCCTTCTGCTGGTCGATGTTGGCGTAGGTCCACTGCACCGGGTCGGCGCCGCGTTTGATGGCGGCGTTCTCGGCGGGGAGGCCGAACGAGTCCCAGCCGATCGGGTTGAGGACGTTGTAGCCGCGGTGGCGCCAGAAGCGCGCCACGATGTCGGAGTAGAGGTAGTTCTCGGCGTGGCCCATGTGGAGGTCGCCGGACGGGTACGGGAACATCGCGAGCACGTACTTGCGGGGGCGGGTGTCATCGTCGCCGCCGGCGCGGAAGGGGTCCTTGTCGGCCCACGCGCGCTGCCACTTCGCCTGGATCTCGTGGGGGTCGAAGCCGCCCTCGGACGCGGTCGCGGTCGTGCTGTTCTGGGACACGGAGAAGCCAATCGTGTAAGTCGGGAGACCCCGGAGGGCCGTCTTCCAGGTTAGCGGACCCTCAGGTCACCACCCGGGCGGGACGGCGGCACCCAGCGCGGCCAGCGGCGCACGGGCCTTGATGCCCACCTCGGCCACCTCGGAGGCCGCGACCGAGCGCCACGTGATCCCTCCCCCGGCGCCCACGTGGGCGGCATCCGGAGTCGTCACGACGCTGCGGATGACCATCGCCAGATCCGCGGCGCCGTCGTCGCCGATCCAGCCGAACGCCCCCGCGTACACGCCGCGCGGCGCCCCCTCCAGTCGGGCGAGGATCGACATCGCGGACTCCTTCGGGGCGCCGGTCATGCTGCCGGCCGGGAACGTGGCCGTCAGCAGGTCGCCGATCGTCGTCCCCGGACGCAGCCGTCCGGATATCTCGCTCACCAGCTGGTGGACGGTCGGATACGTCTCGACCTCCAGCAGCCGGTCCACGGTGACCGACCCCGGCACGCAGACCCGCGACAGGTCGTTGCGCATGAGGTCGACGATCATGACGTTCTCGGCGCGCTCCTTCTCGTCCGCGCGCAGGTCATGAGCGAGGGCGGCATCCCTCTCCGGATCGGGGTCGCGGCGGCGCGTTCCCTTGATGGGGTGCGTGTGCACGCGCCCGTCCCGCACGTCGAGGAAGCGCTCGGGCGACGCGCTCGCCAGCGCCGTTCCGCCGAGGCGGACGTAGCCGCCGTGGTGGGACGGTGCGGCCGCCCGCAGCCGGCGGAACACGGCGGCGGGGTCGGCGCCACCCGGGACGGTGAACCGTGTCGTCAGGCACAGCTGATACGCGTCGCCCTCGCGGATGTGCGAACGGCACGCGGCGATGAGGTCGGCGTACTCCTCGGGCGTGTGCCGGGAGAGGGCGGTTCCGGATGCCGCCGCCTGCGGCGGTGCGACGGCCGTCGGCGCGGCGGCGGCGCGCGCGGCGAGGTCCGCGGCCGCGTCGTCTCCGTCGACGGACGACGCCCAGACGCGCCGGCTGCCGTGGTCGAAGGCGAGCCAGGTGTCCACCCGCAGCCACTGCGCCCCGGACGGGCCTTCGTCATAGGGGATCCACCCCACCCAGCCGCCCGTGAAGCGGCCGGAGGTCGGGACGGGGCTCGGGGAGGCGGCATCCCGGGTCAGCGGCGCGGACGACGGGTCCGGCGCGCCCGTGCCCATCCAGGAGAACCCGGTCGCGCTCCCCGGGCCGGCGTCGAGCCAGAACGCGTGCGCGGCGTCGGCGAACAGGTGGACGAAGACGTCCTCCGGGTCGATCCACGCCGGCAGGGCGATCGTGGAGACAGGACGCGGCACGCTCCCAGGCTAGGGCTAGCTGCGCGCCATAGGCTGACGGAGGTGAACGAGATCCTCACGTGGCTCCTCGACGTCGTCCAGAACGTCGACCCCGTGGTGCGCACTCTTCTCGCCGGTGTGGCGATCATGCTCGAGACGAGCGTCCTCGTCGGGCTCGTCGTCCCGGGCGACACCATCGTCATCGTCGCCGGCACGGCCGTCGCCTCGCCCCTCGAGGCCGTCGTCCTGGGCGCCGCCGTCGTGGTCGGCGCGCTGATCGGCGAGAGTCTCGGCTTCTGGCTCGGGCGCTGGTTCGGTCCGCGCATCCGCGCCTCGCGACTCGGACGCCGCCTGGGCGAGCGCAACTGGGTGCGGGCGGAGAAATACCTGACCCGTCGCGGCGGGCCCGCCATCTTCCTGTCGCGCTTCCTGCCCGTGCTCCACTCCCTCGTCCCCCTCACCGTCGGGATGAGCGGCTACAGCTACCGGCGCTTCCTCGCGTGGACGACGCCGGCCTGCGTCGTCTGGACGTCGCTCTACATCTCGGTCGCGGCGACCGCCGCCGGGACGTATCGCGAGCTGAGCGACAGCATCCACTCTGCGGGCTACTGGTTCGTGGGCGCCATCGTCCTTTTCCTCGTGGTGATCTTCATCGGCAAGAAGGTGCTGGAGCGCGTCGAGCGACGTCATCTGGCCGACGAGAAGGAAACGATCGGAGCGGGCACCGGCGACGTGAAAGACTGAGGCCGATGCCTCGTTCGCCCCGCAAAAAAGTGCTGTGGTTCGCCCGCCTCGAGTACCGCTTCCACGCCTGGCGCGAACGTCGCGCGCGTGCCCGCGGTCTGCGCCCGTCCGTCACCGGCTTCCCCGGCTACGGGACCGAGCAGTGGGTGCGCGTCCTCGGTCGCGTGCTCATCGCCCCGCCGATCAAGCGCACCTCCACCGGTGAGTTCGCGAGCCTGCGCGGCTGGCGCAGCTTCGCGGCGGTGCCCGTCGGCTACGCGCAGGTCCGCGTCACCATCGAGGGCGTGTCGCACGAGGTCGTCGCCGACCGCGGCGGCGTGATCGACGCCAAGCTCCCGGCATCCCTCGCCCCGGGCTGGCAGACCGTCACGATGACCGTCGAGGGCAGCGAGCCCAGCGAGACCCGCGTCTTCGTCGTCGGCTCCGACGTGAAGTTCGGCGTCGTGAGCGACGTGGACGACACCGTCATGGTGACCGCGCTCCCCCGCCCGCTCCTGGCGGCGTGGAACTCGTTCGTCGTCGACGAGCACGCCCGGCAGCCGGTCCCCGGAATGGCGGTCCTGCTCGAGCGTCTGTCGCGCGAGCAGCCGGGCACGCCCGTCATCTACCTCTCCACCGGCGCGTGGAACGTCGCGCCGACGCTCATGCGCTTCCTCCGGCGTCACCTCTTCCCCTCGGGGTCGCTGCTGCTGACGGACTGGGGCCCCACGCACGACCGGTGGTTCCGCAGTGGACGGGACCACAAGGAGGTCAACCTCCGCCGTCTGGCCGCCGAGTTCCCCGACGTGAAGTGGCTCCTCGTCGGCGACGACGGGCAGCACGACGACGCCATCTACACCGGGTTCGCGATCGAGCACCCGTCGAACGTCACGGCCGTCGCCATCCGGCGCCTCTCTCCCGCCGAGGCGGTGCTGGCCGGTGGTCGCACGGTCGTCGACGACCATTCGGCCGCGGAGGTCCCGTGGGTGAGCGAGTCCGACGGCGCCGGCCTGCTGGAGCGCCTCGAGGGCGTCGGGGTCATCCGCAGCGACGCCTGACCGGCGGCGTCGACGCCGCTGCCCGCGCCGCGATGTCGGAGCCTGCGCGTACGGTGGAGGCATGTGCGGTCGATTCGTGGTGGCCAACGTCGGGTCCGAGCTCGTGGGCGTGCTGCGCGTCGACGTCGAGGCCGATGAGCTCCCCCCGCCCTCGTACAACATCGCACCGACCTCCCCGGTCGCGATCGTCCTGGACTCGGTGAAGACCGAGCCGCCGACGCGCCGCCTCGAGGTCGCCCGTTGGGGTCTCGTGCCCGGCTGGGCGAAGGACGTCAAGATCGGCGCGCGGGCCTTCAACGCCCGCTCCGAGGAGATCGAGGACAAGCCGATGTTCCGCAACGCGCTCATCAAGCGCCGCGCGGTCATCCCCGCCTCGGGCTACTACGAGTGGAAGACCGTCGACGGAGTCAAGACGCCCCACTACATCCACCCCGCCGACGGCTCGCCGCTCTTCTTCGCGGGACTGTACGAGTGGTGGAAGGACCCGGCCCGCGCGGACGACGACCCCGCCCGCTGGGTCCTCAGTTGCACGATCCTCACGCGGGACTCCATCGGCCGGCTCGGGTCCATCCACGACCGCATGCCGCTGTTCATGGACCCCGACTTCGCGGACGCCTGGCTCGACCCGACGACCGAGAACGTCGGCGACATCCTCGACGCGGCGATCGACGCCGCCCCCGACATCGCCGAGACGCTCGACGACCACGTCGTGTCGTCGGCGGTGGGCAACGTCCGCAACGACTCCGCCGCGCTCATCGAGCCGGTCGACGACTGACGTATCGTCGGACGGTGCCCTCTCTCGCCGCCCCCGCTGCCGTCGTGCTCTCGCGCGACGAGTGGTCGGCGACGGCCGCAGACCACGCTGCACGGGCCGACGCCCTGACGGCGGCGCATCGGGAACGCGCGGCTCGGGCCGAGCGGCATCCGGTCGAGGACTTCCTCTTCACCTACTACTCGTACAAGCCGGCGATCCTGCGGCGGTGGCATCCGGGGATCGGTGTCGTCCTCGAGGACGCCGACGACCGCGCCGGGTGGCGCTGGTACCGCGCCGACGGGTCGGGGGTGAGAGTGGATGCCGCGGCGTTCCGCACCGAGAAGGGCGCGCTGTTCCGCGGCACCGTGAACCTGCTGCGGGCGACCCTGGACCGGCCGGCCCAGTTCGGGTGCTTCGGGCTGCATGAGTGGGCGATGGCGTACCGGGCCGACGAGGTGCGCCACGCGGTACCGCTCCGGCTGGGGCGCGACGGGACCGACGCGGTGGTCGAGGCGCACGACCTGCGGTGCACGCACTTCGATGCGTTCCGGTTCTTCACGCCCGAGGCGGCACCGCGCAACCGCGAGCCGCTGACCCGGGACGGACAGGCGGCCCGGGAGCAGCCCGGCTGCCTGCACGCCGGGATGGACCTCTACAAGTGGGTCCTCAAGCTCGGGCCCCTCGTGCCCGGTGCGCTTCTGCTCGAGGCGTTCGAACTGGCCCGCGACATCCGCACGCTCGACATGGAGGCGTCGCCGTACGACCTCGCCGCGTGGGGTTACGCTCCGGTGCGGATCGAGACGGCGGAGGGCAAGGCCGAATACGTCGCGCGCCAGCGCGAGCTCAGCGCCCGCGGCCAGCGGCTGCGCCGTGCGGTCGTCGACGCGGCGACGCGCGAGGACTGAGCCGGCGGCGAGGGCGGACCCGCGTCCCGGCGCGTGGACGGGCGTACCCTGCGCGCTCAGCCGGCGCCGGACGCGAGGTCCAGCCGCAGCGCGGCCACCCGGGCCGCGGCGTCGTCGAGACGGTCCGCGGGAAGACGCCCGTCCTCGACCGCCGCGACGATGCCGTCGACGATGCGCGGAGCGGTCGTGGCATCCGTCCCCACCACCGTCAACACGAGGTCGGTGCCCGCGGCGAGGGCCTGCACGGCGTTGTCCACCGGGTCGGTGTACGCCGCCTCGCCCGAGGACTCGAGCATGCCCAGGTCGTCGCTGACGATGACGCCGTCGAAGCCGAGCTCCTCGCGCGCGATGCGGTGCCATTCCGGGGACAGCGAGGCCGGGGCGTCGTCGACGGCGGTGTAGCGGAGGTGTCCGAACATCAGCATCTCCGCGCCGGCGTCGACGCCCGCGACGAACGGGGGCGCCTGGGTCTGCCGCCACTGCTCGATCGACATGTCGCTGCCGGGGATCCCCTCGTGCGAGTCGCCCGGTGCCGCGCCGTGTCCGGGGAAGTGCTTCAGGGTGCTCGCGACGGTGCCCTTCTCGCCCTCGACCGCGGCGGCGATGCGGGTGGCGGCGGCCTCCGGGGTCGTGCCCAGGGCGCGACGGTAGATGAACATGCCGGGGTCGTCGGTCACATCGGCGACGAGGCCGAAGTTCGCGTTCGCGCCGGCGTCGGCCACGAGTGCGGCACGCCCGGCGAACGCGTCGCGCACGGTCTCCGGGCTCGCGTCCTTGAGGGTGAGTGCGCTCGGCAGGTCGTCCCAGCGCAGGCGGGAGACGTCGCCGCCCTCCTGGTCGACGGCGACGAGCGGCGGGAAGGCGGGGTCGGTCACCATGGCCCCGGTCAGCCGCCGCACCTCGGCGGCGTCCGCGCCGATGTTCGCCCCCATCAGCAGGAACCCGCCCAGCGCGTTCTCGCGGACGTACGTTCCGGCGGTCGCGGGATCGGTGGTCGCGACGTGCCCCATGACGACCGAGGCTGCGCGCTCGCGCAGGTCCATCGCGTCGACGCGGGCCTCGGCGCTGGTCCGGGCGGTCGTGGGCGTGGGCGAGGGGGTCGGGGTCGGGGTCGGGTCGGCGGCGGCGGTCGTCGGCGCAGGGGATGCCGCGGGCGCCTCCGGCGTCGGAGCGCAGGCGACGGTGAGGGACAGGAGCGCGGCGACGCCGAGGGCGGGGAGGCCGGGACGACGGGCGCGTGAGCGGGGGTGGGACATAATGGGGTGATTCCAGGGTCCCCCGGGCGGCGGGAGATGGCAAGCCGGGAGCCGACGCGACACGCCCGTGCTACGCCGGTTTTTCGCCCGCGCTTTCCGTGTTGTAAGCTGAATGAGTTGCCCCGCGAGGGGCAGCTGAGGGCCTGTGGCGCAGCTGGTAGCGCACCTGCATGGCATGCAGGGGGTCAGGGGTTCGAGTCCCCTCAGGTCCACCCTCACCGGAAGGCCCCCGCGAGAGCGGGGGCCTTCCGCTTTCCCCGGCGGTGTGCACGACACCGCGCCGGTCCTCGCCGGAGGGATGCCAGGGCTCGTGGCATCCCTCCCCCCATACCGGGGTCGCGAGGACCGGACGCGGTCAGCGCGCCGCCGGGACGCGGGCCGGAACCTGCGCCTCGCGCATCGCGACCTCGTCGTCTAGCCAGTTCGGTGCCTTGTTGCGCAGGCAGAAGATGTACACGAGCAGGGATGCCGCGATGATCGCCGTCACGTAGACGATGAACAACGGGACCTGCGAGGTCGTCTGCGCGCCGGCGTAGAGCAGGGGCGCCGTGCCGCCGAACAGGGAGTTGGCCAGCGCGTAGCCGAGCCCGACGCCGAGGGCGCGGACGTGGGTCGGGAACAGCTGCGCCTTCACGAGCGCGTTGATCGACGTGTAGCCGGTGAGGATGACGAACCCGCCGAAGAGGATGGCGAACGCCGCGAACTCGTTCGTCTGCTGCGGCAGGACCGTGATGAGGAACCACGTGTACAGCACTCCCCCGACGCCGAAGAAGACCAGGAGCGTCTTGCGCCCGACCTTGTCGGACAGCCATCCTCCGAGCGGCTGCATGAGCATGAGCGCGGTCAGGGCGACGAGGTTGATGATCGTGCCGGCCACGACGTCGCCGCCCGAGAACGCGGTCTTGACGATGTTCGGGCCCGTGACCGAGTACGTGTAGAACGCGACCGTGCCGCCGGCGGTGACGGCGAAGCACAGCAGCAGCGGACGCCAGTTGTTCACGAGCAGGTCGCGCATCGAGCCGGAGTCCTTCGAGCGGCCCGCCTTGGTGTCGTCGAGGACGTGCTTCTCGAGCGACTCGTCCATCGTGCGGCGCATCCAGAACACGGCCACGGCCGCGATGCCGCCGATGGCGAAGGCGACGCGCCAGCCCCACGCGGTGATGGCCTCCTCGGGGAGCGTGACCACCATGATCAGCAGCGTGGTCTGCGCGAGCACGTGCCCGCCGACGAGCGTGACGTAGTGGAACGACGACAGGAAGCCGCGGCGGCCGGGCATCGCCGCCTCGGACATGTACGTCGCGCTCGTGCCGTACTCGCCGCCGGTGGCGAAGCCCTGCACGAGACGCGCGAGGACGAGGATGACGACGGCGCCGACGCCGATCGTCTCGGCGGTGGGCGCGAACGCGATGACGAGGGAGCACAGCGCCATGAGCGAGACCGACACGGTGAGCGACAGGCGGCGTCCGTGGCGGTCGGCGAAGCGTCCGAAGAACCAGGAGCCGATCGGGCGCATGAGGAACGTCACGGCGAAGATGGCCCAGACGTAGATGGTGGAGTTCTTGTCCTCCGCGGCGAAGAACTGCGACTCGAAGTACACGGCGAACACGGAGTAGACGTAGACGTCGTACCACTCCACGAGATTGCCGGCGGAGCCTTTCAGCGTGTTCGATATGGAGCGCCGCAGGCTGGTGGGGATCGTCGTCGTCGTCGACATGGGAATCCGTTCGTTCGGGGACCGATGGCGTCGCCGAGCTCGTGCACAGCGACACCGGTGGGACACGTCCGCTCATCGTCGCGGCATCCCGGTCCCTGCGGGCGGAATCCTTACGTTCGCTTTACATTGCGCGCTGCAGCGGTGCGGAGGCGCCCGTGTCCCGTTTTGTGCAGCTTGGGGTGCTGCGTGCTGCACGAAGTGGGACATGCCTGTCAGGTGTCCGGCGGGCCGGAGGGGGCGTGTCCCCTTTTGTGCAGCTTGGGGTGCTGTGTGCTGCGCGAAGTGCGACATGCAGGCGAGGTGGTCCGGACCGGGGGTGCGGCGGCGCTGTGCCTACGATGGGGCCATGCGTGTGCTCGTGGCCGAGGACGACGCGTCGGTCGCCGCCGCCCTGACGTCGGTGCTCGCGCGCGCCGGTCACACCTGCGCGCGCGTCGCCCGCGGGAGCGACCTGCTGCTGCGCCACCGCGACGCCGACGTCGTGCTGCTCGACCTCGGCCTGGAGGACATGGACGGCCTCGACGCGCTCACGCAGCTGAGGGCCGTCAGCGAGGTGCCGGTGATCGTCGTGACCGCCCGCGGCGACGAGCGCTCCACCGTGCGCGCCCTGAGCCTCGGCGCGGACGACTATCTCGTCAAGCCCGTGCGGCTCCACGAGCTGCTCGCGCGGCTGGGGGCGGTCGTCCGCCGGTACGCCCGTCCGCACCAGGCCGAGCGGATCGTGGTGGGCGACCTCGCCGTCGACGTCGTCGCGCGGACGGTGGTCTCCGCCGGCGAGGCCGTCACGCTGACACCGACCGAGTTCGGGCTGCTCGTGGCCCTGGCGCGCCGGAGCGGACAGATCGTGAGCCGCCAGCAGGTCCTCGACGAGGTGTGGGGCGACGCCTACGCCGCGTCGTCGCGGTCGTTCGACGTGCATCTCGCGCAAGTACGTCAGAAGCTGCCGGGCGTCCGCATCACGACCGTGCGCGGCTTCGGCTACCGCCTCGAGGACGACTCGTGAGGCGGCGCGTGCTGCTGCCGCTGCTCGTGTTCGGGCTCATCGCCGTGATCGCGGTGCTCATCCCCGTGGGGCAGGCGATCGCCCAGACGCGGACGTCGCAGCTCGCGTTGCAGCGGACCGCCGCGGCCGAGCAGATCGTCCAACGCGCCCGGACCGCTCTCGCGCAGGGCGACACGGCCGCTCTCCAGGCGTACCTCGAGCGCTTCGAGCGGACGTACGGCGAGGCGGTGCTCGTCCTCGACGAGCGCGGCGACGTGGCCGCCCGCGCCGGCGACCTCGTGCGCGACGACCGCGTCGACGCCCTGGTGACCGCCGCGTCGCGAACGCTCCCCCAGTGGTCGCTGCCGACGGTGCTGCCGTGGGGCGGGGACACCGCCGATGTGGCCGTGCCGGTCATCGCGGCCGGGGACCTGCCCCGCGGCGTCGTCGTGCTCCGGGTCGACCTGCGCGAAGCGCGGACGGACGTCACCCTCGGGTGGCTGCTCGTGGCCGCGGTCGGCGGTCTGCTGCTGGTCGCGCTGATGGCGGCATCCCTCCTCTGGACGCGATGGGTGCTCCGCCCCGTCAAGGCGCTCGACGCCGCGGTGGCCGCCGTCGCCGCGCACCGGCCGCTGGAGAGCGTGCCGGCGAGCGGGCCGCCCGAACTGCGGAGCCTGAGCCGGGCGTTCTCACGCATGGCGGTCGAGGTCGAGGACGCGCTCGAGCAGCAGCGCGGGTTCGTCGCCGACGCATCGCACCAGCTGCGCAACCCGCTCGCTGCCATCCGGCTGCGCGTGGACGCCCTCCCGCGGTCCGCGGAGGATGCCGCCGACGTCGCGGCCGTGGAGCAGGACCTCGACCGGCTCGAGCACACCGTCGACCGCATGCTGGTGCTCGCGAACGCCGAACACCGCGTCTCCACGCGTCGGCGAGGACCGGCGGAGGACGACCGGGGCCGCTCGGGTCCGTTGTCGGCCGCCGACCTCGCCGACCGGCATCGCGACCGGCTCGCCGCCGCCGGGCTGACGCTCGTCGCCGACGCCGCCCCCGTGCTCTCGCCGCCCCTCCCCCGCGCGGACCTCGACGAGATCGTCGACGTCCTCGTCGACAACGCCCTCCAGTACGCCGGGCCGGGCGCGCAGGTGCGCGTGACCGTCGAGCCGGGTCCCGTGATCCGCGTCGACGACACCGGCACGGACCTCCGCGACGACGACCTCGCCCGCATGGGCACCCGCTTCTGGCGCGCCGGCCGGCACCAGGGGCGGACGGGCACGGGCCTTGGCCTGGCCATCGTGGATCAGCTCATGACGGCATCCGGCGGCCGGCTGGAGCTCGCCCGGTCGCCCGAGGGCGGTCTGCGGGCCTCCTTGCGATGGGATGCCGCGTGAGCGCTCCGTCCGCCGGGCTGACGCGGCGCGCCGTGCTGACCGGGCTCGCGGGCACGGGGCTTCTCGCCCTGGCCGGCTGCGACGTCGCGCCCCCCGCGACCCTGGACGTCGGGTGCGGCGAGGACGGCGGAAGCTATCTGGAGTTCGGTCGCCTGCTCGCCGAGGCGGCGCAGCGGTCCGGTCGGCTCCGCCTGCGGCCGCTCGTGACGGAGGGTAGCGTCGAGAACCTGTCCCTCCTCGACGCCGACCGGATCGCGCTCGCGTTGTCGCTCGCGGACTCCGCCGCCGGCTCCCCGACCTCGGACCTCGTCGCCGTGGGGAGGGTGTATCAGAACTACCTCCAGTGCGTGGTTCGCGCCGACAGCGGCATCCGGACCCTCGGCGACCTGTCGGGTCGCGTCGTCTCGCTGGGCGCGCCGGGATCGGGCGCCGCCGCGACGGCGCGTCGGGTGCTGGCGGCCGCGGGACTCCTCGCCGTCCCCGACGGCCCGGTGGTCGTGGAGCGCCTGCTGGGCGAGGCGGCGACGCAGCTGCGCACAGGCGCGATCGACGCCCTCTTCTGGTCGGGCGGGGTGCCGACACCGCAGATCGCCGCGCTGTCCGGCACGACGGCCCTGCGAGTGCTGGACACCACGACCGTGCTCCCGCGGCTGCGCGAGCAGTACCCGGAGGCGTACATCGCCACGGCCATCCCTGCGGGGGTCTACGGCGGGGAGGAGCCGGTGGCGACGATCGGCATCGCGAACCTGCTGCTCGCGCGGTCGTCCTTGAACGACGACGCGGTCGCTGCGCTCGTCGACATCCTCATCGACGACGCGCGTGCCCTCGTGCCCCCGGATGCCGCCGGCGTGCAGTACCTGACCCCGGCGAGCCTCATCGACACGGTGCCCGTGCCGCTGCATCCTGCCGCCGCCCGACGGTATCGCGAGCGCTACGGCTGACCCCCGGGGCGGTGAGTTGGCGTGAATGCACGCGGGGAGGGTCCTGCAGTGTACATCTGCGCCAACTCAGCGGAGGAGCTGCTTCCCGGGGCGGTGAGTTGGCACGAATGTACGCGGGGAGGGCCCTGCGGCGTACATCTGCGCCAACTCAGCGGAGGAGCTGCTTCCCCGGGGCGGTGAGTTGGCGTGAATGTACGCGGGGAGGGCCCTGCGGCGTACATCTGCGCCAACTCAGCGGAGGCTGCTTCCCCGGGCCGGTGAGTTGGCGTGAATGTACGCGGGGAGGGTCCTGCGGCGTACATCTGCGCCAACTCAGCGGAGGGGCTGCTTCCCGGGGGCGGTGAGTTGGCGTGAATGTACGCGGGGAGGGCCCTGCGGCGGACATCTGCGCCAACTCAGGGCGAGGCTCGCATCGGCCCGGGGAGGGCGCCGGAAACGCCGATGCCCCTCGACGCGAGGTCGAGAGGCATCCGGGATCCTGCGGGTCAGTCGGCGGTGGTGGGTGCCGGCAGGTCGATCGGGACGACCGGGCAGTCCTTCCAGAGCCGCTCGAGACCGTAGTAGACGCGCTCCTGCTCGTGGAAGACGTGGACGACGAGGTCGCCGAAGTCCAGCAGGACCCAGCGGGACTCCTGCCGGCCCTCGCGGCGCAGGCGCTTGTGGCCGGCCTCGAGCAGCCTCTCCTCGATCTCGTCCGCGATCGCGGCGACGTTGCGCTCGTTGCGGCCGGTGACGAGGAGGAAGATGTCGACGAGCGGCAGCGGCTCCGAGACGTCGAGCGCGACGAGGTCCTCCCCCGATTTCGCATCGGCGGCGGCTGCCGCGATCTGCATCATGTCGCGGCCGTTCTGGGTAGCCGGCATCAGAAGACTCCTGTCGTGAAAGCAAGCACGAGCGCGCCGACGACGGCGATCGCCAGGGCTCCGGTGGTGATGATCAGTCCGATCATCAGTCGGCTGCCCTTCTCGGGCGCCGGCGGCCGGATGATCTCACCCGGCTGCTTGACGGTGCTGATCGCCGCGCTGGCGGCGATGGGGGTCGGCGAGGAGGCGGGCGGGAGCTCGCCGTCGATGAGGACGGCGTCGGCGTCGCGGCCGTCGGTCGTCCCGGGGGCGTGCCCGATGGAACCGAGTCCCTCGGGGAGGTCGAACGTGCCCGTGATGAGCACCTCGCCGGTCGCGGTGACCGGCGCCACGAGCGGGGCGCCCGTCGGGGTCTGCGAGAGGATGAGCGCGTTGGGGGTGGAGATCGACCCGGTGGCGGAGGCGCTGCGCGCGATGAGCTGGTCGAAGGACGGCGGCAGCGACACCTCGGGCGTCGCCCCCTCCAGCAGCTCGGAGCCGAGGCTCGGGTTGACCACGGCGACCGGGGCGTCGACGCGCGGGGCCTCGGCGTCCGCGGCGACCGGCGTCTCATCGGTGTCGTCGGGGACGGCGGGCTTGAAGATGGCGGGGGTCTCGGATGCCGCGGAGGCGGGCGTCGTCTCGGCGCGCTCGGCCACGACCGGCTGCACCGCGGTGGCGGGGGCCGGGTCGAAGTCGGGCGTGATGACCGGGATGGACGCGGTGCGGATCTTCTCCTGCGCCCGCACCTGACGACGGGTCAGGCCGCCGACGCCCATGTCGAGACCGCCGACACCCAGGTCGAGACCGGCATCGGTCATGGGCGGGGCGAAGGAGACGGGGGCGGCCGCGCGGGCCAGCGGGGCCGACGGGCCGGCCGGCGTCGTGGTGGGCTCGTCGTCGCGGTCCGCGGCGACGGTGTCACCCTCCGCGGCGGGAGCGGCATCATCGGTGGCGGGCTCCTCCACGAGGGCGTCGCCGTCCCCGTCCGCGCCAGCGCCGGCGTCCGTCGAGGCGGGAGAGTCGGCGTCCGTCGAGGCGGAGGAGTCGGCGTCCGTCGAGGCGGGCGCGGCGCCCTCGTCCTCGGCGGTGGGGACCGCGTCGATGACGGTCTCGTCGGGAGCGGACGGCTCCGCGGGGGCGGCATCCGCCGGGGTCATGTCCGGGGTGATGACCGGCGTCGCTCCGGTGTTGCGCAGCTCGCGCAACTGGCGACGCGTCAGCGGGGGCGTCGAGGAATCGGATGTGCTCATGCCTTGCTCCGGTAGAGGTGGTGCTTCGCGATGTACTGCACGACGCCGTCCGGGACGAGGTACCACACGGGGTGGCCTCGACGGACGCGGGCGCGGCAGTCGGTGGACGAGATCGACAGCGCGGGGATCTCGAGCTGGCTGACGTCGTCGCTCGGCAGCCCCTCCGTCGAGAGGACGTGACCGGGACGGGAGACGGCGACGAAGTGCGCCAGCTCCCACAGCTCCTCGTGGTCGCGCCATCCGAGGATCTGCGCGACCGCGTCGGCGCCCGAGATGAAGAACAGGTCGGCGCCGGGGCGCTCGCGCTGCAGGTCGCGCAGCGTGTCGATCGTGTAGGTGGGGCCCTCGCGGTCGATGTCGACGCGGCTCACGGTGAACTGCGGGTTCGCCGCGGTCGCGATGACCGTCATGAGGTAGCGGTGCTCGCTCGAGGTGACCTGGTCCTTCTGCCACGGGCGGCCCGTGGGGACGAAGACGACCTCGTCGAGGTCGAACGACTGGGCGACCTCGCTGGCGGCGACCAGGTGACCATGATGGATGGGATCGAACGTCCCACCCATGACCCCGATGCGAGGGGCGCGCGTCACCGACATATGGTCGGCCTCAGTGGCCGTGCGCCTCGGGAGTGGGCGTGCCGTTCTTGCGCGTCCAGGCGTCGGCCTTGTTCGCGTGACGGTTGGCGACGTTGCGGTACGACAGGGTCACGAGGCTCAGCGCGACGAACGCCACGAAGGCGATGACGCCGAAGATGAACGTCTCGGCCTGGACGTTGCCGCCGTGGTGCTCGGCCCCTTCGGCGGCCAGGGCGGTCAGCGTGGCGAAAGTCATCGGTGCTCCGTTCGGGAAGTCTGCGGCGTGAGCCACAGTCATTTTAGGCGGTCAGGGGCGGATCTGCCCGTCGCCGCGCCCGAGCCACTTGGTGCTCGTCAGCTCGGCGAGGCCCATGGGGCCGCGGGCGTGCAGTTTCTGGGTCGAGATGCCCACCTCGGCGCCGAAGCCGAACTCGCCGCCGTCGGTGAAACGGGTGGAGGCGTTCACGAGCACCACGGCGGAGTCGACCTCGGCGAGGAAGCGGGAGGCGGATGCCGCGTCCTCGGTGATGATCGACTCGGTGTGCTGCGTCGAGTAGCGGCGGATGTGGTCGAGGGCGGCGTCGAGGTCGTCCACGACGCGGACGGCGAGATCGAGGCTGAGGTACTCGGCGGCCCAGTCGTCCTCGGTCGCGGGGATGACGCGCGCGTCGAAGCCCGCGACGGTCTCGTCGCCGTGCACGCGCACGCCGGCGTCGGAGAGCGCGGCGACGAGCTCGGGGACCAGACGGTCGGCGGCGGCGCGGTGGACCAGGACGGTCTCGACCGCGTTGCACACGCTCGGGCGCTGCGTCTTGGCATTGAGGACGATGTCGCGGGCCCAGGCGTCGCGGGCCGTCGCGTCGAGGTAGATGTGCACGACGCCGGCCCCGGTCTCGATGACCGGCACCGTCGACTCGGTCACGACCGTCTCGATGAGTCCGGCGCTGCCCCGCGGGACGAGCACGTCGACGAGGCCGCGCGCGTTCATGAGGGCCCGCGCCCCCTCGCGGCCGAAGTCGTCGACCGTCTGGATGGCCTCGGGCGAGACCCCCCGCGTCTCCAGCGCGGCGCGCATGACGTCCACGAGGGCCGCGTTGGAGCTCTGGGCGGCCGACCCGCCGCGGAGGACCACGGCGTTGCCGGAGCGCAGCGCGAGGGCGGCGATGTCGACGGTCACGTTGGGACGCGCCTCGTAGATGGACCCCACCACGCCGAACGGCACGGCGACCTTCTGGAGGGCGAGGCCGTTCGGGAGGGTGCGGCTGTCGAGGACGCGGCCGACGGGGTCCGGCAGCTCGGCGACGGCGCGCACGGCGGACGCGAGCGAAGCGACGCGCTCCGCGTCCAGGCGCAGCCGGTCGAGCAGGGCGTCGCCGATGCCGTCGCGGCGACCGCGCTCCAGGTCGTCCGCGTTCGCCGTGACGATGTCGTCGGTGGCGGCCTCGAGCCCGTCGGCGATCGCCGTCAGCAGAGCCGTCTTCGCGGCGGCATCCAGGAGCCCGATCTCGCGGGCGGCGTCCTTCGCCAAACGCAGGCGGTCCTCGACGGAGGCGGCGATCGTGGTCATCGGCTCAGTCTACCGCCGGGGCGACGGCCCCCACCGGGCCGGTCGCGAGGGTCACCGGGTCGGGATTCGGCGCGAACCAGGTGCCGACGTCGTCTCCGGAGAGGGCGGATGCCACCAGGTCGGCGCTCGTGACGAGGACGCCGACGCCGGCCGTGGAGGCGAGCTTGGCTGCGGAGGCCTTGGTCGCCGCTCCGCCGGTGCCCACGCCGTTGACCACGCCCGCACCGAACTCGAACTCCTCGAGGTCGTCGCCCCACGCCACGTGTGTGATGGGCTGCGCCCCGGGCTCGCTCGGCGGCCGCGTGTACAGGCAGGCGATGTCGCTGAGCAGCACCAGCGCGTCGGCGCCGATGAGGCGGGCGACCAGCGCGGCGAGGCGGTCGTTGTCGCCGAAGCGGATCTCGTGCGTCGCGACGGTGTCGTTCTCGTTGACGATCGGCAGGATGCCCAGGCCCAGCAGGCGCTCCATCGCGCGGCGCGCGTTCGACCGCGAGGTCGCGTTCTCGAGGTCGCCGGCCGTGAGGAGGACCTGCCCGGCGAGGAGGCCGAACCGGTCGAGGGACGTCTGGTACCGCCACATGAGGACGTTCTGGCCTACTGCGGCCGCGGCCTGCTGGGTCGCGAGGTCGTTGGGGCGCTCCCCCAGGTCGAGCAGCGGGAGGGCCGTGGCGATCGCGCCGGACGACACCAGCACGACCTCCGTCCCGGTCGCGACGAGGTCCGACAGCGCCGCGACGATCGTGTCGATGCGGTGCGCGCCGTCGCCGCTGATCGAGGACGAGCCGACCTTCACCACGACGCGTGCGGAGCGCGGGATGTCGGCGCGGGTCGTCGCGGTCACCGCTCCTCGTCCTCGGACGAGAGCGCCGAGGAGTCGCCGTCGGGCGAGATGCCCGCGGCCCGCGCCGCGCGGCGTTCGGCCTCGAGCTCGGCGCGGGCGTCGGCCTTGGCATCCATCCGCTCGTGATACTGCTCGCGTCGCTCGGAGGAGGTCCGGCGCGAGTTCTGCACGAGGCGCGGGTCCGTGCCGCGGGGGGCCGTCATGAGCTCGGCCGCGGAGGTGAGGGTGGGCTCCCAGTCGAAGACGATGCCGTCGCCGGGACCGATGACGACCGTGGCGCCGGCGACCGCGCCCGCGCGGAACAGGCCGTCCTCGACGCCGAGGCGCGCGAGACGGTCGGCGAGGTAGCCGACGGCCTCCTCGTTCTGGAAGTCGGTCTGCTGCACCCACTTGACCGGCTTGTCGCCGAGGATCCGGTACACGGCCCCGTAGGTGCCGCCCTCGACCTTGATCGTGAAGTCCTTCTCGGAGCCGCGGGGGCGGATGACGACGCGCTCCGCCGGGGCCTGGTCGACGGTCGCGAGGCGGTGCTGCTCGACGATCTCGCCGAGGGCGAAGGTGAGCTCGCGCAGGCCGGCGCGGCTGACGGTGGAGATCTCGAACACGCGGAACCCGCGGGCCTCGAGGTCGGGCCGGACGAAGTCGGCCAGCTCGTGCGCCTCGGGGACGTCCACCTTGTTCAGCGCGACGATCTGCGGCCGCTCCAGGAGCGGGGTCTGGCCCTCGGGGACCGGGTAGGCGGCGAGCTCGGCGAGGATGACGTCGAGGTCGCTCAGCGGGTCGCGGCCCGGGTCGAGCGTGGCGCAGTCGAGCACGTGGACGAGCGCCGTGCAGCGCTCGACGTGACGGAGGAACTCCAGGCCCAGGCCCTTGCCCTCGCTCGCGCCCTCGATGAGCCCGGGGACGTCGGCGATCGTGAACCGCGCGTCGCCCGCCTGGACCACGCCGAGGTTCGGGTGGAGGGTCGTGAAGGGGTAGTCGGCGATCTTCGGGCGCGCCGCCGAGACCGCGGCGATCAGGCTCGACTTGCCGGCGGAGGGGAAGCCCACCAGGGCCACGTCCGCGACGGTCTTGAGCTCGAGGACGACGTCGCCCTCGTAGCCGGGGGTGCCGAGTAGCGCGAAGCCCGGCGCCTTCCGCTTGGGCGAGGCCAGCGCCGCGTTCCCGAGGCCGCCGAGACCGCCGGGAGCGGCGACGAAGCGCATCCCCGGGGTGAGCATGTCGACGAGCACGGTGCCGTCGGCGTCCTTGACCACGGTGCCCAGCGGGACGGGAAGCTCCAGGTCCTCGCCCAGGGCGCCCGAACGGTGGTCGCCCATGCCGAACCCGCCGTTGCCCGCCGCGCGGTGCGGCGAGTGGTGGTACGACAGCAGCGTCGTCGTCTGCGGGTCGGCGACGAGGACGACGTCGCCGCCGCTCCCGCCGTTGCCCCCGTCGGGACCGGCCAGCGGCTTGAACTTCTCACGGCGCACCGAGACGCAGCCGTTGCCGCCCTTTCCCGCACGCAGGTGCAGGGTCACGCGGTCGACGAAGGTGACCATGGCGGGTCCTTCCGGATGGGGCCGGCGGAGCCGACGCGGGAAAACGAAGAGGGGGTGGGCAGCGCCCACCCCCTCGAGCGCCGAAGCGCGGGAATCACTCCGCAGCTGCGGCGACGATGTTGACGACCTTGCGGCCGCCCTTGGTGCCGAACTCGACCGCGCCGGGGGCGAGGGCGAAGAGGGTGTCGTCGCCACCGCGGCCGACGTTGGCGCCGGGGTGGAAGTGCGTGCCGCGCTGGCGGACGATGATCTCGCCGGCGAGGACGACCTGACCGCCGAAGCGCTTCACGCCGAGGCGCTGTGCGTTGGAGTCACGACCGTTACGGGTGGAGCTTGCGCCCTTTTTGTGTGCCATCTCTGCGTCTCCTGGCTCTTACTTGATGCCGGTGATCTTGACGCGCGTGAGGTCCTGGCGGTGGCCCTGGCGCTTCTTGTAGCCGGTCTTGTTCTTGAACTTCTGGATCACGATCTTGGGGCCGCGCTCCTCGCCGAGGACCTCGGCCGTGACCGAGACCTTCGCGAGCTTGTCGGCGTCGGTCGTGACCGCGTCGCCGTCGACGAACAGGACGGCGGGCAGCTGGATGCTCTCGCCGATCTTCGCCTTCTGGCGGTCGAGCACGACGATGGTGCCGACCTGGACCTTCTCCTGGCGGCCGCCGGCGCGCACAACTGCGTAAACCACTTCACACCTGTTTTCGTTCGGGAGCGCGGAGCTCCGGTTGTCTGATGACGTTGGGAGGGCCCTTGCGGACCCAAGTCTCGGTGCGATCCGGCGGGCGGAGCCCGGGGGGTCTCGCTCCTATCAGAAGCGGACGCGACGCACCAAGGGTCGAGTTTAGCTCACCGGGCGGCATCCGGCAAAAGCATCCGACCCGCGTGTCGACCGTAGGATTCCGGAATGGCGATCCTGATCGACGACCCGCAGTGGCCCGCGCACGGTCGCCTGTGGGCGCACCTCGTGAGCGACAGCGATCTCGCCGAGCTGCACGCCTTCGCCGCCGCCGCGGGGATCCCGCGTCGGGCCTTCGACCTCGACCACTACGACGTGCCCGACGAGCGGCACGCCGATCTCGTGCGCGCGGGTGCGGAGCACGTCGGCGGCAAGGAGCTCGTGCGCCGACTGCGCGCCTCCGGATTGCGGATCACGGCGCGGGAGCGACGCGGACGCTCCTGAGACGGCCGGATCCGCCGCCCCGACGGGGACGGCGGACCCGGACCGCGGAGGTCGTCAGGACTCGTCGGACGGCTGCGCGTTGACCGGGGTGCCCGTGAGGGCCGCGGTCGTCACGCGGCGGCGCGAGCGGCCCTGACCGGGAGCCTTCGGCTCGGGCAGCGCCTCCAGGACGGACTCGAGCAGCAGGTCCTTCTCCGTACGCGGCGTCTTGGGCTCGCGCTTCTTGCGCGGGCGCTTCTCGCGGACGGGCGCCTCGGGCGCCGCCTCCATCACGGCCTCGACCGACGCCACGACCGCCGCCTCGACGACGGCGGGGTCGTCGACGGTCGGGTGGATCGTGGATGCCGCGATCTGCGCGAGCGCGGACTTCACGCCCTCGGTGATGACGTGCGTGCCGCCGGCGGGCGCCGCCGCTCCCCCGCCGTTGCCGGCGCCGTTGGTGCCGTTGCCGCCGTTCGCGTTGCCGTTCCCAGAACCGCCGTTCCCGTTGCCGTTGCCGCCGCGCCCGCGGCGGTTGTTCGACCCGTCTCCGTTGCGGTTGCCGTTTCCGTTGCCGCCGGCGGGGCGGTGCTTGACCACCGGGTCGTGGTGGACGATGACGCCGCGACCGGCGCACACCTCGCACGCCTCGCTGAACGTCTCGAGCAGACCGAGGCCGAGCTTCTTGCGGGTCATCTGCACGAGACCCAGCGAGGTGACCTCGGCGACCTGGTGCTTCGTCCGGTCGCGGCTCAGGCATTCGATGAGGCGGCGCAGCACGAGGTCGCGGTTGGACTCCAGCACCATGTCGATGAAGTCGACGACGATGATGCCGCCGATGTCGCGCAGACGCAGCTGACGGACGATCTCCTCGGCGGCCTCGAGGTTGTTCTTGGTGACCGTCTCCTCGAGGTTGCCGCCCGAGCCGACGAACTTGCCGGTGTTGACGTCGACGACGGTCATGGCCTCGGTGCGGTCGATGACCAGCGAGCCGCCGGAGGGCAGCCACACCTTGCGGTCGAGGGCCTTCTCGATCTGCTCGGTGATGCGGAACTCGTCGAACGGGTCGTGGTCGCCCTCGTACTTCTCGACGCGGTCCAGCAGGTCGGGGGCGACGCTGGCGAGGTAGTTCGAGATGGTGGTGAGCGCCTCGTCGCCCTGGATGAGCATGCGCGTGAAGTCCTCGTTGAAGACGTCGCGGACGATCTTGACGAGCAGGTCGGGCTCGGAGTGCAGGAGCGCAGGGGCCTGGATGCTCTGCACCTGCGAGCTGATGTGCTCCCACTGCGAGGTGAGGCGCTGCACGTCGCGGGTCAGCTGGTCTTCGGTCGCGCCCTCGGCGGCCGTACGCACGATGACGCCGGACGACTCCGGGAGGACCTCCTTGAGGATCTTCTTCAGGCGGGCGCGCTCGGTGTCGGGGAGCTTGCGGGAGATGCCGTTCATGGCGCCGCCCGGGACGTACACGAGGTAGCGGCCGGGGAGCGAGATCTGGCTCGTCAGACGCGCGCCCTTGTGCCCCACGGGATCCTTGGTCACCTGGACGAGCACGCGGTCGCCGGACTTCAGCGCCAGCTCGATGCGACGCGGCTGGTTGCCGGTCTCCACGGCATCCCAGTCGACCTCGCCGGAGTACAGCACGGCGTTGCGTCCGCGCCCGATGTCGACGAAGGCCGCCTCCATGCTCGGCAGCACGTTCTGCACGCGACCGAGGTAGACGTTGCCGATGAGCGAGGCGTCCTGGTTGCGCGCGACGTAGTGCTCGACGAGGACGTTGTCCTCGAGCACGCCGATCTGGATGCGTCCGGCCTTCGAGCGCACGACCATGACGCGGTCGACGGCCTCGCGGCGGGCGAGGAACTCGGCCTCGGTGACGACGGGGCGGCGGCGGCCGGCCTCGCGACCGTCGCGACGGCGCTGCTTCTTCGCCTCGAGGCGGGTGGAGCCCTTGATGCGCTGCGGCTCGGTGATGAGCTCGACGGCGCGCTGGCGCGCGGGCGGGGCCTCGTTCTCCTCGGGCTCGTCGGCGGTCGCGCTCTGTCCGCCACGGCGGCGGTTGCGGCGGCGGGCGTTGGCGGAGCCGCGCTCGGCGCGGTCCTCGCCGCGGTCGTCGTCCTCTTCCTCCTCGTCCCGCGCGGGCAGCGGCGGGAGCTCGGGGGCGTAGAAGTGCAGCTGCGTCGACACGGCCGACACGAAGACCTCGGGCAGCAGGCCGAGCGAGACGGCCGTGGGGCGCTCCGGCTTCGCCGGGGCGGAGGGACCGGATGCCGCCGGCGTCGCGGCCGCGTCGGCGTCCGGGGTCCCGGGCTCCGCGGCCGCGGGGGCGTCCTGCGGCTCCGCCGGCGTCGTCTCCGCGACGGTGTCGTCGGCCAGCACCGCGGGCGGTGCGGTGTCGGTCGCGGCGGCCTCCTCGGCCTCCTGCACGTCCGCGACCTCCTCCTCGGCGTCGACGACGTCGGCGGGCGCGCCGGCGGCGGGGGCCGCGTCGACGGCGTCGGTCGCTTCCGCGTCCTGCGCGTCGGCCGCGGGGGCGTCGGGGCTCTGGGCCTCCGCGCTCTGCGCGTCGGCGAGCTGCGTGTCGTCGGTCACCGCGGTCGTGTCGTCGGTGCTGTTCTGTTCGTCCGTTGCATCGGCCATCTCTGGCAAACTCCTCGGCCGGCGACACCGCGCGTCGCCCGGCGAAATCTCGTGCGGCGCCGCACCCGGCGGGGCCGCGAACTCACTCGGTCTGCAGCAGGCCCGGTGGCTCGTGCTGCGAGGGCGGTCATCGCCCGAAGTCTTCTGGTGATGATCCTGCGGCGCGGCCGCGGCTCATCGAGACTCCAGTATCGCACGGACCGGTCCCGGATCGGGAAGGCACGTCGACGGCGCGGTCGCGGCCGCCCGCGCGGACACAGCGCCCCCATGGGCGGCGGTGGAAGAATCGGACCATGACCGACAACGCCCCCCGTCGTCCGTCCGTGCTCGCGGTCTGGCTCATCATCGCCGGGATCATCGGGTGGTACGCGGCGTTCTCGTTGACGATGGACCGTTTCACGCTGCTCGCGGACCCGACCGCGTCGGCGTCGTGCGACATCAACATCCTCGTGCAGTGCTCGGCGAACCTCACCTCGGCGCAGGGCAGCGTCTTCGGCTTCCCGAACCCGATCATCGGCCTGGCGGCATGGATCGCCCCCGTCGTGGTGGGGTTCGCGCTGCTCGCCGGGGCCCGCTTCGCACGCTGGTTCTGGGTGGCCTTCTGGGCCGGGATGCTGTTCGCGTTCGGCTTCGTCTGCTGGCTGATCTCGCAGAGCATCTTCGTGCTGGGGACGCTCTGCCCGTGGTGCATGGTGACCTGGTCGGTCGTCATCCCGTCCTTCTACGCCGTGACGCTGCACCTCCTGCGCACGGGCGTCGTCCCCGTGGGGGAACGCGGGCGCGAGATCGCGGATCGCCTGATGGCGTGGGTCCCGCTCATGGCGCTGGCCAGCTACGTCGTCATCGCCGTCCTCGCCCAGGTGCGGCTCGACGTCCTGGCATCCTTCGCCTGACCCTCCCCGCTCCGCCGTCGCCGGGACGACGAAGACCCCCGCCGGGAACGACGACGGCCGCCGCCCCCTGGGGGCGACGGCCGTCGTACGGACCGGGCTCAGTCGAACCAGATGCCGAGCTCGCGCGCGGCGGACTCGGGGCTGTCGCTGCCGTGGACGAGGTTCTGCTGCACCTTCAGACCCCAGTCGCGGCCGAAGTCGCCGCGGATCGTGCCGGGCGCCGCCGTCGTCGGGTCGGTCGTGCCGGCGAGGGAGCGGAAGCCCTCGATGACGCGGTTGCCGGCCAGACGGATCGCGACGGACGGGCCGGAGAGCATGAAGTCCAGCAGCGGCTCGTAGAACGGCTTGCCCTCGTGCTCGGCGTAGTGCTGGGCGAGGAGCTCGCGGTCGGGCTCCACGAGGCGGATGTCGACGAGGGCGTACCCCTTCGCCTCGATGCGGGCCAGGATCGCGCCGGTCAGGCCGCGGGCGACGCCGTCGGGCTTCACCAGGACGAGGGTCTCTTCGGTGGCCATGGGTCATTCTCCGTTCGAGAGGTCGGGGTCGGCGGCACGGCGGGCGTTCTGCCGGTCCAGTGCCGCTCCCTTGATGGTGGCATACGCCCACATGCCGCCGAAAACGAGGGCGACGAACAGGAGCGCGGGGACGAGGAAGGCGCCGAGGGCGAGCACCACCTGCAGCGCCCAGCCGACGACGATCGCCCACCGGTGGCGCAGCAGGCCCGAGACGGCGACCATCGCGAGGGCGAGCAGCGCGCCGCCGACGATGCCCCACCACGGCTCGATCGCGGCGGGCAGCGCCCTCAGGCCGAACACCACGAGACCGCCGAGGAAGACGATGACGGACTCGAAGCCGAGGACGACGGCGCCCAGCGACTCCTGAGCGCCCCGCTGACGGCGTGCCCGCGGAGCGCGGGGCTCGCGCGGGCTCACGCCTGCCACCCCGCCTTCCAGTC
The DNA here is from genome assembly GCF_049384025.1 of Microbacterium sp. HMH0099. Taxonomy (NCBI): domain Bacteria; kingdom Bacillati; phylum Actinomycetota; class Actinomycetes; order Micrococcales; family Microbacteriaceae; genus Microbacterium; species Microbacterium sp. HMH0099. The sequence goes on along the minus strand of NZ_JBMRJR010000003.1, from coordinate 49,054 downwards.
CTCCAGCTCCGACAGCCGCAGCGCCTCGCCCGCGAGGACGACCGACCCGGCGATGACGACGGCCCGGCGGTCGGAGGCGGACGCCCACTCCCGTGCGGCGTCGGCGGCGTCCTCCAGGCTCGGGTGGACGGTGACGGGCAGGTCCCGCTCCTCGGCGATGTCGGCCACCGCGTCGGGGTCGGTCGCGCGATCGCTGTCGGGCGCGGTGGCGAACACGCGCGCCACACCGCCCGCGAGGGCGTCGACGATGCCCACCGCGTCCTTGCCGTCGAGGATGCCGACGACGGCGCCCCACTCGTCGATGTCGAACGCCTCGTCGAGCGCGGCCACGAGCGCGCGGGCGCCGTGGGGGTTGTGCGCGGCGTCGACGAGGACCGTCGGGGCGGTGCCGACGAGCTGCAGGCGTCCGGGCGAGGTGGCGTTGCCGAGGCCGTCCGCGACGACGTCCGCGTTCAGCGGCTGCGAGCCGCCCCCGATGAGCGACTCGACGGCGGCGACCGCGAGCGCCGCGTTGGCGCCCTGGTGCGCGCCGTACAGGGGCAGGTAGAGCTCGGGATAGGTCCCCGCCACGCCCCGGACCGAGATGAGCTGGCCGCCGACGGCGAGCGTCTGCACCTCGAGGCCGAACTCGTCTCCCGCGAAGGCGATCGAGGCTCCGCGGGCGGCCGCGGCCTCGCGCAGCACGGCGGCGGCCTCGGGCGCCTGCGCGGCCGACACGACGGCGGCGCCGTCCTTGATGATGCCGGCCTTGACGGTCGCGATCTCACGGATCGTCGAGCCCAGGCGGTCGGTGTGGTCGAGGTCGATCGGGGTGAAGACCGCGACGTCGCCGTCGGCGGTGTTCGTGGAGTCCCATGCCCCGCCCATGCCGACCTCGAGGACCAGCACGTCGATCGGCGCGTCGGCGCAGGCCACGAAGGCCAGCACCGTGAGCAGCTCGAAGAACGTCAGCGGCGCGTCGCCGGCGGCGGTCAGCTCGGCATCCACCATCTCGACGAACGGCTGGATCTCGTCCCACGCGTCGGCGACAGCGGCATCCGCCACGGGCTCCCCGTCGATGAGGATGCGCTCGGTGAAGCGCTCCAGATGGGGGCTGGTGAACAGTCCCGTGCGCAGTCCGAGGGCCCGCAGGAGGCTCTCGATGATGCGGCTGGTCGAGGTCTTGCCGTTCGTCCCGGTCACGTGGACCACGCGATACGTCCGCTGCGGGTCGTCGAGCAGCTCCAGGACGCGGCGGGTGCGCTCCACGCGCGGCTGCACCCACTGCTCGCCCTGGCGCTCCAGGAGGGCGCTGTAGACGGCATCGGCTCTCGTGCGGTCGCTCATGCGGTGCCTCCGGTCGAGATGCGGGCGACCGCCACGGTGACGGCCCCGGTGTTCGCGTAGGTCTTCGCGGCGATGACGGTCTCGTGCTCGGCGGCGAGGATGGCCCCGCGCTCGACGAGGCGTCCGCTCGGTCCCGCGAGGACGACACTCTCCGCGAGGGTCTCCGACGCGACGCCGGCGACGTCGAACGCCTGCGCGACGGCGCGGGCGTCGGCGTCCTCGACGAACGTCAGAGACAGGAAGATCCGGTCGCTCACGTCGAACCCGGCAGCCTTGCGGGTGTCCTGGATGCCGCGGATCATGTCGCGCGCCAGGCCTTCGGCCTCGAGCTCCGGCGTGGTGACGGTGTCGAGCAGCACGAACCCGCCCGAGGACAGGACGGCCAGCGCCTCGCCCTCGGGGCGTCCGGCGGTCTCCACGACGAGGTCGTACTCGGCGGGCTCCAGCGGGATGCCGCCGGCGACCACCCGGCCGTCGATCTCGCTCCAGTCGCCCTCCCGGGCGGCCTTGATCGCCTGCTGCACCTGCTTGCCGAGGCGCGGGCCCGCGGCGCGGGCGTTGACGGACAGGCGGTGCGTGATGCCGTACTCGCCCGCCGTCCCCTCCTGCAGGGCGACCTGCTCGACGGTCTTGACGTTGAGCTCCTCGCGGAGGATGTCGTCGAACTGGGCCAGGCCGGCGGCATCCGGGGTCACCACCGTCAGACGCGGGAGCGGCAGGCGCACGCGCTTGCCCTCGCGCTTGCGCAGCGCGTTGGCGACGCTGGAGACCTCCCGGACGGTGTCCATCGCGGTGCGGATGTCTTCGGCCGCGGGGAACGCCGCGGCATCCGGCCAGTCCTCCAGGTGGACGCTGCGCCCGCCGGTCAGGCCCTGCCAGACGCGCTCGGTGACGAGCGGCAGCAGGGGCGCGGCGACGCGGGTGAGGGTCTCGAGGACCGTGTAGAGCGTGTCGAAGGCCTCGCGGCTGGACGGGTCGTCGGTCACGCCCACCCAGAAGCGGTCGCGCGAACGGCGGATGTACCAGTTGGTCAGCACCTCGGCGAAGTCGCGCAGGCGCTCGGCCGCGGTCGTGGAGTCCAGGCCCTCGAGGTCCGCGGCGACGTCCCGGACGAGGTCGCCGGTGAGGGCGAGGATGTACCGGTCGAGAACGTCCGCGGAGTCGGTGCGCCACTCGGCGGTGTAGCCGTCGCCCGAGGCGTTGGCGTACGTGGCGAAGAAGTACCACGCGTTCCACAGCGGCAGCAGGAACTCGCGGACGCCCGCGCGGATGCCCTCCTCGGTGACGACGAGGTTCCCACCCCGCAGAACGCTCGAAGACATGAGGAACCAGCGCATGGCATCCGAGCCGTCGCGGTCGAACACCTCGCGCACATCGGGGTAGTTGCGCAGCGACTTCGACATCTTCTGCCCGTCGTTGCCGAGGACGATGCCGTGGCACGAGACACCCGTGAAGGCGGGGCGGTCGAACAGCGCGGTGGAGAGCACGTGCATGACGTAGAACCAGCCGCGGGTCTGCCCGATGTACTCGACGATGAAGTCGGCCGGGGCGTGCTCGTCGAACCAGTCGTGGTTCTCGAACGGGTAGTGCACCTGCGCGAACGGCATCGAGCCCGAGTCGAACCACACGTCGAGCACGTCCTCGATGCGGCGCATCGTCGACTGCCCCGTCGGGTCGTCGGGGTTGGGGCGCGTGAGGTCGTCGATGTACGGGCGGTGCAGGTCGACCTCGCCGTCGGCGTTTCGCGGCAGACGGCCGAAGTCGGCCTCCATCTCGGCGAGCGAGCCGTACACGTCCACGCGCGGGTGGTTCGGGTCATCGCTCTTCCACACCGGGATCGGCGAGCCCCAGTAGCGGTTGCGGCTGATCGACCAGTCGCGCGCGCCCTCGAGCCACTTGCCGAACTGGCCCTCCTTGACGTTCTCGGGCACCCAGGTGATCTGCTGGTTGTTCGCCAGCAGGTCGTCCTTGATGTCGGTCACGCGCACGAACCAGCTCGACACGGCCTTGTAGATGAGGGGGTTCCGGCAGCGCCAGCAGTGCGGGTAGGAGTGCTCGTAGGAGGCCTCGCGCAGCAGACGCCCACCCTGCTTGAGCAGGCGGATGAGGGGGCGGTTGGCATCCAGCCACAGCTCCCCCGCCACGTCGGTGACGGCCGACAGGAAGCGGCCGCCGTCGTCGAGGGAGATGATCGTCGGCAGGCCGGCGGCGTCGGCGAGGCGCTTGTCGTCCTCACCGTACGCGGGGGCCTGGTGCACGATGCCCGTACCGTCGCTGACGGTGACGTAGTCGTCGACGAGGATCTTCCAGGCGTCCTGCGTCCCCCACACCGACGCCTCGGCGTAGTAGTCGAAGAGCCGGTCGTACGAGACGCCCTCCAGCTCGGAGCCCAGGATCGTGGTCTGGACGGCCTGGCGGGCGGCATCCGGGGTCTCGTATCCGAGGTCCTTCGCGTAGTTCGGCAGGAGGTCCTCGGCGAGGAGGTAGCGGTGCGCGGTCGCCTCGATGGCCTCGTCGGGGGTGCCGTCGGGGGCGCGGTGGACGTCGGCGGCGCCGTGCGGGCCGCCCTCGACGACGGCGTACCGGATGCCGGGACCCACGGCCAGCGCGAGGTTGGTCGGCAGCGTCCACGGTGTCGTCGTCCACGCGAGCGCACGGACGCCGGTGAGGCCGAGCGCCTCGGCCTTCGCTCCGACGAGCGGGAAGGTGACGGTGACCGAGGGGTCCTGGCGCATCTTGTAGACGTCGTCGTCCATGCGCAGCTCGTGCGTGGAGAGCGGGGTCTCGTCGCGCCAGCAGTACGGCAGGACGCGGTAGCCCTCGTATGCGAGACCCTTGTCGTGCAGGGTCTTGAACGCCCACAGGACGCTCTCCATGTAGGTCGTGTCGAGTGTCTTGTAGCCGCGCTCGAAGTCGACCCAGCGGGCCTGGCGGGTGACGTAGTCCTGCCACTCGCGCGTGTACTCGAGCACCGACTCCCGGGCCTTGGCGTTGAAGGTCGCCACGCCCATGCGCTCGATCTCGTCCTTCTCGGTGATCCCGAGCTGCTTCATGGCCTCGAGCTCTGCCGGGAGGCCGTGGGTGTCCCAGCCGAAGACGCGGTCGACCTTCTTGCCGCGCATGGTCTGGAAGCGCGGGAAGACGTCCTTGGCGTAGCCGGTCAGCAGGTGCCCGTAGTGCGGCAGGCCGTTGGCGAACGGCGGGCCGTCGTAGAACACCCACTCCTCGGCGCCCTCGCGGTTCGCGATCGAGGCGCGGAAGGTGTCGTCCTCCGCCCAGAAGGCGAGGGTGTCGTCCTCGATCCGGGGGAAGCGGGGGCTGGGGACGACGGATGCCGCGTCCGCCGCCGGGCCGAAGGATGAGGGGCGTGGGTAGGTCATGTCACTCCGCAGGTCAGGGTCCGCCTGCAGGGACGATCCGTTCGGACCGCGGTACCACCCCGCCTTGCCCCCGGATGCCGGGAGCCTCTCTCACCGCGGCTGTGACGGGCCTGCCCCGCTCGGTTCTACCGCGGGTCCAGGACCCGTTTCTTCCGAGAGCTCCCCGGTGATGGCCGGATCGATGCTGATCGCTCCAGTCTACGCGGTGTCACCGGGGTGCGCCGCCGTGTCACGGGGGTCCTCCACCGCGCCGCCGGGGTGCGCCGCGATCCCGGCTGCGGCGAGCAGCTCCCGGGTGAACGGATGCCGCGGCTCGGTGAAGACGCAGCGGACGGCACCGGACTCGACGACGCGTCCGTCCTGCATGACGAGGACGTCGTCCGCGATCTGCGCGACGACGTCGAGGTCGTGCGTGACGAAGAGCATCGCGAGGTCCCGGTCGGCCTGCAGACGGCGGAGCCGGTCGAGGATGCGCGCGCGGACGGAGGCATCCAGGGCGGACACGGGCTCGTCGAGCACGAGGAGGTCCGGCGCGACGGCGAGGGCGCGGGCGATGGCCACCCGCTGACGCTGCCCGCCGGACAGCTGCGCGGGACGCCGTCCGGCGAACCCGGCGTCGAGGCCGACCTCGTCGAGGAGTCCGGCCACGCGGGCGCGTCGACCGGCCCGCGGCACGCCGGCGCTCGCGACCGCTTCGGCGAGGGTGCGGCCGACGGTCCAGCGCGGATCGAGGGCGCCCCACGGGTTCTGCTGCACCAGCTGCACCCGCCGCCGGGCCGCGCCGGCGGCGCGGGCCGCGTCCCACGGCGCGTCGTCGAAGCGGAGCGTCCCGGCGTCCGGGGAGGTCACCCCGACGACCATTCGCGCGAGCGTCGTCTTCCCCGATCCGGACTCCCCCACGACCGCGAGCGTGCGGCCGCGGTGCAGCGTGAGGGAGACGTCGTCGACGGCGACCCTCTCGCCGAAGGATTTCGAGAGACCGGATGCCGCCAGCAACGGGGGTCCGCCGCGCGCCGTGCGGTCGAGCGGGTCGTGCGAGACGGCCGCGACGAGGGCGCGCGTCTGCGGGTCGCGCGGTGCGGCGAGCACCGTGGCGGTGTCGCCCGTCTCGATGACGCGTCCGTCGTGCATGACGACGACGCGATCGGCGACGCGGCTGACGGCGCCGAGGTCGTGGCTGATGAAGACGACCGCCACGCCCTCGTCGGCGATGCGGCGGAGCAGGTCGAGCACGCGCACCTGCACGGTGGCATCCAGGGCCGTCGTCGGCTCGTCGGCGACGAGCACCGCGGGGTGCGCGGCCAGCGCGGAGGCGATGAGGGCCCGCTGACGCAGACCGCCGGACAGCTCGTGCGGGTACTGGCGAGCGCGGACCTCAGGGTCGGGCAGCGCCACCCGGGCGAGCGTCGCCCGGACGCGCTCCCTCAGGGCGGTGCCGCGCACGGACGGCTCGTGGATGCGCACCGGCTCGGCCACCTCGGCGCCGACGCGGCGCAGCGGGTCGAGGGAGACGAGCGCGTCCTGCGAGACGAGGGCGATGCGCGCGCCGCGCAGCCGGCGCCATCCGGGCTCGCCGAGGTCTCGGGCGTCGACCCCGTCGACCTCCAGCACGTCGGCGCGGGTGGACAGCCCGCGCGGCGTCAGCCCGAGCAGCGCCCGCGCGGTCAGCGACTTGCCCGCGCCGGACTCCCCCACGATCGCGACGCACTCCCCGGGACGCACGTCGAGGTCGACGCCGCGGACCAGCGGCCCGGACCGCCCGTCGATGCGGAGACCGGACACTCGGATGCCGCCGTCCGGGCGCTCCGCGGCGGCGGGAGACCTGACGTCGCTCATGCGCCGCGCTCCTCGGCCCGGGCGCGCAGGACGCGCCCGACGACGCTCACGCTCACCACGGTCGCCGTGATGGCCAGCCCCGGGAACAGCGCGACCCAGGGCGCCTGCAGCAGCAGGTTGCGTCCCGCGGACAGCATCAGCCCCCACTCGGGGGTCGGCTCGGTGGGTCCGAGACCGAGGAAGCTGAGACCGGCGGCGGCGAGGATGCTCGTGCCGATCCCGATCGTTGCGAGCACGCTCACCGCGCCGAGCACCCCCGGCAGGACGTGGCGCAGGTGCACGAGGGGACCCGGGATGCCGATGATGCGCGCCGCCTCCACGTGCTCGGCCGCGGCCAGGGCGCGCGTCTGCGCGCGGGCCAGGCGGATGTACACGGGCACGGCGGCGATCGTCACGGCGACGGCGACGTTGGCCGGTCCGGGACCGAGGACCGCGACCACGAGGAGCGCGACGAGGAACTCGGGGAAGGCCAGCAGGACGTCGACCACGCGCATCGCGGCGGCGTCGACGGGGCGCGGGGCCACGGCCGAGGCGGAACCGGCGATCAGCCCGACGACGAGAGCGAGCCCGGTGGCCAGCAGGCCGATGCCGATCGACCGGCCCGCACCGTGGACCACGCGGGAGTAGACGTCACGCCCGCTCTGGTCCGTGCCGAACCAGTGGGCGGACGACGGCGCCTGGAGGGCGCCGCGGACGTCCGTGAGGAGCGGGTCGTGGGTGGCGAGCAGCCCCGGGGCGATCGCGGCGACGGCGAGGACTGCCAGGACGGCGCCGGCCAGCGACAGGGCGACGGCGCGTCCGGTGATCCGGCGGCGTCGCGGCGGCATAGAGGTGCCCCCTGGGTGCGGGCGCCCCGGCGCGGTCATGCCGGCACCGCCGCACGCCGGTCGACCGCCGAGGGCGCGCGTCGCAGACGCGGATCCAGGACCGGGACGACGAGGTCCACCACGGTGTTGACCACCACGAAGACGAGGGCGCTGAACAGGATGACGCCCGTGATGACCGGCAGGTCGCGGTCGCTGATCGCCGCGAGGGTGACGCGTCCGATCCCCGGGCGGGCGAAGACCGTCTCGACGAGCACCGCCCCGCCCAGCAGCGAGCCGACGAGGTAGGCCGCGAGGGTCAGGCCGCCGACGCTCGCGTGCCGCAGTGTGTGGTGCACGCTCTCGCGCAGGGGCGTGGCGCCGCGCGCCCGGACGGTCGTCAGGAAGGGCTCCCGCTCGGCGGCCTCCACCCCGTCGCGGAGGACCTGCGCGAGCAGGGCGGCGACCGGGAGGGCGAGCGTCACGGCCGGCAGCACGATCGCGGCGGGGTCGCGCGCGCCCGAGACGGGGAACCAGCCGAGCTGGAACGAGAACACCGACAGCAGGACGAGCCCCGTCCAGAACACCGGTGACGACAGCACGACCAGCTCGACGCCGGCGAGCACCGTGCGGGCCGTGCGGCCCCGGGCAAAGAGGACGGATGCCAGAGCGAGGACGAGCGCGACGGCCAGGGCGGCGCCGGTCAGCTGCAGCGTGGAGCCGAGCTGCCGGCCGATGACCTCGACCACCGGGAGGCGCAGCTGGTACGACTCGCCGAGATCGCCGCGGACGAGCTGTCCGAGGAACGCGCCGTACTGCTCGAGCAGCGGCCGGTCCAGACCGAGGTCGCTGCGGATGCCCGCCTTGACGGCGTCGCTCACCTGGGCCTGCGGCCCGAGCATCACCTCGACGGGGTCGCCGGGGATGATGCGGAACGCGACGAAGGCGAGCGTCGCCGCTCCCCACAGGACGAGGACGACGGATGCCGCGATCCCTCCGAGCCGCCCGAGCAGACGGCGCGCGGAACCGCGAGGGCGTGGCATCCGGAGTCCGGGGTCAGCCGACGGAGGCGGTGGCGAAGAGCGGGCGCCCGTACAGGTCGAACGTGAGGCCCGTGACGTCGGAGCGGACCGCGCTGATCAGAGCGGGGCTGTAGAGCGGCACGATCGCGACCTGGTCGGCGTTCCACTGCTGCACCTCGCGGTACACCTCGTTGCGCGCCTCGGTGTCGGTGGTGGCGGTGCCCTCGTCGAGCAGCGCGTCGAGGGCCGGATCGCTCACCTGCGACGCGTTCTGGAAGCCGTCGGTCTGCAGGTGGCTGCGGAGCAGGTCGGGGTCGACGCCCGAGAAGCCCCAGTCGGTGAGGTCGAAGGTCTTCGGTCCGTACTGCTCGTTGTAGGCGCCGGGCTCCAGCACCTCGCGCTGCAGGTCGAAGCCGACCGCACGGAGGTCGGACTGGATGGCGTTCGCGAGGGCGGCGCGGTCGTCGGGCACCGGCGTCCACGCGATCCAGCGCGCCGTCAGGCGCTGGCCGTCCTTCGTGCGGAACCCGTCGGCGTCGCGGCCGGTCCATCCGGCCTCATCGAGCAGCGCGTTCGCGGCATCCGGGTCGAACGCCCAGGTGTCCTCGAGGCTCGCGTCGTAGCCGGGGGTCGTCGCGCCGAGGATGCTCCAGGCGCGCGGGAACTGACCGAAGAAGATCTCCTGCACGGCGGTGTCGACGTCGATCGCGCGCGAGAACGCCTGGCGCACCCGCTGGTCGGCGAAGACGCCGTACTTCTCGTTGAGGTAGAGCGAGTAGGGCAGGCCCGGGTACTCGAGCGCCTCGACGGTCACGTCGTCGGGCACCTCGCTGACGAGGTTCGGCGGGAGGTTGGTGGCGACGTCGGCCTCGCCGCTGGAGATCACCCCGAGGCGCACGGACGCCTCCGGCAGGATCTCGACGCGAAGCGTCTCGAACGCCGGGGCGGTGCCGCCGTCCGGGCCCCACGTGTAGTCGTCGTTGCGGGTGTACACGATCTCCTGGTCGGGCGTGTACGAGGTGAGCTCGAACGGACCGGTGCCGACGTTGACGTCGGGGCCGCCGGCCTTGAGCTGGTCCGCCGAGGACTCGAGGACGGCGGGCGACCAGAACCCCAGCAGCGAGGTGCTCGCGGCCTGGAGGAACGGCACGTAGGGCCGGCTGAAGGTCACCCGCACGGTGTGGTCGTCGACGACCTCCGTGCCGGTGTACGCGTCGCCCCCGAGCATGCTGGCGGCCTGGGCCGAGGCCGTCTCGGGGTCGGCGATGCGATCGAAGTTCGCCTTGACGGCGGCGGCGTCGAACGGCGTGCCGTCGTGGAAGGTGACGTCGTCGCGCAGGCGGAAGACGTAGGTCGCGCCGTCGTCCTCGACGTCCCAGGACTCGGCGAGCCACGGCGAGAAGGAGCCGTCGGCCTCCTGGAAGACCAGCGAGTCGAGCACGGCGCGCTGCACCATGCTCGACACGTCGAGCTGGCTCGTCTGCGGGTCCATGTGCCCGGCGGAGAGGTTGGCCCCCTCGATCGCCCAGACGATCTCGCCGTCGCCGGACGCGGAGGAGTCCGACGCCGCGCAGGAGGACAGCGCGAGGGCGGAGACGGCGGCCAGGGCGGTGGCGGCGAGCAGGCGACGGGTTGGCGCAGACGGCATGGAACGACCTCGGAGTCGATGAAGGGGGATGGCTCCCACCCTACGCCGTTCCTGGACGGGGTGGAGAAAGACGGGGCGCCCGCCGCAGTCGCTAGGCTGGGTGCACCCACCATCAGGCACGCTCACACAGTGCCGCCCATATCGCTCGAGGAGTAACCATGGCCGACGACCGCCGCCCCGACGGGGCCCAGATCCCGGACAAGCCGGCCCTCGAGGGACTCGAGCAGAAGTGGGATGCCGCCTGGACCGCGGATGGGACGTACGTGTTCGACCGCGCGCGCGCCGCCGAGGTCGGCCGGGCCGGGGTGTACTCCATCGACACCCCGCCGCCCACGGCATCCGGGAGCCTGCACATCGGGCACGTGTTCAGCTACACGCACACGGACGTCAAGGTGCGCTTCGAGCGCATGCGCGGCAAGACGGTCTTCTACCCGATGGGCTGGGACGACAACGGCCTGCCGACCGAACGCCGCGTGCAGAACTACTACGGGGTGCGCTGCGACCCGTCGCTGGCCTACGACCCCGACTTCACTCCCCCGTTCGCAGGCGGCGACAACAAGAGCAGCAAGGCCGCCGACCAGGTGCCCATCAGCCGCCGCAACTTCATCGAGCTCTGCGAGCAGCTGACGGTCGAGGACGAGAAGGCGTTCGAGGCGCTCTGGCGCGACCTCGGGCTCAGCGTGGACTGGACGCAGACCTACCGGACCATCTCCGACGATGCGATGCGGACGAGCCAGCTCGCGTTCCTGCGCAACGTCGAGCGCGGCGAGGCCTACCAGGCGCTCGCGCCGACGCTGTGGGACGTCGACTTCCGCTCCGCGATCGCGCAGGCGGAGCTCGAGGACCGCGACCAGCCCGCGGCGTACCACCGCGTGGGCTTCATCAAGACCGACGGCTCCGGCGACGTGTTCATCGAGACCACCCGTCCCGAGCTGCTGCCCGCCTGCGTCGCCCTCGTCGCCAACCCCGACGACGAGCGCTACCAGCCGCTGTTCGGCACCACCGTCCGCACCCCGCTGTTCGACGTCGAGGTGCCGGTGCTGGCGCACCCGCTCGCGCAGAAGGACAAGGGGTCGGGCATCGCCATGATCTGCACCTTCGGCGACGTGACCGACATCATCTGGTGGCGCGAGCTCGACCTCCCCAACCGGACGATCATCGGCAAGGACGGCCGCATCGTCGCCGAGGCCCCGGACGTGATCGTGACGGATGCCGCCAAGAGCGCGTACGCCGAGCTCGCGGGCAAGACGGTGTTCAGCGCCAAGAAGCGCATCGTCGAGCTGCTCCAGGAGTCGGGCGACATGGAGGGCGCGCCGAAGCCCTTCACCCACCCGGTGAAGTTCTTCGAGAAGGGCGACCGCCCGCTCGAGATCGTGTCGACGCGCCAGTGGTACATCCGCAACGGCGCGCGGGACGCCGACCTGCGCGAGCGCCTCGTGGCCCTCGGTCGCGAGATGTCGTGGCATCCGGACTTCATGCGCGTGCGCTTCGAGAACTGGACGAACGGTCTCACCGGCGACTGGCTGGTCTCGCGTCAGCGCTTCTTCGGCGTGCCCATCCCGGTCTGGTACGGCCTCGACGAGGACGGCGAGCGGGACTACGGCCGCGTGCTCACCCCCGACCTCGCGACGCTGCCCGTCGACCCCACCACCGACGTGCCCCCGGGCTACACGGAGGACCAGCGCGGCGTGCCGGGCGGATTCGACGCCGAGCGCGACATCCTCGACACCTGGGCGACCTCCTCGCTCACGCCGCAGCTGGCCGGCGGCTGGCAGCGCGACGAGGAGCTGTGGAACCTCGTCTCGCCGTTCGACCTGCGGCCGCAGGGGCAGGACATCATCCGCACCTGGCTCTTCTCGACGATGCTGCGCAGCGCCCTCGAGGACGACCGCAGCCCCTGGTCGGATGCCGCGATCTCCGGCTTCATCGTCGACCCCGACCGCAAGAAGATGTCGAAGTCGAAGGGCAACGTCGTCACGCCCGCGGACATCCTCAAGCAGCACGGCTCCGACGCGGTGCGGTACTGGGCGGCCTCGAGCCGGCTCGGCACCGACGCCGCGTTCGACCCGCAGAACCCGACGCAGATCAAGATCGGTCGTCGACTGGCGATCAAGCTGCTGAACGCGGCGAAGTTCGTGCTGTCGTTCCCGGTGCCCGAGGGCGCCGAGGTGACCCACGCCCTGGACGCGTCGATGCTGGCGACCCTCGACCGCGTCGTCGCCGACGCGACGGCCGCGCTCGAGGCCTACGACCACGCCCGGGCGCTGGAGATCACCGAATCGTTCTTCTGGACGTTCTGCGACGACTATCTCGAGCTGGTCAAGGAGCGCGCCTACGACCGGTCCGACGTCGGACAGGCCTCGGCCGCGCTGGCGCTGCGGACCGCGCTGTCGACGCTCGTGCGCCTGTTCGCGCCGGTGCTCTCGTTCGCGGCCGAGGAGACCTGGTCGTGGTTCGAGGCCGGCTCCGTGCACGCGGCCGCGTGGCCCGAGCCCCTCGGCATCGAGGGCGACCCCGCCGTGCTCACGGCCGTGAGCGAGGCGCTCATCGGCATCCGTCGCGCGAAGACCGAGGCGAAGGCCTCGCAGAAGACGCCCGTCTCGTCGTTGACGATCGCCGGTCCCCGCGTCGAGGCGCTCCGTCTCGCCGAGGGCGACCTGCGCGCCGTGGGTCGCATCGAGACCCTGACGTTCGTCGACGCCGACACCGCCGCCGTCACCGACATCGTGTTCGCACCCCAGGAGGACTGATGCAGCTCGGAACCCGCTGGACCGCCGGTGAGCAGCCGCCGAAGGCCGTTCCCGAGGCGCTGCACGCGCAGATCGCCGCCGTCGAGAACGCGCTCACGCCCGACGGGCTGAGCGCCCCGGCTCCCCGCTGGACGCTCACCTGGCTCGAGGGGCGCCCCGTCGCCGAGCTCGACACCGGTGTGATCGTCACGCAGGACCCCTCGGGCGAGGTCGTCGTGCGCTACGACGACGACGACGAGTTCGCCTGAGTCGCCGACCGAGCCGGCCGTCCCCCGATGTCACGGGCGGACGGCCGGCTCGTCGTGCGCGCGTCGTCGGGGGTCGCCCGATGTCACGGGCGGGCGGCCGGCTCGTCGTGCGCGCGTCGTCGGCGGTGACAGGCGCTTGGAACGCGGTCCGCGGGGCGGGTCGCGCATAGGCTGAGGTGATGACGGAAGCCTCGACCTCCCCCCTCCTCGCTCCGACGCCCCTCCCCTACGGTCTGCCGCCGTACGGCAGCATCCGGCCCGCGCACTACCTGCCCGCCTTCCACGAGGCGTTCGCACAGCAGCGCGCCGAGATCGACGCGATCACCGCGCAGACGGAGCCCGCCACGTTCGAGAACACGGTGGTCGCCCTGGAGCGGAGCGGTGAGCTGCTCGATCGCGTCGCACGGACGTTCTACACCGTGACCGGCGCCGACGGCACGCCCGAGATCCAGGCGATCGAGGAGGAGCTCGCGCCGCTCATGGCCGCGCACCGCGACGCCATTCAGCTCGACGCGGCGCTGTTCGCGCGGATCTCCGCGGTGCACGCGACGCTGGCGCAGACGGACCTGGATGCCGAGAGCCGCTACCTCGTGGAGCGTCACCACCGCGAGATGTCGCTCGCCGGCGCCGGCCTCGACGAGGCGCAGAAGGAGCAGCTCACCGGGCTGAATCAGCGCCTCTCGGTCCTGACCACGACGTTCGAGAAGAACCTCCTCGCCGACACGAACGATCTCGCCGTGGTCTTCGACGACGTCGCGGAGCTCGACGGGCTGGGCGAGGGCGAGCTCTCCGCGGCGGCGCAGGCTGCCGCCGATCGCGGCCTGGAGGGCAAGTACGTCGTCACCCTCACCCTCTACACCGGCCACCCCTACCTCGCCTCGCTGACGAACAGGGACAGCCGTCGGCGACTGCTCGAGGCCTCCCGTTCCCGCGGCTCGCGCGGCAACGCGTTCGACAACCGCGAGGTGCTGCGTGAGATCGTCCGGCTCCGGGCGGAGCGCGCGGCCCTCCTCGGCTATCCCTCGCACGCCGCCGCGGTGCTGGCCGATCAGACGGCGGGGACGCCCGAGGCCGCGACGGACCTCCTCCGTCGTCTCGCGGTACCCGCGGCGGCCAATGCCCGCGCGGAGCAGGAGGCCCTCCAGCGCATCGTCGACGCGGAGCAGGACCCCTTCGCCGTCGACGCGCACGACTGGGCGTTCCTCACCGAGAAGGTGCGGGCGGAGAAGTACGACCTCGACCGTGCCGCGCTGCGGCCGTGGTTCGAGGCGGAGCGGGTGCTGCGCGACGGCGTCTTCTTCGCGGCGGAGCGGCTCTACGGCATCCGGATCTCCGAGCGCCACGACCTGCAGGGGTACCACCCCGAGGTGCGCGTGTTCGAGGTGCACAACGAGGACGGGTCCGAGCTCGGCCTGTTCCTCCTCGACCTTTACACGCGCGACACGAAGCGGGGCGGCGCGTGGATGAATTCCATCGTCACCCAGTCGCGTCTGCGGGGCACGGCGCCCGTCGTGGTGAACAACCTCAACGTGCCCAAGCCCGCGCGCGGCAAGCCGACGCTGCTGACGCTGGACGAGGTGACGACGCTGTTCCACGAGTTCGGGCACGCGCTGCACGGGCTGTTCGCGACCGTCACCTACCCGCACTTCGCGGGAACCGCCGTGCACCGCGACTTCGTCGAGTTCCCCAGTCAGGTCAACGAGATGTGGATCTTCTGGCCCGAGATCCTGGCCAACTACGCCCGGCACATTGACACCGACGAGCCCCTGCCCGCCGACGTCGTCGAGCGGCTGCACGCCTCGGAGGCGTTCAACCAGGGCTTCGCGACGAGCGAGTACCTGGCGGCATCCTGGATCGATCAGGCGTGGCACGCGCTGTCGGTCGAGGAGGCGTCGGCGGAGATCGATGTCGCCGCCTTCGAGGCGGCCGCCCTCGCCGAGATCGGACTGGACAACCCGGCGGTGCCGACGCGGTACTCGTCGACGTACTTCGCGCATGTCTTCTCGGGCGGGTACAGCGCGGGCTACTACTCGTACATCTGGAGCGAGGTGCTCGACGCGGACACCGTCGAGTGGTTCGGCGAGAACGGCGGACTGGTCCGTGAGAACGGCGACCGGTTCCGTCAGCGTCTGCTCGGCGTGGGGGGCTCGTCCGATCCGCTGGCGGCGTACCGCGACTTCCGGGGCCGGGATGCCGAGATCCAGCCGCTCCTCGAGCGTCGCGGCCTCACGGGCTGAGGTGTGGCGGCGGGCCCGGTCGCTCCCTGGCGATCGGGCCCTATCCGTCAGCCGATCGTGTATTTGAAGCCGACGTGGGAGTCGGCGAAGCCGAGCCGCGTGTAGAAGCGGTGGGCGTCGACGCGCGCAGCATCGGAGGTGAGTTGCACGAGACCCACGCCGAGCGCCGGTGCGGCCACGTTCACCACCCACGTCATGAGGGCGCCGCCGATGCCGGCCGAGCGCCGGGCGGAGGACACGCGGACCGCCTCGACGAGGAGCCGGGTGGCGCCGCGGCGCGCCATACCGGGGATCACCGTCAGCTGCAGCGTTCCGACGACGGCCTCGTCACCGTCGATCACCACGACGAGATCGTTTTCCGGGCTGGTCAGCACCGCGTCGAGGCCGGCGCGGTAGGCGTCGGTGTCCGCTGCCGTCGCACGGTCTCCGCGCGCTGCGCTGATCGGGTCGTCGGCCAACAGGCTCACGATCGCGGGAAGATCCGCGGGGTCGGCACGGCGGACGGTCAGGCCCCCCGGGCTCGTGTCCAGGCAGGCGGGAAGGGAGAGGGCGGCGAGCATGCCCCCATTGTGTCGCGCGCGGCGACGGGGGTCAGGCGGTGCGGCGCTTCTGCGCGAGCACGATCGTCGGCGCGGCGCGGTCCTCGACGGCGGCGCGCGTGATGATGACCTTCGCCACGTCATCGGCCGACGGGACGTCGAACATGACGGGGCCGAGCACGTCCTCGAGGATCGCGCGCAGGCCGCGGGCGCCGGTCTTGCGGGCGACGGCGAGGTCGGCGATCGCGCGGAGGGCGTCCTCGTCGAACTCGAGCTGCACGCCATCGATCTCGAACATGCGCTGGTACTGCTTGACGAGCGCGTTGCGCGGCGCCGTGAGGATCTCCATCAGCGCGTCCTGGTCGAGGGGCGAGACGGATGCCACGACCGGCAGACGACCAATGAACTCGGGGATGAGCCCGAACTTGTGGAGGTCTTCGGGGAGGACGTCGCTGAAGAGGTTGAGGTCGTCGCCCTTGTTGTGCAGCGGAGCGCCGAAGCCGACGCCGTGCTTGCCGACGCGCGACGAGATGATCTCCTCGAGGCCCGCGAAGGCCCCGGCGACGATGAACAGGACGTTCGTCGTGTCGATCTGGATGAACTCCTGGTGCGGGTGCTTGCGTCCGCCCTGCGGCGGGACCGAGGCGACCGTGCCCTCCAGGATCTTCAGCAAGGCCTGCTGGACGCCCTCACCGGACACGTCGCGCGTGATCGACGGGTTCTCGGCCTTGCGGGCGATCTTGTCGACCTCGTCGATGTAGATGATGCCGGTCTCGGCGCGCTTGACGTCGAAGTCGGCGGCCTGCAGCAGCTTGAGGAGGATGTTCTCGACGTCCTCGCCGACGTAGCCGGCCTCGGTGAGGGCGGTGGCGTCCGCGACGGCGAACGGCACGTTGAGCCGCTTCGCGAGCGTCTGCGCGAGGTAGGTCTTGCCACAGCCGGTCGGACCGAGGAGCAGGATGTTGCTCTTGGCGATGTCGATCTCTTCGGCGCGCTGCTCAGCGGACTGCAGGGTGCCGTGCGAGCGCACGCGCTTGTAGTGGTTGTAGACGGCGACCGCGAGAGCGCGCTTGGCGGGCTCCTGGCCGACGACGTACTCCTCGAGGAACGAGAAGATCTCGCGCGGCTTCGGCAGGTCGAACTCGGCGACCTCGCCGGAGCTCGACTCGGCCATGCGCTCTTCGATGATCTCGTTGCACAGCTCGACGCACTCGTCGCAGATGTAGACGCCGGGACCGGCGATGAGCTGCTGCACCTGCTTCTGGCTCTTGCCGCAGAAGGAGCACTTGAACAAGTCGGCGCTCTCACCGATGCGTGCCATGTCCGGTCCTCACCCTCGACACCGGTCCGTCACCGGCGTTACCCGAGCCTAACCCGTGCCCGCGACATCGGCGGGCATTTGCGGCCGCGCCCTGTCCATGATCGCCGTCGGCGAAGTCGGCATCCCTCCTCCCCTCTTCCGGGGGCGCTGACATGGCGCGAATGCACGCCGGGGCGGGCGGGGGATGTACATCTGCGACAAGTCAGCGTCGGGGGGACGGGGCGCGCACGACGACGCCCCGCAGACCGGGCGGGTCTGCGGGGCGTCGGGCGGCGCGAGTGCGTCAGGCGGTGAGGGCCGCCGGGGTGCGCTTGCGCGTCGTGAGGACCTGGTCGACGATGCCGTAGTCCATGGCCTCCTGGGCCGAGAGGATCTTGTCGCGGTCGATGTCCTTGTTGACCTTGGCGACGTCCTGGCCGGTGTGGCGGGCCATCGTCTCCTCGAGCCAGGTGCGCATGCGGAGGATCTCCTGCGCCTGGATCTCGATGTCGGACGCCTGCCCGTGACCGGCCTCGCCCATGGCGGGCTGGTGGATCAGGATGCGGGCGTTCGGCAGGGCGAGTCGCTTGCCGGGGGCGCCGGCGGCGAGCAGGACGGATGCCGCCGAGGCGGCCTGTCCGAGAACGACCGTCTGGATCTGCGGCGAGACGTACTGCATCGTGTCGTAGATCGCCGTCATGGCCGTGAACGAGCCGCCGGGCGAGTTGATGTACATGATGATGTCGCGGTCGGGGTCCTGCGACTCGAGGACGAGCAGCTGGGCCATCACGTCGTCGGCCGAGGCGTCGTCGACCTGGACGCCGAGGAAGATGACGCGGTCCTCGAACAGCTTGTTGTACGGGTCCTGGCGCTTGTAGCCGTAGGCGGTGCGCTCCTCGAACTGAGGAAGGACGTAGCGGCTCGAAGGCATGTGCGCCGCGGCGCCGCCGAAGGTGGGGATGTTCATGTGGGTGTCCTTTTCCTCTCGCCTCAGGCCGCTGCGGTTCCGCCGCCGCCGGTGACGTCGGTGGCGTGCTCGCGCATGTGGTCGACGAAGCCGTACTCCAGCGCTTCCTGCGCGGAGAACCAGCGGTCGCGGTCGCCGTCGGCGTTGATCTGCTCGACGCTCTTGCCGGTCTGCGACGCGGTGATCTCGGCGAGGCGCTTCTTCATGTCGAGGATGAGCTGCGCCTGCGTCTGGATGTCGCTCGCGGTGCCGCCGAAGCCGCCGTGCGGCTGGTGCAGAAGGACGCGCGCGTTGGGCGTGATGTAGCGCTTGCCCTTCGTCCCGCTGGTGAGCAGCAGCTGGCCCATCGATGCGGCCATGCCGATGCCGACGGTGACGATGTCGTTCGGGACGAACTGCATCGTGTCGTAGATCGCCATGCCGGCCGTGATCGAGCCGCCGGGCGAGTTGATGTACAGGTAGATGTCGCGCTCGGCATCCTCGGCGGCGAGCAGCAGGATCTTGGCGCAGATCTCGTTGGCGTTCTCGTCGCGCACCTCCGAACCGAGCCAGATGATGCGGTCCTTCAGCAGCCTGTCGAAGACGCTCGTTGCCATAAGGGGTTCGGGCATGTGTGCTCCTCTTCCGGTGATCTGCAACGAATCTACCGGCGGGCTGTGGGCGGGGTCGCCGTGTTCGCCGCGGGCGGATCAGTCGAGTCGTTCGGCGATTTCTCGCGCGTATCCGGTCACGGAACGGGTATAGCGCGGAAGGTGCGGGGCCAGCGCCTGGAGGGCGGTGGATGCCGCCCGCTCGGGCTCCCCGGACGAGACCAGGGCCAGCGCGTAGAACGCCGCGGCGGCGTCGTGCAGCGGACCGCGGGGCTCGCGCTCGTATTCAGCTCGGAGCATCTGTCGGGCCTCGTCGCTCTTGCCGAGGTTGCGGATCGTGCTCGCGAGCTGGATGGTGGCGCGTGTCCGACGCTCGTCGTCGAGGCCGAGCGCCAGCGCGCGGCGGTACAGCTCCTCGGCCTCCGCCTCCAGCCCGGCGGAGTCGCGGGCGCCGGCGCGCTCGAACAGGGCGACGGGGTCGTCCGCGGGCCGCTCCCCCGCCAAGGCGTCGATCCGCGCGACGACCTCGAGCGGGTCGATCGTCTCGTCGGCCCAGACGGCGTCGATCCTGTGCTGCCAGTCGTCCATGTCTTCCTCCCGGGGATGCCGAAGGGGGCGGATGCCGTGGCATCCGCCCCCTCGTCGTGTGCTGTCGCTGTCGGCGGCCGTGTGACGGTCGCTCTCAGCGGGGTGCGTCACTCGCTGTCGGCGGCCGTGTCGTGGTCGCTGTCAGCGGGGTGCGTCACTCGCTGTCGGCGGCCTTGTCCTCGGTCTTCTTCTTGGCCGGGGCGCGCTTCTTGGCGGGGGCCTTCTTGGGGGCCTCCTCGGCGGCGGGCTCCTCGGCAGCGGGCTCCTCGGCGGGCGCCTCGTCAGCGGCGGGGGCCTCGGCGGCGGCCTCCTCCGTGGCCTCCTCGGAGGTCTCGTCCTCGGCGTCGGTGGGCTCCTCGCCCTCGACGGCCACGAAGCCGGTCAGGTCGACGGGCTTGCCGTCGGTGTCGACGACGGTGACCTTGCCGAGCGCGATCGCGAGGGCCTTGTTGCGGGCGACCTCACCGACGAGCGCCGGCAGCTGGTTGCCCTGCTGCAGCGCGTTGACGAAGTCCTGCGGCGCCATGTTGTACTGCGCGGCCGACTGGATGAGGTACTGGGTCAGCTCGTCCTGCGAGACCTGGACGTTCGCCTCTTCGGCGACCTTGTCGAGGATCATCTGGGTGCGGAACTGCTTCTCGCTCGCCTCGGTGACCTCGGCGCGGTGCTCGTCGTCCTCGAGACGGTTCTCGCCCTCGAGGTGCTGGTGCACCTCGTCCTCGATGAGCTGCGGCGGGACGGGGATCTCGACGGCCTCGAGCAGCGCCTCGATGAACTTGTCGCGCGCGGCGGAGCCCTGCGTGAACACCGACTGCTGCGAGACGCGCTCCGAGAGCGACGCGCGGAGCTCGTCGATGGTGTCGAACTCGGACGCCATCTGCGCGAAGTCGTCGTCGGCCTCGGGGAGCTCGCGCTCCTTGACGGCGGTGATCTTGACGGCCACCTCGGCCTCCTCGCCGGCGTGGTCGCCACCGACGAGCTTCGAGCGGAAGGTGGTCTCCTCACCGGCGGTGAGCGAGTCGATGGCCTCGTCGATGCCCTCGAGCAGCTCGCCGGAGCCGACCTCGTACGAGACGCCCTCGGCACGGTCGATCTCGGCGCCGTCGATGGTGGCGACGAGGTCGAGCTCCACGAAGTCGCCGGTGGCGGCGGGACGGTCGACGGTCACGAGCGTGCCGAAGCGGGCGCGCAGGCGGTCGAGCTCGGCGTCGATGCCCGCCTCGTCGACCTCGACCGCGTCCACGGTCACGGTGATCGAGTCGTAGGCGGGGAGGTCGAACTCGGGGCGGACGTCCACCTCGACGTCGACGACGAGGTCGCCCGAGAAGTCCTTGAGCTCGGGCAGCTCGACGATCTCGGCGCTCGGGCGGCCGATGACACGGAGCTCCTGGGCCTCGACGGCCTGACGGTAGAACCCGTCCAGGCCCTCGTTGACGGCGTGCTCGATGACGGCACCGCGCCCCATGCGCTGGTCGATGATCGGCGCGGGCACCTTGCCCTTGCGGAAGCCGGGGATCTGGACGTCACGGGCGATGTGCTCGTAGGCGTGGGCGATGCTCGGCTTGAGCTCCTCCGGCGAGACCGTGATGTGGAGCTTCACCCGGGTGGGGCTGAGCTGCTCGACGGTGCTGTTGACCATGCGGTTCGTTCTCCTCCTGTGGCCCGCGCGCACGCGGGGGCCGGCTAGGCCTGTGGTCTGTGGGGCCGTCACGTCGGGGCGACAGGATTTGAACCTGCGGCCTCCCGCTCCCAAAGCGGGCGCTCTACCAAGCTGAGCTACGCCCCGGGGCGACGCGCGATGCGCATCGACGAAACGGCCTCGTGAAGTCTAGACGATCGGGGTGTGCGCGCCGAGTTCGCCCTGGGCGGATTGTGGAGGGGTGTCCGGATGCCGCTGCGGTGGAGAGGCGGTGACGGGGTTATGTGGTCGTGGCATCCCTCCGGCTCAGGCGCCCGCGCGCGCGATGCGGAGGGCTGTGAACGACCTTTCCTCCACAGTCGGCTCGAAGTACCTCACGGAAGTTCTTCGCGCGGGACGACGGTCTCGGACCTGTGGATGAACCTCTCCTCCACAGGTTTTCCCCGATCAACGTTACTTTCGATGTCGGAGGTTCGTGGCAGTCTGCTCGCATGACCGAGATCCTGGACACCCTGCACGACATCGTCGCGCGCCTGTCCGCGGTCGTACCCGTGGCTCTCGCTCCGGACGGGTTGGGAGCGATGGACGATGCGTCGGTGATGCAGGTGATGGATGCCGCCGCCGCTCTTCTGCGTCATGCCGAGGCTCTTCTGGTCGAGGGTGCGGCGGTCGCGCAGGAACGGTCGCAGACCGCCGTCGTGGCCGACCGGATGACGACCGCGTTGGGGGCGCGGAACGTCCGCGACCTGGTGCAGCGGGCGACGCGGCTGTCCGGAGCGCGCGCCGCGGAGATCGTCCGGGCGGCCGGCGCCGTCGGCCCGAGGTACGGAGCCCTGAGCGGCGACCTGCTACCGCCCGCCTATCCGGCGCTCCGCTCGGCCATCGCCGAGGGCGTTCTCGGTGCGGACGCCGTCGCGGCCGTCGCCCGCGAGCTGGACCGTGCGGCCGTCGGGGCCGAGCAGCTGGCGGCGGCGGACGTCGAGCTGGCCGCCTCGGCGAGCGGCGACGGCCCGACGGGCGGGGGTCTCCCCACCGCGGACGAGCTCCGGCTGCAGGCGCAGGTCTGGGCCGTCTGGCTCGACCCCGACGGTGCGGAGCCGCGCGACGACCTGGCCCAGCGGAAGCGGGGACTTTCGCTCGGCCGGGCGCGCGACGGGCTCGTCCCCATCCGCGGGATGCTGCTGCCCGATGTCGCCGGCGCGCTGCAGAGAGCGACGGACAGCATTCTCAATCCCCGCGTCGAGGGGTCGGCGTTCCGCCCCGATGACGGGGGTGGCGCGGAGGGGCCGTCCGGCGAAGGGGCGGACGCGTTCGGCGACGACGTCTCCATGGTGGACCAGCGCACTCGCACGCAGAAGATGCATGACGCCCTGGCGACCATCGTCACGACGGCGACCAGATCCGGCGCGCTGCCGACGCTCGGGGGTGCCGCGCCGACGTTGCTGGTCTCCGTGCGGGCCGAGGATCTGGCGTCGGACCGGGGCGTGGCGCACATCGACGGGTCGGACGCCGTCGTCCCGCTCGCGGTGGCTCGGCAGATCGCGTGCGCCGGCGGCATCCATCGGGTCTTCGTCGGGGGCAACGGTCGCGTCGAGCGCATCGAGGTCGCCGATCGCGTGTTCACCCCCGCGCAGCGGAGGGCGATCACGGTGCGGGACGGCGGCTGCGTCATTCCGGGCTGCGACGTCCCGGCCGCCTGGTGCGAGATCCACCACGTAACGCCCCATGCGCGCGGCGGGGCGACGCACACCGGCAACGGGGTGCTGCTGTGCTGGCACCATCACCGGACGATCGACGTGAACGGCTGGGCGATCCGGATGCGGCACGGCGTCCCGGAGGTGCGCGGTCCGTCCTGGTGGGACCCCCTCGGACGCTGGCGACCGAC
This sequence comes from Microbacterium sp. HMH0099, assembly GCF_049384025.1. NCBI lineage: Bacteria > Bacillati > Actinomycetota > Actinomycetes > Micrococcales > Microbacteriaceae > Microbacterium > Microbacterium sp. HMH0099. The sequence goes on along the minus strand of NZ_JBMRJR010000003.1, from coordinate 26,296 downwards.
GACGTCCTCCTCGACGCGGACGCGGGACGAGCTCGACCGTCGGCGGCGAGCGCGCGGCTCGAGTCCGTGAGATCACGGCGGGGCGACCGCCGCCGTGCCCGCTTGACGGCCCGCGTTCATCACAGCGTCGCGCGTGAAGTAGAGTGGATGCCGTTGCGGTCCGCCGCTACGGGGATGTAGCTCAATGGTAGAGCCTCAGTCTTCCAAACTGATTACGCGGGTTCGATTCCCGTCATCCCCTCCACTTCTTCCGCCGGTGAGCACCTCCCGGGCCAAGGGCCAGACGTCCCTTCCGGGCCAGCCGCTCGAAGTACGGCCACGCGTCCACGGTCGTCGACGGGAGCACCGCCCTCCACCCGTCGTCATAGGAGGTCTCTCGGCCACCCGGCACGGCCGCGCGTCGACATTCCCCGTCGTGCACCGCTCCCGCGTCGCCGACGCCCGCGGCCGCCTCGAGGGCCGCATCGGCGCTCACCCCCAGAAGCGCACGAACGCCGCGAGGGTGCCGGACGCGACGGCCGCGGTGATCAGCCCCCAGACGATGGCGGGTCCGCGTCTCCGGGACGCGGTGGCCCACAACGTCGTCGCGGCGAGCGCGATCGTGGTCGCCAGCCCCGTCGCGAACGTCCACCGGAGGGCGACCACGCGCGCATCGGGAGAGCCGAATGCGGTGAAGCCGTACGTGACGAACATCGTGAGGATCCCTAGCCCGACGGAGCAGAACCACACGGCCAGGACACGACCGCCCCAGTCGAGCCACTGGTCCGGCAGCCGCTCCGCGGCGAGCCCCGCGGGAATCCGCGGCGGTAGCTCCACCCCCGCGGGAAGAAAACTCAGCCGACGGGCGGTCTCTTCGTCAGCGCCGATCCCACGGAGCATGTCGATGTATGCACACTCCTCCGCCGGGTCGAGCGGCTCATCCAGGCCGATCGCGAAGCGGGCGGCCTGATCCGGATGCCCGCCGGCGCGATACGCGTCGACGAGCAGCTTGCGGGTCACCGCGTCCTCGGGGTTCCGCTGCAGGGTGAACTTCAGCCGCCCGACCTGCTCGCGGCGGGACGCGCGCTCCTCAGGCGTCTCGCCCACCGCCCACGATCCCGTCACGGCACTCAGTATGGCGGGCGGGGAGTCGACGCGTGGTCGCCCTCAGCCCCGGTCGGACAGCTCCTGCGCGAACGACGCCGGCAGGACGACGTTCTCGCCCGCCCCGGCGAAGAATCCGGCGACCTGAGCCGGCCGGTATCCGGCGATCCCGCAGCCGACCTCTGTCACCAGGAACCGCAGCTCGGGGTGCTCCGCGGCGAACGCGACGAACCGTCCTGCCTGCTCTTCGAACACGCCGAGACCCGACATCGTGTCGATGCCGTAGGACTGCCCCTGCAGCCCCTCCGCCTGCCCCCAGACGGCGCCGAAGCGGTCGAGGGCGAACTTCGCCGCTCCCCCGCCGTGGGCGCCGGCGCTGTTGGAGCCGAAGACGAACACCTCATGCGGCGCGAGAGAGTCGATGTGCATGACTCGACGGTAGGACCGGCATCGCTCCGGCGACACCGACGTTGACAATGCGGACGCGTCAGTCGATCGGACGGTCCAGACGCACACCCGGCTCGACGGCGACGGCACCCGCGTGCCGCGCCGAATGGGCCCGGTAGATCTCGGCGTTCCGCAGGATCTTCTCGCGCTCCTCATCGGTGAGGGCCCGCCGCACCTTCGCGGGCACGCCGGCCACCAGCGACCCTGCCGGGATGACGCTCCCCTCGAGCACGACCGCACCCCCGGCCACGAGGCATCCGGGTCCGATCTCCGCACCCGACAGGACGACGCTGCCCATGCCGATGAGCGAGCCGTCGCCGATGGTGCACCCGTGCACGACAGCGTTGTGCCCGACCGACACGTTCTCGCCGATGACGACCGGCAGCCCCTGGTCGACGTGGACGGCGACGTTGTCCTGCAGGTTGCTCCCCGCGCCGAGCTCGATGGACGCGCTGTCGCCGCGCACCACGGCGTTGTACCAGACGCTCGCCCCCTCCCGCAGGGTGACCGCCCCGATGATGCGTGCCCCGGCGGCGACGAACGCCGACGCGTCGACGACCGGAACGGCGTCGGGCAGGGCGAGCACGGAGGCGTCCGGAGCGATCGGCATGCGCCGACACTACCGAAGCCGGGCGCCCGTCGACCCCCTCGGTAGTCGTCCGGGAACGCCCGGAGCTACCGGCCCGCACGGGTGGATTACGGGATGCCACTGGATCAGTACTCGCGTTTCCTCAGCCCGCTCATAGATTCCGGGCAGGAATCCCGCAGCACACACACCCAGGAGCATCCATGTCCGTCGATCTCGCCCCGACACCCGCCCCCTCCCGCCGCCGCGACCGCCCGGAGGCCCGCCCGCAGACCCGGCGCCGCACGAAGGGCACGGCGATCGCCGCCATCGCCGCCGGAACGGCCCTCCTGCTGGGCGGCACCGGCACCCTCGCCGTCTGGTCAACCCAGACCGCCCTCACCGCCGGCCCGATCGAGTCGGGCAACCTCGACCTCCTGCTCGACACCACCGAGGGCGTCTGGACCCTGCAGGGTCTCGTCGGCGGCCTGCTCACCCTCGACCCGGCCACCATCTCCGCCGTGCGCATCGTGCCCGGCGACGTCCTGACGCTCACGCAGCCGCTCGAGGTCGTCCTGGAGGGCGACACCCTCGCCGGCGACCTCTCGCTCAGCTCGACCGACGTCGTGGGCGGAGCGCTCGCGCCCTACGTGGACGTGGACCTCGCGGTCACCGGCCTCGGGTCCGCCGTCGACGACACGTACCGCATCACCCCGGACACCGACGGGGAGCTCACGGCGCAGGTGACCATCACCTTCGACCCGGCCACCACGGGCCAGCTCGGCGCGAACACCACCCTCGACCTCAGCAACCTCGTCTTCTCACTGACCCAGGTCGCGGACTGAGGTCGCGCCCGCATGCCCGCCCGCGACACCGACGGCGGCAGCGGCGTCGGACATCGCCTCCGGTGGGCGGCACCCCTGGCTGCGGTCCTCGTCCTCGCGACGGGGACCGCAGCCGCCCACGGCCTGTGGGAACGCCGCGTCGACGTCGCCGTCACCCCCGTGACGGCAGGCTCGCTCGTCATCACGACGGCCTGGGTCGGGACGCCGCCGACGTGGACCCCGATCTTCCCCGGCGAGACCCGCGACACCGGGCTCCTGCGCGTCAGCGGCACCGGCGCCGGTGCCACCCTGCGGTGGAAGGTCTCGGCCACCGTCACCTTCGGCGACGGCTTCGCCGGCCACGTCACCACGCAGCTGTACCGCGGCGCGTGCGGCGGCACCGCCCTCCCGTCCGCCGGCTATGCCCCGGCGGGCGGGTACGGGCCGACCGACACCGTGGACCTGTGCCTCCGCATGACGCTCGCCCCCACCGCCCCCAGCGACCTGCAGGGGCGGGCGCTGGTGCCCACCATCCACGTCGTCGCCGACCAGGTCACCTCATGAGCCCCACCTCCCCGCGCCCCCGCGCCGCCGCCCCGGTGCTCGCCGCCGTCCTCGCGCTCGTGCTCGGCGGCATCCCCTCCTCCGCCGACGCCGCCTGGCGCGCGAGCGTCCCCACCCCGACCGCCGCGCTCTCGGCGGGCCGGCTGACCGCGCCGGCGATCGGCTGCGAGACCCGTGCGGACGGTTTGCTCGGCGTCAGCTACGCCTACGTGTCGTGGCTGGCGGTCGACCACGCGACCTCCTACGACGTCCTCGTCGGCAGCACGTCCGGAGCCGCGCGCGAGCGGATCGGCACGACGACGGGGACGGCCTTCGAGGTGCGCGGCGGGCTTCTGACCCTCTTGCTGGGCACCCTCCTGTCGACGGGGACACCGATCGTCTCCGTCGTGGCGCGGACGGGCGAATGGCGCTCACCCGAGAGCGACACCCGGACCATCGGCCTGACCGGGGTCGTGGGCACCGTCGTGGGAAGCGTCCGGTGCGTATGAGCGCCCCGCGGACCGCCCCCGGCGGCGCCGTCCCGCTCCGGTCCGCGGCGGACGGCGCGACCCGACGGAGCGGTCGCCGACGTCTCGCCCGCCGCGCCTGGGCGCGGGCGCGCAGCATCGCCGGCTGGACCCTTCTGCTCGCCCTGTCCGCGTTCGCCCTGCTGACGATCGTCCTGCCGTTCCTCCTGGGCGCCCACACGTACACGGTGCTCACCGGCAGTATGAGACCCGGGATGCCGCCGGGCTCACTCGTCGCGGTCCGCGAGACCCCCGTCGACGACATCCGCATCGGCGACGTCATCACCTTCCAGCTGCGGTCCGGCGAGCCGACCGTCGTGACGCACCGGGTCGTCGGTACGACCAGCAGCACCGGCGGCGACCGCCTCCTCCTCACCCGCGGCGATGCGAACGACGTAGAGGATCCCCCGGTCCAGGCGGAGCAGATCCGGGGGATTGTCGTCTACGCCGTCCCGTGGCTCGGCTACCCGGGCGTCCTCCTGGGCGGACAGGAGCGCGGCACGCTCATCGTCGCGGCCGGGGTCGCGATCGTGGGGTACGGCGTCGCCCTTCTCGTCGTCGACGCCGTCCGCGGGCGGGGACGTCGACGCGCCCTGTCCGCCCTGGTCGCCGTGGCGCTCGGCGCCGGTCCCCTCCTCGCCGCACCGCCGCCGCCCGCGGCCGCCGCCTCCCCCGCGGACCCCGCGAGCGCCTCCCCCGCCGACCCCGCGAGCGCCTCCCCCGCCGACCCCGCAGCCGCCGACCCCGCACGCGCCTTTTCCGCCGGGCTCGCAGCCGCCTCCGCGCCGCGCGCCGACCCCGCCCCCGCAACCGCGTCCCTGCAGCTGAGCACCGACGGCGCGACCTACACGAGCGGCCCGGTGTTCCCCGTCTTCTCCGACGCCGGCGCGTTCGTCCCCGGGCGGACCGTCGCCGTCGACCTGTGGATCCGCAACGCCGGACCCGACCCCGCCGTCGCCGCCCTGCGCCTCGACACCGGTTCCGCGGGCAGCGCCCTGGCGGCATCCCTCGCCCTCGTCGTCGACGGCACCGCCCTCGGCGCAGGGGACGAATGGCGCAGCCGGCTGCTCGATCCGGGTGAATCCGTCCGTGTCGAGGTGGGCATGCGGATGGATGCCGCGGCCGCCAATGACACACGGCGCTCCCGCGCCGACGTCGTCCCGTGGGTACGTCTGACGGGCAGCGCCCCGGGAGAGGCGGCTTCCGACCCGACCGCCCTGCCCCGCACCGGCCCGGACCTCGCGACTCTTCCCGCGCTGCTCCTCGTCGCCGCGGCGCTGACGGCCCTCGGCCTGGCCCTGCGGCGGCACCGGCGCACCCCCGACGGAGGAAGGTGAGGATTCCCTTCCCACCGGGGGTTTAGCCCAGCCTCATCTTGCTTGCGGAATGATCTCAGCCGAGTAGCGTTGCAGCCAACACGACAGACGCCCACTTTGCAGGAGACCTCATGAGCACCGTCCAGACCCCCGCCGCCACCACCGTCGACCCGACGATGGCCGCCGGCACCGCCCAGTTCCTCTCCCCCGTCGTCCACGGCCTCGAGGCCCTCGTCGTCAACGGCAAGCAGGCCCACTGGCACGTGCGCGGCTCGAACTTCATCGGCGTGCACGAGCTCCTCGACACCGTCGTCGCCCACGCGCAGGAGTGGGCCGACCTGGCCGCGGAGCGCATCGTCGCCCTCGGCCTGCCCATCGACTCGCGTCTGTCGACGGTCACCGCCAAGGCCAAGGCGACCGAGGTGCCCGCCGGCTTCGCCCAGTCCGACGTCATGATCCGTGCGGTCATCGCCGACATTGACGCCGTCCTCATCGACATCGAGACCGCCATCGAGGGCCTCGACGAGATCGACATGTCCAGCCAGGACGTCGCGATCGAGATCAAGCGCGGCCTCGACAAGGACCGCTGGTTCCTCTTCGCACACCTCGCGGCCTGATCACGGCATCCCCGTACCAAGAGGGGGCGACGCGTCGGCGTCGCCCCCTCTTGGCGTCTCCCGGGCCTCCTCGTGGGATCGCTGCTCAGGCGCCGTGCGTGACCCGGCCCGCCAGCAGCGTCGTCAGCACCGGCATCGCCCGCAGCCCGCGCTCGTCCGCGGTGCGCGGATCGGCGCCGACGATCACCAGGTCGGCCACCGCGCCGGGGGCGATCTCGGCCGGCGTTGTCGAGCCGCCCGCCGTGGATGCCGCGATGGCGGTGTCGATGTCCACGCGCTGGTGCGGCTGCCAGGCGTCCCGCCCGTCCCGCGTGCGGTAGACGGCCGAGGCCATCGCGGCCCACGGGTCCAGCGGCGCCACCGGGGCGTCGGATCCGAACCGGAGGTTCACGCCGCTGTCGGCCAGCGCGCGCAGCGGGTACGGCTGGGCGGACTGCTCCGCCCAGATCGTGTCGGTCATGTCCCGGTCGTCCAGCGCATGCTCGGGCTGCACGCTCGCGGCCACGCCGAGACGGGCGAACCGCGGGATGTCGGTGTGGTTGACGAGCTGCGCGTGCTCGATGGTGCCCGTCGCGCCCGTCCGGGCGTAGGCGTCGAGCGCGTGCGCGTTGGCGACGTCGCCGATCGCGTGAATGGCGCACTCGAGACCGGCGGCCGTGGCGCGCGTCATCATGTCGAGCAGCTCGTCGGGCCCGATCGTCAGCAGCCCCGTGTTGCCCGGCTCCCCGGGGTAGTGGTGGCCGCACGCCGCGGTGCGCGTGCCCAGCGACCCGTCGGTGATGGCCTTCAGCGGTCCGACCCGCACCAGTCCGTGGGTGCTCCCTCGCACGGGATCGCCCGTCCGCAGCCCCTCCGCGATCGCCCGGTCGAGGTGCTGCGGGTACGTCCCGTACGACACGCGCAGCGTGTCGAAGCCCCCGGCCACCCGCCGCTGCCACGGCTCGTCGTTCCACGTCATGTCCAGGTCCACGATGCCGACCACGCCCCGGGACGCCGCCGCCCGGGCCATCCGCGCCACGGCGGCGTCGGCGTGCGCCGGGTCCACCGCGTTGAGGCGCCGCGAGATCTCGAAGGCGTCCTCCTCCTTCAGGAGACCGGATGCCACGGGTGCGAACCCCTCCCGGCGGAACGCCGCCGAGTTCAGCCACACACTGTGCACGTCGGCGTTGATCAGGTAGGTCGGGACCTCGCCGGTGGCGGCATCCAGGATCTGCAGGCTCGGGACGTCGGGCCAGAGCCCGTCGCGGAAGCCCGAGCCGACGCGCCGTCCCTCCACCACGGGGGCCAGCCCCATGATGACCGCGGCGTCGTGCGCCGTCGCGACGTCTCCGAGGGGGACGCGCTCCGCCGCGAGGGCCCACTGCAGGACGTGGACGTGGTGGTCCCAGAGGCCCGGCACCAGCCAGGCGCCGGCGCCCTCGACCACGGCGCCGCCGCGCGGACGGAGGTTGCCGGTCGGGGCGATGTCGACGATGCGACCGTCCGCGAGGACGACGTCGACGGGCTCCGGCGTGGGCAGCAGCTCGCGCCCGGGTCCGGCGACGCGCACCGCCCGGACGAAGGCCGCCTGATCGCCGATCACGCCTGGCACCGCGGGCACCAGTAGAGCTTGCGCCCGGCGGCCTCCTCCATCAGCACCGTCGTCCCGCAGACGCGGCACGGCAGGCCGGCGCGGTGGTAGACCCAGTGCCGGTCGTCCCGGTGCGCCATCGCGCGGCGATAGGCCTCGGGATCGAGGTCGTCCATCGTCATCATCTGGCCGGTCTCGACGCCGATCGCGAGCAGCCGGACCCAGTCGCGCCAGATCCCGCGGACGACCTCCTCCGGGACGTCGCGCCCCGGGGTGTGCGGGTTCTGCCGGGCCCGGAAGAGCAGCTCCGCGCGGTACACGTTGCCGATGCCGCTCACGACCGCCTGGTCCATCAGCAGGAGGCCGATGGGCGTGGGCTTGCGCCGGACGGTGGCGGTGAACCGCTCCTCGCCCTCGGCCGCGTCGTCCACGAGCGGGTCGGGGCCGAGCTTGGCGATCGTCGCGGCGACCTCGTCCGGGGTCTGCAGCACGCAGGCGGTGGGTCCGCGCAGGTCCGCGCAGGTCGTCTCGGTCAGTAGTCGGAGCCGGACCTGTCCGACGACCGGCGGTGGCCACTCGACCTGCTCGTCGAGGCCGGTCGTCTGCTCCGACATGCGGACGCGCGCGCGCCGCGGGGCGCCGATCGAGGTCAGCGAGTTCTCGCCGGCGGCATCCAGGATCTCCTCGTCCAGCACCGTGCCGCGCTGGTTGGTCTGCCCCATGCGCCCGTTGGAGGACGCGATCGTCGCGTCGACCACGACGTCGCCGGCGAAGTCCCACGCCCCGTACATGCCGAGGTGGACCCGCAGCCACACGTCGCCGTCGAAGCGCAGGAACATCTGCTTCGCGACCGCGCGCACCTCGACCGCCTCGCGCCCGTCGAGGACGGCCGCACCCTCGGCGAAGCGTCCCTGGGGACTGGATGCCGCGACGACACGCCCCACGATGTTCCGGTCGAACTGGCGCGCGATGCGGTGGACGGAATGCCCTTCGGGCATCAGCCTGCCTCGGGGTCGAACGCGTCGCTCGCGTCGAGGACGTCGGGGCGGCCCGGGCCGTCCTGCTCGCGCGGGTCGGGCAGGAGGCTGCCGTCCTGCTCGTAGGCGGCGAGCTGGCCGATGCGGCGCGCGTGACGCTCCTCGCCCGAGAACGGGGTGGCGAGGAACCGGTCGATGAACGACACGGCCTCGTCGAACGTGTGCTGGCGGGCGCCGATGGCGATGACGTTCGCGTCGTTGTGCTCGCGGGCGAGTTCGGCGGTGGCGATGCTCCACACGAGCGCCGCACGGACGCCCAGGACCTTGTTCGCGGCGATCTGCTCGCCGTTGCCGGAACCGCCGAACACGACGCCGAGCGCCTCGACGCCCGCGGCCTGGTCGCGGACGACCGCCTCCGCCGCGCGGATGCAGAACGCGGGGTAGTCGTCGAGCGGGTCGTACTCGATCGGGCCGTGGTCCACGACGTCGTGGCCTTGTCCGGCGAGGTGGTGCTGGAGCTGGGTGGAGAACTCGAGACCGGCGTGATCGGTGCCGATGTGAATGCGCATACGGGAATCCTATTGAGAAGCGTCCGGCCCCGGGCGGACGTGACGGGGACGCTGCCGCGTCCGCCCGGACACGGGCTCGTCCCGCGTCGGGGCGTGGACACGACCGCGCCGCCCGGGCACGAGGCTCCGGGCGGCGCAGCAGATGGCGATCGTCAGGGGAGGATGCCGGCGGCCACGGGCTTGAAACCCGCGCGCACGTTCTCGCAGCACCCCGGACGGCAGACGTCGTACCAGGGGCCGAGGTCCGTCAGGTGGGGGCGCTCCGACTTGGGCGTGCCCTTCAGACGCTCCTCGACGAGGTCGATCAGACCCGACACGTAGGCGGGGTCGATCCCGGGCGTCGGGGTGCGGACGGCGCGGATGCCCGCCTCCTCGGCCGCCTCCATGGCCTCGGTGTCGAGGTCCCAGAGCACCTCCATGTGGTCGCTGACGAAGCCGAGCGGCACGATGACGACCGCCTCGGCGCCGCGGCCGGGCAGTTCGGCGATGACGTCGTTGACGTCGGGCTCGAGCCAGGGCTGCGTGGGCGGACCCGAACGCGACTGGTAGACGAGCTCCCACTCGACGTCGGCGACGGCCGCGGCGACCTCGGCCATCACGAACGCCGCGACGGCCTTGTGCTGGGCCGCGTAGGCGCCGCCCTCGCCGAAGTCGACGTCACGCGGGCCGGACCGCTGCGCGTCCGCCGTCGGGATGGAGTGCGTCGAGAACAGCACGCGGATCTTCTCGGGGGCGATCCCGTCCGCGACGAAGGCCTTGACGGCATCCCGGACGCCCTCGACGAACGTCGAGACGAAACCGGGGTGGTCGAAGAACTGCCGCACCTTGTCGATGGTGACCGTGTCGCCCAGGTTCGTGGCCTCGAGCACCCGCGCGTAGTCCTCGCGGTACTGCCGGCAGCTGGAGAACGAGCTGTACGCGCTCGTCGCGATGGCGAGCAGCGTCGTGTGCCCGGCCTCGGCGGCCTCGGTGACCGCCTCCTCCAGGTACGGGGCCCAGTTGCGATTGCCCCAGTACACGGGCAGGCCGAGGCCGCGCTTGTCGATCTCCGCCTGCAGGGCGGCCTTGAGCTCGCGGTTGTGCTGGTTGATGGGGCTGACGCCGCCGAAGTGACGGTAGTGGTGAGCGACCTCCTCGAGGCGCTCGTCGGGGATCCCGCGTCCGCGCGTGACGTTGCGCAGGAAGGGGATGACGTCCTCTTGCCCCTCGGGGCCGCCGAAGCCGGCCAGGAGGATGCCGTCGTACGCCACGGGCGTCTCGACCCACTTGGGACCGGAGGCCGCCGCGGGCGACGCGAAGAGGACGGTGTCGGTGCTGGTGTCCGTGTCGCTCGAAGTCACGTCATGATTTTCGCACCTGCGGGGGGAGCCTGGACCCGGGTTGTCTCATGACTAGGCTTATCTGGTTGTCGTCGGCGCCAGCAGCGTCATCCGCGACCATCCCACCCACATCCCCGGGAGAACGCCAGTGCCAGGAGAGAACCTCACCCGCAGCGAAGCGCAGGAGCGCCGCGCGATCGTCGACACCCACGCGTACGAGATCGCCCTCGACCTGCGCCGCGGCGCCGAGGTGTTCGGGTCCCGCGCGGTCGTGCGCTTCTCCGCGACGCCCGGCGCCTCGACCTTCATCGACCTGATCGCCCGCGAGGTCCGCTCGATCCGGCTGAACGGCCGCGACATCTCCGTGGACGCCTTCGCCGACTCGCGCATCGCGCTCGAGGGCCTCGAGGCCGAGAACGAGCTCGTCGTCGACGCCGACTGCGAGTACACCAACACCGGTGAGGGCCTGCACCGCTTCGTCGACCCGGTCGACGGCGAGGTGTACCTGTACACGCAGTTCGAGGTGCCCGACTCCCGCCGCGTCTTCGCGGTCTTCGAGCAGCCCGACCTGAAGGCGACGTTCCAGTTCACCGTCACCGCCGACGCCGCGTGGGCGGTCGTGTCGAACTCCCCGACGCCCGAGCCGCAGGTGCACGGGGACGGCGCCGCGACCTGGACCTTCGCGCCCACCCCGCGCATCTCGTCGTACATCACCGCGCTGGTGGCCGGCCCGTACGCCTCGACCACGTCGGAGCTCACCAGCGCCGACGGTCGCACGATCCCGCTCGGCGTGTACGCCCGCAAGAGCCTCTGGCAGTACCTCGACGCGGACTACGTCTTCGACAAGACCCGGCAGGGCTTCGCCTACTTCGAGGAGAAGTTCGGCTACCCCTACCCGTTCGCCAAGTACGACCAGCTGTTCGTGCCGGAGTTCAACGCGGGCGCGATGGAGAACGCGGGAGCGGTCACCTTCACCGAGACGTACGTCTTCCGCAGCAAGGTCACCGACGCGGTCAAGGAGCGCCGCGTCGTGACGATCCTGCACGAGCTGGCCCACATGTGGTTCGGCGACCTCGTCACCATGAAGTGGTGGAACGGCCTCTGGCTCAACGAGTCCTTCGCCGAGTGGGCGTCCACGATCGCCACGGCCGAGGCCACCGAGTGGACCGAGGCGTGGACGACGTTCAACGCCATGGAGAAGACCTGGGCCTACCGCCAGGACCAGCTCCCCTCCACGCACCCGGTCATCGCCGAGATCAACGACCTCGAGGACGTGCAGGTCAACTTCGACGGCATCACCTACGCCAAGGGCGGGTCGGTGCTGAAGCAGCTCGCCGCGTGGGTCGGGATCGAGCAGTTCTTCGCCGGTGTCGCCGCGTACTTCCAGAAGCACGAGTGGTCCAACACCGAGCTGACCGACCTGCTCTCGGAGCTCGAGGCCACCAGCGGCCGCGACCTCGGGGACTGGTCGAAGAAGTGGCTGGAGACCGCGGGCGTCAACACCCTGTCCCCCCTGATCGAGGAGGCGGCGGACGGCACGCTCTCGCGCTTCGCGATCGTGCAGACCGCGCCGGCCGACTACCCCACCATCCGTCCCCACCGCCTGGGGGTCGGCTTCTACGCGCTGACCGAGTCCGGCGCGCTGGAGCGCGTGCACCAGGTCGAGCTCGACGTCGACGGCGACCGGACCGAGGTCGCCGAGCTCCGCGGCATCCGTCGTCCCGACCTCGTCCTGCTCAACGACGACGACCTCGCCTACGCGAAGATCCGTCTCGACGAGCGGTCGCTCGCGACGGCCATCGCCCACCTCAAGGACATCTCCGACCCGCTGGCCCGCTCCCTCGTCTGGGGCGCTGCCTGGGACCAGACCCGGGATGCCGAGGCCTCGGCGACCGATTACATCGACCTGGTCCTGCGGAACATCGGCTCCGAGACCGAGTCGACCACGGTGCGGACGACGCTGGCCCAGCTGCAGCTGGCCGCCAACGCCTACGTCGCCCCCGAGACGCGGGACGCGGCGCGGACCCGCGTCGCCGACGGCCTGTGGGAGCTGGCGCGGAACGCCGAGGCGGGCAGCGACAGCCAGCTGCAGTTCGTGACGGCCTTCGCGTCGGCGGCGTCCACCCCCGCCCACGCCGAGACGGTGCGCGCGCTGCGCGACGGCGACACGACGCTCGACGGCCTGCAGATCGACACCGACCTCAGCTGGCAGCTGCTCGTGTCGCTCGCCGCGGCCGGTGCGGTGACCGCCGCCGACATCGACGCCGCACGCGCGGCCGACAACACGGCCAAGGGAGGCGAGTTCGCCGCGCAGGCGAAGGCGGCGCTCCCCTCCCGCGAGGCGAAGCAGGAGTCCTGGGACGCCCTCGTGGAGCGCACCGACGCCCCGAACACCATCGTGCGCTCCGCCGCGCTCGGTTTCACGCACCCGGCGACCGTCGACGTGCTCGCCGAGTTCGTCGAGCCGTACTTCGCGATGCTGCTGCCCGTCTGGGAGTCGCGCAGCTACCAGATCGCGCAGTACCTCATCGTCGGGCTCTACCCGGCGGCGCTGGCCAACACCGCCCTGCGCGACGCCACGCGGGCCTGGCTGGCGGCCCACACCGACGCGGCACCGGCGCTCCGCCGCCTCGTCGGCGAGAATCTGGCCGGCGTCGAGCGGGCCCTGGCGGTCCAGGAGCGCGACGCGCAGTAGTCGTCCCCCGTGCGATGGCGGGCGCCCCGGAGGGGGTGCCCGCCATCATCGTTCCGCGCCCGTTCAGCGGTCACCGAAGATCCGCTGGCTAGCATTCAAGGGATGCTTTCCCTCGCCACCATCCCCTCCCCCACGCCGACCGCGCCGGAGGACATCGGCGACTTCGCCGACTCCGCCGCCTGGTCCTGGCTGCTCGACCGCTTCCTCGCCGCCGGCGGCGTCCTCCTGCAGGTGCTCGGCGTCGTCCTCGGGACGGTCATCGTCGCCTGGATCCTGCGCGGCATCATCCGCCGCGTCGTCGACCGTGTCGTCAACGGCGCCAAGAACAAGGCCAACGTCGACGACACCCAGGCGCTGGACCGATCGCCCCTGGCCGCCGTGCGGCTGGTGCAGCGCACGCGCACGCTCGGCACGATCCTGCAGAACATCGTCAACGTCGTCCTCGTCGTCGTGGCGCTCGTCTGGATCGCCGGGATCGTCGCGCCCAATGCCCTGGCATCCCTCACGCTGCTGACCGCGGCCGTCGGCGCCGGACTCGGCTTCGGCGCGCAGAACATCGTCAAGGACGTGCTCAACGGCATCTTCATCGTCGCCGAGGACCAGATCGGCATCGGCGACGTCGTGGACCTGGGTCTGGCGACCGGCATCGTCGAGTACGTCAGCGTCCGGGTGACGCATGTCCGCGACGTCAACGGCACGCTCTGGTACGTCCGCAACGGCGAGATCACCCGCATCGGCAACATGTCGCAGGGCTGGTCCCGCGTCATCATCGACCTCGCGGTCCCCGTGGACGCCGACATCGACGAGGTCGAGAAGGCCATGCTCACCGCGGCGAAGGGCCTGGCGAAGGATGCCAAGTGGCGCACCCGCATCATCGAGCAGCCCGAGGTGTGGGGGCTCGAGTCGGTCAGCGGCGATGCGCTCGTCATCCGTCTGGTCATGAAGACGCGGGCCAACGCGAAGGACGACGTCGCGCGCGAGCTGCGCGTCCGGCTCAAGCGCGCCATCGACGAGATGGGGCTGACGCTCCCCCACCTGAACTCGATCATCCTCACCGGCCTCGAAGGGGCGCAGCGCGTCCGCGGCGCCAACCCGCCGAAGACCAAGCCCACCCCCGTGCCCGCCCCGCCGGAGCGGCCGGTGTGGCGTCCGCGGCGGCGTAAGGTGAAGCTCTCCGACGCGGACGACGGCACGGAGACCGCGGCATCCCCGTCCTCCACCGGTGACGTCCCCGGCGCGACGGCCGTCCCGACCCCGCCGGCGCCGGGCGCCGGCACGCCGAAGCCCACCCCGCCCGCCGTCCGCGCGGACGAGACCGACCCCGAAGGAACCCCGTGACCGAGCCCGTGACCTTCTACGAGCAGGTCGGCGGCATGGACACCTTCCGCCGGCTGGTCGACGCGTTCTACCGCGGCGTCGCCGAGGACGAGGTCCTCAAGCCGATGTACCCCGAGGAGGACCTCGGTCCGGCTGCGGAGCGGCTGACGCTCTTCCTCGCGCAGTACTGGGGCGGGCCGACCACGTACGGCGAGACGCGTGGCCACCCGCGTCTGCGGATGCGCCACATGCCGTTCCACGTCGATCCCGACGCGCGCGACCGGTGGCTGGCGCACATGCGCGCCGCCGTCGACGAGATCGCCCTGCCGCCGGTGCTGGAGGCGACGCTGTGGGACTACCTCGAGCGCGCCGCCTTCGCGATGGTCAACACGTTCGAGCCGCGCGGCGGCGGTCCGCAGCAGACCGGACGGCCGGGTCCCGGCCTGTCCGTCCACCGCGCGGACTGAGAGAGCGACCCGCGGGGCGTCGTCGCGACGCCCCGCGGGTCACGGTCTCGGTTCCGACCGCCGGGCCTGACAGGCGCCCGACGCGCCCGGGTCACCGGCCGAAGAAGTCGCCCAGTCCGGGGATCTCGAAGTTCGACAGCTGCTCGCCGAACCCGCTGACCTGGTCGCCGACGCCGGAGACGGCGTCCTGCGCGCCGCCGGCCCAGTCGCCGACGGCACCGAGGTCCGCACCGGAGGCGAGCGCCTCGAGGTCGACGCCCTCGGCCATCCCCGCGAAGTCGACGCCCATCTGCCCGGCCTGCGCGAGCAGCGGCGCGGCGACCGCGCTGACGATCGCGCCGCCGGCCACGGCGGCGAGCAGACCGCCCGCACCGACCACACCGGCGCCGATGAGCCCGCCGCGTCCTGCGCGGGCGAGCAGCGTCGACATCCGCCCCGGCTGGCGCGCCTCGGTGCGTGCGGCCGTGAGTGCGAGGTCGCCGGCTGCGTCGGATCGGGGACGCTCGTGCGGGCTCAGCTCGGCGTCCATGCGGGCCCGGACGTGCGCACGCTGCTCGGGCGTCAGTCGCTCGAAGGCCTCGCGGTGCATGCGCTCGACCTGCTCGGGGTCGGCCGTCCGCAGCAGGTAGTCGTACCGCGCGATCGCGGCCTTGTCCTGGGGGCTGAGGGGCGCGGTCGAGCCCGCGGCGCTCGGCGGCGCGTACCGTCCGGGCGTGGTCCCCGGCGCCGGAGGTGCGTAGCGGTCCGCGGGAGGCGCGGTATCCGGACGCGTGCGACCGTCGCCGGTCACGGCGTCCGCCGCCTCGCGGACCATGTCGCGCCAGTCGCGGGAACCGGACCCTCCGCCGGCGGCGTGGGACCGGGAGGCGGAGCGCTGTCCGCTCTGCTCGGAGGTCATCTTCTCGACGGCGCGGGACGCCATGCCGAACAGACGGGAGATCGAAGCCATGGGGGTACCTCTCGACGGCGGCCGAGGCCGCGACGTCAAGGTCTCCTCCGCCCTGCGGGCCGGGCGCCCGGGACCCAACCGTGGATCCGTGATGACGAGCGCACCGCACGGGAGTACTCCCCTTGCTTCCGTCGAGAGTAGGGGACGCTCCTATGAGCGACCTGCGTGCGGGCGGTGAGCGCGTCAGGCCGTGCCGGTCGCGCGCACCGCCGTCAGACCGGAGCGCACCGGTCCGCGGACGAGGACGTGACCGCGCTGGAGGGTGACCCGCGTCCACGCGCCGCTCCGGCGGACGACCGCCTCCTCGGCCCCCGCGATGAATCCGAGCGCGAAGGCCGCGAACGCGGTGCCGAGGGGCAGGCCGCCGAGCGCCTCGTCCGCCTCGCCCCAGACGCGCGCCCGCACCGCACGGACGACGTCCTCGCCCGCATCGGCCGGGAGGGCGTCCGCCACCGCGGCGACGCCGTACTGCGCGCGCTGCGCCAGGACCGCGGCATCCACGGCATCCACCGTCTCCCAGCCCGCACGGGGCGGGGACACCCCCGCCCAGGCCGGCGACGTGGCGGTGGCGGGCAGGACCACGGCCGAGGCGTCGTCGGGGGCGGGCAGGAGACCGGATGCCTCGACGACGAGGTCGCATTCGAGCTCCGGGTCGATGGCGGAGACGCGCAGACCCAGGACGGTCGGCGTCGCGTCGAGCAGCCCGCGCGGGGCCAGCGGGGCGGATGTCGTCACCAGGACGCCGCCCTGGGCGCGGACCCGGACGGTTCCGTCGCCGAGACGCACGGCCCGGGAGGAGAAGGTGAGCAGGTCGGCTGCCGCCTGCGGGTCGGGGAACAACAGGCGCGCGGACACCCGCCCTAAACTAGCAAGCGGTGGACGCCCGCTCCGCCGGGACCGGAGGGGACGTGACGGACGACGTCGATCCCGTCGCTGCGATGCTCACCGTGCTCGACCTGCGCGACGCCGGGGCCCGCACGACCGAGGACATCTTCACGGGCGTGTCGCAGCCCATGCCGTTCGGGCGCGTCTACGGCGGCCAGGTGCTCGCCCAGTCGATCGTCGCGGCATCGCGGACCCTCCCTCCGGAGCGCGCCGTGCACTCGATGCACGGGTACTTCCTGCGCCCCGGCGACCCCCGGGACGCGCTGACGTTCTCGGTCGACCGCATCCACGACGGACGGTCGTTCTCGACGCGCCGGACGCAGGCGTTCCAGGCGGGGGTGCCGATCTTCTCGATGATCGCGTCGTTCCAGGACGAGGGTCCCGGCCTCGAGCACCACGAGCCGATGCCGGAGGGCGTCCCGACGCCCGAGGAGCTCCCCCCGTTCGACGCGTCCGCCGTCCACCCGCTCAGCCGGCGCATGTTCTCCGACCGTCCGGTGGACGTGCTGCACGTGCCGTCGCCGATCTACACCGAGGTCGAGGGGGCGCACGTGCCGCGGCAGGCGGTCTGGATGCGCGCGCGGCGGGCGCTTCCCGACGACCCCGCGGTCCACCGCGCCGCACTGGCGTACCTGAGCGACCTGACGATCCAGGAGCCCATCATGCGGGCCCACGGCATCGCCTGGAGCCTCCCGGGGCTCAAGGTGGCCAGCCTCGACCACGCGATGTGGTGGCACCGCCTCGCCCGTGTGGACGACTGGCTGCTGTACGTGCAGGAGTCGCCGAACGCCCGCGGCGGCCGCGGCCTGTCGACCGGACGGATCTACACGCGCGCCGGTGAGCTCGTCGCCAGCGTCGCGCAGGAGGTCATGGTCCGCGTCCCGCGGGACTGACCCGGGTCCGCGGGCCCCGTACCCGCGGGGATGACCAGCGCCCGCGGGCTCAGCCGCGACGACGGTACTGGATGGGGTCGCCGACGTAGGGCGCCCAGGCGTCCCGCTCGGCGGCGCTCCACCGGATGGGGCGGCCGCTGGCCGTGTCGACGAGGACGACGACCGCCGTCGCCCGCGCGTAGAGCATCGGCTCCCCGGCACCGACCGGGCTGAACACCTCGAAGCAGATGTCGGCGCTGGAGCCGCCCATCGCACCGATCCACATGCGCACGTCGAGGGGACGCTGGCTGTACGGGACGGGGCGCAGGTACTCGATCTCCTGCCGCGCGATGAGCGTCGCCCGCTCCCCGCCGCTCTCGAGCACCGACATGTCGAAGACCGCCGTGGGCAGGGCCGCCGCGTCGTCGTCGCCGCGCCAGAACGCGCGCAGACGGGCCTCCTCGAGGAGCTTGAGCATCGAGGTGTTGTTGACGTGGCCCAGCGCGTCGAGATCGCCCCACCGCAACGGGATGGGGACGTGGAGACGGGAGGGCCCGGCGGTGGCCGGACCCTCCCGGTGGGTCGCCTCGCCGGCGGGCGGGACGTTCTCATCGGACACGGTCGTCAGTCGCGCGTCAGCTTGCGGTAGCTCGACCGCGACGGGTTGGCGGCGTCGGGACCGAGACGCTCGATCTTGTTCGCCTCGTAGGCCTCGAAGTTCCCCTCGAACCAGTGCCACTGGTCCGGGTTCTCCTCCGTGCCCTCGTAGGCGAGGATGTGGGTCGCGATGCGGTCCAGGAACCACCGGTCGTGCGTGATGACCACGGCGCAGCCCGGGAACTCGAGCAGCGCGTTCTCGAGCGAGCTCAGGGTCTCCACGTCGAGGTCGTTGGTCGGCTCGTCGAGGAGCAGCAGGTTGCCGCCCTCCTTGAGCGTCAGCGCCAGGTTCAGGCGGTTGCGCTCACCACCGGAGAGCACGCCGGCCTTCTTCTGCTGGTCGGGTCCCTTGAAGCCGAACTTGGACACGTAGGCGCGCGAGGGGATCTCGGTCTTGCCGACCGTGATGATGTCGAGACCGTCGGAGACGACCTCCCACAGCGTCTTGTTCGGGTCGATGTTGGCGCGCGACTGGTCGACGTAGCTGATCTTGACCGTCTCGCCGATCTTCAGCGTGCCGCCGTCGAGCGGCTCCAGGCCGACGATCGTCTTGAAGAGCGTCGTCTTGCCGACGCCGTTCGGGCCGATGACGCCGACGATGCCGTTCGGCGGGAGGTTGAAGCTGAGGTTGCTGATGAGCGAGCGGTCGCCGAAGCTCTTCTCGAGCTTCTTGGCGTCGATGACGATGCTGCCCAGGCGCGGACCCGCGGGGATCTGGATCTCGTCGAAGTCCAGCTTGCGCGTGCGCTCGGCCTCCGCCGCCATCTCCTCGTAGCGCGCGAGACGCGCCTTGGACTTCACCTGACGGCCCTTGGCGTTGGACCGCACCCACTCCAGCTCCTCCTTGAGGCGCTTGGCGAGCTTGGCGTCCTTCTTGCCCTGAACCTCGAGGCGCTGCTCCTTCTTCTCGAGGTAGGTCGAGTAGTTGCCCTCGTACGGGTAGAGGTGGCCGCGGTCGACCTCGGCGATCCACTCCGCGACGTTGTCGAGGAAGTACCGGTCGTGCGTGATCGCGATGACCGCGCCCTTGTACGCCTTGAGGTGCTGCTCGAGCCAGAGCACGCTCTCGGCGTCGAGGTGGTTGGTCGGCTCGTCGAGCAGGAGCAGGTCGGGCTTCTGCAGCAGGAGCTTCGCCAGTGCGACGCGGCGGCGCTCACCACCCGAGAGCGGGACGACCGAGGCGTCCGCCGGCGGCGTGCGCAGCGCGTCCATCGCCTGCTCGAGCTGGGAGTCGAGGTCCCAGCCGTCGGCCGCATCGATCTCCTCCTGCAGCGTCCCCATCTCGGCCAGCAGGGCGTCGAAGTCGGCGTCGGGATCGGCCATGAGGGCCGAGATCTCGTTGAACCGGTCGAGCTTCGGCTTGATCGCCACACCGTCCTGGATGTTCTCCAGGACCGTCTTGCTGTCGTCGAGCTCCGGCTCCTGCATGAGGATGCCGACCGAGAAGCCGGGGCTGAGCTTCGCCTCGCCGTTCGAGGGGGTGTCGAGGCCGGCCATGATCTTCAGGATCGTGGACTTGCCCGCACCGTTGGGCCCGACCATGCCGATCTTGGCGCCGGGGAGGAACGCCATCGTGACGTCGTCGAGGATGACCTTGTCGCCCACGGCTTTGCGCGCGCGGACCATGGAGTAGATATATTCCGCCATAACCTGTCCAGTCTAGGGCGGGTCGCCCCGTCGTCCGCCTCCGCCGGTCAGGTCACCAGTCGATGGGGCGCGTCTGCCCCATCAGGCACCCGCCGGAGGGCAGCCCCCCGACGACCGTCGTGACAGGGTCCCCCGTGGCCGGCCCGACCTGGCCGATGAGGCAGTCCTCGCCCCAGCGGACCGAGAACTGGATGCTCTCGGCCGCGTTGCCCACCGTCGAGGTGTCCTCGGTGACCTGCATCGCGGCCTTGTCGAACCCGCCGGCCGTGAGCGCGTCGATGTAGGACCGGCCGGCGCTGCGGCCGTCGCCCGCCCAGACGCTTGCGACGATCTGCGTGAAGAAGGGCAGGTTGTCGGCGGCCGACCCTCCGGGAACGAGGGTCGGCGCTGCCGGCGCCGCTGACTCCGTCGGTGCCGTGCTCGCCTCCGAGGAGGAGGTGGGCGTGGGCATCGGTGCGGGCTCGGGGGCGCAGCCGGAGAGCGCGAGGGTGGCCGCGATCGCCAGGGCGCCGGCGAGGCGAGCGGTCGTGGTCGTCACGCGCTCGAGTCTACGAACAACCCGAGCGCTCCTCAGAACGGCTGCGCGTCCGCGTGACCGACCAGGGCCGGCTCCGCCGTCGGCGTCTCCGACGGTGCGTCCGCGATGGCGCCGTCGATCGGTCCGGGGGCGGACGCACTGAGGTCGCCGTCGCCGAGCCCCTCGGCCGCGCCGATGTCGGGCACCGCCCATGCGTCCTCCTGGCGCTCGGGGGACGGGTCCGAGGTCGTCGGTGCGGCCGTCCGCGGGCGGTCGAAGCTCGTCACGCCCCACCGCAGATCATGTCCGATCGCGGATGCCGTGATGTCGGCGCTCACGCCGCGCTTGGCATCCGTCTCCCACTCGCGCAGACGGAGCCGCCCCGTCAGGAGCACGCGCTGTCCCTTGCGCAGCGAGGCCAGCGCGTGACGGCCGAGCTCGCCGAAGACCGAGACCGAGTAGAAGTTCGTGTGCACGTCGATCCACTCGCCGCGGTCGCGGTCGTACTTGCGCTCGCCCGACGCGACGCGGAAGGCCGCGACCGCGTCGCCGCCCCGGGTCGTCCGCTCCTCCAGGTCGCTGACGATGTTGCCGACGATGGTGATGGTGTCGCTCATGATGTGTCCTCTCTGCGGGTCGATGCCCCGGCGCTCGAGTGCCCTCCGAGCGCCGGGGTGGCGTCCATGATGCGCGGGGGCGGAACCGCGGAGAGGGCCGGATCGGCCGCTTCGGGGACGCGTCGCCGAATCGGCCGGTTGAGGAGGAGAGGTGGCCTCCGGCGCACCCGCGGCGATGTCGGAGGTCGGCGCTACGTTCTCCGCATGAGCACCGCACTCTGGAACGACCCCGCACCGGCTCCGCGCCTGTCCGGGTGGGGCCGGATGACGCACGTGGCAGCAGGACTCTGGCGCATCGCCGATCCGCGGGGAGTGGTCGTCGGTCACATCCGCGCGATCGCCACCGACGGCGACTGGCGCTACGCCGCCGAGCGCTTCCACTCGGCCAGCGGACGGTTCCGTGCGCTCGGCGAGTTCTGGTCGTCCTCGGACGCGCTGGAGTGCCTGCGCTACACACGCTGACGGCGGCGACGACCCACCGCGGCACCCGGCAGCGCGGCGCCCGTCAGACCACCGCCGCGCCCGTCAGACCACCGCCGCGCCCGTCAGACCACCGCCGCGCCCGTCAGACCACCGCCGCCAGATCGTCCGGCGCGCCGGCGCGACTGCCGGCACGGACGTCGTCCCACGCGTCCCGCAGCAGGTCCACCGCGCGCACGAGCGTCTCGGCGGGGGCGGTGAACGGCACTCGCAGCCGCCGGTCGTGGCCGCCGTCGATCGCGAAGCGCGACCCCGCCGAGAGGTACAGGCCGCGGCTGCGGGCGTTCATCACGAGCGGGCCGCTGACAGGCTCGCCGATGTTGACCCACAGCGACACCCCGCCCGCCGCGGACGGCACGGTCCACTCGGGGAACCGGCGCTGCAGGGCCGAGCGGAGGGCGTCGCGGCCCTCGCGCAGCACCTGCCCGCGCTGGGCGGTGATCTCGTCGAGGCGGGGCAGCAGCGCCGTCGCGACCGCCTGCTCGAACTCCGGCGTCCCCAGGTCGTGGACGGGCCTGCCGCTCGCGAGGCGGCGGACGACGTCGGCGTCCGCGCGCACCCACCCGACGCGGAGCCCGCCCCACACGGTCTTGCCCAGCGAGCCGATCCGCACCGTCCGGACCCCGGTCGGGAACGGCACCGGGGCGCTCGGGCGGTCGATCGCGAGATCGGCGGTGGTCTCATCGAGGACGAGGACCGTCCCGGACGCCTCGGCTCCGGCGACGAAAGCATCGACCTCCGCCGCCGACATCGACCGTCCGGTGGGGTTCTGGAAGTCGGGCATCAGGTAGGCGAGCGTCGGGTGGGTGCGGGCGAAGGCCTGCGTCGCACGGTCCAGGTCCCACCCGGCGTCGACGTCCACGGGTACGCCGACCAGGCGCGCCCCGCCCTGTCGGAACGCCTCCGCGGCGTGGGGATACGTCGGCGTCTCCATCAGCACCCGGTCGGCGCGCCCGACGAGCACCGACGCGAGCAGATGGATCGCGCTCTGCGCACCCGTGGTGATGAGGACCTCGTCCGGAGAGGTCGGGATGCCACGGGCGCTGTACCGCGCGGCGACGGCGTCCCGCAGGGCGGGGGCGCCGATGACGTCGTAGCCGCTGCGCGAGACCAGCGACGCCGCCTGCTGCGCGACCTCCGTCATCACCGCGGGCAGACCGGGCCAGGCGGCCGGGCTCGCCTGCTGCAGGTCGATCGCGGTGGCATCCAGTCCGGGCGTGTTGCGGACCGGCCCGGACCGCCGGAGGGGAAGCGTGACGCTCCCGCTGCCGCGCAGGCTCTCGATGTGGCCCGTGTCGCGCAGGCTGCGGTAGGTCGCCGCGACCGTGGTGCGGCTCACGCCGAGGGCTGCGGCGAGCTCCCGCTCCGCGGGCAGCACGGTCCGTGGGGCGATGCGGTTGTCCAGGCACAGCAGACGGATCGCGTCCGCGAGCGCCTCGTAGGCGGGGCCGCTCCCCCGCCACCCCCCGAGGTGCGCGCCGAGCGATCGAGCCGAGATGCGGGAGTCCATGCGGCCACGCTAGGGGAATTGGCATCCATGTGGAAAGCCAATCCTCTGATTGGCTTCTCTCATGACCCGCCGCATCCTGCATCTCGTCGTCGGACTCGTCCTTCACGGCACCGGATGCGCCCTGACCGTCGCCGCCGGACTCGGCGTCGACCCCTGGACCGTCTTCGCCGAGGGGCTGTCGCGCGTCACGGGCGTCGGGGTGGGGTGGATCACGAACATCGTGGGCCTGGGGGTGCTGCTGCTGTGGATCCCGCTCCGGCAGAAGCCGGGCGTCGGCACGATCGCCAACATCCTCCTCGTGGGCACGAGCATGCAGGTCGCCCTCGGCGTTCTGCCGAGACCCGACCAGCTGTGGATGCAGGCCGCGATGCTCGTCGCCGGGGTCGTGCTGGTGGCGGCGGCATCCGGTCTCTACATCGGCGCACGCTTCGGGCCGGGGCCGCGCGACGGGCTGATGACCGGACTGCACGGGCGGTTCGGCTGGCCCATCTGGGCGTGCCGCCTCGTCGTCGAGGGGTCCGTGCTCGCGCTGGGCTGGCTGCTGGGCGGCACGGTCGGGATCGGGACCGTGGTGTTCGCACTCGGCATCGGCCCGCTCGTGCACGTGGCCCTGCCGCTGCTCGCCATCCCCGAGCCGGCGCGGCGTCCTCGCCGTCCGGCCCGGGTCTGACGCGGCGCTCAGTGCGCGCGGAACTCCGGCCGGTCGCTGCCCGGCTTGAGGTGCGCGTGCAGGGCGCTCTTCGCGATCTCGATCGTCGGGTACACCCCGAGCCGGTCGGGCTTGCCCGCCATGTGGACGGCGTAGCCCTCGGCATCCCTCTGGATCTTCCCGACGACGCCCGCCGGGCCGTAGGCGACCCAGACGCGGGAGGTGGCGGTCTGCGACATCGATTGCTCCTTCCTTCGGTGATGGCCGGAGGCTACGCCGTCGATCGCGCTCCCGCCAGGGCGTTCCCGGACGGGCGTCGCGGTCGCGATATCCTGTCGATGACCCCCAGTAGCTCAGTGGATAGAGCAGCGGCCTTCTAATCCGCCGGTCACACGTTCGAATCGTGTCTGGGGGACCGATCCCCCGCCGCACCCCCGTCGATAGGATGGCGGGATGGTAGGACCCTCCGAGAACGACCGGCTCGTCTGGATCGACTGCGAGATGACGGGACTCGACCTCGACGTCGACGAGCTCGTCGAGATCGCGATCGTCGTCACCGATTTCGAGCTGAACGTGCTCGACCCCGGCTTCCAGATCGTCATCAAGCCCGACGACTCCGCCCTGGCGAACATGGGCGAGTTCGTCACCGAGATGCACCGGTCCTCCGGACTCCTCGACGAGATCCCGCACGGCGTCAGCCTCGCGGACGCCGAGTTCCAGGCGCTGGAGTACATCCAGAGGTTCGCCCCGCTCGAGGGCAAGGCGCCGCTGGCGGGCAACACGATCGGCACCGACCGGATGTTCCTGGCCAAGTACATGCCCCGCATCGACCGGTGGCTGCACTACCGGAGCATCGACGTGTCGAGCATCAAGGAGCTCTCGCGCCGCTGGTACACCCGCGCCTACATCCACGCCCCCGCCAAGAACGGCGGCCATCGCGCCCTCGCCGACATCCGCGAGTCCATCCGCGAGCTGGCCTACTACCGGCAGGCCGTGTTCGTGCCGCAGCCGGGCCCCACGAGCGACGAGGCGCGCGCCGCGGCCAGCGCCGTCGTGTCGTCGTTCTCCTCGAACGTGTGACATAATCGTTCAGTTGTCCGCGCGAGCGGGAACATGGTGGCTATAGCTCAGTTGGTAGAGCACCGCGTTGTGGTCGCGGGGGTCGCGGGTTCAAGTCCCGTTAGCCACCCCAACCTTGTACGAGGGCCCGGTCGAGATCCGTCTCGCCGGGCCTTCGTCGTCTCCGGATGCCACCCCCTCCCACCCCCGTAGAATCAGGAGGGTGTTCCGCCGCGTCGGGGCCGTGGCATCCCTCCCGCAGATCGGCCGTGAAAGGGCTCGCATGGACGACGAGGTCGCAGAGCGCCCGGGCCTGGACCTGGATGCCGATGCGTTCGAGCGTCTCGTCGCGGACGAGCTGGACCGTCTGCCCGAGGACATGGTCGCCGGTCTCGACAACGTCGTCTTCGTCGTCGAGGACCGGCCCGAGGACGGCTCGCTCGACCTGCTCGGGCTGTACGACGGGTGGGCGCTCACCGAGCGCGAGCGCTACGGCGGCGGCGAGCTGCCGGACCGCATCATCGTGTACCGCGAGCCGCATCTCGCCGCCTGCGACGACGAGGACGAGCTGCGCGACGAGGTGCACACCACCCTCGTGCACGAGATCGCCCACTTCTACGGCATCGACGACGCCCGACTGCACGAGCTTGGGTGGGCGTGATGGCCGGCCTGGCCACACCGGACATCGAGGTCGACGATCTCGAGGAGCTGGCATCCGTCCCGCCCTCCTCGTGGCAGACCGTCGTCTGGAACGACCCCGTCAACCTCATGAGCTACGTCTCGCACGTCTTCCGCACCTACTTCGGGTTCGACGCCGCCACGGCCGAGCGGCTGATGCTCGCCGTGCACCACGACGGGCACGCCGTCGTCGCCCGCGGACCGCGCGAGGTTATGGAGGCGCACGTGCACGCGATGCACGACTACGGCCTCTGGGCCACCGTCCGGAAGGACCCCGCATGAACGACCGCATCGTCGTCCTCGAGATCAGTCATCTCGAGGCGCTCCACCTCGCCGGCCTGGTCGGCCAGTTCGCCGACCTCGTGGGCTCGACCCGCGAGACCGACGACCCGGCGGTCGCGCGCCTGCTCCCCGACGCCTACCCCGACGACCCGGAGGCGAGCCGCGAGTTCCGCCGCCTCACCGGCGACGACATGCTCGCGCGCCGGGCGGAGGACGCGCGGACCCTGCTGTCCACGCTCGCGACGGACGGGGTCGCCGTCGACCCCGACAGCGATGCGGACACGACGATCGCCGTCGCCCTCAGCGAACTGGAGGCCATGGCCTGGATGCGGACGCTCTCGGCCGTGCGCCTCGTGCTGGCCGAGCGGCTCGGCATCCAGGACGAGGACGATCACCGTCCGGACGACCCCCGCTTCGGGATCTACGACTGGGTCGGCTACCGCTTGGACGGCCTCGTCCGCGTGCTCGACGAGCGCTGAACGCGTGTCGGGGAAGGGAGGGGATGCGGCCTGAGGAGGCGGCATCCAGGCCCCGGGATCCTCCCGCCGCGACATCTCCTCCCTCGGCCGACGCCGACCCGCGTCGGGGAAGGGAGGGGATGCGGCCTGAGGAGGCGGCATCCAGGCCCCGGGATCCTCCCGCCGCGACATCTCCTCCC
>NZ_JBMRJR010000002.1:682163-720509 GCF_049384025.1 Microbacterium sp. HMH0099 | reverse complement strand
CGCGGGAGCGGGCGGTCGTCGAGGGGTGATCGACACGCCGAGTCTAGGAACGGCGCGCGTCCGGACCGGTGGGCTTGCATCCGGCAGGGGCGGTGTGGATGAGAGGCTGGACCGGTGACCTCCCTCCTCGACCACGTGCCCGTCGGCGCCGATCCGGATGCCGCCTACCTGGGCTTCGTCGACTGGGCGGCCGGGCGCGGGCTTACGCTGTACCCCGCCCAGGACGAGGCGGTCATCGAGATCGTGTCGGGGGCGAACGTCATCCTGTCGACCCCGACCGGCACCGGCAAGTCGCTGGTCGCGGTGGCCGCACACGCGGCATCCCTCGCCCGGGGCGGTCGCACCTATTACACGGCGCCGATCAAAGCACTGGTGAGCGAGAAGTTCTTCGCGCTCGTCGACGTCTTCGGCGCGGAGAACGTGGGGATGGTGACGGGCGACTCCTCGGTCAACTCCGACGCGCCCATCATCTGCTGCACCGCCGAGATCCTCGCGAACCTCGCCCTCCGCCAGGGGGCGGACGCCGACGTGGCGCAGGTGGTGATGGACGAGTTCCACTACTACGGCGAGCCCGACCGCGGCTGGGCGTGGCAGGTGCCGCTGCTGCTGCTCCCGCGCGCGCAGTTCGTGCTGATGTCGGCGACCCTCGGTGACGTCACCGACATCGCCGACGACCTGTCCCGCCGGACCGGTCGCCCCACCGCCCGCGTCACCGGCGTCGAACGTCCCGTGCCGCTGCACTTCGAGTACGCCCGCACGCCGGTGCACGAGACGGTGCAGGAGCTGCTCGACACCAAGCAGGCGCCCATCTACGTCGTGCACTTCTCGCAGGCCGCGGCGATGGAGCGGGCGCAGGCGCTGTCGTCCATCCGCATCATCACGCGCGAACAGCGCGACGAGATCGCCGAGGCCATCGGCGGGTTCCGCTTCACCACCGGGTTCGGCAAGACCCTCTCGCGCTACGTCCGTGCGGGCATCGGCGTGCACCACGCTGGGATGCTCCCGCGGTACCGCCGCCTCGTCGAGACGCTCGCCCAGCGCGGGCTGCTGCGGGTCATCTGCGGCACGGACACCCTCGGCGTCGGCATCAACGTGCCCATCCGCACCGTGCTCATGACCGCGCTGACCAAGTACGACGGCCAGCGCATGCGGCAGCTCACGGCACGCGAGTTCCACCAGATCGCCGGGCGCGCGGGCCGCGCGGGGTACGACACGGCGGGCACGGTCGTCGTCATGGCGCCGGACCACGAGATCGAGAACGCGGCGCAGATCCTCAAGGCCGGCGACGATCTCAAGAAGCAGAAGAAGATCGTGCGCAAGAAGGCGCCGCAGGGCTTCGTCAACTGGACCGAGCAGAGCTACGACCGCCTCGTCGCCGCCGAGCCCGAGCCGCTGCAGCCGCAGATGAAGCTGACCGCCGCGATGCTCATCAACGTCATCGCCCGCGGCGGCGACGTCTTCGGCAACGTCCGCTCCCTCGTCTTCGACAACCACGAGCCCCGCCCCCGCCGGTACGAGCTCGCGCGTCGGGCCCTCGCGATCTTCCGCACCCTCGTGCAGGCCGGCGTGGTCGAGGCCGACGCCGGCGGCATCCATCTCACCGTCGACCTGCAGCCGAACTTCGCGCTCAATCAGCCGCTGTCGCCGTTCGCGCTCGCCGCGATCGAGATGCTCGACCCCGAGGTCGAGCTCGGACGGGGACCGGATGCCACGCCTCCGGCGTCATCGGTCGGCACGGGGCACTACGCGCTCGACGTCGTCAGCGTCATCGAGGCGACGCTAGACGACCCGCGTCCGATCCTGTCGCAGCAGCAGTTCCGCGCCCGCGGCGAGGCCGTGGCGGCGATGAAGCGCGAGGGCATCGAGTACGACGAGCGCATGGAGCTGCTCGAGGAGATCACCTGGCCGAAGCCGCTGGAGGACCTGCTCGCGCAGGCCTACGAGGTGTTCGCGTCGAGCCAGCCGTGGGTGCGCGACTTCGAGCTGTCGCCGAAGTCCGTCGTGCGCGACATGTTCGAGCGGGCGTGCTCGTTCGGCGAATACGTCTCGCTGTACCAGCTGGCCCGCAGCGAAGGGCTCGTGCTGCGTTACCTCAGCGACGCCTACCGGGCCATCCGTCAGACCGTGCCCGTCGATGCGCAGACGCCCGACCTGTTGGACCTCGTCGCGTGGCTCGGCGAGCTGGTGCGGCAGGTCGACTCGAGCCTCGTGGACGAGTGGGAGCAGCTCATCAACCCGGCCGACGACCCGGATGCTCCCGTGGTTCCGCCGGCGCCGCCGTCGATCCTCACCAACCGTCGCGCGTTCGTCGTGCTCGTCCGCAACGAGATGTTCCGGCGCGTGCAGCTCGCCGCGCTGCAGAAGGACGACGAGCTCGTCGAGCTCGACCCCGACGTCGACTGGCCGGGCGTGCTCGACGGGTACTTCGAGGAGCACGACGCGATCGGGACCGGGGGAGCCGCGCGCTCGTCGGCGCTCGTGGACATCGACGAATCAACGGCGTCCGACGGCGTCTGGCGGGTCGAGCAGACGATCGACGACCCGGCCGGGGACCACGACTGGCGCATCCGCGCCGAGGTCGACCTCGCCGCCTCCGAGGAGGAGGGGACGGCGGTCGTCCGCGTCACCGAGGTCCTGCGGCTATAGGGCGTCCGGGGGCGGTCCTGCGGGGTTCTGGGCCGGCGGGGTTCTGGGCCGGCGGGTTCCGGTCGAGGGGGGTTTCGGGTTCCGGCCATGGGGGTCCGGTTGTGCGGGGTTCCGGCTCTGGGGGCGCGGGTCAGCCCTGCGCGGTGGGGACCGGCGAGGCGGCGCGCCGACGGCGGGAGGCCAGGAGCCCCCGGACGAGGAGGCCCGCCACCGCCACGACGACCGCCGTGACGAGCGGGGGCGCGACGATCTCGGGGATCGTCGACGCCGACCGGAACACCGAGATCCCGTACTCCGCCATGCCGGGCAGGTCGCGTGCCAGTACCCGGGTGCCGGCGGCGGAGGCGATCGCGGTGGTGAGCGCGGGCACGAGCCACACCAGCCCGAGGCCGACGAGCGCCGCGATCACCCGACCGACGGATGCCACCCCCGTCCAGGCGATCGCCAGCCCCACGAGAACGGGGGAGACGTAGGTGAGCATCGGGATGAGGGCCGAGAACGGCGACTCGTACGAGAACGGCGGGAAGAGGAGGACGCCGAGCCACGAACCCGCGGCCGCGGCTCCGACCATGAGCCCGATCCCGGCCCCGGCGCGCGGAGCGGCCGCGACGAGCAGGCACGCCACAGCGGCGACCACGGCGGCGAGGACCGCCACAGCCGTGAGCAGCAGGAGGTAGACCGCGGACTCGTCCCGCTCCTGCAGCACGGCCCGCGTGGTCACGGCCGTCTGCACGACCGCCGCGACCTGGACCACGACGAGACCCGCCACCGTCGCCAGCGACCGTCCGACGCCGGGACGCGCGCCGCGGGATCGGGCCAGGACGCCGGCCAGCACACCGCCGACCACGAGCAGCACGATGATCGTGATGATCGAGTACTGGCTGTACGGCAGCAGCACGAACGGGCCCGGGCGGGAGGGGTCCTGTCCCTCGCCGAGGTTCTGCAGCGGCAGGAAGGGTCCCGATGCGAGCCACGGGAGGAGCCCGGCGACGCCGCCGGCCGCTCCGAAGAGCAGGAACCACCCGGTCGGTGTCCGGCGCGTGGCGCGTGCGTCGTGCAGATCGTCCATGAGGCCCCCGTCTCATCCGTTCCTCGACGCTATCGGACGGGGCCCGGAACGCCCGGCGACGACGCGGCGGCGGCGGCGGCGGACGCTGCGGTGAGGTCGAGGGCCGGCCACCTCTCCTCCACAAGGGAGGTGCGGGTGATCTTCTCCACGGTAAGCGCGATCCGCTTGAGCGCACGGCGACGCCGCGGCTACCGTCGACCCATCCGCACACCGAGGGAGAGGACGACCATGACCATCGACGCCACGCAGGCGGTCATCGCCCTGAGCGCCCTCCTCCTGACCTTCGCCGCCACGATCCTCGGGGGGATGAAGTGGATGCTCGACCGTCTCGAGCGGCGCACGGACCTGCGCTTCGAACAGGTGGACCAGCGCTTCGAACAGGTGGACCGGCGCTTCGAACAGATGGACCAGCGTTTCGAGCGGCTCGAGCGGCGAATGGACCGCGCGGAGGAGCGGATGGACCGCATGGACGAGCGATTCGACCGCATGGACGAACGGATGCGTCAGATCGACACCACGCTGCTGTCCATCCAGATGAGCATCCTCGCCATCAAGGCGGCGATCGACCGGATCGAGGGCGGGCGGCCGCCGCTGCTCATCGCCTCGCGCTGATTCCGGCCGCCCGGAGCGGGACGGAAGCTTCGCGAAGCCGATCAGGCGCACGAACGACGGATGCCGGGACCCTGAGGCCCCGGCATCCGATCTGAATCGGTGAAGGTCAGCTGCGCGCGACGCGGTTCTCGGCGCTGACCATCCACGACAGCTGCTCGAGGCGCTCGAGGATGCCGTGCAGGATATCGGCGCTGGTGGGGTCCTCGTCGTCGACGTCGTCGTGGACCTCGCGGACGGTGCCCACCGTGGCGTCGATGCGCTCGGTGATGAGGTCGACGACCTCGGCCGTGTCGACCTCGCCCTGCGGGAACTCGGGCAGGGTGGTCGTCTCGGCGATGGTGTCGCTGCGGCCGTCGGGCAGCGCGTGCAGCGAGCGCATGCGCTCGGCGACGGTGTCGCTGAACTCGCGGGCAGCGTCGATGATCTCGTCCAGCTGCAGGTGGGTGTCGCGGAAGTTCTTGCCCACGACGTTCCAGTGAGCCTGCTTGCCCTGGATGGACAGCTCGATGAGGTCGATGAGGACGCGCTGCAGGCTGTCGGTCAGCTGTTCGGACGCCTGGAAACCGCTCTCGGCGTTCTGCTCCGACGTCGTCTCCGCGCCGCTCCCGCCGCGGGCCGGACGGCGGCGGTTCTTGGTGGGGGACTCCTGGGTGGTGGACATGCGGATTCCTTTCCTTCGCGGTCGACCACGACGTTAGGTCGCCGTCCTCTCCCTGGGCCGGGGGTTGCGGGACCGGCGGACGCGCGGTAGCTGCCGCCGTCGGCGTGCCGCTCGCGGTCGGCAGGCCTCGTCGACCGGCTTCTGTGCGTGTGTGCAGGACCGGTGGGGCTGGTGGCGGCGGGTGGGGTGCATGGGGCGGCGGGACGCCCGTTCGTCCTGCAGACTGCACGACGCGCAGGTGCGTCAGGGGCGGCGGGCACCCACACGGCGCACGCGCACGGCACGCGCAGGGCGCACGGCACACGGCGCACGCGCACGGCACGCGCATGGCGCACGGCACACACACCAGGCGGCATCCGGAGCCCCGTAGCCCCTCGGAACCTAAAGGACAACCCCGCCCCGGGCCCGCGACGGCGTTCCTAGCGTGAAGACGTGCCCATCGAGCCCGACCAGCCGTCCCGACCGCTGCGCGACTACGCCGCCATCGGCGACGGGCGCACGGTCGCCCTCATCGGGCTCGACGGGTCGGTGGACTGGCTGCCGCTGCCGAACATCCACTCGCGTCCGGTGTTCGCGCGCCTCGTCGACGAGTCGGCCGGCGGCTGCATCCAGCTCGCACCGGTCGGCGACTACGAGGTCTCGCGCCGCTACATCCCGCGGACCAACGTCCTCGAGACGACGTTCACCACCGAGACGGGCGTCGCGACGCTGACCGACGCGATGGTCACGGGCATCGCCGGGCGACTGCCCTGGGCGGAGCTCGCCCGCCGCGTGGAGGGCGTCTCGGGCGAGGTCGAGTTCGCGTGGTGCGTGCAGCCGGGCACCATGCTGCGCTCCGCCGCGCCCTGGACCGAACGCATCGACGGCTTCTCCGTCATGCGCGTCGGGCACGTCTCGCTCGCCGTCGTCGGACACGAGCACGGACTCCACGGCGACCCGGATGCCGGCAACGAGAGCATCGACGGCGGCTTCATGACGTCGACGGGGTCCCGGCACCTGCTGGTCATCGCCGCGACCGAGGGGGAGCCTCTGCGCGTCCCGAACGCGCAGAACGTCGACCGCGGCATCGACCGCACGATCGGCGGATGGCAGATGTGGTCCGACGAGTTCTCCTACGACGGACCGTGGGCCGACGACGTGCAGCGCAGCGCCCTGGCCCTGAAGCTTCTGCTGTTCAGCCCCACCGGCGCGATCGCGGCGGCCGCGACGACCTCGCTGCCCGAGAACCCCCGCGGCGGCAAGAACTGGGACTACCGCTACGCCTGGGTCCGCGACCTCGCCTACACCGCGCACGCGTGGGTCGGCTTCGGCCTGCGGGAGGAGACGCACGCGGCCATCTCGTGGCTCCTGCGGACCATCCGCAAGAACGGCCCCGAGGTGCAGGTGATGTACACCCTCGACGGCGACGCCGAGATCGGCCTCGAGAAGCACGAGGTGCCCGGGTGGAACGGCAGCCAGCCCGTCGTCACCGGGAACCCCGCGCAGGGGCAGCTGCAGCTCGGTGTCTACGGAGACCTCATCGCGCTGTGCCGCACCTATGTCGAGGCCGGCAACCGCCTCGACACGCAGACGGGGCGCCTCCTCGCCGACGTCGCCGATCGGACGTGCGACCTCTGGCGCCGCGAGGACTCCGGCATGTGGGAGCTGCCCGAGCTGCGCCACTACACCTCCTCGAAGATGGGCTGCTGGAAGGCTCTCGACGACGCGCAGTGGCTGGCGCAGAACGGCCACATCCCCGACAACGGCGACCGCTGGCGCGCCGAGCGCGACCGCATCCACGCCTGGGTCGGCGAGCACTGCTGGTCCGAGAAGCTGCAGTCCTACGTCATCCATCCGGGCAGCGAGGACCTGGATGCCTCCGTCCTCCTGCACGCGCCCACCGGCTTCGACCGCGGCGAACGGATGTCGAAGACCCTCGACGCCGTCTTCGACCGCCTCGGCACCGAGAACCACCTGCTCTACCGGTACACCGGCATGGACCAGGAGGAGCAGACGTTCGTCGCGTGCGCGTTCTGGCGGGCGACCGCCCTCGCCTGCGTCGGCCGCCACGAGGAGGCCGTCAAGGCCATGGACGCCCTCGTCGCGCAGGGCAACGATGTGGGCGTCTACTCCGAGATGATCGCCGAGTCCGACGGGGCCTTCTGGGGCAACCTCCCGCAGGCGCTCAGCCATCTCGCCCTGATCAACGCCGCGCTGGTGATCCGCGAGCTCGTGGATGCCGCCGAGCTCGGCGACCGCTGACCCCACCACGTCCGGGGCTTCTCGCCCTGGCATCCATCCCCCTCCAGGAAAGGACTCGCCATGAGCAACCAGTACACCTTCACGGACCCGGCCAAACTGTATGCCGACATCGACCCGAAGGCGCAGGACCAGCCGGAGCCCGGCCTCGACGCCGAGCTCACGCCGAAGGCGGCCCTCGGGGAGGACACCTACGAAGGCAGCGGTCGCCTGACCGGCCGCAAGGCGCTCATCACCGGCGCCGACTCGGGCATCGGTGCGGCGACAGCGATCGCGTTCGCGCGCGAGGGCGCCTCGGTCGCGATGTCGTACCTGCCGGAGGAGAAGGTGGATGCCGACCGCATCGCCGGCATCCTGCGCGAGGCCGGCGCGACCGTGGTCCAGATCCCCGGCGACCTGCGCGAGCGCGAGTACGCCCGCACCCTCGTGAAGGAGGCGGTCGAGGGCCTCGGCGGCCTGGACATCGTCGTGAACAACGGCGGCAAGCAGATCTTCAACGAGGACGTCACCACGCTGACCGACGAGCAGTTCGACGACACGTTCAAGACCAACGTGTACGCGATGTTCTGGATCTGCAAGGAGGCCGTGCCGCACCTGAAGCCGGGCTCGACCATCATCAACACCACGTCGATCCAGGCGTACTCGCCCGCGCCGATCCTCGTGGACTACGCCTCCACCAAGGCGACCATCAACACCTTCACGAAGGCGCTGGGCCAGCAGCTCGCGCCGAAGGGCATCCGCGTGAACGCCGTCGCGCCCGGACCGATCTGGACGCCGCTGCAGGTCACCGACGGTCAGCCCGACGAGAAGGTCGACGAGTTCGGCGAGGAGACGCCGCTCGGCCGCATGGGTCAGCCGGCCGAGCTCGCCCCCGCGTACGTGTACCTCGCCTCGGCGGAGTCCAGCTACGTCATCGGCGAGACGCTCAACGTCAACGGCGGCATGCCCACGCCGTAAGCCGCAGCCGTCGGGGCCGTCGTCCGTTCGCGGGCGGCGGCCCTTTCGCGTGCCCGGCGAGAACAGGGGATGCCGCGGGGACAGGCGGATCGAGCGGGGATCGGCCTGTCGCGGGCGCGCCGCCTGGTGCGGGAGCGTGTGCGGCGGGGGGCGGGCCCCGGGCTCAGGCGAGGGACTTGCGGTAGTAGATCTCGCCGTCGTCGGTGACCTCGCTGCGCTCGTAGCCCTCGCGCTCGTACAGGTGCTGGTTCGCCTCGCTGAGACCGCCGGTGAAGAGCTCGGCCGTCGTGGCCCCCGCCTCGTCGCGACCGCGCGCCTCCACGGCGGCGAGCAGGTGCGTGCCGAGGCCCCCGCCCTGCTGGTCCGGGGCGATGGCGAGGCGGCCGATGAGGAGCAGGTCGCCGTCCGCCCGGGCACGGACGGCGCCGACGATGCGCGGGCCGACGAGGGCGACGCAGCCGAGGTTGTCCACGAGCTCGGCGCGAAGCTCCTCGAGCGTCTGAGTGAGGGGCGGCATGTCGGCGTCGTCGTAGATGCGCGCCTCGCTCGCGAATGCGGCGCGCTGGATCGTGAGGACCTCTCCCGCATCGTCGGGGTGGATGGGGCGGATCTCGGTGTCGTCGGTCATGAGCTGCTCTCGCGTGGGGGAGGGGCGGACAATTCCATTACTATCGGTGCGGACTCCACGCCGGTGGAGCGCGGGGGAAATGACCGGGTTCTTCGATACGCACGTCCGCACCGACGACGTGACCGAGACGCTGACGTGGTTGCAGCAGGCCTACGGCCACGTCGACGTCCAGGCGGACACCGCCTCGTTCGCGGAGCGGGCGGTCGGTGACGACGAGTTCGCCTTGCGGAACCTCGTGTGGGACTGCCGCGCGGAGGTCGTGTACGAGGCGGACCGCTTCTACGTCGCCACCTCCACCCCCGGCTACGGCTGGCGCATCGGCCGGCACTCCGGCGACTTCAGCGTCGAGCCCGCCCTCATCCAGCCCGGGCACGAGATGATCGGCCGCCCCGATCGGACCGAGATCCAGCTGCTCGCGTTCGACACGCGGCGTCTGACCGAGGCTGCCCGCGTCATCTACGGCGACGACGAGCTGGAGGCGCGCTTCGACGGGCTTCACCCGGTCTCGCGCCGTCTGCGCGACTACTGGCTGGCCACCCTGCGGTGGTCTCTGACGCAGACCCCCCTGCTGCACGAGCCGCTCGTCCGCGCCCACGTCCGCCGGTCGCTCACGGCCGCCACCCTCGAGGCGTTCCCCCTCGTCGGGGATCCGCGTGAGCGCCGCGCCTCCGCCCTGGAGCAGGCCTCCGTCTACGCCGCCGCGGCCGCCTGGATGGACGACCACGCGTCGCTGCCCGTGACCATCGACGACGCCGCCGCCGCGGTGGGCACCTCGAGGGCGGGGCTGCGCCGGGCCTTCGCGGCGAACGGCCAGTTGGCATCCACTCCCGAGGACTATCTCGCCCTCGCCCGCATGAGCGCGGCGCACGCCGATCTCGTCGATGCGGATCCCGGGGCGACCACGGTGACCGAGATCGCCCTGAGATGGGGATTCACGGATGCCGCCGCCTTCGCGACCGCCTACCGTGCGGCGTACCGCGTCGATCCGGAGCACACGCTGCGTCGATGACGCGTCAGCGGTCGCGGTCGGTGTACTCGCCCGGGTCGCCGACGTCC
Organism: Microbacterium sp. HMH0099; assembly: GCF_049384025.1. NCBI lineage: Bacteria > Bacillati > Actinomycetota > Actinomycetes > Micrococcales > Microbacteriaceae > Microbacterium > Microbacterium sp. HMH0099. The sequence goes on along the minus strand of NZ_JBMRJR010000002.1, from coordinate 710,642 downwards.
TCGCGGACCTCGTCGCCGGAGGGCAGCTCGACGTCGGTGTAGGCGCCCGGCTCGTCCGTGCGCGGACGCGAGGCGCTGCCGTCGGCGTTCTCCCGGTCGACGTACTCGCCGGCGAGGTCGGAGGTGCCGTGATCGCGGGTGCCGTCGGGGCGCTCGACGTCCGTGTAGGCGCCCTCGTCCGGTCCGGTGCCGTGCGCGCCCGTCTCGGGCGCGTGCTCGTGTGCGTCGTGGCTTCCGTGCCCGTCGGCTTCGTGATGGTCCATGCTGACCTCCCGGTGTGTCCTGCTCCGACGGTAGACCCGGCGGCCCCTCCGGGAGCGAGGCCTTGACACGAGGCGGGCAGGGGAGCCGGCGGCCGGGCGGGCAGCGGAGCCCGCGGCCGGCGGGCAGGGGAGACCGCGGCCGGCGGGCGGGGGCGAGGGAGCGCCCGCGGCCGGGTCAGATCGAGAACAGGTCGCGCAGACGGGGGCGGCGCGCGGCGACGACGGCGTCCAACGCCGGTCCGAGACGCGGATAGCGGAATGCGAACCCCGCCTCGTGCAGCACCCCGGGCACGACCCAGCGGCTCTTCAGGACCATCTCGGGCTCGGCACCCAGCACGGCCAGCGCCGGCTCCAGCATGAACCGTCCGGCGGGAAGGCCCACCGGCATCCCGACCGCCCGGCGGAGCTCGCGCATGAGCGTCCGGTTGTCGACGGGCTCGGGCGCGGCGAGGTTGACCGGACCGGAGATGTCGTCGCGATCGCGGAGGAAGCGGAGGGATGCCACGACGTCGTCGATGTGAATCCAACTGAACCTCTGCCGGCCGCGGGTCCGGTACCAGGGCGCCCGCACCGGGCCCGTCGGGTGGGCGCCGATGCCGCGATAGCGGCGGTGCGGGAACCACCAGCCGTCGATCTGCGGGCCGCCCAGACCGGTCCGCGCCAGGGCCAGCAGCATGCGCGTCGCCGGGCCGTCGCCGACGACGATCGCCATGCGCAGCGCGACGCGGCGGGTGCCCGGCAGGTCGCCGGCGAAGAACGCGCGCTCCCAGCTCGTCGCGACGTCGACCGAGAAGCCCGAGCCCAGGATGCCGTCCCGTTCGTCGTTCGGACGCTCGGTCTCGTGGCGGTAGATCGTGGCCGTGGACGCGTTCATCCACACGCGGGGCGGGTGCTCCGCGGTGCGGACGGCGTCGTGCAGCGCCCGGGTCGTGTCCACGCGGGAGCGGAGGATCTCGTCGCGGGCGGCGTCGGTGTAGCGGCAGGCGACGATCTTGCCGGCGAGGTTCACGAGGACGTCCGCGCCGTCGACCGTGCGGGCGATCGCCGCCGGGTCGGACCAGGTCACCGGGCCGGACCGCCCGATGGTGTCGACGTCGTACCCGTCGGCGCGGAGGGCCTCGACGACCGCGCGTCCGACGAATCCGCTGGCTCCGGCGACGACGGCGCGAGGTCGGTTCATGAGCCCACCCTAGGGGCGGGTGCGGCGTCCGCCGCGCGGCGATCCCGGCCCGGGACTGACACAATGGACCGCATGCGACGACAGGCCCGGGTCACGAGCGTCGCTCGCGGTGCCGTCGCGGCCGCCGTCGCCACCTTCGTCGCCCTGCTCTCGCACGTGACGGCCGGCGGCGAGATGCCGGGCTGGGTCGGCATCGCCGTCCCCCTGGCGCTGTCGTTCGTCGCGTGCAGCGCCCTCGCCGGCCGCCGCCTCTCGCTGTGGCGTCTCGCGCTCGCGGTCGTCGTGAGCCAGGTGCTCTTCCACACCCTCTTCGTCCTCGGCAGCTTCGACGCCGCCGCCGGTCACGTCCACGGCGTCGCGGCCGTGTCGACGGGCCCGGTGGTCGCGGGCGGACCGATGGATGCCGCCATGCTCCTCGGCCACGCCGTCGCCGCCGCGGTGACCGTTCTGGCGCTGCACCGGGGCGAGCGCACCCTCGCGCTGCTGCGCGTCCTCGCCGTGCGCGCCGTCGCCTGGCTCCGCGCCCGCGTGCGCGTCACCGTGCCGTTCGGACCCGCCCCGGCTCGTCGCGTCCTCGCCGACGTCGTCGCCCCGCTGCGTCCCGTCGCGGTGTTGCTGGCCGACACCGCGGACCGCCGCGGTCCGCCCGCGCTCGCGCACTGACGACGCGCGCCCGCTGACGCGCGTCCGAGCGGGCTCGTCCGTCCCCCCGCGGACCGACGTCCCCCGGGCCGCACGACCGTGGAGATCCCTCCTCGGCGTGCCGCCGTCGCATCCCCTTCCTCCTCACCCGCCGGCGCGGCGCGCCGGCCTCGTCCGCCCGCGTCCGCGACGGTCCTGACCGTTCGCGCCACCACGGCGTACGTGTGACGGTGCGATGCGGACCGGCGACCGCTCGACGCGGTCCCGTCCGTCGACCGTCCCCGTGCCGCCGCGCGGCCGCTCCGCCGGTCCTCCGCGTGGGACGACGAGCGGCCCCGGGTGACCCCTTCCGAAAGCGAAACCCATGAACCGTCTCCGTCCCCTCCTGGGCGGGATGGCCGTGGCCGTCGTCGTCGTCCTGACGTCCGTGGCCCCGGCATCCGCCCATGACGAACTCCTGTCCAGCTCACCCGTCGCGGGTGAGAACCTGCCCTCCCCACCCGAGGAGATCACCCTGACCTACTCCGCCGACGTGCTCGACATGGGCGCGGAGGTGGTCGTCGCCGACGGCGACGGCACCGACTGGGTCGCGGGGGATCCCGTCGTGGCATCCGGTGTCGTCTCCGTCCCGCTGCAGGAAGGCATGCCCGACGCGGGCTACGAGGTGCGCTGGCGCGTCGTCTCCAGCGACGGCCACCCGATCTCCGGCCTCATCCCGTTCACGGTGGGGGACGGCGCGCCCCTCGAACGGACCGCGGCGAGCCCCACCGCCGCCGCTGCCGACGACGCCGCGTCCGTTCCCGCCGACGCCGGCGGCATCCCGCGTCCGGTCCTCGTCGGTGCCGCCGGTGCCGTCGTCGCCGTCGTCGCGTTCCTCGTCCTCCTCTTCGTCCGCCGAGCCGCGCGCGGACGCCGCTCGTGAAAGGTCCTCTCCCCATGTCTCTGCGCACCCTGTCCGTCCGTGTCCTCCCCGCCGTCGCCGTCTCGGTCGTCGCCGCGCTCGCCCTGTCCGGGTGCGCCGGGGGAGAGGCGTCCACCACGCCCGTCCCCGAGGCGGCCGCCTTCCACGCCACCGACGCGTGGGTCAAGGCGGCCCCGGCCGACGAGATGACGGCCGCGTTCGGCGAGCTCGTCAACGACGGCGACAACGACATCACCGTCGTCTCGGCGACGAGTCCCGCCGCGTCGATGATCGAGCTGCACGAGACGGTGCAGAACGAGTCCGGCCAGAGCGTGATGCGGGAGGTGGAGGGCGGGTTCACCATCCCGGCGCACAGCACCCGCGAGCTCGCGCCCGGGGCCGACCACCTCATGATCATGGGCGCCACCGCGCCGCTGCTCGCCGGCGAGGAGGTCACCATCACGCTGACCTTCTCCGACGACTCGACCGCCGAGATCACGGCCCCCGTCAAGGAGTTCGCGGGGGCGAACGAGACCTACGAGGGCGGCGACCAGTGAGACCGCGGTCCGCCGGCGCCACCCGGCGCCAGTTCCTGCTCGGCGGCGCGGTCGCCGGGGCGGGGGCGGTGGCCGCCGTCGGCCTCGACGCGGCCGTCTCGGCCGGGGGGACGGATGCCGCGGCCTCGACGCCCCTGAACGGAGACGTCGTCGTGCCGTTCCACGGTGCCCACCAGGCCGGCATCGACACCGACGCGCAGGCGCACGCGACCCTCGTGGCGCTGGACCTGGCCGCCGACGTGGACCGGGACGGGCTGCGCCGTCTGCTGCGGACCCTCACCGACGACGCCGTCCGGCTGTCGCGCGGGGAGGGGGCGCTCGCCGACACGGAGCCCGAGCTGGCCGTCGCCCCGGCCCGGCTGACGGTGACGTTCGGCTTCGGACCGGGCCTCGTCGCCCGGGCGGGGGCGACGGCACCGGACTGGCTGCGGCCGCTCCCGGCGTTCGCGATCGACCGCCTGCGCCCCGAGTACGGCGACGGCGACCTGCTGCTGCAGATCGCGGCGGACGACCCGGTCACTGTCGCCCATGCCACCCGGATGCTGCTGAAGGACGCGCGCGCCTTCGCCTCCCCGCGGTGGCTGCAGCAGGGGTTCCGGCGGGCGCACGGCACCGTCCGGCCAGGGACGACCATGCGCAACCTCTTCGGCCAGGTCGACGGCACCGCCAACCCCGTGCCCGGCACCCGCGACTTCGACGAGGTCGTGTGGGCGCGCGACGGCTGGCTCGCCGGCGGGACCGGCATGGTCGTCCGCCGCATCGCGATGGACCTGGACACGTGGGACCACCTGGACCGTCCGGGCCGCGACCAGGCGGTCGGCCGGACCCAGGCGACGGGCGCGCCCCTGACCGGGACGGACGAGTTCGACGAGCCGGACTTCGACGCGAAGGACGCCCTCGGCTTCCCCGTCATCGCCGAGTTCTCGCACCTGCGCCGGTCCCGGCCGGACGACCCCTCGCAGCGGATCTTCCGCCGCGGCTACAACTACGACCAGACGCCGCCGGCGGGCCTGGTCTCGGATGCCGGCCTGCTGTTCGTCTCGTTCCAGGCCGACATCGACCGGCAGTTCGTCCCCATCCAGCGGCGCCTCGACGAGCTCGACCTGCTGAACGAATGGACGACCCCCATCGGCTCGGCGGTCTTCGCCCTGCCGCCGGGATGCGCGGAGAACGGCTTCATCGGAGAAGGGATCCTGACATGACCGACGTGATCGAGCGGGCCGAGGCCGCGGAGCCGGACCGGGCGGCATCCGCTCCGCCGCGCCGCCGAGGGTGGTTCGCCGCGCTGCTGCGACGGCTGCACTTCTTCGCGGGAGTGCTCATCGGGCCGTTCATCCTCGTCGCGGCGGTGAGCGGAGCGCTGTACGCGGTCACGCCGCAGATCGAGCGCGCCCTGTACGCGCACGAGCTCACGGCGGGGTCCACGCTGGCGGCGCTGCCCCTGGCCGACCAGATCACCGCGGCGGAGGAGTACGTCGGCGACGGCGCCTCTCCCGTGGCGGTGCGTCCGGCGCCCGCACGGGGCGAGACCACGCGCGTGATGTTCGCCGACCCGAGCCTCGGCGAGAGCAAGACGCGGGCGGTCTTCGTCGACCCCGGGACCGCGGAGATCCGCGGCGAGCTCACCGCGTACGGCACGAGCGGCGCGCTGCCCGTGCGCACCTGGATCAGCGACCTGCACCGGTCGCTGCACCTCGGCGACGCCGGCCGCTGGTACAGCGAGCTGGCGGCATCCTGGCTCGGGATCGTCGCGCTCGCCGGTCTCGGTCTCTGGATCCTGCGGTTCCGGAAGAGCCGACGTGCCCGGCGGGACCTCCTCGCCCCGCGCCGGGGTCTCCGCGGCTACCGCCGGGCGTTCGGCTGGCACGCCCCGATCGGCGTGTGGGTCGTGCTCGGCGCGCTGTTCCTCTCCGCGACCGGGATCACGTGGTCGACGTTCGCCGGCGCGAACGTGTCGCAGCTGCGGACCGCGGTCGGCGAGGGCACGCCGTCGCTGACGACGACGCTGGACGGGGCGGCATCCACGGGGGGAGACCACGCGCACCACGGCGGGGCCGCGACGGCGCCCACCGGGGCGGCCAACCCGGCGACGTTCGACGCCGTGCTCGCGATCGCGCAGCGGATCAACGTGAACACCGGTCAGGTCGAGATCCGTCCGCCGGCCGAGCCCGGCCGGGCGTGGGTCGTGCAGGAGATCCAGCGCAGCTTCCCGACGGAGGTGGATGCCGTGGCGATCGACGGATCGACGATGGAGGTCACCGACCGGGTGGACTTCGCCGACTTCCCGCTGCTGGCCAAGCTGTCCCGGTGGGGCGTCGACCTGCACATGGGGACGATGTTCGGGCTGGCGAACCAGCTCGTGCTGTTCGCCCTGGCGATCGGCATCGCCGCGCTCGTCGCGCTCGGCTACGGGATGTGGTGGACGCGGCGCCCGACGCGCGGGTTCGCGGCCGCCCCTGCCCGCGGCGCGCTGCGCGGGGCCCCGTGGTGGGGCGTCGCCGCCGTCTTCGCGGTCGCGGTGGGCATCGGCCTGTTCCTGCCGCTGGTGGGGTACACGCTCGCGGCCTTCGTCGTGCTCGACGTGCTGCTCGGCTGGCGTGCGGCGGTGCGGGCTACGCGCTCATCAGGAGGTGCATCGTCACCGACCCCGACGTCGGCTCGCTGAAGCCCAGGCTGCGGTAGAGCGCCTGCCCGGGCGGGTCGGCCAGCAGTGTGACGTAGGCGCCCTCGGGGGCCTTCTCGCGGATCTCCGCGAGCAGGCCCTCGAGGATGCGGCGGCCGAGGCCGCGCCGCTGGAAATCGGGGAGGGTCGCCATGTCGGCCACGAGGAAGTACCACCCGCCGTCACCGACCACCCGGCCCATCGCGACCGAGCGGCCCGTGGCATCCACGATCCGCCGCCAGGCCCAGCTGTTCGTCAGGGCCGGAGCGCCTTGGTCGGGCCGCTTGGGGGTGAGACCGGAGAGCCGGCGGAGGTCCAGGTAGTCCTCGAGGGTCGGGGGGAGCGGTTCGAGGCGCAGGTCGTCCATCCGTCCAGCCTGGCACCCGCGGGGCTGCGCCGGAATCGGAGAATCGCGCCGGAATCGGAGGATCGCGCCGGATCTGTCCGAGTCCGGCGCGATCCTCCGATTCCAGGACGGGGATGCCGCGGCTCAGGCGTCCGAGGGGTCCGGGAGGTTCTGCGCGATGCGGCTCGACTCGGCGCTGTCGCGGCCGACACCGGGCTGGAACTTCGCGATGGGGGAGTCGTCGTCGACGCGGGGCTCCGCGCCGTCGCCGTCCACGCTCGTCGCGGAGGCGGCGTGCGCCGCGGCACGATCGTCGTCGACGCCGGTGTCCTCGTGGTGCTGCGAGGTCGAGCCGCTCTCGCCGCGGGCGTCGTCGGTGCCGCGCTCGGTCAGGCCGTCGGCCGCACGCGTGCCGACGCCGGGCAGGTCGTTCTGGCTCGAGATGTTCTGCAGGTGCGCCTCGTCGTCGTCGTCGACCTCGGCGGCGCCCACGGCGCCCGTGTCCGCTCCGGCCGCGCCCGCGGGCACGTCGGCGGCGAGTCCCTCGGACTCGGGGACGATGTTCTCTTCGTCGGCTCCGGGGAGGCGATCGGCGGGAGTGTTCATGTCATCCTTCCGGTGGGTGTGGGGCCACGCTAGGCCGGAGGGATGCCGCCCGAGACGGGCTTGACGCCCCGCCCTCCATGACCCCGCCGATGCCCTCCCGTGGCCGTGACTTGTCACAGATGTACGTGACGCGCGGGGCGGGGCGTACATCTGCGCCATGTCAGCGCGAAGACGGGACAGGGGCGGGGCGGGCGGCCTCGATGTCGCGGGGGCTGGATAGGCTCGGACGAGCTTCGAAAGGAACCGCAATGCAGCAGCGTCCCCTCTCCCGTACCGGCCGCGAGGTCTCGGTCATCGGCCTCGGCACCTGGCAGCTCGGCCCCGACTGGGGCGGGGTCAGCGAAGGCGACGCCCGTCAGGTGCTCGCCGCCTCGGTCGACGCCGGCGTCACCCTCTTCGACACCGCCGACGTGTACGGTGACGGCCGGTCCGAGGAGATCATCGGCGGGTTCTTGGCGGACACGGATGCCGCCGGCATCACCGTCGCCACCAAGATGGGCCGCCGCGCCGAGCAGCAGCCCGAGAACTACACGATGGAGAACTTCCGCGCCTGGACCGACCGGTCGCGGCGCCTCCTGCGCACCGACACCCTAGACCTCGTCCAGCTGCACTGCCCGCCGTCGGCCGTCATCGACGACGACGCCACGTGGGACGCGCTGGACCAGCTCGTCGCGGAGGGCGTCATCGCCGCGTACGGCGCGTCCGTGGAGACGATGGACCAGGCGCTGTCCGCGCTGCGCCGCCCGCACCTGACGAACCTGCAGATCATCTTCAACCCGTTCCGTCTCAAGCCCCTCGACGAGGTGCTGCCGCTCGCGGCCGAGAAGGGCGTGGCCGTGTTCGCCCGCGTCCCGCTGGCCAGCGGCCTGCTGTCGGGCAAATACACGCTCGAGACGACGTTCGACGCCGACGACCACCGCACGTACAACCGCAACGGCGAGGCCTTCGACAAGGGCGAGACCTTCTCGGGCGTCCCCTTCGCCGAGGGCGTGGCCGCGGCCGACGAGCTCAAGGCGGCGCTGCCCGAGGGCGTCACGCTGCCCGCGGCGACGCTCGCGTGGATCGCGTCGCGCGAGGGCGTGACCAGCGTCATCCCCGGTGCGCGGTCGGACGCCCAGGCCGCCGCGAACGCCGGCGCCGCCGACCTCATCGCGGACGGTCTCGACCTGGACGCCTTCGACGCGCTGGTCCGTGACGTCTACGACCGTCGCCTGCGCGCCGAGATCCACCCGCAGTGGTGAGAACGGCGGCGTCCTGTCTCGCGACAGGACGCCGCCGTCCGCGCCGTCAGTTCGCGGTCGCGTTGTCGTAGGCGCGCTGCGCCGCCTGCTGGGCGTCGCCGAGCGCCTCCTCCGTGGTCTTGTCGCCGAGGAGCGCCGCCGTGATGGCGTTGTTCAGCTCGTTCTGGATGTCCTGACCCGCGGGGGAGGATCCGAACGACAGGCCGGAGCCGACGACGTCGTAGTAGGTCGAGATGACCTGGTCGAAGCCCTCGTCACCGCTCGGGGTGACGTACTCGGACCGCACCATCTCGTCCGCCTCGGGCGAGCCGGTGAACAGGCCCGTGTTGATCCCGTCGTTCTCCTCGATGGTCGCGGCGCGGGCCGCGCCGGCCGCCATCCAGGCGTCGGTCGAGGTGAGCTGCGTCAGCCACGCGCAGGCGGCGGCGGGGTTCTCCGCCCCGACCGGGATGACGAACGCGGTGCCGGAGGCCAGCGAGAAGGGCTCCCCGTCGGCATCCCGGAAGGGGACCGCCTGCAGCGAGATCTGGTCGCGGTAGGCGCTCAGCACGTTGGGGTACCACTGGTTGGCCACCTGCGCGCCGACCTGGTTCTCCACGAACTGGTTCGCGTCGCCGAAGGTGTCGAACGAGTCCGTGAAGCTCTTCACCGCGGCGTACCCGCCCTGGGCGTCGGTGATCTGCTTGAGGGCCTCGATGCCCGCGGCGTTGGAGGGGTCGTCGAGCGTCGGGCGGCCGTCGGCGTCGGTGAGCTGCCCGCCCATGCCGAGCACCCACAGCCCGCCCTGGCCGGTGGCCACCGGGTCGAAGCCGAGCCGGGTCGGGGTGCTCCCGGAGGCCTGGTACATCTTCTCGATGGCGGCGAGGAGGCCGTCCATGTCGGACGTGTCGATCTCGTCGGGTGAGACCCCGGCCTCGTTCAGCACGTTCATGTTCAGCAGGATCGCCGGCGGCTGGTAGAACTGCGACACCGCGTAGACGGCGTCCTCGTACGTGACGTCGTCGACGACGCTCTGGTACCAGCGCTCGGTCGGGTCGACGTCCTGCGCCTCGAAGCAGGAGTCCAGCGGGATCAGCAGGCCCTGTGCGGCGTAGGTGGTGACGTAGCGCCGGTCCATCTGGACGACGTCGGGCACGTCGCCGCTGGCGATGCGGGTGGTGAGCTTCTGGGCGTCGAAGGCCGTGGCATCCAGGGTCACATCCACGTCCGGGAGCTGTTCGGCCGCGTAGTCGAGGCGGGACTGCCCCACGTCGTCGGCGTTCTCGAAGCCCCATGCGGCGAGGGTGCCCGTGGGCTCGGCGGTGAAGTCGACGTCGGCCGCCTGCTCGTCGCCCCCGCCTCCGCTGCAGGAGGCGAGCACAGCGATGGATGCCGCGCACACGGCGACACCGGCGAGGTAGCGCTGTTTCATGATGTGTCCTTTCGAGACGGGGGGAGAGGTCGAGACGGGGGGAGAGGTCGAGACGCGGGGAGGGGTCGAGACGCGGGGAGCGGTCATCCCTTCCGGCCCTGCGTGGCCACGCCCTCGACGAAGTACCGCTGGCCGAAGGCGAAGATGATCAGCATCGGGAGCGTGACCAGGAGCGAGGCGACCATCACGTACTGGTAGTCGCCCTGGCCGCCCGCGCTCGGGCTGTACTTGGTCATGGCGTAGGCGATGCCGAGCGGGGCCGTGAAGTCCTCCACCGATCCGGCGTTGAGATAGATGAGCGCCGCCTGCAGGTTGTTCCAGCTGGCCTGGAACTCGAACAGGAACACGATGATGAACGACGGGATCGACAGCGGCATCGCGATGCGCCAGAACAGGCCCCACGCGCTGCAGCCGTCCAGCCGCGCCGCCTCGAACAGCTCGCGGGGGACACCGAGGAAGAACTGCCGCTGCAGGAAGATGTAGAAGGCACTGCCGAACAGGTTCATGCCCCACAACGGGACCCACGTGCCGAGCAGCCCGGTCTCCTTCCAGACCAGGTAGATCGGGATCATGGTCACCGCGCCGGGAAGCATCATCGTCGCGAGCACCAGCCCGAACAGCAGCCGACGCCCGGGGAAGCGGAAGTACGCGAAGCCGAACGCGACGATCGAGCTCATCACCGCGACCGTCGTGGCCGCGAGCAGCGCGATCGCGACGCTGTTGAACATCCAGCTCAGCAGGGGCAGCTGGCTCCACACCTCGGCGTAGTTGCCCGGGGTGAAGGTCTTCGGGATGAGGGCGTTGTCGAACACCTCGCCGCGCGGCTTGAGGCTGGCCGCGAGGAGCCACGCGAACGGGTAGAGGAACAGCAGCGCGAACAGCACGAGCACGATCGCCAGCACGACGCGCCCCGCGAGCGTCTTCGGCTGCGACAGCGCCCGGCGCCACCGCGGGCGTCTCGGCGCGGCGGGCACGACCATCTCGGGGCGGGCGACCGCGACCCCCGGGGTCTCCAGCGACGTGGCCATCAGCGGTCTCCCTCGTAGTAGACGAACCGGTTGCCGAGGCGGACCTGCACCAGCGTGATGAGCAGGATGATCACGAACAGCAGCCAGGCCATCGCCGCGGCGAACCCGAAGTTGAACTGCCGGAACGCCTGCTGGAACAGGTAGATGGCGTAGAAGAGGGAGGCTTCGGGGGAGGCGTTGCTCTGGTCGCGCCAGAACAGCAGGTAGGCCTGATCGAACACCTGGAACGCCGCGATCGTCAGGACGATGACGTTGAAGAACATCGCCCCCGAGATCATCGGCAGGGTGATCGAGAAGAAGCGGCGGATCGGCCCGGCGCCGTCGATCGAGGCGACCTCGTAGAGGTCGACCGGGACGTTCTTGATCGCCGCGAGGAAGATCACCATGGTGCCGCTGACGGTCCACAGCGCCATGATCACGATGCTGGGCTTGACCCACGCCGGATCCACGAGCCATTGCGGACCCGGGATGCCGATGGCCCCGAGCGCTTGATTGATCGCTCCCGAGTTGCCGTTGAGCAGCAGGAAGAACACCGCCGCGGTGGCCACCGCGGGCGTCATCTTCGGCAGGTAGTAGAGCGTGCGGAAGACGCCCGCGCCGCGCCCGACGCGGCTGAGCAGCAGCGCGAGGAAGAGCGCGAAGGCGATCTCGAGCGGCACCGCCATGACGGCATAGAACAGGGTGTTCCCGAGCGACACCGCCACGCGGGGGTCCTCGAACAGCTGCGCGTAGTTATCCAGCCCGACGGGGCGCGCGGCGCCGGTCGCGAGGTTGTAGCTGCTGAACGAGATGACCAGGCTGTAGATCATCGCGCCGGCGGTGAAGACGAGGAACCCGAGGATCCACGGCGAGATGAAGAGATACCCGGCGATGGCCTCCCGCCGGTTGTACTTCACCCGCGGACGCGCCGGCCGTCGTCCCCGCCGCGTCGCGCCGGCGGTGTCCTCGACGGCGAGCTCGCGGGTCACTGTGATGCTCCGGCGGTCCGCCCGGAGGGGGCGGCCTCGCCGCGCGGGGGGCGCGGTGCGCGATCGTCCATGACGGTCCTCTCTCGCGGCGCGTCGTCGTCGACGTCGCGGTGGGCACATCATCGACGCGAAGAGCACTTCGTTTCGAGGGCATTGCCTTTCTGTCGCCGAAGTGAGAAGCGCTTCTCGCCGTTCCGCGGAAAGACGCGGAAAAACGCCGGGCCCGTCCCCGGAGGGACGGACCCGGCGTACGCGGAGCGGACGTCAGCTGACGTCGCCGCGCCAGGCGCCGGACTCGGCACCGCGCGACTCGATGTACTCCTTGAAGTTGTCGAGGTCCTTCTTGACCGAGTGGTCGTCGGCACCGAAGACGGCACCGAGCTTCTCGAGGACGCCCGTGGGCTCCCAGTCGATCTGCACAGTGACGCGCGTCTCGGAGTCGCTGAGGCGGTGGAAGGTCACCACGCCCGCGTGGTTCTCGTCGCCGCCGACGCTGTTCCAGGCGACGCGCTCGTCGGGGTGCTGCTCGGTGATCTCCGCGTCGAACTCGCGCTCGGCGCCGGCGATCTTCACCTTCCAGTGCGTCAGCGTGTCGGACTTCTGGGTGATCGACTCCACGAAGCTCATGAAGTGCGGGAACTCCTCGAACTGCGTCCACTGGTTGTACGCGACGCGGACGGGAACGTTGACGTCGATGGTTTCGATGACCTGTGCCATGGTGTCCTCTTCTCGATTGATCCTTGGGCTGGTTCCAGTGTTCGCGCCCCCGGCGGCTCCGGGCCGGGGGGTTGAGGGATCGCCGTTCGTGCCCTATACGCCCGCGGCATCCATCCGGCCGGGGAGGCGGCGGGTCAGTCCCGTCCGCGAAGGATGAGGTGCCAGTACACCCAGGGCAGGATGCGGCGGTCGGCGATCCACGACAGGCGCCGCTCCTTGTAGAGCGAACGCCAGAACGGCACGGTGGGCTTGAGGTGCCCGACGCGGTCGAACTCGGCGAACACGACCGTGCGCCGCGAGACGGTGAAGGGCACGACGCTGTAGCCGTCGTACTTCTGAGACGGCTCGCGTCCGGCGAGCACGGCCTGCATGTTCTTCACCAGCGCCTTCGCCTGCCGGCGGATCGCCCCTCCGGACCGGCGGGTGGCCACCGCGGCGGCGTCGCCGAGCGCCCACACCTCGGGGTGGCGCTCGTGCTGGAAGGTCTCGGGGTCCACGTCGACGAAGCCGTGCGGATCGTCGGATGCCGCCAGCCCGCTGCCCGCGATCCACTCCGGGGCCCGCTGCGGCGGCACCGCGTGCAGCACGTCGTACGACAGCGTCTCCTCGGCGTCGCCGTGACCGATCGTGATCGTGCGGGCGGCGGCATCCACGGTCCGGAGCTCCCGGCTGTACCGCACCTCGATGCCGTACTCGTCGATCTTGCGCTGCAGCTCGCGGTCGATGGCGGGGATGCCGAACGGCACGGGGTCGGGGGCGACGAAGACCACGCGGATGTCGTCGAGCACCCCGACGGCGCGCCACCAGTCGCACGCGAGGTACATGGGCTTCTGCGCCGCCGCCCCGCACGAGGCCGGCTCGGGCGGCTGCGTGAACACGACGGTGCCCGAGCGCACGTCGCGCAGGACGCCGGACGCCTTCGCGGCCAGCTCGTAGTCGTAGTTCGAGATGCCCTCGGGTGCCGCCATCGCCTCGGGCAGGCCGGGGATGCTCTCCCACGCCATCCGCATGCCGGCGGCGACGACGAGCTGGTCGTAGTCGAGATGCGCGCCGGACACGAGGTGGACGCGCCGGGCCGCCGGGTCGACGGTGAACACCTCGTCGCGCAGCCAGCGCACCCCCGGGGGCATGACGTCGGCCTGGGCGCGCGCGGCCAGCGAGGCGCGCGCCGCGCCGCCCGCGATGTGCGACTGCAGCGGGGCGAAGACGTGCAGGGTGCGCGGCTCGATGACGGTGACGTCGCCGAGACGCGCGTGGTGCAGACGGCCGGCGATCGACAGGCCGGCATTGCCGCCGCCGATCACGACGATGCGACGGTCATCGACCCCGGCGGTGGCGGGGGAGTGGCTCATGGGAGTCCCTTCGTTCCTGCCACGGAACGCCATCGGGACCCCGGATGCCACCGGGTTGACAGGACGGCTCAGCCGAACGACTCCGCGGGCGGGGTGTCCTCGGGCGGCTCGGGCACGACGTAGAGCCCGGTGGGGGCGTTCGCGGTCGACATGAGGGCCTCGAGCCAGGCGCGGTTCAGGGCCGGGGGGCGGCCGCCGTTGAACTTGAAGACGAGGTTCGCGCGCGGGTGGACCCAGACCGACGTGCGCCCGCCGCCGGTGCTGATGTCGTCCTTCCACTGGAAGTAGAACGGCTCGCCGCGGCGCAGCTTGTTGCCCACGACGACCTGGAGGTGAGCGAGGAGACGGTCCTCGAACTCGTTCCGGATGCCGCCCTCGTAGATGAACTTGCCCACGTGTCCCTCTCCGCGGACTCTCTGCCCGTCGATGTCACTTGCAAGTCACGTTCATCGAAGCTCGTGAAACCATACGACACGCGCCGTCGCCGCACGCAACACGAACACGACTCAGAACATGCGGGCCGTCTGCCCAGGGTTTCTTCCGTAGTTTTCCCGGTAGTACCGAGCGAAGCGCGACGCACTGGAAAACCCCCAGCGGCGGGCGACCTCCGCCACCGTCTGCGGCGTGCCGGCGCGCAGCTCCGCGTGGGCGCCGGCGAGACGCACGGCCCGCAGCTGCGCCGTCGGGCTGGTGCCGAGGGCTCGCTGGAACGCGTGCTGCAGCCCGCGGGAGGAGATGCCCGCGGCGCGGGCGATGTCCTCGAGCGTGATGGGCTCCCGGGCGTTCTCCTCGATGTAGGCGAGGGCGCGCCGCACCGTCCGGGGCGCGGCGGTCCGCTGCGTCGCGCGGTCCATGGCCTCGAGGTAGGAGGTGTTGAAGGTCGAGAGGGTGCTCAGGAGGGCATGCCGCTGCAGCTCGGCGGCGGCGATCGGGTCCTCGTGCGCCGTCACGAGCGAGGCCGACACGTAGGCGAAGCTGCGTTCCCACTGCGCCCCGAGCACGCGGTCGCGGGCGCTCGCGTCGATCGCGCGCAGCACGAGCCGGTCGTCGCCAGATGCGATGCGCGCGACCTCCTCGACGTGGGAGCGGTCGAACACGAACGCCCGGACCTGCGCGGTGCCGGTCCAGCTCGCCTCGGTGGTGCCGTCCACGCCCAGCCAGGGCTGCCGCGGGTCGAGGGAGCGCCCGCGGCTGTCGACGCGGACGTCCGGCCCCGTGATGCGGCACACCAGGAGCTGGTCCTCCATGTGGATGGAGGCGCGGACGGACGCCCTCAGGTCGTAGGCCACGACGGAGAACTGCGGGAGCTCGACCGAGCTCCACGTGAACCCGACACGGCGCGGATCGACGCGTTCCAGTCTCGCGCTCGGCACGAACCGACGCCAGGTCTGCTCGACCTCGTCGACGCCGTGCGAGCGGACGTTGAGTACCTGACCCACGATTCCCCTCTCCGCCGCGTGGGGGCCGCGGCATCCGTCCATCTTCCCTCCCACGCGGGCCGTCCCGTGATCGACGCGTCCGCGCGGCGGCGCGGCGAGGCCCGGGTGGGGCGGGGTGGTGTCAAGGGGGAGAGGCCGGGGAGGACGGCCCTCTTGGATGGAAGGGCCCCCCGGGGCGGAGGCGCACGCGAGCGTGTGCGCGAGAAAGGATCACCATGAGCGACGCTTCGATCGACCCCACGCGCGACGGCGCGACCGACTCCGGAACCCCCAGCTCGGACGTGGGCGCCGCCGGTGTGCAGCCGCTCCGCGACGGCGACACCTCGATCGAGCCGGACCCGGCCCTCGACCCCGCGCAGGCAGAGTGGGACGCCACGACGGCCCTCGACGAGGGCGCGGACCCCGAGGACATCGACCCGGCCACCGCCACGGGCGCCGACCCGGCGGAGATCCCGTCGGACGATGACGACATCCCCCTCGCGGACATCCACCCCGAGGACACCGGCACCGACTCGCAGGGCGAGGACCCCGGTGTGGTGGAGCTCGGCGAGGAGGGCCAGGGCGACCTCGCCCCCGAGGACTACTGACGACGCCGCGGCGCCCCGGTCCTGCTGCGGCGGGGCGGGGCGCCGTCGTCTTCACACGCCGCCGGAACGGGGCGCCGCCGCCGCCGGAACGGGGCGCCGCGCTCGGGCGGGCGCCGCGCTCGTGTGTGCCGCGCTCGTGGCGCCGCGCTCCGGAGGATCGGTCGCGGTGCCGGCACCGGCGATCCGTGTCCGTGCTCGGGTGCGTCAGATCTCCGGAGCGCGGCATGGCCGGGCGCGTCGCAGCTCGCGCAGCGGTGTGGCGGCGCGGACGACCCGCCGCCCCGCGTAGGAGACCCCACCCCGCAGCCGCAGCCCGAGCGCGACCCAGCTCGTGACGGCCCGCTCCGCGAGCCAGGCCGGGCCCCACAGCGCACTGGTCCGGGGGAAGACCCCGGCGCCCTGGTCGCGCCGCCGCCCGCGCTCGGCCAGCAGCACCGACAGGACGAGCACCGCGAGCAGTCCCGCGGGGCGGCGGCGCAGCGCGAGCAGCGCCGGCGCAAGGGCGAGCTCGACGGCGAACCGTCGCGGCTGGGCGAGGCTGTCGTAGGCCTGACGGACCCGCTGCGAGCGGAAGTGCCGCGCCGTCGGCGGCCGGCGGACGACGAAGAGGTCGCGGCAGACGCGGACCCGGCCGCCGGCGGCCCGGACCGTCCGCTCCATCTCGAGGTTCTCAAAAAGCGCATCCGCAGCGTAGCCCCCGGTCCGCTGCAGCGCCGACCGCCGGACCCCGTACGTGCCGGGGTAGTCCGCCGCGACGGCGCGGTTCACGAGCGAGCGGGCCGTGTCCCACCGGGCGTGCCACGGAAGCGGACGGAAGACGTTCTGCGGCACGACCACGTCGGCCCCGGCCAGCTCCGCGACCACGGCGGCGAGCGTCGCCCGGGTGTGACGGACGTCGTCGTCGGCGAGGACCACGAGCTCATGCCGCGCCACGGCGACCCCGCTGAGGACCCCCCGCGCCTTGCCGTTGGCCCCGGTGGTGACGGTCGGCGCGAGGTGGCGGACGCGGTCGCCCCAGGCGGCCGCGTGCGCGGCGAAGAGCGCGGACGGCGACCCGTCGACGACGGTGACGTCGATGACGGCGGACAGCGACGCGAGGTAGCGGGTGAGCTCGGGGAGCTCCCGGTCGTCCTCCCACCGCAGCGGCAGGACGTACTCGGCCGCGAGCCGCATCAGTCGTCGGTGCGGAAGCCGGCCGCCTTGTGGGTGCCGTCGCAGAACGGCTTGATGGTCGAGAGCCCGCAGCGGCACAGCGCGACGGTCCGGCGCGTGCGGGCGACGGGCTGTCCGTCCGGCGTGCGCAGCTCGGCGGCGCCGCGCACGAGGAGGGGGCCGTCGGGATAGGCGGTGATGACCACCGGCTCGTCGGTCATGCGCGGACCTCGGTCGTCGCGGCATCCCGGTCCGGGAGACCGGCGACGCCGGGGCGGAGGGAGGACTCCCCGCGCCCCCAGGCCTCGAGCATGTGCTGCCCGACCCGGTCGTCGACGACGAGGCAGGCCGCGGCGCCGAAGACGATGTCGGGGAGGAGGTCGGGGCGGTCCTCGGCGAGGGCGCCCGCCATGTCGCGGCCGGCGATCTGCTCGTGGACGGCGTCGGCCTCGACGTGCTCGTCGAAGTACTCGCAGACGTCGTCGCCGAACCCGAGGCGGCGCAGGCCCTCGGCGTAGAGGCGGTTGGGGATCGAGGAGGTCATCTCGAACGCGGCGAGGTGGCCGACGATCGCGCCGACCAGACGGCGATTGAGACCGAACATCGACATCGTGTTCAGCGAGGCGAGCGTCACGGCCGGGACGAGGTCGACGTAGGCGCCGTACGTGTCGTCGAGCCCGGCACCGCGCACGGCGCGGGCGAAGAGCGTCGCGTGCACGCGGTCGGGCCGGCCGCCGCCGTACTCGTCCGACTGGATCTCGACGAGCGCGGCCTTGGCCCGACCGGACAGGCGGGGGATGGCCCACGAGTGCGGGTCGGCCTCGCGCAGCGTGTAGATCGTGCGCTGGACCAGGAACTCGCTCGCCTGCGCGAGCGTGGCCTTGCGGGCGAGGTAGCGGGACAGGCTCGGGCCGCCCTCGGCCCCCGTCAGGGCGAACAGGGCCCGGGCGACGGCGTCGCCGGTCGGCTCGGGCAGGTCCGGCACGGTGACGGTGCGACGCAGCGAGGCCTCGAACGCGGCCTCGAGGACGCGCCGCGTGGCGATGAGCGCCGGGTCCCATTCGAGGTCGGCGCGCAGGGCGGGGAACGCGCCGTACGACGAGGCGTACAGGGCGAACAGGGCGAGCTGCAGGTCGTCGTCGCGCTCGATGTCCGCGGTGACGGCGACGGCCGTCTCCGCCCGGGCGGTGTGCCCGTCGTCGACGCCCTCGGTCAGGTGCCGCAGGACCGCGGCGCTGACCGGTCCGCGGGAGGAGAAGGGCAGGTCGTCCTCGGCGGTGAGGGCGGACGGGGCGGGTGAAGCGAGAACGGGCACGCGGGACTCCTGTTTCCGGGGAAGGCCAGCACTCTCGGCCGCCCGGGCGCGACGGCCGAGCCCCTTGACACGACGGCCGCCCCGACGAAGCGGACCCGGGATGCCGTCCGGTCGCGCGAGCGCGTGGCATCCCGGGTCCGAGGGTCCCGGCGGATGCCGCGCGATTGTCCCCGGCCGTGGTGGCGGCCGCAACCCCCGCGGCGAACCGGGGTGAGCGGGCGTTCGCTGTCCGGACGCGCCGGCCGCGGTCAGACGACCGCAGATCATCCCCCGTCGGCGCGGGAGGAGAGAAGATGTACTTCCATCGGCAGGAACTGCAGCACACCGCCACCCCCGAGAAGCCCGACGCCGTCTATGCGCGCAAGCTGCAGGAGGTGCTCGGCGGACAGTACGGCGAGATCACCGTGGCGCTGCAGTACCAGTTCCAGGCGTGGAACATGCACATCCCCGGCAAGTACCGCGACCTGATGTTCGGCATCGGCGCGGAGGAGATGGGGCACGTCGAGATGCTCGCGATCATGATCGCGCAGCTGCTCGAGAAGGCCCCGCTCGGCATCACCGAGGACGCCGTGCAGAACGACCCGACCGTCGCCGCGGTCATCGGCGGCACGGACATCCAGCAGGGGATCGTCGCGGGCGCCGGCGCGCGCCCGGTCGACTCGATGGGCAACCCGTGGCAGGGCAGCTACATCACCGCCAGCGGCAACCTGCTCGCCGACTTCACGGCCAACGCCAACGCCGAGATGCAGGGGCGCGTGCAGGTGGCGCGGCTCTACCACCAGACCGACGACCACGGGGTCAAGGACCTGCTGGCCTTCCTGCTCGCGCGCGACACGATGCACCAGAACCAGTGGATGGCCGCGGCCGCGGAGCTGCGCGCCGAGGGTCTCGAGGACCTGCCCGTGCCCAGCAACTTCCCGCTCGAGAAGGAGGACCGCGAGGTGTCGTACCAGTACATCAACTTCTCCAACGGTCCGAAGGCCGGCGACGGTTCCTGGGCCTCGGGTCCGACGCCCGACGGGAAGGGCGAGTTCACCTACGTGCCCGAGCCGCCCGCCGGCGTGCCCATGCCGCCGCCCACGCACCCGGACGCCCGTTTCTACGGCACGACGGAGCTGCCGAACACGGTCGAGAAGCTGGCCGGACGCGCGCAGGACGCGCTGCACAAGGAATGAGCGGAGCGGATGCCGCGGCGCCGGGGCCCTCGACGGCCTCGGCACCGCGGAGCGGGGCGAGCTTCCCCGCGATGCGCGCGGCCAAGGTCCCGCGGTCGATCGTTGCGGGCCCGTACGGGCACCCGTTCCACCCGGTCGCGGTGACGATCCCCATCGGGGCATGGTCGTCGAGCCTGGTGTTCGACCTGCTGGGCCTCGCCGTGGACGACCCGCGGGCGTTCGCGACGGGCTCGCGGTGGCTCATCGCGATCGGTCTCGGCGGCGCCGTCGGGGCCTCAGCCCTCGGGCTGCTCGACTTCTCGCGCATCCCGAAGGGCACGCCCGCGCGCCGGACGGCCCTCGCCCATCTCGTGCTGAACGTCACGGCGATGGTGCTGTTCTCCCTCAGCCTGCTGCTGCGCCTGTCCGATCGCGGACGCGTGCCGGGGGCGGCGTTCCTGCTGAGCGTGGTCGCATCCGCCGGCCTGTCGGTCTCAGGGTGGCTCGGCGGAAAGCTCGCCTACCGCTGGGGCGTGCGGGTCGCGGATGAGCACACGCAGCGGGAGGGCTTCGAGCAGCGCTGAGTCTCTCTCAGGACGGACCCTGGATGCCGCGGCATCCGGGGTCCGTCGTCGTCCCTGCCGTGGTTGCTCTGCGCTGAGTTGGCGCAAATGTGCGTCGAGGGGCGGCTTCGGCGTGCATATGCGCCAAGTCAGCGCAGATGGGGAGAGCGCGGGGGAGGGCGGGGGTCAGCGGCGGCGGGAGCGGGGATGCCGGAGGGGGACGCGCGACCACCCGCCGCTCACGGCGCCGGGGTCGTGCATCGGCGCGAGGACCGCGCCCGTCGTGTCCACGGCGGGCCGGTGCCGCAGGCCGAGCGTGCGCTGCAGCGTCCAGATGAAGCGGTCGAACACCCGGGGCGCAAGGAAGCGCAGCGGACGCGTGACCAGCTGGGCCGCCCCCACGGCGACCTCGGCCCGGCCCCCGCGGGCGGCGCGGACCACGGCCCGCGCGACCCGATCCGCCGACACCACCGGCGGCAGGGGGAACGGGGTGCGGCCGGTGACGTTGGCGGCCCGCTCGTAGATCGGGGTGTCGATGCTCGCGGGCAGGACGATCCGGACATGGATGCCGCGGTGCCCGAGCATCTCCTGGCGGAGAGCCCGCGTGAAGCCGAGCAGGCCGTGCTTCGCGGCGACGTACGGCGCGACGTACGGCCCGGGGATCTGCGAGAACAGCGATCCGACGAACACGAGCGTCCCGCCGCCGCGCGCGTGGAAGTGGGGGAGGACCGCGCGCGCCGCCCGCATGTGCCCGGTGAGGTTCGTCTGGATGACGCGGTCGACGATCTCGTCGGGCGTGTCCAGGACGGAGCCGTACGAGAACACCGAGGCGGACGCCACCCAGACGTCGATGCGGCCGAAGCGGGCCACGACGGCGTCGGCCGCGCGCTCCGGGCCGTCGGGGGCGGCGAGGTCGGCCGACACGGTCAGCACCTCCGCGCCGCGGGCGCGGCACGCGTCGGCGGCCGCGGCGAGGGCGGTCTCGTCGCGCGCCACGAGCGCCAGACGGATCCCCTTCCGGCGGGCGAAGCGGAGGGCGGTCGCGCGGCCGATGCCCCGCGAACCACCGGTGATGACGACGACCTCGGGCATGCGGGAACGTCCTTCGCTCGTGCGGCCGGCGGGGTGACGGCACGGGAGGGACGCTAGACGCAGAGCCGCGCCCATGCCGAGGGGGTTGCCTCGTCGGCGGTCGCGCCCCTCGGGCCCGCGGGGGCGGGGCGCCCTCGTCGCGGGGCGTCGCGCGTGGCCCCGGGGCGCCGGGGGTGGCCCCGGGGCCACTCCCGGCCACCCGACGGCGGACGCCCGCGCACCCGCTACCGCCCGGGCACGCCGCACGCAACCCCGTGGGTGTTCCGCGCCGTCCGCGCCGAGGGTGGCCCGCATGACGGGCAGCAGAGACGGCATCACCGAGGTCGCCGAGGGCGTCACGATGATCACGCGCGCCGTGACCAACTGCTACCTCGTCGACAGCGACGACGGGACGATCCTCATCGACGCCGGACTGCCGCGCAGCTGGTCGCTGGTCCGCGAGGCGCTGCGCCGGCGCCGTCTGGCCCCCGAGGATCTCACGGCCGTCTACCTGACGCACGGCCACTTCGACCACGTCGGTCTCGCCGAGCGACTCCAGCGGGAGCATCTCGTCCCGATCCGGGTGCACGCGGCGGACGTGCCGCTCGCCCGCCACCCGTACCGCTACGACCGGGAGGCACCGCGCAGCCTCTATCCCCTCGCGCACCCCCGCGGGCTGCCGTCGCTTGCGCGGATGACCGCGGCGGGGGCGCTGCGCGTGCACGGCGTCGACGCCCAC
This sequence comes from Microbacterium sp. HMH0099, assembly GCF_049384025.1. Classification (NCBI taxonomy): domain Bacteria; kingdom Bacillati; phylum Actinomycetota; class Actinomycetes; order Micrococcales; family Microbacteriaceae; genus Microbacterium; species Microbacterium sp. HMH0099. The sequence continues at coordinate 688,748 of NZ_JBMRJR010000002.1, read as the reverse complement.
GGCGACATCGTCCCCGGCCAACGACTGCGCGGCGGTCTGATCCCCGTCTCGACACCGGGGCACACGTACGGCCACGTCGCCTTCCACCTGCCCGACCGGCGCATCGTCTTCTCCGGCGACGCGCTGGTCACCTTCGACCCGTACACCGGCCGCACGGGCCCCCAGATCGTGGCCCGCGCCGCGACGGCCGACAGCTCCGAGGCGCTCGCCGCGCTGCCCGCCCTCGCCGCGACGGACGCCGACCTCGTGCTGCCGGGGCACGGTGCGGCCTGGAGCCGTGGCATCCACCTCGCCGTCGCCCAGGCGCTCGCGACCGGCGCCCACTGACTACCCGCCCGCGGAGATCCCGCCCGCCGACGCCCCGCCCGAGCCCACCCGCAGGACCGAAACCGAGGAGTGACATGAGAGCGATGACCTACCGCGGACCGTACAAGGTCCGCGTCGAGAACAAGCCCGACCCGCGCATCGAGCACCCCAACGACGCGATCGTCCGCGTCGAGCGGGCCGCCATCTGCGGATCTGACCTGCACCTGTACCACGGGATGATCCCCGACACCCGGATCGGCCACACCTTCGGTCACGAGTTCATCGGCCGGGTCGTGGACGTCGGGTCGTCGGTGCAGAGCCTCTCCGTCGGCGACCGCGTGATGGTCCCGTTCAACATCGCGTGCGGGTCATGCTTCTTCTGCGCGCGCGGGCTGCTGAGCAACTGCCACAACGTCAACGCGAACGCCACGGCGGTCGGGGGCATCTACGGGTACTCCCACACCGCGGGCGGCTACGACGGCGGGCAGGCCGAGATGGTGCGCGTCCCCTTCGCCGACGTCGGGCCCCGGGTCATCCCCGAGTGGCTGCACGACGAGGACGCGCTGCTGCTGACCGACGCGTTCTCCACCGGGTACTTCGGCGCGCAGCTCGGCGACATCGTCGAGGGCGACACCGTGGTGGTGTTCGGGGCCGGACCGGTGGGCCTGGCCGCGGCCCGCTCGTCCTGGCTGATGGGCGCCGGTCGCGTCATCGTCGTGGACCACCTGTCGGAGCGTCTCGAGAAGGCGCGGTCGTTCGCGTTCGCCGAGACCCTCGACTTCCGCGAGTACCGCGACATCGTCGTCGAGCTGAAGAAGCAGACCGACTGGCTCGGGGCGGACGTCGTGATCGACGCCGTCGGCGCCGAGGCGGACGGGCACCTGCTGCAGCACATCACGGGAGCCAAGCTCAAGCTGCAGGGCGGATCCCCGATCGCGCTGAACTGGGCCATCGACTCGGTGCGCAAGGGCGGCAACGTCTCGGTCATGGGGGCGTACGGCCCGCTCTTCAGCGCCGTCAAGTTCGGCGACGCCATGAACAAGGGGCTGACGATCCGCACCAACCAGGCCCCGGTGGCGCGGCAGTGGCCGCGGCTGCTGGAGCACATCCGCGAGGGGCGCATCTCGCCCCGCGAACTCATCACCCACCGCATCCCCCTCGAGGACATCGCGGAGGGCTACCACATGGTCTCGTCCAAGATCGACGGTCTCATCAAGGCCGTCGTCCTGCCCGACGCCGCCTGATCGAGAAGGGAACGACGACATGGCCTACACGCTTGAGAAGCCCACTCCGCCGCCGAGCGCGGAGGAGCTGCGCGCCCGCATCCCCGGCTGGGGGGCCGACCTCGACCCCGCCGACCGTCCCTCGTATGCGAAGGAGAAAGCCCTGGACATCGGGGCGCACTGGACGTTCCCGGAGGAGCAGCCCGAGGGCCGCGACCGCCGCGAACGCTCCATCGAGCACGGGCGGCTGACGCCCGTCTTCGGCACGGCCCAGCCCCTGCGGGGCGTCGCCGGGGCCATCCGCCGCCTGGCCTACGACCGGTTCAGCGAGGCGCGCGCCGCCCACTGGCTGCTCCTGGTGGCGGGGGACAGAGTGGATGCCGCGGGTGCCCACCTGCGATCCCTGGCGACGCGGCATCCGGACAACCCCATCACCGAGACGGGCATCACCGCGGAGCGGCGGTGGAACCCGCTGACCTCCCGCCTGGGCCGCGTCGACGCCCGCCACCAGTGGATCGACCCGATCCTCGTGGCCGGGCCGTGGATCCTCGCGGTGGTCGGCGTCGTGGCCGTCGGACGGCGGCTCCTCCGCCGCGGGTGAGTCGCCGGGGTGGGACCCGGGCGGGCCCGCGCGCGGTAGCGTCGTGACGTGACGGATGCCACGGCGGGACCCCGCGCGCGAGCCTCGACGGTCCGCGTCCTCTGGGGGGCGACCCATCCCGGCCCCACCCTCGTGGTCACGGTGCTGTCGCTGGCCCTCGGCATCGCGGCCGGCGTCGAACCGGGTCGTCTGGCGCTCCTCGTGGTGGCGGTGCTCGCCGGGCAGGTGTCCGTCGGGCTCTCGAACGACGCGATCGACGTCGCGCGTGACGCCGCCGTCGGCCGGACCGACAAGCCCCTCGCGGGCGGGGCGCTGAGCCCGGAGCGGGCGCTCGCGGTGGCCGTGGCATCCCTGGTCCTCGCTCTGCTCCTCTCGGCGCCGCTCGGTCCGGGGCTGCTCGCCGCGCACGCCGTCGCCCTCGCCTCCGCGTGGACCTACAACGCGGGTCTGAAGTCCAGCCCGTTCTCGATCGCGCCGTTCCTGGTGAGCTTCGGCCTGTTCCCCTCGTTCGCGACGCTGTCGCTCGCCGAGCCGACGCTCGCTCCGCCGTGGGCGGCGCTGGCCGGGGCGGCTCTCGGCGCCGCCGTGCACCTGACGAACGTCGTGCGCGACCTCGACGACGACCGCCGGACCGGTGTCCGCGGCCTGCCGCACCGCCTCGGCGCGCGGGTGTCCGTGCTCGTCGCGGCGCTGGGGATCGTCGTCGGGGCGGTCGCGGTTCTCCTCGGGCCCGGCGGTGGTGCGACCCCCGCAGGCGTCGTCTTCTTCGCCGCGGTCGTCGCCGTGGCCGCGGTCACCGTGATCGTCGCGACGGTGCGTCCGCCGGGGCGCGCGGTGTTCCAGCTCACGATGCTCGCGGCGCTGCTGCTGGCCGCGCAGCTCGTCGTCGCCTGAGCGCAACCGCGGGACCGGGACCTCCCGCCGCGGACCCGCCCCGCACGCTCACGTGCCTTGGGCCGCCCGATCGAACCGCATCGCGTACGCGCGGGCGAACGCCGCCCCGCCGGGTCCGCGGAGGGCCGCGCGCAAGGCGGCCGACCGCAGCCCGTGGGCGACCGGTCCCGCCGCCCGCCCCAGCCGCGTGTTGAGCGCCGCGAGCCGGGCGGCGTGCCGGGCCGAGGCGATCCGGTCGCGCTCCCACCGCGCGAGGGCGGCGTCGTCGTCCCCGCGCGCCCACCCCGGCAGCAGCGGGGCGAGCGTCAACGCGTCGAGCAGTCCGAGATTCATCCCCTGGCCGCCGATGGGGCTCACCTCGTGCGCGGCGTCGCCGACGACGACGATCCGTCCGCGTCGCAGGGCGGGGGCGACCGCCCGGCGCACGCCGAACGCGGAGGCGTCCGGGATGTCGACATCGAGTCCCGTGCGCCGCAGGACGGCGTCGTGCAGGGAGCCCGCGGCATCCCGGATCTCCGCCGACCCGGCCCACGCCACGAACCGGCGGCGGCCGCCGGGCAGGGGGAACGACTCGACGACGCCGTCGCGCTCGAGGTGCACCCGCGCGACGGCACCGCCCGGGGCCTCGACGTCGGACATGACGTACCGGTCGGGGTAGTGGTGGGTGCGCACGGCGCCCCGGCGGTAGACGAGGTCGCGGCCCGCCCACCCGGAGGCCACGACGACGACGTCCGCGCGCAGCTCGTCCGACCCCGTGGGGCCGGTGGTGCGCACGCGCACCGCGCGTCCGTCGTCGTGCAGCGCCGTCACGGTCACGCCGCGGCGCACCGGCGGCGCGAGGGCGGTCAGCACCTCGATCGTGTCGGACTGGGGGAGGGCGGCGACATAGGGATGCCGCGCGGGCACCCGGTCGAAGCGGATCTCGGCGAGCACCCGGCCGTCGGCACGCGCCTCGCCCCGGCCGATCCGGACCGCGCGCTCCACGAGCCGCTCGGTCGCCCCGCTCGCCTCGAGCAGAGACAGGGCGGGCGAATGGATGCCGATGGCCCGGGTGCCCGCCCCCGGATGCGCGCGCCGGTCGAGCACGGTCGCCTCGATCCCTCGTCCGCGGAGGTCGGCCGCGAGCGCGAGACCGACCGGCCCCGCTCCGACGATCACGACGTCAGTCACGGGCCCGCCCCCGGGCGACGGCGAGGACGCGGAAGGGCGCGGGCGTCTCGACCCGCCACGGGCCGCCCAGCTCCGCGGCGAGCTCGTCGCTCCGGTAGCTGCGGCGGATCGAGCGCAGGCCGTCGACGCGCAGGAAGGTCCCGGAGGACAGCGGCGCGATCCCCACCGCGTACAGCGCGTAGGCGAGGCGCCCCCGCGCGATGTCCGCGTGCAGGACCGGCCCGCGCGACAGGGCGAGCGAGTCCGCCGCGAAGGCGTCGAGCGCCGCGGCGTCGAGATGGTGCAGCACGTGGTTGGACAGCACGATGTCGAAGCGCTCGCCCGCGGCCAGCAGCTCGCCCGACCTCTGGGACACGAACCGCATCCCCGGGCGCTGCCGCTCTCGTGCCGCCGCGAGGGCTCGCGGATCGGGGTCGGCCCCGACCCATTCCACGTCGAGGCCGTCGCGCGCCGCGAGACCCGCCAGCCGCGCCACGACGTCGCCGCCGCCGCAGCCGAGGTCGAGCACGCGCGCCGGTCGGCCCAGCGCCCGCAGCTCCGGCCGCACCCGCGTGCGGTACACGTGGCCCCACGCCGACACGAGGCGGTTCACGAGGCCGAACCGTCGGTAGGTCGCCGCGAGCGTCCGCGGGTCGCAGTCCGGGTCGTCCATGAGCTCGGTGAGGACGGTGTCGCGCCGGGCGAGCCCGCGCCATGCCGCGGTCGTCCCGGCGGCCGGGCCGCGGGTGCTCACGCCGGCGGGCGGCGGAGCGTCAGTCGCGCCGCCTCCACGGTGAGGCCCGGGCCGAAGGCCAGCGCGGCGATGCGGTCGCCGTCGGAGCGGGCGTCGTCCGCGAGGAGGTCGCGGAGGATGAACAGGATCGTCGCGCTCGACATGTTGCCGTGGGTGCGCAGCACCTCCCGCGAGGGGGCGAGGGCGGCGGCATCCATCTCCAGGGCCTTCTCGACCCGGTCGAGGATGCTGCGCCCGCCGGGGTGCACGGCCCACGCGTCGATCTCGGCGAGATCGCCGAGCACGTCGGCGGCGATCGCGGCGATCTCGCGGCCGATGATGCGGGGCACCTCGGGGGTGAGGGTCATCTCGAACCCGGAGTCGCCGACGGTCCAGGCCATGTCCTTCTCGCCCTCGTCGAGGACGTGCGTGGCGAAGTCGCCGATGTCCAGGCCGCCGGACGCGTCGTCGGCGGCCGCGACCACCGCCGCGGCGGCACCGTCCGCGAAGACGGAGGCGGCGACGATCTGGTCGGGGTGCGACGACGTCTGCCAGTGCAGAGAGCACAGCTCGACGAGGGCGACCAGCACCACCGCCGCCGGGTCGGCGGCGACGATCCGCGCGGCCAGCCGCAGCGCGGGGAGGGCGGCGGCGCACCCGATGAAGCCGAGGTGGTAGCGCTCGACGGCGGGGGAGAGGTCGAGGTCGCGCACGAGCAGGTAGTCGGGACCCGGGGCGAACATCCCGGTGCACGACACGGTGACGACGTGGGTGACGTCCGCGGCGGTGCGGCCGGAGCCGGAGAGCGCGGATCGGGATGCCGCGGCGAACAGCGGAGGCGCCTGCCGGCGGTACTCGTCGTTGCGCGCTCCGGTCGGCGGCATGAGCAGGCGGTCCCCGTCGCGCACGGCGAGGTCGCCCGATCCTCCGCCGGCCAGCTGGGGCAGCACGGTGTGCCGGGTGTCGATCGCGGCGGCGTCGAACGCGGCGCCGGCCAGGCGCTGGCTGCGGCGGTCGAAGCCGGGCTGCGCGGCGAAGAGCGCACGCAACGCGGACTGGTCGACGCGTGTCTCGGGCAGCGCGGTGCCGATCGAGAGGATCCGGGCGGTCATGCCCCACTGTAGACACGCTCCCGGCCTCTTCCGGCGGGGATGGCGTGGGGGTCGCGTGCCGTCTATGGTGCCGCGGACCGCCCGCCGCGGGTACTGTCAACCCCGGCCGGCGGGCCGGCCGGGCGCACGTACGGTGAACGCTCCCCGACGGAAGGACACCGCGATGGCCCGCGACCGCACCGACCCCACCCGCGTGACGAACCAGGACGCCGTTCAGCGCCCGAACCCGAAGGTGTGGATGATCGCGTCCGGCCTGCTCGCGGTCGTCGCGATCGTCGTGTTCTCGTTCTCGCTGACCATCGTCGCCGCGTTCGCCTGGATCGGCATCGCCGTGCAGGTCGCGATCTTCGTGGCGGTCCTCGCGAACGGCCTCACCGGTCGCCGCGGCTCCTACCAGGGGTACATCTTCGCCGTGCTGCTGTGCGTGCAGGCCGCGGTCGCGCTGATCGTCATCGTCATCATCGCCATCGCGGCCTGGTCGCCCGCGGGCTGACCGCGAGTCGACGGAAGCGGGGGGGGGGGGGGGGGGGGGGGGGGGGGGGGGGGGGGGGGGGGGGGGGGGAGGGG
>NZ_JBMRJR010000002.1:380491-682153 GCF_049384025.1 Microbacterium sp. HMH0099 | reverse complement strand
CCCCCCCCCCCCCCCCCCCCCCCCCCCCCCCCCCCCCCCCCCCCCCCCCCGCTTCTGTGTCACGGGTCGGCCGCCGAGGGCGCTGCTCACCTCGGTGGGACCGTCGACGCAGGTCTCACAGGATGGGCTTGCCGCCGGTGACGGCGACGCGGGCGCCGGAGACGTAGCTCGCCTCGTCGGAGGCCAGCAGCACGTACACGGGGGCGAGCTCGGCGGGCTGTCCAGGGCGTCCCATCGGCACCTGCTCGCCGAAGCTCGCCACCTTCTCCTCGGGCATGGTCGCGGGGATGAGGGGCGTCCACACCGGTCCCGGGGCGACGCTGTTGGCGCGGATGCCGCGCTCGGCGAGCAGCTGCGCCAGCGACGCCGTCATGTTCGCGATGGCCGCCTTCGTCGCGGCGTAGGGCAGCAGCTGCGGCGACGGCATGTCGGAGTTCACCGAGCTGGACGCGATGATCGACGCCCCCTCCGTCAGGTGGGGCAGGGCGGCCTTGACGAGGTGGAAGTACGCGCTGACGTTCGTGGCCCACGTGTAGTCCCACTCGGCGTCCTCGATCTCCTCGAGGGTGTCGTGGCTCATCTGGAACGCGGCGTTGCTGACGAGCACGTCCAATCCGCCGAGGTGCTGCATGGTCTGCGCGACGAGGTCGCGGCAGTGCTGCGGGTCGGAGACGTCGCCCGGCAGGAGGATCGCCCGGCGCCCGGCGTCCTCGACGAAGCGGCGGGCCTCCTCGGCATCCTCGTGCTCGTTCAGGTAGGCGATCGCCACGTCCGCCCCCTCGCGGGCGAACGCCAGGGCCACCGCCTTGCCGATACCGCTGTCGCCGCCGGTGATGAGCGCGACCTTGCCCTCCAGGCGGCCGGAGCCGCGGTAGCTGTCGACGCCGTAGTCGGGCTTCGGGTCCATGGCCTGGTCGCTACCGGGCACGTCCTGCTGCTGAGCGGGCTGGGTCATGTCTGTCTCCTCGCGATCGGAGACCCGACTCCACCGGGAGTCTCGGGAGCGCGCACGAGGGTTGACAGCGTGCGCCGGCGCTCACTCGGAGGCGGTCGTGTCCACCCGCTCGCCGACGAGGGCCCCCCGGACCGGGGCGTCCCCGGATGCCAGCTGGCGCAGCTGCCGTGTCCGGAACCGGTGCACTGTCCGGGCCACGCCACGCATCAGGGTGAGGGCGCCGGCGACGTTGACGGCGAACTCGCCGAAGCCGCGGAAGTCGTCGAGGGTGAGGACGTAGGCGCCGTCCGCGGCGTGCGGGTCGGCCGGCTCGAGGCGGAGCCCCGCACTGCGCCCGACCACCTGCGCCAGATCCTGCAGGGTCCAGTCGCCGTCGACGGCGAGGAGGGCCGACGGGTCGTCCGGTCCGAACCCGGCGGTCGGCACGAGCACGAACCGCGCGTCGAGGAGCTCGGGCGTCTCGGGCTGGGTGGGCGGCACCTCCAGGCCGGCCGCGGCCAGCGCGTTCTCGATCGCGGCCACCGCTCCCACCGTCGGCGCGTCACTGACCCGGACGAGCTGCCCCTCCTCGTCTCCCGTCGACCAGCGGACGACGACGGAGACGGGGGATGCCATGGCGAGGACCTCGGAAGACGTAGGGCGGTGGGGATGCGACGTGGCGCTCACGCTACGGGGAGCGCCGACGCCTGTCCGAGCCCTTGACAGTCCCACCGCGAGCGGCGGGTGGGCCGTGGGCCCCGGAGTCGGGCTGCTCACGGCCACGGCCACGGGGGGAGGAGGTCGACGTCCCCGAGATCGGGCGCCGTCGCGCGCGGGGTCTCCCACACGGTGAGCACGGGCGGCGGCGTCTCCGCCGGGGCGAGCGCGTCCAGCAGATCGAGGTCGACGAGGGCCGACGTGTCCAGGTACTCGCCGTGGAGGAGGACGTGGTCGACCGGTGCGGCGGAGGGCGTCGGTGCGGAGGAGCGGGCCATGGCATCCACTGTCCGCCCGGCCCCGCAAGGACCGCCCCGCGCGCGGACGGGACCGGCGCAAGATCGACGCAAGATTCTCCCCGACGGCCGCCGGGGAGAGGGGTCAGGCGGCCAGGACGTCGCGCAGCAGCATGCTCTCGACGATGGCGCGGTAGTCCTCCACCATGCGGCTGCGGTCCCAGCGCGGGCGGGTGAAGAGGGCGGCCGCGCGCAGGGCGCCGCGGTGGGCGAGCACGTGCTCCCAGGCCGCGGCCACGCGGACGGGGTCGCGATCGGTGACGACCCCGACCCCCTCGACGATGCGTGCCGCGTCGCCGACGTCCGTGGTCACCGGGGTGGCGCCGGACGCCGCGCCCTCGGCCAGACAGAGCGGCGACGCCTCGCCGAAGGCGGAAGTGAGCGCCACGATGTCGGCCGCGCGGTACAGCTCGGGCATGTCCTCGCGCAGACCGAGCGCGTGCAGGGGGGTGTCGGAGGGGATGCCGCTGGCTGCGACCAGCGCGGCGAACCCGGGGTTCGCCATGGTCATGCCCGAGCCGCACACGAGGTAGTGGGCGTCCGGGCGGCGTGCGGCGTGGAGGGCGACGGAGCGGAGGAAGAGCCCGGGGTCCTTCATGGCGTCGAACCGCGCCGCGAGCAGGACGAGCGGTGCCCGCTCCGGGATCCCCAGCCGCACGCGGATCGCGCGCTTCTCGCCGCGCACGGCGGGACGGAACCGGCCGGTGTCGATGCCGTTGTCGACGACGAGGGCCTCCGCGACCTGCACGCCCGCGGCCGCGTAGGCCGCGGCCGTGGAGGACGCGCAGGCGATCGTGGTCGTGACGGCTCCGGAGGCGCTCGCGTGCCGCAGCCACTCCAGCGCCGGACCGGAGTGCGTCGGGTCCGAGCGATGCAGGCAGACGGCGAGGGGACGGTCCGGCAGCATCCCGGCGCGCTCGAGCGCGACGACGAGGCTCAGCGGCTGCTCCTTGAGCGACAGGACGACGTCGGCGTCCGCGATGGCTGCGGCCGCGACGGCGAGCTCGTCGGCGGTGAAGTCCTCCGGCGCGACCGGACGGTCGCCCGCGACGCGGTCGAAGGCGGTGATGCGGACGCCCGCCGCCTGCAGCGAGCGATACCGGCCGTCGTCCGCCGCGCGCTGCACCGACCCGTCCCGGCGCGCGGACGAGGTGAGCGAGAGCACATGATGCTCCTGGGCGCCTCCCGCGGCCAGGCCGGCCACCACGTCGCTATGCAGGATGCGCGCACCGCCGGCGAAGAATCCTTCGTACAGGGAGAGCACGCGCACGGCACCAGACGTCGACATGGGCCTATGCTGCAAGCCGCGGCGCGGCGCCGGGTTACGTGAGGACGACCATCTCGTGAACGCCGTCCGCACGACAGGACGCGCCGACCCCACGGGGCCGGCGCGTCGCGTCTGATCGGTCAGGCCGTCGGCGCGGTCTCCGCAGCGACCGGGGTGGCCGGCCGCGACCAGGGCCAGCGGAAGGTGCTGCGCGCGGTCGGGCGCGCGGCCGGGGCCGACCGCGGGACGATGCCGTCGCCCATCGCGGCCGAGAACGCGCTGCTCCACACCGAGCTGCCCTGCTGTCCCGCGTGCTGTCCGTAGATCGTCATGGTGTCCTCCTCTTCCCCGTCTCCCGACGGGTCGTTCCCCTCAGAGGTACTCCGACGTGCGTACCGTCGACCTGCCCTTGACAACCCGTCCCCTATCCGGGCCGGACCGATGGGGCAAGGGGGGTCGTGCGGGTGGGCAGGAGCCGCATCCTGAGAGAGCGTGCGAGACAAGGACCGAGGTGACACGACATGCGGGACTTCCTCGTCAACGGCACACGCATCCTCACGGATGACGCCATCGCCGATGCGGTCGTCGACCTGTCGCGCGAGCTGAGCAATCGCGGACGCGTCGAGGTCGTCACGTTCCCGGGGATCGTGGAGGGCGCCCTCGCCACCACGTGGATGAGTGTCGGCGCGGGGATACCGTTGCTCATGGTGCAAGCCGACACCGGACTGCCCGTCTCGATCGCCGGCTCCGAGCTGGCGGTGTGGGCGATCCGCCGCCGCCGGCACGAGATTGAGCAGAACTCGACCGGCAAGGACCGTTAGTCGGAGGACCTGGGGGCCGCGGCATCCAGGTTCTCAGGCACCAGCATGATGCCGCCGGACGAGTTCGCCGAGTTGGCGAGGTCCTCGATCCAGGAGCGGCTCAGCTGTGCGGGCTCGCTCTCGTCGAAGACGAACCGCAGGGGGATCGACGGGTGGATCCAGATGGTCTCGCGGCCCACGTCGTCGCCGTCGGGATGCCGCCACGAGAGGGTGAAGCTCTCACCGCGACGCAGCTTCGTCGAGATGACCACCTTGAGATGCGCGAGCGCACGGTCCTCGATGCGGATCGGTGTCGTCCCGTAGAAGATCGTGCCCATCACCCCAGAATAATGACGCGCGTCCGTTCTCGCAGGTCGGCTCCCGGGGGTCGATCCGTCAACCCCCTTCGCGTCGATCCCCGTCCGCATTGGACTGAAGGTCGACCGACCGAAGGAGAGCACCATGACGGATTCGATTCCCGACAAGCCCAGCCAGGCCGAGGGCGACATCGGCGACGACGACCTGACGCAGGACGACACCAGCGGCACGATCGGCGAGAGCTCCGACGACTCCGACCCCGCGGGCGACGAGGAGGACTGACCATGCCGGCCGGCGACGTCGAGACCTTCCACCGCGACGGTGCGTGGCACAACCGCATCGAGGGGGAGGAGGGGACGATCGACGGCACGCATCGCACGCGCGCCGAGGCGGCCGCGGCCGGGCGGACCATCGCCCGGGCTCGACGCGTCGAGCACATCGTCCGCGACCTGCACGGTCGCATCGGCGATCGGAGCTCCTACGGACACGACCCTCGGGACATCCCCGGCTGACGGGGCCGTGCGGCGAACGACCACGGAGCCGGGATCCTCGCGGATCCCGGCTCCGTGGCGTTCCGACCCGCCCCCGAGTGGGTCGGCCCGTAGGGCGGAGCGAGCCCGGTGCCCCGCCCCACGGATCCTCCGATACGGACGGCGTCAGCCCTCCCGCACCGACTCGCCGGCCTGCTGGGCCCGGTCCTTCACCGTCGATGCGGCCTCCGTGGAGTCGTCCTTGACGTGCGCGACGGCCTCGGTGGCCCGTTCCTTCACGGCCTGAGCGGCCTCGGTGGCGGGCTCCTTGAGCTCGCCCGCGATCTCCTTCGCCACGTCCTTCGCCTGGTCGACGAGGGGCTGCGCCTGGTCCTTGACCTTCGCTGCCGCGTCGCGCTCGGCGCGGGTCGGAGGGATCAGGGACGACACGACGAGGCCGACGCCGAAGGCGACGAGGCCGACCGCGAGGGGGCTGCCTTTCGCCTTGTGGGCGGCGCCGGTCGTGGCGTCGCCCGCGCTGTGGGCCAGGTCGGACGCCGCCGCGGCCGAGTCGTGGGCGACGCCCATGATCCGGTCGCGGACGCCGCCGACGGCGTCGCGGACCTTGTTGGTCTGCCGCTCGACGATCTTCGACGGCGAGACCTTGTCGGCCAGTGCGTCGACGTCGGAGCCGAGCTCGGCGCGGGTGCGCTCGATGTCGGCACGGATGGCTTCCGGTGAATCGCTCATCGGTTCTCCTCGTTCCTCGTGAATGCCTCGGGGATCTCCTGCAGGGTCGCCGCCGTCTGCGGCACGCCCTCCACTTTCTTCAGCTGCGCGCGCCCGAGCGCGAACAGCACGGCCGCGATGATCGCCCAGACGAGGGCGACCACGACGGCGGACCAGCCCTCGCCCATGACGGTCGCCAGAGCAGCCCAGAGCGCGACCGACAGGAAGAGCAGCACCATGCCGGCGGCATAGCCCGCTCCGCCCAGCATCCCGGCGCCCTTCGCCGACTTCGACGCGGAGTCCTTCACCTCGGCCTTGGCCAGGGCGAGCTCCTGCCGCATCAGCGTCGACATGTCCCGCGTGACCTCGCCGACGAGCTCGCCGAGCGACGTCGACGCCGCGCGGCGCTCAGACGGTACCGGGTCGCTCATCGAGTCCCCCTTCCCGGGTGCTGTCCAGGCGGGCGGCCGACTCGGCGTACACGGGCGGGTCGACCGAGTCGACGTCCGTGACGAGTCCCGTGTCGTCGAGTCCGGTGTCGACGGGACCGATGCCGTCCGCGACGGTCTCGACGCCCGCGGCTCCGACGCCCGCGGCTCCGACGCCCGCGGTCCCCGCCAGGGCGGCGCCGCCGACGGGCGCGTCGCCGATCGTCGAGCCCGACATAGGCGGGACGGTCGGGACGGGCGGGGCGGGCGGCAGCGGCGGCGCGGCAGGCGCCGACCCGGCCGTCGAGGCCGACCCGCTCGCCGAAGAGGCTCCGGCGGCCAGAGACCGGCTCAGGCGCCCGACGACGATGCCGGCCAGCGCGGCGACGGCGATGAACGTGCCCGGGCGGCGACGGGCGAAGCCCTTCACGTCCTCGAGCAACTGCTGCGGGTCGCGGTCGCCCAGCCAGGAGCCGACGGTCGACACGTGACCGGCGGCCCGGCGCACGAGCTCTCCGGCGAGCCCGCCGTTCTCGTCGGCGTCGGCCATGCGCGACAGGTCCCCGCCGACCGAGCCGAGGCTCTCGGCGAGACGCTGCTGCTGCGAGGACGCCTGGTCCGAGAGCTGCCTGCCGGTCTGCGACACGAGGTCGCGGAGCTGGTCCTTCGCCTCCCCGGCGACGGCCGCGGCCTCGTGCGCGCTCGTCTCGGCCACCCCTCGTGCGGCGTCCCGGGCGGTGCCCGTGACGGCGGACGCCTCGTGGGCGGCGTTCTTGACCGTGGAGTCGTCCTGGCTTCCGCCGTCCGACGCGGTGTATTGCGACATAATCGCTCCTTCCGTCCTGCGTTGGTCAGCCAGGTATAGGGGCGTTCGCGAGCCCCCGCAGCGGGCCTTGCCCCCGGCGAGGCGGCGTGCAATGCGCGCGGAGGCCTGCGGTGGGGCGCGACCGGCCGGAGAACGAAGTTCCCCGGAGCCGACGCCGACCGTCTTATACACCTCGTGCGGGGCGCCGTGACTTCTTCACCGGTGTGGGTACTATCAGGCCTCGTGCAGAACTCCACAGGATCCGTCGCGGAGTCGTCCCCGGTCTCCGACCTCGGGCGTGCTCTGCTCGCCTACGGCGAGGCCCGTCGAGTCGCCGCCGTCGAGGCGCGTCGGACCCTGTCCCTGAACGAGCTGGACGCGCGTGCGCTCCTGTTCGTCGCGGAGAACCCCGGTGCCCGTCCGTCGCACGTGCGGGACCACCTCGGCATCACCTCCGCGGGCGTCACCACGCTCATCGACCGTCTCGTCCAGCGCGGCACCGTGCGCCGCGACCTGGACGAGGAGGACCGGCGCGTGAACCACATCACCGCCATCGTCGACCTGGACGCGGAGCCGTGGTGCGCGCTGCGCGGGTTCGACGCCGCCATCGAGACCGCCATCAAGGACGTGCCCCCGGAGACGGCGGCGGAGCTGACCCGCATCCTCGACCGGATCGTCGACCTCGCCTCCGACGGCTGACGGTCCGCGGCGGGGGAGACCCTGCATCGCGGGGCCCCGGCCCCGCGGCATTCCCGCGGGTGAGGGCCCGCGTGGCCAGGGTGAGTCCCTGGGTGAACGCGATCAGTCGACGGCGGCGGCGACGAATGCCTCGGACCGCGACTGCAGGAACGCGCAGAGCGCCGAAAGCATCGCGAGCTCGGCGGACAGCGCCATCACCCGCCCGCCGGGGAGCGGTGCCGCATCCTCGCGCGGCTCGAAGGTCACGGACCAACGGGTCCCGTCCTGGCCGGCGTCCGGCGCGACGAAGAAGGTCGTCGACACGCTCCGCAGCTTCGCGGCGATGAGGCCGGTGTCGTCGTCGTCGTCCGTCTCCTGCGGAATGACGCGCAAGATGCCGGTGTCGTAGCCGAGGGCGGTGAAGTCGTCGACCCACGTCTGCAACGTGGACAAGGTGCGGAACGGCATGCGGACTCCCGTCTCGGTTGCACGTCCGACGACGTACCGTCCAATTATGCCGTCCCGGGCGGGAGGGAATCGGATCAGAGCCGACCGGTCGCCCGCTCGACCGCGAGCAGTGCCTCCCGCAGCGTCTCGAATCGCTCGGGCGGTCGGGGCGTACGGACCCAGGTGACGTCGACCACGTGGTCGCGGCACTGCGCGAAGGCCAGTACGCGGTGCGGGTCGTCGTCGTCGCGGGCGGCGTCGCAGATGCACCAGCCCCCGTCGCCGACCCAGAGCAGTTCGGTACGTGTCGTGGCGTCGCTGTCGAGGGACATGGGGACCTCCGGGGTGGAACAGCCGACGACCCTGTCGGCAGCACCATGGTGCGAGGGGCGGGGCGCCGGCGCGCTCCCCTTGACAGCCCGCGGGCGGTGGGGCAGTACCTGCGGCTGGTGGGGGAGGGTCCTGCGGATACCGCACACCGGAGCCGCTGACAAGCCCGTCGTCGCGGGGCCGCGGGGATTCCTATCGTCCGCGCACGTGGCATCCCTCCCCCCGGCCACCTCCGTCGAACGCGTGAGAGCAGGACCTGATGTCGACCACCGACCGCACCCCCGGGGCGCCGACCCCCCGCCGCCCCGAGGTCCTGCCCCCGAAGCAGGCGGCGCTGCTCGCCCGCACGCGTGTCGGCGCGAAGGGCAACGTCGTCGTGCGGTGGATCACCTCCACCGACCACAAGACGATCGGCTTCCTGTACATCATCTCGGCGCTGATCTTCTTCTGCCTCGGCGGGGTCCTCGCCCTCGTCATCCGGGCGGAGCTGTTCGAGCCGGGCATGCAGATCGTGCCGACCCGGGAGCAGTACAACCAGCTGTTCACCATGCACGGCACCCTCATGCTGCTGATGTTCGCGACGCCCCTCTTCGCCGGATTCGCCAACACCCTGCTGCCGCTGCAGATCGGCGCCCCCGACGTGGCCTTCCCGCGTCTGAACGCGTTCTCGTTCTGGATGTTCCTCTTCGGCTCGACCATCGCCGTGTCGGGGTTCCTCACCCCGCAGGGGTCGGCCGGCTTCGGGTGGACGGCCTATCAGCCGCTCGCGAGCGAGACGTTCCATCCGGGGGTCGGGGGAGACCTGTGGTTCCTCGGCCTCGCCCTCAGCGGCTTCGGCACGATCCTCGGCGCCGTCAACTTCATCACCACGGCCGTCACGATGCGCGCGCCCGGCATGACCATGTGGCGGATGCCGATCTTCACCTGGACCGTGCTCATCACCAGCATCCTGGTGCTCCTGGCCTTCCCCGTGCTCGCGGCCGCGCTCTTCGTCGCCGCCGCGGACCGCATCCTCGGCGCGCAGGTGTTCCTCCCGCAGAGCGGGGGAGTGCTGCTCTGGCAGCACCTGTTCTGGTTCTTCGGCCACCCCGAGGTGTACATCATCGCGCTGCCGTTCTTCGGCATCATCAGCGAGGTGGTGCCGGTGTTCAGTCGCAAGCCGATCTTCGGCTACAAGACCCTCGTCTACGCCACCATCGCGATCGCGGCCCTGTCGGTCGCGGTGTGGGCGCACCACATGTACGCGACGGGCGGTGTGCTGCTGCCCTTCTTCGCGCTCATGACAATGCTCATCGCCGTGCCGACCGGGGTGAAGGTGTTCAACTGGATCGGCACGATGTGGCGCGGATCGGTCACCTTCGAGTCGCCCATGCTCTTCGTCATCGGGTTCCTCGTGACGTTCGTCTTCGGCGGACTGACGGGCATCATCCTGGCCTCGCCCCCGCTGGACTTCCACCTGCACGACACCTATTTCGTCGTCGCGCATTTCCATTACGTCGTCTTCGGGACCGTGGTGTTCGCGATGTTCGCGGGCTTCTACTTCTGGTGGCCGAAATGGACGGGACGAATGCTGAACGAGCGACTCGCGAAGACGCATTTCTGGATGCTGTTCATCGGATTCCACCTGACGTTCCTCATCCAGCATTGGCTGGGCGTGGACGGGATGCCGCGGCGGTACGCGGACTACGGCAGCGCCGATCTCTTCACGTGGCAGAACCAGATCTCGACGATCGGCGCGATGATCCTGGGCGCCTCGATGCTGCCGTTCCTGTTCAACGTCTGGATCACCGCCCGCCGCGGGGCGGTCATCACCGTGGACGACCCCTGGGGATACGGCGCGTCGCTGGAGTGGGCGACGTCCTGCCCGCCGCCGCGGCACAACTTCACGTCGATCCCGCGCATCCGGAGCGAGCGGCCCGCCTTCGACCTGCACCACCCCGAGGCGGGCGTCCCCGTGGGCGTCGGACCGGCGAAGGATGCGCCGGCGAGCCCGACCGTGGATGCCGCGGACGGCGAGGTCAAGTGACGGCCGTCGCGATCGGTTTCTTCGCTGTGGATATCGATCCCGACGGGCGCCCGGACGCCCTGGCGCGAGGGACGGCGGGCGCGGACCGATACGGTGAGGACATCGCCTCCGCGGCGACCGGCCGGGGGGACGGATGCCGCATGAGAGCGGTTCCATACAGAGATAGCGGCAATGCGCAACGGGTTTGCCGCATTCTTTCGGACGATTTAGGAAACTCTCGTGGACCATGTGAATATCGAGACCCGAGATGCCGCGACCGTCGAGGAGCTGTGGCAGACGGTGGTCCCCGGCGCTCGGATCGCGCGGGCCGAGACCATTCAGCCGGCCCTGTCGTGGCATGCTGTCTCGGACGGCTCCTTCGGCTTCTGCGACTACACGATCGGCTCGACCATGCTCGTCGAGTCGGATCCCCTCGACCAGGTCGTTGTCGGGCGCATCGCCGGCCCGCGGGTGCAGGGCACGTACCGGCGGGAGCGGATCGACACCGCCGTCCCCTTCCTCGTCGCCGACCGCCCCCTCGAGATCGCCTTCAGCGGGCGGATCGTGGGAACGGCGGTGTCGTTCGCCCGGTCGGAGTTCGACGAGGCCGCGCAGCGCCTGTCCGGCGACGACGGCCTGCGCGTGCGCCCCACCGGGTACGCCCCGGTCAGCGACCACCGGCTGCGGTACTGGACGCGGACGTGGGAGTACTGCCGCGACGTCCTCCTCCGCTCGTCGGAGCGGGCACCCCTGGTCGAGCAGCAGGCGCGCGCCCTCATGCTCGAGGCATCGCTGCTGTCGTTCCCCACCACCTTCACCGACGTCCTCGCGTCGGGGCGGCCGGCGCGACCGCTGCCCGCGCCGGTCCGACGGGCCAAGGCGTACATCGAGGCCCATGCGGCGGAGCCGGTCGTACTGGCGGACGTGGCCCAGGCGGCCCGGCTGTCGCCGCGCGGGCTGCAGTACGCGTTCCGCGCGGCGACGGGGCGCACGCCGATGCAGTACCTGCGGCATGTGCGCCTGGATGCCGCCCGGTCCGACCTGCGCGGCGGGGACCCGTCGACCGACACGGTCGCCGCCATCGCCGCGCGCTGGGGCTTCTCGAACCTCGGCCGCTTCGCCGCGATGTACCGGGCGGAGTTCGGCGAGACCCCCTCCTCGACGCTCCGCTCCTGACCCGCGGGTCCTTCTTTCGCGCTGACTCGCCGCGTCTGCGGCCCGTCGCGGCCGGGAGCGGGGGGAGGAGATGTGGGCAGCGGAGGAGTCCCTCTGCGGTGGGGGTCCTCCCTTCGCGGCATCCCCTCCCTTCCCCGTCACGTGGCGGCGTCGGCGGGGGGAGGAGATGTGGGCAGCGGAGGAGTCCCTCTCCGGTGGGGGTCCTCCCTTGGTGGCATCCCCTCCCTTCCCCGGCGGGGAACGGCGTCAGTGCCCGGCGCCGAGTGATCCGGAGAGGCGATCGTGAAACCGCGCCGCCGCGGCGGTCATCCCGTGCAGCTCGACGCTGGTGCCGAGGCGGGCGTACTTCGTCCGGACGCTGTCGAGAGCGGCGACCGTCGACGCGTCCCAGACGTGCGAGCGCGACAGGTCGATGACGACGTGCCCCGGGTCGTCGTGGTACGCGAACTTCGTCGTCAGGTCGTTGCTCGACGCGAAGAAGAGCTCGCCCTCGACGATGTAGTGGGCGGCATCCCCGGTCACGGTCCGCTGCACCGAGGTCAGGCTCGCGACGCGCCGGGCGAACAGCACCGCGGCCGCCACCACGCCGACGCCGACGCCGATCGCGAGATTGTGGGTCCACACCGTCACCACCACGGTCAGCCCCATGACGATCGTCTCGCTGAGCGGCATCCGGCGCAGGGTGGACGGCCGGACGCTGTGCCAGTCGAAGGTCGCGACGGACACGACGATCATGACGGCGACGAGCACCGCCATCGGGATGCTCGCGACGACGTCGCCGAACACGAGCACGAGGACCAGCAGGAAGACGCCCGCGAGGAACGTCGAGATGCGGGTCCGGGCCCCTGAGGCCTTGACGTTGATCATGGTCTGGCCGATCATCGCGCAGCCGCCCATGCCGCCGAAGAGCCCCGAGAGGACGTTCGCGGCGCCCTGCCCGAGCGACTCCCGTGTCTTGGAGGAGGGGGTGTCGGTGATGTCGTCGACGAGCGCGGCCGTCATGAGCGATTCCAGCAGGCCCACGACGGCCATCGCGAGCGCGAAGGGCAGGATGATGCCGAGCGTGTCCAGGGTGAACGGCACGTTCGGGGTGAGAAGTGCGGGAAGGCTCTCGGGCAGGGCGCCCTGGTCGCCGACCGTCGGGACCGAGATGCCGAACACGACCGCGGCACCGGTCAGCAGCACGATCGCCACGAGCGGGGCGGGCACGACCCGCGTGAGGCGGGGCAGCAGGTACATGACGGCCAGTCCCGCGGCCACCAGCGGGTAGACCGCCCACGGCACGCCGATCAGCTGCGGCACCTGCGCGATGAAGATGAGGATCGCGAGCGCGTTGACGAAGCCGATCATCACGCTGCGGGGGATGTAGCGCATGAGCCGGGCGACCCCGAGCAGACCCAGGACGACCTGCAGGATGCCGCCGAGAATCACGGTCGCGAGGAGGTGGTCCACACCGTGCTCACGGGCGACGGGGGCGATGACGAGCGCGATCGCGCCCGTCGCCGCGGAGATCATGGCGGGGCGCCCGCCGAGGAAGGCGATCGCCACGGCCATCACGAAGGACGAGAACAGGCCGAGGCGGGGATCGACTCCGGCGATGATGGAGAACGCGATGGCCTCGGGGATGAGGGCGATGGCGACGACGAGGCCGGCGAGGGCTTCGCGGGTGAGGAGGCGCGGGCTGCGCAGCGCCTGGAGCACGGTCGGTTCCGGGCGCGCGAGGGCGGTGGTCATGAGGACTCCGGCGGGGCGGGCGCGCGCAGGCGGGCGCGGCGGTGGGGGGAGAATCGTGGGGGTCGCGAACGCGACCGGGAGAGACTCTACCGTAACGAGAGGGTTGCGGGATCGGGGGTGCCATGACGGACGCGCGGCCGATGCAGATCGGAGAGCTCGCGGAACGCACCGGACTGTCCATCCGGACGCTCCGGCACTACGACGAGATCGGCCTGCTGCGGCCGTCGGCGCGCAGCGAGGGCGGGTTCCGGCTTTACACCGCGGACGACGAGTCCCGCCTGTTGCTCATCCGCCGCATGAAGCCGCTCGGCTACTCCCTCGAGCAGATGGGCGAGCTGCTGGCGGTGGTCGACGGACTGGACGCCGCCCCCTTCGACGCGACACTCGGTGCCCGGCTGGACGACATCCGCGCGGAGGCCGTGCTGCGGCGCGACGACCTCCGCCGCAAACTCGCCGCGGCCGAGGAGTTCGTCGCCCAGCTGGAGGCGCGCTCGGCGGAGGGAGGAGATGTGGGCAGCGGAGGAGTCCCTCTGCGGTGGGGGTCCTCCCTTGGCGGCATCCCCTCCCTTCCCCGTCACGTGGCGGCGTCGGCGGAGGGAGGAGATGTGGGCAGCGGAGGAGTCCCTCTCCGGTGAGGGTCCTCCCTTGGCGGCATCCCCTCCCTTCGTCGACGCGAGGGCGCGCGTTCGGGCGAGGCCGAGCGCCGTGTAAGATCGTCTGTTGGAAGTGTGTCCGAGCGGCCTAAGGAGCATGGCTGGAATCCATGTAGGCGGGGTAACTCGCCTCGCAGGTTCAAATCCTGTCACTTCCGCCACCGGAGCCCCGCTGAACGAGAGTTCGGCGGGGCTTCGTCGTTGCCGGTACGTCCCCCTCCCGGCGCCCTTCTCCCCGACGAAAGGGGACAGGGATGCCGCCACGACGGGCGTCAGTGGGAGATGAGCTCCCGCGACTCGGCGTAGGCGCTGCCCGGCCGCACGACGAGCGAGCGGGGGAGCACGGCCGCGACGAGCCGGCGTGCCGGCGACACCGCCGTGGCGAGGGACCGGTCAACGGCGTCGACCGCGGCGCCGAGGCGCGGACCCGCGTCGGCGTCGACGGCCTCGCCGGCGTAGCTCGCCCGTTCGACCGCGTCGACGAGGAGGTCCAGCGCGGCGGCGTCGGCGCCGTGCCGTTCCCGCAGCCGCGCCGCGTACCGGCGCGGCGACTCCGCGGCGGGGGCGGGGATGCCGAGGTCGATCGCCCTCTCCTGGATCGCCGTCCAGGCGGCGAGGGCGTCGCCGGACAGCACACGGGCCCGCCGGCGGCGGCGGCGGAGGATCCGCGTCACGGCCGGAGCGGCGAGCAGGAGCAGCAGGACGACGGAGCCCGCGGTCCAGGCGGCCCACGTCGCGTCGGCCTCCGCGGCCGAGGCCGCCCCGGTTCCGCCCGTCGGCGCCGCGTCCTCGTCGGACAGCTGGGGCGCCGTCGTCGGCGCGGGCTGGGGAGCGGAGGCATCCGGCTGGTCCGGAGTGGTGACGGCGCCGCCCTCGGCGTCGGTCGTGCCCGGCGCGAAGTACGTGGGGACGCCGAGGCTGTTGGTGGGCTCGAACTGCACCCAGCCGATGCCCTCGAAGAACACCTCCGGCCACGCGTGCAGCTGCGACGAGCTGACGGTGTAGGTCGTCTGCCCCTGCTGGGCACCGCTCGTGGGGGTGCCGGGGAGGTAGCCGACGACGATGCGCGCGGGCATGTCGAGCGTCCGCGCCATGACGGCGAACGCCGAGGCGAAGTGGACGCAGTACCCCTCGCGGCGTTCCAGGAACTGCGCGACCGCGTCCAGGCCGGCCCCGTCGAAGCCGTCCTCGACGGGCGCGTCGAGGGAGTAGCGGAAGTCGGTGCCGCGGAACCACGCCTGCAGGTCGACGAGCGCGTCGTACGGGGACTGCGCCTCGGCGGTCACGGCGCGTGCCGTCTCCTCGATGACCGCCGGGACGCCGTCCGGCAGCGAGCGGACGGAGTCGGGAAGGCCGTCGCCGCCGACCGGCCGCGCCCGGATCTGCTCGAGGGTGGGACGCGGCACCCGCGTGGAGATCTCGTACTCCTGGTCGCGGGTGGAGCCCGAGCGCGTCACGACCGTGGCGTTCTGGGGGAGTCCCAGCCAGTCGCCCTGCAGCCCGGACACCTGCAGCGCCGGGTACGGGATGGGCAGCCACGGGCTGTCGAGCTCGTCCACGACGACGTCGGTGGTCCAGTCGACGACGGGGATGTCGGCATCCACCGTCACCGGATCGAAGACGGGACCGTCCGCGGGCACCTGCACCGTGTCGCCCGTGTCGGGCTCCCAGACCGAGCCGTCGAACTGCGAGAGGGTCACCGCGCGCAGGTAGGGCGCTCGCGGAGCGGTCGTGCGGACGTTGAGCACGTCGACGGGCCGAGGCTGTCGCAGGTCGTTGCCGAGCTCGAGGTTGGGGTTGATGGTCGAGCCGAAGCCGCCGCTGCCGCCGGAGGCGAAGCGCAGACCCGGCTGGGGGAGCAGCGGGGTCGCGACGATCGCGACGACGACCGCGACCGCGGCGATCCCGACCGCCGTCGCGGAGGCTCCGGCGAAGCGTGGCCGGGCTGCCGTGCGCGCGCCGTCCCCGGACGCTCCCCCCGTCCGCGAGCGGGTCTCGACCCGCAGCAGGAAGAGGATCGCCGCGGCCAGGAGGACGAAGCCCGGCACGTCCACCTCGGCGGGGACGGCGATCGTCGGGATCAGTGAGACGGCGACGAGACCCACGCCCGCCAGCAGCGGCATCCGCGCCGTGAGGACGACGTGATCGAGCACGATCGCCAGGGCGCCGACGGCGGCGACGAGGACGAAGGACAGACCGTTCGCCGCGTCGACGGGGGCCACGCCCACCCGCACCTCCTCCGCCGCGGCGGCGACGAGGTCGGGGACGAGGCCGAAGGTGGCGGGGGTGGGGATGATGCCGAGGAGCGTGCTGTCCCGCCCGAACATCGCCGTCAGCAGAAGGATCCAGACGCCCGCCTCGAGCACGCTCACCACGAGGGCGGGGAGGGAGAACAGGCGCGCCACCAGGCCCGTGCCGAGGACGGCGACGGTCACGCCGAGGGCGCCGGCCGTCCACGCACCGGGCTCGATGACCGAGAACACCGGCAGCAGCGCGGCGACGATCGCGGCGAGGACGCCGAGCGACAGCAGCAGCGCGTCGCGGCGGCGGCGCGGGGAGCGGAACGTCGACGGGTCAGCCGCGGACATGCGCGAGCCCCCGGTCCAGGGCGGCGTCCCACGCCGCCGCGACGTCGCCCGCTGGCGGGAGCGTCGCGGCGTGCCAACCGGCGCGGCGCAGACCCTCGACGTCGATGGAGCCGCCGACGCTCAGCAGCACGGGCAGCGCCGAGTGCTGCGCCACGCCGCCGAGGGCGATCAGGTCGTCCTGTTGCAGCGCCCCGGTGACGACGACGACCGGTCCGAGCAGAGCCGACGCCGCGGCGGGCACGAGGCGGTGGCCGGGGCCGTCGTCCCGGGCGACGACGGTCGCGAATGCCGCGGCCAGCGCACGCGCCTCGCTCTCCTCCCCGCCCTCGACGGGGTCTGCGAGGAGCGTGCCGTCGCTGTCGACGACATCCACGGTATAGCCCTCGTGCACGAGACGCGCGACGGCCGAGACGCACGCCGAGACGGCCGTCTCGAACGCCTCGTCGACGCCGGGTGCGGTGGCGGCGTCGGGCGACCAGCGCCGGACGCCGCGGTCGAGGATCACCGTCGCGGCGGGGCTGGACTCCTGCTCCTCCTGCCGGACCATGAGCATGTCGCGGTGCGCGGTGGCCCGCCAGTGGATGCGCCGCATCGAGTCGCCGGGGGCGTACGGGCGTGCGACGAGGTTGTCCGCGCCCTGGCCGAGCTGCAGCGCAGCGGTCTGCCGTGTGCCGCCGGCCTCCCCCGACGCGGGCGGCAGGGGAGCGAGGTCGACGATGCGGGGAGCGACCGTCACGGCGGTCGTCCCGCCGAGCCCGAAACGGCGCCGGACCAGGCCGAACGGGTCGGTGGTGGCGACCTGCAGCGGGCCGAGCGCGTGCACGCCACGGCGGGCGCCCACGGCCTCGTACCGCAGCGTGATCGGACCGGACCCGGAACGCAGGCCCGAGCCGGTGGCGGGGAAGTCGCCCACGGCGTGGCCCCGCAGTCCCACCGGCAGGGTGTCGGTCCAGCGCCCGGGGGCCGTCGGCAGCGCGGTGCGGAGCCCGACCCGCAGCTCCACCGTGACGAGCCGGTCGACCTCGGCGGTCTCGGGCCGCAGGGTGCGCGCCACGTCGTCGGTGCGGCGCACGAGCAGCAGGGCCGCGGCCGCGGCCACCAGCAGCACGGCCAGCAGCACCGCGAAGTACAGCAGCTCGGGGATGCCTGCGCGCTGCGCGACCACGTAGGCCGTCACGGCGAGCACGAGCGCACCCGTCCCCCGCAGGGTGAGCGGCCAGAGACGTCTCACGGCCCGCTCACGCGTGCGCGGCGAGCGGGACGCGCACGCCGGCCGCGATCCGCTCGAGCGCGTCGGCGACGACGACGGCCGCCGCGCGCCCGCCCGCGGCCGAGCGGTTGGCGATGAGGCGGTGGCCGAAGACGGGGGCCAGCAGCGCGGAGAGGTCGTCGGGGATGACGTACCCACGGCCGTCCAGGGCCGCGCGCACCTTCGCGGCGCGCACGAGCTGCAGCGTCGCGCGCGGGCTCGCGCCCAGGCGGATGTCGGGGTGGCTGCGCGTGGCCTGCGCGAGCGCGACGGCGTACTCGCCGAGGGCGGGGGCCAGGTGCACGTTCCGCGCCCACGCGATCATCGCGGTGATCTGCCGCGCCGAGACGACCGGTCGCAGGGTGTCGAGCGGGTTGCGGGTGTCGCGCTGGCGCAGCATCTCAGCCTCCGCGCCCGCGTCGGGGTAGCCCATCGAGATGCGCATGAGGAAGCGGTCGCGCTGCGCCTCCGGCAGCGCGTACGTGCCCTCCATCTCGAAGGGGTTCTGCGTCGCCACGACCAGGAACGGCGAGGGGAGCACGTGGGTACGGCCGTCGACGGTGACCTGCCGCTCCTCCATCGCCTCCAGCAGCGAGGACTGGGTCTTCGGCGACGAGCGGTTGATCTCGTCCGCGATGACGATGTGGGCGAACACGGCACCCGGCGTGAACTGGAACTGCCGGTCGACCGGGTTGAACACCGAGACGCCGGTGATGTCGCCGGGCAGCAGGTCGGGCGTGAACTGGATGCGGCGCACGTCGGCGTCGACGGTCGCGGCGAGCGCCCGCGCGAGCATCGTCTTGCCGACGCCGGGGACGTCCTCGATCAGCAGGTGCCCCTCGGCCAGCAGCGCGGTCAGCGCCGCGCGCACGGCCTCGGGCTTGCCGTCGATGACGCGGGAGATGGATGCCACGATCTCGCCGGTCAGCCGGGCGAAGGACTCGCTCGTGAGCTCCGACTCCGGCCCGCCGGCATCGGAGCGTCGCAGGCGGGCGACCGCCTCGGGCATGACCGTCTCGTCCATGGCATCCCTCTGCTCGTGGATGTGCCGGAGGCGCGTCGTGGCCGCCGTGACCCGATCGTAACCTGCCGACGTGGCGAGAAGGCCGTGAGTCGGGGACCCCCCAGCCGCCGCACGGTCGCCGCCCAGGCCCCTAGGATCGGACCGCCGACCGAGGAGGCTCGATGAGCGACGACCGTGTGCCCGCCCCCGTCCTGGCCGTCGACATCGGCGGGACGAAGGTGGATGCCGCCGTCGTCACGGCCGCGGGCGAGGTGGTGCGCGAGAGCGTGACCCGCCGGCCGACCGGCCGCGACGCGTCTCGCGCGGGGATCGCCGGGAACATCCGGGCGGCCGCGACCGCCGCGCTCGCCGCCGTCCCCCACCTGCGCGTCGGGGCGATCGGGGTGGGAAGCGCCGGTCCGATCGACCGGCCGGCACGGGCCGTGTCGCCCCTGAACCTGCCGGACGCGGCGGGGCTCGTGCTCGACGAGGTGCTGCGCGGTCTCGTCGACGGCCCGCTCCACCTCGCGCTGGACGGCACCTGCATCGCGCTCGCCGAGCACTGGCGCGGCGCGCTCGTCGGGTGCCGCGACGCGATGGCGATCGTGGTGTCGACGGGAGTGGGCGGGGGCCTCGTCCTGGACGGCCGCCCCGCGAGCGGGGCGAGCGGGAACGCCGGGCACCTCGGGCAGACGTTCGTCCGGACCGTCGAGGACGGGGACGTCGTGGCATCCACTCTCGAGGCCGTCGCGGCCGGTCCGGGGACGGTCGCCTGGGCCCGGTCGCACGGCTGGGCGGGGGAGACGGGTCTGGACCTGGCGGCGTCGTACCGGTCCGGCGACGAGGTCGCGGTCGCGGCGGTCCGCCGCTCGGCCACGGCTGTCGGCCAGGCGATCGCGGCGGCGACGACCCTGTGCGACCTCGAGGCGGTCGCGATCGCCGGCGGGTTCGCCCGCGTGGCCGACGACTACATCGATCTGGTCCGCGCGGCCGCGCAGCGGGCCGCGGTCCACGCGTACGCCCGCCGGTGCCGCATCGTGGGGTCGGGCCTGGACGGCGACGGTCCGCTCCTGGGCGCCGCCGCCCTCGCCCTCCGCCCCTGACGGGGCAGGGGCAGGGGCTAGAGGACGGCGAGGGCCATCAGACCCGTGGATGCCGCCATCCCGAGGATCTGCGCGCGATCGAGCCGCGTGCGCATCCGCCGGGCCGCCACCGCCGAGAGGCCGAGGTACCCGGCGGCCACGACGAGCAGGAAGGGGATGAGACCGACGCCGTGCGCGTGTCCCGCGCCCGCGGCGTGCCCACCCATCCCGGCCTGGAGGGCCGCCATCACCACCATCCCGAGCGTGGTGTGCACCGTCATCAGCGCGGGCACCCGCGGGGCGCGGCGCTGGCGGGGGCGCCGCCAGACGGCCAGGCCCACCGCCGCCGCCGACAGCAGCGCGGTCCAGTACACCGGCGGAACCCACCCGGCGAGGGCGGCGTCGAGCATCGCGAGCAGCATGAGGACGGATGCCGCCAGCTCGGGCGGCCGCACCCGCGCGCGGTCGGCGGCCACGCAGCAGGCGCCGATCGCGGCGGGGGCGACCGCCCACGCGTGAAGGACCTCGCTCATCCCGTCAGCAGTGGCATCCGTGGCCCGGCGCCTCGCCGGCGTGCGGACCGTGCCCGGGGGCGTCGTCCTCGGCTGCGGGGTGCGCGGCGGGCGCGCAGTGGGTCATGGCCGGCGCGGGGACGTTCAGCACGGGGTTCCGCTCGAAGAAGTTGTACGGCTTCAGCGTGAACTTGGCGTAGTCCATCGGCATGACCGGCCAGTCCTCGTTGCGCGGGAAGTGCGTCAGGCCGAAGGTGTGCCAGAGCACGACGTCCTCGCCCACGAGCGGCTCGTCGCCCGCGATGAACGCGGGGATGCCGGCGCCGCCGGGGTGCTGGTTGACGAAGTCGCCCGCGGCGTAGCGCTCGTCGGGGTCGTACTTCGTGACGAAGAGGTTCTTCGTGGCGAAGGCGGCGCGCGCGGCGATCGACGAGGCGTCGTCGGCGAGCAGGACGGGCGTCTCGGTCGGGAAGAGCATGTACGAGGTCGCCTGTCCGCGTTCGGTCGTCTTCTCGGTCGACGCGATCTGCCAGACGCGGTTGACCGCGCCGTCGGCGACGCGGCCCGACACCTTCTCGGAGGCGATCGGCGTCACCTTCTTGGTGAAGGCGTTACCGGCCGGGTTGGTCTCGGAGATCGGCAGTCGCACCGCGTCGATCTCGTTGACGACGTTGGCGACGCCGTCGACGGTCATGTCGAGTCGGGCGGAGAAGAGGTGCTGGTGGTACGGCGCGCCGAGCCCCGGCGCGACCTCGGACGCGAAGGGGTAGTCCGCACCCGGGTAGGCGGAGGTGAACAGGATGCCGGTGAGCTTGGCCTCGCACTCGATGGTGCCGTCCAGGTAGAGGTACCAGTAGAAGCCGTAGTCGTAGTTGCCGACGGTCGTGAAGAAGGAGATGACGAGACGGCGGGCGCGGCGGACCTCGCTGGAGCCCGTGAAGATGTCGGTGTGCTTCCACAGGGTGCCGAAGTCCTCCTCGTGCATGCACACCGCGTTGCGGACGGTGCGCGGCATCCCGTTCTCGTCCGAGAGCACGGCGTCGACGTAGGTGATGTCGCCGACGCAGTCGCAGCCGAGTTCGAGCTCGTTCGTGTAGCGACCGAAGAGGTACTCGCCCGTGTCGAAGTAGTTCTGCCAGAAGCGGTTGGGCGCCGGGTCGGCGTAGGGGACGACCATCTCGCTGATCGAGCCGCGGTACATCACGGGCCGCCCGGCGAAGGACAGCTGACGCAGGATGAGCCCCTCGCGGGTGTCGAAGCCGATGCGCAGGTCCCACTCGCCCCACGTGACGTGCTCGTCGTCGACGGTGAAGCTCGAGCCCTCCGGCTGCGTGATGACGATCGGCTTCAGCCCCTCCAGCGGCGGGCCCTGGAGCTCCGGGTCGTCGAAGTTGCCGGACGTCTCCGGCACGGTGAAGCCGGGGGTGTCGACGATCTCGATGATCTTCCGGTCGGCGACGTCGATGTACGCCGTGAGGCCGTCGACGGGGTGGGCCCACGGGTGGTCGGCCGGGTGGTCCTGGCGGAACGCGAAGGTGCGCAGCACGCGCCGGCCCACCTCGTTCTCGTAGCCGTAGTGCCCCGCCGACAGGGGGACGAGGACGACGTCGGCGGTGGTGAGCCCGCGCGCGGCGAGCGCAGCGACCCAGTCGGCGCTCTCGTTCGCGATGACCCCGACCTCCTCGAACTCCGCGTCGAGGATCGGCAGCTGTCCGTCGGACCCGTCCAGCTCGGTGGAGCGCAGCACCTCGCCGATCGTGAGCGAGACGACGAGGTCGAGCGAGTGCGCGGTGCGCAGGTTCAGCAGCTGCACGCGGGCGCGGCGGTCCGGGAACGCGGTCTCGCCGCGCTCCCACGCCAGCACCTCGCCTTTGGGCGCCTCCTCCAGGCCGACGTAGGCGAAGCGGGTGGCCTCGTCGACGCCGTCGAGGCCGGCGACGACCGCGTGGACGGCGGTGATCTCGGCGGGGGTGAGGGAGGCCAGGGGATGGGCCGGGGGGGCGGGGGCGGCGAAGGCGGTCGAGGTCGGGTCGGTGAGCGTCATGGTGTCTCTCTCGGGTGGAACGGGTGGGACGGGAAGGAGGAGGGGAGGGATGCCGCGGCGCCGAGGCCGCGGCATCCGGTCAGCCCGCCGCGATGGTGTCGGTGAGCTTGGCGTAGGCGGCCGGTCGGCGACGGCGGATCCACGCGGCCTGGGCGTAGCCGAGGGCGGGGAAGACGACGACGAGGGCGAGCAGCGCCCAGCTCACGGCGCCGAAGACGGGGGCGCCGTCGGCATCCATGTCGCCGACCATCACGGGGAAGTACGCCACGATGATCACCGCCGACACGGCCAGGCCCGCGAAGCCGAGGGCCGGGGCGATCACGGTGTTCCAGACGCGGCGATCGGCTCGCGTGCGCCGGAAGTACACGATGACGGCGACCGAGGTCGCGGCCATGAGCACGGCGATCGCGAGGGTGGCGACGCCGGCGAACCACGTGAACACCTGCAGCAGCGGGTCGAGGTTCAGCACGGCGAAGACCACCGTCAGCACCGCCGCCGTCGCGGTCTGGACGATCGAGGAGACGTGCGGGGACAGGTGCCGCGCGTGCACGCCGCCGAGGCGGTCGGGGAGCACGCCCGCGCCGGACATCGCGTGCTGATAGCGGGTGAGGACGTTGTGGAACGACAGCACGCACGCGAACATCGACGTCAGCAGCAGGACGTTGACGATGATCTCGCCCGCGGTGCCGAGGTAGATCGCGACCGTCCGCAGCATGAGCGTGCCGGGGTCCTCCGCCGCGGCGGCGAGCACCCCCTCGGGACCCCACGCCATCACGAGACCCCACGAGGCGAGGGTGTAGAACACGCCGATGCCGATGACGGCGCCGTAGGTGGCGCGGGGGATCGTGCGGTCGGGGTCGCGGGCCTCGTCGCGGAAGATCGCGGTCGCCTCGAAGCCGATGAAGGCGGCGATCGCGAACATCAGGCCCACGCCGGGGGAGCCGCTGAGGACGTTCGCCGGCTCGAAGGGGGCGGCGCTGAGGCCCTCGGGACCCCCGTTCACCACGACGGCCGCGACCAGCACGAGGACGATGCCGACCTCCGCCACCAGCAGCACGCCGAGCACCTTGCTCGAGAGGTCGATGTGGCGGTAGCCCAGGATGCCGACCAGCCCGACCACGGCGAGCGCGTACAGCCACCAGCCCAGGGCCGGGCCGCCGAGCGAGACGACCGTGATGCTCAGCAGGTAGCCGATGTAGCCGTTGACCGAGATCTGGATGGTCGTGTAGGTGAGCATGGCGGTCCAGGCGGCGGCGAGCCCGGACGGGCGGCCCAGGCCGTAGCCGATGTAGGTGAAGAACGCGCCGGGGCGGGGGACGTGCCGCGTCATGGCGGCCAGGCCGACCGCGAACAGCAGCAGGATCACGGCGCTGACGGCGTAGAGGGTGGGGAAGCCGGCGCCGTTCCCGATGAGGATGCCGAGGGGCGCGGCGCCCCCGACCACGGTGAGCGGCGAGGCCGCGGCGACGACCATGAAGACGATCGCCGTGACGCCGAGGGAGCCCTGCAGCGTCCGCTTCGCCGACGCCGCCACCCCCTTCGATTCGAGCTGGGTCATTCGGTTCCTCCGGAGTGTCGGGTGTCGCGTCCGAGGTTCCTCCCGCGCCGTTGCGGAGCGGTGTAGCGGGCGTGAAGGTGTGCGCGCACCCGGTGAGACGGGCCGCCGCCGGTGTCTCACCCGCGGTCACTCCCCGGAAACATGGGCGTCGCGGCGGGGCAACCGCGTTCCCGTACGGTCGGGGCATCCCGACGGAGACCGACATGACCGCACTCTCCCGCGCCATCGCGCGGCCCGCTCCCGTCGCCGGGTTCGGCGACCGCTCGCCCCTGCACGGTCTGGAGCGGCGGCGGATCGGCGTCGTCGATCTGGCGGCGCAGTCGGTCGCGGCGGTGGCGCCGGCGGCCGCGGCGACCACGGTCGTGCTGATGGTGGCCGGGGTCGCTCCGGGGGTCACCGTCACGGCCATCCTCGCCGCCGCGATCCTCGCCTTCGGCGTCGCCCGCACCGTCGGCGTCTTCGCGCGCCGCTTCGCCGCCAGCGGCGGCCTCTACACCTACACCGCGCGCGGCCTCGGCACGCGGGCCGGGCTCGCCGGCGGGGCCGCCATCCTCACCGGGTATGCGGCGGTGGCGATGTTCGCGCTGCTGGGCGGGGCGTACTACACGTCCTATCTGCTGCGCGGGCTCTGGCCGGACCTGGACGGGGTCCTCGTCGCGGCGGGGGCCGTCGTCGCGCAGGCCGCGCTGGTCGCGTTCGTGCTGGTCCGCGGCATCCGGGTGTCGGCGCGCGCCGCCCTCGTCGTCGAGACGCTGTCGGTCGTCCTCATCGTCGCGCTGCTGGTCGCGCTGCTCGTGAGCATCGGCCCGATCGACCCGTCCGTGCTCCTCGGTGCCGGGGCGGCGGGGGCGACCCCCCTGTCCTTCGCCGCCGGCGCGGTGATCGCGCTGACGGCCTTCGTCGGCTTCGAGTCGGCCGCCACCCTCGGCGTCGAGTCGGTCTCGCCCCTGCGCAACGTGCCCCGGGCCGTCACCGGCACGGTCGTGCTCTCGGGGGCGCTGTACCTCCTCGCCGCGGTCACGCAGGTCGCCGGGTTCGACGCCCTCGGCGCCGACCTCGCGGCCAGCGCCTCGCCCGTCAACGACCTGGCCACCGCCTCCGGGCTCGGCGGCTGGGCCGTGGTGGCCGACGTCGGCATCGCCGCGTCGTTCCTCGCGTGCGCCATCGGCACGACCACCGCCCTCGTGCGCGTGCTGTTCGCGATGAGCCGGGACGGGGTCCTTCCCGCCGCCGTCGGCCGGACGCACGGCCGCTTCGGGACGCCGGCGGCCGCGGTCGGCGCGGCGGTGCCGGTCATCGCCGGGGTCCCGCTCGTGCTCGTCGTGACCGGCGTCGACCTGCGCGACGCGATGCACGTGACGCTGTCCGTGGGGGCGGCCGGATACATCCTGGCCTACGTCCTCGTGTGCGCCGCGGCGCCCGTCTTCCTCCGGCGCATCGGCGAGCTCACTCCGGCCCCGGCCGTGGTCGCGGTGCTGTCGGCCGTCGCGCTCGCCTCGGCGCTGCTGGCGTTCTTCGCCGTCGACGTCTCCTCCGGAGGGACGGTGCTGATCGTGCTGGCCGCCATCGCTCTGTCGTCCGCCGTCGTCATCGGCGTGATCCGCCGCCGGAAAGGTCCGGGCGCGATCGGCCGCTACGACGAGCCGGTCGCCGCCCAGGTCCTCGGCGGGGTGCCCTCGCCGACGCGTCCCGACGATGCGTGAGCGCGGGATGCCGTCCGAGCCGGCCCGTCCGCCGGGCACCGTCCACTCGGCCCTGTCGCTGCTCGAAGCCGTCGCCCACCTCGGGGCGGGGGTCAGCGCCCAGCGCATCTCGGCCGAGGTCGGACTGCCCCGGGCGACGACGTACCGGCTGCTGAACGTCCTCGTTGAGGACGAGTACCTCGTGCGCACGCCGGACCTGTCCGGGTTCGCCCTCGGCGCGAAGGTGGCGCAGCTCGCAGCGGTGGCCGCCCCGCCGGCGCGGCTGTCGTCCGCCGCCCGCTCCGTGATGGACGAGGTGCGCCGGGCCGTGCGCGGGGGAGTGCACGTGGTGCTCTACGTCGACGGGAGGGTCGTCGTGCTCGACGCGGACCCGGACTTCCCGCTGTCCGACCACGGCCGCCTGGCCCGGGAGCCGGCCCGCTACGCGCTCGGCCGTCTGCTGCTCGTGGACGACGCGCGGGCGACCGGCGAGGTGGCCGAGGCGGCCCGCGCGGACGTGGCCCGCTGGGGGGCGACACGCCAGTGCGGCGAGATCGCGCCGACGACCGGATGCCTCGCCGTGCCGCTCCGCGACGACGCCGGCGGTCTGGCCGGAGCCCTGGGATTCTCGGGCGCCCGCCATCGCGTCGACGAGCCGGCCGGGGTGCTCGCCGCCCTGCGGCCGGCCGCTGCGGCGCTCGGGCCGCTCATCGTGTGAGCCGCGTCGGGTAGACTGTTGTCAGCTCTCCGCGCGGCGGCATCCAGGCCAACTCCCCCAGGACGGAAACGTAGCAAGGGTAACCAGGCTCTGCCGGGTGCGCGGAGAGTCTTTTCATGCCCGGGCGAGGGCGCCGCGCGTGCCGCGGCTCAGGCCGGCGCGAACGGCCCGTCGAGCACGGCCCACTGCAGCAGCATGATCGTCTTGGCATCCTGGATCCCGCCGGATCGGATGAGTCCCCGCGCCTCGTCGATGTCGTACTCGAGGATCTCGATCTCCTCGCCCTCCTCCGCGAGGCCCCCGCGGTCGCCGGTGCGGGTCGACCCGTCGTAGGCGGCGGCGAAGAAGTGCAGGCGCTCGGTGACCGAGCCGGGGCTCATGTACACCTCGAACACCGGCTGCACCTCGGTGACCACGACGCCGGTCTCCTCCTCGGCCTCGCGGCGGATCGCGGTGACCGCGTCGTCGTCGTCGAGCAGGCCCGCCGCGGTCTCCACGAGCATGCCGTCCGGGTGGTCGTTGACGTAGACGGGGTAGCGGAACTGCCGGGTGAGCAGCACCGTGCGCCGCGCCGGGTCGTAGAGCAGGATCGTGGCGCCGTTCCCGCGGTCGTAGGTCTCGCGCTTCTGCGTCGCCCAGGAGCCGTCGTCGCCGCGGTAGCGGAAGGTCGTCGCCCGCAGCACGTGCCACCCCGCCGCGAGGAGCTCGACATCGGTCACCTCGACGCGGGGGTTCCGGTCGAGGTCGCGGCCCGTGAGGTGGAGCCCGGTCCGACCGCGGTGGTCGGGGACGGTGGTGCCGGGGCGCGGAGTGGTCGTCATGCCTCGAACGATAGCGGCGGCGGCGCGGACCGGCCCGCCCGTCGCCGCGCGCCGGTCCGCCCGTCGCCCCGCACCGATTCCGATGACTCGACGCCGAAGCAACCCCGTGGCCGTGTCCGAGGCCCGCAATAGTCTGGTCGCGTGACGCAGAGCATCTACATCACGTCAGCCGAAGGACACTCGGGCAAGTCCACCGTCGCTCTGGGCGTGCTCGACGCGCTCAGCCGCGTGACCCCGCGGGTGGGGGTGTTCCGCCCCATCGCCCGCTCGACCGCCGAGCGCGACTACGTCCTCGAGATGCTGCTCGACCACGACGGCGTCGGACTCGACTACGACGAGTGCGTCGGCGTCACCTACGACGACGTCCGCGACGACGCCGACGCCGCGCTCGCCCGCATCGTCGAGAGGTACAAGGCGGTCGAGGCGCAGTGCGACGCGGTGGTCGTCATCGGCAGCGACTACACCGACGTCGGCAGCCCCGCCGAGCTGGCCTACAACGCCCGCATCGCGGCGAACCTCGGCGCGCCGGTGCTGCTCGTCCTCGGTGGCCGCGCGCAGCAGGGACAGGGCGAGACGCTCGGTCTGTCCGTGTCCCGGACGCCGCAGGAGGTCGGGCAGATCGCCGCCCTCGCACTCCCCGAGCTGCTGCACGAGCGGGCCGAGCTCGCCGCCGTCATCGTGAACCGCGCCGATGCCGAACGGCTCGACGAGGTCGTGGCATCCGTCCGCCATGTCGTGGACGTCTCTCCGGTCCTGGCCGCGGGGGACCGTCGGGCCGTACCCGTCTGGGCGCTGCCGGAGGACCGGTTCCTCATCGCGCCGTCGGTGCGCGGAGTGCTCCGGTCGGTGGAGGGCGAGCTCATCAAGGGCGACCCCGAGCTGCTCACCCGCGAGGTGCTCGGCGTGGTCGTCGCGGGCATGTCGATGGTGAACGTGCTGCCGCGCCTGAAGGAGTCCGCGGTCATCGTCATCCCGGCCGACCGCACCGAGGTGCTGCTGGCCACACTGCTGGCCAACGCGTCCGGCACGTTCCCGTCGCTGGCGGCGATCGTGCTCAACGGCGGCTTCGAGCTGCCCGACACCATCGTCCGCCTCATCGACGGCCTCGGATCGCCGCTGCCGATCATCGCGACCGACCTCGGCACGTACGACACGGCCGTGCGCATCATGAACACCCGCGGGCGTCTCGCCGCCGACTCGCAGCGCCGCTACGACACGGCTTTGGCGATGTTCGAGCGCCACGTCGACACCGAGCTGCTCACGCGCGAGCTCGGGGTGGCCCGCACCAGCGTCGTCACCCCGCTCATGTTCGAGTACGGGCTGGTCGACCGCGCCCGCAGCGACAAGCGACGGATCGTCCTGCCCGAGGGCAACGACGACCGCGTCCTCCGCGCCGCCGCCACGGTGCTCTCCCGCGGCATCGCCGACCTGACCATCCTCGGCGAGCCGATCGAGGTACGCGGGCGCGCCATCGAGCTGGGCATCGACATCCGCGACGCCGAGGTGCTCAGCCCCTTCGACGCCGTGCACGTCGACAAATTCGCCACCGAGTACGAGCGTCTGCGCGCGCACAAGGGCGTCACCTACGCGCAGGCCGCCGACACCGTCACCGACGTGTCGTACTTCGGCACGCTGATGGTGCACCTCGGGCTGGCCGACGGGATGGTCTCGGGTGCCGCGCACACCACGGCCCACACCATCCGCCCGGCCTTCGAGATCATCAAGACCGCGCCGGGCGTCTCGGTCGTCTCCAGCGTCTTCCTCATGGCGCTCGCCGACCGCGTGCTCGTGTACGGCGACTGCGCCGTCATCCCCGACCCGACGAGCGAGCAGCTCGCCGACATCGCGGTGTCGTCCGCGGCGACGGCCGAGCAGTTCGGCATCGAGCCGCGCGTGGCGATGCTGTCGTACTCGACGGGGGAGTCGGGCACGGGCGCCGACGTCGAGAAGGTCCGCGCCGCGACCGCCCTCGTCCGCGAGCGGGCTCCCGAGCTCCTCGTCGAGGGACCGATCCAGTACGACGCCGCAGCCGACGCCGCCGTCGCGAAGGCCAAGATGCCGGGCTCCGACGTCGCCGGCCGCGCGACGGTCTTCGTCTTCCCCGACCTCAACACCGGCAACAACACGTACAAGGCGGTGCAGCGCTCCGCCGGGGCCGTCGCCATCGGCCCGGTGCTGCAGGGGCTGAACAAGCCGATCAACGACCTGTCCCGCGGGGCGCTCGTCGACGACATCGTCAACACGATCGCGATCACCGCGATCCAGGCGCAGGGGGGCGCGCAGTGAGCGTGGTCCTCGTCGTCAACAGCGGCTCGTCGTCGTTCAAGTACCAGCTCCTCGACATGCGCACCGAGGCGGTCCTGGCATCCGGGCTCGTCGAGCGCATCGGCGAGGGCACGGGCGTCGCCACGCACACGGTCGCCGCGGCGGCCCTGGCCGGCGACGGGTCGTCCCCGGCGCCGACGGTGACGGACGCCACCAGCCGCATCGAGCGCGAGATCCCCGACCACACGGCGGGCTTCGCGGTCATGCTGGACGCGTTCGCCGCGCACGGGCCCTCTCTGGACGCGCACCCGCCGACCGCGGTGGGCCACCGCGTGGTCCACGGCGGAGCGCGGTTCTTCGAGCCCACCGTCGTCACGCCCCTCGTCGAGATCAACATCGACGAGCTGTCCGTGCTCGCGCCGCTGCACAACCCGGCCAACCTCGCCGGCATCCGCGCGGCGAAGACGGCCTTCCCCGACGTGCCCCACGTCGCGGTCTTCGACACCGCGTTCCACCAGTCGCTGGCCCCGGAGGCGTTCACCTACGCCATCGACCGGGAGGTGGCCGCGGCGCACCGCATCCGCCGCTACGGCTTCCACGGCACCAGCCACAAGTTCGTCAGCGAGGCCGCCGCGGCCTTCGTCGGGCGTCCGCTCGGCGAGCTGCGCCAGATCGTGTTCCACCTCGGCAACGGCGCGTCGGCCGCGGCCATCGAGGGAGGGCGGTCCGTCGACACCTCGATGGGGCTCACCCCGCTGGAGGGCCTGGTCATGGGCACGCGGTCCGGCGACCTCGACCCCGCGGTGCTGTTCCACCTCGCCCGCCGCGCCGACATGGGCATCGGCGATCTCGACACGCTGCTGAACAAGCGGTCCGGCATCCTGGGCATCGCCGGCGTCTCCGACATGCGCGACATCGAGAAGGGCCGCGCCGAGGGAGACCCCGCCGCGCAGCTCGCGTTCGACGTCTACATCCACCGTCTGCGCGCCTACGCCGGCGCCTACCTCGCCCAGCTGAACGGCGTGGACGTCATCTCCTTCACCGCCGGCGTCGGCGAGAACTCCGCCGCCGTCCGCGCGGGGGCCGTGGCGACGCTGGGCTTCGCCGGGGTCGAGCTGGACCCCGAGCGCAACGCGGCCCGGGAGCGTGGCATCCGTCGTATCTCGACGGACGCGTCGCGCGTCGAGGTCCTCGTCGTCCCGACCAACGAAGAGCTCGAGATCGCCCGCCAGACGCTGTCCGTCGCGCGCTGACCCGCCCCGCGCCCCCCGTCGCCGCGCCATGCGCCGTCGCCTCGGCCGGGGCGCCGACCGCTAGCCTGGACGGGCGGCGCCGGGGGGGCGCCCGTGACCGCCGTCCGCCCCGTTTGGAGCCCGTCATGACCGACACCCCCGACCTGCCCGACCTCCGCACCGTCGACGCCGTGCTGTTCGACCTCGACGGTGTCCTCACGCCGACGGCCGACGTGCACATGCGGGCGTGGAAGGAGATGTTCGACGAGCTCTTCGCCCAGTGGGACATCGCCCCGCCGTACACCGACCGCGACTACTTCGAGTACGTCGACGGCAAGAAGCGCTACGACGGCGTCGCCAGCCTGCTGCGCAGCCGCGACGTCGAAGTGCCGTGGGGCGACCCGTCCGACGACCCGTCCGCGGACACTGTCTGCGGCGTCGGCAACCGGAAGAACGCGGTCTTCTCGCGCATCCTCCGCGCGGAGGGCATCGCGCCCTACCCCGGATCCGTGGCTCTGCTGGACGTGCTGGCCGAGGCCGGCGTGCCGACCGCTGTGGTCTCCAGCTCCAAGAACGCCGTCGAGGTGCTCGACGCCGCCGGTCTCCGCGACCGCTTCGACGTGATCATGGACGGCGTCGTCGCCGAACGCGACCATCTCGCCTCCAAGCCCGCCCCCGACGTCTTCGCTGAGGCCGCCCGCATGGTGGGGGTCGACCCGGCCCGCTCCGTCGCCGTCGAGGACGCCCTCAGCGGCGTGCAGTCCGCCGTCGCGGCGGGCTTCGGCATCGTCGTCGGCGTGGACCGCGGCGCGGGGGCCGACGACCTCCGCGGTGCGGGGGCGACCGTGGTCGTCGACGACCTCGCCGCGTTCGTAGACTGAGCCGTCGCACCCGAAGCGACAGCCCCCTTTCCGGAAGGCCCCGAATGATCGACCGCGATCGTTTCCCCGTCGACGAGTGGCGTCTCGTCGAGACCCGCTTCAACGTCGACGACGTCGGCGTGACCGAGACCCTCTTCTCCGTCGGCAACGGCTACCTCGGGTTGCGCGGCAACTACCCCGAGGGGCGTTTCGCCCACGAGCAGGGCACGTTCATCAACGGCTTCCACGAGACGTTCCCCATCCGTCACGCGGAGCAGGCGTACGGGTTCGCCGAGGTCGGGCAGACCATCATCAACGCGCCGGATGCCAAGGTGATGCGCGTCTACGTCGACGACGAGCCGCTGTCGCTCGATGTCGCAGACGTCCGCGAGTACGAGCGCGTGCTCGACATGCGCCAGGGCATCCTGCGCCGGAACCTGCTGTGGGTCACCCCGTCCGGCAAGCACGTGCGCATCGAGGACGAGCGGTTCGTCTCGTTCGACGAGAAGCACCTCGCCGTGCTGCGCCTGACCGTCACGGTCCTCAACTCCGACGCGCCGGTCACCGTCAGCAGCCAGCTGCTGAACCGGCAGGACGGCGAGGGCATCTACGGCGGGTCGCCGATGGCATCCAAGGGGTCCGACTTCGACCCCCGCAAGACCGAGAAGCTCACCGACCGGGTGCTCCAGCCGCAGGAGTACTGGCAGGACGGCGACCGGTCCGTGCTCAGCTACAAGGTCTCGCAGTCGCAGATGACCCTCGCGGTCGCGGCGGACCACCTCGTTGACACCGACAACCCGTACACCGCGCGGCACCTCGTCGAGCCCGACATCGCCAAGAACGTCTTCCGCGTCGAGGCGCGCGCCGGGGTCCCCACGACGATCACCAAGCTGACGAGCTACCACACCTCGCGCGGCGTGCCCGCGGGCGAGCTCATCGACCGCTGCCGCCGCACCCTCGACCGGGCCCGCGACCTCGGCGTCGAGGAGCTCGTGACGCGCCAGATCGACTGGTACGCCGCGTTCTGGGACCGCTCGGACGTCCGCATCGGCGGCCACCCGGACCTGCAGCAGGCCACGCGTTGGTGCCTGTTCCAGCTCGCGCAGGCGGCCGCCCGCGCCGACGGCCAAGGCGTGCCGGCCAAGGGCGTCACCGGCTCCGGCTACAGCGGCCACTACTTCTGGGACACCGAGGTCTACGTCCTCCCGTTCCTCGCCTACACGACGCCGCTCTGGGCGCGGAATGCGCTGCGCATGCGGTCGCTCATGCTGCCCGCCGCGCGCAAGCGCGCGCACCAGCTCAACGAGGCCGGCGCGCTGTTCCCGTGGCGGACCATCAACGGCGAGGAGGCCTCGGCCTACTACGCCGCCGGCACCGCGCAGTACCACATCAACGCCGACGTCGCCTTCGCCCTGGCCAAGTACGTGCGGGCCACCGGCGACGAGGAGTTCCTCGCCGGCGAGGGCGTGGACATCGCGATCGACACCGCCCGTCTCTGGTCGACGCTGGGCTTCTGGCGCTCCAGCGACGCCGGTGAGGACGGCGAGCGCGACTCGTTCCACATCCACGGCGTCACGGGTCCGGACGAGTACACGACCGTCGTGAACGACAACCTGTTCACGAACGTCATGGCGCGGTTCAACCTCCGCTTCGCCGCGCGCACCGTGCGCGACCTGGCCGAGAACGACCCCGAGGCGTACGGCCGCATGGTGCAGCGGATGAACCTCGACCCGTCCGAGCCGGAGCGCTGGGACCACGCGGCCGAGGCCATGCACATCCCGTTCAGCCCCGCCCTGAACATCCACCCGCAGGACGCGGTGTTCCTCGAGCGCGAGATCTGGGACCTCGAGAACACCCCGCCCGACCAGCGCCCGCTGCTGCTGCACTTCCACCCGCTGGTGATCTACCGGTACCAGGTGCTCAAGCAGGCCGACGTCGTGCTCGCGCTGTTCCTGCAGGGCAACCACTTCACGGATGCCGAGAAGCTCGCGGACTTCGAGTACTACGACCCGCTGACCACCGGCGACTCCACGCTGTCGGCGGTCGTGCAGTCGATCCTCGCCGCCGAGGTGGGATACCAGGACCTCGCGCTGGAGTACTTCCGCCAGGCCGCGTTCGTCGACCTCGGCGACCTGCACCACAACGCGGCGGACGGCGTGCACGTCGCCTCCGCGGGCGGGGTGTGGACGGCGCTCGTCAGCGGCTTCGGCGGCATGCGCGACCACTTCGGGCGTCTCACCTTCGACCCGCGCCTTCCGGTCGACTGGCCCGAGCTGGCGTACGTGCTGCACTGGCACGGCACCCGCCTCGACATCACGGTCACCGCGACCGCGATGACCGTCGCGGCCGGCGGCGAGGGCGGACCGGTCGAGTTCGCCGTGCGGGGCGCCGAGTACGTCGTCGCCCCGGGCGAGACCGTCCGCGTCACGCTGCACGGGCAGGGCCCGGTCCGTCCGGGACGCCCGTCGATCCGTCAGCTCGAGGGCTCGGTCCGCGAGGACGGCACGCTCCTCTCGGCGTCGGTGCCCATCGTCACCGCCGCCATCCCCATCGTCACGGACGAGGAGCAGCCGCTCGCGGTCGGCCTCGACGTCTGATCCGTCTCTCCTCGCGAACGCGGCGGTGCCTTCGGGTGCCGTCGCGTTCGCGTGTCCGGCGGCGGCGGCAGGCGTCGCGCGCGGGGCAGGCGTCGCGTCCGGGGCGGGCGGTGCGTCCGGGGCGGGCGGTGCGTCCGGGGCAGGCGGATCCGTCGCAGAGGCGCCTGTCTCCGGCGCATCGCCTGTCGCGGGTGCGGGGCGCGGCCGCGCCCGCGGGGGAGGGGGAGGGATGCCGCCCGGCCCCGGCCCCGCGGTCGGAGACGCGATGTCGGTGGCACGCCGTAGGCTGTTCGGGTGACGACCGCTCTGTACCGCCGCTACCGCCCGCAGGCGTTCGGCGAGATGATCGGGCAGTCCCAGGTGACCGAACCGCTCATGACCGCCCTCCGCGGTGATCGCGTCGGCCACGCGTACCTCTTCTCGGGTCCGCGCGGCTGCGGCAAGACCACCTCCGCCCGCATCCTCGCCCGCTGCCTCAACTGCGCCGCCGGCCCCACCGACACGCCCTGCGGCACCTGCGACAGCTGCGTCGAGCTCGGTCGCGGCGGCGGCGGGTCCCTCGACGTGGTCGAGATCGACGCGGCCAGCCACAACGGCGTCGACGACGCCCGCGACCTGCGCGAGCGCGCCATCTTCGCCCCGGCCCGCGACCGCTTCAAGATCTTCATCCTCGACGAGGCGCACATGGTGACGCAGCAGGGGTTCAACGCCCTGCTCAAGCTCGTCGAGGAACCGCCCGCGCACGTCAAGTTCATCTTCGCGACGACCGAGCCCGAGAAGGTGCTCGGCACCATCCGCTCGCGCACCCACCATTACCCGTTCCGGCTCGTGCCGCCCGCCGCCATGCTCGAGTACGTCCAGGAGCTCTGCGAGACCGAGAGCGTCGGCGTCGAGGCGGGTGTGCTGCCGCTCGTCGTGCGCGCCGGCGGCGGGTCCCCCCGCGACACGCTCTCCCTCCTCGACCAGCTCATCGCCGGATCGGACGTGGATGCCACGGGCTCCGTCCTCGTGCGCTACGAGCGCGCCGTCGCGTTGCTCGGCTACACCCACTCCGAGCTCCTCGACGAGGTCGTGGACGCGTTCTCCGCCGAGGACGCGGGCGCAGCCTTCTCGGCGGTGGACCGCGTCATCCAGACCGGTCAGGACCCGCGCCGCTTCGTCGACGACCTCCTCGAGCGTCTGCGCGACCTCATCGTCGTCGCGGCCACGGGAGCCGGGGCGTCGGCGGTGCTCCGCGGCATCCCGGAGGACGAGCTCGAGCGCATGGGACGCCAGGCCGGCTCCTTCGGGGCGGCCCGCCTCTCGCGCACGGCCGACCTGACCGTCGCCGCGCTCGACGAGATGACGGGAGCCACCTCGCCGCGGCTGCAGCTGGAGCTGCTCGTCGCCCGCGTGCTGGCCCACGCCGGCAGCGCCGGCGTCGCCCCGGCCGCCGCGACCGCGCAGACGGTCACCGCCGCCCCCGCGGCGCCGCCGACGGCGCGCACGGAGGCGCCGTCGCGCCCGGCCCCTGCGACGAACCCCCGCGTCGCCTCGCCCGGCGTCGCGGCACCGGTCGCGGCGCCCGCCGTGGCATCGCCGAGCGCATCGCCGAACGCCGCCCCACGGGTCGCGTCGCCGGGCGTCGCGTCGCCCGCTGCCGCATCGCCGGTCGCGTCGCCGAACGCCGCCCCACGGGTCGCGTCGCCGGGCATCGCGTCGCCCGCTGCCGCCTCGCCGAACGACGCCTCGCGGGTCGCGTCGCCGACCGCCCCCTCACGCGTCGCGGCACCGACCGCGGGTCCGGACGCCTCGAGCCCCGCGCGGGGTCCGCGCGACACCGCCCCCGCCGTCGACATCGACGACATCCCGCCGCTCTCCGACGACGACGCGCCCGCGCCGGACGACGAGCCGCATCCCTTCGACGTGGCCCCGACCGAGGAGCCCCCGGCGGCACGCCCCGCCGCGGGCGCACCCGGACGCGACGACGCGGCGTCCTCGCAGGCTCCGGCGGCCCCGCAGGTTCCGGTGACCGCACAGACCCCGCAGTCACCGGCCGGCGCACAGACCCCGCAGGCTCCGCCCGCCGCACAGACCCCGCAGGCTCCGCCCGCCGCGCAGACTCTGCCGGCGGAGCAGGCCCCGGCCGCCGCGCAGCCCCCTGCAGTCTCCCCGGCGGAGAAGACCCCGTCGGCCTCGCCCGCGGCCTCCGCGACGGCCGGCCCCGCTGCGACCGAGCCCGCTCCGTCGTCCGAGGAGGAGGCCGGTCCGTTCGACCCCTCCCCGCCGACGCCCCCGGCGCCGCCCACCGGTCCCCTCGAACTGTCACAGGTGCGCGACTCGTGGCCGGAGGTGCTGGAGCAGCTCGAGGTGCTCAGCCGCCCGTCCTGGCTCGTGGTGTCCACCGCGTCCGTCGCGGCGTTCGAGGTCGACGTGCTGACCCTCGCCTTCCGCTCGCCCGGCGATCTGACCGCCTTCAAGACCCGCGTCGAGGGCGCCGGCCCCAGCGAGGACCTGCGCCAGGCGATCCAGACCGTGCTCGGCATCCGGGTCAAGTACCTCGCCCGTCTCGAGGGCGACGCCGGCCCCGGTGGTCCGGGCGCGCCTCCCACCGGCGGTGCGCCGCGCGGCGGCGGCTCGACCCCGCCCTCCGGCGGCGGTCGGGCGGAGCCCCGCGCCACCGCCGCGTACTCGTCGGCCTCGGTCACGGAGTGGGCGGTCGCGCCCATCCCGTCGTCCGACGGCACCGCCGGAGCACCGCGGGCCTCCCGTGCGTCGGTCACGACGGCCGAGCGCCCGCCGGTGGCCCCGGCCCTCGCCGTGGACGACGAGCCCGACGAGACGCCCGCGGCTGCGGTCGTCGCCGTCCGGGAGGGCGCCGTCCTGCCCGCCACCGACGTGACCCCGTCCGTCGCCGTCCCCGAGGAGAGGGAGGACGACGACGTCATCCCGCCCGCGGACGAGCAGCCCGACGCCCCGGTGCCGCCCGTGGTCGTCCCCCGTATGGCCCCGCTGGCCGGGGGCGTGCAGCGGTACGGCGAAGCCGTCGTCCGCCAGATGCTCGGCGCCGTCTACGTGCGCGATGAGCCCTACGAGCCGCCCGCGAGGTTCAGCTGATGTACGACGGCATCGTCCAAGACCTGATCGACGAGTTCGGCCGCCTCCCCGGCATCGGTCCGAAGTCCGCCCAGCGCATCGCGTTCCACATCCTGCAGTCGCCGAGCTTCGACGTCTCCCGGCTGTCGACCCTGCTCGGCGAGGTGCGCGAGAAGGTCAAGTTCTGCGAGGTGTGCGGCAACGTCTCCGAGCAGGACCGCTGCTCCATCTGCCGCG
The DNA here is from genome assembly GCF_049384025.1 of Microbacterium sp. HMH0099. Lineage (NCBI taxonomy): Bacteria > Bacillati > Actinomycetota > Actinomycetes > Micrococcales > Microbacteriaceae > Microbacterium > Microbacterium sp. HMH0099. Next base: position 644,843 of record NZ_JBMRJR010000002.1, on the reverse strand, counting down.
ACCCGCGCCGCAACGCCACGCTCATCTGCGTCGTCGAGGACGCCAAGGATGTCGCCGCCATCGAGCGCACACGCGAGTTCCGCGGCCTCTACCACGTGCTCGGCGGGGCGATCAGCCCCATCGCCGGCATCGGTCCCGACGACCTGCGCATCGCACCGCTCATGCAGCGTCTCGCCGACGGCACGGTCCAGGAGGTCATCCTGGCCACCAATCCCAACCTCGAGGGGGAGGCCACGGCGACCTACCTCAGCCGGCTGCTGCACGCCCTCGAGATCCGCGTCACGCGGCTGGCATCCGGTCTCCCCGTCGGCGGCGACCTCGAGTACGCCGACGAGGTCACCCTCGGCCGTGCCTTCGAGGGGCGCCGCACGCTCTGAGCCGGAGGCTCCGGGGGAGGGATGCCACCGCTCCCGACCGTTGCGGGCTCGTGCACCGCTCGTTCACCCGCCGCACCCGGGACGGCCATGAGATGAGAGCACTTTCATCTCTGCGGAACAGCACCGGACGACCCGAAAGTCCGGCGCGCACGGCCGCCAGACAGGGGCCCCTCCGTGAGCGATCCGCTCTCCCCGCGCGCCAGCGCGCGCGCACGCGTCGTGTTCGACACGTTCCGTTCCCGCCACGACCCGCTGCTCGCGGCGTGGCTGTCCTTCCGCGCGCAGGTGCTGCCCGGCGCCGAGCTCCCGCCTGCCGGTCCCGTGCGCTCGGTCGACGGCCCGGCCGTCGGCGGCGTGTTCGGCGTCTGGCGCCTGCTCGCGTCGAACAACCGCGAGCTCGCGCGGGGCGCCGACCTGTCGGCATCCCCCGACCGGGCGCGTGCCGCCGTGGAGCTGGCGCAGACCCGCTTCGTCGAGCTCGCCCCCGCCACCGTCCGCGGGACGTCCGCGATGCGGCACGGCTGGTCGCTGCGCCTCGACGGCGAGCCGGTCCTCATGTGCGCGCGGTGGTACGAGTCGCCGGGGGAGGCCGCCGCGGCGGCGAGATCCGTCCGCACCGTCCTCGCCGGCGCGGACATCGCGCTGAGCGTCACCATCGGCACCCGGTCGGGCCGACGGCACCGGCACGGCGCCCTGGATCTCGTTGGCTGACCGAACGACGTCCGCATCCGGCGACGAGGTGCTCGTCGCGGGGCGGTTCCGCGTCTCCGGGCTGCTCGGCTCCGGAGCCACCGCGTCGGTGTACGCGGCGACGGACGTCCGGTCCGCGGCCCGCGTCGCGCTGAAGGTGCTGCACCCGCACCTCGCGGGGGAACGGGCGCTGTCGGCGGCGTTCCTCCGGGAGGCGCAGGTCGTCGAGGGGATCCGGCATCCCGGCCTCTGCGCGCTCCGCGGCTGGGGAGGGGGAGACGGGGATGCCACGACGTGGACGGCCTGGGACCTCGTCGACGGCCGCTCGCTCGGCGAGGTCGTCCGCGCGGAGGGACCGCTGACCCCGGAGGCGGCGACGGCGATGGCCCGCCGGATCCTCGACGGACTCGACGCCCTTCACACGGCCGGGCTCGTCCACCGGGACGTCTCGCCGGCGAACGTGCTCGTCGACCTCGCCCCCGACGGCCTCCTCCGCGACGCCCGCCTGGTCGACTACGGTCTGACCGCCCCCCGCGGGGAGACCGCGCGCGGCGCCGACGTCCTCCGCAGCACGACGGGCGACGGGGTCGTGGGCAACGTCGGCTACGCCTCGCCGGAGCAGCTGCGCGGGGAGGGCGTGGGCCCCGCCGGCGACCTCTACCAGCTCGGCGGCGTCCTGTACTTCGCGCTCGTCGGCCGGCCCCCGTTCGACCGGGCCACCACGGACGAGGTCGTGCGGGCGCACCTCGGCGCTCTGCCGCCGACCCCGTCCGTCTCCGCACCGCGTGTGCCGGTGGCGCTGGATCGCGTGGTCGTGCGGGCGCTGCTGAAGGACCCCTCCGCGCGCTTCGCGGATGCGCCGGCGATGCGGAAGGCCCTGGCGGAGGCGATGCCGTCCCCGGGCCTCCGGGCGGGGCGCGGGACAGCGGGCGCCGTCGCCGCGGACGCCGCCGCCACACGGCTTCTCGCCGCGGGGCCCGGCGCGGCCGCACGCGCCGCCGCGGCGCCCGCCCCCGCCCCCGCCGTCCCGACCGAAACCGCCTCCGCCCCCGCCCTCCCGGCCCCGCCGGCCTCCACCGCCCCGCCCGCCGCGTCCCGGTCGACGTCGCCGTGGCTGTGGATCCTCGCCGGCACCGCGACCGCCGTGGTCGTGGCCGTCGTCGCCGTCGCGGCCCGACCGTCGCCGGCACCCGCGGGCGAGCCGGCCCCGGCCCCGTCTGTCGTCGCCCCCGCGGCATCCGTTCCCCCGCCCTCGCCGACCACGTCGGCGACCGCAGCGTCCTCCGCGCCGCCGCCGGCGACGGTCGCACTCCCGGAGCTGCGCGGTCTGCCGCTCGCCGACGCCGTCGCCCTCCTGGGGCGTCTCGGCCTCCAGCCGGGGACTGTCACCGCGATGGACGGCACGGACGCCGCCGACACGATCCTCCAGACGGACGTGGCGGCGGGAGCGGCGCTCGCCCTCGGCACCCCCGTCGACCTCACCGTCGCGAGCGGCTGGAACGCCGTCCCCGGGATCGTCGGGCTGCAGGAGCGCGACGCCGTCGAACGCGTGTCGGCGGCCGGTCTCACCCCCGTCGTCGTTCGCGAACCGCATGCCGGCATCGCCGGCACGGTGGTCGAGACGGATGCCGCCGCCTCTCCCCGGCTCGCCCTCGGCAGCCCCGTGGTGCTCACCGTCGCCACCGCGCCGACGCCCGCCCCGACCGCCACCCCCACGGCCGGACCGACGCCCACCGCGACGCCGACGCCGGGGGCGACACCGTGACGTGCCTCGATCATGGACGGGTCAGCCGTCCTTCGCGCACCGGTCGTCCGGCGTTCACCTTCCGCCCCCACGATGACCAGGATCCGGTCGGAACCCGCCGCCGGTCGCTCTGCTCAGGACACCCGATGAGTCGATTCCTCCGCGCTGTCGCGCACCCCAGCACCGGCGTGCGCGCGTGACCCCCGCCGGCTCCGACGACCTCACGCAGGTCCTCTTCGCCCCCGACGAGGTCGCGCCGGACGAGGCGACTCCCGCCGCGCAGGCCCCCGCCGCGCAGGCCACCGCCGCGCCCGCGCGCCGCTCGCTGGTCTCCCGCCGCCCGCTCGGCGACACCGTCTTCCGCACGACGGCGTTCGCCGCCGGCGGCATCACCGTGGCGATCATGCTCGCCGTCGGCTTCTTCCTCACCCTCCGCGGGGGCGACGCCCTCTCCGTCGCCGGTCCGTCCTTCCTCACCACGCAGGAGTGGTCGCCCGAGACGCGCACGTTCGGCATCGCCGCGATCCTGGCCGGCACCGTCACCATCGCGCTCGTCGCGATGACCTTCTCGGTCCCGCTGGCGATGGGGACCGCGCTCCTCATCTCGGAGGTCGTTCCGCCGCGCGTCCGGACGCTGCTCGTCTCGCTGGTCGACCTCATGGCCGCCGTGCCTAGTGTCGTCTACGGCCTGTGGGGACTGTTCTTCCTGCAGCAGAACGTCATCCCGGTCGCGCAGTGGATCTCGCACTACTTCGGGTGGATCCCCGTCCTCGCCGTGACCGACCCCGACGGCACCCCGCTCACCGACGCGAGCCAGTTCACGTCCTCGGCCTTCATCGCCGGGATGGTGGTGGCCCTCATGGTCGCGCCGACCCAGACCTCGGTCATGCGCGAGGCCTTCTCGCAGGCGCCCGTGGGCGAGCGCGAGGGGGCACTGGCGCTGGGGTCGACGCGGTGGGGGATGATCCGCACCGTCGTGCTCCCGTTCGGCCGCGGAGGCATCATCGGCGGCACGATGCTGGGGCTCGGCCGCGCCCTGGGCGAGACGATCGCGGTGTACCTGATCATCTCGCCGATCTTCACGATCAACACCGAGGTGCTCAAGACCGGCAGCAACTCCGTGTCGGCCCTCATCGCGCTGCGCTACGGCGAGGCCAGCGAGTTCGGCCTGTCGGCCCTCATGGCCGCGGGGCTCGCCCTGTTCCTGATCACGCTCGTGATCAACTTCACCGCGTCCTCGATCGTCGCGCGATCGCGCTCGGGCGCCCAGAGCGAGGGATGACATGTCGATCGACGACACGATGACCGCCATCGTCGGCGCCGCTCCCGCGCCGCGGGGGACGGGGACCATGGATGCCACGGCCTCCGCCGACGCCGTCGCGCTCGCGCGCACGTTCCGGCCCGTCACGACGGACGAGCCCCTCGGCCCCCGCCGGCGGATGAGCGGGGCCACCGCGGAGGACGCCTTCAACCTGACCGGGGCCCTGGGCGCCGCGGTCGCCGTCGCGACCCTCCTGTTCGGGTGGTTCACCCCGATGACCGGCGCCGTGGGCTGGGCCGTGGTGACGTACCTGCTGTTCGTCGTCGTCTACGCCCTCCTCGTGGCGCTGCGGGCGACGGGGCAGGAGGTCACCGACCGCGTCATGACGGCGCTCCTCTACAGCGCGGCGGCCCTGCTCATCGCCGCCCTGGTCTTCGTCGTCTGCTTCGCGGTGTTCCGCGGACTGCCCGCGCTGCTGAACCTCAACTCGTTCGTGCAGACCATGGAGCCCGCAGGCCCCCTCGACCCGCTGAGCGTCGGCGGCATCGCCCACGCGATCGTCGGCACGCTCATCCAGATCTCCATCGCCCTGTCGATCACGGTGCCGCTCGGCATCGCCACCGCCGTCTTCATGAACGAGATCGGCGGGCGCTTCGCCCGGTTCGTGCGGACGATCTCGGATGCCATGACGGCACTGCCCTCCATCGTCGCCGGCCTGTTCGTGTACTCCGCCGTCATCCAGCTCATCACCCACGAGCGCTCCGGGTTCGCGGCATCCCTCGCCATCACCGTCATGATGCTGCCCATCGTCATCCGCGCGTCCGACGTCGTCCTGCGCCTGGTGCCGGGCAACCTGCGGGAGGCCTCCTACGCGCTGGGGTCGTCGCGCTGGCGGACGGTCTGGCACGTGGTGCTGCCCACCGCCCGCTCCGGACTCGTGACCGCCGTCATCCTCGGCACGGCGCGCGGCATCGGCGAGACGTCACCCGTGCTGCTCACCTCCGGCGTGACCGCGGTGATGAACCTGAACCCGTTCTCAGGACCGATGATCTCGCTTCCGCTGCAGGTGTTCGACTTCGTCAAGTCGCCGGAGCCGAACATGATCGCCCGCGGCTTCGGTGCGGCGGCGACGCTCATCCTGCTCGTGCTCCTGCTGTTCGTCGTCGCCCGCGTCATCGGCGGCAAGGGGCCGGGTCAGCTGAGCGCCCGGCAGCGCCGCGCCCGCGCGACCCGCTCCCGCGACGACCTCCTCCGCATCGAGGGTCGGCGCTCCGCCGCCGTCCCCGCCGCGCCCGATCCCTCCTCCGCCCCCAACCCCCGCGCCGTCCCCGCGACGCCCCCGACGAAGGACCTGCCGTGATCCGCCGCTTCCGCTCATTCCTGGCGGCCTCCGCCGTCGCGCTCCTGGTGGTCACCGGGTTCGTCTCGTCCTCGGGCGTGCCCGCGCGCGCCGACTCCTGGGCCCCGATCTCGGGCACCGGCTCGACCTGGTCGCAGAACGCGCTCGACCAGTGGCGGCGCAACGTCGGCGAGAACTACGGCATGACCGTGAACTACTCGGGCGTCGGCTCCTCGGCCGGCCGCCGCGACTTCATCAACGGCACCGTCGACTTCGCGATCAGCGAGATCCCGTTCCAGTCCCGCCCCGAGGACGGGTCGCAGCCCGAGACGCCCCGCTCGGGCTACGCCTACATGCCGATCGTCGCCGGCGGCACCGCGTTCATGTACAACCTGAAGATCGGCGGCAAGCGCGTCACGAACCTCCGTCTGTCCGGCGCGGTCGTGACGAAGATCTTCGCCGGTGCGATCACCAAGTGGAACGACCCTGCCATCCAGGCCGACAACCCCGGGCTCGCCATGCCCGACCGGGCGATCGTCCCGGTGGTCCGCTCGGACGGCTCCGGCTCGTCCGCGCAGTTCACGCTGTGGATGTCGAAGCAGCACGGCGACATCTGGACCCGCGGCATGACCTCGCAGTTCCCGACCCCGGCCAACGGCAAAGCGCAGAACGGCTCGCTCGGCGTCGCCGGCTACGTCAGCCAGGACTACGGCGAGGGGGCCATCACCTACGTCGAGTACTCCTACGCGGTCAAGTCGGGCTTCCCCGTCGCCAAGGTGCTGAACGCCGCCGGCTACTACATCGAGCCGACCGCGCCGTCGGTCGCCGTCGCGCTCATGCAGGCCCAGATCAACACGGATGCCAACTCGCCCGACTACCTCACGCAGATCCTCGACGGCGTCTACAACAACGGCGACAAGCGCACCTACCCGCTCTCGAGCTACTCGTATCTCATCGTCCCGACGCAGGTCGCGGGGATCTTCACGGCCGAGAAGGGCCGCACGCTCGGCGGGTTCGCCGAGTACGTCCTGTGCGAGGGGCAGCAGTCGGCGACGGCCCTCGGGTACTCGCCCCTGCCGATGAACCTCGTCATGGCCGGATCCGAGCAGCTGAAGCGCATCCCGGGCGCGAACGCCAACGGGATCGACATCAACACGTGCAACAACCCCACCTTCAAACCCGGCGACTCGCCCTCGAGCAACCAGCTCGCCGTCTCGGCGCCGCAGCCCGCGGAGTGCGACAAGGTCGGACCCGACCAGTGCACGTCGGGCACGGCGGGCTCCGCCGGCACCGACACCGCCGTCACCGGCTCCGGTGCGGGCGGATCCTCCGCCGAGGCCGCCGCGGCCGGCGGCGCGGGCGCCGCCGCGAGCGCGGGAGGCGGGGCGGCAGCGACCGGCGGTGCCGCCGCCGGCGCGGCGGACACCGGGGGAGCGGCATCCACGTCCGACGCCGTCTTCGACGCCAACGGCAACCTCGTCTCGGGGAGCGCGGGCGGGGCGGCCTCCGTCGTCGCGGCCTCGACCCCGTACACCCTCGCCGACGACGGGTGGAAGGCGCCGCAGTGGCTGATGCTGGCCGGTGCGGTCCTGCTGCTGGGGGCGATCGTCGTGCCCCCGCTCACCTCCCGCCGCCTGCGCAGCGGATCCCGGCGGAGCTGACCCCGCCCTCTCGCCCCGCCCTCCCGTCGACGGCCGCCGTCGCGGTCCGCTGCCCGCGGACCGCGGCTCGGTCGCGCCGAAAAACACCAGATCAAAAACCCTATCGGCGGCGCCACGAATGTTCTCGACCTCGTTGGTCGACCGTTCACGTGATCGTCACGACCCGCCCTTACTTTCATCGCTGTCGGCACCCCGTGCCGCTCGAACCTGGAGATGTCCGTGCGTAGTGCTCTACCCGAAGGGCGCGCCGCCCGAGGCGCGCTGTCCGGCCTGGCCGGCGCCCTCGTCGGCGGTCTGGTCTTCGCCGCCCTCACCGCCGGCGGTGCCGCCGGCGCGTCGGCCGCGACCGCCGCCGACGACACGCCCGCCACTTCCATCGCCGGAGCCGTGACCGCGAAGGGCTACGACCCCGACTGGGAGAGCTCGCCGTTCCCCGACCTGGCGGTGACGGTGTCGCAGACGAAGGGTCTCGTCGCCCAGGGCCTGAAGGTCAGCTGGACCGGCGGGGCCGAGTCGACGCCGCCCACGCAGCAGTCCGGCGGTCAGAACTACCTGCAGATCGCGCAGTGCTGGGGCGACGACCCGGAGAACCCCGGCCGGCCCGACCGCACGACCTGCCAGTACGGCGCCTTCGGCACGCCCGGCGCGACCCGGGACGGCAACCGCACCGAGGGCAGCGTCGCCGCCTCCGACGCCGCGCTGACGACCACGGCGGCGGGCGCGCTGGACCCGGCCTACACGTCAATCCCGTTCCGGTCCGCCACGGGCGACACCATCGCCTCGGTCGTGGACGGCCGGCGCGTCCCGGGCGTCGACGTGAACACGAACCCGTTCTTCACGCAGTACACCTCCAACGAGATCCCCTGGGCGGGCACCGGCGCCGACGGGACCGGCAGCACCAAGTTCGAGGTGCAGACGGTGACGCAGTCGCGCGGCCTCGGCTGCGGTGCGCGCACGTCCGACGACGCCGCCGCCACCAGCGGCGCCTCGTGCTGGCTCGTCGTCATCCCGCGCGGGACGGCCGACACGGGGGAGTCGGCCAACGTCTCCTCGGGGCTGTTCGCCGACAACTGGAAGCACCACCTCGCCGTCAAGCTCGACTTCCGTCCGGTGGGGCTGCGGTGCGCGATCGGTGCGGCCGAGCGTCAGCTGGCCGGGAGCGAGCTCATCTCCCGCGCGGTGTCGTCGTGGCAGCCGACGCTGTGCGCGCAGGACGGCGGGAGCGTGTTCACGCTTCTCACGGGCACGGAGAGCGACGCCGCGACGGCCGCGAACGCCGCGGCGGGCGACGCGCCCCTGGCGCTGACCTCACTGCCCTACAGCGGTCCGGACGAGGACCGCCTCGTCTACGCACCCATCGGGCTGACCTCCGTCACGGTCGGCTTCGCCATCGACCGGTTCCCGGCGCAGGACGGCTCCGCCTCCGAGGAGGCGCTCGCGCGCGCCCGGCTCCCCCTGACCGACATGAAGCTCACTCCGCGCCTGATCGCCAAGCTGCTGACGTCGTCCTACCTGGACTCGCTGCCGTACCAGGCCGATCGCGGGCATCTCGGCGCGAATCCGCGCAACCTGCTCTTCGACCCCGACTTCCGGGCCATCAACGACCCGGAGTGGTCGCAGCAGGCGATCGCCGGCGTCGCCGTCGCCGACATGCTGCTCCCGCAGGGCCGGTCCGACGTCGCCACGGCGCTGTGGACCTACGTCATGGCCGACCCGGAGGCCCGGGAGTTCCTCGCCGGCATGCCCGACGACTGGGGGATGGTCGTCAACCCGTTCGCGTCGACGACCCCCGAGAAGAACCCCACGGGCACGGGGCTGACGCTGCCCCGCGACAGCTTCCCCAAGCCGGACCCCGTGGAGGTCGCGGCCACCCCGAACGGACCCGCCGCGATCAACTCGGTCACCTGGCGGCCCTACACGAACGACCTCGACAGCGCCGCCTACGCGACGCTGCGCGGCGACGGCCTCGTCCTGAGCGCCTGGGACCCGGCCGGCAACCCGCCGCGCTACTCCCGCAGCCCTCGCAACCTGCCGGGGACCCAGGCCGTCATCTCGCTCACCGACGGTGCCGCGGCCGAGAAGTACCAGCTCGTCACCGCCGCGCTGCGCAACCCCGCCGGGGAGTTCGTCCTCCCCACGACGGAGGGCCTCACCGCCGCCGCGTCCGCGATGACCGCGACCGGCTCGCAACCGCAGGTGCGCTCGTTCGCCCCCACGACGGACGAGGCGGCCCGGGCGGCCGGGGCCTACCCGCTGGCCATGCCGGTCTACGCGGCGGCGAGCCCCTACCTCGGCGATGCCGGCGTGCGCTCCGTCTACGCCGACTTCATGCGGTATGCCGCCGATCAGGGGCAGGTCCCGGGCGTCGAGACGGGTCAGCTGCCCGCCGGGTACGCCCCGCTGCCCGACAGCTGGCGCGTCCAGGCGCGTGCCGCGGCGACGGCGCTCGAGAACGGCCTGACGGCCGCGGCGCCGACGCCCTCCGCCGCTCCGGCCGGGGACACCGCCGGGATCTCGTCGGGGGCGCTGCCTGCCGCCGGCTCGACCTCCGCGGGCGGCTCCGGTGCCGCAGCGGGTGCCTCCGCAGGTGCGGCGGGGGCCGCGCCGGCCGCCGAGGCGACGAACCCCTCCGCGTCGGGCGCCGTGGCGGGGGCCCTCGCCGGCGCTCGGACGGCCGCCGACCCCGACTCCGGACCCCTGCCGGCGGCACTGCCCATCAGCCTGCTCGCCGCGCTGATCGCCGCCGCCGTCGTCCTCCTCATCCCGCGCCTGCCGCGCAGGCCGTGACCCTCGACCTTCCCTTCCCGCAGTTCCCTACCCGCAGTTCCGTTCCTCCTCACCCACAGATAGGTCATCAGTGAAGATCAAGAAGATCGCCGCCCTCGGTGCGGCCGTCGGCCTCGTCCTCGCCGGCGCCGGGTTCGCCTCCACGGCGTCCGCCGAACCGGTGTCGAACAGCTACGCCGTCGTCGGATCCGACACGCTGCAGGACTCCATGAACGCGCTCAGCAACGGCACCACGGTGTCCGGCGCCAGCGTGCGCATCCTGGCCGCCGGACAGACCATCGGAAACTTCGATGCGTTCGGCTCCGCCGCCATCCAGACCAAGCCGGGCGGCGTGTACTTCGCCCGTCCGAACGGCTCCGGCTCCGGTCGCGACGCCCTGCGTGCCTCGGTGAGCGGCGCGGACTGGTCGATCAAGCTCAACCCGACCCCCGCCCGGGCGATCACCGGTCAGGTCGACATCGCCCGCAGCTCCGGCGGCCCCGGCTCCAACGCCAACGCCGACGGTCGTCTGCTCTACGTCCCCTACGCCCGCGACGCGGTCGGGTACGCCTACAAGGGCGGCACCGCCGCCTGGGCCTCCCTCACGCCCGCCCAGCTGAAGTCGATCTACGACGGCACGCTGACCTCGATCGACGGCGTCCCGGTGACCCCGCGCCTGCCGCAGGCCGGCTCGGGCACCCGCACGTTCTTCCTGAACGCACTGGGCTACTCCGGCAGCGCCCCGACCGCCCCCGCCGTCAACGACACGGGAAACGCCACCCCGGAGAACGACGCGACCGTCCTCGGTGACAACGAGATCATCCCGTTCTCCGTCGCCAACTGGGTCTCGCAGGCCAACAACGTCTCGGGCGTCAACACTCTCGCGACGGCTCCGACGGTCCAGCTCGGCTCGCCCGTGTCGGGTCAGGTCCCCTTCACCGGCACCGCGCCGAACCTCGTGCCGAACTCGGGCTTCTACGCCAACACCACGTTCGGTCGCGACACCTATCTGATCGTCGAGCGCGCCAAGGTCGTGTCGTCCTTCACCTACAGCGGCGCGCCCGCCTACGACCCGGTGCTCGCCGGCCTGGTCGACTCGAGCAAGACCACGAGCTTCACCAACTTCAGCACCGCTCCCTTCGCGCCGGGCGCCGTCAAGCGCAAGTACGGCTTCCTCGCTCCCAGCACCACCACCCCCATCGCGGCCTACGCCGCGGGTTGATCCTCACCTCTCCCGAAAGGCATTCCTCTCATGAACCGCATGTCGAAGGTGAAGGCGGCCCTCGCCGCCGCCGTCGCCCTCACGCTGCTCTCCGGTGGGGCGGTGTCCTCGGCCTCGGCCGCCGACACCACGACCTCCGCGCCCCCGTCCCTCGAGGCGATGTACCTGTGGAACAGCGACGAGACGCTGCTCACCAGCTCCTCGACGATCGGCTGGGGCCAGCAGGTGCTCGGCTACCCGAAGAACACGGACTTCACGAACTACGACGCCTACTTCACGGCGCCGTCGCAGGCGGCGCAGCCGTACGTCTTCCTCGCGCCCCGGGGTGACGAGCTCGACCCGCAGAAGTGGATCTCGAAGGCGATCAACGGCTTCGCCCCCGGCACCAAGAAGGTGCTCACGCCGAACCTGGCGCCCGAGAACACCGCCGGCGTGAACCTGGCCTCGGCCAAGGCGAACGGCGGCACCTTCTCGCTCGGTCTGGCCTTCACCGACCAGAACGCGGCCGTCGTCTACGGCGTCACCTTCGTCCACATCACGGTGCAGCCGGGCGGAAGCTACACCTACGAGCCGACCACGTTCGTGACCGGCACCACCCCGACCCCGGCCCCGACCGGGAGCTCGACCGACGTGGGCATCTCGGCGGACGTGCAGGAGGCGGCCGGCGCGCTCACCTTCAAGGTCCCGACCACCTCGATCGCCCTCACCACGGCGATCAACGCCGCGACGCAGCTCTCCGAGTCCACGGGCACGATCAGCGGCATCCGCGTCGACGACACCCGCCGGACGGTCGACCGCAAGGGGTGGAGCCTCACGCAGTCGGTGACGGACTTCACGTCCGGGTCGAACGTCATCGACAAGAAGAACCTGGGCGTCACCGTGTCGAAGGTCTCAGGCTCCGCCGCGAGCGCCGCCGTCGCGCAGGCGGCCGGCTCGGCCGTCTTCCCGTCGCCGTTCGCCACGGGCGACGCGGGCGTGCCCGCGCAGCCCACCACCGAGCTGAAGGCCGACCTCAAGCTCGTGGCCCCCGCCGGCACCCCGGCGGGCACCTACACCTCGAAGATGACGCTCACGCTCGTGTCGAAGTGACCCGACGGGGGAAGGGGCGGCACGACGCGTGCCGCCCCTTCTCTCGGACCAGGGGCGTTCACACCTCGTTCAGCACGGCGCTGCGCCGCCGTAAGCCTTCCCTGCGGAGATATATCGTGCAGTTCTTCCGGACCGCGGTGCGCCCGAACGCCCGCCCCCTCCCCGCGCTCGCCGCCGTCCTGGCCGCCGCGATCGCCCTCGGCTCGGCCGTCCCGGCCGGGTCCGCCCGCGCCGACGACGCGGCCCCCGTCGACGAGATCGGCATCTCCGCCCAGCCCGTCAGCGGTGACGGCGCGACGCGCAGCCGCTTCGACTACACGACCGCCCCCGGGCAGAGCCTCGACGACGCGTACCAGGTCATCAACCGCAGCACCGCGCCGCAGACGTTCACGGTCTTCGCCACCGACGCCTTCAACACCGACGACGGCTCGTTCGCGCTGCTCGAGACCGGCACCGCTCCGACGGACGCCGGCGCGTGGGTGTCCTTCGACGGCCAGAGCTCGGTCGTGATGACCCTCCAGCCCGACGAGAGCGCCACTGTGCCGTTCACGCTGCGGACGCCCGACGACGCGACGCCCGGCGATCACGCCGCCGGCATCGTGGCATCCGTCCAGACCTCCGACGGCCAGGTGCTCGTCGACCGCCGCCTCGGTGCGCGCCTGTACGTGCGCGTCCCCGGAGACCTGCAGCCCAGCCTGTCGATCGCGGGCATGTCGGCGTCGTACAGCCCCGGCCTGAACCCGTTCGCCGGCGAGACGACCGTCACGTTCACCGTGCGCAACGCGGGCAACGTGGCGCTCTCGGGCGACCTCAAGACCGAGGTGCGCGGGCTGTTCGGCATCGGGCTGTCCGCGCCGCTGGAGGAGGAGGTGGCCGAGATGCTGCCCGGCAGCACGCGGACGATCACCACGACCGTCGCCGGCGTCGGGCAGTGGGTCTACCTCGCCCCCGTCGTCACGCTCTACCCCCGCGTGGATGCCACGGCGCAGAACCCGGGTGTCCTGACGAGCGTCAGCCGCGACACGGTCGTCTTCGCCGTGCCGTGGGCCGCGCTGGGGCTGCTGCTCGTCGCGGGCCTCGTCGTCCTGATCGTCCGCGTCCGCCGTCGTCGGGACGCCGTCCGCGCGCAGCAGTGGATGGACTTCGCCGAGGCGGAGGCCCGTCGCAAGGCCGAGGCCGAGCGGGAGCCCGCTGTGGCCGAGACGCGCTCGTGAGGCGCGGGATCGGGGCGCGCCGGGGAGCGCTCGTCGCCGCGCTCGCGGGAACCGTTCTCGCGCTGGCGCCGGTCGTGGTCTCGGCCGCGACCGCCGCGCCGTCCGCCGCGTCCGCCGGCATGGTGCTCGTGTGCCCCACGCCGTCCGCGGCACCGACGCCGGCGCCGACCGGGGCCCCCTCCGACGGCGTGGGCATCACCGCCGTCGTGTGCGGTCCGACGGCCGCGAGCGGCGGCGGCACCTCGCCCACTGCCGGTCTCGGCGGGGCGCGCGGCTCCTCGTCCTCGACCGGGTCGCGTTCGGGCTCCGGCTCGGCGACCGGCACCGCGCAGACGCCGTCGTCGGTGGCGCCGGGAACGACCGACGACGCCGTGGCGGAGGACGCCGTCGACCTCGGCGGCATCCTGTCCATCGGGGGCCTGACGACGGGCAGCAGCCTGTCGCTGAACCCGTTCGGCGGCGACGTGCAGGTCTCGTTCACCGTGCGCAACACGTCGCGCTCGACCATCGACGCGACCGCCGATTTCTGGATGGAGAACGCCTTCGGGATGCGCCTGGCGACCGTCGACGGTGTCGCGGTGGCCGGGCTGAAGCCGGGGGAGACCCGGACCGTCGGCGCCGACCTGCCGGGAGCCGGCCAGTGGACCGTGCTCACCACGCACGCGAGGCTGAACCCGCCCGCCCAGGTGGACGGCGTCGACCTCTCCTCCCTCACCCGCGACGCGACGGTCATCGTGGTGCCCTGGCTCCTCCTGCTGATGCTCCTGGGGTCGGCGGTCGCGGCGACGGCCGTCGTGCTGCTGCGTCGTGCCGTCCTCGGACCCGTCCTGACGGAGGCGCCCGCATGACCGTCTCGGAGATGCACGTGCCCGCTCGCGCCCGCCGTGTGCCGCGGCCGCCCCGTCCGCCGCGCAGGGCGCCCCGCCTCCGGCGCACCCCGGTGCCCCTCACCGCGACCGAGGCGCTGGTCCGCGCGGTCGTGGGGATGATGGCGGCCGTGACGCTCATGTTCGTCCTCGACGTGACGGTGTTCAGCCACCTGCAGCACCTGGTCTCCCAGCAGCGTCTGTCGGACGACTTCCGCGCGCAGCTGGAGGCCGGCACCGCCCCCGTCAGCGAGTACACCTTCGACGACGACCTCCTCGCCGACGGGGCGCCGGTCGGGATCATCGAGATCCCCCGCCTGGGCGTGCACGAGGTCGTCGTGGAGGGCAGCAGCGCCGCCGAGACCGCGCAGGGCGTCGCGCACCAGCGCGACAGCATCCTGCCCGGGCAGGCGGGCGTGAGCTTCCTCCTGGCGCGGTCCGCTGCTTTCGGGGGTCCGTTCTCCGGCATCCAGAGCCTCAGCCCGGGCGACGCCATCTCGGTCCGCACCGGCCAGGGCCTGCAGGAGTTCGAGGTGGTCGGCGTCCGCTACGCCGGCGATCCGACGCTGCCGAACCTGCGGCCCGGCGAGAGCCGGCTGGTCCTGATGACCTCGCGGGGGGCGCCGTACGTACCCACCGGTGTCGCCTACGTCGACGCCCGCCTGGTCGGCGACGCCCAGGCCCGCGGCGCCCGCGTGACGAGCACGGCGGCGCTGCCCCCCGAGCAGCGCCCGATGGCCACGGACACGACCACGGCATGGGCGCTGGTGTTCGCCCTCCAGTTCCTCATCGCGGCCGAGATCGCCGCCGTCTGGGCGTTCCGCCGCTTCGGTGCCCAGCGCACGTGGATCGTCTTCGTGCCGGTGCTCCTGCTCGCGGGCTTCCTCGTCGCCCACCAGCTCACGCTCCTGCTGCCCAACCTGCTCTGACCGTGCCGCGGCCGCCTCGCGGCGGCATCCCCACCCGACCCGCTCGACCCGAGAGTCCCGATGAACACTGAATCCGCATCCTCCGTCGCCGCCGGCGACCCGGCGCCCGCCGACGCCGCGCCCGCGCTGCGCACCGCGGTCGTCCGCGTGCCCGCGCCGGAGCCGTCCCTGCTGACGGAGGTCGTCCGCGTGCCCGACGCGCACGGCCCGGTCGTCCGTGTGCCCGACGCGCACCCCCCGGCCGGGACGCCCGACACCTCGCTCACGGAGGTCATCGTCGCCCCGGCGTCGGGGGAGCCGCCGGTGACGGGCGTGCCCGACGTGGTCGTCGTCCCGGCCGCGTCGCCCCCGGCGGGCCTGCGGCGACGTTTCGGCCGACGCCCCGCCGCCGCCCCCGGCCCGCGCCGTTCCGGTCCGGGTGCCGCGGCGGCCGGCGAGAGCGTCCTGTCCGCCCCCGCCCCGCTCGCCACCCTCGACGCCCGCGGGATCACGGCGTGGTTCGGCGACCACCAGGTGCTCGATCGGGTGTCGCTGACCATGCCCGCCGGCCAGGTCACCGCTCTCATCGGCCCGTCGGGCTGCGGCAAATCCACGTTCCTCCGCATCCTGAACCGCATGCACGAGCTCGTCCCGTCGGCGTCCCTCGCGGGGGAGGTGCTCCTGGACGGCGTCGACATCTACGACCCCGAGCGGCGCCTCACCGACGCCCGCCGCGACATCGGGATGGTCTTCCAGAAGCCGAACCCGTTCCCGGCCATGTCGATCTACGACAACGTCATCGCGGGTCTCAAGCTCACCGGCATCCGCGCCGGCCGCGACGAGAAGGACCACCTCGTCGAGACCTCGCTGCAGAGCGCCGGCCTGTGGAAGGAGGTCAAGGACCGGCTGCGCGCCCCCGGCGGCGGCCTCTCCGGTGGGCAGCAGCAGCGTCTGTGCATCGCCCGCTCGCTGGCGATCAAGCCGAAGGTGCTCCTCATGGACGAGCCCTGCTCGGCGCTGGACCCCACCTCGACGCGCGTCATCGAGGAGACGATGGGACAGCTCCAGCACGAGGTGACCATCGTCATCGTCACGCACAACATGCAGCAGGCGCAGCGCGTGTCGCAGCAGTGCGCCTTCTTCCTGGCATCCCAGGGTCAGCCCGGCCACATCGTCGAGCACGGCGACACCGCGGCGATGTTCGACTCGCCCGTCGATCCGCGCACGTTCGACTACGTCAACGGCCGGTTCGGCTGAGCGCGCGCCGCCCCCTCGGGACCATGGATGCCGCGATCCCGACGCCCGGTCGGAGGCGTGGCATCCCCGGTCCTACTTGCGCAGCCGGGCCCGGGTCCGGATGACGCTGGACAGCGTCGCGCGCAGCGGCTGCCCCAGGTAGATGCCGAGGGAGGCCCCGACGGCGAGCGCGATGCCGATCGTCGCCGCGCTGGCGAGGGTGGTGACGCCGGTCATGAGCACCGCCGGGTCCTCGCCGGACTCCACGACGCCGAGCAGACCGCGGAACACCGCCGCCCCGGGGACCAGCGGCAGGATCGCGGCCGTCGTGATCGCGACCGAGGGCACGTGCAGGCGGTACGCCACGACGATGCCGACGAAGCTGCCGACGAACGCGCCGACGCCGCTGGCCGCGGCGACGTCGAACCCCAGCGACGACGTGGTGACGTAGCCCAGCCACGCGACGATGCTGAGCGCCGCGCTGACGAGGACGATGCGCGCCCCGGCGCCGTTGAACACCGCGACCGCGACCGCGATGACCGCCGCGCCGAGGAACTGCACGGGCAGCGGGCCGAGGGGGAGGGCATTCGAAGGCGCGGACATCCCGAGCCCCAGCACGCGCACCGTCTCGAGCCCGGCGAGGATGCCGATGACCACGCCCAGGGTCTGGGTCGTGAGCTCGAGGATGCGCCCCGTCGCGGTGAGGGCGAACCCGTCGATCGCGTCCTGGGCCGCGCCGACGACGGTGAGCCCGGCGAGCATGAGGACGATCCCGGATGCCACGATGACCGACGGCCGGATCGCCGCCGCCGCCTCGATCCCGGTGTACTCCAGCAGCGGCGAGAGCGCCGCGACGACCGTGAGGACGAAGCCGCCGGCGATCTGCGCGAAGAAGTAGGGCACGCGGGCCCGCGCGAGGGCGTACTGGGTGGTCGCGGCCATCGCCGCCGCGATGAACGACAGGACGAGGGCGAGCCAGTTCGCGCCGAACATGATCGCCACGCCCACGGCCAGCGACGCCTGCGCGGCGACGACGACCGGCGGCCGGTAGCGGAACGGCACCCGGCGGATCGCGCGGCAGCGCGCGACCGCCGTGTCCAGGTCGAGGCCGCCGCCGATCTCGGTGACGAGGGCCTGCAGACGCTGCAGCTTCGCGTGGTCCGGCACCGATCCGCGCACGACCCGCAGCAGCGTCGTCGGGTTCGTCGCCCCGGGGCGGCTGTGCGCGACCGTGATGGAGTTGTACGTCACGTCGACGTGGACGGGGTCGAGGCCGTACGCGCCGCACACCCGGACGATGGTGAGCGTCACCTCGCTGGCGGGCGCCCCGACCACGAGCATCGTCTCGCCGATGCGGATCGACAGGTCGAGCACGCGCGCGGCGAACGCGTCGTCGATCACGGGGAGCACCGTCGTGTCCGGCCCGGACGCCTCCTCGGTGTGGACGATCCGTCGCAGGGACGACAGCAGCCGACGGGAAGTGGGGGGCACCGCACGCCTCCAGGAGCACGACAAGGCGGAACAGGGGGACCGCCCCGATCCTACCGACGCCGCCTCCCCGGATCCTGGGTGGCGCGGCACCGTCGGCGCGGGGACGAGCGCATGGCCGAGGGGGAATGCACGCGCCCCTAGGATGGGTCGTCGGGTGCGTCGTCCGAGCGCCCGTCGCGGCATCCCGACTGCCCGACACATCCGGGGAGTTCCTCTTATGGCGCTGATCGTCCAGAAGTACGGCGGTTCGTCCGTCGCCGATGCCGAGAGCATCAAGCGGGTCGCCAAGCGCATCGTCGACACCCGCCGCGCGGGCCACGAGGTCGTCGTGGCCGTCAGCGCCATGGGCGACACCACCGACGAGCTGCTCGACCTCGCCGGACAGGTCGCGCCCATCCCCGCACCGCGCGAGCTGGACATGCTGCTCTCCAGCGGAGAGCGCATCTCGATGGCGCTGCTGGCGATGGCCATCCACTCGATGGGCTTCGAGGCGCGGTCCTTCACCGGCAGCCAGGCCGGCATGATCACGGATGCCACCCACGGAGCGGCCCGCATCGTCGACGTCACCCCGGTGCGTCTGCGCGAGGCGCTGGACGAGGGCGCGATCGTCATCGTCGCCGGGTTCCAGGGTTTCAACCGCGACACCCGCGACATCACCACGCTCGGCCGCGGCGGCTCCGACACCACCGCCGTCGCGCTCGCCGCGGCGCTGAACGCGGACGTCTGCGAGATCTACAGCGACGTCGACGGCATCTTCACCGCCGACCCGCGCGTCGTCCCCCTCGCCCGCAAGCTCGACCGCGTCGGCAGCGAGGAGATGCTCGAGCTCGCCGCCAACGGGGCCAAGGTCCTCTACATCCGCGCCGTCGAGTACGCGCGCCGTCACGGCGTCCTCATCCACGCGCGGTCCACGTTCAGCTCGGGCGAGGGCACGTGGGTGCTCGACGCCTCCAAGAAGTCCCCGCTCGTCCCCGAGGGAGCCACCATGGAAGAGCCCATCGTCGCCGGCGTCGCCACCGACCTCAGCCAGGCCAAGATCACCGTCATCGGCGTCCCCGACGTCCCCGGCAAGGCGGCCGACATCTTCAAGATCGTCGCCAAGTCCGGCGCGAACGTCGACATGATCGTGCAGAACGTCTCGGCCGCCGCCACCGGGCGCACCGACATCTCGTTCACGCTGCCGAAGGCCGACGCCACCGCCGCGCTCAAGGCGCTCGCGGGGGAGCAGGGCGAGGTCGGGTTCGCCAGCCTCGTGCACGACGACCAGATCGGCAAGCTGTCGGTCGTCGGCGCGGGCATGCGCACGCACTCGGGCGTCTCGGCGACGCTGTTCGAGGCGCTGAGCATGGCCGGCGTCAACATCGAGATGATCTCGACCTCCGAGATCCGCATCTCGGTCGTGGTCCGCGGCGTCGACCTGGCCGAGGCGGCGCGTCTCGTGCACACCGCGTACGGTCTGGACGGCGACGCCGAGGCGACCGTCCACGCCGGCACCGGCCGCTGACCTGACGCCCCCGCGGGGTCCGGCGCGCGCGTCCGCTCTCGTCGAACTCCTGAGTTTTCCCGCGCGGCCGCCCCTTCCGCGGCGTATTTCCGCCACTCGGCGCTGCATTCCGGACCGATTCTCCGGAGTTCCGCGGGGGCGAGGACGCCCCCCGGCGTTCGCGCTAGTCTGACCCGGACGCCGCGCTCGCGGCATCCATCCACCCGAACATCCGAGGTACCCGCATGACCCGCATCTCCGATTCCGGAATATCGCTCGCCGTCGTCGGCGCCACCGGCCAGGTCGGCACCGTCATGCGCGAGATCCTCGCGGAGCGCTCGTTCCCGATCCGGGAGCTGCGCCTCTTCGCCACCGCGCGCTCCGCCGGCACCACCGTCGAGTTCGCCGGGCAGCAGATCGTCGTCGAGGACGTCGCCACCGCCGACCCCGCGGGCATCGACATCGCCCTCTTCTCCGCCGGTGCCACCGGCAGCCGCGCGCACGCGCCCCGATTCGCCGAGGCCGGCGCGACCGTCATCGACAACTCCAGCGCCTGGCGCATGGACCCCGAGGTGCCGCTCGTGGTCAGCGAGGTGAACCCGCACGCGATCGATCAGGCGGTCAAGGGCATCATCGCCAACCCGAACTGCACCACCATGGCGGCCATGCCCGTGCTGAAGGTGCTCGACGCCGAGGCCGGTCTGGAGCGCCTCATCGTCAGCACCTACCAGGCCGTCAGCGGCTCGGGCCTCGCCGGTGCGCAGGAGCTCCTCGGCCAGGTCGAGGGCGTCCTCGCCCAGGGCGACGTCGAGCGTCTCGTCCGCGACGGCTCGGCGCTGGACTTCCCGGCGCCGCAGAAGTACGTCGCGCCCATCGCCTTCGACGTCATCCCGTTCGCGGGCAACCTCGTCGACGACGGGCAGAACGAGACCGACGAGGAGAAGAAGCTCCGCAACGAGAGCCGCAAGATCCTCGAGCTGCCCGACCTGCGCGTCGCCGGCACCTGCGTCCGCGTGCCCGTGTTCACGGGGCACTCGCTCAGCATCAACGCCGAGTTCGCCCGCGACATCACGCCCGACCGTGCGCGCGAGCTGCTCGCCGACGCCCCCGGCGTCCGCCTCGAGGAGGTGCCCACGCCGCTGCAGGCCGCCGGCGCCGACCCGAGCTTCGTCGGCCGCATCCGCGCCGACCAGTCCGCCCCCGAGGGCAAGGGCCTCGTGCTGTTCATCAGCAACGACAACCTGCGCAAGGGTGCGGCCCTGAACGCGGTGCAGATTGCCGAGCTCGTCGCCGAGCGTCTGGGCGCGCGCGCCTGACCACCGGCATCCGGATGCCTCCGGCCCGCTCTCCCGCGGCCGGAGGCATCTCCTTTGTCTCGATGTCGAAGGGACGTTTCTCTCGATGTCGAGAGACCTCCCAGGGCCCGCCTAGAATCGTCGGGTGACTGAAAACGTCGACGTTCTCCTCATCGGTGGCGGCATCATGTCCGCGACGCTCGGCACCCTGCTGAAGGACCTGCAGCCGGACCTCAAGATCGCGGTCGTCGAGCGCCTGAGCGAGGTCGCCCAGGAGAGCTCCAACGCCTGGAACAACGCCGGCACCGGCCACGCCGCCCTCTGCGAGCTCAACTACATGCCCGAGGGCAAGGACGGCTCGCTCGACCCGTCCAAGGCCGTCGCGATCAACGAGCAGTTCCAGCAGAGCCGTCAGCTGTGGGCCTCGCTCGTCGCCCGCGGCGTGCTCGACGAGCCGTCGACCTTCATCAACGCGACCCCGCACATGACCTTCGTGCGCGGCGAGAAGGACGTGGCGTTCCTCCGCAAGCGCTACGAGGTGCTCAAGCAGCAGCCGCTGTTCGCCGGCATCGAGTACAGCGAGGATTCCCGCGTCATCAACCAGTGGGCCCCGCTGCTCATGCACAAGCGCCGCAAGGGCGAGCCGTTCGCGGCCACGCGCGTCCCGGCCGGCACCGACGTCGACTTCGGCTCCCTCACCCGCCAGCTCTTCGCAGACCTGCGCGAGAAGGGCGTCGACGTCGCCACCAACCACGACGTCAAGAAGCTGAAGAAGCTCAAGGACGGCACCTGGCGCGTCAGCTACCGCCACGTCATCGGCGGCACCCCGGGCACGATCAACGCGAAGTTCGTCTTCGTCGGCGCGGGCGGTTGGGCTCTCAAGCTCCTGCAGCGCTCGGGCATCCCCGAGATCAAGGGCTACGGCGTCTTCCCCATCGGCGGCCAGTGGCTCAAGACCAGCAACCCCGACCTGGTCGCCAAGCACCGCGCAAAGGTGTACTCGCAGGCCTCCGTCGGCGCGCCGCCCATGTCGGTGCCGCACCTGGACACCCGCGTGGTCGACGGCGAGGCGTCGCTCCTCTTCGGCCCGTTCGCGACGTTCAGCCCCAAGTTCCTCAAGAACGGCTCGATGCTCGACATCGTCACGCAGGTGCGCCCCCACAACATCCTGCCGATGCTCAAGGTCGCCATCGACAACCCCGGCCTCATCAAGTACCTCGTCAGCGAGCTGCTGAAGAACCACGCGAAGAAGGTCGACAGCCTCCGCGACTTCATGCCGTCCGCGAAGGACGAGGACTGGGAGCTGCTCGACGCCGGGCAGCGCGCGCAGGTCATGAAGCGCGACAAGCAGAAGGGCGGCGTGCTGCAGTTCGGCACCGAGGTCGTCACCTCGAGCGACCGCTCCATCGCGGGTCTGCTCGGTGCCTCGCCGGGGGCCTCGACGGCCGTCTCGATCATGCTCGGCCTGATCAAGACCTGCTTCCCCGAGCGCATGCCCGAGTGGGAGCCGCGTCTGCGCGAGCTCATCCCGAGCTACGGCGAGACGCTCAACACGCGTCCCGAGGTGGCCCGACGCGAGCTGGATGCCACGGCGCACGCGCTCGCGATCAACGCCTGACCCCGTCGTGGCGAAGCTGTACTTCCGCTACGGGGCGATGAACTCGGGCAAGTCGACGGCTCTGCTGCAGGCGGCGTTCAACTACGAGGAACGCGGGCAGCGCGTGCTGCTGGCCAAGCCCGCGATCGACACGAAGGGCGCCGACCAGATCGACAGCCGTCTCGGCGTCTCGCGCCCCGTCGACTTCCTCGTCGGCCCGGACGACGATCTGCGGACGGAGTTCCGCGCGGTGGCGGGCGACGCGGCCGCCGGTGCGGAGCCGGTAGCCTGTCTCCTCGTCGACGAGGCGCAGTTCTTCACCCCCGCGCAGGTCGACGACCTTCTGCGGATCGCCGTGCTCGACGGCATCCCGGTCCTCGCCTACGGCATCCGCACCGACTTCCGCACCGAGGCGTTCCCCGGCTCCGCGCGCCTCCTCGAGATCGCGCACAGCCTCGAGGAGCTCAAGACCATCTGCCGCTGCGGCCGCAAGGCGATCTTCAACGCGCGTCTGATCGGCGGCCAGTTCGTGTTCGACGGCGACCAGGTCGCGATCGACGAGGAACAGGATGCCGGCGAGGTGACGTACGAGTCGATGTGCGCCGTCTGCTATCTGTCGGCCTCCGGCGGCAGGCTCGACGGCAACTGACCGGCGCGCAGCGGTGCCGCGCTCCGGGACAGACGGGCGGAGGCCGCGTCCACCGATCCCGCGCACCCCGTTCGGGTGACGTTTCTCCGGAGCCCGGCACGCCATCCGGCCGCGACCGGGCCGGTTCGCGCAGCACCGTTCGGTAGCCTGGGGGCATGCGTGTTCTGCTCGCCGGCGGTGCCGGTTACATCGGTGCCCACACGGCCGTCGCTCTCCTGGATGCCGGACACGAGGTCGTCCTCCTCGACGACCTGTCGGGGACGCACGCGGTCGCGGCCGAGCGGGTCGCCGCGATCACCGGCAAGTCCGCCCCGCTCGTCGTGGGCGATGCGTCCGACGAGGCGGTCGTCGCCGCGGCGTTCGACGCGCACGGGCCCATCGACGCGATCATCCACCTCGCCGCCTTCAAGGCCGTGGGGGAGTCGACCCAGAAGCCGCTGGAGTACTACTCCAACAACCTCGACACGACGTTCTCCCTCCTGCGCGTGGGGATCGCCCGCGGCATCCGGAGCTTCGTCTTCTCGAGCACCGGGACGGTGTACTCCGACCCGGCCGACCTGCCGTTCACCGAGGAGTCGACGACGAGCGTCGACCTGTCGAACGCGTACAGCAAGTCCAAGCGGATGAACGAGGTCGTCCTCGCCGATGTCGCCCGGGTGAACCCCGAGCTGAACGTGACCGTGCTGCGCTACTTCAACCCCGTCGGCGCGCACCCGTCCGGCCTGATCGGCGAGGACCCCGCCGGCATCCCGAACAACCTCATGCCGTACGTGTCGCGCGTCGCGATCGGGTCGCTCGACGAGATCGGCGTCTTCGGCTCCGACTACGACACCCCGGACGGCACGGGCCTCCGCGACTACATCCACGTCGTCGACCTCGCCGAGGGGCACGTCACCGCGCTCGAGAAGGCGCAGCCGGGCCACCAGGTCTTCAACCTCGGCACGGGGCGTCCCGTCAGCGTGCTGGAGCTCGTCGCGTCGTTCGAGAAGGCCGTCGGCCACGAACTGCCGAAGAAGATGCTCGACCGTCGCCCCGGCGACGTCGCGGCGACGTACTGCGACCCCGCGAAGGCGGCCGAGGTGCTCGGGTGGCGCACGCGTCTGACGATCGACGACGCCTGCCGCGACTACTGGAACTGGCAGACGAAGAACCCCGCCGGCTACGCGACCGCCGAGGACTGACCGCCGCGTAGGGTGGGGCCGTGTGGTCCGGCCACACCGGACCCCGGCGACGAGGAGAGGGATGCCATGCCGACCGACGCCCCGCGCGCCTGGCAGATCGTCCTGGAACGCATCGAGGGCGACCTCCGGGACGGTCGTCTCGTCCCCGGCGACCGGCTGACGCCCGAGCGGGAGCTCGCGACGCAGCTCGGGGTCGGCCGGTCGAGCGTGCGCGAGGCCATCCGCGTCCTGGAGGTGCTCGGCGTGGTCCGGACGGCCACGGGCTCCGGTCCCAGCGCCGGCGCGATGATCGTGACGACCCCGCGGGGTGGCCTGGCCGCGTTCCTCCGCCTGCAGGTCGCGGCGAGCGGCTTCCCGATCGCCGACGTCGTCCGCACCCGCATCGTGCTGGAGTGCGATGTCGCAGAGAGCCTTGCCGGCCGGACGGCGGACCTGGCGGAGGTGCACGGGATCCTGGATGCCATGGACGACCCCGCTCTGGCCGCGGGGGAGTTCCTCGCCCTCGACGCCCGCTTCCATCTCGCTCTCGCGGAAGCGTCCGGCAACGCCGTGGTCGCCGCGATGATGGCGGGGCTGCGCAGCTCGATCGAGTCGTACACGCAGCTCGGCGCCGCACGGATGCCGGACTGGGATGCCACCGCGCACCGCCTCCGCGAGGAGCATCGCCGCATCGTGCAGGCGGTCACCGACGGCGACGGCGCCGCCGCGCGCGCGGTGGTGACGGCTCACATCACGGACTACTCGCGGCAGGTCGCCGCGGCCATCGCGCGGGTCGACGCCGGCGAGCCGCCGTCGGAGGAGGCCGCTCCCGTCCCCGCGGCGGGCGCCCGCGACGCCCTCGCGCGCGTCCCCGCTGTCCCGCCCGGTGATGCCGGCGCCGTCCGAGAGGAACATTCATGACCGATCGCCCCCTCCGCCCGCCGCGCCCGCAGCACGTGCTCGAGGTGACCTCGAGCGAGTGGGTGACGCCGCACATCGTGCGCCTGCGGGCGACGGCCGCCGACCTGTCGGCCTTCCGGGAGAGCCCGTACACCGATCGCTACGTCAAGATCACCTTCGTCAAGCCGGAGCTGGGACTGGAGCCGCCGTACGATCTGCCGGCGCTGCGCGAGACCCTCGCCCCCGAGGACCTCCCGGTCACGCGGACGTACACGATCCGCGAGGTCACCGACCGTGACCTGGCGATCGACTTCGTCGTCCACGGCGACGAGGGCCTCGCCGCGCCGTGGGCCGCACGGGCGGTGCCGGGCGATCGGCTGGTCGTCTCGTCGCCCGGCGGCGGCTACGCCCCTGATCCGTCGGCGGACTGGCACCTGCTCGCGGGCGACGACTCGGCGCTGCCGGCGATCGCGGCGGCGCTGGAGGCCTTGGCCCCGGATGCCACCGGCACCGCGTTCATCGAGGTGCAGGGGCCGGACGACGAGCTGCCGTTGACCGCGCCGGGCGGCGTGGACGTCGTGTGGCTGCACCGCGGGGAGGCCGTGCCGGGGACGTCGTCCGTGCTCGTCGACGCGGTCGCGGCGTGGGCGCCGCGGGACGGTCGCGGGCAGGTGTTCGCTCACGGGGAGCGCGAGGCGATGAAGGGCCTGCGCGATGTGGTGTTCGGGCGCTGGGGTCTGGCGCGCGACCAGGTGTCGCTGTCCGGGTACTGGGCGTACGGGCGCACCGAGGACCGTTTCCAGGCTGAGAAGCGCGAGCCGATCGGTCAGATCATCTGACGCGAGGGCGGCTCGGACCGGCTGCCTTCCCACGCGGGTCGGGCGGGTGCGGCGGGACGGCCGGCGTCTCGCGTCGGAGGCCTTCCCGCGCGGGTCAGGCGCGCGCGGGCAGCGTGGGGATGAGCGCGTCCAGGTAGGCGGCGGTGTCCTCCCAGCCGTGCACCGCGTGGCACTCGACGCCCATCGCGAGGACGGGGTAGTCGTTGCCGTCCGGGTCGAGGCGGTCGCCGACGAACAGCATGTCGTCGAGGGGGATCCCGGTGGCCTCGACGAGCTGGTTCATGCCGTACGCCTTGTCGATGCCCTGGTGGGTGATATCGACGGAGGTGGAGCCGCCGGAGCGGACTTCGAGGTCGGGGATCCGGGCGGCGACGGCCTCGCGCAGGCTGTTCTTCTTCTGACCGGTGGGGTCCCACGCCATCTTGGCGTCGAGCGGCGCCTTCTGCCCGAGGGCCGAGAAGGTGATCTGCGACCCGCGGTCTTCGAGGATGTCGCCCCACGGCTCGGCCTCCCACAGCCCGAGGCGCTCCGCCTCCTCGCGGACGGCGGTGAGGGCGCGGGTCTTCTCGTCGTCGGTCAGCGAGCGGGCGTAGACGGTCTCGATGCCGTCGGACGTCAGGCGGTAGTACTGCGTGCCGCACGTGGGCATGAGGTGGAAGTGCGACAGGATCTCGTCGCTCGTCTCGGGCAGCCGGTCGATCACCTGGGTGCGGAACTGCTGCAGCTGACCGCCGGAGATGATCGCGACCTCGACGCGCTCCGCGAGGGCGAGGAGCAGATCGCCGATGCGGAGGTCGATGGCCGTCTTCGACGGGGCGAGCGTGTCGTCGAGATCGAAGGCGACGAGGCGAGGTGAGGTGTCGGACATAGGGCTCCTATCGGACGACGCGATTTCGATACACGAAAGGCTCCGCCCGTGGGCGGAGCCTCTCTGCGGTCGGGGTGACAGGATTTGAACCTGCGGCCTCGTCGTCCCGAACGACGCGCGCTACCAAGCTGCGCCACACCCCGTGAGCAACCCTACGATTCTACCCTCTTCCGACCCGTGCTCCGAACCACCGTGCGCTCCGGGCGCGTCCCCCTCCCGTCGGCGCCGGGCGGACGGCGACGAGCGGGACCGCTGGACGGCGGCGCGGGGACCGCTGTACGGCGGCGGGGAGGTGCGGCGGACGGCGACGAGCGGGACCGCTGGACACCGACGAGGAGGCGCGGCGGACGGCGACGGAGAGGCGCGGCACGGCTCGCGCTCGACCGCACCGCGCCTCCCGGGGCCGTCAGACGCGGGTGCGCCTGCGGTGCACGACAGCGGCGATGACGCCGCCGACGAGGGCGAGTGCCGCGCCGCCGGCGGAGAGTCCCGCCAGGGCCGTGCCGTCGGTTCCCGTGGTGGCGAGCGCCGCCGGTGCAGGGGCGGGGGCGGGCGGTGCCGTCTCCTCGACGACCGGCGGGGTCGGCACGGGCGTCGGTGTGGGCGTGGGGGAGGGCGGCGGCGCCGGTGCCCACTGTGACGTCTGCGCCGGTTCGGCGAAGCGCTCGCGCCAGACGTAGTCCGTCGGCAGGTGGGCTGCGACCTCGGCATCCTGAGCGGCCCGCTCGATGCGCCAGACCGCGATGTAGACCCCGGGTCCGGGGACGGCCTCCTCCGTCGACACGGACACCGTGCCGACGCCCGTGGACGGGTCGCTCACGACCTGCAGCGAGGAGACGGGCGACAGGCCGTCGGGGATGTCGTCGGACTCCGCGGGGAACGCCGACGTCCGGTAGAGGTCGGCCGACGCCCGGATCGGAACGGGCGTGCCGTCCGCCCGCTGGGGCCAGACGCCGTCCTCGGTGACGAAGGTGACGGCATCCACGAACCGCCCGTCGTCGTCCATGTGCGCCCGGGTGGTGATCCGCGGCGCGAAGCGCACGGGGCGCGGCGCCGCGTCCTCGCCGGTCACCTCGAAGACCGTCATCCCGCCGGGCCCGGCCGTCTCCTGCTGACCGGTGGTCACGAACAACCGGACCGCGGCGGAGCGCGAGGCGAACGTGCCGCGAGCGCGGACCGTGTAGGGGCGGACGTCGCCGTCGGGATGCGCCGCCGTGATGGCGAACACCTCGCCGTCGTGCACGCCGCCGCGGTCGGGGCTCCCCGTGTCGCTGAAGACGGCGTTCTCCAGATGGAGCTCGCCGGTGGCGTGCGGGTCGACGTCGGCGGTGACGGTGCCGCGGGTGGGGTCGTCACCGTCGGTGGTGAGCACCAGCGAGCCGTCGGTGCGGGGCGGTGTGATGGCGGCCGCTTCGGCGAGGTACTTCTGCGCGAGCTCCTGGATGGCGGGGTTGGCGTCCGGGGCGACGCGACGCATGATCCAGTCGATCGCCTCGGGGAACGAGTCGCCCGTGTATCCCCACGAGTGCAGCGTCGTGTCGAGGTCGGCGATGGCCTTCACCGCCCAGCCGACCG
Organism: Microbacterium sp. HMH0099; assembly: GCF_049384025.1. Taxonomy (NCBI): domain Bacteria; kingdom Bacillati; phylum Actinomycetota; class Actinomycetes; order Micrococcales; family Microbacteriaceae; genus Microbacterium; species Microbacterium sp. HMH0099. Next base: position 616,613 of record NZ_JBMRJR010000002.1, on the reverse strand, counting down.
CGGCCGCCTGTACGGCGTCATCGGTCTGCCCGTACGTGGACACGAGGTGGTTGATGGAGACCAGCTGCTGCGGACTCATGCCGTTGGCGTCGGTGCTGATGCCCATGTCGGTGCTCGTCCCGGTCGGGACGGGCTCTCCGGGATTGACGCAGTACGTATGGGAGTCGCCGGCGATCATCGAGCCGTGCCAGCCCTGCGAGGACAGCGGGGCCCAGGTGCCGAATCCCGAGCCGCGGTCGGCGCCGTGCGCGGTCGGGGCGGCGAGGGCGACGCCGACGATCGCCGCACCGGCGAGCGCCAGCCCGAGCAGCCGGCGTCGGGGCCCGTGAGCGGGTGGGGGATGGTGCATGTCGAGAGTCCTTTCGTCGAGGAGCCTCGATCGTGTCGGTCCCGACGGTCGCCGCGATGGCGAAAGGGGCCGATCCGTGAAGGATCGGCCCCTTTTGGCGGCTGGGGAGGAGACGTCAGCGCGGCAGCAGCGTGACGAGCGACACCTCCGGCCGGCAGCCGAAGCGCACCGGCGCATAGATCGAATGGCCGAGTCCGGCGCTCACGTTCAGCGGAACGGTGCGACCGTCGTGGGTCCACTCGCTGAGCCCGCGGGCCTGGTCGAGCGGGATGTCGCAGTTGGCCACGAGAGCCTTCCGCGAGAACGGCACGCGGACCTGTCCGCCGTGCGTGTGCCCGCCGAACAGCACGTCGGCGCCCAGGTCGACGAACTCGTCCAGCGTGCGACGGTACGGCGCGTGCATCACCCCGAGCGTCAGGTCGGCGGCATCCAGGGTGTCCAGGATCGGGGGGAGGAGCTCCGGGTGGTCCCACTTCCGGTGCGCGTCGTTGACGCCCATCGCGGTGATGCGGGTGCCCTTCACCTCGAACGACACGGCGGTGTCGTCGAGGAGGTGCCAGCCGAGGTCGTCGCCCAGGAAGCGGTCGAGCGCACCGACATCGAGGTGCTTGTGCTTCGGCTGCGTGCCGGACGGGCCGAGGAAGTAGCGCAGCGGGTTCCGCGGCGACGGCTCCTGGTAGTCGTTCGACCCGTGGACGAACAGACCCGGGATGCCGCGGAGCGGCGCGAACGCCGTCCGGATCCCCGTCAGTCCGTCGCGGTGTCCGAGATTGTCGCCGGTGTTCACGACGAGATCGGGCTCGAGCTCCGCGAGCTGCGCCATCCACTCCTGCTTGCGGTGCTGCCAGGGGGCCATGTGCGCGTCGGAGACGTGCAGGACGCGCAGGGGCTCGGCGCCCTTGGGCAGCACCCGCAGGGCGTGGTATCGGACGGTGAACAGGTAGCGCTCGATGCCGACGCCCCACACCGTGGCCCCGACAGCGGCCGCCCCCGCGACCCCGAGGGGTGCGAGGGCGGCCTTCAGGACGGGGCCCGTCATCCGCAGTTCTTCGCGATCACGTCGATGGCGATCGGCGTGTTGCGGTTGGTGCTGGTTCCGGGGCCGGGGTTGGTCCCCGTGGCCTGGCCCTGGTCCGGCGCGTCCGGCTGCGTGACGCAGTTGCCGAGACTGAGGCTCGTGAACCCGGCGCCCTGGAGGGTCGCCGTGGCCTCGGGCAGGCTCTGCCCGGCCACGCTCGGGACCGTCGCACCCTCCCCGTTGCCGGGACTGAGCGTGATGGTCGATCCGGCTGCGGCGGTCGACCCGCTGGGGCTCTGCGCGGCGACCGTGTCCGGACCGCTGGTGGAGTCGATCGGCTCGCCGACCGAGACGCGGAACCCGGCGCGCTCGAGCGTCGAGCGGGCGCTGTCGAGCGACTGTCCGACCACGTTCGGCAGGTCGCGCTGAATCGTCCGGATGAGGTTCGCGGAAGGACCGGGGAAGTCGTCGCCGCCGTACAGCTCGTCCGCCGTCTGCTGGATGCTGCGTGCCAGGCCGTATCGGACGTCGGCGAGGCGGCCACCCTGGAAGTAGCGGCTGAACAGGTCCACCTCGCCCTCGATGTTGCCGACCCACACTGCGGTGGTGACGTTGGTCGACGACTCGATCATCCAGGTCTGCCAGCCTTCGTGGGTTCCCGTCTTACCGATGACCTCGGTGCCGTCGCCGGGGTTGGCGCTCTGACCGGTACCGCCGCGGCCCATGACGCCCTGCAGTGCATAGGCCGCGGTCGCGGCGACCTCGGGGCTCATCGCGGCCGAGCAGGTGCGCTCCGGCGCGGCACGCTCGCCGCCCTTGTTGTCGGTGACGCGGTCGATGACCTTCGGCTGGCAGTACGTCCCGCCGTTGGCGACGGCGGCGTAGGCGCCCGCCATCGCGATGGGGGAGACGTTGTCACTGCCGATGACGTTGTTCGCGACGGCCATCGTGATGTCCTGACCGCGACCGTTGGTCACGCCGAGCTTCTTGGCCACCTTGGCGATGTCGCACATGTCAAGCTCCGCCGCCATCGCGAGGTAGCCGGTGTTCAGCGAGTCGCGCGTGAACATCATGGGCGTGCCCACGTATCCGGGGTCACGGGCGAAGTTGTTGATCCGGGTCTTGCTGGCGTTGACCCAGTTGCCCGTGCAGGAGTTGGTCATGTTCGGCGCCGGCCCGACGCGTCCGTTGAGCGTCTCGTTCAACGAGTGGCCCGTTTCGAGCCAGTCGACGAGCGTGAAGAGCTTGAACGTCGATCCGGCGCTGAAGCCGATCGAGCCGCCCTTGTCCAGGTCGCCCGCGAACACGATCGAGCTGTAGGACGGGTCGTTCGCGGCGAGCTCGCCGTCCTGCGTGAACTTCGTGTTCTGCGCGATGGAGAGGACGCGCCCGGTCTTCGCCTCGATGTTCACGGCCGTCGAGCCGAACTTCATGTTCTCCATCGACTGCGGCGCACGCTCGTTCATCTCCGTCTGCGCCACGTCCTGCATGCGCAGGTCGAGGGTCGTGTAGATGTTCAGACCGTCCTGGCGCAGCGCGCGGACGCGGTCCTCCTCGGTCTCGCCGAAGGCGGGGTCGTCGAGGATCGTCGCCACGACGTACTGGCAGTAGTACGGGGCGGCCGAGCTGGCGCAGCCCTGGGAGGGTTGCGTGATCTGCGGGGTGATGGGCTCGATCGCGGCGGCCACGTACTCCTCGTGCGTGATCTTGCCGGTCTCCTCCATCTGGCTGAGGACGTACAGCTGACGACCCTTGGTCGCGCTGTAGCCGTCGGCGGCGTTCAGCAGCTGCTCCTGGGTGATCTCGCCGTTGTCGAGCAGCGTGTAGAGCGCCTGGATCGTGCTGCGGTCGACGTCGTCGATCGAGCCGTCGGGGGCCTTGTTGTAGCCGATCGTGCCGTCGGCGCTGAAGATCGAGCCGTTCGGCAGGTCGATGCGGAAACGGTTCGGGTTCTGCACCATGCCGGCGAGCATGGCCGACTGGCTGACGCTGAGCTGCGAGGCGGGCACGCTGAAGTAGTACTTGGCTGCGGCGTCGATGCCGTAGGTGGTGCCGCCGAAGTTGGCGATGTTGAGGTACCCGAGGAGGATCTCGTCCTTGGTGTAGCGCTTCTCGAGGCTGATGGCGTAGCGCATCTCCTGCAGCTTCCGCTGGTAGCCCTCCACGCCCTCGGCCTGGATCGCTTCCGTCGCGCACGCGCGCAGGACCTCGTCGCGGGTCTGCGCGGGCTGCGTGTCCGTGGCCTCGGTGGCGCGCGCGTTGCGCTCGCACCGCTGCACCAGCACGTTCTTCACGTACTGCTGGCTGATGGACGAGCCACCCTGCGTCTGCCCGTTGGCCGCGTTGTTCAGCAGCGCTCGGGTCGTTCCGATGAGGTCGATGCCGCCGTGCTGGTAGTACCGGGGGTCCTCGGACGACAGGACGGCGTCGTACATGACGGGCGCGACCTGGTCGAAGGTGACGGGGGAGCGGTTCTGGTCGAAGAACTGCGCGAGTACCTGGTCGCCGGCCCAGAGGGTCGTCGGGAGCATGAGCTCGTCGATCTCGAGGTAGTCGGGCATGCTGTCGAAGATCGAGATGGCGCTGTTCGCCGCGGCACCGGACACGGCGATGGCCGGGGTGACCGCCGCGGTCACGAGGACGCCGGCCGCCGCGCTCAGGCCGACGAGGCCGACGATGCCGCCGAGCACACCGTTGGCCGTTCGTTTGTTCTCAGGCATAGGCTTGATGCTAAGCGACGTTGCTGGGCGATGCCTCGAAGGCGTGCGCTCGCGCGCGTACGCGTCCACCATCGCGCTCGCTCGTCGAGCTGACCCGCCGGGAGCCTCGTATGACCACGTGGGAGTACCTCACCACGCCGCTGCTGATCCACAACACCGCCGCGATCCTCAACAACTGGGGCAAGCAGGGCTGGGAGCTGGTGCAGGTCGTGACCGGCCCCGAAGGCGGTCTCGTGGCCTACTTCAAGCGCCCCACCGGCGGCGGCGCCGCCAACGCCGGACTCGGCGCGGCCGAGACCGCGGCCCGTCAGTTCGAGGGCCAGCAGTGACCGTCTCGGAGCGTCTCGCCGATCTCGGCGTCGACGTCCCCGCGGTCGTGCCGCCCGTCGCCTCCTACATCCCCGCGAAGCGCCACGGCGACCTCGTCTACACCTCCGGGCAGCTCCCGATGGTGCAGGGCGCGCTCCCCGCGACCGGCAAGGTCGGCGAGACCGAGGGACTCGTCGCCCCCGCCGACGCGAAGGACTACGCCCGCCAGTGCGCCCTGAACGCGCTCGCCGCGGCCGCCGCTCTCGTCGGCGGAGTCGACAACATCACCGGCGTGCTCAAGCTGACCGGCTTCGTGGCATCCGTCCCCGAGTTCACCGGGCAGCCCGGCGTCATCAACGGCGCGAGCGAGTTCCTGGGCCAGGTCTTCGGCGAGGCGGGGGCGCACGCGCGCTCGGCGGTCGGCGTCCCGGTTCTGCCGCTGGACAGCCCCGTCGAGGTCGAGGTCGTCTTCACCGTCGCCTGATCCCGCGCATCGCCGGGCCAGGAAGGTCCCGGATGCCTCTCGCCCGAGGCATCCGGGACCTTCGTCATTCACAGGGCCGGAGTCAGATCCGTGCGGGTGAAGTCGTCGCCGACGAACAGCAGCGGTTCGTGGCGCTCGGCGGCGAGGGCGTAGCTGAAGCAGTCGCCGAGGTTCAGCTGGGCCGGGTGGCCGGATCCGCGGCCGTAGTCCCGGTACGCCTGCCGTGCCCGCGCCGCGTGCGCGGCCGTGAACGGCACGATCTCGGGGTCGATCGCGGCGATCAGCGCGTCGAAGCGCGCCGCCCTGACCGGGTCGCCGCCCTTGTCGGCGACGATCGTGGCCTCGACGAGCGTGGCGGCCGAGAGGGCGGGCCGCTCCTCCGCGGAGAGTGCGGCGAGGATGGCGTCGGCCGTGCCCTCGGCCTGCACCACGGCGATGAGCGCCGACGTGTCCACGATCATCGGGGGAGCCCGGCATCGTCGTAGAGGCCGCGCTCGGCGGCGCGGAGGTCGACGCCGGCGAAGGCGTGCTGCGCGGCGGCCGCTGCCCGGGCGATCCGTGCCGCCCGGTCCTCGGCGGAGGGGGCGGCGTCGAGGGCGTCCAGGGCGGCGCGTACGGCGAGCTCCACCGCGGAGGTCTGACCGACCCCGAGGCGCGCGGCGAGCTCGCGCACGGCCGCGTGCACGCTCTCGTTCTTGATGTTCAGGCTCACGGTGGAAGTCTACCCGTACCGTCTTACCGTCTACCCTCATTCGGCGCGAACGGAGAAGGTCCCGGATGCCGCTCGCCGTGGCATCCGGGACCTTCTTCTCTCACCGCGTCACTTCACCTGCGCGCTGATCACGCTCATCACGGCGGTGTCGGCGAGCGTCGTGGTGTCGCCGACCTCGCGGCCCTCGGCCACGTCGCGCAGCAGGCGTCGCATGATTTTGCCGGAGCGGGTCTTGGGCAGTTCGCCGACGATGTAGACGTCCCGGGGGCGGGCGATCGGGCCGATCTGCTCCCCGACCCAGCGGCGCAGCACGTCGCCCAGGCCCTCCACGGGGTTCTGCTTCAGGTACCGGCTCTTGATGATGACGAACGCGACGACGGCCTGGCCGGTGGTCTCGTCCGACGCGCCCACGACCGCCGCCTCGGCGACGCCCTCATGTCCGACGAGCGCCGACTCGATCTCGGCCGTGGACAGGCGGTGGCCCGAGACGTTCATGACGTCGTCCACGCGGCCGAGCAGCCAGACGTCGCCGTCCTCGTCCAGGCGGGCGCCGTCGCCGGCGAAGTAGTAGCCCTTGTCGGCGAACTTCTCCCAGTAGGTCTCCTTGTACCGGTCCGGGTCGCCCCAGATCCCGCGGAGCATGCTCGGCCACGGCTCGGTCACGACGAGGAGGCCGCCGTTGCCGTTGCCCACCGGCTCGCCTGCGTCGTCGACGACCGCGATCGAGATCCCGGGGACGGGCACCTGCGCCGACCCCGGTTTGGCCTCCGTGACGCCCGGCAGGGCGGAGATCATGATGGCGCCGGTCTCGGTCTGCCACCAGGTGTCGACGATGGGCGTCTCGTCGGCGCCGATGATCTCGCGGTACCAGACCCAGGCCTCCGGGTTGATGGGCTCGCCGACCGAGCCGAGCAGACGCAGCGACGACAGGTCGAAGCTCTGCGGCACGTCGCGGCCGATCTTCATGAACGACCGGATCGCGGTCGGCGCGGTGTAGAAGATCGTGACGCCGTGCTTCTCGATGAGCTCCCACCAGCGGCCCGGGTGCGGGGTGTCGGGGGTGCCCTCGTACAGCAGCTGCGTCGCGCCGTTCGCCAGCGGACCGTACGTGACGTAGGTGTGCCCGGTGATCCAGCCGATGTCGGCCGTGCACCAGTAGACGTCGGTCTCGGGGTGCACGTCGTGCACGACCCGGTTCGTGAACGCCGTCTGGGTCAGGTATCCGCCGGAGGTGTGCAGGATGCCCTTCGGCTTCCCGGTGGTGCCCGACGTGTACAGGATGAAGAGGGGGTTCTCGGCCGGGAACGGCTGCGCCTCGTGGACCGCGGATGCCACCGGCACCACGTCGTGCCACCAGATGTCCCGCCCGTCGTTCCACTCCACCTCGTTCTCGCCGCGCCGCACGACGAGCACGTGCTCGACCGTCTCCTGGACGCCGGAGCCGTTGCGGTCGGCCAGCGCCTGGTCGACCGCGGGCTTGAGCGGCGACACCTTGCCCTTGCGCCAGCCGCCGTCCGCGGTGATCACGAGCTTCGCGCCGGCGTCGTCGATGCGCGCGCGAAGGCTGTCGGCGGAGAAGCCGCCGAAGACGACCGAGTGGACGGCGCCGATGCGCGCGACGGCCAGCATCGCGGCGATGGCCTCGGGGATCATCGGCAGGTAGATCGCGACGCGGTCCCCGCGCTCGATGCCGAGGTCCGTCAGGACGTTCGCGACACGCTTCACCTCGTCGGTGAGCTCGGCGTAGGACACGTTCCGGGTGTCGCCCGGCTCGCCCTCCCAGCGGAGGGCGATGCGGTCGCCGTTGCCGGCCTCGACGTGGCGGTCCAGGCAGTTGTACGCGACGTTGAGCTCGCCGTCGGCGAACCACTCCGCGAACGGGGGGTTCGACCAGTCGAGCACCGTGGTGAACGGGGTATGCCAGTGCAGCTCCCGCGCCTGGTCGGCCCAGAAGCCCTCGCGGTCGGCCGCGGCCTTCTCGTAAAGGGCCGCGTCGGCGACGGCCGCGTCGGCGAATCGGGCGGACGGCGCGAAGCGCCGCGTCTCGGTGAGGAGGTTGTCGATCTGGCTGCTCATCGCGGCGCTCCTTCGCGTCATGATCGGAATCGACGGATGCCGCACGGCGTGCGCCATCGTCACCCGGTCAGGCTAGCCACGCGTCGCGTCGGGCGAATACCCCCGATAGTTGGCATGGCGCGCGAGGACGACACCGCTGATATATCGGTGTGAATAGACGTGTCGCGAGTTGGCTCGGGCTCCGGGTGTGCATAAAGTAGGGGCGCCCGAACATCGCTTCCGGCATCCGCGTCGGTGGGAGCCCCCCAACATTCCGCCGGCGCGTGGCGGCATCCCTCGCCCCCCACTGATGGGATGCCGCCCCCTTCTTCTTTCGGCCCCGCGCCGCGTCTTCAGGCCCTTTCCGCCGCCTTCCGCCGGCCCCGGGTCGTGGTCCTCTCCTTCCCAGGTGGGGATCTCGTCGAACCGTTCACCAAACGGCTTTTCTGCCCGGCGGGAGAGGTGGCCCGCTCCGTATCGTCCCGGGCATGCCGCTTCCGACATCCCCTCCCCAGCCCCCTGGCGGGGACTCCCGCAGCCTCGTCCGCGAGGACCTCCGCACCGCCGATGCGTGGCGGGACCCCGCGCTGGCGTTCCTGCGACCGTTCCTCGATGACGACGCCGTGACGGACGTGTTCGTCAACGGCGAGGCGGGGCTGTTCGTCGACCACGGCGTCGGACCGCAGCGCATCCCGGGCTGGTGGGCGCCGGAGGCGGACGTCCGTCGGCTGGCCGTGCGTCTGATCGCGATGGGCGATCGTCATCTCGACGACGCCTCGCCGTGCGTCGACGTGCGTCTGCCCGACGGCATCCGCGTCCACGCGGTTCTCGCCCCGATCGCGACCTCGGGGACCGCGATCTCCATCCGGGTCGCCCGGTGGGCGGCACCGGACCTCGACCGGCTGCAGCGGACCGGGATGTTCGACGCCGTCGGTCGCGCTCGGCTCGAGGGTCTCGTCGAGGGACGTGCGAACGTCCTCGTCACGGGTGCCACCGGCGCCGGCAAGACCACTCTTCTCAGTGCGCTGCTCGGTCGGGTGCCCGCACGCGAGCGCCTCATCACGATCGAGGAGGTGGCGGAGCTGCGGCCCCGCCATCCCCATCACGTGGCCCTGGAGGCGCGTCAGCCCAACCTGGAGGGCGCGGGCGGGATCGACCTCGCGCGTCTCGTGCGCGAGGCGCTGCGGATGCGCCCCGACCGGCTCGTCGTCGGCGAGTGCCGCGGCCCCGAGATCCGCGACCTGCTGATGGCGCTGAACACCGGGCACGACGGCGGTGCGGGGACGCTGCACGCCAGCGGCCTGGGGGAGGTGCCGGCGCGGCTCGAGGCGCTGGGCGCCCTGGCCGGAATGGATGCCACCGCCACCGCGCGTCAGGTGGCGAGCGCGATCACCTGCGTCATCCACGTCGAACGCGGACCGCGCGGACGCCGGATCGCAGGTGTCGGACGCCCCGTCGTACGGGACGGGCGGCTGGAGATCGCGGGGGAGTCGTGGTGAGCTCGCGCCGGCGCGACCGGATCGACGCCGCCGTCCTGGAGACGACGTTGCGGCTGGCGGTCGTGCTGTCGGCCGGAGTGACACCGGTCCGGGCCTGGGCGCTCGTCGCCGAACGGTCCGACCTCTCCGGAGAGGTCGCGCCGGTCGTCCGCGGGGCCGCCGCCGCGCTCCACGCCGGTGACGACGCGTCCGCGGTCCTCCGTCGCGGGGGAGAGGAGTGGCACGCGCTCGCGGCGGTGTGGCAGGTGGCGGCGACCGTCGGTGCGCCGCTGTCGGAGACGCTGCGCGACACCGTCGGGGCTCTGCGGGATGCCGCCGAGGTGCGCGACGACGTCCAGGTCGCGCTCGCCGAGCCGCGGTCGACGGCGCGTCTCCTCGGCTGGCTCCCCGTCCTCGGGGTCCCGCTGGGCGGCGCGCTCGGCGTCGACGTGTGGGGTGTGCTCACCGGCGGGACGGTCGGCGTCGTCTGCCTGGTCGGAGGCGTCGGCCTCGTCGTCGCGTCCCGTGTCTGGGCGCGGACGCTCGAGCGCCGTGCCCGTCCCGGGACCGAGGTGCCGGGACTGCGTGCGGAGCTGTTCGTCGTCGCCCTGGCCGGCGGGGTGTCGGTGGATGCCGCGCGCGCGCTCGTCGAGCGGGCTCTCCCGTCCCCGCGCGATGTCCGGTCGTCGCGGCGACGACGGGAGGAGCCCGGCGGGGCGGGCGACGCGGAGCAGGGCCGGCGAGAGGTCGACGAGGCGCTCGCGCTCTCGGAGCGCGCCGGCGCGCCCGCCCGCGAGCTGCTGCGCGGCACCGCCTGGCTGCAGCGCCAGCGCGCCCGGTCGGCGGGGCGGACCGCAGCGGCGGAGCTCGCGACGCGGCTCCTCGTGCCGCTCGGCGTCTGCACCCTGCCGGCGTTCCTCCTGCTGGCGGTCGTGCCCATGATCCTGGCCGTCGTCCGATCGGAGGTGCTCCCCTTCTGAGGCCCCGCCGCATCCGTCGTCGCGCATCCCTGTCCACCGCGAGAACCGCCCATCCCCGAAAGAAGAAGAGGAGACCCCATGTCCGTCCGCCGCCTCGTCCCCGTCCGTCGTGCCGCAGCTTCTCGGCCCCCGGCCGCCCTGCCCGAGTCCGCCCTGCCGCCGCTCACGGCGTCCCACGCCCGAGCGACCTTCCTCGACGAGCGTGGGGCCGCCACCGCCGAGTACGCGATCGCCACCATGGCAGCCGTCGCCTTCGCCGGTCTGCTCGTCGTCATCATGCGGTCCGACGAGGTGCGCGGCATCCTCACCGACCTCGTCCGCCGCGCGCTGACGGTCCAGTGAGGCGCCGCAGCCGTTCCGGGGTGCCGAGGGAGCCTCGCCGCAGCGCCTGCGGGGTGCCGAGGAAGCCTCGCCGCCGCGGCCCCGCGGTACCGCCGGAGCGCGGAGTGCTCGACGAGCGCGGGGCGGCGGCCGCCGAGTTCGCGGTCGCCGTGCCCGCCGTGCTCGTCGTCCTCGCCCTGGGGATCGGCGTGCTGAGCGCCGGGGCGACGGCGGTCCGGCTGCAGCACGCGACCGCGGATGCCGCCCGCCTCCTCGGACGCGGCGACGACGCGTCTCGTGCGATCGACGTGGTGGCGGGCGCCGGTGCCACGGCGCAGATCGCCCGCACCGACGGCATGGTGTGCGTGTCGGCCGCGGTGGCGGTCCCGTTCGGGCTGCCCGATCTCACGGCGCGGTCGTGCGCCCTGGACGGTGGGCGATGAGGACCCGCGACCGAAGCGGCACCCGGTCCGCCCGCCCGTTCGTCGGCAGCCGTCGTCGACGGCGGTGCGGCGGGCCGGACCCGCGGCACGGGGACCGCTGATGGCGGGCACCGCGGCGACGGTCGGCGTCACGGCCGCCCTGGCGATCCTCGCCGTCGGCACGTGCGCGGTGGCCGGTGCGGCGCTCCACGCGCAGCGGCTCGCCGGAACCGCGGACGCGGCCGCGCTCGCCGCCGCCGACACGGTCAGCGGTGCCGTCCCCGGCGACCCCTGCACGGCGGCGGAGCGGGTCGCCGCGGCCGGCGGCGCGCGGCTCGACGCGTGCGAGCTCGACGGGCTGGTAGCGACCGTGACGGTCGGATCGGCGTACGGTGGGATTCCGCTCGATGCGTGCGCTCGGGCCGGCCCGCCCCGCCGGTGACCCCCGCGACCCGGATTCCGGACAGGAATGCGTGTGTATGGTGTGCATCGAAGAAAGGACCCCAGTGGCAAACGGCAAGAAGCTCGTCATCGTCGAGTCTCCGACGAAGATGAAGTCGATTCAGGGATACCTCGGAGACGACTACGAGGTGCTCAGCTCGGTCGGGCACATCCGCGATCTCGCGTCCAAGAAGGAGATCCCGGCCGACAAGAAGGACGCCTACGGCAAGTACTCCATCGACGTCGAGAACGACTTCGATCCCTACTACGTCGTCAACGACCGCAAGACGAAGACGGTCGCCGAGCTCAAGCGCGCCCTGAAGTCCGCCGACGAGGTCCTGCTCGCCACTGATGGCGACCGCGAGGGCGAGGCCATCGCGTGGCACCTGCTCGAGGTGCTCAAGCCCAAGGTCCCGGTGCGCCGCATGGTGTTCCACGAGATCACCAAGGACGCCATCCGCGACGCCGCCGAGCACACCCGCGACCTCGACGAGTCCCTCGTCGACGCGCAGGAGACCCGGCGCGTCCTCGACCGCCTGTACGGCTGGGACGTCTCCCCGGTCCTGTGGCGCAAGGTCGGCTCGGGTCGCGAGGGCACCGCCCTCAGCGCCGGACGCGTGCAGTCCGCCGCCACCCGCATGGTGGTCGAGCGCGAGCGGGAGCGCATGGCGTTCGTCTCCGCGTCCTACTGGGACGTCGAGGCCGTGGCATCCAAGGACGGGTCCTCCTTCACCACGCGGCTGTCCCGCCTCGACGGGGCTCCCATCGCCCGCGGCGGCGACTACGACGACAACGGAAAGCTGAAGAAGGCGGTCGTCGTCCTCGACGAGGCGCAGGCCCGCGAGCTGGCCCAGCAGATCGTCGACGCCGCGCGCGCCAGCGTCGCCAAGGTCGAGGCCAAGCCCGGCACGCGCAGCCCCCGGGCGCCGTTCACGACCTCGACGATGCAGCAGGAGGCCGGCCGCAAGCTCTCGATGAGCGCCAAGCACGCCATGGGCGTCGCGCAGCGTCTGTACGAGAAGGGCTACATCACTTATATGCGTACGGACTCGGTCGCCCTCTCGGGCCAGGCCGTGCGCGCCGCCCGCGAGCAGGCCGTCGCCCTTTACGGCGACAAGGCCGTGCCCGCCAACCCGCGCGTCTACAAGGGCAAGTCCAAGAACGCGCAGGAGGCGCACGAGGCGATCCGCCCCTCCGGCGAGACCTTCCGCACGCCCGCGTCGGTCGCGTCCTCGCTCGACCGCGACGAGCAGAAGCTGTACGACCTCATCTGGAAGCGCACCGTCGCCAGCCAGATGGCGGATGCCAAGTACGAGACGACCACCGTCACCCTCACGGTCGCGGCGGGTGAGCGGGTCGCCGAGTTCACGGCATCCGGCACCGTCTACACCTTCAAGGGCTTCCTCGAGGCGTACGAGGAGGGCAACGACGAGAAGCGCAACGGTCGCGACGACGACGCGGACCAGTCGCTGCCCGCGCTCGCCGCCGGTGACGAGCTGGCCGTCGGAGACGTCGAGCCCAAGGGCCACAGCACCTCGCCGAAGCCCCGCTACACCGAGGCGAGCCTCGTCAAGGCGCTCGAGGAGAAGGGGATCGGCCGACCCTCGACGTTCGCGAGCATCATCGACGTCATCCTCGACCGCGGCTACGTCACCAAGCGCGGCCAGGCCCTCGTGCCCAGCTGGCTCGCGTTCAGCGTCGTGCGTCTGCTCGAGGAGCACTTCGCCGACCTGGTCGACTATGACTTCACCGCGGCGCTCGAGGACGACCTCGACGCCATCGCGCGCGGAGAGCAGCGTCGCACGGAGTGGCTCAAGTCCTTCTACTTCGGCTCGGAGCAGCAGGTCGGGCTCCGGCACATCGTCGACAACCTCGGCGAGATCGACGCCCGCGAGCTGAACTCCACCCGCATCACCGACACGGCGACCCTCCGCTTCGGCAAGTACGGCCCGTACCTCGAGATCACCGAGCCCGGCGCCGACCCCGAGGCCAAGCCCCGCATCGTCAACATCCCGGAGGACCTCGCACCCGACGAGCTCACCCCCGAGAAGGCGCAGGAGCTCATCGAGGCTCCCGTGGCAGGCGATCGCGTGCTCGGCGAGAACCCCGAGAACGGCAAGCTCGTGGTCGTCAAGGACGGCCGGTTCGGTCCCTACGTGCAGGAGGTCGACGCCGAGGACCCCGAGAACGTCGACGAGGCCACCGGAGAGGTCGTCGAGACGCCGAAGAAGCGGACCGCCAAGAAGGAGGCGGCCCCCAAGCCGCGCACCGCGTCGCTCTTCCGCTCGATGTCGGTCGACACGATCGAGCTCGACACGGCTCTGCGGCTGCTCTCGCTCCCGCGCGTCGTCGGCGCCGACCCCGAGACCGGTGCCGAGATCACCGCGCAGAACGGCCGCTTCGGCCCCTACCTCAAGAAGGGCACCGACTCGCGGTCGCTCGACGCGGAGCAGCAGATCTTCGACATCACGCTCGAGGAGGCGCTGGCCAAGTACGCCGAGCCCAAGTACGGCGCGCGGCGCGCATCGAGCGCCCTCAAGGAGTTCGACGCCGACCCCGTGAGCGGCAAGCCGCTGAAGCTCAAGGACGGTCGCTTCGGTCCGTACGTCACCGACGGCGAGACCAACGCCACGGTCCCGCGCGGCGAGAACGCGATGGAGATCACCTTCGAGCGCGCCGTCGAGCTCATCGCCGACAAGCGCGCCAAGGGGCCCGCGCCGAAGAAGACCACCGCCCGCAAGACGACGACCACGCGCAAGGCGCCGGCGAAGAAGTCGTGACCGGCGAGCCGACCCGGCCTCCGCGCGCCCCCGGCGGTGCGGCGGCCGGGGGTCCGGGCCTGTTCGTCACCTTCGAGGGCGGTGACGGCGCGGGGAAGACCACCCAGGCCGCACAGCTCGAGCAGTGGCTGCGAGAACAGGGCCGCGAGGTCGTCCGCACCCGCGAACCCGGCGGCACCGAGGTCGGCGTGCTCGTGCGCGACATCGTGCTCCACCACCGCGGGCACGTCGCCCCGCGCGCGGAGGCGCTGCTCTACGCCGCAGACCGCGCGCACCACGTCGAGACGGTCGTCCGCCCCGCCATCGCCCGCGGCGACGTCGTCATCCAGGACCGCTACCTCGACTCCTCCGTCGCGTACCAGGGCGCCGGGCGCGTGCTCGACGCCGACGACGTCCGCTCCCTCTCGCTCTGGGCCACCGGCGGGCTCCTGCCCGACGTCACCGTGCTCCTGGATCTCGACCCCGCCGTCGCCCGCGCCCGCCTCGACGCGGACGACAAGCCGTTCGACCGGCTCGAGGCCGAGAAGGCGGAGTTCCACGAACGCGTCCGTGCCGGCTTCCTCGCGCTGGCCGCGTCGGAGCCGGATCGATTCCTCGTCCTGGATGCCGCCCTCCCGGCGGACCAGCTCGCCGGACGCATCCGCGAGGTCGTGGCATCCCGCCTCGCATGACCCCTGCCGGACCGTCCGTGCGCCCCGGCGCGGTCTCGGACGTCCCGCCTCGTACGACCTTCGGCGGACGTCCCTCGCGCCCCGGCGCGTCGACGCACGTCGCACGTGACCCGGCCGGTCGACCGGCGGTCGTTCACTCAGCGGATCGGCAGCGGCCGTGTCGTCGCCCCCGCTTAGGCTGGACCGCATGACGTCCGCGCTCGCCTCGCCTCCCGGCGCCGCCCTCCGCCCCGCCCCGGCGCCGTTCCCGTGGGACGCGGTGTGGGGGCAGGACGAGGCCGTCGCCACCCTCCGCGGAGCGGCTGCCGACCCGTCGGCGCTCGCGCACGCGTGGCTCATCACCGGTCCTCCGGGATCGGGGCGGTCGACGCTGGCCCACGCTTTCGCCGCGGCCCTCATCGCCGACCCGCACGACGAGCACGCGCAGCGGCAGGTCCTCTCCGGGACGCATCCCGACCTGACGGCGCTGCGCACCGAGCAGGTCGTCATCCGCATCGACGAGGCCCGCAAGCTCGTCGAACGCGCCTACTTCGCGCCGTCGCTGGGACGCTACCGCGTGATCGTCGTCGAAGACGCCGACCGCATGACCGAGCGCACGTCGAACGTGCTCCTCAAGGCTCTCGAGGAGCCGCCCGAGCACACGGTCTGGGTGCTCTGCGCCCCGAGCGACGCGGACCTCCTGCCGACCATCCGCTCGCGCGTGCGCATGCTCCGGCTGCGCGAGCCGTCCGTCGACGACGTCGCCGCCCTCATCGTCGAGCGGACGGGAGTCGCACCGGAGGTCGCCGAGGAGTCGGCCCGCCACGCGCAGCGCCACATCGGCATGGCGCAGCGCCTGGCCACCGACGACGGCGCGCGCGCCCGCCGGGCCGAGACCCTGGCCGCCGTGCTCGGCGTCCGCGGGGTCGGCGACGCGGTCGACGTCGCCGGCCGCATCGTCAAGCTCGCCACCGACGACGCCAAGGCGCTCACCGCGACGCGTGACGAGGAGGAGAGGCGCGCCCTGCTGCGCATGCTCGGGGTCGCCGAGGGAGCAGCCGTGCCGCCGTCGTTCCGCGGGCAGGTCAACGCCCTCGAGGACGATCAGAAGCGCCGTGCCACCCGCAGCCTCCGCGACGGCATCGACCGCGTCCTCACCGACCTGCAGTCGCTGTTCCGCGACATCGTCATGCTCCAGTACGGGCGCGACGAGGGCCTCATCAACAGCGAGCGCCTCGACGAGCTCCGTGCCCTGGCCATGGAGTGGACCCCGGCCCGCACCCTCGGCGTGCTCGACCGCATCGCCGATACGCGGCGGGCGCTGGAGCAGAACGCCGCCCCGCTGCTCGCGCTCGAGAGCCTGCTGATCACCGTCGCGAACGGATCCGCGCCGTGAGCGTCGGTCGGCGCCTGGCGGCCGTGATCGCCGGGGTGGTCGCGATGGGCATGGCTCTGTCCGGCTGCCTGTACGCCCAGATCCCGCCCCTCGCGCCCGACACCGGCGCGTCCGCCACTCCCGTCACGGACGGGATCGATCCGGCTCTGCTGCCGTACTACGGCCAGACTCTGGCGTGGGAGGACTGCGGCGGCACCGGGTACGACTGCACGCGGGTGACCGCGCCGCGCGACTGGGCCGACCCGTCGGCCGGCGACCTCGAGCTCGCCCTCGTCCGGCACCGCGCCACCTCCGGGCAGCCGCTCGGCTCGCTCCTGACCAACCCCGGCGGCCCCGGCGGCAGCGGCACGTCTTTCGTCCTCAACTCCCTGTCGTTCGTCGCCGGCGAGGACCTCGTCGAGAACTACGACGTCATCGGCTTCGACCCGCGCGGAGTGGGGGAGTCCACCCGGGTCACCTGCTACGACCCGGCCGGGCTGGACGCCTTCCTGTACGACATCGTTCCGGGGGAGCGCGGCAGCGACGAGTGGACCGCCGCGGTGGAGCAGCGCAACGCGGACTTCGCCGCCGCGTGCGAGGCGAACAGCGACGGCATCCTGCCCTACATCACCACCGAGAACGCCGCACGCGACATGGACCTCCTCCGTGCCGTGCTCGGCGACGAGAAGCTGAACTACCTGGGCTACTCGTACGGCACGTTCCTCGGGGCCACCTACGCCAAGCTCTTTCCCGAGCGAGCCGGGCGTCTGGTGCTCGACGGCGCCATCGACCCGTCGGTGTCGGGCAGCGAGGTCGGCATCTCGCAGGCGGTCGGATTCCAGGAGTCGCTGCGGACGTTCCTCACCGATTGCCTGACGCTGTCGTCCTGCCCCTTCGCCGGCTCCGTCGACGACGCTCTCGCCGATCTGTCCGCGCTGCTCGCCCGCGTCGACCAGCGCCCGCTGACCGCGTCGGACGGACGCCGTCTCGGCGCCGACAGCCTGCAGACGGCGATCATCGCGGCGCTCTACAGCCAGGAGAGCTGGCCGTTCCTCCGCGCCGCCCTGGCGGATGTGGGGAACGGTCAGGCGGACGTGGCGTTCCAGCTCGCCGACTCCTACAACGGGCGCGTCGGCGGCGAGTACCTCGACAACTCCACCGAGGCCTTCACCGCCTACAACTGCATGGACTACCCCGTCGAGGACGACCCGGCTGACGAGGCCGCGTTGCAGGAGCGCATCGAGCGGGAGGCCCCGACGATCGCGCCGTACTGGCAGACGCCGAGCGTGTGCGACGCCTGGCCGTACCCCCCGACGGGCACGCGCGGCGAGATCACGGCCGAGGGCTCCCCGCCGATCGTCGTGGTCGGCACCACCGGCGACCCGGCGACGCCCTACCCCTGGGCGGAGTCGCTCGCCGCGCAGCTCTCCCAGGGCGTCCTCGTGACCCGCGTCGGCGAGGGACACCTCGGGTACAACCGGGGTAACGCCTGCGTCGACGCGGCGGTGGAGGGCTTCCTCGTCGACGGCACCGTGCCGGAGGACGGCCTGCGCTGCGAGTGACCGCGTCCGGGACGCCCCGCGCATAGGCTGGAGTGCGTCCCACCCGAAGGAGTCCGCATGACCGCGCCCGTTGCCGACCTGGCGACCTACATCGACCACACGCTGCTCAAGCCCGAGGCGACGCGCGCCGACGTCGAGCGCATCATCGCGGAAGGCGCCGAGCTCGGCACCTACAGCGTGTGCCTGTCGCCGTCCTTCCTCCCCGTCGAGGTCCCGGCGGGTCTCAAGGTCGCGGTGGTGTGCGGCTTCCCCAGCGGCAAGCACCACGCCGAGGTCAAGGCCGCCGAGGCGGCGCTGTCGGTGTCGCAGGGCGCCGATGAGATCGACATGGTCATCGACGTGGGCGCCGCGATCGAGGGGCGCTACGACGTCGTCGAGTCCGAGATCCGTGCCGTGCGCGCCGCCGCCCCGGCGCCGACCGTGCTGAAGGTCATCATCGAGTCCGCCGCCCTCTCCGACGACGCCATCGTCGCCGTGTGCGAGGCCGCCGTCGCGGCGGGCGCCGACTTCGTCAAGACCTCGACCGGGTTCCACCCGGCGGGCGGCGCGAGCGTCCACGCCGTGCAGCTCATGAAGCGCACCGTCGGCGACCGGGCCGAGGTCAAGGCCTCCGGCGGCATCCGCACCCGTGCCGCCGCGGAGGAGATGATCGCCGCCGGCGCCACCCGCCTCGGACTGTCGTCCAGCCGCGACATCCTCGCGGACCGTTCCGCGACCGGCGACTACTGAGCCCCCGCCCGCCTCGGTTCGTCGCGGACCGCTCGAGCATGTAAGATCGATGATCGTGCACGCGAGAGCGGCGCAGGCCACCTTAGCTCAGTCGGCAGAGCGATTCACTCGTAATGAATAGGTCAAGGGTTCGATTCCCTTAGGTGGCTCGGACAGACCCCCGGACAGTGCGTCCGGGGGTCTTCTCGTTGGATGGATGCCACCGCCGTGGCATCCATGATCCGCCGGCGCCGGGGTGCGCGCACCCCGGTCCCGCCGCGGGGCGACCGATAGGCTGGGCGGACCGTCCCCGTCGTCGACCCCGCAGGAGCCCCCGTGTCGAACGCCCTGGACGCCGTCATCGAGATCTTCTCCTGGGTCGGACTGGGCGTCGGTCTGCTGCTTGCGCTCGTCGCGCTGATCCTCTTCCTCGCGGACGGCACCTGGGTGCCCGCGCGGGCCGTCGTGGAGCAGATGGACGGCCACCGCGTGGTCCGGTGGTTCGACGAGAACGGCGGAGTGAACGAGGCGCCGCTGTCGCCTCACGACGAGGCCAAGGTGGGCTCGGCCGACATGGTCGACATCTTCCATCGGCGGGGGAGCGTGCACCGCATGCGGCTGACGCAGAAGTCGCCGCTCGTCCGCTTCGTCGCGCTCCTCGCCGCCGGCGTTCTGGGCCTCGGCGTCCTGGCGTTCGTGCTGTCGATCGTCCTCCTCTTCGCCCGCGGCTGACCGCCCCGGCCGCGGCTGACCGCCCCGGCCGCGGCTGATCGCCCCGGCGGTGCCCGCGCCCGGGCTGCCCCGGCGGCGCCCGCACCCGGGCCGGGCCCACCCGTCGGGATCCTGCCGCGCGTAGGCTCGGAGCATGACCCGCGCCTTGTTCATCGTCGACGTGCAGAACGACTTCACCGAGCGCGGGGCGCTCGGGGTCGAGGGCGGGGATGCCGTCGCCGAACGCATCAGCCGGTACCTCCAGGCCCACGCCGACGACTACGCCGTCATCGTGGCATCCCGCGACTGGCACCACGGGACGGACGACAACGGCGGGCATTTCTCGGACGCTCCCGACTTCGTGGACACCTGGCCGGTGCACTGCGTCGGCGGGACCTACGGCGCCGAGTACGACGAGGTCTTCGACACCACCCGCGTCACGCACCACCTCAAGAAGGGGCAGGGCAAGCCCGCCTACTCGCTGTTCGAGGGCGTCTCCGACGAGGGTGAGACCGCGTCCCAGATCCTCGACGCCCACGGCATCCGGGACATCGATCTCGTCGGCATCGCGACGGACTACTGCGTCCGGGCGTCGACCCTGGACGCCCTCGGTGCGGGGCGCAACGTCCGCGTGCTGACCGACCTCGTCGCCGGGGTGCATCCGGTGTCGAGCGAGAAAGCACTGGACGAGATCGAGGCGGCCGGGGCCGTGCTCACGACCTCGCGCTTCTGACGGAACCCGCGTCGGAAAGGGCGCCGGGACAAACCACGCAAAAGGCGCCGGAACCCGCGGCAGGGCGAACCACGGAACCCGCGTCGGAAAGAGCGCCGGGACCCGCCACGGGGAGAACGTCTCCCGGGAACGACGACGGCGCCGGACCCGGAGGTCCGACGCCGTCCGCTCGGATCAGGACACGGTGACGAGCGTGCGCTGCCATCCGCTCGAGCCGTTCGGGGCGATCGGGGCCTGCTCCTGGACCTGGACGTTGCCGTCGTTGTCCGTGGCCCGGACCGTGATGTAGTGCGTTCCGGGCTCGGCGTCCCACTCCAGCATCCACTGCACCCAGGTCGAGTCATTGACCGGCGTCGACAGCGTCGCCTGCTGCCACTCGCCGCTGTCGATCATGACCTCGACGCTCTTCACGCCCACCGGCTGCGCCCATGCCATGCCCGCGATCGGCACGCGACCGGCCGCCACCGGGGTGCCGATCTTCGGCGTGTCCACGCGGGACGACATCTTGATCGGCGCCTCGGCGGAGTAGCCGCGGGGCGTCCAGTAGGCCTCGTCCTGTGCGAACGTCGTCACGGTGAGCTTGGTGACCCACTTCGTCGCCGACACGTACCCGTACAGCCCGGGGACGACCATACGGACCGGGAAGCCGTGCTCGAAGGGCAGCGGCTCGCCGTTCATCTCGACCGCGAAGATCGCGTCGAGGTTGTCGTCCGTCAGCGCGGAGAGGGGGGTGGATGCCGTATACCCGTCGACGCTCTCGGAGAGCACCATGTCCGCGCCTGACTGCACACCGGCCATGCGGAGCACGTCGCGGATGGGGACGCCGGTCCAGATCGCGTTGCCGACGAGTCCGCCGCCGACCTCGTTCGAGACGCAGGTGAGGGTGACGCCGTACTCGTCCAGGCCCATGCCGACGAGCTGGTCGAAGCTGATCTCGATCTGCTGGTCGACCATGCCGTCGATGGTCAGGCTCCAGGTGTTCGGGTCGACGTTCGGGACGGTGAGGGCGGTGTCGACGCGGTAGAAGTCCTCGTTCGGCGTGATGAGCGGCGTCAGTCCGTCGACGTCGAGCATGGCGCCCTCGGGGATGGTGACGGTGGTCCGCGGGGCGGGGAGGCTCAGCGCGTTGCGGGCGGCGGACACCGAGGCGACGGTGGCGTTCAGGATGCGCGCCCCGACGCCGACGACGATCGCGCCCGCGCCGACGATCCCCGTCATCAGGAAGAAGCCGCGACGGTTCATGCCGACCTCGTTCGCGTCGGCGCCGTCGGCGGTCGCGGCGGCCACCCAGCGGCGGAGCCGGCCGACGAGCAGCAGCAGCACGACGATGCCCGCGACGGTGCCGACGACCGGCGGCACGAACGACAGGGCGCCCGCATTGGCGCGGGTGAGGATCGCCGCGGTCGCCAGGGCGCCGCCGATCCCGAGCAGGATCGCCCCGGTCGGGCGGAAGCGGTACTGCAGCACGCCGGCGACGGCGGAGGCCACGGCCGCGCCGAGTCCGATCCCGGCGAGCAGCGCGATCTTGTCGGCCTCGCCGAAGAGGGTGATCGCCAGCTCCTTGAGGGGACGCGGGACGATGTCGACGATGAACGACCCGACGGCCAGTACCGGGCTGGCGGAACGGGCGACGAGGGTGGCGAGCAGTTCGGCCACGGCGAGCAGCGCGGCGGCCGAGACGATGCCGGCGAGCGAGGCCCACAGCCACGCGTGCGGTCGGCGCACCCGCTTCGCGGTGGGGCGTTCGGCAACCGTGTCGCTGGTCATGGCATCCCTCTCGTCCGACGGCGCATGCAGAACGCGCCTAAGGGTTGTTCGGAGCGGACAGGGGAACGGATGCCGCGGACGCGCTGCTCGGCCGGTCGATCCGCGCGCGCCGGGGCGGGGTGGGGACGTGGAACACGACGACGCCCGCCACGATCAGCCCGAGCGCGAGCGCGAGCCCCGCGGTGACCGGTTCGCCGAGCAGCGGGACGGCGATCAGGGCGGTGAGGACGGGGCTCATCGCGCCCGCCGCGCCGGCCAGGCTGCCGCCGAGGTTCTTGACTGCGACGACGTAGCACGCCGTCGACAGCAGCCCCGTGCCCACCCCCTGCAGCAGCGCGAACGTGCCGACCTGGGACCAGTCCGCCCGGCCGGCCAGGAGGTGCGACGGCATCGCCCCGGTGGCCGCGAGGAGGAGGACCACGACCGTCGACGAGACGCTCACGACGACCATCACGGCGGGGAGGTCGAGCCGGGTGGCCGAGAGTCCGACGGTGTAGAGCGCCCAGACGAATCCCGCGAGGACGAGCACGGCGATGCCGCTCGCCTGCACGTCGCCGCCGGTCAGCAGCGCGCTGACCGCCACCCCGACGACGACGGCGGCCAGGGCAGCGAGCCGCCGGCGCGGCACCGCGACCCGGGTGCGCAGGAACACCAGCAGCGTGACGAAGAGCGGCACCGTCCCCGGCACGATGAGGCCCGTCAGCCCGGCGGAGGTCAGGTCGGCACCCCCGGCGAAGAGGAGGAAGTGGGGCAGGCCGGCCAGAAGCACCAGGGCCAGGACCCCCACCCGTTCGCCGCGGAGAGCGCGGACGGTCCGGGGGATCCACGGGGCGAGGGCGAGCGCCGGCACGGCGAAGCGGAGGAGCGCGCCGTCCGCGACCGTCAGGGTCGACCCCTCGAGCGCGCGGCTCGACAGGGCGAACGTGGACCACAGCACGACGACCGCGGCGAGGGCGGCGGCGCCGCGGACGGTCCGGGCGGGGAGCGCGGGGCGGCCGAGCGCGTGAGTGGTCACGCTTCGAGGTTAGGTTCGCGCAGGCGGCAGACGATTGCAAATATTGCTCGAATCAGCGTCTGATTGGCAGAATCTGCCTCATGATTACCTTGGACGACATCGACCGGCGCATTCTGCGCGAGCTGCAGCACGACGGCCGCCTCAGTAACCAGGATCTCGCCGACCGCGTCGGTCTGTCCCCGTCGCCGTGCCTGCGCCGCGTCCGTCACCTGGAGCAGGCCGGCATCATCGAGGGCTATCGCGCGGTCGTCTCCCCGAAGGCCGTCGATCTGACCATCACCGCCTTCGTCCGCCTGCGGCTCGCCTCCCACGAGGGGGCGACGGTGGATGCCGTGGAGCAGCGGCTCCGCGAGATCCCGCACATCGTCGAGGCGCACCTCCTCGCCGGGGACTGGGACTACCTGGTGCGGGTGGTCACGCCGAGCTTCGCGGAGTACGAACGTCTGCTGCGGGAGCACCTCCGCGGCATCCCGTCCCTCGCCTCCATCGACACGACGTTCGCCTTCGCGGAGACGAAGCCGGTGTCGCCGCTGCCGCTCGGGGAGGGTGAAATCCGCCGCGCCGCGTCATGATCGGGCCGGGCCGTCGTCCAGAGGGGAGACAGCGAGCGGGGCGACACGCGCCCCGCCTCCCCGACGGAAGGACGACCCTCCATGCCCGCTCACCCCCTCACCCGTGTCCTCGCCCGTGTCGTGACCGCCGCGTCGCTCGTCGTCGTCCTCGGCGTGGGCGCGACCGCCTGCGCCCCCGCCTCCCCGTCGGCGCACCCCACGTCGAGGGAGCTCGTCGGCGAGGAGGGCGGAGTCTCCTTCGACGAGGGCTGGATCCGCATGGGAACGGGTCCGAAGATCGTGGACGTCTACGTCGACCCGATGTGCCCGTACTGCCGGATGTTCGAGGAGACGGCGGGCGGGATGCTCGCCGCGGAGGCGGAGGCCGGTCGCGCGACCGTCCGCATCCACCCGGTGGCGATCCTGAACCGGTTGTCGCGCGGCACGGAGTACTCGTCGCGGGCGGCGGCCGTGCTCACGGCCGCGGCGGCCACGACTCCCTCGGCGACGGCCGACGTGATCGCCGCGCTCTTCCGCAACCAGCCGGCCGAGAACACCGTCGGGCTGACGGACGACCGGCTCCTCGACATCGTGGTCGAGGCGGGTGCCGATCCCGCCGTCCGGGACAGCGACCTCGCGTCGTACCGCGCGTGGGTCGACGCTCAGACGGCGACGGCCACGCGGGGACCCCTGCCGACCACCGCCGACGTGCCGTCCCTCCAGGGGGTGCCGTTGGTGCTGGTGAACGGCGACCTGTTCAGCGGGAACGGAGGTCAGGAGGGCGCTTTCCGTCAGTTCTACGACGCGTTGTGATCATGAGGGTGAGGCGAGGATCACCATTCGGCGCCGAAACGCGGCGCGCTGTAAGGAACCGGAATATCCGGACACGGTCTTCACGACACCTCTTTTCGCCGCGAAAAGAGGCGGTCGAGATACACCGAGAGGATGACGCGCGAAATGCGCGGCCTCTTTAGCATCGGAACCGTACCCGACTCGAAGGAAACCAATGGCTGCTCGTCCTCGCCTCATTCTCGCCACCGCATTCGGAGGAATCGTCGTCCTCCTCTCCGGGTGTTCCGGTCCCGTGGAATCCGAGCAGGAGGAAACGCCGCTCACCCCGTATATGAACGCGGTCTACGGTGGCGACCTCAGCGAGGCGGAGCAGCAGGCCCGCTTCGACGAGCAGAACACGCAGCGCGAGGAGCTGACGGCGACCTGCATGACCGAGGAGGGTTTCGAGTACATTCCGAACACGGCATCCAGCTCGATCTCCTTCTCGAGCGGGGAGGAATGGAAGCCGGACGACCGCGACTGGGTGGCGCGGTACGGCTACGGGATGATTGACTTCCCGGGCCGTGACGAGCCCGTCGACCCGGAGCAGACGGTGGAGGACCCGAACGCCGATTACGTCCAGAGCCTGTCGGAGTCCGAGCAGACCGCCTACTGGGAGGCGCTCTACGGCCCCAGTCCGTCCGAGGACGAACTCGCCGAGGACGGCTCGTACGAGTACGACTGGACGAAGGGCGGGTGCTCCGGCATGGCGCAGCACGAGGTTCAGGATGCCGACCCGCTCGCGACCGAGGAGTTCGCGGCGCTCAGCGAGTCCCTCAACGACTTCTGGAACACGATGCAGGACGGCCCGGAATTCGCGGAGCTCAATTCCGCCTGGGCCGCGTGCATGGATGAGGCGGGGCAGCCCGGATTCACCGAGCAGACGGAGGCTCAGCAGTCCATCAACGACGAATACAACGCGATGTGGGAGAACGTGACGGAGGGCCCCGGGCCCACGCCCGATTCACCTGAGATGGTGGAGCTCGGCCAGAAGGAGATCGCCCTCGCGCTGATCGATCTCGACTGCCGCGAGGACGTCGATTTCCGGGACGGGAGCCAGGCCGCGCAATTCGCCGCGGAGGAGAAGTTCGTCGCCGACCACAAGACCGAGCTCGAGGCGCTGAAGGCCGCCGCCGAGCAGGCCCGTTCGTGAGCGAGGACCTCCTTCTCACCGAGCCCCAGGACAGCACCGACGCGCAGACGCCGCGGCGCAGTCCGTGGCGCCGCCTCGCCGCGGGCTGGGCGGGCACGTTCCGGCGCAACCGCACGCTGTGGATCGTCGCCGTCGCGGCGGTGGTCGCGCTCGTCGCCGGCCTGGTGGTCGGACGGTTCGTCATCTCGCCCGCCGACGCCGCGGCGGGCGCCGCGCCGCCGGATCCGGGCCTCGTGACGGTCCCCGTCGGGTTCGGGACGCTGAGCAACGACGTCACCATCCGCGGGGAGGTCGGGTTCGCCGACCCCGTCGAGGTGCAGATCGACACGTCGGCGCTGTCGGGACCTGCCGTGATCACCGGCCAGGTGCCCGAGGCCGGAGCCGAGCTGGGTCCGCTGGCGGTGGCGATGGAGCTGGCCGGCCGTCCGGTCATCGTCCTTCCGGGCGAGCTGCCCTCCTACCGCTCGCTGCGCGTCGGGGTCTCCGGCCCGGATGTCGTCCAGTTCAAGCAGGCCATGCGCGCGGTCGGCCTGGATGCCGGCGACCCCGAGAACGACGTCTTCGACGCCCAGGCGGCATCCTCCGTCGCACAGCTGTACGCGCAGGCCGGATACCCGGCCCCGGACGCCGAGGACGGGGTCGCGGAGGGCGTCACCAGCGCGGAGGAGGGCGTGCGCAGCGCGGAACAGGCGGTGCAGGCCGCGCAGGCCGAGCTGGCGTCGGCCCAGGCGGGCGCGGGTGTCGTCGAACGGCGTGAGGCGGACAACGCCGTCGCGGCGGCCCGACGCGAGCTGGACGCCGCGCGGGCGTCGGGGGCGGGCGACGCCGTGCTCATCGGCGGCCTGGAGGACGCTCTCGGGCTCGCCGAGCTCCGGCGGCAGCAGCTCGACCAGCCGCGGGACACATCCGCGGAGCGCAGCGCCGTGGCATCCGCGATTGCCGCTCTCGACCAGGCACGGGCCGCGGTCGACCGGGCGCGTCGGGACGCCCTGCCGTACCTGCCCGCGGGGGAGGTGCTGTACCTGACGGACCTCCCGCGCCGTGTCGACGCCGTCTCCGCTCGACGCGGATCCACGCTGCAGAACCCGGCGATGACCGTCTCCGGGGCGACGATCGCGCTCACCGGCTCGGCCGCGCAGGCGGACGCCGAACTGCTCGAGGTCGGCGGGACGGCCACGTTCGAGCTGCCCGACGGCGCGGCGCACGAGGCGACCATCACCGCCGTCGAGGCGGGCGACAGCGGAGAGGCGCGATGGACGGTGCGTCTCGAGCCGGCGCCGCTGAGCCCCGAGCAGATCGCGCAGCTGCAGGGCACCAACGTGCGCGTGTCCATCCCGGTGGGGGCCACCGCGGGGGACGTCCTGAACGTTCCGCTCGCCGCTTTGACGGCGGGCCCCGGCGGCGAGTCGCGCGTGGAGGTCGTGGAGTCCGATCCGCGCGAGGGGGAGCAGGCGCAGACGCGGCTGGTCACGGTGGAGACGGGACTCGCGGCCGACGGGGCCGTCGAGGTGACACCCGTCGACGGCGAGCTCGCGGAGGGCGACCTGGTCGTCGTGGGCCGATGACGGCGCTCATCGAGCTTCGCGACGTGACGCGCTCGTTCCCGGGTCCGCCGGAGGTGCAGGCGCTCAAGGGCTTGAACCTGACTGTGGATGCCGGGGAGTACGTGTCCATCATCGGGCCGAGCGGGTCGGGCAAGTCCACGATGCTGAACATCCTGGGTCTGCTCGACCGGCCGACCGTGGGCGAGTACACGCTGGCCGGGTCGCCGACGAGCCGGCTCGACGAGAACGGCCGCGCGGCCGTCCGTGCGCGGCGGCTGGGATTCGTCTTCCAGTCCTTCCACCTGCTGCCGCGTCGGACGGTCCTGGAGAACGTCATGCTGCCGATGCTCTACAGCGGGGCGCCGCGTGCGGAGCGGGAGACGCGGGCGCGCGACGCGCTGGACCGGGTGGGGCTGTCGCATCGCCTGACCTTCCTCCCCGGCGTGCTGTCGGGCGGGGAACGGCAGCGGGTCGCCGTGGCGCGCGCCATCGTGACCCGGCCGAGCCTGCTCCTCGCGGACGAGCCGACCGGAAATCTCGACCAGAAGACGACCGGCGAGATCATGACGCTCTTCGAGGAGCTGAACGACGACGGGCTGACGTTGATCCTCATCACGCACGACCGCGGCGTCGCCGACCGCGCGCGACGCACCGTGCGGATCGCGGATGGTCGCCTGACCGAGGTGGTGGCGGCATGATCCGGCGCCTGCGCGGGTGGCGGCGTCGTCCCGAGACCACACCGGCGCCGGACCTCCGTCCGGTCGACGCGGCCGACCGCTTCCGATTCTCGGACCTCGTCGGAGAGGCGACCGCCGACATCGGCGCCCGGCCGGCCCGGCTCCTCATGACGCTGGCCGGCACGGTCCTGGGGATCGCGGCCCTCGTCGCGACGATCGGATTCGCGCAGACGGCGGCGAGCCAGATCGCGGCGCAGTTCGACGCGGCCGCCGCGACCCGGCTCACCGTCACCCCCGCCACGGCGCAGGCGCGGGGCGGCACCGAGGTCGCGACGGCGTCGCTGCCCTGGGACACCGTCGGGCGGATGGAGCGGCTGGCGGGCGTGCGTGCGGCGGCGCTCATCGGCGAGGTCGACCTCGAGGGACGAACGCTCACGTCGGTGCCGGTCAACGACCCGTCGGCGGCAGCGTCGGCGCCCCCGCGCCTGTTCGCCGCCTCGGCGGACATCCTCGACACGGTCGGAGCGGAGACCGTGACCGGCCGCCCCTTCGACGCGGGGCACGACGCACGTGCGGACCGGGTGGCCCTGCTCGGGGAGCGCGCCGCCGAGCGGCTGGGGATCAACCGCATCGACACGCAGCCGTCGATCTTCATCGACGGTCTCGCCTACGCGGTCATCGGCATCTACGGCACCCCGTCGACGCGCGGGGAGCTGACAGACGCGGTGGTCATCCCCACCGGGGCGGCGCGCGCGGACTTCTCGGCGGCGGCTCCGGGGGAGGCGCAGGCGCGGATCGACATCGGCGCGGGTCCGCAGCTGCGCGCGCAGATCGCCCTCGCCCTCGCCCCCGACGCCCCGGACACGATGGAGGTGGCCGCGCCGTCGGGCCGTTCGGACCTCGGTGCACAGGTGCAGGCGGACGTGAACGTGGTGTTCGTCATCCTGTCGGTGGTCGTGCTGCTGGCGGGCGGACTCGGGATCGCCAACGTGACGATGCTGTCGGTCATGGAGCGGGTCGGCGAGATCGGCCTGCGCCGGGCTCTCGGCGCGACGCGGCAGCAGATCGCCGGCCAGTTCGTCGTGGAGTCGATCGTGGTCGGGCTCCTCGGCGGGCTCATCGGCGCGTCGGTCGGCGTGCTGGCGGTCGTCGTCGTCTCGCTGACGCAGCAGTGGACGCCGGTGCTGGACCCCGTCGTCGCCGTGGGCGGCGCGCTGCTGGGCGCCGTCGTCGGTCTGGGCGCCGGGGGAGTGCCCGCCCTGCGCGCGAGCCGCATCGAGCCGGTCGCCGCGCTGCGCGGCGCCTGACGCAGGGGGACGGACGACCTCCGGCCCGCCCTCTTCCACGGAAAGAGCGGGCCGGAGGCATCTTTCCCCCGTCCGACCTCAGAACGGGTAGGTGGCGACGTCGGCCTGCATCGTGACCCATTGGGTCTCGGTGAACGCTTCGATGTTGGCCTCGTGGCCGCCGAAGCGCGCGCCGGTGCCGGAGGCGCCGACGCCGCCGAAGGGTGCCTGCGACTCGTCGTCGACGGTCTGGTCGTTGATGTGCAGGATGCCGCTGGGCAGGCGGTCGGCGAGCTCGTAGGCCCGGAACGCGTCTTTGGCGAGGATGCCGAGCGACAGGCCGTAGTCGCTCGCGTTCACGAGGTCGACCAGCTCGTCGACCGAGCCGAAACGCGTCACCGGGGCGACAGGCCCGAAGATCTCCTTCTGGAACGCGGCGTGGTCGGGGGTGACGTCGGCGAGCACGGTCGCTTCGAAGAACAGGCGGTCGTAGCCGCCGCCCGCGGTGACCCGGGCGCCCGCGTCGACGGTCTCGCGCACGATCGCGTCGATCTTGTCGCGCTGACGCTCGTCGATGATGGGCCCGAGGGGCGCGCCCGTGGAGGGGTCACCGGCGGGGAGGGCCGCCGCCTTCGCGCTGAGGGTCTCGACGTATTCGTCGTAGATGCTGTCGTGCACGAGGTGACGTCCGGTGGTCATGCAGATCTGGCCCTGGTGGAGGAACGATCCCCATGCGCCGGCGGATGCCGCGGAGGTCACGTCGACGTCGCCGAGGACGACGAGGGCGTTGTTGCCGCCGAGCTCGAGGTGCGCCCGCTTGAGCAGCTGCCCGGCGCGGGCGCCGATGATGCGGCCGGCCTCGGTCGATCCGGTGAACGAGATGATGGGCACGGCCGGGTGGTCAACCAGCGCCGAGCCGACCTCGACGCCGCCGGGCAGCACGGAGAAGACGCCGGCGGGGACACCGGCTGCTTCGAGGACGGCGGCGAAGAAGAGCCCGCCGCTGACGCTGGTGCGCGGGTCGGGCTTGAGCACCACGGCGTTGCCGAGGGCGAGGGCGGGGGCGAGGGAGCGGGCGGACAGAATGCCGGGGAAGTTGAACGGCGAGATCACGCCGACCACGCCGACGGGGCGGCGCCGGCTGAGGCTGAGGCGCGGCCGCGCCGAGCGCAGCAGCTGACCGTACGGCATCATGGCGGTCGCCGCGGCGAGGTGGAACTCGTTGGCGACGAGGCCCGCCTCGAAGTGCGCCTTCCCGTGGGCCGAGCCGGCCTCGTCGCTGAGCCACCGGGCGAGGGTGTCGGTGTTCTCCTCGATGATCGCCGCAGCGCGGCGCAGGACGGCGGCGCGCTCCTCGGCGGGGGCGGAGGCCCACGCGGTCTGCGCGCGGCGGGCGGCCTCCACCGTGCGGTCGAGGTCGGCGGGCGTCGCGGCGGCGACGCGGCCGATCGTCTCACCGGTCGAGGGGGAGACGACCGCGGCGGTGTCGGGCGTGCTGGCCCAGGTTCCGTCGAAGTAGCGGCCGTCCCAGGTCTGCGGGTCGAAGAAGGTCATGATGCGGTTCTTTCCGTGTGGAGGGGGCGAGGGGATGCCGGAGGTCGGTGCATCGTCGACGGCCGGGTCCGTCGCGCGGACCCGCCGACCGTCACACCTGCTCGGGCGCGAGGACGATGTCGAACCGGGTGCGGGACCAGGCGGTGTCGGCGAGGACCCGCCCGTCGGGGGTGGGGGTGCCGGGCGGCTGCTCGTCGAAGTGCATGACGAGCGACTCCTTGACGCCGAAGACGGAGTCGGAGGCCAGCAGCTCGTCCCCGCGGACGAAGATGTGGGTGACGAGCGTCCGCAGGCCGGGGGCGTCGACGAGGAAGTGCAGGTGCGACGCGCGCATCGGGGACCGGTTCACGGCGGCGAGGAGCGCGCCCACGGGGCCGTCGGCGGGGATGGGGTACGGCGTCGGGGTGAGACCCCAGAAGCTGTACCGGCCCTCCTCGTCGGTGAGGAGGTGCGCGCGGCCCGCGATGCGGTCGTCCGCGTACTGCACGTCGTAGAAGCCGTCCTCGTCCGCCTCCCACACCTCGATGCGCGCGCCGGCGACGGGGCGTCCTTCCGTGTCGGTGACGGTGCCCTCGACCCAGCACGGCTGGCCGGGGGCGCCCCCGGCGATGTCGCCCCCGTTCTCGACGAAGGGGGCGTCCGTGACGAAGAACGGGCCGAAGACCGTGGCCTCGGTGGCATCCAGGTAGGCCTCGTTGTTGACGGCGACCGTCTGCATCGAGATGCCGAGGACGTCGGAGAGCAGGATGAACTCCTGGCGCCGGTCGTCGGTGATGTGCCCGGCCGCGGTCAGGAACTCGATGCCGGTGTTCCACTCGGCCTCGGTGAGGCGCACGTCGCGGACGAAGGCGTGGAGGTGGCGGGTCAGCGCCTGCATGATCTCGCGCAGACGGTCGTCGGGGGCGTCGGCGAAGGATGCCACGACCGTCTCGACCAGCGCCTCCTCGCGTTCGCGCTGTTCGGCAGAGAGTGCGTCGTCCGTCACGGTGTTCTCCTCTTCGTCAGATGTCTTCGGCCGGGCTGCCGGCCCAGGCCGCGGTCAGGATCGCCCGCAGGTCCTCCTCGGCGACGGGTCTCGGGTGCGAGGCGGGGACGGCCGTCAGGATGATGCGGGCGGCCTCGGGGATGTCCTCCGCGCGGAAGCCGTGGTCGCGCAGGGCCACCGGGGCGCCCACGTCTCGGCGGAGCTCCTGCAGTCCGGACAGCCCGCTCCCGGACCCGAAGGCCTCGGCGAGGCGGCGTTCGGCCGCGGGGGCGGCGGGCACCGTGAACGCCGTGACGTACGGCAGGACGATCGCGTGCGTCTCGGCGTGGGGGAGGCCGTAGGTGCCGCCGAGGGCGTGGCAGATTTTGTGATGCAGGCCCGAGCCCGCCGAGGCGAAGGCCGCGGCGGCGAGGTAGGTGCCGAGGAGCGCCTCGGAGCGTCCCGACCCGTCGGCGGGGCTCGCCGTGACCGCCCGGAGGCCCGCCCCGAGCGCGCGGATGCCCTCGGTCGCGAACGCGGCGTTGATCGGGTCGGCGCGCGGGGCCCACAGCGAGTCGACGCAGTGGGCCAGGGCGTTCAGACCCGACGCGACGGTCAGGTCCCGGGGGAGCGTCGTCGTGAGGTCGGGGTCGTAGACGATCGCGCGGGGCAGCACCCGCGGGTCCGAGCCGGTGGTCTTGCGTCCGTTCTCGGTGAGCCCCCACACATCGGTCGCCTCGGAGCCCGCGTACGTCGTCGGGACGGCGATGATCGGGATGCCGGTGGTCAGGGCGACCGCCTTCGCCAGACCCGTCGTCGATCCGCCGCCGATCGCGACGATGACGTCCGTCTCCGCGTCCGTGGCCGCGCGCCGTGCCCGTTCGGCCGTCTCGACGGGGACGTGCGGGGCGACCTCGGTCCAGCTGAGCGCGACGGGGAGGACCGCGGCGACGGCGTCCGCGAGCTCCGCCTGCGAAGCGGTGGCGATGACCATCACACGCTGCGCGCCCAGTCTCCCGACCTCGCTGACGACGTGCGGGACGGCGCGTCCGGTCTCGA
This sequence comes from Microbacterium sp. HMH0099, assembly GCF_049384025.1. NCBI lineage: Bacteria > Bacillati > Actinomycetota > Actinomycetes > Micrococcales > Microbacteriaceae > Microbacterium > Microbacterium sp. HMH0099. The sequence continues at coordinate 584,404 of NZ_JBMRJR010000002.1, read as the reverse complement.
ACACCACGCGCGCGGGGAGTGTCGCGTGCGTGAACGTCAGGCTCGCGGTCATGTCGTCCTGCTGAGGAGGGACCGGAGGGCGGCGGTGAGCGCGCCCGCGGGGTCGTCGACCCCGGTCATCGATCGCCAGGCCACGATCTTGTCCGGGCGCACGAGGAGCGCGCCATCCTCGTCGACGCCGCGGAGGCGCTCCCAGTCGAAGTAGAGGTCGGTGTAGCGGCGACCGGGCCCGATGACGACGGCGGCGACCGGCAGCCCCAGGGCGGCGGCCACGTCGGGGACGGCATCCGCCCAGGCCTGCCCGGCGATCCCGGTGAAGAGGGTGAACTGGGAGCTCGGGGCGAGGTCCAGGGTCGAGAACGTCTGGCGCGCGTCGCCGACCCAGGCGTGGGGGAGCGGCGAGCCCGGCACGGTCGACGGCTCGTAGTACAGCTCCGGGTCGCGCGTCGGCGTCGGTCGCGTCGTCCCGTCGGGGATGACGGCGGTGGAGGTGTAGAACTGCCCCATCTCGACCCCGTGGGCGTTGAACTCGTAGTTCTTCAGCTCCATCGCCGCCGAGATCGCGCGGCGTTTGGCCCCGCCGCGCGGCGTCGGCGCCTTGCGCTCCTCGATCTGCTCCCGCATCTCCTCCTCCGTCTTGGCATCCGTGACGCCGAGGGCGGTGAAGAGCTCGCCGAACTCCCGTCCGGACTTGTTGGCGCGCAGGACGATCTGCTTCGCGACCGGCGCGCGCTCGGCGGTGTAGGTCTCGAGCAGGTCCGGGCCCGCCTGGCCGCGGAGGACGGCGGCGAGCTTCCAGGCGAGGTTAAAGGCGTCCTGGATCGACGTGTTGGAGCCGAGTCCGTTGGACGGCGGGTGGCGGTGGATCGCGTCTCCGGCGGCGAAGACGCGTCCCTTCTGCAGGCGCGTGGCGTACATCTCGTTGTTGCCCCAGAGCGAGGTCCCCGTGATCGTGATGTCGAGGTCGGGGTCGCCGATGAGGTTGCGGACGATCTGCTCGGCGGCGGCGTGGTCGATGACCGGCTCCGGTCCGTTGATGTCGTAGCCCCAGACGATGAGCCACTCGTTCCACGGGCGGACCATGCGGATAAGGCCCGCGCCGATGCCGCCGACGTTCGAGCCGGGCTGCACGACCCAGTACAGGACGCTGGGCCGGTGTCCGACCAGGTGGTCGATGTCCGCCGTGAACGTGATGTTCATCGACCCGGCGATGTCCATCCGGCCCTCCATCGGGAGGTCGAGGTCGGCGACGACCCGCGAGCGGGCGCCGTCGGCGGCGATGAGGTACTTCGCCCGCACGTCGTAGGGCCGTCCCGTCACGCGGTCCATCACGCTGACGGTGACGCCGTCCTCGTCCTGCGTGTGCGACAGGTATTCGCTGGAGAAGCGGGTCTGCGCGCCCCGCGCGGTCGCGTTGCGGACGAGGATCGGCTCGAGGTAGTTCTGCGGCACGTCGCAGTTCAGGGTGGGGGAGGCCAGGACGTAGTCGGCGTGGCGTGCAGGGCTCGTCCCCCAGCTGAGGATGCGGCCGAGCTCCTCCCCGGCGAGTGACGTGCAGAAGACCGTGTCGCCGATCATGTGGTGCGGGGTCGCGTCGGCCTCGACCTGCTTCTGGATCCCCATGTCGCGGAAGAACTCCATCGCCCGCTGGTTCGTGATGTGCGCGCGCGGGGTGTTGGCGGTCCACCGGTACTTGGTGATCATCATCGTGTCGATGCCGAGGGTTGCCAGGGCCAGGGCGGCGGAGGCGCCGGCCGGTCCCGTCCCGACGATAAGGACGTCCGTCGTCACCGCCCCGGTCCCGGGCAGGGGAGTGTCCACGATGCCGTCGTCGAATGCCGCCATGGGTTCGTCCTTCGTGCCGGAGCCACGTCGATGTGGCGTCAGGGGAAGTATGCGACCGGATGGGCGGAGGCAGGCGGGAACGCTGTCGCGGGACCGGAAATGTCCGGATTCGTCAAAGCGGGGGCAGGGTGCGCACGTCGCTCGGGCGGCATCCGTACTCCGACCGGAACGCGCGGCTGAAGTGGGCCTGCGAGGCGAACCCGCTGCGCCGGGCGACGTCCGCGATCGTCCCGGACCCCCGCAGCAGGCGGTGCGCCCGCGTCAGGCGACGGTGTCGGATCTCGTCGGCGAGGCTCGTCCCGGTCGGTGCGAACAGGCGTCGCACCGTGCGTTCGGTGACGCGCAGGCGTTCCGCGACGGTCTCGGTGGTGAGGTCCGTCTCGTGCAGGTGCTCGTCGACGTGGTCGAGGACGATCGTGCGGAGGCCCTCGGCGGAGGTGGACGCCCCGGGCGTCAGGAGGAGGCGGAGCCGTTCGGTGAGGTCGTCGGCGACAGTGGCATCGTCGGGACGGGAGAGCCCGGCCTCGACGTGCCGGCGGAGAGAGCGGGTCAGCAGAGCGGCGACGGGAGCGTCTCCGTCCGTGACGAGTGTGGCGGCCGGAGCGGAGCCCGGAGGCACAAGATCGGCCGTCGCTGTCGGGGAGACCCGGATGACGAGCTCGTCCACCCCCTCCCGGAACCGACGTTCGAAGGGCTCGTCGCCCTCGCACAAGACGACGGCGCCCGGACCGTGCGCGATCTCGCCGGTGCGGCTGCGGAGCTCGGACCGGCCGCGGCGGCTGAGGTACAGGACGCACCCGGGCGACTCGTGCGACCGGATGTGCCGCGGCGTGCGCTCCACCGCGTGCGGTGTGGCCACGACGTGCGCGAGGTCGTAGGGGCCGACGCGGGCGCTCCGCACCGCGGCGTCGAAGGCTCCGGACCGCGGCAGGGCGCACCCCAGTCCGACCAGCGCGTGGGCGTGATGGGCCTCCCACGTCGCGACGCGGTCCGCTTCGGCGAGGTGGCGTGTCGCGAAGAACTGCCGGTCCATGTCCGCGAACCCTTCGCCTCGTCGCTGAGTGGGGTGCCGTGCCCGGTCGGATGGATGCCGACCGCTCGGCGTTCCGGCCCAGGATAACCCTCGGGCGTCCCTCGAAGGACGGCTCTGTCCTATTGCTCTGTGTCGCTGCGTGCTGGCCGGTGTCCCACTTTGTGCAGTGGGGAGGGCAGTGAGCTGCACATGGTGGGACATGCCCTGTGGGGCCCGCGGGGTGGTGACCCATCGTGTCCCACTTTGTGCACTGGGGAGGGCAGTGAGCTGCACACCCGCACATACGGGGACATGAGGTGCACGGCGCCGGGCAAGGCGGCCTCTCGGCCCAGAGGATGGCCGGTCGCGGGATCCCCTATCGTGCTGGCATCATCCATCTCCCTCATCGGGTGCAGTATGCCCCTCGGGGCCGCCCCCTCGTCACTCTGCGCCCCGCGGGCGACCCTGTTGAGCAGACGGTCCTCCTCGACGGATGACGTCCTATCAAGGTCGGCACGGGCGAGCCGTCGACGGCCGCGAAAGTCTCGCCGCGATCCGCGATGAGTCGGCTGCTCGCGCGCGGTGATCAGGCTCCTCTAGGCGGGAGATGTTTTTCGTTATACGTTTTTCATATGAGCGAAGGCGAGACAATCGACGGTGTTCCTGTCACGGACGAGCAGATCCAGGCCTGGGCGGACGAGGCCGAGGCTGGGATCGACGTCGACATGCTCAAGAAGCGCGGCCGAGGCCGACCGGGCCGTGGTGCCGAGCCTGCACAGGTCGTCGCTCTGCGGCTGACGCCCCAGGAACTCGCGGAACTTGACGCGCTCGCAGCGCGAGCGCACAAGACGCGATCAGAGCTCATCCGCGCCGCTCTCGCCGCATACGCCACGTGAAGGTCCACCCCGCAGCGCTCAAACACGGGATCTCCGCGGGGGATGCCGAGCGAGCGGCGTCAGAACCCATCTGGATCGACTATCTGGACGATGACTCGCCTGCTCGGCAGCTACGCCTTGGCTTTGATACCTAAGGTCGCTTCCTCGAAACCGTCGTGCTCGTGTTCGACAGCGGCAACGAACTCGTCATCCACGCGATGAAGGCACGTTCGCAGATGCTCGATCTGCTGCCCTAGGTCGCGCCGCGGAGGTCACGGCCGCGAAACAGCGTGCTGTCCGCTCCGCGTACTCTCCAAGAATCCCGATCCCGCCGACCGCAGTTGCCGGATTTCGGTCGAAGATGCATCATGCGCACACGGCAGAACACCGCCCGCCGACGCGATGACCTCGGGAGTCGTGATGGGCGGCATCCACGCGCACGCCCACGCCGTCGCCTTCGGCAAGCGGGCCTACCGGATCAGCTAGCGGAAGCCGGACGGCACCAAAGCAACGCTGCGCGGCTTACGCACGTAGTACGACCGCCGAGATCCGGCTGGCCGAGGTTGAGATCTTGAAGAACCGCGGCACCTTCGTCGACCCCGCGGACGCGCGAGTTCTCGTGGCCGACGTCGGCGAGGACTGGCTCGCGTGGCGGTGGGCCGACCTAAAGCCATCGTTCCGCACCATACTTTGGCTAGGTGTTGAAGGCTGCGATCCCGGTCGAGAGTAAGGAACGCGGGGTGCAGACAGTGGTGGGCCCCGTGGGGCTCGAACCCACGACCCGCGGATTAAAAGTCCGATGCTCTACCGACTGAGCTAGAGGCCCGTGGCATCCACCCTACCGGCGCGGACGGCCGGGGAAGGACGCCGGCGACGCCCGCGCTCGCGCGCGACCAAGGTGGCGTGAGGAGGACGCCGGCGACGCTCGCCCGCGTGCGCGACCGAGGCGCTCGCGCATGGGTGGTCGACGACCCCCGCCGCATGCAAGAAGGCGGTCAGCGTCGCGCGGTACGGACTTCCCCAAAAGTCCGTACGCTCGCGAACGCTGACCGCCCTCGAACAAAGCGACCGCCGGGGCCCCCTCGCCTGGGGCACCGGCGGTCGCCGTCAGTTCCGATCAGTCATCGATCGGCCGGTGCGTGGATTACGCAGCCGGGGGCATCAGGACCGTGTCGATGAGGTACACGGTCGCGTTGGCGGTCTGGACGCCACCGCAGATGACGTTGGCGTCGTTGACCATGATCGAGTCGCCGCTGCCGGTGACCTCGACGTCGGCACCCTGGACCGTGGCGTGCGTGCCGTCGATCTCGTCGGGGGCGATCTGGCCGGGGACCACGTGGTACGTGAGGATCGTGGTCAGCAGGTCGGTGTCGGTCTTCAGCGTCTCGATGGTCGCCGGGTCGATCTTGGCGAACGCGTCGTCGACCGGAGCGAAGACGGTGAACTCGCCACCGTTCAGGGTGTCGACGAGGTTGACCTCGGGGTTCAGCTGGCCGCTGACGGCCGCGGTGAGGGTGGTGAGGAGCGGGTTGTTCGACGCGGCCGTGGCGACCGGGTCGGCGGACATGCCCTCGACCGAACCGGCACCGGAGGGAACGGCGGCGGCGTAGTCGGCGCAGCCGGGGCCGACGAGGTTGGCGGCCGGGTCCATGGTGTCAGCGGACGCCGACATCGAGGGGGTGGACTCCATCGAGGGCTCGGTGGTCTCCTCGGTCGCGGTGCTGCCCGCGCCACCCGAACAGGCGGTGAGAGCGAAGGCCGAGCCCATAACGAGGGCGAGACCGGCAACGACGTGCTTCTTGTTGGTGAGCATGACATTCCTCCGAAATCGTCGGACCGCGTGATGCGACCCGTCAGGACACCCCGGTGCGGGGGGTGGTTCGCCGTGAGGCGGCGTACACAGGGTCTTCGGCACCCCCGCACCTTCGGATTGCGCAAAGTTACGAATTGCCTAGCCGGAGGCTAAGAAAACCCAGATCAGAGGCTCCTAAATTGTTTTTCGTACTCGGTCTGCCGTGGCATCCATCGGCCGGACGACGCCGGCTTCTGTAACGGTTCTATAGCCGCTGATGCGCTCGCGCGCGCGTACGGGGGCCTGTAAGGCGGGGTGAGGAATGATGGATGCCATGGTGATCGACGGCTTCGCTCTTCCCGACGACGGGCCCGACCGCGTCGACCACGTCGGCGATCTCCTGCGACGGGTCGCCGACGGCGACCGCGTCGCCTTCGCGGAGCTATACGACACGCTGTCGTCTCGTGCCTTCGGTCTGATCCTCCGCGTCCTCGTGGACCGCTCTCAGAGCGAGGAGGTTCTGCAGGAGGTCTTCCTCGAGATCTGGCAATCCGCCGGACGTTTCGCTCCGAACAAAGGGCAAGGACGCTCGTGGGTTCTCACGATCGCGCACCGCAGGGCGGTGGACCGGGTACGGTCCTCGCAGTCCAGTGCCGATCGGGATGTGCGCGCGGGATTCCGGGATATGGACGTCGCCTACGACGACGTCTCTGAGAAAGTAGAGATGAGGATCGAGGGGCGCCGCGTCACCGAAGCATTGGCGACGCTGCCCGACGCGCAGAGAGAAGCGATCGCACTGGCCTACTTCGGGGGTTACAGCCAGAGCGAGATCGCGACTCTCGTCGGGGCGCCGCTCGGCACGATCAAGACAAGGATGCGCGACGGTCTGTCGCGCCTCAGGCAGGAAATGGGGGTGGAGAAGTGAACGAGAGGGATTTCGCCGACCTCGCAGCCGGTCACGCGCTCAACGCGCTGTCGGACGCAGATGAACGCGCATTCCAGGAGGCTCTGGCGGGGAACCCGCTGTGGGACCGTCACGTTCGGGACGCCTCCGATGCGGTCGCGGCTATCAGCGACACCGTCGAGCCCGTCGAGCCTCCGGCCTCGGTCCGCGCTGCGCTCTTCGCCCGCATCAGCGAGCTGCCGCAGCAGTCCACCACCGCGATGGACGAGGGCGACGCATTCGACGACGAGGACTACGCCGCGCTCGGCGTGGCACCGGCCACCGTGCAGAACAGCCCGCAGGGGTCCGACTCCGACGTCGTCGCGCCGGCCGCGTCGGCCGGATCGTCGTGGGGACTGCGCCGCTGGTTCACGCTGGCGGCATCCATCGTCGCCGTCCTCGTGCTCGGATTCGGCGCGGTCACGGTCGGCCAGCAGCTGACCCGCCCGGCATCGCTCATCGCGCTCGAGCAGATCGAGAACGCGCCCGACGCGCAGTCCACGACGACGACCATGCCGGACGGGACGACCGTCACCGCGCACTGGTCGGCGTCGACGGGCCAGAGCGTGCTCGTCACCGACGACATGCCCGCGCTTCCCGCGGAGCAGACCTACGAGCTGTGGTTCGTTCGCGAGGGCACGCCGATCGCGGCGGGCGTCTTCGACCCGGATGCCTCCGGTGACGCCACCGCCGTCCTCGACGGCCAGTACCGTTCGGGCGATCTCATCGCCGTGACGGTCGAGCCCGCCGGTGGATCACCCGACGGCACGCCGAGCTCCGACCCGGTCGTCCTCCTCGCGACGGCCTGACGCAGAACGCTGCACCGCTCCGACGCCCGCGCTCCGGCGCGGGCGTCGTTGCGTGCGGCGGCCGACGGCGCGCAACCGGCCCCCGGAACGGACCCTCGCGATTAGCCTGGAACGATGAGCGATGCCTCTCGCGAGTTCCACAAGCCGATCCGTCGCCCGGCGGAGCTGTTCGACCGCCTCTTCGCCGCGGAGGACCCCGCCGAGGTCTCGCGGGTCGCGCACAGCACGGCGCAGGCGCTGCTCTCGCGTGTGCGGGAGGACCCCACGGCGGACGTGGTCGAGCGCCTCGTGCAGTTCACCGCCGACCACGGCATCGACGACATCGCGGAGCTGTGGTCCCGGTCCCCGGCGCGATCGCTCCCCGGCGCGCTGTGGCGGCTGTATCTGCTGCAGCTCATGATCCACGACGACCCGCAGACCGCCGCCCTGCTCTACGAGCGCGGACGGGTAGAGATGTCGACGGTCGATGCCGTGGTCGCCGGAGCCCCCGCGCCGGCGGGGCCGGAGGAGCTGGTGCAGCTCATCGACACGATCCTCCGCGGATTGTTCGAGGGCGACTTCGCGGTGGCCCTGGATCGCGCGGCGGCGTTCTGCCGCGTCCAGGCGTCCGGCTCGACCCATCTGGCCGACGACTACGAGAGCACCGAGTCCGAGCGCGCCTCGGCTCTGACCACCCGTGCGCTGCGACTGTCCACCTACGCGGAGGACCTCGCCGCGTCGGCGGCCCTGTGGCGACGCGACGCGCTGACGTGAGCGAGCCGGGCGTCGGCCCGCGCTGACGGGGCGAGCGACGAAGTACGCGCTGACCGCGCGAGCGACGCGGCCCGCGCTGACCGGGCGAGCGAGGCGGCCCGCGCTGACGGGGCGAGCAGAAGGGATGCCGCGCCCGTGGCATCCCCTCGTCGATGAACGGACGCCGGAAGAAGTAAGTGCCGGACCGCAGAACGCCTCTCGGCGCAAGGCCGCTCATAGCGGCAGAAGATGGAGCCCGGGGTTACTGCGGCCCGGCTATACGAGTGTAACAAGAGCCCGCCCCGGGTATTCCTCCCGGCACCCCCGTTGACAACGTCCGGGCGTGTCGGTGCGGCGGCGTAGGCTCGCTGCATGGCTTGGCGTTTCGCGCTCGTGATCGACCCCGCGGCATCCACGGATCCCCGCTCCGACTTCACCGACACGTTCACCGTCATCGATCCGAACGCCCCGGCGCTGAGCGTCGGGGAGCTGAGCACCCAACGCGGCGACGGGATCTTCGAGTCCATCGGCGTCGTCGACGGGCACCCGCAGGAGGTCGGCCCCCACCTCGACCGTCTCGCGCATTCGGCGCGGCTCTGCGACCTCCCGACGCCGAACCTCGCGCAGTGGCGCGCGGCCGTGGAGCGGGTCGCCGCCGAGGCGGACCCGGGGGAGAGCGTCATCAAGCTCATCCTGAGCCGAGGCGTGGAGCACGGTCCGGCGCCGACGGCATGGGTCACGCTCGCCCCGGCACCCGACAACTCCCGTGTGCGGCGCGAGGGCGTGCGCATCGCCCTGCTCGACCGCGGCTACGCGCTGGACGTGCCCGCGCGGGCGCCGTGGCTGCTTCTGGGCGCCAAGACGCTGTCGTACGCGGTGAACATGGCGGCGATCCGCGAGGCCAAGCGCCGCGGGGCGGACGATGCGGTGTTCGTCTCGACGGACGGCTTCGTGCTGGAGGCGCCGACGGCCTCCGTCGTGCTGCGGTTCGGCGACCGTTTCGTCACGCCCGCGCCGAACGCCGGCATCCTGCACGGCACGACCCAGCTCAGCCTCTTCGCCCACCTCGAGGAGCGCGGGTTCGAGACGGCGTACGAGACGGTCGCGGCGGACGACCTCGCCCGGTCGAACAGCGCGTGGCTGCTCTCCAGCGTCCGGCTGGCGGCGCCGGTCTCGGCGGTCGACGGCGCGGAGAAGGCGATCGACGCCGCTTTCACCGACGAGATCAACCGCTACCTGCTGACGCCGCGCGACTGAGCTCTCTCGGCGGGGCCGGGGGTGGCGGCATCCATCGGTCCGGAGAACGCGGAAGGGCCCCCGCCGCAGCGGGAGCCCTTCGAACACGCGTCGGGAATCACCCGAAGCGGCCGGAGACGTAGTCCTCGGTGGCCTGCACGGCGGGGGTGGTGAAGATCGTCGAGGTGTCGTTGTACTCGATGAGCTTGCCCGGCTTGCCGGTGCCGGCGATGTTGAAGAAGGCCGTCTTGTCGCTGACGCGCGAGGCCTGCTGCATGTTGTGGGTGACGATGACGACGGTGTAGTCGTTCTTCAGCTCGCCGATCAGCTCCTCGATCGCGTAGGTCGAGATCGGGTCGAGCGCCGAGCAGGGCTCGTCCATCAGGATGACGTCGGGCGAGACGGCGATCGCGCGGGCGATGCACAGACGCTGCTGCTGTCCGCCGGAGAGGCCGGAGCCGGGCTTGTCGAGACGGTCCTTGACCTCGTTCCAGAGGTTGGCGCCCTTGAGCGACTTCTCGACGAGCGCGTCGGCGTCCGACTTGGAGATGCGACGGTTGTTCAGCTTGACGCCGGCCAGCACGTTCTCGCGGATCGACATCGTCGGGAACGGGTTCGGGCGCTGGAAGACCATGCCGACCTGACGGCGCACGAGCACCGGGTCGACACCGGCGCCGTAGAGGTCGTCGCCGTCGAGGAGGACGGAGCCCTCGACGCGGGCGCCGGGGATGACCTCGTGCATGCGGTTGAGGGTGCGGAGGAACGTCGACTTGCCGCAGCCGGAGGGGCCGATGAAGGCGGTGACGCTGCGGGGTTCGATGTCGAGGGAGACGCCTTCGACGGCGAGGAAGTCGCTGTAGTAGACGTTGAGGTCGTTGACTTCGATGCTCTTGGACACGGGGTTCTTTTCTTTCGGGTCAGCGGCCGAGCTTGGGGGAGAAGACCTTCGCCACGGTCCGCGCGACGAGGTTCAGCACCATGACGATGACGATGAGCACGAGGGCGGCGCCCCAGGCGCGGTCGACGAAGGCCGAGGCGGGGATGCCCTGGTTCATGTACTGCGAGTAGGCGAAAACCGGCAGGGTCATCATGCGGCCGCCGAAGAGGTCGTAGTTCATCGACGTCGCCACTCCCGCGGTGAGGAGCAGGGGAGCGGTCTCGCCGATGACGCGCGAGATCGACAGCATGACGCCCGTCGTGATGCCGGCCAGCGCGGTCGGCAGGACGACCTTGCTGATCGTCAGCCACTTCGGCACGCCGAGGGCGTAGGAGGCCTCGCGCAGCTCGTTCGGGACCAGTCGCAGCATCTCTTCGGTGGAGCGGACGACAACCGGGATCATGAGCACCGACAGGGCAATGGCGCCCATGATGCCCATGCGGATGCCGGGCCCGAAGATGAGCGCGAAGAGGGCGTAGGCGAAGAGGCCGGCGACGATCGAGGGGATGCCGGTCATGACGTCCACGAGGAACGTGATGGCCTGGGCCAGGCGCTTGCCCTGGCCGTACTCGATCAGGTAGATCGCGGTGAAGATGCCGATCGGGATCGAGATGACCGCCGCCGCGAGCGTGATCATCAGCGTGCCGATGATGGCGTGCAGCGCACCGCCGCCCTCGCCGACCACGTTGCGCATCGACGAGCTGAAGAACTGCCCGCTGATGCCGGCGACGCCGTTCGTGATGACGGTGACGGCGACGGAGACGAGCGGAACCATCGCGATCGCGAAGGCGATGACGACGACACCCGTGACCAGGCGGTCCATGCCCTTGCGGCGACCCTCGATCAGGGTCGAGGTGACCGTGATGAGGACGAGGTAGACGACGGCGGCGAGGACGGCCCATCCGGCGATGTTGAACAATCCGCCCGGGGCGAGCGACATGATCCCGAACAGGGCGCCGCTGAGGGCGGCGCTCCCGGCCAGGACGGCCCAGGGACCCCACGTGGGGATGCGTCCGCTGGTGAGGCTGTTGCCGGAGGCGACCGGGGCGGGCGGCGTCGTGGTCCGGGGAGCGGTGGAGGTCGCGGTCATGTCAGTTGGCTCCTGAGAATTCCTTGCGGCGGCTGACGATGTAGCGCGCCAGCGCATTGACCGCGAAGGTGACGACGAACAGGACGAGGCCGGTGGCGATGAGGACGTTGACGTTGAAGCCGTAGGCCTCGGGGAAGGTCAGCGCGATGTTCGCCGGGATGGTGCTCGGGTTCTCCGAGGTGAAGAGCTGGAGGGAGACGACTCCGGATGCCGACAGGACCAGGGCCACCGCCATGGTCTCGCCGAGGGCGCGGCCGAGGCCGAGCATCGACGCGGAGACGATGCCGCTGCGGCCGAAGGGGAACACCGCCATGCGGATCATCTCCCACCGGGTGGCACCGAGCGCCAGGGCGGCCTCTTCGTGGAGCACCGGGGTCTGCAGGAAGATCTCACGGCAGATGGCGGTGATGATGGGCGTGATCATGACGGCCAGCACCACGGCGGCGGTCAGGATGGTGCGGCCGGTCGCCGACACCGTCCCGGAGAACAGCGGGAACCAGCCCGCGTTGGCGTTCAGCCACGCGTAGACCGGCTGGATGGCCGGGGCGAGAGTGAGGATGCCCCAGAGGCCGAAGACCACCGACGGCACGGCCGCCAGGAGGTCGACGATGTACCCGAGGCCCTGCGCCAGGCGGCGGGGGGCGTAGTGCGAGATGAAGAGGGCCACGCACACGGACAGCGGCACGGCCATCACGAGCGCGAGGATCGACGCCCAGATCGTGCCGAACGCCAGCGGGCCGACGTAGGACCAGAAGTCGGCGCTCAGGATCGACGCGTTCTCGCTGGTGGCGGTGAAGCCGGGGATGGACTGGACGACGAGGAAGATGGTCACCGCGGCGAGGGTGACGAGGATCATGGACCCTGCGAACAGGGCCGTGCCGGAGAAGACGCGATCTCCGGGGCGTTGCTTCGGCTTCTCGGGTGCCGGAGCCGTGGTGGTGGTCATGACTTCCTGTCTCGGGTCGGAAACGGACGGAAACCCGGTCCGATGCCGTGGGGCATCGGACCGGGCATCCGGATGTTCTTACTCGGCGACGATCAGGTCGATCGCGGCGTTCACGCGCTCGCGGAGCGAGTCGCTGATCGGGGCGCTGCCGGCGGCGTCGGCGGCGGCCTGCTGGCCCTCCTCGCTGGCGACGTACTCCAGGAAGGACTTCACGATCGGCGCGGAGGACGCGTCGGCGTACTCCTCGCAGGCGATCATGTAGCTGATGAGGACGATGGGGTAGACGCCCGACTCCTGCGAGGTGCGCTCCAGCTCGATGGCGAGGTCGCCCTCGGCGCGGCCCTCGACGAACGGCGACTCGTCGACGATCGCGGCGGCGGCCTCGGGGGAGTACGACACGAACTCGTCGCCGACGCCGATCGCGACGGTCGACAGGCCCTCCTGCGCGGCGCGCGAGGCGTCCGCGTAGCCGATGGTGCCGTTCGCGCCGGCGACGGCGGAGACGACGCCGGAGGTGCCGTTGGCGGCCTCACCGGAGGACAGCGGCCACTCGCCGTCGGGCTCCGAGGTCCACACCGACGGGGCGGCCTGGAAGAGGTAGTCGGTGAAGTTCTCGGTCGTGCCCGAGTCGTCCTGACGGTGGACCGGGGTCACGGCCAGGTCGGGGAGGCTGACGCCGGGGTTGGTGGCGGCGATCGCGGGGTCGTTCCAGGTGGTGATGGTGCCGGCGAACAGGCCCGCGACGGTGGCCGCGTCCAGGTTCAGCGAGTCGACGCCCTCGAGGTTGAAGATGACGGCGATCGGGGAGATGTAGGTGGGGAGCTCGACGATGTTGGTGCCGTCGGCGCAGGCGCCGAAGCCGCCCGCGGCGATCTCCTCGTCGTTGAACGCGCGGTCGGAGCCGATGAACGGGAACGCGCCCGCCTGGAACGACTCGCGACCGGCACCCGAGCCCGAGGGGTCGTAGGTGATGGTCACGTCGGGGTTCGCGGTCTGGAAGCCCGCGGTCCAGGCCTGGACCGCCACCTCCTGCGACGACGCGCCGCCGCTCGCGACCTCGCCGGACAGCGAGGAGCCGGAGTCGCCGCTCTCGGCGCCGCCGCCGGTACCGCCTTCGTTCGCGGCGCAGCCGGCCAGGGTGAGGGCGGCGACGGCGGAGAGCGCGCCGAGCTGGGCGAAGCGGGAGATCTTCACGATGGGAGTCCTTCGGGGTTTGTCGGGAGCTGTGTCGAACCCGGTGCAGGGTTCGCCCGGAACGCTAAACATCGACTCTTACGAGAGTGCGCTGCACGGGTGAACGGACGGTGAACGACGACCGCCCGACCGGGGTGTTTCCCTGGGCGGTATACGCTTCGCGACCGTGACGACTTCCGCTGAGAACGCGCAGGCGCCGCTCGATCGCACCGGCGACGCCCCGCCCCCGCGCACGCTCATCGACATCCTGACCGATGTCGCCGGGCGGCATCCCGAGGCCTCCGCCGTGGACGACGGCTCCGGGGCCCTCAGCTATCGCGAGCTGCTCGCGCGCGTGTGGCGAACGGCGGGCGTCCTGCATGCGGCGGGCGTCCGGCGCGGCGACCGGGTGGGCATCCGGATGCCGTCGGGGTCGAAGGAGCTGTACGTGTCGATCCTCGGCGTCCTCGCGGCGGGGGCGGCCTACGTGCCGGTCGACGTCGACGACCCGGACGAGCGCGCTCGCGTGGTGTTCGCGGAGGCGGGTGTCCGCGGGATCGTCGGGGGCGAGGGCGAGTACCTGCCGCGGGAGGACGGGGAGGGGCTCGTCCGTCTCTACGACGGGGAGGTCCCGCACCCGCGCACGAACGCCACTCCCGTGGTCCCGCCTCCCGGCCTGGACGACGACGCATGGGTCATCTTCACCTCCGGCTCGACGGGCACGCCGAAGGGCGTCGCGGTGTCGCACCGGTCGGCGGCGGCGTTCGTGGACGCCGAGGCGCGTCTGTTCGTGCAGGCCGAGCCGCTCGGGCCGGGCGACCGCGTGCTGGCCGGGCTGTCCGTGGCGTTCGACGCCTCGTGCGAGGAGATGTGGCTCGCGTGGGGACACGGCGCCTGCCTCGTGCCGGCCCCGCGCTCGCTCGTCCGGTCCGGGGAGGATCTGGCTCCATGGCTGCTGCGGCAGGGGATCACGGTGGTCTCGACCGTGCCGACGCTCGCGGCGATGTGGCCGGCCGCGGCGATCGAGAACGTGCGCCTGCTCATCTTCGGCGGCGAGGCGTGCCCGCCCGAGCTGGCCGCGCGCCTCGCCTCGGACGGCCGGGAGGTCTGGAACACGTACGGCCCCACCGAGGCGACGGTGGTGGCGTGCGCCGCCCCGCTCGACGGGAGCACGCCGGTGCGCATCGGACTCCCGCTCGACGGGTGGGCCCTCGCCGTCGTCGACGCCGACGGACACCGCGTCGCACCCGGGGGGACCGGGGAGCTTATCATCGGCGGGGTGGGCCTGGCCCGCTACCTCGACCCGGCCAAGGACGCCGAGAAGTACGCGCCGATGCCGACCCTCGGGTGGGAGCGGGCCTACCGTTCGGGCGACCTCGTCCGCTTCGACCCCGAGGGGCTCGTGTTCCAGGGGCGTGCCGACGACCAGGTCAAGGTCGGCGGCCGCCGCATCGAGCTCGGCGAGGTGGAGGCGGCGCTCCAGGACCTCCCCGACGTCGCGGCGGCCACCGTCGCGGTGCGCACGACCGACGCGGGGGTCCCCGTCCTCGTCGGATACCTGGTGATGGATGCCGACACCGCGCTCGACCGTCATGCGGCCCGCGCCGCGCTCGCCGACCGTCTGCCCGCCGCGACCATCCCCCTGCTGGCCGTCGTCGACGAGCTACCCGTGCGCACGTCCGGCAAGGTCGACCGCGCCGCCCTGCCCTGGCCGCTGCCGGGCGTCGACGCCCCCGTCGCGACCGACTTCTCCGCCGCCGAGTCCTGGCTGGCGGAGCAGTGGCAGGCCGTGCTCGGCCAGCCCGTCGCCGACCGCCGCGCCGACTTCTTCGACCTGGGCGGCGGGTCGCTCGCCGCGGCTCAGCTCGTCTCGCGCATCCGCGCGCGGGTGCCCGAGTTCTCCGTCGCCGACATCTACGACGTCCCGCGCCTGGGCGCGATGGCCACGGCCCTCGGTCCGCAGCTGCGGGACGACGTCGACGTCGAGTTCCACCGCGCCGCGCCGACCCCGCGGGCGACCCAGGTCGTGCAGACCCTGCTCGGCGCGCCGCTGTTCATCCTCTCCGGCGTCCGGTGGCTGCTGTATCTGCTCACGGCATCCGCTCTCCTCCGACTCGTCCCGGGGTTCGAGGTGCTCCCCGCGGTGCCGTGGCCCGTGCTCGTCGGCGCGCTCCTCGTCTTCGCGACGCCGTTCGGCCGCATGGCGATCGCCGTCGTCGCCGCCCGTGTGCTGCTGCGGGGCGTCCGCCCCGGCGACTACCCCCGCGGCGGCGGGGTGCACATCCGGCTCTGGCTCGCCGAGCAGATCGGGGACCAGGTGGATGCCGTCGGCCTCGCCGGTGCGCCCTGGGTGTCGTACTACGCGCGGGCACTCGGCGCGCGGATCGGCCGGAACGTCGACCTCCACGCCCTGCCGCCGGTGACCGGCATGCTCGAGATCGGCGACGGCGCATCGATCGAGCCCGAGGTGGACCTCACCGGATGGTGGATCGACGGCGACCAGGTGCGCATCGGCGAGGTGCGCATCGGGGCGGAGGCCGCGATCGGGGCCCGGTCGACGCTCGCCCCCGGCACGCGTATCGGCCGTCGCGCCGAGATCGCCCCGGGGTCCGCCGTGTTCGGCCGGGCGAAGGCGGACCAGTCCTGGGCGGGCTCGCCCGCCGTCCGGGTCGGCGGGACCGCGAAGGGGTGGCCGGATCAGCGACCGCCCGCGCCGACCCGCTGGCTGTACGCGTACGCCGGCTCGGCGATCCTCCTCGCGCTGCTGCCGCTGGCGTCGTTCACCGTCGGCGGTCTCGTCGTCGCGCAGGGGATGCGCGGCGCGGACAGCCTCGGGGCGGCCGCCCTCGCCGCCCTGGCCTGGCTCGTCCCGGGCGTCCTCGTCACGGGGCTCGTGTTCGCGGCATCCGTCGTCCTGCTCGTCCGCGTGTTCTCGCGGGGTCTCGCCGAGGGCACCCACCCCGTCCGCAGCCGCATCGCGTGGCAGGCATGGACGATCGAGAGACTCCTGGATGCCGCCCGCACCCTCCTCTTCCCGCTGTACTCCAGCCTCTTCACCCCCGTGTGGCTGCGGATGCTGGGCGCGCGCGTCGGCCGCGACGTCGAGGCATCCACGGTCCTGCTGATCCCCTCGATGACGCGCATCGAGGACGGGGCGTTCCTCGCGGACGACACGATGGTCGCCTCGTACGAGCTGCGCGCGGGATGGATGCGGCTCGGGCCGGTCCGCATCGGCAAGCGCGCGTTCCTCGGCAACTCGGGCATGGCGGCGCCCGGGCACCGCGTGCCGCGCGACGGCCTCGTCGCCGTGCTGTCCGCGGCGCCGGCGAAGGCGAAGCCGGGGTCGTCCTGGCTCGGCTCCCCGGCCGTGCGTCTGCGGCGGCTCTCGGCGGAGGGCGACGAGTCGCGCACCTACCGTCCCCGCGCCGGGCTGCGCATCGCCCGGACGATGTGGGAGCTGTGCCGGATCGTCCCCGTCGTCGTCACGTGCGCGATCGGGCTCGGCGTGCTCTTCGCGCTCGCCGCCTTGTGGGAGGGTCCCGGTCCGCTGTGGGCCCTGCTGCTGTCCGGCGTGGTCATGCTCGCGGCGGGCGCGGTGGCCGCAGCGGTGTCGACGGCGGCCAAGTGGACGATCGTGGGCGTCATCCGCGCGGGCGAGCAGCCGCTGTGGTCCAGCTTCGTGTGGCGGACCGAGGTGTCGGACACGTTCACCGAGATGGTCGCGGCGCCGTGGTTCGCCCGCGCCGCGTCCGGCACGCCCGCACTCGCCGTGTGGCTGCGGTCGCTGGGGGCGCGCATCGGCGCCGGGGTGTGGTGCGAGAGCTACTGGCTGCCCGAGCCGGATCTGGTGACCCTCGGCGCAGCTTCGACGGTCAACCGCGGGTGCGTCGTGCAGACCCACCTCTTCCATGATCGAATCATGAGCATGGACACCGTCGAACTGGAGGCCGGGGCCACCCTCGGTCCCCACAGCGTCGTGCTGCCCGCCTCGACCCTCGGCGCGCACGCGACCGTCGGCCCCGCCTCCCTGGTGATGCGCGGCGAGACCGTCCCCGTGGGTTCACGCTGGAGCGGCAACCCCATCGGCCCGTGGCGTGCGGTCAAGGTGCGCGCCTACCAGTCCACCTCGTGACGGGCGCCGATCCGTACGCCCCGCAGAGCGGCGATCGCACGTACGCCGTGGAGTCGTACGACCTGCGGCTGTCGTATCGCGTGCGCACCAACCGGCTGGAGGGCACGGCCGTCATCGAGGCGGTGGCCCGGACGGATGCCGCCGGCGTGGCGTTCGACCTCGTCGGTCTGCGCGTGTCCCGGGCACGGGTCGACGGGCGGGCGGCGCGCCACGTGCAGGGGCGGAACGCCGTCCGTGTCGCGCTGCCGCGGACCGTCGTCGCGGGGGAGAGGTTCACCGTCGAGCTGACGTACGCCGGCGCCCCGTCGCCGCGCCGCTCGCGGTGGGGAACCGTCGGGTGGGAGGAGCTGACCGACGGCGCCCTCGTCGCCGGGCAGCCGACGGGCGCGCCGACGTGGTTCCCCTGCAACGACCGCCCCGACGACCGCGCGCGCATGCGAATGGAGATCACCGTCGACGACGGGTACGCCGTCATGGCGACCGGGGCGGCCGGCCGCACCGTCCGCAGCGGCGGGCGCACGACCACGACCTTCACCAGCGACGTGCCCACCGCGACCTACCTGGCCGCCGTGCACATCGGCCGCTACCGCACGACCCCGCTCGCCGGGACCGGAACCGCGGCGGACGCCGGAACCGGCACAGCGGCGGACGCCGAAACCGGCACAGCGGCGGTGCCGCCGGTGACGGTGACCGCGCCGCCCGCGCTCGCCGCGGCCGCCGACCGGGCGTTCCGCGCCGTGCCGGACATGCTGCGTCTGTTCGACGGAACCTTCGGGCCGTACCCGCAGGAGGCGTGCGCGCTCGTGGTGACGGCCGACGAGCTCGAGATCCCCCTCGAGGCCCAGGGGCTCGCGGTGTTCGGCATGAACCACCTCGTCCCGGCCGCGCAGCGTCTCATCGCCCACGAGCTGGCGCACCAGTGGTTCGGCAACAGCGTCGGCCTGGCGCGATGGAGCGACATCTGGCTCAACGAGGGCTTCGCCTGCTTCGCGGAGTGGGTGTGGTCGGAGGCATCCGGTGGTCCCACGATCGACGCGTGCGCGGCCGAACACTACGCCCGTGTCGCGGCTCAGCCCGCCGGTCTGCTGCTCAGCGATCCGGGACCGGACGACATGTTCGACGACCGCGTCTACAAGCGCGGGGCGCTGACCTTGTACGCGTTGCGCGGGCACCTCGGCGCCGACGTCTTCGCCGCGCTGCTGCGCGACTGGGCGCGCGATCACCGCCATGGCCTCGTCACGACGGACGACTTCCGCGCCGCCGTGGCACAGGCCGGGGGAGCGGATGCCGCGGAGCTGCTGTCGGCGTGGATCGATCGGCGGGAGCTGCCCGCCCTGCACGGGGGGTCGTGACCCCTGTGTCGGACTACGATCCGCGCGTCGTCGACCTCTACGACGAGGACAATCCCGACGGACCCGATCACGACTTCTACCGGAGGTTGGCGGCATCGGAGCGGGCGGACGCGGTCGTCGACCTCGGGTGCGGCACGGGCCTGCTGACGGTCACCTTGGCCGTCGGCGGACGGCGGGTGGTCGGGGTCGACCCGTCGGCATCCATGCTCGCCTTCGCGCGCCGTCGGGACGGTGCGGAGGCGGTGCAGTGGGTGCACGGCGACAGTGGCGCGATCCCCGCGCGCGTGTTCGACCTCGCGCTGATGACCGGCAATGTCGCTCAGCACATCGACGACGGCGCATGGACGCGGACCCTGCGAGACGTACGTGACCGTCTTCGCGCCGGTGCGGTGCTTGCTTTCGAGACGCGGAACCCCGGCGTGCGGGAGTGGGAGTCGTGGGCGACAGCGGGCTGCCACGACCGCGAGACGTCGCGGGGCCGGGTGTCGGAGTGGATGACGGTCGATGCCGTCGACGAGCGTCGTGTGCGGTTCACGGCGTACACGGACTTCGGTGAGGGCGGGGGACCGCACACCGAGACGCAGACGCTGGTGTTCCGTTCGCGCCACGAGGTCGAGTCCGATCTCCGGGTGGCGGGTTTCGAGGTCGAGGCTGTGCACGGCGATTGGACCGGTCGGCCGCTCCGGCCGGACGATCGGCTGATGATCTTCGTCGCTCGCGCCCGCTGAGGGACGTCCGGGCTGGATGTCACGGGTGCGCCCAGCTCGGGGGTTCGTCGTCAGGAGGGCCGCCCGGCGGGACAGGGTCATCCGGCGCGAATCGCACGGTGGGCGCATAGGCGGGCGGTTCGTCGATGTACTCCACGCCGGCCGGGGAGACCCACCGGAGCACACCGCCGCCCACCTGTTCGACGGTCCAGTCCGTGAACTGCTTCATGGAGTGGTGGCGCTGACACAACGTCGCCAGGTTGCCGACGTCGGTGGGGCCGCCCAGGGCATGGTCGCGCGTGTGATCGACTTCGCAGGAGACCGCGGGGAGGGCGCAGCCGGGCATCCGACAATGGCGGTCCCTTGCACGGACGTGCTGGTCGATCGCGGCGGTGCGGTGATACGTGTCGGTTCTCAGGACGGCGCCGGTGATCGGGTGGGTGATTACGCGATCCCACGGGACGGGTGTCGCCACGGCCAGCTGTTTCGCGAGGCCGATGCCGATGGGGCCGTGTCCGATCAGCTGGGCGGGGTCGCGATTCTCGTCGTCCGGGTTCAGCACCGACAGCGCCGGAACGACGACCTGGATCCTCGCCCGTATGGCGCCGAGGGTGCCCGGTCCGTCGTCGGTCCGTGTCGGATCGATCGCGGGGGCAGCGGTGAGCAGGAGGTCGGTGAGAACGTCCGCCCGGATCTGGTCGGCGGTACGGGTTTCCGCCTGAGCAGCCTGGGCAGCCTGGGCAGCCTGGGTACCGTCGGTGGCGCCGGGTGCGCCGTCGGGCGCCGGTTCCTGTCCCGCTTCCGGGGCCGCCCCTGGCGCCGACGCCCGTTCCTGCTGCTCCGCCGACGCCGGCATCCCGAGGCGCGCCGGATGCCGGCCACTGGTGGATGACGCGACACCTCCTCCGAATGGGGAGGACAGGTGTCCCCCTTATGGCGCCGGCGCGGCCGGTGATCAGCGCCGCGACGACAGCCGGACGGCGAGCGACACGACGACCCCGTCCGGCGCCGGAGCATCCCAGCCGTGAAAGACAGCCGTGCCCACCCTCGCGATGAACCCGTCGGGCTCGTTCTCGATGGTCACGTGCGCGGGCGCGACGGCGAGCCCGCGCCCGTCGGCCTTGAGCGCCGCCTCGACACGCGCCCACCCGCGGTGGTCCGCCCCTGCGGCGAGCACCCGGTCCACACCGACGGGAGCAGAGGTCACCGTCACCGCGTCGACCCCCAGAGCCGTGGCGAAGGACGACGGCGCGACCGCGGCGACGACCCACCGGTCCGTGTACGACACCGACACGACGTGGCGACCGCCGACGACGAGCGGCCGGCCGTGGGCCGTGCTCCCGCAGCGGGCGCAGCGTCGCACGACCACGGCGCCGGGCAGCAGACCGCCGAGGAGGTCGGCGGCGGCGTCGCGCCGTGGCATCCCGTCCGTCCGGGCCGCCCACGCGACCCGCACCTCCGAGGGGAACCGGCGCGGCCCGCCCGTCACACCCGCGGCTCGTGCGTCTCGATGGCGACGATCCCGGAGCCGGGGTGCTCCACGGGGATGTGCACCACCGAGAACGCCGCCGTCTCCAGGGCCGCCGAACTGCCCAGGTAGGACCCGCGCATCGTGCCGGTGGCCAGGGCCAGCTCGTTCATGATGTCGGGGAGCACGGGGCCGTGGCTCACCAGGACGACGGGCTTGCGCGCCCGGACCCGCTCGCCGACCACCGCGCGGGCGTCGCTGCGCCCCACCTCCCAGTCGTCCTGACTGATGGCGCGGCACAGGTCCACGCGCTGATGCAGGGCCTCGGCGAGCGGCGCGGCCGTCTCGACGCAGCGGTCCGCGGGGCTCGAGACGATGCGGCGGACACCGAACGCGCGCAGGGGGCCGACGATGGCCCGCGCCTGTCGGACGCCGCGCGGGCTGAGCGGGCGGGCGGCATCCGGACCCTTCCAGTCCTCGCGCGACTTCGCCTTCGCGTGCCGCAGCACCACCACGGGGAAGGTGGGAAGAGCGTTCTCGTCCACGAGCCGCACGAACTCGTCGAGGATCTCGATGTCCACCGGGTAGCTGAGGTGCTTGCGCGCCTTCTTCAGCCCGACCCATTCGATCGCCGCGATCTCCTTGTTCGGCACGAAGGTCGACGCGCGGACGGCGGCCTCCGTCGCCTCCGCCGCCCAGTAGTGCACGACCTTCGTCCGGGAGCTGGGGAGGCGGTAGCGCGACACCCCGACGGGCACGCCGAGCGCCACGGCGATCCCGGTCTCCTCGCGGATCTCGCGCACCGCCGTCTCGGCCAGCGTCTCGCCCGGGTCGACCTTGCCCTTGGGCAGGGTGACGTCCCGGTACTTGGTCCGATGGATCAGCAGCACCCGCAGCTTGTCGTCGACGACGCGCCAGACCACGCCCCCGGCGGCGTAGACGGCGGTTTCGCTCACCGGACCGCCCGGGCGCGACGCTTGCGCTGGATCCGCGTCATGGTGTGCTCCTGCAGGTCGATCAGGGGGGTCCCGTCGGCCTGCACGCTGTGCCGCACCCACTCGCCGTCCGAGCGCAGGTGCCACGAGCTCGTCTCCTCGCTCATCGCCAGGTCGAACAGCGCGTTCAGGTCGCCGACCTGGCGCTCGTCCACGACGCGCACGAGCGCCTCGACGCGGCGGTCGAGGTTGCGGTGCATCATGTCGGCGCTGCCGATGTAGACCTGCGGGTCGCCGTCGTTCGCGAATGCGAAGATGCGCGAGTGCTCGAGGTAGCGACCGAGGATGGAGCGGACGGTGATGTTCTCGCTCATCCCGGGCACACCGGGCTTGATGGAGCAGATGCCGCGCACCCAGACCTCGACCGGCACGCCCGCCTGGCTCGCCCGGTACAGCGCGTCGATGATCTGCTCGTCGACCATCGAGTTGACCTTGATCCGCACGCCGGAGGGCTTGCCGGCCAACGCGTTGCGGCGCTCCTTGTCGATGTGGCGCAGCAGTCCCTTGCGCAGGTGGAGGGGAGCGACGAGGAGGCGCTTGAACTTCTTCTCGATCGCGTAGCCGCTGAGCTCGTTGAACAGGCGGGTGAGGTCGCGGCCCACCTGGTCATCGACCGTGAACAGACCGAAGTCCTCGTAGATGCGGCTGGTCTTCGGGTTGTAGTTGCCCGTGCCGACGTGGCTGTAGTGGCGCAGCACGCCGTCCTCCTCGCGGATGACGAGCGCGAGCTTGCAGTGCGTCTTCAACCCGACGAGGCCGTACACGACGTGGACGCCGGCCTTCTCGAGCTTGCGCGCCCAGACGATGTTGTTCGCCTCGTCGAAGCGCGCCTTCACCTCGACGAGCGCGAGGACCTGCTTGCCGGCCTCGGCGGCGTCGATGAGGGCCTGCACGATCGGGCTGTCGCCCGAGGTGCGGTACAGCGTCTGCTTGATGGCGAGCACATGCGGGTCCTTGGCGGCCTGCTCCAGGAACGCCTGCACGCTCGTCGCGAAGGACTCGTACGGGTGGTGGACGAGCACGTCGCCCTTGCGGATGGCCCCGAAGATGTCGGCGCGCCCGTTCTGCTCGGGCGGCTGGAAGGGCAGCGCCGTCTTGGGCACGTGCGGGGGGTAGCGCAGGTCGGGACGCTCGATGCGCGACAGGTCGAACAGCCCGCGCAGGTCGAGGGCGCCCGGCAGCCGGTAGACCTCCTGCTCGGTGATGTCGAGCTCGCTCAGCAGCAGGTCGCGCGTGAGGTCGTCCATGTCATCGGTGATCTCGAGACGGATGGGCGGCCCGAACCGGCGGCGGAGCAGTTCGGCCTCGAGCGCCTGGATGAGGTTCTCGGTCTCGTCCTCCTCGACCGTGACGTCCTCGTTGCGGGTGAGGCGGAACGCGTGGTGATCCAGCACCTCCATGCCCGGGAAGAGGTCGCCGAGGTGGTTGGAGATGAGCTCCTCGAGCGGCAGGTAGCGCACGCCCGGGCCGTCGCCGGAGACCTCGACGAAGCGGGGCAGCATCGGCGGCACCTTGAGGCGGGCGAACTCCTGGCGGCCGGTGCGGGCGTTCCGGATGCGGATCGCGAGGTTCAGCGACAGCCCCGAGATGTAGGGGAACGGGTGCGCCGGGTCGACGGCGAGCGGCATCAGCACCGGGAACACGTTGCGCTGGAAGTACTCCGTCAGCTTCTCCTGGACGGATGCCGCCAGCGACCCCCACGACACGACCTCGATGCCGGCCTCGGCCAGGGCGGGCCGGACCATGTCGGTCCACGCGGCGGCGTGGCGCAGCTGCAGGCGGTGCGCCTCGGCCGAGATGTCGGCGAGCACGTCCTGCGGCGCCCGGCCGACGTTCGTGGGCACGGCGAGGCCGGTGACGATGCGCCGCTTCAGGCCGGCGACGCGCACCATGAAGAACTCGTCGAGGTTGCTGGCGAAGATGGCGAGGAAGTTGGCCCGCTCGAGCACCGGGATCGTGGGATCCTCGGCGAGCTCCAGGACGCGCTGGTTGAAGGACAGCCAGCTGATCTCGCGGTCGAGGTACCGGTGGTCGGGTAGCTGGTCGTCCTCGGCCTCCACGGCCTCGTCGAAATCGTCGTCGTCCGCGTCGCCCAGGCCCGCGTCGAGCACGTCGTGTTCGATCATCCCCACATCATGACAGGGGTCGGTGACACGCGTGTGAACGGTTGCGTTCCGCGGGGCTCAGACCGTGGTGGCGGGGACCGGCGGCTGATCGTCCTCGTACACGTTGAAGCGGTACCCGACGTTGCGCACCGTGCCGATGAGCTGCTCGAGGTCGCCGAGCTTGGCGCGCAGACGGCGGACGTGGACGTCGACCGTGCGGGTGCCGCCGAAGTAGTCGTAGCCCCAGACCTCGCTGAGCAGCTGCTCGCGGGTGAAGACGCGCGACGGGTGCGTGGCGAAGAAGTGCAGGAGCTGGAACTCCTTGTAGGTGAGGTCGAGCGGCTTGCCGTGCACCTTGGCGGAGTAGGAGGACTCGTCGATGGTGATGCCGGAGGTCTGGATGCGGGTGGAGACCTGGTCGGCGCTGCGGCGGCCCATCGCGAGGCGCACGCGCGCATCGATCTCGGCGGGGCCCGCGCCCACGAGCACGACGTCGTCGACGCCCCAGTCGGTGGAGACGGCCGTGAGCCCGCCCTCGGTGACGACGAGGACGAGGGGCGCCTCGAGTCCGGTCGTGGTGAGGATCTTGCACAGCGACTTCGCGCCCACCAGGTCGGTGCGCGCGTCGACGAACACCACGTCCGCGGACGGGGCGTTGACGAGCTGCGCGGGCTCGGCGGGGATCTGCCGGACGCGGTGGCTCAGGAGTTCGAGCGCGGGCAGCACGGGACCGCCGCCGGGGGCGGAGCTGAGAACGAGGAGCTGTGCCAAACGGACCTCCGAGTGCGGCCTGCGTCCCGCCCATCTTAGAGTGCACGCTCGCTCCCGCTGTCAACGACGGCGTGGAGGCGTGCGCCGCCGCCGGCCGTGCGCCAGGATGGAGCCCATGTCCTTCCCCGACCTCGCCCCGCGTCGCACCGTCGGCGGCGTCGTCGCGGTCTGGGTGCTCGCCGCGGTCCTGGGCGTCGCGGTCGGCGTCTTCGTCCCGTCCGAGTGGCGGGCGCAGTGGGCGACCGTGGCTCTGGGCGTGTGCGTGATCGTCGCCTTCGCCGTGCAGCTCTGGTACGGCCGTTCGCAGGCGTTCATCCAGCGGGTCGCGGCGAGCGTGCTCGGCGCCCTCGTCGTCCTCGGACTCATCACGGCAGGTTTCGGGCTGGCGATGCTCGTCGCCGGTTAGAGTTGACCCATGGATCTCCTCGCGCTCGAACTGTTCTTCGTGGGACTTCTCGGTCTCGCCTCCCTGGCGATCGTGTTCGTGTCCGGAGTGGTGATCAAGAACCTCTACCGCGGCCAGCGCTGAGCGGCCCGCTGTGATCGAGCTTCCGACCGATCTCCCCTCCGACCTCGTCCCCCTCGCCTGGCTCATCGGCGTCTGGGAGGGCACGGGCGTCATCGACTACGAGGTCGACGGCCGCTCCTATTCGGGGGAGTTCCAGCACCGCGTGAGCTTTAGCCACGACGGCGGACCCGTCCTCAACTACTCGGCGCACGCCTGGCTGCTCGACGGCGACCAGCGCCGCCCCCTGGTGTCCGAGATCGGCTACTGGCGTCTCGGCCGCCCCGCGACCGATGCCGACCCCGGCCCGGCGCTGCTGCCGGCTGTCGCCGAGGCCGCCCCGCGGACCGCCGACGACGTCGAGGCGCTCCGCAACGCCGAGAACGGCTTCGACCTCGAGGTCAGCATCGTGCACTCGGACGGCGTCATGGAGCTGTACCTGGGACAGGTCCGGGGCCCGCGCATCGACATCGCGACGGATGCCGTCGTCCGCACGGCCGGGGCCAAGCCCTACGTCGCGGCCACGCGCATGTACGGCCTCGTCGACAACCACCTGCTGTGGGCGTGGGACATCGCCGCCCTGGGCCGCGAGCTCGGCTCGCACGCCTCCGCGCGCCTGGCCCGGGCGGAGTGACCGTGGCCACTCTCGCCGAGGTCCCGGGCGCCGTCCTCGACGACGACGGCGGGCTCCGCCATGTCGGCTCTCCTCTCACGGAGCAGCGCCGCCTGGCATCCGGGTCCGCCTTGGCCCCGCTCGCGGACCGTCGCGTCCTCACGGTCGGCGGCGAGGACCGTCTCAGCTGGCTCGACTCGCTCTCGTCGCAGGCGCTGACGCACCTGCCGGCCGGCGTCTCGACCGAGCTGCTGATCCTGGACCCGCAGGGGCGCGTCGAGCACGCCGCCGCGCTCGTCGACGACGGTGCGACCGCCTGGCTGATCGTGGATGCCACGGATGCCGAGCCCCTCGCCGCCTGGCTGACCCGCATGCGCTTCCGCCTGCGCGTCGAGGTGCGCGACCGCTCGGACGAGCTCGCCGTGATCGGCGGCACCCGCGACGCCGTGTCGGCGCTGTCCGCCGTCGCGCCGGAGGGGCGTGCCGTCGTCTGGGTCGACCCGTGGCCCGAGGTGTCGCCGGGCGGGTGGGCGTACGCCCGCGTCGAGCCGCACCCCGGGGCGGACCGGGACTGGGCGGAGGCCGTCGTCGAGCGCGCCGAGCTCGACCGTGTCGTCGCCGCCGCGGCCGCGGGGGAGCAGTCCCTCGCCGGTCGCGAGGCGGTCGAGGCGCTGCGCGTCGCCGCCTGGCGGCCGCGTCTGTCGGTCGACGCCGACGAGCGCCTCCTGCCCCACGAGATGGACTGGCTGCGCACCGCGGTTCACCTGTCGAAGGGCTGCTACCGCGGGCAGGAGACCGTCGCCAAGGTGCACAACCTCGGCCACCCTCCCCGGCGCGTGGTCGCCCTGCAGCTGGACGGCAGCGACAGCATCCTGCCGTCCCGGGGCGACGCGGTCCGCGCGGGCGACACCGTCGTCGGGGCGATAACGTCGGTCGCCGTGCACCACGAGGACGGTCCCATCGCTCTGGCGCTGATCCGCCGGAACGCCCCCGAGGGGGTGACCCTCGAGATCGACACCGCGGACGGCGTGATCGCCGCCGCGCAGGAGACCGTCGTCCCCTCCGACGCCGGCGCCACCGCGGGGGTCCCGCGCCTGCCGCGTCTCGGACGCCGCCGCGCCGCGGAATGAGCGACGGCGAGACCTGGTCGACGACCTCCGGGGTCGTCGTCCCGCGGTCGCGCATGAGGTCGAGCCTCCGCCGGCGCCTGGCGCGCCTGCGCGAGTCCGCGCCGGCCGTCGCGCAGATCGTCGTCGCGGCCACCGCGGCGTACGTCTTCGCGCATCTCGTCCTCGGGCATCCGGCGCCGCTGCTCGCGGCGACGGTCACCGTCTCGAGCCTCGGCCTGGTCCGGGACGCCCGCCCCTGGCGGGTGGCCGAGACGGTCGCGGGCATGCTCGTCGGCATCCTCATCGCCGAGATCGTGCTGCTGCTCGCCGGCGCCGGGTGGTGGCAGCTGGCGATCGCGATGACCCTCACCCTCATCGTCGCCCGGTTCCTCTCGCCCCAGCCGGGGTTCGCGCTGGCCGCGGTGGTCCAGTCGCTCATCGCCCTCATCGCCGTGGGCGGCGCCCCCTTCCTCCGTCTGCTCGATGGCATCGTCGGCGGGGCGGCGGCGCTCCTCGTGACCGCGCTCATCCCGCGGACCCTGCGGCGCACCGAGCTGCGCGACGCCGACGAGCTCTTCGACGCCCTGGATGCCGCGATGTCGACGATCGTGCGGGCACTGCGCCGCGGCGACCGCGCCCGGGCCGACCGCGGGCTCGACCGCGCCCGCTCGCTGCAGACGTACGTCGACGCGTGGACGGGGTCGCTGGAGTCCGGCCGCGAGGTGGCGCGCATCTCGCCGTTCCTGCGCCGGCAGCGCGGCGAGCTCCAGCGCCACGAGCGCGCCCGGGCCGCCCTCGACCTGGCCACGCGGAACCTCCGCGTCATCGCCCGTCGGGCGGCGTACCTCTGCGCCGACGGCGAGAGCCGTCCGGTTCCCGCCGACCTGCTGGCCGAGCTCGCCCGCGGCGCCTCCCTCGTGCGCGACGCCCTCGCCGACGCCGACCGCGAGCCGGAGGCGCGGGCGTATCTGGCCGCGATCGCCCGGCGCCTGGACCCGGCGGCCCTGCTCCCCGGCGGCGGGGTGGGGGAGCTGAACCTGCTCGCCGCCCTCCGGCCGCTGGCCGTCGACCTGCTGGTCGCGGTGGGAGTGCCCTCCGGCGAGGCGCGCGACCTCCTGCCGCGCATCTGAGCCGCGGTCGGCTCGGCGCCGCGTCGTCTCGCACGAGAAACGCGTTCTGCACCGAGAAACTCGCGTACCCGGCGTTCCTCCGTGCATAGGGCGTTTCTCGCGGTTCCCGCCGACGCACCTCCCGCGGCGCACGTCCCGCCGCGGCGCACGACTGCGGCCGACGCTAGCCCCGCGGCGCGACCGCCGACCAGTCCACCGTGACCTCGCCGAGGCGCCACCGACCCGGCTCGCGGACCGGCCATCCGGCATCCCTCATCGCCCCGACGGCGGTGCGCCAGCGGTGGACGGGACCGAAGGGGGCGACGGCCGAGGCGCGGGCCCACTCCTGGTCCAGAGCCGTGAGGAACGCGTGCACCCCTTCGCCGGGGACGTTCCGGTGGATGAGGGCCTTGGGCAGACGCTCGGCGGCGATCGACGGAGCGTCGAGCACGTCCAGGCGCAGGGACACCGTGAGGGTCCGCGGAACGGCGTCGGCCCCGACCTCGATCCACGTCACGACGCGCCCGATCTCGTCGCAGGTCCCCTCGACGAGGATGCCGTCGGCGCCGAGGCGCCCGCACATCCGCCCCCAGGCGTTCGCGACGTCGGCCTCGTCGTACTGCCGCAGGACGTTCATGGCCCGGATGATCGCCGGCTGTCGGCCGCGCGGGACGGGCACCTCGAACCCGCCGAGCGCGAACCCCACTCCGGGCACGCCGGCGGCCTGCGCCCGGGCGCGCGCGACGCGGTCCGGATCGATCTCGAGACCGAGGACCTCGACGTCCGCCCGCACCCGCCGCAGCCGCGCATGCAGCTCGAGGGGGGTGACGGCGCTCGCCCCGAAGCCGAGGTCCACCACGAGCGGATCCCCGGCCCGGCGGAGCACCGGGTGCCGGGCGATCCAGCGGTCCACCCGTCGCAGTCGGTTGACCCCGGTGGTGCCGCGCGTGGGGCGGCCGACGGGGGAGGCGTTCACCCGAACATCCTGCCAGCCGGGTGCCGGGTCCGCGGCCCGTGGAGGACCCCGCCGTCTCGCTAGCATGGAGGCATGACCGAGCCTTACACGCTGATCCTCCTCCGTCACGGCCAGAGCGAGTGGAACAAGACCAACCAGTTCACCGGGTGGGTCGACGTCCGCCTCACCGACCAGGGCAAGGCCGAGGCGAAGCGCGGCGGCGAGCTGCTCGCCGAGTCCGGCATCCTGCCCGACGTCCTGCACACCTCGGTGCTCAGCCGTGCGATCCAGACGGCGAACATCGCCCTCGACGCCGCCGACCGTCTGTGGATCCCCGTCAAGCGCTCGTGGCGCCTCAACGAGCGCCACTACGGCGCCCTGCAGGGCAAGGACAAGGCGCAGACCCTCGAGGAGTTCGGCAACGAGCAGTTCATGCTCTGGCGCCGCTCGTTCGACGTGCCGCCGCCCGCGTTGCCCGCCGACGACCAGTACAGCCAGGTCGGCGACCCCCGTTACGCCGACATCGACGGCGAGGTGCCCGACACCGAGTCGCTGAAGATCGTCATCGACCGCATGCTGCCCTACTGGCAGAGCGACATCGCCCCCGACCTGCAGGCCGGCAAGACCGTCCTCGTCACCGCCCACGGCAACTCGCTGCGCGGTCTCGTCAAGCACCTCGAGGGCATCAGCGACGGCGACATCGCCGAGCTGAACATCCCGACCGGCATCCCGCTCGTGTACCGCCTCGACGCCGACCTCCGGCCGCTCGGCCCCGGTCAGTACCTCGACCCCGAGGCCGCCGCCGCCGGTGCCGCCGCGGTCGCCGCCCAGGGCAAGAAGGACTGACGCACCGGAACGAGAAAGAGGGTGGATGCCATCGGCATCCACCCTCTTCGTCGTTGCGGGGTCAGACGACCGGCGCGTGCTCGACGGTGGTGTCCTCGCCGTCGTTGGCCCAGTCGCCGGTCGCCAGGTAGACGACCTTCTTCGCGACGGACACGGCGTGGTCGGCGAAGCGCTCGTGGTAGCGGCTCGCGAGCGTCGCGTCGACGGTCGCGGTGGCCTCGCCCTTCCACGAGTCGCCGAGCACCTTCTCGAACACGCTGACGTGCAGCTCGTCGATGTCGTCGTCGGCGTCGCGGATCGCCTCGGCGATGCGCAGGTCCTGCGTGCGGAGCAGCTCCGCGAGCTTGCGGGCGACCTCGACGTCGAGCTCGCCCATGCGGGTGAAGGTGCCCTTCAGACCGCGGGGGATCGCACGCTCGGGGAAGCGGGAGCGGGCCAGCTGGGCGATGTGCTCGGCCATGTCGCCCATGCGCTCGAGCGACGCGCTCACACGCAGCGCGGTGACGACGATGCGCAGGTCGCGGGCGACGGGCTGCTGGCGGGCGAGGATCTCGATCGCGAGCTCGTCGAGGGCGATGGCCTTCTCGTCGATGACCGCATCCGCCTCGATGACCTCCTCGGCGAGGGAGACGTCGCTCGTGCCGAACGCGCGGGTGGCGCGGTCGATGGCGACGGTCACCAGGTCGGCGATCTCGACCAGACGGCTCTGGACGTCTTCAAGGGACTGGTGGAACACTTCGCGCATCGCAACTGACCTTCCTCGTTCGCGGCACGGCACACACGCGTCCCGCGACCCTCCGCGATTGTTCCCAGCGAAGGTTAACGAGTGGTGCTGTGACAGTGAATAGTAGCCCTCCCCGGCGACGGTGCGCGGCTGAACGTCCGGTGACGCACAGATCGCGCCCCTACGCTGGAGGCATGGATCAGACGCAGCTCTCGCTGCTCGCGCTCCTCGTGGGATTCCTCGTCGGAGGCTCCGTCGTCGGCCTCGTCGTCGGAGCGCTGCGTGCCCGCGACCGGGCGCTGGCGCAGGTGTCGACCGCCGTGCCCGAGGGCGTCGAGGCGATGCTCGGAGCCATGGACGACCCCGCGTTCGTCTGCGACACCTCCTCCACGGTGCTCGCCCTCTCGCCGGCCGCCGAGGTGTTCGGACTCGACGAGGGCCAGGTGATCGCGAGCGACGATCTGCGCCGCGTGGCCCGCGCCGCGCGCGACACCGGCGCGGCGGTCGCGGAGAACCTGCGGCTGCGGCGGGGGGCCGCTCCCGCGGAGCCGCGGCTCGTGGCGGTCCGTGCCACCCCGATCTCGCCGCGGCTCGTGCTGCTGGTCCTGCGCGACATCACCGAGCGCGAGCGGGTCGAGGAGATGCGCCGCGACTTCGTCGCCAACACGAGCCATGAGCTGAAGACGCCCGTCGGCGCGGTGAGCCTCCTCGCCGAGGCGATCGAGTCCGCCGCCGACGACCCGGCGCAGGTGCGCGCCTTCTCGGCGCGGCTGCAGGCGGAGATCGCGCGCTTGAGCGCGCTGACCAACCGCATCCTCAGCCTCTCCCGCCTGCAGGCCGCCGACGAGCTGCGCGACGTCCGCGACGTCTCGATCGACGAGGTCGTCACCGCCGCGGTCGAGTCGCACGCGCTGCAGGCCGATTCCGCCCAGGTGACGGTGGTCCGCGGCGGGACCAAGGGGCTGTGGGTACGCGGCGAGCCGCAGATCCTCACGGAGGCCGTCGGCAACCTCATCGCCAACGCCATCGCCTACTCGCCGAACGGGTCGAAGGTGGGAGTCGGGGTCAAGCTCGACGACACCGTCGTGGAGATCGCGGTCACGGACCGCGGCATCGGCATCCCCGAGGGCGACCAGCACCGCGTGTTCGAGCGGTTCTACCGCGCCGACCAGGCGCGCTCGCGCCGCACCGGCGGCACCGGCCTCGGGCTGTCCATCGTCAAGCACGCGGTCCAGCGTCATGGCGGCGAGGTGCGCCTGTGGTCGCGCCCGGAGCGCGGCTCGACCTTCACCATCCGCCTCCCGCAGTCCGAGGCGCCCGATCTCGACCAGACCCGCACCAAGCCGCGCCGGAAGCCCCGCAAGCCGCCTGCCGCGCGCCCCGTACCCGTGAAGGGGGACACCCTATGACCCGCGTCCTGATCGTCGAGGACGAGCCCGACCTCGCCGACCCGCTCGCCTATCTGCTCCGTCGCGAGGGCTACGAGGTCGAGATCGCCGAGGACGGCGCGCTCGCCCTGACCGCGTTCCGCGAGCGCGGTGCGGACATCCTCCTGCTGGATCTCATGCTCCCGGGGATGCCGGGGACGGAGGTGTGCCGGCAGCTGCGCCTGACCTCGCAGGTGCCGATCATCATGCTCACCGCCAAGGACTCCGAGGTCGACATCGTGGTGGGGCTGGAGCTCGGCGCCGACGACTACGTCACGAAGCCGTACTCGACCCGCGAGCTGCTCGCGCGCATGCGGGCGGTCCTGCGCCGCCGCACGCCCGAGGACGCCGACCTCGACGACCGCGTCCTCACGGGCGGTCGCGTGACCCTCGACATCGACCGGCACACGGTCGCGGTGGACGGCGGCGAGATCAACATGCCGCTGAAGGAGTTCGAGCTCCTGGAGGTGCTGATGCGCAACGCCGGTCGCGTGCTGACGCGCGGCCAGCTCATCGACCGCGTCTGGGGGACCGACTACTTCGGCGACACCAAGACGCTCGACGTCCACATCAAGCGCATCCGCTCCCGCATCGAGCAGAACCCGAGCGAGCCGACCATGCTCGTGACGGTGCGAGGTCTCGGCTACCGCTTCGAGTCCTGATCCCGGGAACGACGAAGGCGCCGACGGTCCTGCCGTCGGCGCCTTCGTTCGTGCTCAGGACGAGGGGGTCTCGGTCGCGGACGGCGTCTCGTCCGGCGACGGGGTGACCAGCGGGGTCGGGGCGACCGTCGGGGTCGGGCCGGCCGGGGCGAGGTCGCTCAGGTACTCCAGTGCGCCGTCGAGCACGGGGACCTGGATGAGGGCGCCCTCGGAGTCGCCGGACTGGAAGTAGACCGGGGTGGTGGAGCCGGGGACCGCGTCGATGCCCTCGAGCAGCAGCGGCTCGACGTCGTTGGCCAGGTCGCCGAGGCTCAGGGTGGTGCTCGCCGGGACGTTGACCGTCGCGCGGACCGCGGAGGACCCCTCGCCGACCTCGATGCGCAGAGTCTGCTGCTCGAGGGTGTCGTTGACGATGGCGGCGATCATGTTGCCGTCGGTGCCCTCGGCGTCCGCCACGATGAGGGCGTTGCGCACGTGCAGCGGGCCCGACTCGGGGACGTTGACACCGTCCGATGCGGAGTACTGGATGGTCGTCGCC
This sequence comes from Microbacterium sp. HMH0099, assembly GCF_049384025.1. Lineage (NCBI taxonomy): Bacteria > Bacillati > Actinomycetota > Actinomycetes > Micrococcales > Microbacteriaceae > Microbacterium > Microbacterium sp. HMH0099. Next base: position 550,996 of record NZ_JBMRJR010000002.1, on the reverse strand, counting down.
TGCGGAGCGATCAGGTTGCAGCCGGACGTGCCGAGCACGACGGCCGCTCCCACGACGATGGACGCGATGAGGCGCGATTTCACGGATCCTCCAAAGACAGACGGCATCCCCGTCATTCTATGGGGTCCGCGGAACCGGCCCGGTCTCGCGCGCGGGCGGCGTGCGTACCCGGGTGCGCGGGCGCGGGGAGGGGGCGGAACCTTAGCGCATGGGGGCCTGTGGTATCCTGGACGTTGCCGAAAGGACATAACTCCATGCTTTTTGAGGTTGGCGAGACCGTTGTTTACCCGCACCACGGCGCGGCCACGATCATCGAGGTCAAGGAACGCGTCATCAAGGGCGAGACGAAGAAGTATCTGAAGCTCAACGTCACGCAGGGTGACCTGGTCATCGAGGTTCCGGCTGAGAACGTCGATCTGGTCGGCGTTCGCGATGTGATCGGCCGGGAGGGCCTGGACAAGGTCTTCGAGGTGCTGCGCGCGCCGTTCACCGAGGAGCCGACCAACTGGTCGCGTCGCTACAAGGCGAACCTCGAGAAGCTCGCGTCCGGCGATGTGATCAAGGTCAGCGAGGTCGTCCGCGACCTGTGGCGCCGCGACCAGGACCGCGGTCTGTCGGCCGGCGAGAAGCGCATGCTGGCCAAGGCCCGCCAGATCCTCGTCTCCGAGCTCGCTCTGGCCGAGAAGACCGACGAGGAGCGCGCCGGCGTCGTCCTCGACGAGGTCCTCGCGTCCTGAGCCCCCGTCGGCCCCGCGCTAGCGTGGGGGCGTGAGTCTTCCGCCCCCACCGCGCACCGCCGTCATCGTCGTGGCCGCCGGCTCCGGCACCCGCCTGAACGCGGGCGGGCCGAAGGCGTTCGTCGGCATCGACGAGCACTCGATCCTGCGGCACGCCCTTCGCGGCGTGTTCGCGGCAGAGCGGGCGCAGGTCGTCGTCGTGGCCCCCGCCGGGCTCGAGGGCGAGGCGCTCACCGAGGCTCTCTCCGTCGCGGGCGACCGCCAAGACCTCGTGACCGTCGTCCCCGGCGGGGTCACCCGGCAGCAGTCCGTGCTGGCCGGCCTCGCGGCCCTCTGGGGCGACGTGGACCTCGTCCTCGTGCACGACGCCGCCCGCGCGTTCACTCCGCCCGCCGTGTTCGACCGCGTGATCGCCTCCCTCCGCGGCGGCGCCCCCGCGGTGATCCCGGTCGTCCCCGTGGTCGACACCATCAAGCGCGTCGCCGCGGACGGTGCGATCGTGGAGGGCGTGGACCGCGCGGAGCTCGCCGCCGCTCAGACGCCGCAGGGCTTCCGCCGCGACGTCCTCGCCGCGGCCGCCGCCGCGGTCGACGCCGACCACACCGACGACGCCTCCCTCGTCGCCGCGGCCGGCCACCCCGTCGTCACCGTCGCCGGCGACGAGCGGTCGTTCAAGATCACGACGGGCGCCGACCTCGAGCGCGCCCGCGCCCTGCTGCCCGCCGGCCCGGAGGCATCCATGTCCGTTCCCCTCCTCCCGCGGGTCGGCGTCGGCACCGACGTCCACGGTTTCGGCGGGACGGGGGAGCTCTGGCTCGCCGGTCTGGAGTGGCCGGGGGAGCCCGCGCTGTCCGGGCACTCCGACGGCGACGCCGTCGCCCACGCCATCGTCGACGCCCTGCTGGCGGCGGCGGGCCTCGGTGACATCGGCACGCACTTCGGCACCGACCGCCCGGAGTTCGCCGGCGCGCACGCCGACGCCTTCCTCTCCCACACGGTGACGCTCCTCGCCGAGGCCGGCTGGCGGGTGGGGAACGTGTCGGTGCAGGTGCAGGCCAACCGTCCGCGCTTCGCCGCACGCCGGGTCGAGGCCGAGCAGACGCTGTCGGCGGCTCTCGGCGGCGCCCCCGTCTCGGTCAGCGCCACCACCACCGACGGCCTCGGGTTCACCGGACGGTCCGAGGGGGTCGCGGCCTTCGCGACGGCCCTGGTCGTCCCGGTCTGATCCCGGGCCGGCGGCGCTCCTCAGAGCGCGCGGGTCATGAAGGTCGACAGCGGGTCGGGCAGGTACGGCGGGAACGCCGGGCACTCGACGAAGCCCTCGCTCGCGTAGAGGCGACGAGCGGCCAGGAAGTCGTCGGTGCTCCCCGTCTCCAGCCAGAGGCTCAGGATGCCGCGCGCTCGCGCCTCCGCGACCAGGTGATGCAGCATCGCGCGGCCGACCCCGCGACCGAGGTGGGCATCGGCGACGCGCATGGACTTCAGCTCCGCACGGTCCTCGGACAGCCGGGAGAGGGCCCCGATGCCGGCGATCCCGCCGTCGACCCACGCGGAGAACAGCGAGACGTCCTCGCCGCCCAGCGCGTCCAGATCCAGGGCGTGCACGCTCTCCGCCGGGGTGTTGGCGTGCATCCCGGCCAGGTGCGCGGCGGCCAGCGCGCGCGTGGGCGCGCCGGAGAGGTCGTCGGGGCGGATCTCGATCATCACCGTCGGAGCGTACCGACGCCGTGTGACGGCCGGATGTCGTCCACGGGGAGCGGACAGGGGCGGCCGGTAAGCTTGACAAGTGACCGTCCGGATCTATGACACCAAGGCGCAGGCCCTGCGCGACTTCGTGCCCGTCGACCCCGGAAACGTCACCGTCTACGTCTGCGGCCCGACGGTGCAGTCGGGACCCCACATCGGGCACGTCCGCGCCGCCCTCGCGTTCGACCTGCTGCGCCGCTGGCTCGCGCACCGCTTCGGTCGCGTCACCTTCGTGCGCAACGTCACCGACATCGACGACAAGGTCCTCGCCAACGCGACCGACACCGAGCCGTGGTGGGCGCTGGCCTACCGCATGGAGCTCGAGTTCACGCGGGCGTACGCCGCGGTCGGCATCCTTCCCCCCACCTACGAGCCGCGGGCGACCGCGTCCGTACCGCAGATGCAGGAGCTGATCGCCGATCTGATCGACCGCGGTCACGCGTACGCCGCGGCCGGCGACGTCTACTTCGACGTGCGCTCCTGGGCGGGGTACGGCGAGCTGACGCGGCAGTCCCTGGATGCCATGGAGCCGGCGGCCGACGCGGATCCCCGCGGCAAGCGCGACCCCCGCGACTTCGCCCTCTGGAAGGGCGCCAAGGAGGGCGAGCCGTCCTCGGCGACATGGGACTCGCCGTGGGGCGCGGGACGCCCGGGCTGGCACATCGAGTGCTCCGCGATGTCGCGCCGCTACCTCGGACCCGAGTTCGACATCCACGGCGGCGGACTCGATCTGCGCTTCCCCCACCACGAGAACGAGCTGGCGCAGTCGAGCGCCGCGGGCGACGCCTTCGCGCGGTACTGGGTGCACAACGGCCTGGTGACCGTCGACGGTCAGAAGATGTCGAAGTCGCTCGGCAACTTCACGCTCGCCGCCGACGTGCTGGCGGAGCGCGACCCGCGCGTCGTCCGCTACGCCCTCGCCGCGGCCCACTACCGGTCCAGCCTCGACATCTCGGACCGCGGATTCGACGAGGCCGCCAGCGCGCTGGACCGCATCGACACGTTCCGTCAGCGCGTCGTGCGCGCCGCCGACGCGGCGGCCACGGCGCCGGGCACGGTACCGGACGCCTTCGCCGCGGCCATGGACGACGACCTCGGCGTGCCGCAGGCGCTCGCGGCCCTGCACGAGACGGTCCGCGCGGGGAACACCGCCCTCGACGGGGGAGACCTCGCGGCCGCCGTCGCGGCATCCCGGTCCGTGTCGGCGATGCTCACGGTCCTCGGACTGGATGCCACCGACCTCACCGCCGCCGACGGGGGAGCCGAGACCGCTCTCGACGCCCTCGTGCGCACGATGATCGACCAGCGCGCGCAGGCGCGCGCCGACAAGGACTGGGCAGCGGCGGACCGCATCCGCGACGCCATCGCCGCCGCCGGAATCACGCTGGAGGACACTCCGGCCGGAACCCATTGGAGTATCAATGCCTAAGCCAGGACGCCCGGGCGCACGTAACCCCGGCAAGAAGAAGGGCCCGCTGAAGGGCACCGGCGGGCACTCCCGCAAGGCGCTCGAGGGCAAGGGCCCCACCCCGAAGGCCGAGGACCGCGCCTGGCACCCCGCCGGCAAGCGCAAGGCCGCCCAGGAGCGCTACGCCGCCGCGGGCGGGAAGGCCAAGCCCGGCGTCCGCGCCGTCGGCTCGCCGAACCGCAACGCCCGCCCCAAGCAGAGCGATGACACCGAGACGGTCACCGGCCGCAACTCGGTGCTGGAGGCCCTGCGCGCCAAGATCCCCGCGACGGCGTTCTACATCGCGCAGCGCGTGGAGATGGACGACCGCGTCAAGGAGATGCTGTCGATCGCCACGAACCGCGGCATCCCGGTCCTCGAGGTGACGCGTCCCGAGCTCGACCGCATGGCGGGCTTCGACGGCGTCCACCAGGGCGTGGCGCTGAAGGTGCCGCCGTACGAGTACGCGCACCCGCAGGACCTGCTCGAGGAGATCATCGACCGCGACGAGCTGCCCCTGCTCGTCGCCCTCGACGGGGTCACCGACCCGCGCAACCTCGGCGCGATCATCCGCTCCACGGGCGCCTTCGGCGGTCAGGGCCTCATCATCCCGCAGCGCCGTTCGGCCAGCGTGAACTCCGCGGCCTGGAAGACCAGCGCCGGCGCAGCCGCCCGCATCCCCGTCGCGCTCGCGGCGAACCTGACGGCCACGCTGAAGGAGTTCAAGAAGCAGGGCGTCTTCGTGCTCGGCCTGGACGGCGGCGGGGACGTGTCGCTGCCCGCCCTGGAGCTCGCGGACCGCCCGGTGGTCATCGTCGTCGGCTCCGAGGGCAAGGGCCTGTCCCGCCTCGTGACCGAGACGTGCGACCAGGTCGTGTCGATCCCGATCTCGACCGCGACCGAGTCGCTGAACGCCGGCATCGCGGCATCCGTCGCCCTCTACCAGGTCTCGACGCTCCGCGCCGCCGCGGACTGACCCCCACCGAAAGGACGCACCATGCCCCGCATCGCCGTCATCGGAGGCACCGGCTACGCCGGCAGCCACATCGTCACGGAGGCCGTCCGTCGCGGCCACACGGTCGTCTCCGTCGCCCGCTCGGTTCCCGCCGAGCGCGTCGAGGGCGCCACGTACCTGGAGGGCACCGTCCTGGACGTGCCCGGCCTCGTCGCCCAGCTCGAGGGCGTCGACGTGGTCGTCTCGGCCGTCGCGCCGCGCGGCGACATGGCGGGCAAGCTGCGTCCCGCCATCGCCGAGCTCGTCACCGCCCTCCCCGACACGGTGCGCCTCGGCGTCATCGGCGGGGCCGGCGGCTCCCTCGTGGCCGAAGGCGGACCGCGGCTGATCGACACGGACGGGTTCGCCGAGGAGTACAAGCCCGAGGCGAGCGAGGCCATCGGCATCCTGGAGGACCTGCAGGCCGACGACACCGGCCGCGACTGGTTCTACGTGCACCCGGCGGGCGCCTTCGGCGCGTGGGCGCCGGGCGAGCGCACCGGCCGCTACCGCGACGGCGGCGCGGTGCTCGTCGTCGACGAGAACGGCGAGTCGTCCATCGGCGGCGCCGACTTCGCCATCGCGGTCCTCGACGAGATCGAGAACCCGAAGCACGAGCGGGAGCGCTTCACCGTCGGATACTGACCCGGCGGCGCACGCGGAGGCCGTGGCATCCCGGATCGATTCCGGATGCCACGGCCTCCGTCGTCTGCCGTGCGGCGTCGCGCCGCGAGCCCGGGCGGGCGTGTCCCACTCCGTGCTGGTTCGGGGCGCGATTCCTGCACGACGTGGGACACCCCGTGCGGGCGGGTGCGGGGCGGGTGCGGGGCGGCGCGGGTGCCGCGTCAGACCAGGTCGCGCCAGTCGACGTTCGCGGTGTCGGTCGTGGGGACCTCGCCCGTCGCCGGGGCGTCGGCGTCGGAGACCACGGGGACGGACATCGTGTCGGTCGGCGGGCCCATCACGGTGGCCTCGTCGCGGCGGTGGCTGAGCACGTCGTCGATGTAGGAGGTGACGACCTCCGCCAGGGGCACCGACCGCCCGCGCGCCTGCGACATGTACCACCGGTGCTCCAGCACCTGGTGGAAGACCTCCGCGGGCTCGAGCTTGGTCCGCAGGTCCCACGGGATCGCCATGACGATCGGCTCGAACACGCGGGTCAGCCACTCGTGCGCGACCATCTCCTCGTCCGCGCCCAGCCGCGACACACGTGCCCGGAACTCGTCGAGGTCGTTCAGCAGGCGACGGGCCTGGTTCTCCTCGACGTCGAGACCGGTGAGCCGGAGGAGCCGACGCTGGTGGTGGCCGGCGTCCACGACCTTCGGCTGGATCGACACACGCGTGCCGTCGGATGCCGTGGTGATGGACATCTCGCCGATGTCGAAGCCCAGCGCGTTGAGGCGGTGCACGCGCTCGGTGATGCGCCAGGACTCGTCGACGGCGAAGCTCTCGCGGTCGGTCAGGGCGGCCCACAGTGAGTCGTAGGACGAGACCAGTCCGTCGGCGACGGCGACGGCATCCACTCCGCCCTCCAGGCGCCCGCCGGCCTCGAGGTCCATGATCTCGCCCGCGATGTTCGTGCGGGCGACGTCGAGGTCGTGCGCGCGCTGACCCCGGCTGAGGGTGTTGCCGTGCAGCTCGCCCGTCTCGGCGTCGACGAGGTAGGCGGCGAAGGCGCCCGCATCCCGGCGGAACAGAGTGTTCGACAGCGAGACGTCGCCCCAGAAGAAGCCGACGTTGTGCAGGCGCACGAGCAGCACCGCCAGGGCGTCGACGAGGCGGGTGGCGGTGTTCGGCCGCAGCACCTGGGTGAAGAGGGCGCGGTAGGGGAGCGAGAAGCGGAGGTGCGCCGTCACGAGGGCGGCCGGCAGGGGGCGGCCGGAGGCATCCGTCCGTCCGGCGATGACGGCGACCCGCTCGACGCAGGGCGTGCCCAGCCGGTCCAGGTTGCCGAGCATGTCGTATTCGCGCCGCGCCATCTCCTCGGTCGTCTCCTTGATCGCGACGACGCGGCCGGACAGGTTCGCGAAGCGGACGAGGTGACGCGAGATGCCCTTCGGCAGCGCGACGATATGGGTGCTCGGCCAGTCGGCGAGACCCGTGGACCACGGCAGCTGCAGGAGTCCGGGGTCGACGGTGCTGGCGGTGATGCGGAGCGATTCGGGCACGATGCCTCCGGGAGAACGAGTGCGGCGCGCCTCCGCCCGGATCGGATCCGGAGAACGGAGACGCGCCGCAGCGGTGCGTCGGGTCAGGCCGAGGCGATGGCCTTGTCGGTCAGGCGGTCGCCCGACTCGAGGTCGAAGACGTGCACGTGACCGGGGACCGGCGCGAGCACGACCGTCTCACCCGCGTTGGGGTGACGGCGACCGTCGACGCGGGCGACGATGTCGGTGCGCTTGCCGTTGATGTCGGTGTGACCGTACAGGTAGCCGTCGGCGCCGAGCTCCTCGACCAGGTCGACGACGACCGACAGGCCGCGGCCGTCGGCCGGAGCCACCTGGATGTCCTCGGGACGCACGCCGATGGTGACCTCGCTGCCGTGCGCCTTGCCGATGGTGTCGGCCTCGACGGGGACGACCAGGTCGCCGAAGCGGACGCCGCCCTCGGCCAGGTCGACCGGGAACAGGTTCATCGCGGGCGAGCCGATGAAGCCGGCGACGAAGACGTTCTTCGGGGTCTCGTACAGGTCGCGCGGGGTGCCGACCTGCTGCAGGATGCCGTCCTTGAGCACGGCGATGCGGTCGCCCATGGTGAGCGCCTCGGTCTGGTCGTGGGTGACGTAGACCGTGGTGACGCCGAGGCGGCGCTGCAGCGAGGCGATCTGGGTGCGCGTCTGGACGCGGAGCTTGGCGTCGAGGTTCGACAGCGGCTCGTCCATGAGGAACACCTGCGGCTGGCGGACGATCGCGCGTCCCATCGCGACGCGCTGACGCTGACCACCCGAGAGGGCCTTCGGCTTGCGGGTCAGGTACTGCTCGAGGTCGAGCAGCTTGGCGGCCTCGAGCACGCGGGCGGCGCGCTCGTCCTTGCCGACGCCGGCGATCTTGAGGGCGAAGCCCATGTTCTCGGCGACCGTCATGTGCGGGTACAGCGCGTAGTTCTGGAAGACCATCGCGATGTCGCGGTCCTTCGGCGGCACGTCGGTGACGTCGCGATCGCCGATCAGGATGCGGCCGGAGTTGACCTCTTCGAGGCCGGCGAGCATGCGCAGCGAGGTGGACTTGCCGCAGCCGGACGGGCCAACCAGGACGAGGAACTCGCCGTCGGCGACCTCGAGGTTGAGCTTGTCGACCGCGGGGCGCGTGCCTCCGGGGTACAGACGGGTTGCGTTGTCAAAGGTGACGGACGCCATGTTCTCTTCTCCTTCACCGGCAGGTACGTGCCGGACGATCCGTAGTGAATGGAATGAGCGGGGGCGACCCCGCGCGCGCGACAGTGAGCGCAGGCTCAGTATGGCATGTGTCCCGGGTTTTCTCAGCCTGTCGAACTAGCATCGGTTGTCGGTCGCTTCCCCGCGCGACCCGTCGATTCTCCCCCTGGAAGCTGCGCGCCCGAGAGGTTCCATGTCCAACGATCAGTCACCGAACGTGCCGTCCGAGCGTGCCCGCCGGGAGGCGGTGCGCGAGAAGGCGCAGCAGGTGAAGGCGCGCCAGACGCGTGCCCGGATCGCCCGCCGGTCGATCGTCGGCATCCTCGGCGTCGCGGTGGTCGCCGCCGGCGCCGTGGGCGTCACCTGGGCGGTCTCCTCCGACGGCTCGCGCTCGCAGGCGCTGCCCGAGGCTGCGAACGACGGCTTCGTCGTCACCGCCGCCACCGGCGTCGCCGACCCCATGGTCGACCAGAGCGTCGAGGGTAATGCGGCCACGCCCGCCGCGACCCCCGCGGCCGAGGCCGCCGCCACCGAGACGCCGGCCGCCGCGACCCCCGCGCCGACGGGGACCGCCGCGCCCGTGGACATCCGGGTCTACGTCGACTACCTCTCCGCGGAGGCCAAGGAGTTCCAGTCGGCCAACGCCGACCAGCTCTCCAAGTGGGTCGCCGAGGACGCGGCATCCCTCACCTACTACCCGGTCGCGATGCTGACGTCGAAGTCGAACGGCACGAAGTACAGCCTCCGCGCCGCGAGCGCCGCCGCCTGCGTGGCCACGCACGACCCGGACGACTTCTTCTCGTTCAACCACGAGCTGCTGATGAAGCAGCCCGCCGTCGACAGCGACGGCTACAACGACGAGGAGCTCGCCGACCTCGCGCAGGGCGCCGGTGCGAGCCCGGACGTGCGCTCCTGCATCGAGGACGAGACCTTCACCTCGTGGGCGAAGGCGGCGACCGACCGCGCCATCAAGGGCCTGCCCGACACCGACGGCGAGACCCTGTCCGGCACGCCCACGGTCTTCGTCAACGGCACCAAGTACGTCGGCGCGCTGAGCGACCCGAAGGAGTTCGCGCAGTTCGTGCTGACCCTCGACAGCAACGCGTACTACACGTCGACCCCGACGCCGACGGCCACCGCCGTCCCGTCGTCGACGCCCGCTCCCTGACGCGCGCCCTCCGACGCCCCGCGCACTGACGCCTGCGACCTGACGCGCGCCTTGTCTCGTCGCTGAGTTGGCGCAGATGTACGCCGTGCGCGCTGCGCGGCGTACATGTGCGCCAACTCAGGGCTCGACGGGGCCGCCGGTGGTGGGCGGGCGGGGGCAGGGTGCCGCCGTCGCTAGACTGGGTGGCCTGCCGGCTTGGCGCAATTGGTAGCGCACCGTACTTGTAATACGGGGGTTGCAGGTTCAAGTCCTGTAGCCGGCACCACGAATGCCGCGTGGCCGGGAAGATCGACGAGGCGTCGCCCGCGGACGCGGTGTCGACCGGGCCCGTTAGGCTCGGGACATGGCTCGCCGTCTCGCCCTCCTCTCCCTGTCCGTCCTCGCCGCGGGGGTGCTGGGTCTCTCGGCGTGCGCCGCGCCGTCCGCTCCGGGCGCCGACGTCGAGACGCCGTCGACATCCCTCTCCCCGACGCCGTCGATCTCCGCGTCCGCTCTTCCGACCGCGACACCGACGGGCACCCCGTCGAGCGATGGACAGGCCTCCGCTTCGTACACGTCGTGCGACGAGATCATCACGCCCGCCTTCGCGCAGGATGTGACGGACAACGGGTGGGTCGGCTGGAACATGGCCGGCCAGAAGATGGGGCACAGCCCCTTCGACTCCTTCCCCGGCGGCGCGCCCGACGGCCAGCTGAGCTGCCGCTTCGGAGCGGGCCCGGAAGTGGCGACGGACAACGTGCTGGACCTCGCGTGGGCGCGGATCGATGAGTCCGCGGCGCAGGCCGCGCAGGGCGCGCTGGTCGACGCCGGGTATGAGCGCATCGACGTCTCCGACGGGGTGCAGTTCGGTCTGCGGGCGGAGGACGGCTGGGCGGATGACGAGGGGTGGGGGGCGACGTACCACTTCGCGGGCGACGAAGTGCGATGGGCCGTCGTCCGGGACCAGCTCTCCCTCCTCCGACCCGCGACCTGACGGCACGCAGCGGGCATCCCGTTCGGGAGCGAAGCCGTTCGCCGATCCGGATGGCTTCTCGAGCGTTTCCGGCGTCCGGTCCGTCCCCGGAACGCCGGCGGGTGAATTTCGTTGCAGGCCTCGGAATGCCCTTCCTAGGGTGATCGCACACGCGCGGCTTCACATGTATGCATGTCCTCCGTGCGGTTCTAATCGCCTGGATCGTCCCGCCGGGACGGGGACGGAGCCTGCCATGATCACCTGCCCGCAGACCGACGACCGGGACGCGTCGTGAGCGACGTCCTCCGCTTCGCCACGAGCTCTCTCGTCTTCCCCGAGCCGACGACCGCACGGCCGCAGATCTCCCTGCCGCTCGTCGGCGTCGACGGACCCGTCGAGTGGACGGTCCGGCGCTTCCCCGACGACGTCGTCGTCGCCTCCGGGGTCGCGCCCGCGTCGGAGAGCGGCACGGCCACGATCGTCCTCGAGCCGCGGGCGTGGGCGCCGGGCTACGTCCGGGTCGAGGCGGCATCCGGATCCCGACAGGCGGTCGTGCCGATGATCGTGCAGACCCCGCCCGCGGCGGACGACTTCTTCGGCGGAGTGACGCTCTTCCCGCATTCCGACGACTCCGATCAGGTGGCGCAACGCAAGGAGACGCCGAACGACCTCATCCCGGTGATGGGAGCGCTGGGGATGGGGGCGCTTCTCGACACGCTCCCGTGGTCGGTCATCGAGACCACGCGCGGCGAGTACGCGTTCTCCACCTGGACCGACCAGATCGTCGAGCTGTGTCAGAAGCACGGCCTGCGCCTGACCCTCCGCTTCATGCAGAACAACCCGCTGTACAACGGCGGTGACTCCTCGCAGAAGGGGCTGACGCGCCTCCCTCGGACCGACGAGGAGGTGACGGGGTTCACGGACTTCGTGCTGGCGGCGCTCCGGCGCTACCCCGGCAAGGTGCACGCGATCGAGCTGTGGAACGAGGTGAACAGCGCCTCGTTCAACTCGGGCTGGTGGCCCGACGCGGACGCGCGGACGATCCTGCCCCTGCTCCGGGCCGCCTACACCGCCATCGCCGACGAATTCCCGGACGTACAGGTGCTGACGCCCGGGGCGGTCGGAACCGGTGTGCAGACGGCCGGCGAGTTTTGGAAGCAGTTCATCGAGGAGGGCGGACTCGAGCATTGCGACGCCATCAGCGCGCACCCCTACGAGCAGTCGCCGCGGCAGTTCCGGGCGCTCATGAAGGCCCTCAACAAGAAGATGGTCGCCGTGAACGGCGCGGTGCACCCGGTGGCGTTCACCGAGGCGGGCTGGTCACGGGTGGTCCCCGATCCGACCGGCGGCAACGGTGCCTGGGTCCGCACACTGCACGCGCAGGCGATGGCGCTCGTGCACCTTCTCGTGGGCGCGCAGGAGTTCGCCAACGTGTCGAGCGCGTTCTGGTACAACATGGTCGACTCCTGGTGGGACGACCCCGGCGGCACCGAGAACAACTTCGGCCTGTTCGTGCTGCGCGGGAACGCGTCGGATGCCGACCGTCCGAAGCCCGTCGCTTGGGCGTTCGCCCGACTGCGTCGGGAGCTCGCCGGCGTCGCATTCCACTCCGTCCGCTCCTTCGACGACGGGGGTCGTCACGTGGACGTCTTCCGGTTCACCGGGGGCGGGCGCACGCGGCTGGTGGCCTGGACGACACCCGAGCAGATCGACCCCTATCCGGACGAACTGCGCAGTGCGCGCGCCGGCGACGGCGCGGTGTCGCTCCCGGTCAGCGCCGTCGTCGCCGACGGGGAGCGCATCACCGGCATGCGGGACATCTACGGCGACGCCGTCGCCGTCGACGGAGCCGTGACGCTGTCGTTCACGCCGGCCTACATCGACGTCGCGAAGGCGACGGAGGCGCGGCGCACCGGAGCGACCCTCGGGTGATCGACGCGTATTCCTCGCCGCCGCTGCGGCGCGTCGTCGGAGTGCGGCTCAGCGCAGCGTCACGCGCAGCCAGAGCACCCCGTGCGCGGGGATGTCCAGGCCGCCGGCCACCCCGACGTCCTCGCCCGAGACGAGGTCGACGGCATCCGTTTCCAGGCCCGACAGCGTGAGCGCGTCGACGTGGACCGCCCCGTCCGCCACGTTCGCGAGCACCAGCACCGCGGATCCGACACCCGGTCGCAGGAATCCCACCACGGAGGCCACGGGGGTGCCGAACCCGATCAGCGTGTTCCCCGCGAACTCCGGTGTCTCGCGGCGGACGGCGATGAGCCGCGCCAGCCGGGAGAACACACGACCGGCCGGGGTGGCGGCATCCGTCCGGTCCGCGTAGTTCTGCTCGGGTCGGTGCGGGCGGTGCACCCACCGGCTGTCGCCCGCCTCATGCGGGTCATCGGCGTACGAGTAGTCGTTGAGCTGGGCGACCTCGTCGCCCAGATAGAGCAGCGGGATGCCGCCGGTCGAGAGCGCGAGGGCGTGCGCGAGCACCACGCGGTCCTCGCCGCCCGCGTCCCCGGCCTCGATCCCGGCGAGCGAGGCGGTCGTGCCCGTGACCCGGGCGTCGCCGGTGCGCGGGTTCTCCTGGAACGGGACCCCGCGGGCGAACGTGCCGTCGTGGCGGCCCACGTAGAAGTCGTTGAGGAACCGGCGGTGCGGGTACCCCTCGATGCCGAGCTCGGTGGCATCCTCGTCCGCGAAGGTCCAGCCGATGTCGTCGTGACTGCGCACGTAGTTGACCCACGCGGTGCCCGCCGGCAGAGTGTGGCGCCGCTCGAGCGCCTGCTGCAGCAGCCGACCGTCGCGGGTGGCGAGCGCCTCCCAGGTGAGGGCCATCTGCAGCGGGTTGTACGAGATCTGGCACTCCTCGGGCGAGATGTAGGAGACGACCTCGTCCGGGTGCACGATCGCCTCCGACTTGAACAGCAGACCGGGGGCGGCCATCGCAAGGACGGCGTTGAACGCCTGCAGGAGCAGGTGCGCCTCGGGCAGCGACTCGCAGGTCGTCCCGAGCTGCTTCCAGATGAACGCGACGGCATCCATCCGCAACACCTCGACGCCCTGGTTCGCCAGGAACAGCATCTCCCCGGCCATCGCCTCGAAGACCGCCGGCTCGGCATAGTTGAGGTCCCACTGGAAGTGGTAGAAAGTCGCCCAGATCCACCGCCCGTCCGGCAGCTGCACGAACGAGCCGGGGTGGTCGTCGGGGAAGATCTCGCGGGTGGTCCGCTCGTAGGCGTCGGGCATCGTCCGGTCCGGGAAGATGAGGTAGAAGTCCTCGTACCCCGGCACGCCGGCGACGGCCTTCTGCGCCCATTCGTGCTCGTTGCTCGTGTGGTTGAAGATGAAGTCGACCACGAGCGAGATCCCTGCGCGCCGGAACTCCCCGGCCAGGTCCGCCAGGTCCGCCATCGTGCCGAGCCGCGGGTTCACCCGCCGGTAGCTGGACACCGCGTACCCGCCGTCGCTGTTGCCCTCGGGGCTCTCGAACAGGGGCATCAGGTGCACGTAGCTCAGCCCCAGCTCGCGGAAGTAGGGGATCTGATCCCGGATGCCGCGGAGCCCACCGGCGTAACGGTCGACGTAGCAGACGCCTCCGAGCATCCGCTCGCTCTCGAACCAGGTCGGATCCGCCGCACGGGCGTCGTCGAGGGCGCGGAGCTCGGCCGGCCGCTCGGTCCAGGATCGCCGCGCGAGGTCGACGACGGATGCCAGCCGCTCGGCGCCGTCCGTCCGCTCGCCGTACAGCCGGCGGAAGAGGTCGTGGAGGCGCGGCAGCTGCGCCTCGGCCCGCGAGAGGAAGGAACGGTCCGCGCCGGCGGCGCGGGCCGCGCGCAGGATGCGGGAGACGTCGGCGGCGGAGTCGGCACGGAGCTGGGGCACACCCACACCCTGGCGCATCGACGCCCTCCCCGGCGACTTCAACGCGCGGAGACGTCCCGCGGCGACCCGTTCCTCGCAGAATCACGCGAAACGCGCAGGATCCGGGCGAGATCCAGCGAGCGCGGACGCATTCTGCGAGAAGCCGTCGCGACGGACGAGAGCCGCCCGGGCCGTAGCATTCTCGATGGCCCTCGCGCGTGCAGCGGCCGGGAAGGACAGCCGGTGGACGAGCGACGGACGGTCGGCATCGCCGTGCTCGGCGCGGTCCTCATCGGCGCCCTCACCGCGCTGCAGGCCCGGATCAACGGCACGCTCGGCGCCGAGATCGGCGACGGCATCTACTCCGGCGTCATCTCGTTCGGCTCCGGGCTGCTCACCCTCATCGTCCTGTCCGCCCTCGTCCCCGAGGGGCGCCGCGGATTCGGCCGTCTGGTGGGCGGCATCCGGGACCGTCGCATCCCGCCGTGGATGCTCCTGGGCGGGCTCGTCGGCGCCTTCACCGTCGCCAGTCAGGGATTGACGGTCGCGACGATCGGGGTCGCCCTGTTCACCGTCGGCTTCGTCGCGGGCCAGACCGCCGGCGGACTCGTGCTCGACCGGGTCGGCTATGGACCGGCCGGCGTCGTGCCCGTCACCCCGGGGCGTCTCGTCGGCGCACTGCTGGCCATCGCCGGTGTCGTGGTCTGCCTCGCGGGGGACGACGTCCGCGGCGTGCCCGTCTGGATGCTGATCGTCCCCGCGATCGCCGGTGCGGGCGTCGCCTGGCAGCAGGGGACGAACGGGCGCCTGCGCGTCCGCGTCGAGAGCCCCCTGACCGCCACCCTGGTCAACTTCATCGG
The DNA here is from genome assembly GCF_049384025.1 of Microbacterium sp. HMH0099. NCBI lineage: Bacteria > Bacillati > Actinomycetota > Actinomycetes > Micrococcales > Microbacteriaceae > Microbacterium > Microbacterium sp. HMH0099. Next base: position 535,870 of record NZ_JBMRJR010000002.1, on the reverse strand, counting down.
CGGGACGGCCGTCCTGCTTCTCGCGGCCGTCGTGCGCGCGGCCTTCACCGGTCTCCCCGACGCCCTCCCGCCCGAGCCGTGGCTCTACCTCGGCGGCGCCGTCGGGGTGACGTACATCTTCCTGTCCGCGATCGTGGTGCGCCGCACCGGCGTGCTGCTGCTTGGCCTCGGTTCCGTCGTGGGGCTGCTCGCCACCTCGGTCGTGCTCGACGCGCTGTGGCCCGCCCCCGCGGCGCCCTCCACGCTCGTGGCGATCATCGCCGCCGCCGTGGCGATCGCGGGGGTGGCGGTCGCGGCCGTGCCCTGGCGCCGCCGCGGCTGAATCGGGCGGTCGCCGGCGCGCCGGTCGCCCGGCGAAGCGCGTCAGCCCGCGCCGACGCTCTTCTTCGACCGGCGGCGGCCGGACGGCATCCGGGACAGGTGCTTCGCGGCATCCACCGTCTTCCGACGGACGGGACGCGACCGCGGGGGCTTGCCTCCCACGTACAGCCAGCCGAGGAGCACCTCGGACTTCGACAGGCCGTGCGCCTTGGCGAGGGTCTTGCTGCGGGTGTTGTCGTCGGTGCGCCAGAACACGCCGAAGCCCGCCTCGTCGAGCGCGAGGCTGAGCATGTGCGCGACACCGGATGCCACGGCCTCCTGCTCCCAGGCGGGGATCTTCTTCGAGCCGAGGTCGGCCACGACCGCGATGATGAGCGGCGCGCGACGGGGCTTGGAGGAGTAGCCCTTCTTGCCGTCGGCCTTGTTCAGCGCGCGGGCCAGGACATCGCGGTCGGCGCCGCGGATCTCGATGAGACGCCAGGGACGGAGCGACTTGTGGTCGGCGACGCGACCGGCCGCGGCGACGAACGCCTCGAGCTCCGGTCCGGTGGGCGCCTCGTCGGTGACCTTCGACCAGGAGCGCCGGTCGCGCATCGCCTCGAGGGCGCTCATGCCTCGTTCGCGGGGGCGTCGGCGGGGGCGAAGTTCAGCGACAGCGAGTTCATGCAGTATCGGTCGCCGGTCGGGGTGCCGAAGCCGTCGGGGAAGACGTGCCCCAGGTGCGAGCCGCAGTTGGCGCAGCGGACCTCGGTGCGCTGCATGCCGTGGCTGTTGTCCTCGATGAGCTCGACCGCCTCGGGGCGGACCGACTCGTAGAAGCTCGGCCATCCGCAGTGCGAGTCGAACTTCGTCCCGCTCTGGAACAGCTCCGCGCCGCAGGCGGCGCAGGTGTACAGGCCGGCGCGGCTCTCGTCGAGCAGCTCACCGGTCCACGCGCGCTCGGTTCCGGCCTGGCGGAGCACCGCGTACTGCTCGGGCGTGAGCTCGGCACGCCACTGGTCGTCGGACTTCTCGACGGCGTAAGACATGGGGACTTCCTTTCTCCGACGACCATTCTCTCGTCTCGCGTCGGGCGGAGGCGCACCGACGGCATAATCGCCGGATGGACATGGATGCCGCGACCGCGGTCGCCGCGCGGTTCGCGCGCTTCGCGCGCGACGAGGCCCCCGGCCGGTCGGTGCTGTACGGCGCGTGGGCGCAGGCGATCGCCGACGACCGCGGGCTCGCCGAGGCGCTGACCGCCGTGCCGGCGAACCGTCGTCAACCCCCGCTGGTCTTCGCGGTCATGCGGCTGCTCGGGGCTCCGGAGGACGACCTCGGCGCCTGGGCGGAGTGGGTGCGCCGTCACGCGGACAAGGTCGGGGCGGAGTGCGCGGGGCGCAGCGTGCAGACGAACGAGCCGCTGCGCTGCGCGGCGCTGCTGCCCGCCCTCGCGCTCATCCCCGGGCCGATCGCCCTGCTGGAGGTCGGGGCGAGCGCGGGCCTGTGCCTGTACCCCGACCGTTATTCGTACCGCTACACGGCCGCCGACGGGCGGGTGCGCCGACTCGATCCGCCCGGCGGGGAGAGCCCCGTCGTGCTGGAGGCCGTCCTCTCCGGCGAGCCGGCGCTGCGGCTGCCGGAGGTCGTCTGGCGGGCCGGCATCGACCTGAACCCGCTCGACCCGCGGGAGGCGGACACGCGGGCCTGGCTCACGGGTCTGGTGTGGCCGGGGGAGACGGGGCGACGCGAACGCGTCGAGGCTGCTCTGGACATCGCCGCGGCGGACCCGCCGCTCCTCGTCCGCGGCGACGGCGCGGCGGCTCTGCCGGAGCTGGCCGCGCGCGCACCGGCCGGTGCCACTCTCGTCGTGACGACGCCAGGGGTCCTCCCGCACGTCCCCGCTCCGCACCGGGCGGACGTCGTCGCAGCGGCGCGGGCGGCGGGCCGGTGGATCACGATCGACCCCGTCGGCCTGCACGACGGGCTCGCCCCCGTCGCCGACACGTGGCCGGGCGGGTTCGCTCTCGCCCTCGACGGGCAGGTGCTCGCGGCCGTCGACCCGCTCGGGGCGTCGGTGGCGTGGCATCCGGAATCCTCTCCCTCGCCGCAGTAGCGTCGGAGCGTGCCTCTGACAGACCGCGACCGCGCCTTCCTCGCCTTCGAGGCGGAGTGGCGTCGGCACGGCGGTGCCAAGGAGGAGGCGATCCGCGCGCAGTTCGGCCTCGCCCCGGCGCGCTACTACCAGCTGCTCGGTCGGCTGATCGACACGGCCGACGCCCTCGCGGCCGATCCCATGCTCGTCCGCCGGCTCCGGCGCGCCCGCGACGGTGCGGCCGCGTCGCGCGAGGCCCGTCTCGGTCGAACCGCGGCGCGATGACGACCGCACGCGCGGATCGGGGCGCGACGGGCGCCCGTAGGCACGACCGATAGCATCGTCCAATGGCCAGATCGACTTTCCCTCGGGATCGGTTCGACGACCTGTCGACGGACTCCGGACGCGTCGGCGCCCACCGCGCGGAGAACCCGGGGCTCCGCGCCTGGATGGTCTTCCTCTGGGCGGCGGTCCTGACCGTCGTGCTCATCGCCGTGGGGATCTTCGGCACGCTCGTCGCCTCCGGCCGCATCTCGCTGGGCGGGGACGACAGCATCGCGCAGCCCACGCCGACCCCCACCGTGGCGGGGGTGGTCGACACGTCGTTCTCGGTCGTCGTGCTCAACGGCACCGGCCAGGACGGGCTCGCCACCCAGCTGCGCGACCAGATCGTCGCCGCCGGGTGGTCGGGCGACACCGTGGTGACGGGCGACTCCGACAGCACGGACTTCGCGACGACGACCGTCTACTACGTCCGTCCGGAGGACGAGGCGGCGGCGCTCGGCCTGGCGCAGGCCATCGGCGGTGCGGAGATCGCGCAGAACGACTTCCTGCAGCCCGCGGACGACCCCAACACCCCCGACGACGAGGCGCAGACGAGACAGCTCGTCGTCGTCATCGGGCTCGATCGCGTCCCCGCGGCGCCGGCCGCCTGAGCGGGAGCCCCGCGCGTCCGTCGCGACCGGGGAGAGGGGCGTCGACCGTCGACCTCCAGCGGCCGGAAGGGCCCTGGCATCCCTCTCATCCCCTCGGGCGAGGCCCCGTGTTTCGGGGCGGTAAATCTCTCGCGGCACCCGCGTCAACAATGGCCTTCCGGCCCGGTTCGGGGCGCCTGTGCGTGCATACGATGACCTCGTCGTTCAGCAACAGGAGATTCGCATGACGCAGGGCACCGTCAAATGGTTCAACGCCGAGAAGGGTTTCGGATTCATCACCGTCGCAGACGGTCAGGATGTCTTCGTGCACTACTCGAACATCGAGATGTCGGGGTTCCGTGTCCTCGAGGAGGGCCAGTCGGTGGAGTTCACCATCGGCACCGGGCAGAAGGGCCCGCAGGCCGAGTCGGTGCGCCTGACCGCCTGACTCCCGACCCTCACCTCGACGCCGCGGCATCCGGAACAGGATGCCGCGGCGTCGTCGTCCGCCCGCGTGGCGCGGCTTGCACTCCCTAGGGGCGAGTGCCAGAATGAGTTAGCACTCGCTTTCGTCGAGTGCCAAAATCTGGTTCATCCGTCCGGGAGGGACGACACACTTATGGCAAAGATCATCGCTTTCGACGAAGAGGCCCGTCGCGGTCTCGAGCGCGGCCTCAACACGCTGGCCGACGCCGTCAAGGTGACCCTGGGCCCCCGCGGTCGCAACGTCGTGCTCGAGAAGAAGTGGGGCGCCCCCACGATCACGAACGACGGTGTCTCGATCGCCAAGGAGATCGAGCTCGACGACCCGTACGAGAAGATCGGCGCCGAGCTGGTCAAGGAGGTCGCCAAGAAGACCGACGACGTCGCCGGTGACGGAACCACCACCGCGACCGTCCTCGCTCAGGCGCTCGTGCGCGAGGGCCTGCGCAACGTCGCGGCCGGCGCCGACCCCATCTCGCTCAAGAAGGGCATCGAGAAGGCCGTCAAGGCCGTCACCGACGAGCTCCTCGCCTCCGCCAAGGAGGTCGAGTCCAAGGAGCAGATCGCCGCGACCGCGTCGATCTCCGCCGCCGACCCCGCGATCGGCGAGCTCATCGCCGAGGCCATCGACAAGGTGGGCAAGGAAGGCGTCGTCACCGTCGAGGAGTCGAACACCTTCGGCACCGAGCTCGAGCTCACCGAGGGTATGCGCTTCGACAAGGGGTACATCAACCCCTACTTCGTCACCGACCCCGAGCGTCAGGAGGCGGTTTTCGAGGACCCCTACATCCTGATCGCCAACCAGAAGATCTCGAACATCAAGGACCTTCTGCCGATCGTCGACAAGGTGATCCAGGAGGGCAAGGAGCTCCTCATCATCGCCGAGGACGTCGAGGGCGAGGCGCTCGCGACCCTGGTGCTGAACAAGATCCGCGGCATCTTCAAGTCGGTCGCCGTCAAGGCTCCCGGCTTCGGCGACCGTCGCAAGGCGCAGCTGCAGGACATCGCGATCCTCACCGGCGGCCAGGTCATCACCGAAGAGGTGGGCCTCAAGCTCGAGAACGCGACCGTCGACCTGCTCGGCCGCGCGCGCAAGGTCATCATCACCAAGGACGAGACCACGATCGTCGAGGGTGCCGGTGAGTCGGAGCTGATCGAGGGTCGCGTGACCCAGATCCGTCGCGAGATCGAGAACACCGACAGCGACTACGACCGCGAGAAGCTCCAGGAGCGCCTCGCCAAGCTCGCCGGTGGCGTCGCCGTCATCAAGGCCGGAGCCGCGACCGAGGTCGAGCTCAAGGAGCGCAAGCACCGCATCGAGGACGCCGTGCGCAACGCCAAGGCTGCTGTGGAAGAGGGTGTCGTCGCCGGTGGTGGCGTCGCGCTCATCCAGGCCGGCAAGACCGCTCTCGCCAACCTCGAGCTCTCGGGTGACGAGGCCACCGGCGCGAACATCGTCAAGGTGGCCATCGAGGCCCCGCTCAAGCAGATCGCGCTCAACGCCGGTCTCGAGCCCGGTGTCGTCGCGAACAAGGTCTCGGAGCTGCCCGTGGGCCACGGCCTCAACGCCGCGACCGGCGAGTACGGTGACCTGTTCGCACAGGGCATCATCGACCCCGCCAAGGTGACCCGCTCGGCTCTGCAGAACGCCGCGTCGATCGCCGGTCTGTTCCTCACGACCGAGGCCGTCGTCGCCGACAAGCCGGAGAAGAACCCCGCCCCCGCCGGTGACCCGACGGGTGGCATGGACTTCTGATCCACGCCTGAGGTTCTGAACGCCCCCTCCTCCGGGAGGGGGCGTTCTGCCGTTCCGGGACGGTGCCGCCGGGCCGGGTCAGCGCGCCCGCCGCAGGGCTGTGAGGTGTTGCAGATGTCCGCCCCGCGGGGCTCCCCGCGTGCATCAGCGCCACCTCAGCGTGGCTTCTGACGGGCCGTGAGGTGTCGCAGATGTACGCCCCGCGGGGCTCCCCGCGTGCATCTGCGCCACGTTAGCGTGGCTTCTGACGGGCCGTGAGGTGTCGCAAATGTACGCCCCGCGGGGCGTTCCGCGTACATCTGCGCCATGTCAGCGCCCGTGCGGGGCAGCGCGACACGGCGGGGGGAACGACGCGGCGGGGGAGAGCGCGGGGTCAGGCCTGCGGGGGCGGGGCGTCCTCGGGCAGGCGCTCCAGCGGCTGCGTCTCGATCGACGCGTGCTCGGCGGCCTCGCGGCGGTGCGCGAGCGGCAGCGAGACCCGGAACGTCGCCCCTCCGCCCGGGGTGTCGACGACCTCGACCGTGCCGTGCAGCAGGTCGACGATGGACGCCACGATCGATAGGCCCAGCCCGGACCCGCCGGTCTCGCGGGTGCGGGACGTGTCCGCCCGCCAGAACCGCTGGAAGATCTGCTCGCGGATCTGCTCCGGCACGCCCTCGCCGTGGTCGATGATCTCGATCCATCCCATGTCGGCGGCGGCATCCACTCCCACCCTCAGGCCGATGGGGGAGTCGTCGGGCGTGAAGCGCCGCGCGTTGCCGAGGAGGTTCGTGACGACCTGTCGCACGCGGTTCTCGTCGCCGAGGACGATGGGGGCCGGGCGGGGCGCGCCCAGGATCGCCGGAGAGGTCCCGCTCCCCGACGCGGGCGCGTCGACCGGGCCGGTCTCGCCGTTCTCCTTGGGGCGACGGCGGAACCGGGACAGCCGGGCGATCGCCATCGCCGAGGTCGCCGGCGCGGGCCGCCGGCGGGGCGCGGGACCCTCCTCCGCCGGGGTGTCGCGGGAATCGGATGCCGGGAGCGCCGAGCCGTCGAGCGACATGACCGGCAGCACGACGGCGTCGCGCGTCGTCGTGTCGTCCACGGTCACCTCGCGCTGCGGGGCGGCGGCCCGGACGTCGAGCGCGGCGTCGCGCGCGATCGGTCGCAGGTCCAACGGGATGATCGTGACGTCGCGGCGCTCGTCCAGGCGCGCGAGCGCGAGGAGGTCCTCGACGAGCGCGCCCATCCGGATCGCCTCCTTCTCGATGCGCTCCATCGACTGCGACACGTCCTGCTCGGACCGGATCGCGCCCATGCGGTACAGCTCCGCATACCCGCGCATCGTCACGAGCGGCGTCCGCAGCTCGTGGCTGGCGTCGCCGATGAAGCGCCGCATCTGCCGCACGGTCGCGTCGCGCTGCCCGAGGGCGCCGTCGATGCGCGTGAGCATGGCGTTGATGGCGGTCTTGAGGCGTCCCACCTCGGTGCCGGGCACGATGTCGGTGAGGCGCTGGCTGAAGTCGCCCGCGGCGATGTCCATGGCCGTCGTCTCCACCTGGCCCAGGCTGCGGAACGTCAACGTCACCAGCCACCGCGTCAAGAGGGCACTGGCGATGAGGATCAGCAGCGCGACGAAGCCGTAGATGCCGACGTACGCCGCGACGATGCGATCGGTGGGGGCCAGCGGCTGGATCACCATCTGCGTGTAGACGGTCCCGTTGATCGTCAGCAGGTCGACGCGGGCGAGGAAGTGCTCACCCGTGTCCGGGTTCTCCAGATCGATCCGCTTGCCGAGGTCGAGGTACATCTGCTCGAGCGGGTACGTCTCGGGCAGCTGCGGCAGACCCTTGGCGTTGGTGCCGTTGTAGAACGCCTTGCGCTCCCCGTCCGGCGGCCCGTAGACCGCGACCATCGAGCCGATCTGCGCGACGTTGTCGACCTGCGTGAAGGCGACCTCGCCGTCCACCTCCGACCAGGTGAAGACGCTGCTCGCGACGCTGCTGGCCGCCTGCTGGCCGAGCTGCTCGTCCAGGCTGTTCACGAGCGTCGTGCGCAGGAACACCATCGTGCCGATCCCCGCCGCGAACAGCCCGACCGCCAGGAGCGTGACGGTGACGCCGGTGACCTTGGCCCGGAGGCTCAGCGCACGCCACCAGCGTGTCAGGGCGTCGTCGGAATGCGACAGGGGAGCCTCCCGGCTCAGGCGCTCTTACCGGACTTGAGCATGTAGCCGAAGCCGCGCTTGGTCTGGATGAGCGGCTCGGAGGAGTGCGGGTCGATCTTGCGGCGCAGGTAGGAGATGTAGCTCTCCACGATGCCGGCGTCGCCGTTGAAGTCGTACTCCCAGACGTGGTCGAGGATCTGCGCCTTCGACAGCACGCGGTTCGGGTTCAGCATGAGGTACCGCAGGAGCTTGAACTCCGTCGGGCTGAGGTCGATCGAGACGTCGCCGACGCTCACGTCGTGCGTGTCCTGGTCCATCGTCAGCTCGCCGGTGCGGATGACCGACTCCTCGTCGGCCTGCATCGTGCGGCGGAGGATCGCCTGGATGCGCGCGACGATCTCGTCGAGGCTGAACGGCTTGGTGACGTAGTCGTCGCCGCCGGCGTTCAGGCCCGTGATCTTGTCCTCCGTCTCGTCCTTCGCCGTGAGGAAGAGGATCGGCGCCGTGTATCCGGCCCCGCGCAGACGCTTCGTGACGCTGAAGCCGTTCATGTCCGGCAGCATCACGTCGAGCACGATCAGGTCCGGTTCCTCCTCGAGGACCGCCGAGATCGTCTGCGCGCCGTTGCTCACGGCCCGGACCTGGAACCCGGCGAAACGCAGGCTCGTGATCAGCAGGTCGCGGATGTTCGGTTCGTCGTCCACAACGAGGATGCGCGGTGCAGTCATGTGCTCATTATCGTGACTGCACCCAGGGAACCGCTGGATATCGCACGAAACGCCGCGCCCTGCTATGGATCAGGCGGCGACGGCCTCGATCCCATCGGCATCCAGGATCGTGTACGCGTAGCCCTGCTCGGCGAGGAACCGCTGCCGGTTCTGCGCGAAGTCCTGGTCCACGGTGTCGCGGGCGATCAGCGTGTAGAAGCTCGCGGTGTGCCCCGACTGCTTGGGCCGCAGCAGGCGCCCGAGACGCTGGGCCTCCTCCTGGCGCGAGCCGAACGAGCCGGAGACCTGGATGGCCACGGACGCCTCGGGCAGGTCGACCGAGAAGTTCGCGACCTTCGACACGATGAGCAGGGAGATCTCGCCCACGCGGAAGGCCTGGAACAGCTCCTCCCGCTCCGACACGGGGGTCGAGCCGGTGATCTTCGGGGCGTTCAGCGCCTCGGCCAGCTCGTCGATCTGGTCGAGGTACTGCCCGATGACGAGGACGCGCTCCCCGGGGTGTCGGTCCACCAGCCGGCGCACGACGTCGATCTTGGCCGGGGCGGTGGCGGCCAGGCGGTACCGCTCCTCATCCGCGGCGGCGGCGTACTCGAGGCGCTCGCCGGCCGGGAGGTCGATGCGCACCTCGTAGCAGGCGGCGGGGGAGATGAAGCCCTGGGCCTCGATCTCCTTCCACGGTGCGTCGAAGCGCTTGGGGCCGATGAGGCTGAAGACGTCGCCCTCGCGTCCGTCCTCGCGCACCAGGGTCGCCGTCAGGCCGAGACGGCGCCGCGCCTGCAGGTCCGCCGTGAGCTTGAACACGGGCGCGGGCAGCAGGTGCACCTCGTCGTAGAGCACCAGGCCCCAGTCGAGCGCATCGAGGAGGGCGAGGTGGGCGTACTGGCCCCCGCGCTTGGCCGTGAGGATCTGGTAGGTCGCGATGGTGACCGGCTTGATCTCCTTCGACTGACCCGAGTACTCGCCGATCTCCTCGGGCGTGAGCGAGGTGCGGCGCAGCAGCTCGTCCCGCCACTGGCGCGCGCTCACGGTGTTCGTGACGAGGATGAGCGTCGTCGTGCGGGTCTCGGCCATCGCGCCGGCGCCGACGAGCGTCTTGCCCGCACCGCAGGGGAGCACCACCACGCCGGAGCCGCCCTCCGAGAAGGAGTCGACGGCCTGCCGCTGATACGGCCGCAGGTGCCAGCCGTCCTCGTCGAGGTCGATGGGGTGCGGCGTGCCGGGCGTGTAACCGGCGAGGTCCTCGGCGGGCCAGCCGATCTTGAGCAGCTCCTGCTTGATGTGGCCGCGGGCCCAGGCGTCGACGGTGTAGCTGTCGGGGGACGGGTGTCCGATGAGCAGCGGTGCGATGCGCTTGTTCCGCGACACCTCGCTCAGCACGGCCGCGTCCGTGGACCGCAGGACCAGCGCGCCCTCGTCGTCGCGCTCGATGACGAGACGGCCGTACCGGGTGACGGTCTCGCGGATGTCGGTGCTCACCGAGGCCGGCACCGGGAAGCGCGACCACCGGTCGAGCGTCTGCAGCATCCCGTCGGCGTCGTGGCCGGCGGCGCGGGCGTTCCACAGCCCCAACCGGGTGATGCGGTACGTGTGGATGTGCTCGGGCGCGCGTTCGAGCTCGGCGAAGACCGCCAGCTCGTGCCGCGCCGTCTCCGCGTCGGGGTGTGCGACCTCGAGCAGCACGGTGCGGTCGCTCTGCACGATGAGGGGACCGTCAGCCATAACGGTCGATTCTACCGAGGTCGCGCGTGCCCCCGGCGCGTCGGCGGGCGGATGGATGCCACCGGGGCGGCATCCCGGTCCTCAATCGACCAGCGCGACCCCGTCGATGTGCGACAGCGGCAGGGTGCGCTCGACGTCGGCCGCCTTGTCCCGCCCGCGCAGCCGTCCGCCGCCCAGACCCGTGGCCTCGAGGCGGAAGACGCGCGCGGATCCGTCGGGGAGCCGCACCGTCACGTCGACGACCGACCGCGTGCGGACGGCCTGGTCGAGCTCGCGTTCGAGCCAGGCGGCGTCCGAGTCGCCGACGCCGGCGCGCAGCCGACCGACGAGCGGCGCGTACACGTCCGCGGGGGAGGGGGCGGACTCGTCGGGGGCGAGGCGGGCGCGGTCCAGCGCCCGGGCGCGGCCGTCCGCGTCTACGGCGACCGCGGGGTAGTGCGCGTCGCTGAGCGCCCAGAAGACGACGTCGCGGTCCACGTGGGTGACGAGGTCGTGGCCGTCGGCGTCGTCGTCGACGGTGAGGGCGATGGACCGCAGGGACTGATCCACCTCCATGGCGCGCGCGAGGGTCGCGTCGTCGGTGCGGATCCGGGTCAGGCCGGACGCCTCGTCCCGGGCCACCCGCACCCGCCCGTGCTCGGCGGCGGACCGCTCGATGACGTAGGCCAGGGGCTGCGGCAGCCCCGTCAGCGACAGCCCGGTGAGGAAGTCGCGCAGCGACTCCGCGGTCTCGCCCGCCGTGATGGCGGAGCCGATCGACGCGGCGCTGAAGCGGTAGCTGGACGCCTGGGCGCGGGACTCCCGCGCCGCCATGCCGCGCAGGCGGACGTCGAGGTGCGGGGCCAGCGGTCCCGGCGCGATCGCCGTGAGGTCGTTCTGCAGGTACACGCGGTCCACCTCGGGCGGGAGCAGTGCGCGCAGGGCGTCGGTCTCGGCCGGGCCGCCCGCCGCGAGACCGCGGCTCCACGGCGTCTCCTGGCCGGCCGTGTCGATGAGCCCCCACGCGCGGAAGCGCGCGATCCACTCCGAGGCGTGCCGGGGACCGGTCGGGTCGAACGGCGCCGCCCCCGCCCAGAGATAGGCGGAGACCCAGCCGCCGTCGGGCGAGCGGTAGGAGGAGGGGAGCGCGTCGCGCAGGGCGGCGGCGGTGCTCTCCCACCGGTCGAGCGTGGGCTTGCGCAGCCAGTCGCGACCGGCGCGGGTCACCAGCCACGCGCGCCCGTTCGAGCCGAGCAGGCCGACGGCGGCTCCGAGGCCGACCAGCAGATCGGCGTCGTCGGGGGTGACGGCCGCTCCCGTCTCGACGAGACGACGACGTTCGCCGGCGCCGAGCGAGCCGGAGCCGATGCGGCCGAGAGGCGTCTCGAGGGCCAGCAGGAGCACGTCGGCGAGCGAGGCCGCATTCGTGAACGCGTCCTCGGCGGCGGCGGCCTCGCGCGGTGCGGGGTCCGAGGTCACGGCGGGGATCTCGGTGTCCGGGATGCCGTCCGGGAACGTCTCGCCGACGATCTCCGCGACGGCGGTGAAGGGCGTGCCGTCCTCACGGGCGAGGGCCCGGGAGATCAGGGCGTCGCGGGACTCGGGCGGGAGCGGGGTGCGCGAGGCCGTGGCATCCACGAGTCCCTGCGCCTCGGCGCGGTTCAGTGCGGGGAGCGCCCGTCCGATCGAGGCCGGGTCGAGGAGGGCGTCGGCCGCGTCGAACATGTCGCGCCACGTGGCGGTCGGCGACACCTCGCGGTCGGCGAAGAGGCGGACCAGCTCGTCGTCGCGCATCGCGCCCAGAGAGACCGCCAGCGCACGTTGATCGGAGGTCTCGGACACGTCAGCGACCCTTGTTCGCGCGTGCCCTTCGCACGAAGCTCATGATGAGCACGGCCACCAGGCACGCGAACGCCACGGGAGGTGCGATGTAGATGAGGACGCCGACGGTGGGCCAGACGCCGGTGCGCATGTCGGCGCCGGTCGAGGAGCCGATCATGATCGCGAAGAAGCACACGATCGACAGGATGAGCAGGCCCAGCGACATGAACGCGAGGATGCGATCGATACGTCGGATCGGGACGTCTTCGCCGGGGGTGCGCGTGCTCATCGGGCTCAGCCTACTGCCTGGCGGCGGTGCCGTAGGCTGAAGGCCGGGTCCCGATCGGGTTTCCCGCGTTCCATCGCGCGTATGCGCGCACATCCCCAGCGAGGTATCCATGCCCACCGGCAAGGTCAGGTTCTACGACGACGAGAAGGGCTTCGGCTTCATCACGACCGATGACGGCCAGGACGTGTTCCTGCACGCCACCGCCCTGCCCGCCGGGACCCCCGGGCCGAAGGCCGGAACGCGTCTGGAGTTCGGCGTCGCCGACGGCAAGCGCGGACCCCAGGCCCTCTCGGTGCGCGTCCTCGAGGCGCCCGTCAGCCTCGCCAAGCGCTCGCGCAAGCCCGCGGACGACATGGCCATCATCGTCGAGGACCTCGTCAAGCTGCTCGACGGCATCGGCGGCGACCTGCGTCGCGGCCGGTACCCCAGCGGCGCGCACGCGAAGAAGATCGCCGCCGTGCTGCGCAAGGTCGCCGATGACTTCGAAGCCTGAGCAGCCGGTCGACCCGCGCCTGCTCGACGCCCACGACCTCGCCCTCGCCGCCCTGCGGGAGATCACGCCGGAGTCCAGCATCGGCCCGGCCGCCGGTTACGTCGTCGAGGACGACGGGGTCGTCTCGCTGCGCTTCCTCACCCGTCTCGCCGGCTACCCCGGCTGGCACTGGACCGTGACCGTCGCCGTCGTCGAGGACGCCGAGCCGACGGTGCTGGAGGTCGAGCTGCTGCCCGGTGAGGGGGCGCTGCTGGCTCCCGAGTGGATCCCGTGGGCGACCCGGCTCGCCGAGTACCAGGCGGCGCAGGCGGCGGCGGCCGAGTCGGACGACGCGGATGTCGACGACCTCGACGACGACGAGTCGGATGCCGAGGACGAGGACGACGACGAGTCGGACGAGTCCGGCGACGACGAGCCCCGGGCGCGCCTGCACGCCGGTGATCTCGACGGCGTCGACATCGACGAGCTCGACGTGGATGCCGCGGACGACGAGGCCGATGAGGAGTCCGACGACGACGACGCGGACGGCGAGGACGACGACGACGAGGACGACGCGGACGACGACGGCGACGACGATGCGGACGACGACGACGGCGACGCGGACGACGAGTCCGGTGACTCCGACGACGATTCCGACGACGACTCCGCGGACGATGACGAGTCGGACGACGACGAGCGCGAACGCAGCTACTGACCCAGACGACGAAGGCCGCCCCCGAGAAAGAGGGCGGCCTTCGTCATGTCGGGCGGTGACGGGTCAGGCGCCGGCGCGCAGACCCTCCACGGTGTAGTCGATCGCGCCGATGAGCTTCCGGACGTCCTCCGGCTCGATCGACACGAACGTGGCGACGCGCAGCTGGTTGCGTCCGAGCTTGCGGTAGGGCTCGGTGTCGACGATGCCGTTCGCGCGCAGGCTCTTCGCGACGGCCGCTGCGTCGACGGACTCGTCGAAGTCGACGGTCACGACCACGGGGGAGCGGTCCGCGGGGTCCGCGACGAAGGGCGTGGCGACGGCGCTGCCCTCGGCCCACTCGTAGAGCGCCGAGGAGGACTCCGCCGTGCGCGCGCCGGCCCACGCGAGGCCTCCGTTGTCGAGGATCCAGCCCAGCTGGTCGTCGAGCAGCAGCAGCGTGGCGAGCGCCGGGGTGTTGAGCGTCTGCTGCAGGCGCGAGTTGTCCACCGCGTTCTTCAGGCTGAGGAACTCGGGGATGTAGCGGTCCGACGCGGCGATCCGCTCGATGCGCTCGAGCGCCGCGGGCGAGACGGCGGCGTACCAGAGGCCGCCGTCCGAGCCGAGGTTCTTCTGGGGCGCGAAGTAGTAGACGTCGGCCTCAGCCACATCGAAGTCGATGCCGCCGGCGGCGCTGGTCGCGTCGATGACCGTCAGGGCGCCGTCGTCGCCGTGGACGCGGCGGACGGGGGCGGCGACACCGGTCGAGGTCTCGTTGTGCGGCCAGGCGTAGACATCCACGCCCTCGACGGCCTCGGCGACGGCGGACGTGCCGGGCTCGGCGCGGCGGACGTCGGGGGCCTGCAGCCACGGGGCGCCGGCGGCGGCGGCGAACTTGCCGCCGAACTCGCCGAAGACGAGGTTCTGGCTGCGCTTCTCGATGAGGCCGAAGGCGGCGGCGTCCCAGAACGCGGTGGACCCGCCGTTGCCGAGGATGATCTCGTACCCGTCGGGCAGGCGGAACAGCTCGGCCAGACGCTCGCGCGTGCTGGCGACGAGGTCCTTGACCGGGGCCTGACGGTGCGAGGTGCCGAGGATGGTGGCACCCCGGGTGACGAGCGCCTCGAGCTGCGCACCGCGCACCTTGGAGGGGCCGCACCCGAAGCGGCCGTCGGTGGGCAGGAGTTCGGTGGGGAGGTCCACGTGCGGCATGGCTCGATTCTAGGACGCACGCCTCGGCCGTCCCGCCTTCATGTCGGGGCGGGTCGGTAGGCTGGGAGGACTTGCCGCGCGACGCCGAGGGAACCCCCGAATGACCGATCTGATCGACACCACCGAGATGTATCTGCGCACCATCCTCGAGCTCGAGGAGGAGAACATCGTTCCCCTGCGGGCGCGCATCTCCGAGCGCCTCGGGCACTCCGGTCCGACCGTGTCGCAGACCGTCGGGCGCATGGAGCGCGACGGTCTCGTCGTCGTGTCCGAGGACCGCCGGCTCGAGCTCACCGACGACGGCCGTCAGAAGGCGGTCGACGTCATGCGCAAGCACCGTCTCGCCGAGCGGCTGCTCAGCGACGTCATCGGCCTGGACTGGGCCTACGTGCACGACGAGGCCTGCCGGTGGGAGCACGTGATGAGCGAGCAGGTGGAACGCCGCCTCGTCGAGCTGCTCGGGCACCCCACCGAGTCGCCCTACGGCAACCCCATCCCCGGCCTCGACCAGCTGGGCGACATCCCCGGCGCCACCTTCGAGGAGGGCGTCGTCGGTCTGGTCAAGAAGCTCAACGAGGCCGGCCAGCCCATCTCCGGCACCGTCCGCCGGCTCGCCGAGCCGGCGCAGGTCGACCCGGAGCTCCTGCAGCAGTTCAAGGCCGCCGGCGTCGTCCCCGGGGCCCGCGGCGAGTACCGCTTCAACGAGGGCTACGTCCTCGTGCAGATGGACGAGTCCGAGGAGGGGCTCGAGCTTCCCGTCGAGGTCGCCTCGCACATCTTCCTCGTGGCCGACGCCTGACCCGTTCGCGCACGGGCGGTCGGGGGAGTTCTCCGCCGGTCGCCCTGCAACCCGAACGGTCCCTGGGGAAAGCGTCGGGTGCGTGACATGTTCGTTATATTCGGGTAGCCTCAGAGGGTCCACAGGCGAGAAGCCCGCCGTCGGACCCCTCGCAGTCTGCCTCATCGGCTCGTCGTCTGCAGAGGGTGAAGCCCGCATCGTGCCCCATCGAGTGCTGACGAGCCAGCGTGTGACCGCGCAGAGGCGCCGGAGGAACTTTGGCTGAACACACCGATCCCGTCGAGGGCCTGCCCGAGGTCCCGTCGACGGGTCTGACCCGCAGAGCGCGCACCACCGCCGCCCGCTCGACCGCCGCACCGTCCCGCGAGCGCCGCGCTCCCGCGACGAGCGCCCCCGCTTCGCCCCGCACCCCGCGGCGCGGCGCCAAGCCGCTGCGCAGCGCCGTCATCCTGTCGATGGTCGCCGGCCTCGTCGCGACGGTCGCCATCCCGGCGTACGCCGCGTCGCTGCCCTCGGCCGACACCATGACGCTGCAGCAGATGTCGGCCCCCGACAACCAGTCGCTCGTGGTCGCGTCCGACGTCTCGGCGCAGACGCTCGACCGCAGCAGCTACTCGGCCACGACCGCCGAGGAGATCCAGAAGAAGAAGGATCAGGAGGCCGCCGCCGCCGCTGCCGCGGAGCGTGCCCGCGAGGCTGCCGAGCGCGCCGCGCAGGCGGCCACCAGCGCGCCGACCAGCGTCTCCTCCGTCGACCTCAACATGACGGCCCCCGGGTCGGGCGAGGTCCGCTGGCCCCTGTCGAGCTACACGCTCGGTCGCGGCCTCTGGGACTCCGGCTACCACCAGGGCGTCGACCTCCTCGCGCCCGGCGGCCAGCCGATCTTCGCCGCCGCCGCCGGCGTCGTCCGCGTCTCCCAGGAGAGCTACGGCGGCTACGGCGTCGCCGTGACGATCGATCACGTCATCAACGGCCAGCGCGTGTCGACGCTGTACGGCCACATGACCTACGGCAGCCGCGTCGTCCAGTCGGGTCAGACGGTCGCCGCCGGTCAGCTGATCGGCCTCGTCGGCTCCACCGGCAGCTCGACCGCCAACCACCTGCACTTCGAGGTGCACATCAACGGTTCCGTGGTCGACCCCTACGCCTGGCTGCAGCAGAACGCGAGCTGAGCCCGCCAGACCTCGACGGCGTGTCGGAGACATGAGTTCTCCGACACGCCGTCTTCTGTTTCCCGACGCGTCGGACCCCGGGCGTGTCGCAGTGGGTTAGCCTGTCCTCGACGTCGGGAGAACCGGAGGGACCGCCGATGGACGACATGCCTCGCATCCGCACCATGGATGCGCTCGGGCTGCTCGTCCTCCGGCATCGTGTGAGCGGATGCCGCGGGATCGCCGCGACCTCCAGGGCGCTGTCTGTGTGACAGCGCCCTTTTTCATACCCCTGCCGCCCCTCCCGCCGTCGCGAGTCGAACATCCGAGAAGCCGTCTCGGCCATTCGAGAGGACAGGAAATGCGCACTCTTGTGCTGAACGCGGGATACGAACCGCTGGCCGTCGTGTCGTTCAAGCGAGCCCTCGTGCTCGTGATGAACGAGAAGGCCACCGTCGTCGAGTGCATCGACGGCGATCCGGTGTGGACGGCCGCGTCCACGTACGATCGCCCGGCGGTGATCATCCTGACGCGCTATGTGCGCGTGCCCGGTGCCCGTCGCGTCCCCGTCACCCGTCGCGGGGTGCTGCGACGCGACGCCCACCGCTGCGCGTACTGCGGCAAGGCGGCATCCACGATCGATCACGTCCAGCCGCGCTCGCGCGGGGGCAAGGACACGTGGGAGAACCTCGTGGCCTGCTGCCTGCGGTGCAACAACGTCAAGGGCGATCGGACCCCGGCCGAGATGGCGTGGGAGCTCCGGCTCGTCCCGGGCCCTCCCCGGGGATCCTCCTGGACGGTGCGCGGGGTGGACAAGTCGGACCCGCGCTGGGAGCCGTACCTGGCTCTGGCCGCCTGACCTCGCCCGCCGCGTCCGAGGGACCCCCTGTCCGTCGACGTCGGCGCCGAGTGGCGGTGATCCGTCGGTCGACGTCCGTCCGGACACTCGAGGCGCCGGGCCGGCGGGTGATGTGATGAGGGCATGACACGCGCTCTCCTCGTCATCGACATGCAGCAGGGATTCGACGACCTCGCCTTCTGGGGCGCCACGACCAACCCCGACTGCGAGGAGAACGTCGCCGCCCTGATCGCGCACTGGCGTCGCACCGGTGAGCCCGTCGTCGTCGTCCGGCACGACTCGGTCTCGCCCGGGGCCCCGCTGCATCCGTCGTCGCCGGGCAACGCCCTCGTGGCCGCGGTCGCGGCTGCCGAGGCGGACGTCCTCGTCACCAAGCAGGTGAACTCGGCGTTCTACGGGGAGCCCGACCTCCACGCGTGGCTGGGGGAGCGCGGCATCCAGGAGGTCGTCGTCTGCGGCATCCAGACCAACATGTGCGTCGAGACGACCGCGCGGATGGCGGGCAACCTCGGTTACGACACGACGGTCGTGCTGGATGCCACGCGCACGTTCGACCTGGACGAGGAGGTCGCGGGGGTCGGTCGCGTCACGCGGACGGCCGCAGACCTCATGGCCGGGACCGCGCTGGTCCTGCAGGGCGGCGGGTTCGCGCGTGTCGTGCGGACCGCGGACCTGGTCTGACGACGGCCGTGCGGGGACGGATCACGACGATCCCGGTCCTGTCTGCGAAGCGGGCAACCGAGCCCGGCCGGGCTCGATAGGGTCGGAGGAGAACCGTCGTCTGCGGAAGGATCGATCCCGTGACCTCTGAACTGCCACGCGACACCCATGACCGCACCGGTCTGATGGACACGCCGCCGGAGGAACGGTTCGACCGCATCACGCGACTGGCACAGGACCTCTTCCAGGTCGACTTCGCGCTGGTGAACATCGTCGGAGACGACACGGTCTACACGAAGTCGCAGCCGCCCGGACCGGCCATCGGTCATTCCGCCCCCGAGGACGTGTTCTGCGCCGAGACGATCCGGCAGAACGGCGTCCTGGAGATCCGCGACGCCGCGGCGGACGACCGGTACCGGGACCGCAAGGCCGTGACCGACTACGGCATGCGGTTCTACGCCGGTGTGCCGCTGCGCACTGACGACGGCCAGGCCGTGGCGACCCTCTGCCTGCTCGACGACACCCCGCGCACCCTCGACGGCGACCAGCGCGCCGCCCTGCAGCGCTTCGGGGCGTGGGCGCAGGCGGAACTGCGGCAGAGCGAGCCCGGTCCCGACGAGGCCGCCCCGGCGACGTCGCCGGAGACGCACCAGGAAGACCTCGGCAGCGAGGTGCACCTGGCCTCCCTCGCCATCCCGCACGGCGCGGTGAGCGGGGACCGCAGCGGCTGGATGCAGGTGGGCGGCCGCGTCGTGGTCACCCTCGCCGACGTCATGGGCAAGGGCGAGATCGCCGGTGGATTCGCCGACGAGCTGCTCCGGGCGATGCAGGAGCGACGCGACATGGACCCGGTCGGGGCGCTGACCTCCGTCGAGAGCCAAGCCGGTGCGGACCGACGGTTCCGCGACACCTTCGCCACCATCTTCCACGCCGTCATCGACACGCGCGCCGGCCGGCTGGACTACGTCGACGCGGGCCACGGGCTCTCGCTCGTCCTGCACCCGGACGGGAGCGACGAGCGCCTGAGCTCGCGCAACCTCCCGCTGGGCCTGCGTCCCGCCGACATGCCGTGGGAGGCCGGCTCGTCGGCCGTGAGCCGCGGCGACCTCATCGTCTCGGTCTCGGACGGGGCGCTCGACGCATACGATTCGACCCTCGAGAGCCTCCGCCTCATCGGCGAGGACCTGCGTCGCGCCGCCCGCGCCGACCGCTTCTTCGAGGAGCTCGCGGTGCGGGTGTCCACGCACGCCGTCGACGACGACGTCACCGCCGTGGTGGTGGCGATCCACTGACCCCGGGATGCCACCGGCTCCGAGGCCCGGTGGCATCCCTTCTCCGCCCGCTCAGCGGGGGATGACGGAGAACAGGACCTTCTTGCGCACCATCAGCAGGATGATCGCGATGACCGCCGTATGGATGAGCGTGCCCTGCCAGAGGCTGGCGCGGTCGAGTCCGGGGATGTTCGAGACCGCCAGCACGAAGAACACGTGCACGATGAACACGTACAGGCTCGCCTGGCCGAGGGGGATCCACAGCCAGCCCATGCTCTTCTCGAGCGGTTTCCACGCCACCGTCAGCACCGCGTAGCTGCAGACGAGGACCAGAGGCAGGTCGACGAGCCGGCCCCAGTCGAGGAAGATGCGCTGGTAGCCCGAGTCGTACAGGCCCGTGTAGAGGTCGGCCGGGAACGGGGTCGGGGTGAACCCGTAGGTCTCGCCCGCCCAGAGGTAGACGAGGAACCCCGCGTATCCGACGACGAAGACACCGGTGACGATCTTGCCGGGCAGCGTCGTCAGCGCGCGGATGATCTGCCGGCGGTGATAGCCGATGACGAGACCGTGGGTGAACAGCACCTGCCAGATGAACAGCGGGAAGACCGCCTCGAACTGCGACGGCAGACGCGGGTACTCCGGGACGAAGACGTGCAGCAGGTACAGCGCCCAGCTGCCGGCGAGCACCACCCACCAGAGTCGGCGCCGGATGAGCCACATGAGCGCCGGGTACGCCAGGCTGAGGACGACGAACAGCCCCATGATGTTGAACGGCCACGGGCCCATCTCGAGCAGCAGCAGCTGCCGGACGGCGTACCAGGGCGGCGGGTAGTCCAGCAGGCGCTCGCCGTTGGGGTACAGGTCGTACACGCGGCCGGAGTCGCCCGTGCCGCCCTCGCCGGTGCCGCGGTCGGTGAACGTCGTGATGCTCGTCGCGTCGATGAAGGGGACGAAGCCGAGGGCGAAGATCAGCAGCACGACGGCCAGCGCCACGATGTACTGCTTGCGGGCGCGGGCCCACGCCCCGACCGCCGCGGCCCACTCGCCGCCCCGCTTGATCGCCGCGGGGAAGACCATGCCGAGCACGATGCCGCTCAGCAGGACGAACAGCTCGGCGCCGGTGATGGCCCCCACGGCTTTCAGCGCGGCGTAGGCGTACGGGCTCGTGACCTCGATGTGCGTGACCACGACGACGACGATGATGAACCCGCGGATCATGTCGATGCGCAGGTCCCGGCTCGCGGACGTGTCGTCGTACCGCCACTTCGGGAACAGCCGTCCCACGATCCCGGAGGCGAGGAAGGCCACGGCGAGCACGGCCGCGCTGCCGGTGATCCAGTTCATCTCGTCGTTGGCGGGGGCGGCGTCCTCGCGCACCTGCACGGTGGTCGCGGAGCCCTCCTGCGGGGTGATCACCTCGGTCACGGGACCCCAGCGGATGAGACCGGATGCCACCAGGTCCGAGCGCAGCGCGGCGGCCAGCTCGCCGTCGGCCGTGGCGCGCCAGTCGACCTCGCGGTCACCGGCCTCGGCCTCGGGCCGGACGGTCTCGAGCCACGTGACGGTGTCGATGCGCGGGTGGGCGGGCAGCTCCGCCAGGACCTGCCGCCACCACCCCTGCTTGACGGCCAGGTCGGTGTCGCCCTGGCGGGCGAAGTCGTACAGGGCGCCGGTGTCGAGGACCATCGGCAGGCCCTCGTCCACCGCGAAGCGGTCGTAGAACGACTCCTGCGGGGACGTCGTGTAGCCCCACCGCTCGTCCAGCCGCCCGGCGACCTCCCCCTCGGCGGGGGCGGTGTTGGTCTCCAGCGGCACGTCGCGTCCGGCGGCCGCGGCGGCCTCGCCCTTGCCGAAGTAGTACATCGTCAGACCGACGTGGTCCACGGCATCCCGATCCGGGAAATAGGGGCCGTAGGGGTCGTCCGCCTCGGTGAGCAGACCGTCGCCGTCGGTGTCGAGGACGCGCAGGTCCCGTGCCGACAGCGCGTCGAGCCGTCCGTCGGCGCGCTCGAAGGGGTATCCCGCGCCGTACGACGGCGCCCACACCGTCTCGGCGTCGGAGGATCCGGCGTGGACGGCGTCGGCGACCTGCTCGAAGGCGCGGACGTAGGCGGTCGGCTGCTGACCCCAGCTCTGCCAGGACCCGTTCATCTCGGGCGCGAAGCGCACCAGCTGCCGCGTGCCGTACTGCGTCGCGTAGTCCTCCAGCTGCGTGTTGAGGGCGGCGGCATCCGTCCCGCTCAGGCGCGACAGCTCCACCGTGGGCTCGAGCGTGAGCATGAGGGCGGCGCCCTGTCCCGCCACCTGGAAGGCGGCGCGCTGCCACTCGGCGCGCGCCCGGTCGTCGAGGGGGTAGGGGATGCGGACGGCGTAGACCGCGGGGGTCTCGCCGAGGCGGTCGCGGTAGCCGTCGGGGCCGTCGTCGCCCCAGTTCAGCTCGGGTCCGAAGCGCACGTCGCCCGTCGCCGCGGTCGTCCGGTCGTCCGTGGCGGCGGTCGCCGGTCCCGCACCGAGCAGCGCCGCGGCTCCGACGAGCGCCAGTGCCGCAGCGAGTCGTCTCACCGTGTGTCTCACGCGCGCTCGCTCTCCAACCGCCAGACGTTGCGGTCGCCGACCCGCTGATAGCGCAGGCGGTCGACCCCGGCGCGGGCGAGAGCCAGTCCGCGGCCGCTCTCCTGGTCGACGTCCGCCATCGTCGGGGCGCTCAGGTCGACGTCCACCGGGTCGGCGTCGTCGGACACGGTGGCCGAGACGGTGCGGGCGTCGGCCGTGAGCTCCACGGTGAACCGGCCCGGCCCGCGGTGCGCGGGCGCGTGCTCGACGACGTTCCCCGCGATCTCGATCACGGCCGTGTCGAAGCCGAACCGGACGCGGGGCTCGACATCGCCGACGTCGAGCCACCACGCCGAGAGCGCGTCCAGGACGAGCTCGATGCTCCCGACCTCGACGGCGAGATCGAGAGAGCGCCGAACGGGGATCTCAGTCACGCAGGGCCTCGTCGACGGTGGCGCGCGGGCGGAGGACGCGGTCCAGGTTGGTCAGGCCGAGAACCATCGTGACCTGTTCGGTCGGGGCGGCCAGCCGCAGGTCGCCACCGGACTGGCGGGCGGTCTTCAGGCACGCGACGAGCGCGCCGAGGCCGGACGAGTCGATGAACTCGGTGGCCGAGAGGTCGACGACGACGACCGAGCCGCCGGTGCGCGCGATCTCGTCGGTGACCGTCTCGCGGAACGAGCGCGCGGAGACCATGGTGAGACGGCCGCGCGGAGCGACGACGGTCGCGCCGTCACGGGAGTCGATGTCGACCTGGAGCATGTCAGAAACCCTTCGGTTCGTGGTCGGAGGCGGAGTACAGCACCGCGCGGATGATGATGCTGAAGACGGCGAGGTCGTAGAGGACCCAGGCGATGTTGACGAACGGGGCGATGCCGTCCGCCTGACCCGCGATGAAGCGGATCGCCACGATGACGAGCGACGCCACGAGCGCGGCCATGACGAAGAGCTGGGGTCTCACGAGGTCCCAGCGCGGGCGGTTCTCGAGGGAGCGCGTCTTCGGGGTGACGGAGAAGGCGAGCGAGCGTCCGCGGTAGACGTTGTCGAACGCGCTGGTGACGGCGCGGATCCACACCGGGAAGAGCGCGAGGGAGTACTGCGCCCCCCGCCAGGTGGGGCGGCCGTTCGCCACGACGATGAAGAGCAGCTGGTTGACGAGGAAGAACGGGATGAACCGGGCGAAGAAGTCGAGGCTGAAGGCCTGGACCGGCATGACCCCGAACGACAGGTTCAGGATGGGGGCGGCGACGTAGACGACGGCGGCGAAGCCCGCCAGGTAGCTCCACATCGTGCCGAAGTACATGATCCGCTGTCCCCAGCCGAGGCTCTTCTGCAGCAGCGGGTTCTCACGGAACATGACCTGCATGGTGCCCTGCGCCCAGCGCAGCCGTTGCGTGAGCATCGTGGGCAGGTCCTCGGGGGCCAGCCCCTTCGCGAGCACCTCGTCGTGGTACACCGACCGCCAGCCGAGACCGTGCAGGCGCATCGAGGTGGCCATGTCCTCGGTCACCGAGATGGTCGCCAGCGGCATGACCGCCTGCGCCTCCTCCTCGCGCCCGACGTCGAACGAGTCCACGAGCATGCTGACCGACTCGACCGCCGCCAGCGGTGACAGGTGCCGGTCGCCCAGGGCGTCGAGGGTCGTCTCGTCGATGGCGGCGAGCGAGGCGGGGTCGCCGGTGATCTCCGCCAGGGCGGCGAGCTCGGCCCGCACGTCGGCGATGTCCTGATCGCTCAGCTCGCGGCGCACGGCCTGGATCCGCTGCTGGAAGGAGTAGGTGAGGTCGGCGAGGGCGTCGCCGCGGGCGATGCCGGTGCGCAGGTCGTCCAGCGCGGTCGAGACGGCGTCCAGCGCCGCAGCCACCCGCGGGTCGGAGCCGAAGTCCCGCCGGGCGCGGGCGAGCACGCGGCGCGAGGAGCGGACGCCCCGGTTCACCGCGAGCGTCACCTCGCCGACGTAGCGGGAGACACCGAGCTGCATGAGCGCCTCGCGACGCAGGATGGCGTTGGAGCCGCAGAAGAACGCGGCGTTCCAGCCGTCCTTGGACTGCTGGATGGGGCCGTAGAACAGCGGCGCCTGGCTGCCGAGCGGGTCGCTCGGGGGCACGTTGACGAACCACTGCGGCGTCTGCACCAGGGCGACCTTCTCGTCCTCGAACCAGCCGAGCGTGCGGTCGAGGATGTCGGGGGAGGGTATCTGGTCGGCGTCGAGGATGAGCAGGAACTCGCCCTCGGTGACCATGAGCGCGTTGTTGAGGTTGCCCGCCTTGGCGTGCCGCGGGCGGTCCCGCCAGGCCTCGGACCGCGTCACGACGCCGATGCCCTCCGCCTCGGCGAGGGCGCGCAGCTCGGGCCGGTCGCCGTCGTCGAGGATCCATGTCTCATGCGGATACCGGATGGCCTTGGCGGCGCGCGCGGTGTCCATGACGAGGTCGAGGGGCTCGTTGTACGTGGTGACGAGGACGTCCACGGTGGCCTGCCGTCGCATCGTGGGGGCATCGTGCCGCTCGCGCAGGCGCCAGGCGCCGATGGCGAACAGCAGCGAGTCGATGAAGCTGTAGGTCTCGGCGAGCACGAGGGGGACCGCGATCCACCACGACTCCCAGTTCACCGAGGCGAGCCAGCGCCAGACGATGTAGTTCAGCCCGGCCAGGACGGCGACCAGGGCGACGATGCGGACGAGGGCGAGTCGACGGACGATCGACGTCTCGCGACGTCGGGCCTCCCGCCGCTTCTCGTCGCGGCGGATCGTTGTCTCGACGACCATGCGCCCTCCTCTTCCACCCCTCATCCTCATAGAAATCTCGCAGCTCTGACAATTAAGCAACGGCGTTGCGAGAAATGGATGCCACCGGCTCGGGGGGCGATGTCGGAGGCCGATCGTATCTTCGACCACAGGGATTGAGAGTGTAGAACACATGTTCTAACCTGTGGGAGTGAGGGCGATCGTGCGAGACCAGGTGCAGGCCGTGCCCGACGTCCACGCGCTGCGGGCGCGGCTCGAGCATATGCAGGGCCGCCGGATGGACGCCCCCGTGCTGCCCACCCACCCCGCGTTCACCGCCCTGCTGCCCGGCGGCGGTCTGCGGTCGGGATCGGCCTACGCCGTCGCGCGGTCGATGTCGCTGCTGCTCGCGCTCATGGCCCGTCCCTCGCAGGACGGCGCCTGGTGCGGGGTCATCGGCATGCCCGAGCTCGGCGCCGAGGCGGCGGAGAAGTACGGTCTCGACCTCGACCGCCTCGTGTTCATCCCCGATCCCGGTCCGCGGTGGCTCGCGGTCACGGCGACGATCGCGGAGGTGCTGCCCGTGGTCGCGGTACGGCCGCCCGCGGGATCGACCGCGGGGCGCGGCGGGGCCGAGACCGCGCGGCTGGCCGCCCGGATGCGCGACCGCGGCACCGTGCTGCTGGTGCAGGGGGCCTGGCCGCAGGCGGAGGCGGTGATCGACGTCGCGGATTCGCGCTGGTCGGGGCTCGGTCAGGGACACGGATACCTGGCGGGGCGCGAGCTGACGGTGTCGGTCAGCAGCCGGCGGTCGCCGAACGCGCGCCGGGCGCGCATGCTGCTGCCGGCGGCCGACGGCACGATCGAGCTGCTCGGCGCCCCGACCGAGCGTCTCGTGCCGCGCCACCGCGACGAGGTGGCAGACTACCGCACCCGGGCGGTGGGGTGATGCAGGCGCCCGCGCGCAGCCTCGTGCTGTGGTTCCCCGACTGGCCGGTCACCGCCCTGCGCCGGGAGGCGACCACGCGGCCCCGCGCGGACGCGGCCATCGCGGTCTTCGAGAAGAACATCGTCACCGCCTGCTCGGCGGCGGCCCGGGCGCAGGGCGTCCGGCGCGGCCAGCGGCGTCGCGACGCCCAGGCGCTGTGCCCCGCGCTGACCGTCGTCGCGGCCGACCCCGTGCGCGACGCGCGGGCGTTCGCGCCGCTCGTCGCGCGCATCGAGGAGCACGCGCCGGGCGTGCAGATCGTCCGCCCGGGGCTCTGCGCGCTGCGGGCGCGGGGTCCGGCGCGGTACTACGGCGGTGAGGAGGAGGCCGCCCGGACGCTCCTCCGGCTGCTGGCGGCCGACGACGTCCTCGACGTCCGCGCGAGCGTCGCGGACGGCATCTTCACGGCCGACCAGGCCGCCCGCACCGCCCCCGACGCCGCGACCGTCCGCATCGTGCCGCCGGGGGAGGCCGGGTCCTTCCTCGCCCCGCTCTCGGTGGCCGCACTCGACGACGACGAGCTCGCGGGGCTGCTGTCGCGTCTGGGCGTCCACACCCTCGGCGACTTCGCGGCCATGCCGGTCAGCCGCGTGCGGGAACGGTTCGGCGAGCGGGGGACGCGGCTGCACGCGCTGGCGGCCGGGTGGGACTCGCAGCCCGTCGTCCCGCGGACGCCCCCGCCCGAGCTGCACCGCACGGTGGCGTTCGAGCCGCCGCTCGACCTCGCCGACCAGATCGCGTTCGGGATGCGCGTCGCGGCGGAGGAGTTCGTCGCCCAGCTGGGGGCGCACAACCTCGTCTGCACCGAGCTGCGGGTCGTCCTGACGGGGGAGCGGGCCGAGCGCAGCGAGCGCGTCTGGCTGCATCCGGGCTCGTTCGACGCGGCAGCGGTGGTCGACCGCGTGCGCTGGCAGCTCGCCGAGGACGGCCAGGGCATCTTCGGCAGCGGAGTCGCGAGCGTCCACATCGAGCCCGAGGCCGTCGACGACGCCGCCCACCACGCCAAGGGGCTGTTCGGCGCCGGTTCCGACGAACGCGTCCATCACGCCCTCTCCCGCGTGCAGGCGATGCTCGGCCACCGCGGCGTCGTCACGCCCGTCATCGGGGGCGGGCGATGGCTCGCCGAGCGGCAGGTCCTCGTCCCCTGGGGGGATCGCGCCGTCACCGCGAAGGACCGCTCGCGGCCGTGGCCGGGCAGTCTCCCCGACCCGCTGCCGGCCACGGTGTACCCCGAGCCGCGGCTGATCGAGGTGACCGACATCGCGGGGGCCACGGTGACGGTGGGGGAGCGCGACGTGCTGAGCGCGCCGCCGGCGGTGCTGGTGACCGGCGGGCAGCGGCGGCGTATCCGGGAGTGGGCGGGTCCCTGGCCCATCAGCGAGCGGGGATGGGACCCGCTGCGGCGGCGGCGGGCGCACCGGTTCCAGGTCGTCGACGACGACGGCGGCGCGTGGCTGCTCGTCGCCGAAGAGGGGGAGTGGCGGGCGGAGGGTCGATATGACTGAGGCATCCGTCCTCCGGACGGCGGTGCGCTGATGGGGTGGCACAACCCGCCGGTCAAGTGGTCCGAGCTCGAGCGTGCGCTCAGCGACACGCAGCGTCCGACGGGAACGCCCGCCGGCGGCGACGGCGGAGACAGTCCCGCATGGTCGCACAAGCGCGGTCCCTACGTGCCGCCGCGCATCCAGCGCCCGGCCGACACGGTGCCCTACGCCGAGCTGCACGCGCACTCGTCGTACTCGTTCCTCGACGGGGCGTCCTCGCCCGAGGACCTCGTCGAGGAGGCGGAGCGCCTCGGACTGCACGCCCTCGCCCTCACCGACCACGACGGCTTCTACGGCATCGTCCGTTTCGCCGAGGCGGCCGAGGCCCGCAGCGTCCGCACCGTCTTCGGTGCGGAGCTGTCCCTCGGCCTGCCCGGACCGCAGAACGGGGAGGCCGATCCGGCCGGATCCCACCTGCTCGTGCTCGCCCGGGGCGAGGAGGGCTACTACCGTCTCGCCGCGGCGATCACCCACGCGCAGCTGACCGGCGCCGAGAAGGGGCGGCCCGTCTACGACCTCGCCGACCTCGCCGAACGCTCCGGAGGTCCCGGCGACCCGCACTGGGCCGTGCTCACCGGATGCCGCAAGGGCACCGTGCGTCAGGCGCTCGCCGCCGAGGGGCCGGCGGGGGCGGCTCGGGCACTCGACGAGCTCGTCGCCCTCTTCGGGCGCGACGCCGTCAACGTCGAGCTGATCGACCACGGCAATCCTCTGGACTCCCGGCACAACGACGTGCTCGCCGCCCTCGCGGCCGAGCGCGGACTGCCCGTCCTCGCCAGCAACAACGTCCACTACGCGGCACCGCAGAAGCAGATGCTCGCGGCCGCCGTCGCGGCCGTGCGCGCCAACCGCGGCCTCGACGAGCTCGACGGGTGGCTCCCCGCCCATGCCGGCGCCCATCTGCGCTCGGGAGCCGAGATGACGGCGCGGTTCGCGCGCTACCCGGGCGCGGTCGCGCGCACCGTGACGCTCGCCGACGAGCTGGCCTTCCCGCTGCGCCGTGCGAAGCCGGCGCTGCCGCGCCAGACCGTCCCCGACGGCCACACCCCCATGTCGTACCTGCGGCAGCTGGTGTGGGATGCCGTCCCCCGCAAGTACCCGAACCTGTCCGACGACGACCGCGACCGCATCGAACGCGAGCTCGCCGTCATCGAGATGAAGGACTTCCCGGGCTACTTCCTCATCGTCTACGGCATCGTGGCCGAGGCCCGACGCCGCGGCATCCTGTGCCAGGGGCGGGGCTCGGCGGCGAACAGCGCCGTCTGCTACCTCCTGGACATCACGGCGGTGGACTCGATCTTCTACCAGCTGCCGTTCGAGCGGTTCCTGTCGAGCCTGCGCGACGAGGAGCCCGACATCGATGTCGACTTCGACTCGGACCGGCGCGAGGAGATCATCCAGTGGGTGTACGCCACCTACGGGCGCGACCGCGCCGCCCAGGTCGCCAACGTCATCCAGTACCGGCCCAAGAACGCCGTGCGCGACATGGCGCGGGCCCTCGGGCACTCGCCCGGTCAGCAGGACGCCTGGTCCAAGCAGGTCGAGCGCTGGGGCGCGACCCTCGAGACGGGGGCCGACCACGACATCCCCGACGAGGTCATCGAGTTCGCGGCCGAGCTGCTGAAGGCGCCCCGACACCTCGGCATCCATTCGGGAGGGATGGTGCTCACCGATCGCCCGGTCGGGGAGGTCGTGCCGATCGAGCACGCCCGCATGGAGGACCGCACGGTCATCCAGTGGGACAAGGACGACGCGGCCTGGATGGGCCTGGTCAAGTTCGACCTGCTGGGCCTGGGCATGCTGGCGGCCCTCCAGTACTGCTTCGACCTGATCCGGGATGCCACCGGCGAGACGTGGGAGCTGTCGACCCTGCCCAAGGAGGAGAAGGCCGTCTACGACATGCTCTGCCGGGCCGACTCGATCGGGGTGTTCCAGGTGGAGTCCCGGGCGCAGATGGGTCTGCTGCCCCGCCTGCAGCCGCGGCGGTTCTACGACCTCGTCGTGCAGATCGCCCTCATCCGGCCCGGGCCGATCCAGGGCGGCGCGGTCCACCCGTTCGTGCGGCGGAAGCTGGGCCAGGAGCCCATCACGTACGTGCACGAACGCCTGCGCCCGGTGCTCGAACGCACGATGGGCGTCCCGGTGTTCCAGGAGCAGCTCATGCAGATGGCCGTCGCCGTCGGCAACTGCTCCGCCGAGGATGCCGACCTGCTGCGCCGGGCGATGGGGTCCAAGCGCGGACTCGAACGCATCGAGCAGCTGCGCGAGAAGCTGTACGCCGGCATGGCCGACAACGGGCTCGTCGGCACGGTCGCCGACGATCTGTACGCCAAGATCCAGGCGTTCGCGAACTTCGGCTTCGCCGAGTCGCACTCGCTGTCGTTCGCGCTGCTGGTCTACGCCAGCTCGTGGATCAAGCTGCACTATCCCGCGGCCTTCCTCGCGGGGCTGCTGCGCGCCCAGCCGATGGGCTTCTACTCGCCCGCCACCCTGACCGCGGACGCGCGCCGTCACGGGGTGCAGGTGCGCCGTCCGGACCTGCTGCGCTCGGGGGTGCAGGCCGGTCTCGAGCCCGTCGCCGACGACGGGCCCCGCGCGGCGACCGGACTCGACGCGTGCGCCGCGGCGCATCAGCCGCCGACGGGGGAGTTCGACCCGACGGCGCCCGACGACACCGACGCCCACCGTCGCGACGGCTCCTTCGTCGTGCGTCTGGGGCTGGCCGAGGTCACCGGGATCGGGACCAAGGTCGCCGAGCGCATCGTCGCCGAGCGCGAGAGCAACGGCCCCTACCGCGACATGCGCGACCTCGTGCGGCGCACCGGGCTCGTCGCCGCGCAGCTGGAGGCCCTCGCCACCGCCGGGGCGTTCGACAGCCTCGGCCACACCCGCCGCGAGGCGATCTGGCTCGCGGGGTCGGCGGCGCAGGACCGCCCGGAGTTCCTGCCCGACTCGCTGGTGGCGGTGCAGCCGCCGCTGTTCACCGACCCGTCCAGCTACGAGGTGCTCGCCTCCGACCTGTGGGCGACGGGGCTGTCCACCGACGACCACCCGATGACGCACTTCCGCGCCGCGCTCGACGCGCGCGGCGTCATCACGTCCCGCGAGCTGCGCACGCACGAGACCGATCGTCGCGTCGAGGTCGCGGGGCTGGTCACCCATCGGCAGCGTCCCGCCACGGCATCCGGGATCACCTTCCTCAACCTCGAGGACGAGCACGGCTTGATGAACATCATCTGCTCGGTCGGCGTCTGGAACAGGTACCGGCGCGTCGCCCGGGAATCCCCGGCGCTCATCGTGCGCGGGATGCTGGAACGCTCCGTCGAGGGCGTCACCAACCTCGTCGCCGACGGCTTCACGGATCTGCGGGTCGGGGTCGCGCACGTCTCGCGGGACTTCCGGTGACGGGTGAAAGCCCGCCCGGCTCCGGGCCGTGCATGGGCGCCCTCACTAGACTCGGGGCTCCGAGACCCGGTTCCGAGGGAGCGACATGACCGACACGCCCAACCCGCCCGAGGGCTGGTATCCCGACCCCGCCGGCAGCGGCGACCTGCGCCGCTGGGACGGGACGAGCTGGACCGACGAGCTGCGTCCGCCCGCTCACGCTCCCGCGCCCGACGCCGCGGACAGCTCCGCGGACGCCGGGACCGCACCGTCGGCCGAGGAGCCGGCGGTCGCCTTCGGCGATGCCGCGCCGGCGCACCCCGCGTCCGCCCACGAGACGTCGTCCGACGCCGCGCCCGTGCACCCCGCGCCCGTCGACGCCGCCGCGCCGACCACCGACGCCCGTCGCGATGCGGCCGACGTCCGTCACGAGGGCGGCGACGCCGCTCCGCACGAGGGCGGCGACGCGGCGGACGGCCGTCACGACGGTGCCGAGGACGCCGACGCCCGCCGTGACCGCACCGCCGCCTGGGACGCGGAGGCCGCCGACCGCGACCGTCCCGCACCGCCGGCACCCCTGACCCCGCCCGCGTACTCCAGCGGCGCGCCCGTCCCGCCGCCGTACTCCAGCGGCGCCCCCGTCCCGCCGCCCGGCGGCTCCGCCCCGGCGAGCGGGTACGGCAGCTCTCCGACCACC
Source organism: Microbacterium sp. HMH0099 (assembly GCF_049384025.1). Taxonomy (NCBI): domain Bacteria; kingdom Bacillati; phylum Actinomycetota; class Actinomycetes; order Micrococcales; family Microbacteriaceae; genus Microbacterium; species Microbacterium sp. HMH0099. The sequence continues at coordinate 504,634 of NZ_JBMRJR010000002.1, read as the reverse complement.
CCGTACGGCGCCGCCGCTCCCGCATACGGCGCCGCGGCCGGGTACGGTGCGGCCGCCGGATACTCCGCCTCCCCGACCGGAGGGGCATCGACCCCCGCGCGGGCCGGCGACCCCACCACCGTCTGGATCTGGCTGCTGGCCGTGCTGCCCCTGGTCAGCACCCTGTCGCTGTTCCTCTTCGACTGGACGGGCGCCATCGAGGCGTCCGTGTACAGCTCGATCTACGGTTCGTCGAGCGCCGGATCGCTCGCCTTCCTCGGGACCATCTCCGGCTTCACGCTGCTCGCGCTGCTGCTGAACGCCGCGGTCGTCGTGTTCTCGTTCCTCGACTGGCGCACCCTGCGCGCGCGGGGCGTCGACCGTCCGTTCCACTGGGCGTGGAGCTTCCTCATCCTGGCGATCAGCACGAACGCGGTGTACATCATCGGCCGTAGCGTCGTCGTCCGCCGGCAGACGGGCAAGGGGCTCGCCCCCCTGTGGGTGTGGATCGCCTCGACGGCCCTGGCGTTCATCATCGGCACGGTGTTCGTCCTGTGGCTGCTCGACCGGACGTTCGTCATCATGCAGCAGGCGGGCATCGGCGCGTACTGAGCCCCCGGCGGACGGCCCCGGCGCTTCGGCGACCGGGGCCGTCCGCATCCCGGGACACCGCGTCGCGTGAGCGGAGCGAGAGGCGGGGAGGAGGATGCCGCGGCGTTCTCCGTCGCTGCGGCCGGGCGCACTGCCGAGGAGTCAGCCGCGGGCCGCGGCGATGGCGTCCCAGAGCGCGTCGGCTGTCTCGTCCTTCGACCCGGCCGCCCGGCTGACGACGTCCCCGGCCCCGGTGACGACGACCACGGCGTTCTCCCGCGACTCGAAGCCCTGCGTCCACCCCACCGCGTTGGCGGCGAGCAGATCCACGCCCTTGCGTGCGGCTTTGGCACGCGCGCGCTCCAGGAGCTCCGCCTCGTCGGCGACGGTCTCGGCCGCGAACGCGACGATCGTCTGGCCGGGCCGGCGGCGGCTCGCCAGACCCGCGACGATGTCGGGGTTCTCCACGAGCTCCAGCGTCAGCGTGTCGCCGCCGGTGCGGTCCTTGCTGAGCTTGCGCTCGGACACCGCGGCGACGGAGTAGTCCGCCACGGCCGCGGCCATGACGACGACATCGGCGTCGGGGGAGGCGGCATCCATCGCCCTCTGCATCTCCGCGGCCGTACCGACGCGGACGACCTCGACCCGAGGATCGGGGACGACGTCGGCCTCGAGGTGCGCGGCCACGAGGGTCACGCGCGCGCCGCGCGAGACGGCGGCGCGGGCGAGGGCCACTCCCTGGCGTCCGCTCGAGCGGTTGCCGAGGAAGCGCACGGGGTCGATCGGCTCGCGCGTGCCGCCGGCGCTGACGACGACCGACAGGCCGTCCAGATCGCGGGGACGCTCGACGAGCGCGAGCGCTGCGGTGACGATGTCCTCCGGCTCCGACATCCGCCCGGGTCCCGAGTCGCCTCCGGTGAGCACGCCGTCGGCGGGACCGACGACGTGGACGCCGCGTTCGCGCAGCACCCGCATGTTGTGCGTCGTCGCGGGGTGCCGCCACATCTCGGTGTGCATGGCCGGAGCCACGACGACGGGGGCGGTGGTCGCCAGCAGCGTCGTGCCGAGGAGGTCGGAGGCCAGTCCGGCGGTCATCGCGGCGAGGGTGTTCGCGGTGGCCGGGGCGACGATCACGAGGTCGGCGGACTGGCCGAGCGCGACGTGCCGCACCTTGGCGACGTCGTCGTGCACCGACGTCGTGACGGGGTTGCGGCTGAGCGCCTCCCACGTCGGCAGGCCGACGAAGCGCAGCGCGTCGTCGGTGGGGATGACGTGCACGTCGTGCCCCGCCTTCACGAGCAGCCGCACGAGGCTGACGGTCTTGTAGGCGGCGATTCCCCCGGTGACCCCGACGACGACGAACATCGTCCCAGTCTTCCAGGTCCGCGCATTCCTCTCCTCCCGGCGGAGCGTTTCCTGCCCCGACCTCGGGAGACGGGCCCGCCGGGATCCGGACGAGCCGGCGGACGGGCCCGGCAGCGCGGCGCGCGGGTAGCGTGGATGCCGTGTGCACCGTCGTCATCGACGTCCCGGTCGACCCGCGCGACCCCGTCCATCTGCTCGCCGTCCGCGACGAGGAACGCGACCGTCCCTGGCGCGGTCTCGGCCCGTGGTGGCCCGAGCACGGGGACGTCCTCGGCGTCCGCGACGACCGCGCCGGCGGCGCCTGGCTCGCCGTGGATCTCGCGGCGGGGCGTCTCGCCGTGCTGCTGAACCGCGAAGACCTCTCGGACCGCCGCGACGACGAGGTCGTCAGCCGGGGCGGCATCCCTCTGTCCGCCGTGTCCGGGGGGCTCCCCGCGACCCCGCCCACCCGCGGGTTCAATCTCGTCGAGGTGGATGCCGCCGGCGCGCACCTCGTGGAATGGGACGGCGTCGTGTCGCGTCGCAGCCGTCTGCAGCCGGGCACGCACATGGTCGCCCACCATGCGGTCGACGACCCGGGGACGCCCCGCATCGCCCGCTGGCTGCCGGAGTTCCGCGCCGCCGGACTCGCGGACGGGGCCGCCTGGTTCACACCGTGGCTGGACGTGGTCGCGGCCGGGACCGCGGACCCGTCGTCGTCCGTGCTGCGTCGCGACGCCCACGACCAGCACGTCCTCGAGTCCCTCCTCGTGTGCACGGCCAGCGTCGGCCCCGACGGCATCGAGGTGCGCGAGGCCGCGCTGTCCGAGCCGGGGGAGTGGGACGGCGGCATCCAGGACCGCCTGCTCGCGCGCTCGTGGGGGCGCAGTAGGCTGGAGGACGTCCGCCTCCGTAGCTCAGGGGATAGAGCGCCGCACTCCTAACGCGGGCGTCGCAGGTTCGAATCCTGTCGGGGGCACCACCGGCCGCCTCCCCATCTGGGGAGCGCCTACCCCTCAACCGCCGCCGAGACACCCTTCCGCGGAGATGCGCACCGACGTGCGATCGGTCCGCCCGTCCGCGGCGTCGCTGACGCTCAAGGGCGACGGGAGGCGCTGACGGCGGTTCACCGGCACGGCGACGACGGTCTCCCCGTCCGGCTGGACGACGGGATTCGGGATGCCGCGGACTCCCGGCACCCGCACCCGCACGGGCACGTCGTCGTGGTTGCGCACCTGCACGCGCACGACGCTCGCCCGCGGTGAGCACACGTCGCGCGACACCGCGTCCACGGCGAGCGGGACGGGGACCGACTCCGCGGCCACGCGGTTCAGCGCCGCGGCCGTCCGGGCATCGAGGCCGAGCTCGGACGCGGCGCTGCCGGGGCCGACGGGCAGCAGCTGGGGATTGCGGTGCGTCAGCGTCGCCGTCAGGACGGCGGCGGCGAGGTAGCTCCCGGCCGCGGCGGCGTGGCGATCGTCCTGCGCGCTCCACAGCCGTGCCGTGCCGGGGGCGACGCCGTCCGCCGGGGTGCCGTCGGCGGCGCCCTCCTCCACCGCGCGGACGAAGGCGGCCCCCACGGGAGCGGTGCGCGTCCACCCCGTGGTGAGCGCCTCGTCCGCGTAGGCGGCGTCGAGGTCGTCCTGCATCGCCCGGAGGGCCGACGGGCCCTCCCCGTACCCCTGCAGGCGGACGCTCGTCGGCGACGCCCACGTCTCGAACAGCACCGTCCGGGTGGCCGACGAGGCGGCGCGGACCCGCTCGTGCATCGTCCGGGCCGCGGCGTGGAACGACGCGCTCGACCCGCCGTGCGCGGCAGGGAGCGCGGACAGGCTGAACTCCTGGGCGACGACGGCGTCCCAGGGCTCGTCGAAGACGTGCGGCCGGTTCTCCAGGTGCCACTGGAGCGACTGCCCGCCGACGGCTTCGAGGCTGATGTCCAGCGGCACGCCGAGATCGGCGGACAGCCGCGACACGATGCCCGGCACCCCGCCGGTGCCGCTGTCGTTCAGATCGTCGACGGTGCCGCTGCCGTACGACACGGTCGGCTCCTCGAACCCCTGCGTGAAGCTGTTGCCGACGAACAGCACGCGGTCGCCGGCCCGGACGACGGGCGCGAGCTGGGCGGAATCCTGGATGCCGGGGGCTCCCGGTCCCGCGGCGTCCTGCGGGCGCGGGTCGAAGGTCGACACGCCGGGCCGGGGCCCGTCGGAACCGGTCGCCGCCGTCGCCGGCGTCGCCGTCAGCACCGAGGCGACCACCGCCGCCAGCACCGCGAGGGCGCGGCGACGGGCGGATGCGGTGGGCACGTGGTCCTCCGGGTCGGGGACGCCGGGGCGTCCGAGCGGGCTCGCTCCCAGCATCCGGCACGGAGGTGAACAAACGGCGCGCGACGAGCCGGGAAGACCCGGACACGACGATGCCCCGGCACGCGGCCGGGGCATCGTGAGGACCGCGCGGCGGTCAGGCCTGCTCGGTGACGGCGAACTGCACGCCGCCCTGCCCGTCGAGCTGCGCGTCGAGGACGCGGTCGTCGAGGACCTCGGCGGCATCCGTGTCCAGGAACACGCGGGCGCCCTGGTTCTCCACGACGGCGTCGGCGGGCTCCGGCTCGGCCACGACGGACAGCCGGAACTGCGACTCGGGGGAGCCCGCTCCCTCGATGCGGACGCCGCCCTGGGCGGCATCCGGGAATTGGGCGGTGATCGTCTTGACGGCGCTGGTGGCCTCTTCCGTGAGTGTCAGCATGGCGACTCTCCTTCTGTGTCGACGTCAGGAGTCAGCCACGATTCCGAGATCGGGAAGGAGGGTCAACCTGAGGGCGTCATTGCCAGCGTTCTCTCACGGAGGTCGCAGCCGGCTCAGGGCAGCAGCCCGGCGCGGCGCGCGCGGGCGACGGCGGCGTGACGCGTCGATGCGTCCAGTTTCGCCATCGCCGAGGCGAGATAGGACTTGACCGTCGTCTCGCGCAGGTGCAGGGCCTCGCCGATCTCGCCGTTCGTCGAGCCGACGGCCGCGCACGCGAGCACGTCGATCTCGCGACGGGAGAGGTGCACGTCGGGGGCGTCCCGGACCTCGGGGGCGTCGCCCGACAGGGCGGCCAGGCGCGCCTCGAGCTCCTCCAACCGCCGGCGCACGTCGCCGTCGCCGACCGTCGCGGCGATGCTGCGGAGCTGGGCGTAGCTCTGCCGGATCTCCTCGCGGGCGGCGGGCCCGATGCCCTCGTCCGCGGACGGCAGGGCCGACATCCGCCGCTGGACCTCGGCCCGCACGCGCAGCTCCGTGCCGAGCTCGCCGGCCACGTCGAAAGCCGGACGCGCCTCGCGCTCGCCGAGGGGCGCCTGGGCCCAGGAGCCGCAGTACAGCACACCGCGGGCGGCCCCGCCGACGAGCACCGGGACGGCGAAGAGCGTCGCGATGCCCTCGCCGAGGATGGCGCGGTCGTAGTCGTGGGTGATGGACCGGGCCGTGCGGTAGTCGAGCGTCAGCCGGGGACGTCGTTCGACGAGCGCCCTCCCGCCGAGACCGCGCTCCGCGTGGACGACGAGGCCCTCGATGCTGCGCGTGCGCGCGCCGACGATCGAGGAGACGTGGACGGCGCCGTTGTGCTCCAGGCCGCCGAAGGCGACGGGGAAGTGCGTGCGCCGGGCGAGCTCGACCACGGCGGTCGCGACGAGGGAGGCGTCATCGGCAACGGTGGCGGGGGCCTGCACGCAGTACCTACTTCCGGGGGTGACGGCTCCGTCGCCGCCTTTCGTAGCGTCGACCATACCACCGGGGATGCCACGGCCCACCCGGTCATATCCCCTTCCGGTGCAGTGCGGCGCCGGGGATTCATGAGGCAAGGAGGCCACATGACGGACAGTCGGATCGACGGTTCCCCGAAGGGTGCCATCGACTACATCGCGGTCGAGGAGTCCGCGCCGTTCCGGGAGTTGAAGAGGCGTCAGCGCAGCTTCGTGTTCCCGTTCGCGGTCGCGTTCCTCGTCTGGTACTTCGCTTACGTGCTGCTGTCGTCGTTCGCGCCGGGGTTCATGGCGCAGCCGGTGTCGGGGGCCATCACGGTGGGCCTGCTCATCGGCCTCGGCCAGTTCGTCACGACGTTCGCCATCACCATGGGCTACGTCGCGTACGCCAACCGCCGGCTGGACCCGCTGGCCGAGCAGATGCGCACCGACCTCGAGCGCTCCGAGAGGGGTGAGGCATGAACGAGGTCTTCGGCTCCGTGCACGCCGCCGTGCAGACGGTGGAGAACAACCCCATCCTGAACATCTCGATCTTCGGGGCGTTCGTGGCGGTGACGCTGTTCATCGTCATCCGGGCCAGCCGCAACAGCAAGACGGCGGCCGACTACTACGCCGCCGGCCGGTCCTTCACCGGTCCGCAGAACGGCTTCGCCATCGCGGGCGACTACCTGTCGGCCGCGTCCTTTCTCGGCATCTGCGGCGCGATCGCGATCAACGGCTACGACGGGTTCCTCTACTCCGTCGGATTCCTGGTGGCCTGGCTGGTCGCCCTGCTGCTCGTCGCCGAGCTGATGCGCAACACCGGCAAGTTCACGATGGCGGACGTGCTGTCGTTCCGCCTGCAGGAGCGACCGGTGCGGATGGCGGCGGCCATCACCACCCTCGCCGTCTGCTTCTTCTACCTGCTGGCCCAGATGGCCGGTGCCGGCGGTCTGGTCTCGCTGCTGCTCGGCATCACCGAGCGGGTCGGGCAGTCGATCGTCGTCGCCGTCGTCGGCGTCCTGATGATCGTCTACGTGCTCATCGGCGGGATGAAGGGCACGACCTGGGTGCAGATCGTCAAGGCGTTCCTGCTCATCGGCGGCGCGCTGGTCATGACGATCTGGGTGCTCGCGATCAACGGGTTCAACCTGAACACCCTGCTCGAGAGCGCGGTCGCGGCCTCGCCCAAGGGAGAGGCGATCCTCGGCCCGGGCCTGCAGTACGGCGCCAACCCGTGGGACTTCCTCTCGCTCGCTCTGGCCCTCGTGCTCGGCACCGCGGGACTCCCGCACGTGCTGATGCGCTTCTACACCGTGCCGACGGCCAAGGAGGCCCGGCGTTCGGTGGTGTGGGCCATCTGGCTGATCGGGCTGTTCTACATCCTCACCCTCGTCCTGGGCTACGGCGCCGGCGCACTCGTGGGGGCGGAGACGATCCTCGCCGCACCCGGAGGAGTGAACGCGGCCGCGCCGCTGCTGGCCCTCGCGCTCGGCGGGCCGATCCTGCTCGGCTTCATCTCGGCGGTGGCGTTCGCGACGATCCTGGCGGTCGTGGCGGGTCTGACCATCACGGCGGCGGCGTCGTTCGCACACGACATCTACGCCAACGTCGTCAAGAAGGGCGACGTCCCGCCGGACGGCGAGGTCAAGGTCGCCCGTCGGACGGTCATCGTCATCGGCGTGCTGGCGATCGTCGGCGGCATCGGCGTGCAGGGGCAGAACGTCGCGTTCCTGGTCGCGCTCGCCTTCGCCGTGGCGGCCTCGGCCAACCTGCCGACGATCCTCTACTCGCTCTTCTGGCGCCGCTTCACCACCCGCGGCGCGGTGTGGAGCATGTACGGCGGGCTGGGGTCGGCGCTCGTGCTGATCCTCCTCTCGCCGGTGTTCTGGGGCGGGCCGACGAGCGTCTTCGCGAACACGGGCGTGGCGATCTGGCCGCTGAACAACCCGGGCATCGTGTCGATCCCGCTGGGCTTCCTGCTCGGATGGCTCGGCTCGATCACCTCCTCCCGCCGGGAGGATCCGCGCAAGGCGGCCGAGATGGACGTGCGCTCCCTCACGGGGCACGGGGCCGAGAAGGCCACCAGCCACTGAGGCTGTGCGACGAGGCGGGGCCGGGGGCGTCATGCTCCCGGCCCCGTCCGCGTCCGCGGGCGGCGCGTCTCCGGCCCGCGTCAGGCGGGGATGCGCAGGCTCCGCCCGAGCAGGACGCGGCTCTCGTGGTCGAGGAGCGCCCGCTTGACCTCGGGGTACCCGCCGTATTCGCCGATGGATCCGTCGGAGCGGACGACCCGGTGCACCGGGACGACGAGGGAGAACGGCGTCTTGGCGCAGGCGGTGCCGACGGCGCGTGCGGCACGGGGAGCGCCGGCCATGACGGCGACCTCGCCGTAGGACGCCGTCTCGCCGTAGGGGATCCCGCGGACGGTCTCGAGGGCCTCGCGGGCGAAGCCGCCGATCAGTCGCCAGTCCAGCGCGACCTCGAACTGCCGCCGCGTTCCGGCGAAGTACTCGTCGAGCTGCGCGCACAGGGCGGCCGCCGGGGCGTCGTCCGGCTCGGGCAGCACGCCCAGACGCGGGCCGAGAGCCGCGAGGGACACGTCGATCCCGTCGTGGGCGAGGTCGAGCGAGACGAGCGCGTCGTCGACGAAGACGAGGACGGCGGGGCCGACCGGGGTGTCGTGGATGGTGCGGGTGATTCTGCTCATGGGGTCATCCTGTCCATCCCGGTCCACCGCCCGCTGGGCCTCCGCGTCGTTCCGTGGACGGTTCCGCTCGTTCGCATGCTGGGGAGGAACGGCCGATCCGTCGGCGTGTCCGATCCGGCGAAACTCGGCCTGACTACAGGCGATCGTCGGAGACGCCGCCTAGTCTGGCAGACGTGTGGCGAGCTGAGGGTGGCGCCGTGATGGGCGCGGAGGGTGACGAGACGTCGTCCGTCGATCCGGGCGAGCTGCGATTGTCGGAGCCCGGCATCGTGGTGCGCCACGTCGCCGACCCCGAGCGTGACCGCATCCGCGCCGAGGCCGCGGTCCTCGGCGGGAGGTCGACCCTCCTGCGCTTCGACGACGCCCTCGACGCCGGTATCGACATCACCAAGGCCCACCCGGGGTCCCTCCCGCAGTTCATCACCGGCCGCGCGACGATGCTCTCCAACCTCTTCCGCGACGAGGTGGCCCTGCGCACGGCGCGCATGGCCGCGGAGCGGATCACCGCGAAGAACGTCGAGCTGCGCACGGCGCGCGGGCTGGAGCCGGTGCACCTGGCCGTCGGCCTCGCCGGCTGGAAGGTCGGGGGAGTGGAGTGGTCCGCCCCCGTGCTCCTGCGTCCGCTGGCCATCCGCCGCCACAACGGCGACTTCGAGCTCAAGCTCCACGGCGCGTTCGTCATGAACCCCGAGCTCGCCCGCGCCTTCCGCACCCACTTCGGCATCCAGATCGACAGCGCGGCGCTCGCCGGTCTCGCGTACGACCAGGGCGTCTTCAAGCCGCAGCCCGTCATCGACCATCTCCGCCGGCTCACGACGCACATCCCCACGTTCGTCGTGCACCCGCGTCTGGTCATCTCGTCCTTCGCCGACGTGGCCTCCGGGATGTCGCGCGACACGCACGACCTCGACGACCCGCTGCTGAACGCGCTGGCCGGTCACGTCGACGACCGCGAGCGCGTCACGGTCCGTCGCGACGAGCCGACGGTGCTGAGCCCCGACGAGCGGACGCCCGCGGCCGACACGCTGCTGCTGGACGCGGACGCGGAACAGGAACGCGTCCTCGCGCGCATCTCCGCCGGGCACTCCCTCTCCGTCCACACCCTCCCCGGCACCGGCGGCACGCAGACGGTCATCAACGCCGTCGGCCAGCTCGTGCACGACGGCAAGCGCGTGCTGGTGGTCAGCGCGCGCCGTTCGACCCTCGACGGCATCCGGCACCGCCTGGCGGGCATCGGCCTCGCGGGCCTCGCCGTGACCCCGCGTCACGTGCGCCGCGACCTCATCCGCGCGATCGGGCGCAACGAGAAGGCCGAGCAGCCCAAGGTCGCCGACATCGACGACGCGCTCGTGCGCCTGCGCGCGGTCCTCCGTGACTACCGTTCCGCGGTGACCGAGCCGCACCTCGCGCTCGGGGTGTCCGCGTTGGACATCCTCCGCGCCCTCACCGCCTTGGCATCCGGGGACCACGCGCCCTCGACCGAGGCGCGACTCGACCTCTCCACGCTGGAGCGCCTGGCCGGTCGCCGCGACGCGGCGGCCCGCGCGCTCGCCACGGCCGCGCGTCTCGGCGAGTTCCGCTTCGGGCCCGACGATTCGCCGTGGTACGGCGTGAGCTTCACCCGCACCGAGGACGCGCGCGCCGCCCACGACCTGGCGGCCAAGCTGCACGCCCAGGACGTCCCCCGCCTGCTCGAGCGCGGCTACGAGCTCATCGCGCAGACGCGCATGCGCCCGTTCCAGACGGTGTCCGAGCTGGGCGCGTACCTCAAGCTGCTGCAGGGCATCCGCGAGTCGCTCGACCGCTTCAGCCCCACCGTCTTCGAACGCCCCCTCGGCGAGCTCATCGATGCGCACTCGCCGCGTCGCGACGGCTCCGCGATGAGCGGGCCCAACCGTCGCCGTCTCCGCCGGCTGTCGAAGGAGTACGTGCGCCCGGGGGTGCACGTCCCCGACATGTACGACGCCCTCGTCCGCATCCAGCAGCAGCGCACCGAGTGGCAGCGGGTCGTCGACGCCGGGGTGACCCCGGAGGTGCCGCTGGGCTTGGGCGACGTGCACGTCGGATGGCAGCGGGTCGACTCGCTCCTGGCGGAGCTGGACGCCGTGCTCGGACGACAGGGCTCGGACCGCCTGGCGACCCTGCCCGTGCAGCGCCTCGTCCGAACGCTCGCCGGCCTCGCCGCGGAGTCCACCTTCTTCGACAACCTCGTCGAGCGCGCGCAGCTGCGCTCGGAGCTCGCCCGTCTCGGCCTCGAACCGCTGCTGGTCGAGCTGTCCGTGCGGCACGTCCCCGAGGAGCGGGTCGGCGCCGAGCTCGAGTTCGCCTGGTGGCAGTCCGCCCTCGAGCACCTGCTGCGCACCGATCGTGCGCTGCTCGGCGCCAACACGACCGTCGTCGACCGCCTCGAACGCGACTTCCGCCTCGTCGACGAGGCGCACGCCGCCGCCGCGGGACCGCTGCTGGCGACCAAGCTGGCCACGCAGTGGCGGATCGGCATCGTCGACCACGCCCACGAGGCGGCCGCGCTGAAGAACGTCCTCAAGGACGGCCTGCACACCGCGCAGGAGATCTCGGATGCCGCGCCCACGCTGCTGCGCACCCTCGCCCCCGTGTGGCTGGCCTCTCCCTATGAGGTGCCCGACGTCCCGCACGATCTCGCGTTCGACGTGGTGATCGTCGCCGACGCCGCCGCGCTGTGCCTGTCCGAGGCGGCCCCTGCCCTCCGCAGGGCGCGGCAGGTCGTGCTGTTCGGCGACCCGGTCACGCAGAAGCCGACCCCGTTCCGCGTCAGCGCGGCGATCTCGGCAGGAGTCGAGGACGACGTCGAGGTGCCGTTCGACGAGACCTCCGTGTTCGAACGCGTGGCCGAGCTGCTGCCGGTCGAGACGCTCACCCGCAGCTACCGCGCCGGCGGCGAGGATCTCGCCGAGCTCGTCAACGACGCCTTCTACGGCGGCGAGATCGTGTCGCTGCCCTGGGCCGGGTCGTACCTGGGCCGCGGCAGCCTGAGCGTCGACTACGTCGAGGGAGGCACGGGTACCCCCGATCCGATCACCGGCGCGGTGGAGAGCCCCGACGCCGAGGTCGCCCGCGTGGTGACCCTCGTCGTGGAGCACGCCGTCAACCGCGCGTCGGAGTCGCTCATGGTCGTCACGGCCAGCCGTCGGCACGCCGAGCGCGTGCGCGCCGCGGTCGAGGCGGCCCTGGCCGGCCGGTCCGACGTCGCCGCGTTCGTCTCGCGCGACGCGGCGGAGCCCTTCGCCGTCCTGACGCTCGAGGAGTCCGTCGCCGAGAGCCGCGACCGCGTGGTGTTCTCGCTCGGGTTCGGCCTCACCCGGCACGGGCGCGTCCTCAGCGACTTCGGCGACCTGTCCACCCCGGACGGCGAGCGACTGCTCACGGTCGGCATGACCCGCGCGCGGCGGTCGATGGTCATCGTCTCCTCTATCCGGCCGTCCGCGTTCGACGACGGTCGCCTGGAGCACGGCGCCGCGACGCTGATGGGCATCCTCGGCAACGTCGCGGCCCGCGGTCGCGAGAGCCGCCTCGAGGACCTCGCGGACCCGCTCACCCGCGCCCTCGCGCGCGAGCTGCGGCACCTCGGCGTGACCGTCGACGTCGACTACCGCGGTCTGCTCCCGCTCGTCGCGCGGTACAAGGGCAAGGCGGTCGTCGCCGAGAGCGATCCGGAGACGATCGGCGAGTCGCTGCGCGAGACCCTGCGCCTGCGCCCGCAGATCCTGCGCCGCCTGGGATGGCACTACGTGCGCGTCCACGCGTTCGACCTGTACAGCGACCCCGCGGGCGTCGCGGCCCGCATCGCGGAGCTCCTCGGCGTCGTCTCGGACGAGCCGCCGACGGGCGCGACGACCGAGCAGCTCGACCTCCCCGACTGAGGGACGATGAACGAGACTCCGGATGCCGCCCACCCGGGCGCTCCGTCCACGGCCGAGCCGAGCGCGTCCCCGTCCGACGCCGCGACGAGCGATCCCGTCCCCGGCGTCCCCGCCGCGCCCGACGACGCGTCGACGACCCCGCAGGGGCCGCGGCAGCGCGTCGTGAAGGTCGGGGGAGCGCGGCGTGCCCGCCTCCTCCCGGCACCCGGGACCAGCGCGGAGCCGGCACCGGCGGACGATCGCACGCGGGGGCGGCCGGTCACGCCCGTGGCATCCGGTCCCAACGACGACCGCTTGCGGCAGGACGTCCCCCCGCACTATTGATCGAGGGCCGCCCCGGGGATCCGATCCCGGGGCGGCCCTCGTCACCTCATGCGCGGGGCTGTCGCTCCAGCAGGTCGCGGATCTGCACGAGCAGCTCCTGCTCGGTGGGGAGCTTCGGCTCCTCCGCCTCCTTCTGCACGCCGGCGCGGGCGGCCGCGCGGGCCTTCCACCGGTTCATCGGGTAGACGAACACGAAGTAGACCACCAGGGCCACGGCGAAGAAGCTGACGATCGCCGACAGGAGCGCCGGCAGGGGGAACGTGACCTGCTGGCCGTAGATCCCCGTGATGGTCGGCCCGAGCGAGCCGTCCTCCGCCGGACGGTAGAACACCTCGATGAGTGGGGTGATGATGGAGCTGACGATGGCGTTGACGACGGCGGTGAACGCCGCGCCGATCACCACCGCGACCGCGAGGTCGATGACGTTCCCGCGGAGGATGAACTCCTTGAATCCCTTGATCATGCGCTGCACCCTTTCGTGCCGCGCCGACCGGGGCTCAGGATGCCGAGGACGACGCGGACGTCTTCGATTCCGACTTCGATGATGTCGAAGATGCGCTGCCGCTGCCACTGCTGCTGCTCAAGCCGGCGGCATCCGTCGTCTTCGATCCGCCGCGCGAGTCGGTGCGGTAGAAGCCCGAGCCGTTGAAGGTGACGCCGATCGAGCCGTATTGCTTGCGCAGCTCGCCCCCGCACTCGGGGCACTCGACGAGGGCGGCGTCGGAGAAGGACTGGACCGCGTCGAAGCGGTGACCGCACTGCTTGCAGGCGTAGGCGTACGTGGGCATCGGGTGATCCTTCGGGTGTTTTCAGGACGCGGCGTCGAGGGACATCGTGCGGGTGGGGGTCACGACGCCCGAGACGGGCTGGTCGTGCACATCGCGGGGGACGTCGTCCACGAGCTCCGAGTCGAAGATGACGGCGTAGACGGGCGGGCACTTCTCCATCGATCCGATGGTCTTGTCGAAGTAGCCGCGACCCCAGCCGAGCCGCATCCCGTGGCGGTCGACGGCGGCGGCGGGGATGACGAGGAGGTCGACGTCGTTGACGGCGATGGGTCCGAGCACGTCGCCGACCGGCTCGGGCACTCCGAAGAGCCCCTCGCCCACCTCGGAGTCGGGGGTCGCGACGGTCCAGTCGAGCAGGCCGTCCTCGCGGGTGATGGGCAGGAGGACCCGGATGCCGCGGGCGACGGCCCCCGTGATGAAGGCGCGGGTGCTCGGCTCGGTGGTCGTCGAGAGGTAGCAGGAGATGCTGCGGGCGCCGAGGCGATCCACGAGCGCGTCGAGCTGGGCGGTGATCCCCGCCTCGGCCGTCTCCCGCGCCTGCGCCGAGACGGTGTGGCGTCGTTCGCGCAGATCCGCGCGCAGCGCGCGCTTGGCCTGCTCGATGCTGTCCGGCATGGAGGTAAGTGTAATTGCGCGTCCCGACACCGCGGTGTCATACGGCAGCGCTAGGGTATCGCCATGCCCAACAAGCCCTTCAAGGCCGTGATTCCGGCCGCAGGACTCGGTACTCGCTTCCTTCCCGCCACCAAGGCGATGCCGAAAGAGATGCTCCCCGTCGTCGACAAGCCCGCCATCCAGTACGTCGTCGAGGAGGCGACCGGCGCCGGCATCGAGGACGTGCTGATCATCATCGGCCGCAACAAGAACAACATCGCGAACCACTTCGACTCCATGCCGGAGCTGGAGGCCAAGCTGCGCGAGAAGGGCGACAGTGACAAGCTCGCCAAGGTCGAGCACTCGTCCGACCTCGCCGACATCCACATGGTCCGGCAGGGTGAGCCCAAGGGCCTCGGCCACGCCGTCCTCCGCGCCCGCAGCCACGTGGGAGACCACCCGTTCGCCGTCCTGCTGGGCGACGACCTCATCGACGAGCGCGACCCGCTGCTGACGAAGATGATGTCGGAGTACGACAAGCGCGGCGCGACCGTCATCGCCCTCATGGAGGTCGACCCCGAGCACATCCACCTGTACGGCGTCGCCGCGGTCGAGGCGACCGAGGTGGACGACGTGGTCAAGGTCACGCAGCTCGTCGAGAAGCCCAAGGCCGAGGACGCCCCCTCGAACCTCGCCATCATCGGTCGCTACGTGCTCGGACCCGACGTGTTCGACATCCTCGAGCACACCGAGCCGGGCAAGGGTGGCGAGATCCAGCTGACCGACGCGCTCGAGGAGCTGGCGACGGGCGGCGGCGACGGCGGCGGCGTGTACGGCGTTGTCTTCCGCGGCCGGCGCTACGACACCGGCGACCGCGTCGACTACATCAAGGCGATCGTGCAGCTCGCGGCCGACCGCGACGACCTCGGTGCCGAGCTCCGTCCCTGGTTCAAGGAGTTCGCGGCGGGTCTCTGATCCGGCCCCGACGTTATGGATCTCTCCGTTCCGCGACGGCACGGTGAGGTGTCGATCCGCCTCATCCGCAACCGCGACGCCCGCATCCTGCAGCAGGAGCTGATCGACAACCGTGCGTGGCTCAAACGGTGGGAGGCGACGAACCCCGACGGGCCCGTGTCGTTCGACATGCGCCTCGGCGTCAAGCGCCTGCTGCAGCAGTTCCGCGACGGCCTCGGCGTCCCCCTCGTCATGGAGTGGGGCGACGAGGTCGCCGGGCAGCTGAACGTGTGGGGCGTCGCGCGCGGGTCGCTGTCGTCCGCGACGGTCGGGTACTGGGTCAGCGAGCGCTTCGCCGGTCGCAACATCACGACGATCGGCGTGGCCATGGCCACGGACATGTGCTTCACCGAGCTCAACCTGCACCGCATCGAGGTGTGCATCCGGCCCGAGAACCACGCCAGCCTGCGCGTCGTCGAGAAGCTCGGCTTCCGGTACGAAGGGCTCCGCCGCCGGTACATCCACATCGACGGCGACTGGCGCGACCACTACTCCTTCGCGCTCGTCCGCGAAGAGGTGCCGAACGGCGTGCTCGACCGGTGGGTGCGCGGGCAGGTGCCGCCCGACGCGGCGCGCGTGCCCCCGTCCGACCGCGTGTCCTGAGGCCTCGCGCGCGTCGGCCGGCGTTCCCCGCGCCGACAGGCGGCTTCGCGGCGGATTCGGCGGCGACACGCGGAGGGATGCCGAATGGTGACCCTCGCGTGACCTAACGTGGTGCCATGGGTGGGCAGGTTCTCGGCGGTGGGGTGATCGTCCTCGTCGCGGTCGCGCTGTGGTTGGTGTACCTCCTGCCGTCCTGGCAGAGCCGTCACCGGTTCACCTCCGCGGAGCGGAACGCCGTGCGACTCGGGCAGGCGCTGCGCGTCCTGGCGGAGACGTCCGAGACGCCCCGCGAGATCCACCTCGAGCTCACCGCCCGCACCGCCCACCAGCAGCAGAAGCTCGCGAAGCAGATCCAGGCGCAGAAGGCCGCGACCGAGCTCGCGGAGGCCAAGGCGCGCCTGGAGATCGCGCGGGTCGAGAGCGCCCGCGACCGCGACCTCGTCAAGGAGCAGCGCGCCGCCGACCTGGCCCTCGCGAAGGCGGAGCGTCAGGCCGCCGTCGAGTTGGCAAAGGCCGAGCGCGCCGCCGCGGCGGAGATCGCGAAGGTCGAGCGGGAGGCCGCCGTCGAGATCGCGAAGGCCGAGCGCGCCGCCGCCGCCGAGACGGCCAAGGCCGAGCGCGCCGCCGCCGTGGCCCACAAGCGCGCGGAGCACGCTCTCGCGGTGCAGCGTGCGCGCCGGGAGCGCGAGGCCGCCGCGGGCGGGCCCGAGACGCGCCGTGCTCGTGCCCGTCGCCGATTCCGTCTGACCCTCAGCACTCTCGCACTCGCGGGCGCCGTCGCCCTCGGCGTCGGGGTGACACTGAACGTCGCGGCCCTGATCCTCGTCGGTGGCGCCGTCGTCGTGGCATCCGGAAGCCTTCTCCAGCGCCTGTCGCGCGTCGCCCGCCGCACGGACGTCCGGCCCGTCGCGGTGGCCGCGCCGCGAGTCGCGACCCCCGTGCCGGACTTCGCCGTCGTCGCCACCCCCAAGCCCACGTGGACGCCGCGCGAGCTGCCGCGGCCCCTCGTGGCGTCGGCCGGGTCGCGCGCCGCTGCCGTGCTGGACGAGCAGGCCGCCCGCGAGGCCCTGCGCGCGGCTGCGCGCGAGCAGGCGGTCGCCCGGGACATCGCCGCCGCCGCGCCCACGCCGATCGAGACCGCGCGTCCGGCCGCCGCGTCGCCGTACGCGGGCATGGGCTACGTCGACGACGCCGAGATCGAGGACCACGTCCGCCGGCTGCTCGAGCGACGCGCCGCCACCGCCTGAGTGCCGCTGGGGCCGCGTCCGTCCGCGCTCCCGATCTCGCAGTTCTGCACGGTTCTCGCAGAATGCGCGGCTGACTCTGCGAGGTCTGCCTCTTTCTCCGAGTTCCGTGCGACGCCGGACCGCGGCACGCCCGGGGGGTGAACCGGTTGGGGGACGTCCCGCGGCCCGTGATAGTGTTGCGGGGTTGTCAGGGCCTGTGGCGCAGTTGGTAGCGCGCTTCGTTCGCAATGAAGAGGTCAGGGGTTCGAATCCCCTCAGGTCCACCAAATTGGTCTCTTTAGAACAAGTGACCTTGTAAGAGCCATTTGTTCGCGGCGCTTCTCCGTTAGGAGAGGCGCCGCTAGTGTTTTGGGTCGCAGTCACGATCGTGGCGAACGGCTCAGCTAGCTCGCCCTCCGCTCCCTCGTCGCGAGTGATGAGGATGCGCTTGAAGAAAGCTTGATTGAAGGTGCGCCGTAGAGAGTCTGGGGCGCGCACGTAGGCCTCATAGCAATTCTCAATCAGTGCCATCGCGTCATCGAGATTCTGTTCCAGCGCGTGAAACTCGGTTTGCAGGGCGTCGAGTCGATCGCTGATGACTGCCATCTCACGGTTGATGCGTTCCTGTTCATCCCGGTAGAGCTGGCTTGGGATTGTGCTCTCGAGGTGACCGTCGAGTAGCTTTTTGCTGCGCTCCATCAGGCGAGCCTGCTGGTTCAGAAGCTCTCTCTGGGTCCGCTTCGCTGCTTCGGATCCCTCTTCCAAGACGGTGCGTAGATGAGTCTCTGTTCGCTCTGCCGCCTCGGGGGTCAGCACGACGAGCTTGTACAGGGTCTCAATCTGTCGCTCGACCTCGTGGATGTTGACGGCGGACATCGTGCACTCGGTCCGCTTCTGGTGTCGACCGACGCAGACGAAGTACGGGTAGGTCGCACCAGAGCGGTTCGTCGAGTAGTGAATGATCAGACGGCTCTGGCACGGCCCACAGAAAACCGAACTCTTCAAGTAGTGGTTGTGAATGCGGGCCTTCTCGCCAGTCGATCGTGACTCGAGCATCTGCTGGCACTTCTGCCATGTCTTCTCATCGGTAAGCGGCTGGTGCCGCCCCGGATAGCTGACACCCTGGAACTTCACGATGCCCATGTAGTACGGGTTGGTGAGGATGTTGTAAAGCTGGCCTGGGGTGAGTGGGTGCGCAGCGCGCTTCGGCGTTGGGGGAGTGGCGAGCCCACGAGCGGTGAGTTCGTCCACGAGCTGCGTGATGGTGAAGTCTCCGGACGCGTAGGCGGTGAAGGCCCATCGCAGAAGCGGGGCACGGTCATCGTCGATGACTACGGTTCGGACTTCGCGACCCTCATCGTTGATCACCGCGCGGTTCTTGTATCCGATGGGCGCCTTGCCAGTGGTGCCACCCGTCTTTGCCTTCTGGCTCATGCCTTTGACGACTTCGTTGGCGAGGTTCCGAGAGTAGAACTCGGCGATCGAGCTCATGATGCCGTGAAGAAGCATTCCTGAGGGTGTCTCGTCGATGTTCTCGCTGACGGAAACGAGGCGCGCCTTTGCTTTCTGGATGGCCAGGTTGATCGCGACATCGTCCGCTCGACTCCGGGCGAGTCGGTCGACCTTGTGGACGATGACGAAGTCCACTTGGTGCTCAGCGATGAACGTCAACATTCTCTGCAGATCTGGGCGATCGGCGGACCTCGCGGACTCGCCGCGGTCGACAAACTCCTCGACGATCTCGGCGCCAAGTGAACCAGCCTTGCGTCGGTTCGCTTCTCGCTGTGCGGGCAGGCTGTACCCCTCGGGGTCGCCATCTCGTTCGGCTTGCTGACTCGTCGAAACCCGGAGATAGGACACGGCGGTGAGTTTTGTTGTATAGTGGCCCCGGGCGGGGCTGCGGTGTCGTACATGACTGCTCCTTTCTGGCCGCCAGTTGAGCGGACGCGGCCTCTTGATTTACGCTCACTTCACCTATTAAGTCGAGATGTGTGGCGATGTGGTTTTGTCATCGCTGACCTGCGAAAACCTTGACCATCCGAGGGCGCGCTCCGTCCTCGGGCGATGGAGCGTGGGGCCAGGCGGCTGGCTGCGCGTCTGGCCCCACGTGGTGACCTCACTGCTCCTCGAGTAGGAGAGTGGTGCCGTGTCGTTCGAGCACGCGTTGGTGCTTTCTGATGGCGGTCTTCTTGAATCCACGGTACGAGGGGCTCGGTACGATGAGGGTGTGTGCCGGGTGCTCCTTGAGGCAGTCGAGGATGTTGGCCAGGCGTGTTCGCTGGTCGCGGGGCGGGATGTCGCACAGGGTGATGAGCCGTCGAAGATGCAGGCCGTGGCGCTGGGCTTCGGCTTCTGCCATCTCGCACTGCTTATCGACCGTGAGGTATCCGTACCGTGCCGGCGATCGTCTGGTCGTCATGTTCTCGATGAGGATCAAGGCGGCGACCGCGCCGTCCCTCCTTTCTGAACCTGTCTCGTTGGTGTTGGTGATGCGCATGGTCGCCTCCTTTCATGAGGTCGGCCGGGGCCGCTGGGGCGTCTCCGGGTTGTTGTGTTGTTTCTCACCTGGGTGGGTGAGCTTGTGCCCGACCGCGCAGAGGGTCGGAAGTGTTACTTGTAGAAGATGTGCCACCAGCCGTCGAGGCGTATGGCGTCGTAGGTGGCGGCGATGCGTTCGTCGACCACGGCGTGGTTCCAGCGGAGGTGGTCGTCGGGGATGCCTTGCTCGTCCATCACGTTCTTGATGGCGTCGAGCCAGCCCAGGCCGTCGAGGACGTCGCGGCGAAATTCGGCGAAGTGTTCCCAGGCGTCGACGTAGGCGTCGTGGAAGGTCTCGTCGAGGTTGGCTGCGGCGATGTTGGTGTCGGGCAGCAGGAGGTATGCGGCGGCGCCTGCCCCGCTCTCTTTGACGAGGGCGAGGACGCGGAGGGCGTCGTCGGGGTCGCGGAGCGTGCCCAGCGAGCGGTCGACGGAGGCCTGGGCTTCTGGACCGAACCGGTCGTCGCCCCATTCCTGTTTCTCTGGTCTCTGGTCGGGTGGCGGTGGTGTTTCGGGGCTCATGGTTCCTCCTTTCGTGATTCGGTTGATGCGGTGTCGGCGATGGGGTCGATAGTGGTGGTGAGCTGGTCTGGGGTGATGATGGTAAACAGCTTGTGCGGCAGCTTCAGGTCAGCGTGGATCGCGCTTTGGAGGCGCTGTACGCGCCGCTGTTTGGGCACGACCCACAGCACCCGCGGGAACACGCCGTGCTCGGCTTGGGCGCGGCCGGTGGCCTTGTAGGCGGCGTAGACACGGCACTTGGCGAGGAGCACGGGCGTGCTTTCGGTGCCGCGGTCGATCTCGATGTACCAGTGGTCTTCAAACTCGGACGTGGCCAGGGTGGCAAACAGGTCGGGTTTGAGCATGGCGGTGGTGCCGTGGCTGGTGAGGAAGGTCCGCCAGGCTTCCGTCTCGACGAGCACAGCGGCGAGTTCGAGGTCGATGTTTCGGCTGAGCTCGTGGAGGGTGACGACGGTCTCGGTGACCTGGAGGTGGTGGTCGAGGAAGGCCGTTGTCGGGTCGCCGACGTGTCGGCGGGGAGCGCCGCGGGGCCTGGTGAGGCGTTCGCCGGCGACGTCGAGGTGCCAGATGAATCCGGCGGAGCCGTGGCGGATGCCGCCGATGCGTCGGTCGAGGCGAGCGACGAGGCGGCGCTCGAGGAGCCGGTCGAGGACGCGGAGGCAGGCCCTTGTGGCAGCGCTGCTGGTGGCATGAGCGGTGAAGTGCATGCGGCAGAGGTGTGTAGTGCTGGCGAACTTATGCGTGGAGAGGAAGCGGAGGATGGTCCAGTCCCTGGCGCTGAGGCTGCCTGCGATGTCCTGCAGGGCGCGTCGTCCAATGCCGCTCATGCTCGTGCCCTCCGCGGTACAGGGGATCCCGCCAGGGGCGGGATAGTCCGCAGCCGCAAGGTACCAACAGGGGCGGAACTACGCGGGACGAGGGTTTGTCTCGGCAACGTGACCGGACGGGCGACCCGACAGGCAGGCTTCTCTTCCAGGCGGGTCATTGCGGGCCTCGTTTCCGGCGTCCGAGGGGTTCGTCCTCGCTCTCTTCGTTGTTTGACGTGGTGATGTCGGGGTCGTCGAAGATGAGTGGAACTGCGCCGTTGGGCGCTTCGTCGGGTGCTTCGGGGTGTGGGCGGCCATAGCGGGCTTCGGCTTCGGCGGTGACTGCCTTGACAGAAGAGACGGCTTTGGGAGGTGGGAGGACTTGGGCGGAGAACCAGCCGGTGCGGGTGCCACCTGATTGCAGGCTGGTGTAGATCTCGTAGGGCGGGAGCTGGGTGAAGTCCTCGGCGTCGAGGCCGGTGATGCGAGCAGCCGAGCGGGCGTCGTCGTCCTCGAGGCCGAAGATGATCTTGTTCCTCGCGTTGTTGTCGATGGTGCGCATCAGCTTCTCCGGCATTTGCGACCGGTTTTGGTGTGCGAGGTGCCAGGCCGCGCCCAGGGAGCGGGATTGCTCAAGGGCTTCGCCGAGGTCGCCGATGTGGAGGAAGTGCTGGGCTTCGTCGATGTAGATCGACACGGGGGTGCGCTTCTCGAGCGGGACGGCTGCGCGGCCCAGGATGAGCTGCCAGAGCTGTGCGACGACGAGGGATCCGAGCAGGCTGGCGGCCTGCGTGCCCAGGAGCCCCTTGTTGAGGCTGACGACGAGGATGCGGGGCTTGACGAACAGGTCCGCGAGGTCGAACGCGGGACGGGTTTGTTCCAGCACCGCCCGCACACCGGGGCGGAGCAGGAATTGCCGGAGCCGGGTCATGACGGGTCCGACCGCGGCGGCTTGTTGGCCGGGGCTCTTGGCGTCGTACTGCGCCCAGAAGGACTGCAGCGTCGGGTCCGAGATCTGCGCGACGACCTTTCGTCGATAGACCGGGTCGGTCAGGAGCGTCGGCAGCACGGCCAGGCTCGCCTCGGGCGCGTACGTCAGAGTGATGAATGAGGCGTGCAGGGTATCTGCGGTCAGCGGGCCAAAGGCGCTCGGGAACAGACCGCGGAACAGATCGAGCATGATCTCCGCGACGAGCGGGCGCCGGTCCTCCATGCCGTGGCGGTCGAACCCGGCAAACGGGTTGATCCCGGCCGGGCGCTTCAACAGTGGGTCGATGATCGCGACGTGCCCAGTCCGCTTCTCCGGGACGACGCTGAGCACGTCCTGAGCGAGGTCGCGCTTGGGGTCGATGACGACAACTGAGCGACCGGCGTCGAGGTCGTTTCTGATCAGGTGGACGAATAGCGTGCTCTTCCCGGATCCAGTAGGCCCGTAGACGTGGGTGTGACGGAGCGCGTCGGACATGTCGATGCCGACGGCAGCGGTCGTGCCGGGGGCGGTCGAGACCGCGAACCTGCGACTTTTCGGCGCTCGGTAGGTCGCGGGCGGGGCGATGAGCTTCGGATGCCGACTCGGCAGACCGGGCAGGTCGTTGTCGCCGATCGGCCAGCCCAGCAGCGGCAGGAGTTCGTCGGGCGTCAGGCGAAGCGGTTGGCGCAGCGGGACTGTGCCGTCGTTGAGGCGGTCGGGGTTCTTGCTCGTGAGTGTCACGGTCGTGCCGCTGGACTGCATCGTCCGAAGCGCCGCGAGCAGGCCCAGCACGAGCAGGCGCCGCCGCACCGGTGACGGGGTAGTGACACCGATGCGGACGACTGCACGGAAACGGTACTGAGCCAGCTTGTCCTGCATCCGGCCCCGGATACCGGTCGGTGCGGGGCGCGCGCCCGTCAGGAGGAGGTCGGTGACGGTGAGCGTGGGGTCCACCGCCGAGGGGGACACCAGCTCGGGCGGGAGGGCGCGGCCGAGTACTACCTGCAGTACGAGGACGTCGCCGCGGTCTTTCGCTCCCGACAGTGCTCCCAGGATGGCCCGTAGCGTCTCAGTAGTGGCGTCGACGGAAAGACCGAGGTTGCGTTGTCGGATGCTGACCCGCCCGGCCCGGTCGATCACCGCCCGCGGGGTGACCGTCTCTGTGATGGCGACCCCGGGGACGAGGCGACGCAGCAGGCTCGCCGCGGAGGAGAGATCGACCCCTTCCCCACCGAGGAGGTATCGGGTCACGCCGGCCTCCGTTCTCACCTCAAACAGCAGCGGTCGTCGTGACTGGTCCGCGGCGAGGGCACGAAGAAACCCGGTCATGACGGCAGCGTCCAACGGGCGCGTCCAGTGCACTTCCCTCCACTCGATCAGCGGCTTCATGAACGCGCCTCCTCGTCCTCGACGGTTTCAGCGGGAGGCGACTTCGTCTCGTCATCGGTCTCCGCGGTCGTCGCGCGGGCCTGCATGGCGGCGTGCTCGAGGAGCGCGCGGGCGAGCTTGTTGTAGTCCGGCTGCTCGAGACGTTCACCGACCACGCGGATGCGGTATTCCCGTCTCGGGCGGCCACGCCCACGGCGGGGTTGCGAGGAGCGGCTCATGAGCGACCCCCTACCGAAGCCACCGGTCGCGCCGCCACCGCACCACCAGGACGGCGAACCAAATGATGATGGCGGCTGCGGCCAAGCCGATCAGCCACCAGACGATCTGCTGGAAGATCCAGACCGCCGCCCACAGCAGGATGCAGGCGAGTAACACTGCCCACGCGGCGGACACGAACCGGGCGACCGGTCCCTTCTCGGGCGACGACATGAACGAGCTCCTTCGCGGTGGTCGACGTGACGGGGATGATGATGTGCGCGAACTCAGGCATCGAGCGCCTCCTCGGCAGCGGCGAGGTTCTTCGCGTGTAGTCGGTCGCTCGGAACGGGATACCCGGGGACTCTGATGTCGGAGTCGACTTGATTGCCCCAGACATTCCACCCGGGAAACGGGCGGCGAGCGAACAATTCCAGATACGGGCCAGGACTCATGCGCATCACCATCTGATGCACTTCTTCCGGCTTATGGCTGTGCGCTTGACGTGGCAACATTGCGAATGACCGCTGCCCACGAAATTTGACCGGGAGCTTGCCCTTGACGCCGATGAGCAGCGTCTCGTGAGCGTGGCGGAAGTATTGACCGAGGCCCATTCGATCTTTACCCCAGACAAATTCGTCCTTGTATTCGAATCCCCAGGCGCGCATGACGTCCTCCGCGATGTACCGGGTGGCGGGGTAGCACCACAGGTAGAGATGGGCGTTGTCGGCGGCGAGGTTCTTCACTGGCATGGCCATGATGCGCTCCAGGCTCATCAGGTTGTAGTGCCCCTGAGCGCCGTGCTTTCCGAGTTGACCCGCCTGCCACGGCGGGTCGGCGATGATGCACGAGAACTTCTCGCCGGAGGAGACGAGGCCGGGCGGCGCGTTCTCCGAGGTGGTCGTGTTGATGTTGGTTGTGTTCATGGAAACCCTCCTTTCCAGCAGCCGAAGTGAAGAATGCGGGCACGCCGAACGTCGCTCCTAATGAGGACGTTTGAGGCGATCCGCGGGGGCTGCTGTCCATACTTATGACGGACGCGAATCGATTCGTAAAGCGTCCGGTCGGTCTGACTTGTGTTCCGTAAAGACGGATCTAAGAATTTGCCTGCGTTCAGGCGGTTTGGCCTCTTTTGTGAAGAGAACTCCAGGGCGGCGGAGACGGATGTCTCCGTCGCCCCGGGCTTCCCTCCCGTCGGGCTATTGGGGGAGCTCCCCGCGGTGCAGATAGGACTCGCGGATCATGGCTTTTCGTGCTTCGTGCGCGTCGGCACCGAGTTCAGCGGCGAGTTGCAGGATGGTCGCGCGGAGTTCTGCCTGCGTCCGGTCGAGTTCGGCCTCGATGCGGGCGCGCTTGGCATCTCGGCGGCGTTCGATCTGCTCGCCGATCCACCCGATCATGTCGGGCACCTTGTCGAGGAGGGCGAAGAATGCGAGGAGCGGTAGGCCGGCGAGAACCACGAGACCGAGGACCATGTCACGAGAACCTCGTGATCGTCCGCGCGGCGCCCATGGCGTAGGCGTCGACGATGTGCTTGTAGCGAGCCTCGCCGAGAGGGGCGACCTGGATGAGGTGGGTCTCCAGCGCCGACAGGCTCCCGACTTCGTTCAGTGCCAGCTCGGCAATGAATCCGCGGCCTTGCTCGACCATTGCCGCCACCACTGCGCGGGAGCGGACCTGGTCGATCTCGCGTCCCGTCTGGCGCTGGACCCGAGCGTTCATCTGCGCGAGGCCTGCGGCGGTGAATCCGGATCCCAGGGCGGACAACTCTTTGCTCGTTTCGAACATCAATGTCTCCTTCTGCTCCGACTCGGAGCATCTCGATCCCGATCGGAGGCGAGCCCGTCGCTGCCTCTCAAGGTCGGTACGTCGATTCGAGCAGACCTCAAATCCTTCGCAACACTTCGACCAGGTTGTTTTTGAGGAAAAGGAAAAACCCCGATGCCGTGCGGAATCGGGGGGAGGGTTGGCCGTGAGAATTACTCGATGGTTGTGGTGCGTGAGGTCACGAAGGTCTGGTGCGAAACGCCGCGAGAGCTTCGTGGTCGCCCCAGTGAGCGAGGGATCGTTCGATCCTGGCTGCTTCGTATGTGCCTTGAGCGAAGGCGGGATGCTCTATCACCGTGACGTGGGAGTCGAGTCGCGTGACGAACTCCAGCACAACACCGTATTCGCCAGCGCGCGGGTCGGGCTCGCGGCGAGGGAAGGCGCTGCCCGGCTCGGCGTACAGCTCATCGATGCCTTGCTGCTTGTTCTCCCCGTTCCACAACGCCACCGTGCAGATCACCACTCGGAGATAGATATCGTAAGTGGGGCAGTAGCGGGTTGCGTCGCCGTACGTAAGCCATGCAAGCAGCAGGTCCGCCAGGCACCGCACGAGACCTTCGTCGATGAGGGCATGCGCATAGTGCTCAGCGAATGCTTTCAGCGATGAGCACGCGTCTAGCTCTGTACCGGGATAGTGCATGAGGTACCCGTACATGTCGACAAAGTCACCGGCAATTTCGTCGCCATCGTTCTTGTCGTTGTGTTCTTCGGCCATGGGAGGCCTCCCTTCATTGGGGGCCAACCCAGCGCTATTTATATACGATTGAATGCATATTGTCAACTCCGCTGCGATACAATGCGCGAGTGCCAGACAACTCTTCGGTGTTCGACCCAGACGCCCTCGCGACAAGTTTCGGTGAATGGGTAAGTAATTTTCCGGATACCCCACTTTTTGTGACCGATCCAATCGTGGAGCATGCAGCAACGAAGTGGGGATTAAGTTCAGTCGCCGCGCGAGAAGTGTTACTGAACGAGCTATCCAAGATACTGAAGGGACCTGAACTCGAGAGTGCACACCTTCTCGCAGCGGGGTGGCTGCTTAACATGCGTGAAAGATCAATCGCGCAAATCCATCGCGATACAAATGGTGCTCTGTATTCCGGGCAAGAAGAAAAACTAGTGGAACAGCTCGCGAAGGGCAACAAGGGTGCGAGTCGCACGGTGGCGTACTACGTACTAAAGGCTCGAACTCAGCGCTGGGCGGGCAAGAATTTGAGGCACCCTCATACGGCTTTTCTATATAAACAAGGTGAAAGGCTAACTCCGCGCGCGCAAGAAGTTGCGGACTCGCTCCTGGTCGCTCTGTTAGCAGCGATTGATCAGCACGCAGAATCCAGGACCAAATCGGTGAGCACATCGAGCGGTGACGACCCCAAGCCGCGCGCGAGCAATTCTGCCCTCAGCGACCACGCTTCCCCGCCAGGCGAGCTCAGGACCTCAGATAGTCGGTCTGTCGATGAAGTCGACTCAGCGGCACCGGCTGCGAGCGAGTCGCCAATCTCGTTCAACTGGCGGCCCCTGACAAGATGGGTCGCCCCTGCCCTCACCGTGACCGCTGTGCTCACTAGCGGCTATGTAGCGTACGTCGGCGCCATGAATTCCCCTGGCTCTCAGATTGCTCTTCAGCCGGGAGCAACGTCTACGAGCATTCACACGTTCATCCCTGGTGCCGAGTACGCGCAGAGATTTGCGGAGACCCCGCAAGATCAAAGCATCTCAACATGCTGGAGTCGCTCCTACGTTTCCGCGCGACGGGATGCGCGACTGTGCGCGTACGGCGGCTCGTCTGGTGGCATCGTGCGCGACCCGTGTTTCACCTACCGAGACCAGGGCGTCGTCTGTGTCGACCCGCGGGATGTGTACGACCCTGCGGAGTCCACGCCAGGAGTCGTAGCCCGCGAACCCAA
Organism: Microbacterium sp. HMH0099; assembly: GCF_049384025.1. NCBI lineage: Bacteria > Bacillati > Actinomycetota > Actinomycetes > Micrococcales > Microbacteriaceae > Microbacterium > Microbacterium sp. HMH0099. Next base: position 477,683 of record NZ_JBMRJR010000002.1, on the reverse strand, counting down.
CATCGTCGACGGACCCGCCTACCTCAAAGGAGGAGAGATCGTCGGAGCGGAGCAGGCCGATCAAACGGAGTACCCGTGGTCAATGAAGATCAGGGTCGGTGCGATTCCCGTCGACTACATCTGCGTTCCACTGCTTAGCCCCAATGCAAGTTTTTCCCGCGTCACGTTCACGTGCGAGGCCGGTGGGCCGGATCGTCCCATCGTCAGCATCGGCGACGATGAGTTCCGGTCGGGTCGTTGGTTGGTGGTCTCACCCCCGGGAGCAGTGCATGCCACCGCGCTCGACAGGAGCGCGCCGACCTGGACTGTAGAAGTCGCGGATCCGGGCACGAACACACTCACGACCGCCCCGGTGTTGGAGGCTTGGTTCTAGCTCTGATTCGGCAAGTCTCTTTGGGTCTTGGGTAGGGCAATTTGCTCAGCTCGAATCCCGTCTATACGAACGAAACTTGGACTGTTGAGCTCTCAGATCCGGCTACCGATTAGATCGCGACTGCCAACCTTGCGAACGCTTAGTTCTGGTGGTGTACGGCCCCGATGCCGGTGGGATGGACGAGTCGGGAACCCTGGCGTGTCAGCCGTCGCGGCGAAGGCTCATGTACAACATCAAGCACCCTGGGTGGGTGAGTGTTTGGAATGTGTAGGACTACGCGAAATCGCAACTCCATTTCGAGCGCGGATGGCTCGAAGTCGAGCAGGGAGTACACATGAAGCGCCGCCGCGTTGCCTACTCGGGCGGAGTGGTTAAGCGGCTTTCGCTCAGTAAGTCAGCTGGACACAGACCTAGGTCCGCCGCCAGACGCTCGACGGATCGGAGACTTAGGTTCCGTAGCCCCTGCTCGATTCCGCCGATATAGGTGCGGTGGTAACCCAGCTTCTCGGCGAACTGCTCCTGGCTGAGACCGAGCTTCTGTCGGTGGGCGCGTAGATTGCGTCCAAGCGTTCGTTGCAGGTCACCTTCCACTCTCCCAGCACAGTCTGATGCTACTTATCCATCTACAGACTTATAAGTCTCGCTCACGTGAGCTAGCCGCGCCGCCGCGCATCGCTGGCGACCTCAGACATCGCCGCCGCAAGCCGATCCGCGCTCTCGAGCGTGAGGCAGAAAGTTCGAGCCTGTTCAGCGCCGACGCCGATCAGGACGTAGGTGGTCTTGGCGCCCCAAGGGCGCTCAAGGCACACGTCGAAGGGTAGGGAAACTTCGACTCTCGGCCCCTCCGATTCGACGGGGCCGGCTAGCTCGCTGAGTTGCAGCTCGTGGCACGTGCTGAAGTGCCAGCGCTGGTGATCATCGCCCTGATGTTCGTGCTCAGCGACGCACCACGAGGGGCAGTGCTCCTCGTTCTCGCGCCCATGGCCGCGATCGTTCCCTGTCATGCGTGATCCCTCTCTCAACGCGGCCCGACGACGCATCGGTGCGGTCTCGAAATGTATTGCCGGAGCCGATCGCGGGGGAAGTCATCTGTCGAGGCGGATCTCATGGAGGCCGGGTCGATAGTCGACGGCCGCGCCCACCACGTGGAGTCGTCAGACCCGCGCGAGGCGCAGAAAGTGACGTCGCCGCAGATGTGGAGGGTGGCCGCTTGGTGTGCTACTTATAAGTAGCGCCTCGGCGCATCCGCAGCAATGACATATCCGATGGGACTTCTGATGCTCAAAAGCACGAGACGCGGGGGCCGTCTCCGCCCGCTCAATACCAATCCCGAAGGGAACAGCGGGCACCGCAACCTTCCAAGCCGTCGAGGTTCGAGGTGGGCAGCACGGCTTGCAGTGATTGCTGGCGGAGCGCTCCTCTTGGCGGGGTGTTCCGCGCCTGAGTCGGCGCCAGTTGACGATGGGTCCGTGGCGACACCGATCAGCTACCCCGTGCCGGATGGCTGCCCCAGCGGCAAGGAGCTTGGCCAAGCGTATGTCGATGACCCGGCATGGGCACGGGCCGTCAACGCAGACCTCCTCAGCGGGGAGCTTCGATCACCACTTCCTGCCGGCGGATGCGCCTACTTCGTCGGTGATGTCGGTGCGGCGAAGAACGGCGTCGACACGTATCAGCGGGTGATTGTGGCGTACTTCAATCTCGACACGCCTGGTCGGCTGACCCCGGGCGACCTCCGCGCGTGGGGTCTACAAGCTGGCGGTGTGCCGACTGAGCAAACAGACGCCGAAGGAAACCCCACAGGTGAGACCTCGGACACCAGCCTGACGCTGCCCGACAACTTCACCTACTTCAACAACGCGGGGGTGGGCTGGGTCGACGGCGTCACGACCATGCGCTATCGGGAGACACCGATTCCGGCTTTCACGCAGGGCTCCAGTGGCCAGGTCGAGTTCTACCTCAAAGCCGACCGCGCCAAGGCCATCGAAGAAGCATCGGTCACCGGTGGAACCGTCTCCGACGCCATGTCAGGCATCATCGCCATAGATACCTCGGCAACCGCTGTCACACTGACCGCCATCGACCCGACGACAGGGGCCACGACGGCGACTCGCACGTTCGAAGGCACGCAACCGGTGACGCCGCGCGTGAACATGGCGTCGTCGTACATCGCGCAGTAGGGCTTCTCACCCGACTTGACACGTGTTGCGGCCACCACGACCATCGCCGCCGACGACTCCACCCACGTCGGTTGGATTACGCAGGGTGGTCAGTTCGTCGACGTCACCCAGGCTGTGAGCGGCACTCAGTCCGATTTCTCGGACACCCTTCGGCACTCGTCGCCCGTGTTCGGCGCAGACGGCGCGTTCTACTACCTCGACGACGGCAGCGAAGAGGTCAAACGCATTCCCGCTAGCGCAACGTCCGCCGACGCACTCGCAGCCAGCGCACCCGAAACCGTCATGTCCGGTGTCGATGAGTCATTCTTCGTCTGGCCGAGCGGCACCGTCACTCCATGTAGCGCAACGTGCGCACCGCACAGTGAAGGGACACAGCCCGGGCCATTCGGACAAGGCGCGACCGTCAACGACTGGCTCGACCCGAACACCCTCATCTGCACCACGAACACGCTCACCGAGATCGATCTGTACGCCCCATACCCCGCGGGGTCGGACCCCATGTACAAGGGACGCTGGGCCTGCGGAGCCGAAGGTACCGACTTGAGCTTGCTTCCTGAGACGGAACGCGAGAACTGGAGTCCCGTCGGATCGTCCGATGGACAGACGGTCGCGTTCATCTCCTCGCCCGAGCCCGGGTCGGGAGCACCCGAACTGTTCACCATCGGGCGAGGGGGTGGCGATCCGAAGAAGCTCATCACCGACAAGTCCTTCGCTCGCACCGAGACCGGCTGGTTCGGATCGATCAACCGCGTCCAGCTACTCGACTGGCGGTGACGACGGGCACCCCGACCCGCTGACCAGCCACCACAACGACCCGAGGATCGTTTCCGATGAAGACAGATGAACTTGAACTCACCATCCCCAGGACGTTGAACGACGTTCGGGGCGCGCTGCAGCAGTCGCTGCAGCGCGTCCGTGCGAAGTCGATCGAGACGCTCGACTTCGGGAGCGACCCACTGGCCGCGCCCACCGAAGCCGCTGACATCCAGCTCGTCGTTTCCGGCCAGGGTCTCGTCGGCGGTGCATGGGGCATCCAGATTTTTGTCGTCGCCGATGACGCCGAATGCGACGTCCTGCTGATCGCACTCGGCGACGACGCGTTCACCCGCATCGTCAAGAGCGGCTTGCGGTACAGCTACTCGCTCAGCAAGAGCATTCAGATCCGAAACACCATCGCCGCGCACCTCCATTGAGACAAGGAACATCACCATGGACGACAAGTACGACAAGGTTCTTTTCAAGGCCGAACTCAGCGGCATCTCGAAGCTTACCGCCAACGAGCTTCATACCCTCAAGGTGCTCCTCAAAGAAGGCAGCGCAAGAGGCAACCGAGCCCGTCAACTTCTCAACGGCTAAGACATGTCCGCTCGGTGCAACTCCGTGAGGCAAGGTAAGTCATCAGCGTCCCACGGGCTTCTCGATCGAGTTCGGCGGTAGCGCTCATTTCTCATCGGACTGACCGGTCAGCCGGTAGAGAAACTGATAATTCACACGACATGGGCGAGATGCTGAGCAGGATAACCCATCTCCCAGAAAATCGATGAATTTCCGTGTACGATTTTCCCATCATGGCAATCAAGCACATCGCACAGATCACCGACGACCTCGACGGCACCGTTCTCGAGCAGGGTGAGGGAAAGCAGATCACCTTCTCCGTCGACGGCCGAGCCTACGAGATTGATCTCTCTGAGAGCAACGCAGACTCGTTCTATAAGGCGCTCGCGCCGTATATAGACGCTGCTCGTGTTACCAGCCACTCCAACTCGCGAGGAGGGCGTCAGCCGTCCCGTGCCAAGAGTGATGTGGATCTTGCGGCCGTCCGCGAGTGGGCGCGCGCGAATGGCCACACAGTGAGCGACCGCGGGCGCGTTCCGGCGACGATTGTGGAGGCTTACAAGTTAGCCACCGCCTGACGAAGACGCGTACAGAACGCCCCCTGCCTCATGAGCGGGGGTGTTCCGTATACGTGCCGAAATGAAGCTAGCCGCCGCTGAGGACTAGCCGGTTCTCGGCCATAAGAGAGGATCCTCGTTGGGTCTTCGGAGCAACCCACAGGGGGCGGCAACTCTCCACGAGGCAAGGTGCACAGCTCTGAGTGTCTGGGGTCGCAGTTACGGTCGATGAATGCAAACCTCAACATCACGAAAAAACCTTCGCTCTGTCTACGTTCCGTGGAATGGCCAAGTGCCGGTCGACCGCCGATCGTCGCAAGTGTTCGCCGTCGCCCGGGACTTGGCGTCCAAAGAGCGTCTGCCCGTGATGGGTATCGCGGCAACCAAGGATCAGTTGCCGGACGGATGGGGGAAGCTCCCGTACCGAACGCGGAAGTCCTCGGTGGCTGCACTCGACGGACCTGCAGTCCGGATTTACTTCTGGCCGTCGCTTGATGATCTCGCGTCGATGGCCCCGGCAAGCGCCGGCTTCGTGATCGTTCTCGAGTGGGAGGCAGGGGAGCTGGCCGGGTGGGCGAGACACAACCAAGCGCTGAACTTCGACACGCGCGAGGAACTCGTTCCCGCCCGGTCAGGCGGGGCGATGGAGCTTTACGAACGCATCGCTTGGAGCGGGAACAATGGATGGCGCGACGACTGGGGCAAGAGGGACGCCGTCAGCGACATGCGCAAGCTTCGTGACATGGACGAGTTCGACGCTCTCGATCTCGCCGGCTACATGATCGGACGGCGGGGAAACCGAGCGATCCGGCAGCTTCTGCATCTCGCTCGGGGTGTGTAAGGCGCGTTTGTCAGTGCAACGCTGAGGCCTAAAACCAGCTCATCACGTCGTCATCAGGCGCATTACGAAAGTAGTGACGTTCGAACGGCTGAGGCATCAGTGCTGCAGGCGACACGGGATCTTGCCTCGAACTGTTGAGCTGCGCGGGGCGCCACGCGCTTGCATTGCCTTCTACTGGTTCGACTGCGGTTCCGCCCATAATCACTCGATGTTCCTCGACGGCGCCGACCCATCCGGGAAACCTGTAGCTCATGCTGAAGATGACGACCTCATAAGGACCTTCGACCGAAGTGTCTCCCTGCGCCCACCCCGCGAGCTCCACCCATCGCCCCACTGTTTCAGTGCGGGAGACTTCAATTGTTCGCGACTCTCCTGGGGGAACGGCAAGGTCGAGTGGGCGTGTTGAGGGATCCGAATCGGACCGGTACTGCGCCTCCATAAATCTCGGGCCGTCGTTGATTACAGTGACCGTTCCCTTTGCCCGAAGAAGCTTCGAGGAGTCCCGTGGGAGCACATACTCGGTCTGAGTCACAAGGTCTCTGCTTCGGTCCTCAACAAAAATGGATGCGGGCGATTCGGCAGGGTCAAGGACTTCGGCATGGAGATACGCGGTGACCGTTACGCGTGGCATCTCGGCATCGATGTGCGCCTTCAGTGCATCGTCGCGGAGCGCTTCACCTTGACTCAACTCCGCACGGGCGACATCGACGGCGTCGATAGCCGCGCGGGTGCTCTGTCGGGTTTGCACCGCTTGCCACGCGACCACGGCCGCGCTGACCGCAGAGATGGCTGCGGCGATGATCGAGACGATGACCGATGCGCCTTCTAATGAGGTGCTGTTCACCCGCTAAGTCTGCCCGATAGTGCGTGGATGGCCCGGCCTAGCAGCAAGACTTTCCTTAGCTGCTTCGCTCGGCTTGGTCTCGTTGAGTCTTGTTGTTCGCTTCGTCTGCGGAATCGGTCGTCGCGTGGCGAGCGATCATGGTCTCCGTTGTGTCAGTAGGCTCGGTGAAATGGGGCTTCTGTGGTTTGTAGGCGCGGGAACTGTTGTGATGGGCATCGTGTGGGAAGCGCGCGTTATCAGAAAACACTTTGACTCGGACGTGAACGTCAGGCTCATGAAACCCGTTGGCTGGACCTTCGCGATAGCCGGCGCGGTCGCGAACGCCCTCGCCGCCTTCCTACCTCTTCCCGCCGCTGTTGTCTTCGGATTCACCCTCATCGGCGCATTCGTTGGTCTGTTTGGCTCTGGGCTGCTTGCTGTGCGAGGCGTCGCCGTAGTAAGTCGGAAGAAGCAGAGCAGGCCGACATGGTCTGTGGTCTTCGGCTTCGCGCTGAGCGCTGCGGGATTCATTGTGATGACCTACGACAACCTCGCGCCTTACATGTGACCTAGGCGACGGCTTCGCAGTGCGATCGGACGGTTGGCATTCCAAGCGTGTCGTCGTTCACTGGATACAGCGGGTGCTGCAGTTCAGTCCTGGTTCCCGCTCCACGGCTTCGTTGCCGGTATGCGGTCTTGGAGAGAACCATCCGAGTTCTCGGGCCGCACCCGTCAAGGAAGGTGACCCGCCCATGAGCGAGCCCAACACCACCACCCCACCCGCCTCAGCTGCGTCCGCGAACGGACTCGGCTACGGCCCGATCAAACCCCTTGCGGTCAGACTCAACGAGTCGACCCGCACCCAGCTGGACATCATCGCCCAGCTCAACGACCGGACCGTCACCGACGAAGTCCGCCTCGCCATCGAAGCCTGGATCGACAAGACCAAAGCCGACCCAGCCATCCAACGCCGCGCGAAAGATGTCCGCGACGAAATCGAACGCGAGGCAGCGGGCAAGCGCGACGCCATCGCCGCCATCTTCGACGCCACACCGGCGCCGAAGTCGCCGCGAACGCCGCCAAAGCCCCGGGACAGCTGACAGTTCCACCTCACCCGGGCGGCCGGCTCGAGCGACGTCCCACCCGAACGCTTGCTCGCCGGCCGCCCCGCACCCACTCGGCCGCGCCGCTTGCCCGACCTCGTTTGTGCTCTGCGATCCCACGAGAACCATCCCGGTTCCCGGTCGCACGCACAAAGGAGAAACACCACCATGGTGCAGGGCATCATCATTCCGGCAGACAACACCGCACCGCTCAAGACCGCCACGTTGGATTCTCTCCAGGACTACCAGCAGGCTGTCGGCGGCTGGACCGAAGCGGTCGACATCCCTGATCTCGGCGTCACGATGTACGTCAACGAAGAGGGACTCATCCGCGACCTGCCGTTCAACCGGCGCGCCACGTTCCTGTGGCGGTTCCACGTTCCGCAGGCCCGCGACGCACGTCTTGTCGGCGACGTCGCGGTCGTTGGTCTGACCAATGATGAGGGCGAGAACACGGAGCTACCGAGCGAACTCGCGCGCCGACTGCTCGAGCCTGGTGTCTACCGAGTCCGGACTCGCGAACGCGGCGAGAACCGGTGGCACGAGGAACCGATTGACCGTGACGACTACCTCGAGACGGTGGTCTGGGCGACGCTCCTGCGGGAGATGTCACCAGCTCTAGAAGTGCGGATCGAGCGCGTCGGCCGTGTCGAAAGCGAGAGCAATCATCCTTGACGAAGGGCGTGGTCATCATTGATGGCTGCCGCCCCTCTGCGTCGCCCCTCACAGACGTCGGTCCCATCGAACTCGGTGCGTCGATGGCGGTGGGCGCGTCACCGCTCTGAGTTGGGCGGCGTGTCTTCACCATGGTGTGAACTTCCCGTGATTTCATTCATTCATGCAGATCGAAGATCACGGCCCCGAGGCTACGATCGGCCGACTCGCGAACACTCTGGAGCTCTGTTTCCACGCGCTGTCGGAGGGAATCGCGCTCGCGGAGGAGGTTCACGCGCAGAACGGTTGGGATTCTCGCGCCGATCCGCAGATGTTCTCGCACCTCGTTCGGCGCGAGGCGTTGGACATCATCAAGGGTCAGAACCCGGAGGCCCGCGATGAGGACAATCTGGGTGCTGCTATGAGCGGTCTGCATCTGACGATCGGCGAGACCGACCAACTTCGAATTTGGCACGGATCGGGAGGGGAAGTGCGCGTACCCTCGACCGAGACCGGTCGCAGCTTCCTCAAGCAGGCTTCAAGCTCCGCCTTATACGTTCCCATTTTCGGGGTTCCGGAGATGCCATCGGAGTGTCACACGATCTTGCTGTGGGAACACAAGAACGGCACATTGAGTCGGTTCACACTGATCCGTCCGCTTGATGCGGAATCAGGTCATGTGGTCGCCGACTGGCGCGAGCCGTTGCTGCTCAGATTCAGTCACCACGTCGAAGACCTGGCCTACCGTCCTCGTCCGGCGGTTGGGCGGAAGGAGCTCCAAGGTTCATGATTTACGGGGCCAGATTGCGACAAGCGCGAGAGATGGCCCTGATGACGCAGGCGGAACTCGCCCGTGAAACGCAGATCGCTCAAGCGCACTTGTCGCGTGCTGAGCGAGACTCGTACGACCTGGGGCCGGACCGGCTGACGTTGTTGGCTGCGCATCTTGAGTTTCCGACGTCCTTCTTTTCAACGCCACAGGTGGTCGACTTCGGCCAACGACCAGTCCATTTCCGGTCGCAGGCAGGCATGTCGATGAAGCAGGCTGATCAGGCAACGCGCACAGGGGAGGTCGTAGCCGAAGCGGTGTGGCGGCTTGAGACTCAATTTGTAGGCCCACCGCTTCGGATGCCTATTGCTCAGCAGGATCCCGTCAGCGCGGCAGCTTCGGCGCGGTTGGCTCTTGGTCTCGGACAGGACGAGCCCGTCGGCGGGCTCCCGATTTTGCTCGAACGCATGGGTGTGACCGTCATCGGATTGCCTCTGCGCGCGATGCGTCGAGACGCCTTTTCGCTGTGGGTTGGGGACAAGCCCGTCATCGCACTTCTTCACACCGACGCGGGAGACAGGCAGCTCTGGTCAACCGCTCATGAGGTGGGACACCTCCTGCTCCACCGCGGTCTACCCGCAAATCGCGACATCGAATCATCCGCAGACGAATTCGCGCTTCAATTCCTCACCCCACCGAGCGTGTTGGATTCGGAGATGCCGGCTCATCCCACGATGAGTGATTTCGCCCTGCTCAAAAGGCGATGGGGCGTCTCAATCGCAGCCTTGATCCGCCTTGCGCGGCGTTTGGACCGGCTGACGCCAGAGCAGTACACCAGCCTGTTCAAACAGATGAGTGCGCGGGGCGAGCGCTTGCGCGAGCGAACATTCATTCCGCCGGTCAAGCCGCGGGGGTTGCGAGCTATGGCAGAACTCGCATACGGCGTTGCCCCGGCGTCGGGCCTGGCTGAGGAGAACCAGTGGTCGCTTCGGTTCACAGAGCGAGTACTCGAGCGGCACGCTCGAGCAGACGAGTTGCCCCTGAAGAAGCTGCCGGCGCGCCACGTGCGCGGGAATGTCACCAACATCAACGCGGCGAGGCGGGCACGGGCGAACCGTCATTCGGTCTGAGCGACCGCGGGTCTCTGCTGCGGCGTGGTCTTCGGGAGACGGGCATCGCTTGAGCCGGACCGCGGATCGACTCGCGAGCGGAACATACCGATCGTATGCACGCCTTGGACTTGCGTGGTGAGGAAGTCCGAGGCTTAGGCGCGCGGCTTAGGTAGCGTGGGGGTGTGACCTCACAGCCTGCCCGCGATGTGTTGATCGGCCAGCTCATCAAACGCGATCCGGTTCGCACGGAAGCGGACATCCAGGCCGACATCTATGGGCTACTCACTGTCGGCGACCTGAACATTGGCCTTGATCAGGCGCACATGGAGGCGCCCTCCGCGGACGGCACTCGGCGTCGTATTGATGTCGAGGTCGGGCAAGTAGCGATCGAAGTCAAGAAGGATCTTCGCAACCAAACGGTGCGGGCCGATGGCGAGTCTCAGCTGGAGGGTTACATCACGACACGAACCGAGCAGTCAGGCGCCCACTACTCAGGTGTCCTCACCGACGGCGTTCTCTGGCTGCTGTTCAATGTCGGTGCCGAGGGGCGTCGACTCGTCGCCGAACTGGACATGACGGGCAAGGAACCGCCTGTTCTCGTGGGATGGCTCGAAGCTGTCCTATCGACGCAGACACAGGTGAAGCCCACACCAGCTGAAATCGTCCGGCGACTCGGAGCCAACTCCCCGGCCCACCTCGTCGATGTCGCCGCATTCCGAGACCTCTATCAAGCGAATGCAGGCAACACAGAAGTTGCACTCAAGCGCGAACTATGGGCCAAGCTCCTTCGCACCGCTTTCGGGTCCGCGTTCGAAGACGACGAGGCCCTCTTCATCAACCACACCCTGCTCGTTCTCACCGCGGAGATCATCGCTCACGCCGCCCTCGGGTTCGACGTGAGTGCAAAGGGCGGAATCAGCGCCAAGCAGCTCAGCCTTGGCACTGAGTTCTCGAACGCACAGATCGTCGGTGTCGTGCAAGCGGACTTCTTCGACTGGCTCCTCGACGTCAAGGGCGGCGAAGAGCTCATCGCAAACGTCGCCCGACGGATAGCCCAGTTCAGCTGGGATCATGTCGAGCACGACGTACTGAAGCTCCTCTACGAATCCGTGATCGACACGAGTGACCGAAAGGCGCTGGGCGAGTATTACACGCCCGACTGGATGGCTCAAGCCATCGTCGACGCAAACGTAGACGCTCCTCTGACTCAACGTGTTGCAGATGTGGCATGCGGTTCGGGTACGTTCCTGTTCCACGCCATTCGCCGGTACCTCGCCGCAGCGGAGCAAGCCGGCATGTCGAACGGTGAGGCAATCAGCGGGGTGACGTCGCACGTCACCGGCATGGACGTCCATCCAGTGGCGGTCACCATTGCCCGCGTCACGTATTTGCTCGCCATCGGCGTGGAACGGCTCACCGCCGACGACCGTGGGCCACTCGTCGTGCCTGTTTACCTCGGTGACTCTCTGCAATGGGAACAGCAGGCAGACATCTTCGCCTCCGAAGAGCAGCTCACCATCGCAACATCAGGCGCCGACCTTGTGGAGGCTGGTGCGGCGCTCTTCCACGACGATCTCGTCTTCCCGAAGTCGGTCCTCCGGGACGCGACAAACTTCGATCGGCTCGTCAACGCGATGTCAGACAAGGCATCCGACACAAGCAACCGGACCAGTAAGACGGTGATCTCGCCGACACTTCGCCAGTTCGGCATCCCCGAGCAGGACATGGATGTCCTCGTCGCCACCTACGACACCATGCGCAGACTGCACGCCGATGGACGCGACAGCATCTGGGGCTACTACGTTCGTAATCTCGTTCGTCCCACATGGCTGTCCACGGACGACAACAAGGTTGATGTCCTAGTCGGCAACCCGCCCTGGTTGCGGTACGGGGCGATGACCGGCCCGATGCAGACGCGCTTCACCGCAATGCTCAAAGCTCGCGGCCTCATCACCGGCAGAGCTGGCGCCACCGGCAGGGACCTCGCGCCGCTGTTCGTTGTGCGGGCCACTGAGCTTTACCTGCGAGCAGGTGGCAGGTTTGCGATGATCGTTCCCCACGGAGTTCTCACTCGCCAACCGCACGCTGAGTTCCGTTCGGGGCGCTGGGGGAGCACCATTCTCGATCTGCGCGTGCAGTTTGGTCGCGCGTGGGACCTGCAGAAGGCCGCGACCGGATTCCCAAATCACGCAGCCGTCGTCGTCGGCAACCGCGGAACGACGTCTAAGGCGATGACCGCAGAGGTCGAGGCATGGTCGACGAAGGGCGCAAAGTCCGACGTCACATGGGATGAGATGCTCCCGCGTCTGACACGAGATGTCACCACGGTTGGGGTGACAAGCGAAGAAGACGCAGCAGCCACGTTCTCCATCTATCGCAAGAGGTTCCGTCAGGGGGCGGTCCTCGCGCCTCGAATGTTGACGTTCGTCGAGGAAGGCAGGTCGAGCCCGCTAGGAGCTGGTGCGGGGCGTGTCTCAGTCGTCTCCCGTAAGACGAACCAGGATAAGCCGCCGTGGAAGTCGCTGCCGGCGATCTCGAACGTAGTCGAGAAGACATTTGTCCGTCCTGTTCATCTCGGTGAGACCACGCTCCCATTCCGCACTAGGACGCCCCTGAAGGCGGTGCTACCGATCTCGCCAAAGACCGGAAAGCTTCTCTCATCCAACGAGATCGCTGAGCATGAAGGCCTCTCAAGCTGGTGGGTCGCGGCGGAGGAGATTTGGAACGCCAACAAGTCGGCGAACGACCCTGGTTCGTTCCTCGACCGCATTGACTACATCGGTCAGTTGAGCGCTCAGCTTCCTTCAGCGAGCCAGCGCGTTGTCTACACAAAGGCGGGCAACTCAATCGCCGCGGCGCGAGTTGCCGACCCCGACGCGATCATTGATCACATGTTGTACTGGGCGGCCGCAAACACGATAGATGAAGCACGCTACCTGGTCGGCATACTCAATTCGGCAGCCGTGCTCGAGAGAGTCAGACCGTTTATGGCCGTCGGTCTTTTCGGCCCCCGACACTTCGACAAGAACGTTTTCAGGGCCCGGATAATGCCCTACGACCCGACCAACACTTTGCACGTCGCGCTCGCCGAATCCGTGGGTAATGCTGAGGACGTAGCAAGTACGGTCGATACCTCGAGCGCTAAGACCTTCCAGGCCGCCCGCAAACTGGTCCGGTCCGAACTCGAGCGTCAGGATATACTTCGAGACATTGAGGATCTCGTTCTCAAAGTAGTTCCCGAGGTCACGGCCAACTCATCATCGCTTGCGTAGTTGTAACCTAGCCAGCAGTTTTTTGTACGTCATCTGCCGACACCTGGTTGTGGGCTAGAAAATTAGTCCGTACCTTCTCCCGGAGGTCATCGTCAGGTCGAGTGAGTTGACGGCGGCGCTTTTCAAGTCACGAACTGCTTTTTCATCTGTCGCATCTAGCTCGAACCGATCTGCGGCCTCGGGGCCCGGTGCCAGGCGAGTGAAGAGTAGATACGAGTGATCGTACGAGTCAAGACCGTTCTGCTCGGGGATTGGAAGGTTGATCTTATCCATCTCGTTGTTGCCGAAGCGCACTGATCGTTCCACGAATTGCGTGCCGGGCCGTCGCACTCGCATCTCAACCTTTCCGAAATTGTGGTTCTTGGGGACACGCGTGGACTCGAACCCGAAAAAGACGCGAGTACCTCTTGGGGTGTCTAGCTGGTTCCCCGGCTTTTGCGGCCCGCGGTTCTTCGATATGGTGCCGGTATCAATCCAGAGGTGTCTCGCGTTAGCAAGCTGAATGGTCAGTGAGCTCGACACGTCCGGACCTGCCGTAGGCCTGAGGTACTGTCGTGTGGCGGCGGTGCGTTCCTCTGGCGGTTTTCGGGGCCGCGGCTTCCCGCGATAGGCGTCACGGTACGCATCGCGGATATCGCACCAAGGTACAGAGGTCGCCCACGCGTCATCGAACCAGGCAATGGTGTTCCTCAATGTCTGGAGCTGGCGCCGCTCTGATCGTGAGGGACGGCTCGACCAAGACTGTCCAACGACGATCTCTGATCCGGTCGCGAGCGCACTGGCGGTGAGGTTGGCTGAGCCCACTACTGACGCGCAAGACTCGCTCCACGACGCGCCTCGAAAGATGAATGCTTTGGCATGGAAGGTCGACCGGGGCAATAAACTCGGAGACGCTAGAACCTGAGACGCATTGGGTATCCGGACTTCGGAGTTGGATAGCTGCGCGATCCGGTCCAATGCCTGGGGCTGAGTGATCCCGAAGTCGATGCTGACCAGGAATCTTTTTGAGGCGCGGTCCCATCGTGGGTTGGTGAGCGCGTCGTCCAGCAGTCGAACTCCGGCCGTGCTCGCGTAGGCGACCGCGACATCGACCATTGTGTAATCGTCCGCAGCTGAGGCGGCACGCGCCAGCGCTCTCAGTACAGCCTCAACTCGTCCGCTCGAGACATCTTGTGCGTGTATTGCGACGTGGTACCCCACCCGACCCCCGCTCTCTGGCTTGACGGGATGCGTGAACGCACCCGATGCTCGGGCCTAGCTTTTCAGCCCCCTGTCTCCGTGCGCCTAAGAGTGAGGCCCGGCGTGTCGCGCTTATCTCACGTCGCGCCTACAGTTCGTCAGGCATACGCTGCCCAAAGGGGTGTCGGTCCATATCCGAAGCATCCAAGCGGATGAGTCAGGCGGTTCTGTGTCCCGGTTGCGAGGGAGATCCCGGCCACCGGTTCGCAGTAGGTTGTCGGAGTGAGCGTCGCGAAGTATCACCACATCAACCCACAGTTCGTACTTCGCGGCTTCGCGGACGAAAACGAGCGAATCAGGACCATTCGTCTACCTGAACGGAAGGGCCGCACCTCGCTGGTTGAGAAGACAGGCGGCGAGAACCACCTGAACTCGATACCTGGCCATCCGAGTGGCTCCGATGTGTTTGAGAGGCGACTGGGTGAGGGTATCGAGTCCGAGACCGCGCTCCTGTTCGAACGCATCGACGAGGGCGACTGGCCGCTACCTCGCACCGACCGCGACACTCTCGCGGAGTTCATCGCATTACAGATGTTGCGCGGACCCGAGCGGCGCCGGCAGATGGAGTCGGCCGCGGGAGGGCTGTTCTCCAAAGCGGCGGGCCAATTGGGCCGAGAGAAGTTTGGAGAGTTGGCGTCGGATATCGTTGGGCGACCACTCAGCGAGGCAGATGTCGACGAGATGTGGTCTGCTGTCCTTGACCCCGGTGGCTTCCGGTTGCCGCAGACAGCTCGTGACCACATCGAATTGATGGGCGAGGCCACCGGCGAGATCGCTGGGTTCCTTGCGTGTCGTCCGTGGACATTAGTGCGGTTCACGGACCGCGCACTCATCACCAGCGACGCTCCCGTATCGCTGGTCGCCCACGAGCAGGCCGGTCCGTGGATGGGCGTTGGTGTCCGGGATGCCCGGCTCGTGCTGTACCCGATGACTCGGAGAATCGGTCTTGTCATGCGGAACCCGTTTGACGGCCGCTACTCAATCGACGACGACCTTGGCGCGCTCATAGAGAAAACGCGCTCGGGGCTTTTTGACGATCGGTCATTCGGGACCAAAGAAATCGAGAGGACGATGAATGCGTGTACGGCGGCCCACGCAGCGAGCAACATCTATCATCATCCCGACGACTCTCAGTTTGTCCCCTTCGATTTTCGGGAGAAGTAGAACGGTCCCGCGCCTGCGGTTGCCCGAACGCTTCGCCGACGCGCCGAATCCCCTGGCCCGCTTTCAAACGGACGCCATGCAGCCGGTGAAACGAATCTCCCAGCGCCCCCGCTCACATCCAAGGGCGTATCGCGTACCTGACGCCGCGTGAGTTACTCAATCAGTTTGCCACCGCAGCCGGACGCGGATCCGCCCAGTCGCTAGGGGGGGTTGCAACGATTCGCCACACCAGCCACCACACATAAAAGGGGTACGGAGAGCGCTCTTCTTCGTCGGAAATCTGGCCATGGGCTACGCGATGGCGAAGGTTGGGACCCCCTACATCGCCGAAAAGAGCGCGAAGCTCGAAAGCCAACGAGACCCCGAAGACCTGTTCGAGCTTCCCGGATTTGAGAAGCGAAGGCAGGCTGGTCTCGTCTTCTACTCCGTCGGCGTAGCGGCTGGTCCGATCGTCGATGGCCTTCAGCTGTTCGCGGACGAGGTGCTCGGTTTGCGGGATCAGGAGATGGAAGGCGGTGAAGAAGTCGCCCGTGAACCCGTAAAACAGTGCTGTTCCAACCGATGTCGTCCTGTCCTTGGGAGTCATGTCGCTCTGGGAGGCGATGTCGACGAAGTCCGAGTGGGACCAGTGCTGTGTTTCGTGGAGGTGCTGCCAGACCGGGTGCAGAAGCTGGGGGACGATCGTGTGGACGCGAAATTCGTGGCTGCGCATCATCTGGTGCCACACAGGGGAGGGGACCCCGAAGACCTGTTTCTTGCTGTTGCCGGTGACTGCGCTCACCCGGCCGTCCTTTTCGATGGTCCGGCGGGGTGTGTCGGTGAGAAGCGCGAAGTTCTTGCGGATGTTTTCTGCGTCGGCGAGCTCTGCTGCGTAGTCCGTGAGGTCGATGAGGCGCAGGAATATCGCTTGGGCATCGTCGTCCTTGGCGTTGGCGATCTGAGAGAGCGCATGATCCCGCGTGGCGCTCAGGTCGGGGAGCGGGGTGCTTCTACGAGTGCTGTGGGACACGATGATCTTCCCGGCGCCGCGGATGTCGGCAGTGAGTTCATTGCCGAGGTCTACGAGAGCCCGGACGGTGCGGGCTCGGATTGAGGTCCGTAGGTAGTTTCTGTGTGCACGGTGGAGAAGTTCCGACGCGTAGAAAGCGCTGTCGACACGAGCATCTGCGATGTGCCCTCGTGCTTCCTCCTGGAGCGTCAATGCAAGATCGAGCAGCAGGTCGTCTGAACGATCGCGATCTCCTGCGATGGCAGCCCATTCCGCTGCCTCCTCAAGCTCGATGGCGGACCGGCTGCTTCGTGCGGTGAATGAGAACTGGCAGGCTAGCCGTTTCGCATGGCGGTGGGTGCGTTTGTCCTCACGTAAGCGTCGACTGAATGAGATGTAGTGCAGATCCGGGAGGGGAGCGAAGATGAGCTCTACCACCCGGTCCTCAATCTGCTCCACCACCGCGCGATGCGCGGGACCAAAGCCTCCCAGCTCCAGGGCGCGGGTCACGAGGTCCATATCGCACGGCTTGAAGCCCGGTTCCGCTATAGCTTCTCGCAGGCTCTCCAGCATTGTCAGTGCTGCGTCCGCTCGCGCGCGCCCCGCGCTCCGTAGCGCGATCAAATCCAAGCATCGGACCCGTAGCCGCCAGCTGTCCGCGAGGGCGGCGAGGTTGATGACGATCCGCATATCGTCTGCAGTGAGATCTGCCGGGCCGATATCTCCGGGGAGCCACGGCCTGTAAGGCGCAGAACGATCCGAGGGGTTGAAAATGTAGTCCTCAATCGAGGTGGCAATCTTCTTCGCGCGCTGCGCATCAACGGCTTGGGGGCTCACGTCGGGTGCCGGCGATCGGTTGACGTCGCCGCGCCACCGCTCATCATCCGTCATGCGGTGAGAGTATCGCCAATATCACCAGGCGTGGTCGGCACCGGCACGCGGTTGGCCACGCTGTCAGAATCGATCTCGTTCCACTTTGTCGAGTTGCGAGACATGAAACGTTGATTCCCAGATCACGGACGGACTGCTCCACACGGTTTCGCGGGTGACCAGACGCATTGGGGGACAGGGTGATTCCGGCGAGTGAGCAGCATAGACCCCACTGACACCTTCGGAGGATGAATGCTTCGGAGTTGATGTCCCGAAAGACGGCGCAATCTCCGCCTGCTCGGCGGGACCATTGTTTCAGGGGACGCTACAGCATGTGTGCCTGGGTGTGACTCACCCCGGTACGATCGGCGCATGCCGCCGTACGAGCCGATGATCCCCGACAGTCAACGACTCGGGGCCTCACAGGCGTACGACGGTGCCCTCACGGCGCACGTGCTCGACGAGGACAACAAACTGCGAGGGCGCACAACCTGGCCGCTCGTCGACGACCAGCCCGGCAAAGCACACTCATCGTCTCGTGGAGGCTCATCGACTCGTCCGCTGACCAGTGAAGAGGAGGAACATATCGAGGAGATCGCGGCCCTCGTCAACACGCTCATCGTCGCTGGATCTCGTTCAAGCTCTTCGCAATGCTCCCGCGCAGTTTCAAGGAGTGCACGCCCGTGGCTGAGTACTCGCCGGACTGGGCCATCGTTTGAGACGTTCACGGTGCGGAGCGGCTATATCTGGTTCGGAAACCAAGGACGAGGCGATGGCCGCAACGAGTGACACCCAACAGAAGACGACCATGATCAAGGTCGTCTACTTCGACGAGGAGTCCGCATCGGACTACCTGGATATCTCGGCGGGCGGGAAGTCCGCCGCGACGAGCGAGAACGTCAAGAATCGCACCACGAACCTCCACAGTGAGGTCGAGACGCGGCTGGCGGCGAAGTTCAGTTGGCTGCCATTCCTGGGCGGCTCCGCGGAAGTCGGCGGTGGCGTCGACATTTCCAGTGCCGGGCAGAGCATTCTTCGCAAGACGCTGTCCAACACGATCTTGACGGACTACCTCGCGAAGGCCGATGAGGACCCCCGTGTGGTTCAGCTGCGGGACCTTCGCGTGTCCGCTTCGAAGGACTCAATGGCGTTCATGAAGATGTTCACGCCATACATGGTGTTGCTCAAGATGGACGACCTGCCCATTGATCTGGCGCGGATGGATGATGTTCTTGCCGGGGCGAAGGGCTACTACGAACTGCTGGGGGAAGCGCCCGACGGTTCCAAGCGCGTGCTCCGTTTCAATATCAGGGCCTTCCGAAACAACTACGGTCTCACCGATCTGGGCCGCATGCGACTCGTGTTCCACGGCATCCTCGTCGGGCAGACGGCAGAGGCCGCGCTCACAATGCAGGAAGAGATGTCCGGCGGCGCGGACGGGGCAACCGTGACGGCGGTTGAACTCGTGGACGGCGTCGACACACACGCCGAAGAACAGCTGGACGTTTACGACGTCATTCTCGCCGGGGTCGAGCATGCCGGGTGATACCACTGTCACCATCTACTACGGGCCACTGTCGTGGTTCAAGGAGCGGCTCGGGAAGAAGAAGCATTCGGGATTACTCGACATCGTATACGAGCGTGATGAGGCGAACCGTCGCCATACCCACGTCGTGGAGGGACAGGAATCGTCCACGCCCAACGCCCCGGCACGGAGGACCAAGCGTGTCGTGGCCGAGTCCAGCGACTACGCCAGTCTCAACGAGCACGTCATCACCAACTTCGCTGGCCTCATTCGCTCCATCAATCCCAACCACCTACTCCTGCACAACCCGCCGGCGAACATGCACGCTCAACTCGCCCGGGCCCTTCCGACCACGGTGGAGCGATACGACTATCCCGCGATGACGCGCGACACACTCGTCCAGTTCCGAGACGGCTTCTCCAGCCATCTCGTCGGTCAGGCGGCGGTCAAAGAATCGCTCTTGGCCGCGCTTTACCCGCTGACTACACTCAAGCGCACCAAGCCTGTAGTGCTGATGTTCTATGGGCCCTCGGGAGTCGGGAAGACCGAGACCGCCCATTTCGTTAACGGCCTCCTCGGCGGCACCCTCCTACGCAAGCAGTTCTCCATGTTTCATAACGACAAGTTCGCGTCGTATCTCTTCGGTGGCACCCATTCGGAATCGTCCTTTGCGCGAGACCTGCTCGACCGAGAATCCGGCGTGATCCTGATCGACGAGTTTGACAAGGCAAATTCGGTCTTCCACAGCGCCTTCTATCAACTCTTCGACGGCGGTGTCTTCGAGGACAAGAACTACAGCGTTCGAATCGGTCCCTCACTCATAATCTGCACCTCCAACTACGGCACTGAGGATGAGATCCGAAAGGCCCTCGGGGATGCCCTCTACTCCCGATTCGACTCGCTCGTGTACTTTAAGCCGCTCACCAAACCGGAGATCAAGCAGGTCATCGACCGGCTCGTCGACGATCGCTACGGACAGCTCTCACTAGATGAGCAAGCTCGACTCACGCCCACCGAACTCAAGTCGGTCCTGTACCCCCTGGCCGACACATCCGGGAATGTACGCAAGCTCGGAAAACTCGTCGAAGAGGTCATCTCCCTCGTCCTCGTTCGAGCAATCCTGAGCGAAGTGCCCGCCACCGACACGCCCAACACGAAGGACCGAGCATGACGAGCGACGTGACACTGCCGGACCCTGAACCGGCGGCCACCGCGGAGACCACCGGGTCGGACGATATGGAGTTCATCGATCCTCGGGCCCTCCTCGCCGACTGGGCGAATACCAACGACGAGTGGGTCCGTCTTCTGGTGGCGGAGGTCATCGGCACAGGACGCGCGGTTGGTGCGGGCACGATAGAGAAGGCGTACCAGCTGTTCCGGCAGGAGAAAGCACTCGACAAGCGTGAACTCCCGGTCGTCGCGCAACTCGAGGTCGAGGCGCGTCAGGACGAGTCGGCACCTCCGTTGATGGTGACGCGTCTGTCCGAGGTTCACGGCGTCAACGCACTGGTGCCCGGCGCCATCATCGAGCCACACGAGGGGCTGACCATCCTCTACGGAGAGAACGGAACCGGCAAGACGGGCTACTCCCGCATCCTGAAGGCTCTCGCGAACAGTCGCACAGCAGACACAATCTTGGGCAACATCGACTCCGAACTCGCCGAAGCCCAGTCCGCAAAGCTCGAGTACAAGCTCGGCGACGATACTCACACGTTGGACTGGACAGGGGACCGCGGAGTCCCACCCTTCACACGCATATCGATCTTCGACAGCCCCGCGGTGACCACCCACGTCGACGATGACCTCGACTATGTGTACACTCCAGCGTCGCTCGCGCTGTTCAATCACGTTACCGCCGCGATCCAGGCGGTCGCTGCTCACATTGACGCGGCCACCAGTGCACTCGGCACCGGAAGTACTGGTCTCCTGTCCCGCTTCCAACGCGGGTCGAGCGTTTACCCGCTGATCGAAACACTCGGCGCATCCACCGATCTCACCACCCTCAAGGATCGCGTTCAGGCAGGCGAGAGGGCCGACAATCAGGTCGATGTTCTCACCCAGGCGGTGGCGGCCCTGCGCGCGAACACGATCGGCACTCAGATCGCAGCGCTCAAGGCGGAGCAGCGAGTTCTCACCCAAGCCTCCGCCGCTGCCCAGGCGCTCCTCGCATTCGATGCGACCGGCTACAACGTTGCGCTGGTGAGGCGTGCGCAACTCTCGACCGACTACGACACCTTTCGCGGCGAACTCTTCGCCGCCGCTGATCTTCCCGCAGATCCCGACGACACTTGGGGCGCGTTCATCGAGGCAGGGGACACGTACCGGGATCACCTCGTGGCTATCGGGGCGCACGACTCGCAGCGATGCCTGTACTGCCGCCAGCCCCTGCAGGAACCCGCGCGTGACCTCCTCGCGCGCTACTCGACGTATCTCGAAGATAAAATCTCCTCGGACATCCACGCCACTGACACCACGTTGGCGGCCTACAAGCGTCAGGCCGCAGGCATCCCGGGTAACGAACTCCTCGCCACTCTCGAGCAATACCGAGGCGGAGACGAGAAGCCGTCCTACTTCGCGCACCTCGAAGCGATCGAACACGCACGAAGCGCACTCGCCACCTCCGCCGTGGACAGCACACCCGCTAGCACTAATATCACCGACGCCCTCGCCACTCCCAAGCGCGACGTCGAGTCTGCGCTCGAGGCCGTCGAGGCCAGCATTGCCACGCTGGAAACACAGCAGCAGAACCGGACACAAGCCCTCGCCGAGAAGCAGGCCGAACTGCTGGAGCTTACCGCTGCGGTCGAGTTGGGCAAGTCTTGGCCTCTGATCGAGGCGCAGGTCAATAACGCTAAAGAGGCCGACCGGCTCAAGACGCTAAAGCGCCCGCTGGCGTCGCTGGGTCGCGCCGTCACCGAGCTGGCCAAGACGGCGAGCGACCAGCTCATCAACCAGAGCTTCGACGCGCTCTTCCTTGAGGAGTGCGGCGCGCTGCGGACGCCGCCCCTCAAGATCCAGTTCGTCGGACGCGAGGGCAAGGCGCAGCGCCGCAAAGTCATGAGCGGGAAGCACAAGCCGTCGAAGGTGTTGTCTGAGGGGGAGCAAAAGGTTCTCGCGCTGGCAGACTTCCTGGCCGAGGCGAGACTGGCGGGCATCACCGCGCCCGTGATCTTCGATGACCCCGTGTCTAGCCTTGATCACCGTCGGATCAACGAGGTCGCTCAGCGCATCGCCCGGCTCGCCGAAGATAACCAGGTCATCGTTTTTACCCACGACATCCTGTTCGCCACGACGCTGCTCGGCCTCTTCGAGAAGTCAAAGCGTTGCGTCTACTTCCAGATCACAGACGAGGGCGGCAAGGGCAAGATTACGAAGGCGACGGGGCCGCGCTGGGACACGCTCAGCGGTATCCGCGCAAGGATCAATGAGACGATCCAAGCCGCCAAACAGGTCGATGGTGAAGCTCGTGACGCCCTCATTCGTGTGGGGTACGGAGCGTTGCGGTCGTGGTGCGAGGTGTTCACCGAGACTGAGCTCCTCCAGGGCGTGACTCAGCGATATCAGCCAAACGTCGGCATGACGCGGCTTTCGAACATCAACACAGACAAGCTCAACGAGATCATTCCGAAGGTGACCGACATCTTCGAGGAGGCCTGTCGATACATTGACGGCCACTCCCAGCCGCTTGTCACGCTCGGGGTAAGCCCTACTCTCGCCGGCCTCGAACTGCACTGGGCCGACCTCCAGCAGCTCAAGAAGGTCAACGAAGGCAAGGGTTGACGATCCCATGGTCGCCGCTCAGACCCGCTCCGTCTGTCGGGTGTCGCAGTGCCGCCCAACTTCTCACACGCGAGCCAGATAAATCTCGTTGTTCACCGACTCGTCCCGGACCGTGGCCGGTTGCCGTTCGACTGCTGCGTGACCGGTTTCGATCCGGACTGGTGGTGCGACGGCGCGGCACTTCGAGGCCGCGAGTACCTCTCAATTTCTCGCGACGGCGTCGAGTTGGCACGAGCGGAGCTTGACCCACAGTCCACAGATGTCGACGAATATACGGGACTTGATCTACCCGCAACAGTCGTCAAGATCGAGTTTTTCGAGGTGCGTAAACAGCTTCGTGGTCGAGGTGTCGGACGATGGGCCGTCGCCGCTCTGATCCAGCATTACGAAGGTCCATGGTTCACGGTCGCGGCCGTCACGGCTGCTGGTTTCTGGACCTCGATCGGATGGACGGAGGCGCGGCATGCGGCGCGGCCCTGTTCGTCGACAGCCCGGTACCTCTTCAATGCCAACGCATTGCCATCTCTAGACCATGGCAGCGATCTCTGAGCACGAATCGTCCGGGTTCGGCGATGCCTCCACCGCAGACCCTGGCCCTCGCGGCCTGACCAACCGCTGTCGCCTATCAGTGCAGCAGGCCCGAGGTCGACGAACGTGTGATTCTCGACCTGATTTCGCATCAGCGGCTCCGGAATTGCCGGAACGCTCGCCTTCGGGCCGTCTCCCGCCTCGAATGTCGGTGGCCGCAGATACCGTGAGTGTGTGAACGTTCTGCAACCAGAGATGATTCTGCGGCTAGAGATCCTCTCGACGATCGCCGCAATCGCCGGCGAGTCGTCGAACGGTGACGCCGGCGGTCGAGCATTGCTGGACCGGCTCCCCGATCGACTCGGCGTGACTGCTGGTGCGCTGGAGGATCACGTGCGCCTTCTTGAGCGGCAAGGTTACGTCAAAGGCGTGTTTACGATGGGCGGGCTCGCGGCCGTATTCATTCGGCCGCTCGGCAAGGATGCGGCCGCGCAGTTTGAAAGGCAGCGCCGAGACCCGGTGCGGCGTCTCGTCGCCGTCCGCGACGACGTTCTACGGTGGGCGTACATCTCCGCCGAGCTGAACGGTGTCCCGCCGGAGACAGGCGACTACCTTGACACCCGCGCGGGCTACCTCGGGATCCCCTACACCGACGCGGAGGTGGAAGGTGCCGCAAGACGCCTCCGTACTGCGGAACTCATCAGCGCGGGCTCATGGGAGCTAACCAACGCCGGGCGACAGCTGGTGGAGGACGAAAGGTCTGTTCGCGACATTGACCGCGGCGACGTCCATCACACCACGCACATCAACGGCAGCACCAACGTGTCGATTGCAAGCTCGCACGTCACGCAGACTGCACACGTGCAGCCCCAATGGGCCGATGAGGTCACACGGCTGCTCGGGGTTGTCGAGCAGGCAGCTGTCGCTCTCCCTGACGAAATCGCTGGAGTGGTCACATCGCTAGTCCAGCAAACGCGAGGTGGGGTGGAACGGAGCGACCCCTCTTTAGCCAAGCGCGCACTGAACCGGATCGCGGACGTCCTCAGCGACTCCGCCGCAGGCGCTCTTGGCGGTCACTTGGCCACTCAGATCCCACAGGTTCTCGCGATGATGGGATGACTGACTGTGCTGTCATCGCTCGATGTCATCGACGCGTTCCTCACGGTTCGAGGTGAGACGAATTTCGCGACCGTGCCCGGCAGGGAACTCGACGAGTTCGGCGAGCGTGTCAGAGAGTTCTCCAGCGCGCACACCCCGGCCCTGGATCCGAACGCGCATCCGATTTACCTCGGGGGATGGCCGTCAGCAAACTTCGCACTCCTCGGTGGCGACATGATCTTGTCGAGCCTGCTGTACAGCGGGCAGGTTCTCGTGAACGATCCCATTGCCGACTGGTTCGCTACGGAGCAATACCGGAATGAACACATGCTGGGCGCGCGGAGAGGTTACTGCCACCCCGAGGACAACATGGAAGCTCGGATGCACCGCACCCGGGCGTACCTCAACACCATTCTCCCCAGTTTGGAGGCAATGCGTCCGTTGATCGAAGCAGGCATCGTCGTTCCCGTCGCCAGTGAGAGCTTCTTCTTCCGCGAACGCGCCGCCATCGACACCCTCCGGCGCGGGGTGACAGAACGCATCACGATCAATCCCGTCGAGTACGCGCACCGTTTCGCCGCTGGCGCGATTGCCACCGATGGGAACATGCGAGGCTACTTTACGATGGCGCCAGATCCCGACCCAAGTGAGCAGATCCGACGCGCGATGGGACATGGCATCCGCTACTTTGCCCGCGAGTACGCTCTCGCCAGCGCTTACGGCGTCACCTACACGGCCCCGTTTGCGCACGAGCGTTTCCTCTGCGAAAAGGGCATCAGCCCCATCGTTGGAAGCTCTACGCGGGTAGTCGAAGCTGTGCTCCGCTCCGGGCTACCAGAGTTCCATGGACTCACTCCGCGACTGGTCCGTGATATTCACGACGACGATGCCTTCGCGGATTTCCGGGCGAGGCTGCACGAGGTCTATCAACACACTCCGACCGGCGACAGTGCTGAGACAGACGCCTACGTCCGCGACCAAGAGAACGCTCTGCTGCGCCCGCTCATCCAGCGGGGGGAAAGGGCCGCCTCCGGCGGCTTCATCAGTCGGCTCGGCGGCGCGCTCTCCGGGAACAAATGGGGGATCGCTGCAGCGCTGGCAGCTGACCTGACCATAGGCACCGTCGGTGCCGCGACCGCAATCAACGTCGGTGGCGCGTTTCTCGACGACGCCGTCCGTCGTCGTCGGAAGGGCCCCCACCGCATCTGGTCATCCCTGGTCCGCCATAACCGTTCTGTGAACACGGAGTTGACCCACGTGGCACACCTCCCTGCCAGCGTGGCCGGTGTCCAAAAAATGGAGCCGGTGGAGCCCGACACGACCAAAGTGGGCCCCTGGGGCATACCAGCCGCGCCGTCCATGAGTTACGTCGTCACCGCCGGGGAACTGATCTGGGATGCCGACCCGCGCAATCTTGTGGAACCTGTCGTTGACGAGGAGCAGCGCGCACGCCTCGGTGTGTACGGCCAATGCCGGTGCGGTAGCGGGCGCAAGCACAAATTCTGCTGCGCCGGTCTGCGCTGAATGCTCGGCAGTGAACGGTCACGATGTGACATGGAAGCGCGTTGCTCCTTGCGCCGCGAACGCGAGATTCGCGACCGACGCTGGTGTCTGAAATGGTCTCAACCGCTGAGCCGGGGTCCGTCAGGTAGCTGCGGCCTCGTAGGCACGGACACCGCCCTGCCACGCTCTTGCATTCATAGCCGGACCAAGAGAGGCGATGTGTTCTCAGAGCTGCCTGAGTTCATGCGTGCGGGTGGGGGCCGGGATTGGCGATCTGGATTACCTTCTTCACCGTCGCCGGATCTCGTTTCAACTGACGGGCAATCTCGGCATACGTCGCACCAGCCAGGTATAGCTCTCGAGCCTTCGCTCGCTCCGCTTCAGTGATAGTGCGTCGCATGATGACGCCAGCGGTAGTCAGGTGCTGGGCGACGGTGTAGCGATGGATCCCGTACTTCCGGGCGAGCTCGTAGATGCCGAGACCGGACTTGTAGTCCGTGACGAGTTGCTCTCGGAGAGCAGGGGTGACCTGCTTTAGCTGCCGCGTTCCCGGTGGAATGTAGCGGACAGGTCGACGCAGTATCGTGGCAAGCTCGCCCCGCCGCAGTGCCTCGCGGAGCACCGCTAGAGGCCGCGAATTACTCGAAAGCGCTTCGTTTACGGCCACATCGCACGGCGTCTCTCCTTCGGGAGGGGCGCCGTTCCTCTTTCCCGACGGCACGCGTCGTGCAGGCCGCGTGTGCCGGGCTCCGGAGTTCCCGGGCCGGCGCGCGATCACCGCGGCGGGCACCGGCGGAATGCGACGATTCTCCGGAGCCCGGCCCGCGCGCGCGCGGAGCGTCCGCCGCATCCGGCTCCGCCGTCAGCCCTTCCGCACCGCGGACGGGGATGCCACGGGCGGGGCGACCGCCGGGTCGGTGTCCCGCAGCCCCAGCCGCGCCGTGGGGACGCGAGCGGTCTCCGGCGCGAACAGGGCGGCGATGCCGGAGACGACGATGATGCCGATCGTGAACCCTGCGACCGTGCCCCAGTCGCGCTCGTGTCCGGGCGCCGAGATGAGACCCTGCGCGATGGCCGGAGTGAACCCCGCCAGCACGAGGCCGAGCATCAGGCTCACCGCCATGCCGGTGAACCGGACGCGGGCGGGGAACTGCTCGGGGAAGTAGGCCGGGTAGAGCGCGTTCGACAGGGTGTAGGCCACCCCGATCACGAAGACGCTCAGCACCCACACGAGGGTCAGGTCGGCGGCATCCACCGCTCGGAGGAGCGCGGGCACGCTCACCGCCTGCAGGACGAGCCCCGCGAGGAACACGGGTTTGCGGCCGATGCGGTCCGCGAGGGCGGCGGCCGGCGGGCCGACCACGACGGCGACGAGGTTGGCGACGGTGATGATCGTCAACAGGTCCTGGCGAGGGATGCCGACGACCGTCGTCCCGTAGGCGAGGACGAACATGTTGACCATCGTGTTCACGCCGGTGAAGAGCGTCATCAGGGTGACGCGGACCACGGTGAGACCGTGGTGCCGCAAGAGCTCCCAGAGCGGGATCTTGACGACGTCCTCGGTCTCGCGGGTCTCCTCGAAGATCTCCGGCTCCTCGAGATGACGGCGCAGCGCGATCGCCAGGGCGGTGACCAGGACCGAGGCCCAGAACGGGACGCGCCACCCCCACGACAACAGGTCGGCCTCCGGCAACGAGGCGATCGGGATGAACACGAGGCTCGAGATGACGATGCCGAACATGACGCCGCTCATCGTCCAGCTGGTGTAGAACGCGCGGCGGCCGTCGGGAGCATGCTCCATCGTGAGCGCGCTCGACCCGGGCGACTCGCCGCCGGCCGATGCGCCCTGGACGAGCCGGAGCATCACGACGAGGATCGGCGCGGCGACGCCGATCGACTCCCACGTCGGCAGGCACCCGACGAGGAAGGTCGCCACGCCCATGATCCCGAGACAGGCGAGCAGGGCCCGCTTGCGGCCGAAGCGGTCGCCGACGTGGCCCCACAGCACCGCGCCGAACGGCCGGGCGACGTAGGCGACGCCCACGGTCGAGAAGGACAGCAGCGTGCTCACGCCGGGCTCGCCCTCGGGGAAGAACAGCCGCGGGAAGATCAAGGCCGCCGCCGAGGCGAAGATGAAGAAGTCGTAGTACTCCAGGGCGCTGCCGACGAAGCCGGACACAGCGGCGACGCGGGCGTTGTTCTTCGGTCGGGGGAGGGGTGTCGTCATCGACATGGCTCTCGCTTTCACTCGGAGGGTCGGCGGTGACCCGAGGGCAGCCTGGCCGATCCGCCGAGGGGCCCGGAGACGGTCCGCCATGCTTCGGACCCGGGATGCCACGAGCCACCTGGCATGTATGCATGCCAGCCCCGAGGCGCATTCACCTCCGCCTTCATCCGCTCGCGGGACCGCTTCACCTGACTTCTCCGGGCGCGCGCCCCGCCGAGCATCCTCATATGACGTTCCATGACTGCGACGGCCCCGCGTTCACCCGGCGACCGTACGCTCGCATCGGCGACGACCCCCGTCCCCATCTCTCGAGGAGGCCCCCGCATGTCCACTTCGTCCATCGCCGAGCAGGTCGACGAGTTCAACGTCGGCTTCGAGGCGCAGATCGGGCCGCGCCTGTCGGCCGTCTTCTCCGGCGAGCAGAACGACCTGCGCGCCGCCGGCGTCCCCGCCGACGTGGTGTCGGTCGGCGATGAGGTCCCGGATGCCGCCGTCCTCACCCCCGAGGGCGCCTCGACGACGTTCCACGAGGTGCTCGCCGGCAAGACGAGCGTCGTGGTCTTCTACCGCGGCGCCTGGTGCCCCTACTGCAACATCACCCTCCGCACCTACCAGGAGAAGCTCGTCCCGGCGCTCCAGGAGCGCGGCGCCCAGCTCGTCGCCGTGTCGCCGCAGACCCCCGAGGGGTCGGCGCAGGCCGTCGAGAACGGCTCGCTCGACTTCGCCGTCGTCTCCGACCCGGCCAACGCCCTCGCGTCGTCCCTCGGCATCGTGACCGAGCCCAGCGCCGAGGCGCGCAGCGCCCACACCGAGCTCGGCTTCGACGTCGCCGACAGCAACGCCGACGACACCGCCGCCATCCCGTTCCCCACCGTCCTCGTCGTCGACGAGCAGGGCGTCGTCCGCTTCGTCGACATCAAGGTGGACTACACCACGCGCACCGAGCCGGAGGAGATCCTCGGCGCGGTGGACGCCCTCGCCGTCTGACGGACGCCACGACGCCCCGTCCTCCGGCTCCGTGGGGCCAGGAGGACGGGGCGTCGCTGATGTGGGTCGATCCTGCCGAGGTGTGACCACGACTGAACTGCGGTGGACGGTTGCGATCTACTTGTAGTAGTTGAGTCCCCAGCCAGCATTGAAGAACTCGCTGATCGGCGCGTAGAGGACGTACTTGCTGCATTCGCGGCCATCGGCGTCCCCGGTGCAACTCTTGGAGTAATCTCTGATGCCGCTGATCACTCCGAAGGCGTAACGACCTTCGTCCGTGGCGGAGGAGATGACTGGTCCGCCACTGTCACCCTGACCGGCGGCAGGAACCCCCGTCGTTTGCCGGGTCAACGCAAGATCGTTGTAGCAGGGGAGCCCGCCGCCATAGCAGGCTGTTATGTTGACTTCCTCAATGCCCGTGTTGTCACCTGTCAACACGCCGGGCACCATGTACTCGCTACCGCTTTTGACGTAGGCGGCGGTGTCGCCGTAAGGCTCGCCCGCGGCGCCGAGTCCTTCGGAGAAGCTGCCGATGCCCCATCCGGTGCCGGTTCCGTAAAACCAATCTCGTTCGATCAGATGGGCTGCGTTGTGGGGGCTGCCTTGCTTCCAGCCACGTACCTAGGGGCCGGTCGATCCACCACCTAGGGACCGGGTGAAATCCCGTGCTGCCCTCCACCGCGGTCTCCGGGGACGGGGTGAATTGGTTTGACGCCGGGCGGGAGCGCGCGTCTACCCTTGGTCCGTCCAAAGGAGGCGTCGATGGCACGATGGCGTCTCATGACACGTCGGACGGTGA
Source organism: Microbacterium sp. HMH0099 (assembly GCF_049384025.1). Lineage (NCBI taxonomy): Bacteria > Bacillati > Actinomycetota > Actinomycetes > Micrococcales > Microbacteriaceae > Microbacterium > Microbacterium sp. HMH0099. The sequence goes on along the minus strand of NZ_JBMRJR010000002.1, from coordinate 447,956 downwards.
TCTTCTCCGCGGGGGCGGCGCTGGTCTGCGTTCTCGTCGGGTGCACGGCACCCGCGCCCCTCCCCGGGCCGACCGTGCCGCCGTCGGCGGTGGCCCTGAACGTCGCGGGTCCCGACACGGAAGGGATCTCCGCGTTCTCGGACGGGGGCACCCTCTACGTGCTCGCTCCCGCATCGTCCGGGTGCACCTGGTCCGGAACGCTCCGCCCGTTATCGGGCGTTCACGGGGCCGTCGAGGTCGAGCTCGACCAGGCGACGCCGGAGGTCTGTGCCGCGAACTTCTTCGAGCAATCCCTGGCGTTCGAGACCGGTGTCGACCTCGCGGCGGGCGACACCGTCTTCGTGCACGTCGATCAACAGTTAAGGCGCCTCGGGCCGGCCCGGGAATGACGGATGCCTCGCCCTGCGCTCTCTGAGAGCAGGGTGAGGCATCCGTCGTTCGTCAGCTCTCCGGGGGTGAGGCGGGCTGGGGCGTTGCCCCGGCGCGGCCGAGGCGGGCGTGCGAGCGGGAGTACGCGAAATAGATCGCGAACCCGAGCGCCAGCCAGATGAGGAACCGCAGCCAGGTCTCCACCGACAGGTTCAGCATCAGGTAGGTGCAGATCGCCGCGGACAGGATCGGCAGGACCGGGCTGAACGGCACGCGGAAGCCGCGCGGCAGGTCGGGACGCTTGCGGCGCAGCACGATGACACCGACCGAGACGAGCACGAACGCGGAGAGCGTCCCGATGTTGACCATCTCCTCCAGGATGCCGACGGGGGTGACGCCCGCCACCACCGCGACGATCGCGGTGACCACGATCGAGATGACCCACGGCGTCCGGAAGCGCGGGTGGACCTTCGCCAGGCCCTGCGGCAGCAGGCCGTCGCGCGACATCGCAAAGATGATGCGGGTCGCACCGATCATCAGGGTCAGCACGACGGTCGTGAGACCGGCGACCGCACCCGCCGCGATGATGGTGGCCATCCAGGTCTGCCCGTGGAAGGCGAAGGCGTTGGCGAGGGCGGCGCTCGGGTCGAGGTCCTGGTACGAGACCATCCCCGTCACGACGATGGCCACGGCGCAGTAGAGGACCGTGCAGATGACCAGCGACGCGATGATCCCGATCGGCAGGTCGCGCTGGGGGCGCTTGGTCTCCTCCGCCGTCGTCGCGACGACGTCGAACCCGATGTAGGCGAAGAACACGAGCGCGGCCCCCGCGAGGATGCCGCCGACGCCGAACGTCGCCGGCTCCAGGCCGGACAGGAACTGCAGCAGCGGCTGGGTCAGGTCGGATGCCGTCTCCGTCGGGGCGGACGGCGGCACGAAAGGCGTGTAATTCGCGGGATTCACGAACATGATGCCCGCAACGATCACGAAAAGGACGATGAAGAGCTTCACGGCGACCAGCGCCATGTTGACGCGGAGGGATTCCTTGATGCCGATCGTCATGAGACCACCGAGAACGAGGACGAGAAGGATCGCGGGAAGATCGACGACTCCGCCGGAGCTCACCGCTTGCGGCAGAACGACTCCGAGCTGCTCGAAGAACGCGCTCAGATAAGCGCTCCATCCCTGCGCGACGACACTCGCCCCGAGGAACATCTCGAGGATGAGATCCCACCCGATGATCCAGGCGAAGAGCTCGCCGAGGGATGCGTATGAGAATGTGTACGCCGACCCCGAGACGGGCACGGTCGAGGCGAATTCGGCATAACACATCGCGGCCAGCCCGCACGCGATCGCGGCGACGATGAAGCTGATGACGACGGCGGGGCCGGCGACCTCGTGGGCGGCGCGGCCCGTGAGCGTGAAGATACCGGCCCCGATGACGACGCCGACACCGAACACGGTGAGGTCGAGGGCGCTCAAGGACTTCTTGAGCCGGAACTCCGGATCGGTCGTGTCGGCGATGGACTGCTCCACCGATTTGGTCCGCAAAAGGCTCATGCGGCGCCCTCCTTGTCAGCGGCGTTCGGGAGGAACGCCATCCGGGAGGATAGTCCCGCCCGCCCGTCGATGCACACCGCTGCAGCGGCACGGTGGTGCGCCGGGGGAGGAACGCAGGCCGGGTGTAGGGTTTTGCGCACTATGGCAACCAAGCTCATCGCGCATCTGGTGGACGACCTCGACGGCACGGTCCTCGACGAAGGCGAGGGGACGCAGATGACGTTCTCCATCGACGGGCGCGATTACGAGATCGACCTCTCACGACGGAATGCCGACAAGTTCTACCGCGCTCTCACGCCTTTCGTCGATGCGGCACGGCCCGCCCGCTCGGCCGCCCCTTCCGGTCGTTCCGGAACGCGGGAGCCGCGAGGGAGCAGCGGTCTCGACCTCGGCGCCGTGCGCGAATGGGCGCGCGCCCAGGGAATGACCGTGAATGACCGCGGCCGTCTGCCCGCGACCGTGATCGAGGCGTATTCCGCCGCGAATTCCTGATCGCGCGGCTGCGTAATCCTCGGACTGTTTCGCGAATTGGACTGTTCTGACGGGTGATAAAGCGGGTGAATTCTATACCTGCGGCGGGGGAGTGCTTCTCAGGGGTGCATTTATCCCTATCATTGGTTACATGGCCAAGAAGCACATCACCCAGCTCATCGACGATCTCGATGGTTCCGTCCTCGATGAGGGGACCACGGTTCATTTCTCCCTCGAGGGCCGCGCCTACGAGATCGACCTTTCCGACGAGAATGCGAAGAAGCTCCGCGACGCATTCGAGCCCTTCGTCTCCGCCGGCCGCGCCGTCGGATCCGCCGGGGGCTCGACGCGCCGCCCGGGTCGTCCTCGCTCGGCAGGGTCGTCCCGTGACCTCGGCGCGGTCCGCGCGTGGGCCGAGGAGAACGGCCACCAGGTGAACTCGCGCGGCCGCATCCCCGCGAACATCCTCGAGGCCTACGACGCCGCGAACTGATCGCACAGCGAAGCGCCCGAACGTCCCCACAACGTCCGGGCGCTTCGTCGTCGGTCGACGTGGGCGGTGCCGCTGTCGACGTCCGGCTCAGACGAGCGCGGCGTTCGCGGCGCCGACGCTGAGGCGCTCGGCGGCGATACTCTCGGCCGCGGCGAGCGGAGTCACTCCTCGGCTCTCCGCCTCGTCGAAGACACGACGCACGGTGTCGCCGATCCCGGCCACGCGCCCCATGATCTCGTCACGACTGCCGAGCTGCTTCGCGACGAGATCGAGGTAGATGACACCGCCCGCGTTCACGACGAAGTCGGGCGCGTACAGGATGCCGCGACCCGCCAGCCGGTCGGCTCCCGACCGGTCGGCGAGCGGGTTGTTCGCCGGTCCGCAGACGGCGCGCGCGTCCAGCGCGTCGATGACCTCGTCGGTGAGGACCCCGCCGATGCCGGCCGGGACGAAGACGTCGGCCGAGACCAGGTGCGCCTCGCCCGGCTCGACCCAGGCCGCGCCCAGCTGAGCGGCGAGAGCGCGCTTGGCGGGGTTCACGTCCGTGACGGTCAGGGCGGCGTGCTCGGCGGTGAGACGCTCGGCGAGTCGGCTGCCGACCTGTCCCAGGCCGGCGATGGTGATCCGGCGGCCCGCCACGTCGCCGCTGCCCGTGACGCGCTCGAGCGTGGCGACGAGCGAGGCGTAGACGCCGAGGCTCGTGGGGCCGGCCGGCTCGCCCGAACCGCCGACGGCATCGGGGAGGCCGACGACGTGCGCCGTGCGCTCGCTGACGACAAGCATGTCGTCCGTGGTCGAGCCGACGTCCTCCGCCGTCCGGTACAGGCCGCCGAGGCTCTCGACGGCGTCGCCGAGATCGAGGAACGCGGCGCGACGACGGTCGGCATCCAGCTCGGTGCCGAGGGGCAGCCCGATGACGGCCTTCCCGCCGCCCGCGTCGAGCCCCGCGGCGGCGTTCTTCAACGTCATCGCCGCAGACAGCCGCAGTGCGTCGCCGAGGGCGTCGCTCCAGGTGGGATAGGTCCACAGACGGGCGCCGCCGAGGGCGGAGCCGAGCACCGAGGAGTGGAGGGCGACGGCGATGAACAGACCGCTGCGTCGTCCCGTGATCACCTCCACGCGCTCGTGGGAGAAATCGGGCAGGGGCAGGGCGTTGGTCATCGCGATCCTCGTGTTCGGCCGCCTTGTGGGCGGCTCTGCGGCGGTGCCGCGGCGTTGCGGCATCCATCGTCCATTCTGACGCGTCGCGTCGGCGCGCGCGAGTGGCCCCGGGGCCACCTGCGGCGCCCCGGGGCCACTCGGATGCACCGGCCTCGGCCGTGCAGCGCCGTCCGGTCTCGGTCGCGCGAGTGGCCCCGGGGCCACCTGCGGCGCCCCGGGGCCACTCGCATCCACCCGCGACGACCGTGCACAGCACCCGCGGCGCCCCGGGGCCCCTCGCATCCACCCGCGACGACCGAGCGCGCGAGCCGGCCACCGCCGCGCGCGTCAGGACCGCGGGGCGGACTCCAGCGCCGTCCGACACACCACGGCGGCTGCGGCCGACCACGCCTGCGGGCGGCAGGCGGCCGGGTACGGCGTGGGCACGGAGGACTGCGCGCGGGGGTCGCCGGAATGCAGCTCGGGCACGCGGAAGGCGAAGCCCTCGGCGGCATCCAGGAGTCCCTCGACCACCTGGCGGGCCGGAGCGTCCAGGCCCGCGCGCAGCATGCCGTGGACGGCGATGGCGGTGTCGTGCACCCACACGCTGCCCCCGTGGTACGACAGCGGCCAGTATCCCGCGGCGCCGGTGGACATCGTGCGGATGCCGTACCCGCTCGACATCGACGGGTCGAGGAGCAGCGTCGCGACGTGCGCCTCGTCGTCGGCGGACAGGATCCCCGTCCCGATCAGGTGTCCGATGTTGCTGGTGAGCGTGTCGACCGGGCGCTTGTCCCGGTCCAGCGCCACGGCGGGGTAGCGCCCCTCGGGGGTCTCCACCCAGTACGCGGCGGCGAAGCGCTCCCGCAGATCGGCCGCCCATTCCCGCCAGGTCGCCGCCTCGGTGGCATCCGCCGCATCTCCGAAGCGCTCGAGAAGGTCCGCGCCGGACAGGGCGGCCTCGTAGGCGTACGCCTGCACCTCGCACAGTGCGATCGGTCCGTCGGCGAGGCGGCCGTCGCGCCATTGGATGGAGTCGCCGGAGTCCTTCCAGCCCTGGTTCGCCAGGCCGGTGCCGAGGCGGTCGATGTAGTCGAGGAAGCCGTCCCCGTCGCTGTCGCCGCTGTCGCGGATCCAGCCGAGGGCGGCGCGGAGCGCGGGAAGGAGCTCGCGGACCTCCTCGTCCGGCATACCGGCACGCCAGGCGTCGGCGAGCAGGCAGATCCACAGGGGGGTCGAGTCGACGCTGCCGTAGTACTTCGGCGGCAGCACGATGCCCTCGCCCGGGATCTCCAGGGCCGACGCCCGCAGCTCGTGCAGGATCTTGCCGGGCTCCTGGGCGGTCTGCGCGTCGTCCTCGGTCGCCTGCAGCCGGGCGAGCACGCGGAGAGTGGATGCCGCGATCTCGCGGTCCAGGGGCAGGGCGAGGCGCGCGGCCCAGAGCGAGTCGCGGCCGAAGAGGGTGAAGAACCACGGCGCCCCGGCGGCGAAGAACTCGTCGCGCGGGTCCTCGGGCAGGACGAGACGCAGCGCGTCGAGATCGCCGAGCGCCCGCTCGAGCCACCGCGCGAGGCGGGGATCGGGGGCTGCGGCGGCGACGGCGGCGGCATCCCACCGCGGGGCGGCGGTGGCCCCGCCTACGACGAGGGCGTCGTCGTGAAGTGTGAGGGTGAAGCCGATCTCCGCGGTGCCGAACGCGGGGACGTCGACGTCCCAGCTCACCTCGATCCCGTCGGTTCCGGATGCCACCCGCCCGCGCGGCGCGACGAGCTCGAGGCCCTGCGCTCCGGCCGCGAGCCGGATCACGTCGTTCCCCGCGTCGGACGCGGCGGGGCGGGGGCGCGCGTGCCCGGACTTCACTTCGTGGAGCTGCGCGAACTCGGGGGTGAGCGTCAGGCGGAGGGTCGTCGACACGGGCTCGGCGACGCGGGAGCGCAGCGTCCACGTCTCGCTGACGCGGCCGTCGGCGACGCGGCGGTCGCGCAGCAGCCGCAGCTTCGGGTCGGGGGTGGGGTCGTCGAGGCCGCGCAGCAGACCGCCGAAGACGATGCGGGAAGGGCCGTCGGGGGCCGCGGAGATCCATTCGACGGCCGACCCGTCGCACGAGAGGGCCATCGCCCGGACGTGCCGGACGTCACCGTGGTACACCCCGTGCACGGCCGCGGAACCGATGTCGCCCGTGTGATCGGACCAGACCTGCGTCGGGGCGCGGAGGACGATGACGGCGTCGTTCAGCAGGGGCTGCAGGGGAGCGGGGTCGGAGGCGGTCTCGACGGACGAGACGGCGGGTGCGGTGGTCATGCGGCGGAGGCTCCTCGGGGGACGGTCGGGGCGGGACGGGAAAGCGGTGTCATTCCTTGACGGCTCCCTCGCTGGCGTTCATGATGCGCCGCTGGAAGATGAAGAACATCACGGCGACGGGGATGGTCATGATGGCCGCCGCGGCGAGCTTGATCGGGAACTGGCTGCCCTGGCTCAGCTGTCCGCTGGCCAGGGAGGCGACGCCCTTGGTCAGCGTGGTGAGCTCGGGCGACTGCGAGGCGATGACGAAGTGGCTGAGCTCGTTCCACGACCCCTGGAACGACAGGATGACGATCGTGATGAGGGCCGGCCGCGCCATCGGCAGGACGACGGACCAGAACACCCGGAACGTCCCCGCACCGTCGACACGAGCCTGCTCCTCCACCGACGGCGGGACGGACTCGAAGAAGTTCTTCATGATGAACACGCCGGCCGCGTCGACGAGCAGCGGCAGGATCATGCCCGCGTAGGAGTCGTAGATGCCGAGCTGGTTGATGACGAGGAACTTGGGGATCAGCAGCACCACCGCCGGGACGGCCATGACGGCGACGAGCGCCGCGAAGATGACGCTCCTTCCGCGGAACCGCAGGCGCGCGAGCGCGTATCCGGCGAGCGAGGCGAAGAACACGCGTCCGATCGTGACGAACACCGTCACGATCGCGGAGTTCGCGAACCAGACGGGGAAGTCCGAGTTGAGGAACAGCCGCTCGTAGGCGGCGACCGAGAACGGCTGCGCCACGAGGGAGACCGGGTCCGCCGCCGCCGAGGCGTCCGTCTTGAAGGACGTCGCCACCTGCACGAGGAAGGGATAGATGTAGATGAGCGCGAGCACGCACAGCAGCGCGTACAGCGCGATCTGCCAGCGCAGCGTCTTGGCCGGCATCCGGTGCTTCCGGGGTGCGCGGCGGGGTCCGTCCACGACCTGCTCGGCCAGGACGGTGGTCTGCGGGGATGCCGTGGCGGTCATCGTGCGCCTCCGTTCGTGCTCCGGACCTCGTACTGCCGCGCGCGGCGACGCGAGACGGGGCGGTCGCGCAGCACCCAGCGCTGCAGGATCGTCAGGGCGACGATGATCACGAAGAGCACGAAGGCGATGGCGGCGCCCTGGCCCCACTGCTGGGAGAGGAACGCGGACGAGTAGCTGAGATAGGCGGGGGTGAGCGTGGTCTTGCCGGGTCCGCCCTGCGTGCCGGTGTAGATCTGGTCGAACACCTGCCAGGTGCCGATGAGGCCGAGCGTCAGCACGGTGAACAGCACCGGCTTCAGCTGCGGCAGGGTCACCCGCCAGAAGCGCTGCCACCCGTTGGCGCCGTCCATCATCGCGGCCTCCATCACGTCGCCGCCGATGTTCTGCAGCCCGGCGATGAAGAGCAGCATGAACGTCCCGGAGGTCGTGAAGACCGCCATGAGGACGAAGGCCGACATCGCGACGGAGGGGCCGGCGAGCCAGTCCCACCACGAGACGCCCAGGAAGGTGTTGCCGGTGAGGGCGGCCGGACCGGTGGTGACGCCGACGGCGCCCAGCAGGTTGTGGACGACCCCGGACGGGTCGTTGAACCAGTTCGGCCCGTTCACGCCCAGCCACGACAGCACCTCGTTGACCGCGCCGGACGTGGAGAAGAGGAACAGCCAGAGGACCGTGATGGCGACGGAGCTCGTGACCGAGGGGAAGTAGAAGGCCGTGCGGAAGAACCCGCGTCCGCGCAGCACCGCGCGGTTGACGAGGACGGCGAGGAAGAGCGAGAGGGCGGTCTGCAGGGGCACCACCAGCAGGACGTACCAGGCGTTGTTGCGCAGCGCCGTGCCGAAGTCGCGCTCGGCGAGACCCCCGCCGGTGGTGACGGCGGCGTAGTTGTCGAGGCCGACGAAGTTCACGTTCGAGGAGAAGGGGCTCCCGCGACCGGTCCAGTCCGAGAAGCTCACCCACAGCGCCATCAGAACGGGGACGAGCAGGAAGATCCCGAGGATGATCAGCACGGGGGCGGTGAACAGCCAGCCGGCGGCGGCCTCGCCGCGCCGGATCCCCGCAGAGGGGGAGCCGGCGCGACGGGGCGCGGAGGTGAGAGCGCTCATGATGGTCCGCTTACGGGACGATCGCCTCGAGGTTGGACTGCACGCCCGTCAGGATCGACTGCGGGTCGCCGCTGCGCAGCGACTCGATCTGCGCGTTGAAGTCCGTGATCACGTCGGCGGCGCCGGCGAGGTTCGGCGGGAACTGCGCGTAGTCGGCGCCGGCGAGGAACGCCGACAGGTCGGGGTTGGCCTCGGTCCACGCGTCGGCGGCGGACTGGATGGACGGCATCGGGCCGAACGCCTCCGAGAACGCCAGCTGCTGGTCGGTGCCGGTCAGGTACTCGACGAGGGCGCGCGCGTCGTCCTGGTTCGCGCTGTCCGCGGCCAGGCCCCAGCAGTTGGTGAACTGCAGCGTGCCCTTGCCGCCGGGACCCTCGGGGAGCTCGGCGACGACGTAGTTCACGTCGGGGTAGTCGGCGGTCAGGGCGCCGGTGATCCAGTTGCCCTCGATGGTCATGGCCGCCGCCTGGGTGCCGAAGGCCTCGCCGCCCCAGCCCGCGCCGATGTCGGCGGCGAAGGCGAAGCTGCCGTTCTCGAGGTTGGTCTTGACGTACTGCAGGGCCTCCACGTTCTCGGCGCTGTCGGCCGTGGCCGCGCCGTCGGTGAGGAGGCCGCCGCCGGCCTGCGCCATGAACACGCCCAGGCGCTGGTACTCGGCGCCGAAGGCGAGGCCGACCTGGCCGTCGGTGGTGAGGCGCTGGGCGACGGATGCCAGCTCGTCCCAGGTCGTCGGGATGTCGGCATCCGTGAGTCCGGCCGCCGCCCACAGGTCGCTGTTGATGATGAGCGCCAGCGTGGAGAAGTCCTTCGGGGCGCAGTAAAAGGAGCCGTCGACGGTGAAGTTCTCGACGAGGGACGGGTAGAAGTCGTCCTTGTTGGCGAGGTCGTCGCCGTACGGGGCGATGAAGCCGTTCTCGGCGTAGCCGGCGAGGGCCTCGGGGGCGAGGTAGAACAGGTCCGGCGGCGAGCCGGCTGCGAAGCCCTGCGACAGCTGCTGCGGGAGGTCGTTGGCGACCTGGACCTGCGCGTCGACGCCGGACTCTTCGCTCCACGCGGCGACGGCCTCCTCGACCGCCTGCGTCTCGGCGTCGCCGGAGGAGCCGATCAGGACGCTGAGGGAGCCGCTGCCGCTCGCCTCGCCGCTGCCGGAGTCGTCGAAGCCCGACCCGCACGCGGTGAGGGTGAGGGCGCCGGTGGCCAGAAGCGCGCCGGCTCCGAGCCAGGTGCGCGCGATGTGCCGTGTCATGTGTCTCTCTCCTTCGATGAGGCATGCACCCCTCCGTGTGACGTCGGAGGGTCGCTGTTTGAACGTTCAAATAGCGATACGGTGAGAGTACGAACACCGAGCCCCGGATGTCAAGGCGGTGCCGCCGCCTACAATGACCGTCGACCCGAGGGAGGACGCGCATGGTCAAGGCCCCCACCGTCGACGACGTCGCCCGGGTCGCCGGCGTCTCCCGGCAGACGGTGTCCAACGTCGTCAACAGCCCCGACATCGTGCGGGAGGCCACGCGGATGCGCGTGGAGCAGGCCATCGCCGACCTCGGATACCGTCCCCACGCCGCCGCGCGCCGGCTCCGCACGCGCCGCAGCTCGACCATCGGCATCCACCTCGACCCCTACGCCGGCGGGATCTCCGGCGTCGTGCTCGACCGGTTCGTGCACGCCCTCACCGAGCGCGCCGGCGACCGCGACATGCGGGTCGTGCTCTACGCCGCCCGCACCCCCGAGGAGGAGATCGCCCGCCTCGGCGACCTGCTCGAGGGAGGGGAGGTGGATGCCGTCGTCGTCACGGGCACGTTCCACGGCGACCCCCGCACGGGCTGGCTCACGCAGCGGGGTCTGCCGTTCGTCTCGTTCGGGCGACCGTGGGGCGAGGACGACGTCGAGGCTCCCGCGCACCTGTGGGTCGACGTGGACGGTGCGGCGGGCACCCGCGCGGCGACGCGCCACGTGCTCGGGCTCGGATCCGGACGCGTGGCCTTCCTCGGCTGGCCGGCCGGCTCGGGCACCGGCGACGAGCGCGAGCGCGGCTGGCGCGAGGCGATCGCGGACGCCGGAGCGGCCGGGGTGCGGTGGACCATCGAGGAGAACGTCGCCGCCGCGCGCGACGTCGTCGCGGCCGGGCTCGCCCGCGACGCGGACGTCGACGCGATCGTCTGCGCGAGCGACTCCCTCGCCATCGGCGCGCACCTCGCCGTGTCGCTCGCCGGGCGGGAGGGACTGCCCATCGTGGGCTTCGACAACACGCCGGCGGTCGAGGCGCTCGGGATCTCGAGCGTGGAGCAGTTGCCCGAGCGGGTGGCATCCGGAGCCCTCGATCTGCTGATGGGCGAGAACGGGACGGTCGTCGCCCCGCGCGCCGCGACCGCGGGCGCCGCCCACGTCCTGGTCGAGCCGCGCCTCGTCGTGCGCTGACGGGACGGGGCCTCAGGCGGGGCGGCCGATGCGGCGCGACAGCTCGGCGGCCGAGGCCGTCGCGGCGGCGGCGAAACGCTCCGGGTCGGCGCGCACGACATCCGCCGGCCACGTCACCGCGATCGCGGCGGCCGGCCACCCCGCGTGGTCCCGCACGGCCGCGGCGACGGAGCGGAAGCCGGGGGTGACCTCCCCGTCCTCGACCGCGTACCCGGTCGCGCGGACCTCGCGCAGCAGATCGCGGAGGGCCCGCGGGCTCGCGGGCCCGCGACCGTGACGTTGCGTGAAGGCCGTGGCATCCGGGAACGACGCCCGCACCTGCTCCCGCGGGAGGGCCGCCAGCATCGCCACCCCCGTGGCGGTCAGGTGGGCGGGGAGTCGGACGCCCACGTCGGTCACCAGTGCGGGACGCCGGGGCGCGCGCTCCTCGACGATGTACAGCACGTCGCGCCCGGCCAGCACGGCGAGGTGCGCGGACTCCCCGACGCGGTCCGACAGGGCGGCGACCAGCGGACGTCCCAGCCGCGCGAGGGGCTGCTGACGCGCGTACCCGCCGCCGAGCTCGAACGCCGCGGTGCCCAGTCCCCAGCGGCGATCGCCCGGCAGGTGCACGACGTACCCGTGCTGTTCCAGCGTCGCGAGCAGGTGATACGTGCTGGACCGGGGGATCCCCAGCGCGGACGCGATCGTCTGCGCCGCGACGGGTCCCGGCTGCCGCGCGAGCAGCGAGAGGATCCGCAGCGTCTGATCGGCGGCGGGCACCTGGGGGCGCGGACTGTCTGGCATGACAGACACAGGATGCCAGAACACTGCGGTTCCGCGCCCGCGCACGCGGTGGAATCGGGGTATGAACAGCAGCGTCACCGTCGGAGCATCCCCCCTCACCCCGCGCGAGGTCGTCGCCGTCGCGAGAGAGGACGCGACGGTGCGGATGGATGCCACGGCCCTCCGCCGCGTCGCCGATACCCGCGCGCTGATCGAGGGGCTCGCCGACGACCCGCAGCCCCACTACGGCATCTCGACCGGCTTCGGCGCGCTGGCGACGACGTTCATCGCGGAGGACCGGCGGGCGCAGCTGCAGGCGAGTCTCATCCGCTCGCACGCCGCCGGCACCGGCGGGGAGGTCGAGCGCGAGGTCGTCCGCGCGCTCATGCTGCTGCGTCTGCAGACGCTCGCCACCGGACGGACGGGCGTGCGGCCGGTGGTCGTGGAGACCTACGCCGCCCTGCTCAACGCCGGCATCACGCCCGTCGTGCGCGAGTACGGCTCGCTCGGGTGCTCGGGGGATCTCGCCCCGCTGTCGCACGTCGCGCTCGCGGTCATGGGGGAGGGCGAGGTCCGCGACCGGGACGGCGCGCTCACGACCGCCGCCGCCGCGCTCGCCGTGGCCGGGATCGCTCCCGTCGCCCTCCGCGAGAAGGAGGGACTGGCCCTCATCAACGGCACCGACGGCATGCTCGGCATGCTGCTGCTCGCCCTCCACGACCTGGAGGTGCTCCTCACCACCGCGGACGCCGCCGCGGCCCTGTCGATCGAGTCGCAGCTGGGCAGCGACGCCGTCCTCGCGGCTGATCTCATGGCTCTGCGGCCGCAGCACGGACAGGCGGCATCCGCGGCCAACCTCCGGGCGTTCCTCGCCGGCTCGCCGATCGTGGCGAGCCACCGCGGACCCGAGTGCACGCGCGTCCAGGACGCCTACTCGCTGCGCTGCACACCCCAGGTCCACGGCGCCGCCCGCGACACCGCCGCCCACGCCGCCCTCGTCGCCGGCCGCGAGCTCGTCTCCGCCGTCGACAACCCCGTCGTCACGGTCGACGGGCGGGTCGAGTCGAACGGCAACTTCCACGGCGCGCCGGTGGCGTACGTGCTCGACTTCCTCGCGATCGCCGTGGCGGACGTGGCATCCATGTCCGAGAGGCGGACGGACCGCGCGCTGGACGTCGCCCGCAGCAACGGCCTGCCGCCGTTCCTCGCCGACGAGGTGGGCGTGGACAGCGGCCTCATGATCGCGCAGTATGCCGCCGCCGGCATCGTCTCAGAGCTGAAGCGTCTGGCCGCGCCCGCGTCCGTCGACTCCATCCCGTCCAGCGCCATGCAGGAGGACCACGTGTCGATGGGCTGGGGCGCCGCCCGCAAGCTGCGCCGGGCTCTGGACGGGCTCGCGCGCGTGCTGGCGATCGAGGTGATGACGGGATGCCGCGCCCTCGACCTGCGCGCCCCGCTCGCGCCCGCGCCGGTCACGGGAGCCGTGCGGGCGCTCGTCCGCACGCGGGTGGCCGGTCCCGGTCCCGACCGGTTCGTCTCTCCCGAGATCGAGGCGGTCGCGGAGCTCGTGGCCTCCGGCGCCGTCGCCCGCGCCGCCGTGGATGCGACCGCCGTGGACGCGACCGCCGCGGACCGGGAGGGAGCCGCTACGGCGTGATCAGCTCGAACTCGTCGGGCGGGGTGGCATCCACGTCGTCCCAGTCCCCGTCGTGCCACGTGAAGATCGCGACGGCGCACGTCACCATGCGCTCGTCGCGGTCGGCCAGCCGCGAGACGAGCGCGCTCATGCCGGGGTCGTGGGCGACCACCATCACCTCGGCGGCCCCCGTCGCCCGCGCGGCGTCGAGGATGGTGTCCGGGGCGGCGAGGTAGAGCTGCTCCTGGGTGACCACCTCGGTGTCGAAGGCGTCGGCGAACGCCGCGGCGGTCTGCTGCGCCCGGAGCGCCGAGCTGGCCAGCAGCACCTCCGGACGGACGCCCTTGCGCAGCACCGTCCGCGCGATCTCCGGTGCGTCCCGACGTCCGCGGTCGTTCAGCGGACGGTCGTGGTCGTCGAGGCCGTCGTCGGCCCAGTCGGACTTCGCGTGTCTGGCGAGCACCAGTTGGATCATCGTCGTCTCCCCGCAGGACCGGTTCGTCGGTGACGGACGACGCCGGGCGCACGGTGCGTGCGTCCGTCCCGGTGTCGGCCGTGGAATCGTCCCCACGATAGCGGCGCTGAGAAAAGGCGACGTCGAGGTGGCGCTCGACGGCTGTTCTCTGCCATAAGCGTCCTGTTCCGCGCCACCGGGAGCCTGTCGCGGACGATCGGCTCGTGTGCCGGGCGTCAGGCCGTGCCGACGTAAGCCCACGCGCGGGTGCCGCCGGCCAGCTGCACCGAGATACGGCGGTAGAGGGCGAGCTCGTACTCGTCCACGGCGTCCAGCTCCGCGATGGTGAGCGGGAGGACGGTGCCGAAGACGCGGTCGCGCGCGTCGCCGGTCGGGCGGATCACGGGCCGGGCGGGGGATGCGGAGGTCGGGTCCGCGGCATCCATCCACTCCAGCCGGAACCCGGGCAGGGCGTCCGGCTCGCCCGCGACGCGGCGCCCCAGGATGTCGAGTTGCACCTCCGGCCGCTGCAGCCCGCCGTAGGCGAAGACCGGCTCGGTCGCCGCCGCGGCGCTCATCCGAACACCAGGTGGGCCACGGTGAAGATGACGAGCCCGGCCAGCGCTCCCACGATGGTGCCGTTCAGGCGGATGTACTGCAGGTCGCGGCCGACCATGAGCTCGATCTTCTCCGTCGTCTCCTCCGCGTCCCAGCGCTCGACCGTGTCGGTGATGATCGAGGCGATGTCGTGGCGGTAGCGGCCGACGAGGAAGACGGCGGCGTCGGTGATCCAGCCGTCCACCCGCTTCTGGAGGGTCTCGTCGCGGCCGAGCCGCACGCCGATCTCCGCCAGGGCGGAGGAGGCGCGACGGCGGAGCGAGCTGTTCGGATCGGCCAGCGCCGTGAGGAGGCCGGCCTTGGCCGTGTTCCACGCCTCGGCGGCGAGCCGGCGCACCCGCGGGCTGTCGAACACCGCGGCCTTGGCCTCCTCGAGGCGCATCATCGTCCCCGGGTCGTGCTGCAGGTTGTCCGCGAGCCGCGCGAGGTAGCCGTCGATGGTGTCGCGGGCCGGGTGGCCGGGATCGGCGCGGACGGCGTCGACGAAGCCGACCGCCTCGCGGTACACCGTGTCATCCACCAGACGCAGGGCGAGACCCGGCACCCACGATGGCAGGCGGCGGGAGACCAGGCCCTGGAACTGCTCGCGGTTGTTCCCGAGCCAGGTCGCGATGTTGTCGAGCGCGAGGTCGACGGCGCCGTGGTGGGCCCCCGACTCGACGACCCGCTCGAGCCAGCCGCCGACGGACGGACCCCAGTCGGGCGAGAGCAGGTGCTCCCGCGCGAGGTCCTCGATGAGGCCCTGCACGTCGTCGTCGCTCAGCGCGCGCAGGATGCTGGAGGCGACCGTCGCCCCCTCGGCTGCGACGCGGTCGGCGTGCGCGGGCTGGGCGAGCCACGCGCCGGCCCGTGCCGAGAGGGGCGTGGACTCCAGCTTCGTGCGGACGACGTCGCCCTCGAGGAAGTTCGTCTCGACGAACTCGCCCAGCTGGGCTCCGATCTCGTCCTTCCGGCGGGGGATGATCGCCGTGTGCGGGATCGGCAGGCCGAGCGGATGCCGGAACAGCGCGGTCACCGCGAACCAGTCGGCGAGGGCCCCGACCATGCCGCCCTCGGCGGCGGCCCGGACGTACTGCAGCCACTCGACCTCGTTCTGGAAGGCGAAGGCGACGACGAAGACGACCGCCATTCCGATGAGGGCGCCCAGGGCGACGCCCTTCATGGTGCGGAGCGCGCGACGGCGTTCCTGGTCGGCGGGGCTCAGCAGGGCCGTGGGCGTCCGGGCCATCAGGCGACCGGTCCGAGCCACGCCGAGGCCGCCGTCGAATGGGCGGACTCGGGGTCGGACGGGTGGAACATCCCCGCGAGGACGTCGCGGTACAGGCGGCTGATCTCGCTGCCCGCGAAGTACGACGAGCCGCCGCCGACGAGGACCGCCTCGTCGACGACCTGCTTCGCCATCGTGACGGCGCGGTGCTTGACCCCCGCCACCAGCGAGAACCAGCGGCCACCGTGGTCGACGAGGCCGTCGACGTCGCCGGCGAGAACGGCCAGCTGCGGGGGGAGCGCGTCGTAGGCGAGGGCCATCTCGGCCACGCGCCAGCGGATGTCGGGGTCGTTCGCATACGTCGTGCCGGTCTTCTTCGACGTGCGCGTGGTGGCGGCGGTCACCGCGAGGTCGATCGCGCGGCGGGCGATGCCGGTGTAGACCGACGCCAGCAGGATCTCGAACACGGCGAAGATCCCGAACACGAGCGGGTCGGGCTGCGGCCCGGGCGGGAGTCGCCGCACCACCCGGTGGGCGGGGGCATGCGCTCCCCGCAGCTCGGTCGTGCGGCTCTGCGTGCCGCGCATGCCGAGGGTGTCCCAGTCGTCGCGGGCGACGACGTCGTCCCCGCGGTCGAGGAACGCGAACACCATCTGCGGTCCGTCCGGCGAGGTCGCGTCGAGTCCATGCACGCCGAGGTGGTCCCACACGGGGGAGAGGGAGGTGAAGATCTTCGTGCCGGTGAACCGGTATCCGCCCGCGCCGTCGGGGGCCGCGTCGGTGTCGCTGCCGAAGAGGACGAGGTCGTTCCCCGCCTCGCTGATGCCGAAGGCGAACACCTCGCCGCGCGCGGCGCCCTCCTGCACGAAGGCGAGGTCGTCGATGCCGCGGTCCCGCAGCACCTTCGCGACGCCGGTCCACACGAGGTGCATGTTCAGGGCGAGGGCGGTGGCCGGCGCGGCCCCCGCCAGCCGCTGCTGCAGCTGCGACGCTTCGGCGAGGGTCAGGCCGGCGCCGCCGCGGTCCGCGGGGACCAGGATGCCGAGGTACCCCGCCGCCCGCAGGTCGTCGAGATCGTCGGTGGGGAAGGTGTTCTCGCGGTCATGCACCGCGGCGCGCTCCCGGATGCGCGCGATGAGCTCGTCGGGCAGGAACTGCGCGGGATCGAACGGAGCGGTCATGGCATCCATTCTGTCCGCGGCCGCGGACATCGGGGCCGCGCGCTCCGGCGGGTCCGGATGTGTCGGGACGGCGATGCCGGCCGGGTCGGGCGGGGAGGGATGCCGTGGATTCGGACGAGTGCGCCGGAATCGGAGCGTCTGCCGTGTGGCATCCGATTCTGCGGCCTCGGTCCGATTCCGCGACGCGCGTTGCGGGCGGGGAGGGATGCCGCGACGGGCGGGGTCAGCGCAGGGCGTCGAGCAGCGCGGCGACGGTCTCGTCCGGCTTGTCGCGGTGCGGCGAGTGTCCCGCGCCCTCGACGACCGACATCGAGACGAGCGGGT
This sequence comes from Microbacterium sp. HMH0099, assembly GCF_049384025.1. Taxonomy (NCBI): domain Bacteria; kingdom Bacillati; phylum Actinomycetota; class Actinomycetes; order Micrococcales; family Microbacteriaceae; genus Microbacterium; species Microbacterium sp. HMH0099. The sequence goes on along the minus strand of NZ_JBMRJR010000002.1, from coordinate 430,946 downwards.
TGCGCAGCACCTCCTGGGCGAGGGCGCCGGTGAAGATCGAATGCACCGCCGGGTCGGCGCCGATCACGTGCGTCGGCACGGTCAGTGTGGATGCCGCCGCGCGCGCGTCCCACTCGGAGTTCTGGTCGGTGGTCCGCTCGACCGCCCACCGGCTCGCGCGCAGCGTTGCGCGGGCCTTGAGCTCGACGTCGAGGGGATGCCAATGCGGGTGGGCCGCGCGGACCGCCTCCTGCCGCGGGTCGTCGAAGGCCTGCTCCAGTCCGACGCGCACGATGTCGCGGTCTTGCGCACCGATGTGGATGGCGGGATCGACGAGGACGAGGCGTCGCGTCCACGTGGGGTCCGCGGCGGCGGCCAGGGTCGCGGCCGCGCCGCCCAGCGAATGGCCGAGGACGGCGTCCCAGCCCACCCCCCGGTCGGGCCGCGCGGCGGCGAGGTCGGCGCCGTAGGCGGCGAGCGTGTAGTCGAGCGCCCGCGGGGCGTCGCCGTGCCCGCGCAGGTCGACAGCCACCGCGTGCCAGCCGGCGTCGGCCAGCGCGGTGCCGAAGCGCCACATGAGGGCGCCGTCCGAGCCGAGGCCGTGAGCGAGGAGGATCTGCGGGCCATCGGCGTCGCCCCAGCTGAGGCGGGGCAGGGTCACGGGAGCGGGCATCCCCTCATGCTAGATCCGCCGCCGGGCGCCGCTGGTCCGCGCCGTCTCGCCGAGAAACGCGCGCTGCACCGAGGAACGCCGGGTGACGGCGTTTCTCGATGCAGACCGCGTTCCTCGAACGAGGGGAGCGCTCCGCGGCGGCCCGCCGCGGACGAACCGCAGCGAGAATGGCTGCATGATCTCGACCGAGATGGCCCTGGCCCTGCGCGCGGCCGGACTGGTGTGGCATCCACGCTCCGGCGACCGGTTCCAGCTCGACGAGCCCGAGTTCGACGCCGACGTCTTCACCGTCAGCGAGATGACCGTCGAGCCGCGCGACTACCCGACGGGCCGCATCCTCGCGTTCAACGGGACGACCGAGTGGGCGCTGGACTCCGTCGCGACCGAGGACGCGCTGTGGCTGCCGTCCGAGGCGCAACTCCGCGAGCTGCTCCGCACGTCTTTCCGCGCGCTGCGCCGCCTCGCCGACACGCACGAGGTCGAGATCGCCGTCGGGGGAGCGACCCTCGTGTTCGAGCACCCGGAGCCGGCGGACGCCTACGCCCTGGCCGTGCTCGAGCTGCTCCGACGCATCCAGTGACCGGATGCCGCCCGGCGGCGGTCCCGCCTCGCGGTCGCTGCCGCGTCAGGTGATGGTGTGCACCGGCTCCGTGTCCGGGATGGGGCTGGCGTCGCGGTGGCGGAGGTCGGGGAACCCGCGGACGAAGACGGCCGACACGACCAGTCCGGCCGCGGCGAACGCCGCGGCGGCGATGTAGGCCCCCTGCGGGCCGATGCCGTCGATGAGCAGGCCCGCGATCGCCGAGCCGGCGGCCGCGCCGATCAGCTGGCCGGTGCCGATCCAGCCGTAGGCCTCGGCCGTCTCGCTGAAGCGGACGCTCGCCGAGGTCATCGCGAACATCACCGCGAGCGCGGGGGCGATGCCGGCGCCCGCGACGAGGAGGGTCGCGCCGAGCCACCAGGCGTTCAGCGACACGATCGTCAGGGACAGACCGAGGGCGACGATCGCGAACCGGCGGGCCATCGCCCACGGACCGATCGGGATGTGGCCGAACGACAGACCGCCGGCGAGGCTGCCGACCGCGAACACCGCGAGGATGAGTCCCGCCTCCAGGCCGCCGTGGTCGAACGTCGCGACGACGCCGGCCTCGACCGCCGCGCACGCGCCGATGAGGAGGAAGCCGGTCGCGGTGGCCAGGACGACCGGCGGCTTGGCCAGCACCGTGCCCAGCGCGCGACGGCTGCGGGGGATGCGGACCCGGCCGACCTCGGGGCTGAGGATGAACCACGCGCCGCCGCCGAGGAGGATCGCCACGACCAGCAGCAGTCCGGGGACGGTGCCCACCTGCGTGGCCACCAGGGTGATGAGCACCGGGGCGAGGACCCAGATGATCTCCTGCAGGGAGGCGTCCAGGGAGTAGAGGGGGGTGAGCTGCTTCGAGTTGACCATCTTGGGGTAGATGGTGCGGACCGCGGACTGGATCGGCGGCGTCGACAGCCCGGCCAGCAGACCGAGCGCCATGTAGAGGGGGAGGGCCATCTCGATGAGGGCGAGCGTCGCGATCGCGGCGGCGCACACGAGCAGCGTCGTGGTGAGCACGCGCCGCATGCCCCACACGCCCATCCAGCGGCTGGTGACGGGACCCGCGATGGCCTGCCCGATGCTCGTCGCCGCGAGGACAAGGCCCGCCGCGCCGTAAGAGCCGGTGACGTGCTCGATGTGCAGCAGCACCGCGAGGCTCGTCATGCCGTTGGGGAACCGCGCCGTCAACTGCGCGGCGATGATGCGCCCCACCCCGGGGGTGCGGAGGAGTTCGCGGTAGCCGGCCACCTGGCAACGGTACAGCCCGCCGCCGACACGCGTGGGCCGTGCCGGGGGCGCGCGCGGGCGCGGGTCCGGGCGTCGAGATCACGCGATCCCGCCGAGATCACACGCTCCGGTCGACCGGAGCGCGTGATGTCGCGCCGAACGTGTGATCTCGGCGACGCGCCGACGGCCGATGCGACACGCCGACGACACGCCGGCGCGCCGTTTCCACACCCTGTGCGATGTCGGAGCCCCCTCGTACCGTGCGACCTGTGGACGGAGGCGTCACCAGGGGTCGGGAACCGCGGAAACGCGGGCCTTCCGACGGCCGGGAAGGGAGGTCGAGCTGTGGATGAAATCGTGGACAACCTGTGTTGTACATGGGGATGGTCGTGCGAAAACCACACTCGTGTAACTACTACCCCTTGTGGTGCCATCGGATGTCCGCACCCATATGTAGTATTGAGGTCCCGGCGGGCCGAGCCCACCGGACGACAGGATTCCCAGGGGAGAGAGAACCGAAATGGCGATCACGGTCTACACCAAGCCCTCGTGCGTGCAGTGCACGGCGACGTACCGCGCACTGGACTCGAAGGGCATCGAGTACGAGGTCCTCGACCTCTCCGAGGACCCCGCTGCGCTCGAGCAGGTCAAGTCCCTCGGCTACCTGCAGGCCCCCGTCGTCATCACCGACGAGGACCACTGGTCGGGCTTCCGTCCCGACAAGATCGACGAGCTGGCCTCGCGTCTGGCCTGACTCCCGGACGGCTCGGAGGGCGTCCCCGTGAGCATCGATCTCCAGAACGCCCCCGGCGGCGTCGCGATGTCCGACACCACGTCTCCGCTCCTCGTCTTCTTCTCGAGCGTGTCCGGCAACACGGCGCGTTTCATCGAGAAGCTGGGGAAGCGGGCGGTGCGCATCCCGCTCCTGCCCTCCGAGCCCGCCCTGGTCGTCGACGAGCCCTTCGTCCTCGTCACTCCGACGTACGGAGGGGGAGAGGGGCGCGGCGTCGAGAAGGGCGCGGTGCCCAAGCAGGTCATCCGCTTCCTCAACGAGGAGCGGAACCGACGCAACATCCGCGGGGTCATCTCCGCGGGCAACACGAACTTCGGCGATTCCTTCTGTCTCGCCGGCGACATCATCAGCCGCAAGTGCTCCGTGCCGCACTTGTACCGGCTGGAAGTTTTCGGCACGCCAGACGACGTCGAGCGCGTCACCGAGGGATTGGAACGATGGTGGAAGTTGAGCTGAGCGACGTGGACTTCAAGACCGAGGCGCGATTCGAGGGCATGGACTACCACGCCCTCAACGCGATGCTGAACCTGTACGACGCGGACGGCCGTATCCAGTTCGACGCGGACAAGCGCGCTGCCCGGGAGTACTTCCTGCAGCACGTCAACCAGAACACCGTCTTCTTCCACTCGCTGAAGGAGCGTCTCGACTACCTCGTGGAGAAGGAGTACTACGAGCCGACGGTGCTCGCGGAGTATTCGATGGAGTTCATCCAGGAGCTGAACGACCGCGCCTACGGCAAGAAGTTCCGCTTCGAGACCTTCCTCGGCGCGTTCAAGTACTACACGAGCTACACGCTCAAGACCTTCGACGGCAAGCGCTACCTCGAGCGCTTCGAGGACCGCGTCGTCATGACCGCGCTCGCCCTGGCCGACGGCGACCAGCGCCTCGCGGTGCAGCTGGTCGACGAGATCATCTCGGGGCGCTTCCAGCCCGCCACCCCCACGTTCCTCAACGCCGGCAAGGCGCAGCGCGGCGAGCTCGTGTCGTGCTTCCTTCTGCGCATCGAGGACAACATGGAGTCGATCGCCCGCGGCATCAACTCGGCTCTGCAGCTGTCCAAGCGCGGCGGCGGCGTCGCCCTGCTGCTGTCGAACATCCGCGAGGCCGGTGCGCCGATCAAGCAGATCGAGAATCAGTCCAGCGGCATCATCCCCGTGATGAAGCTCCTCGAAGACAGCTTCAGCTACGCCAACCAGCTCGGCGCGCGTCAGGGCGCGGGCGCGGTGTACCTCAACGCGCACCACCCCGACATCCTCCGCTTCCTCGACACCAAGCGCGAGAACGCGGACGAGAAGATCCGCATCAAGACGCTCTCGCTCGGTGTGGTCGTGCCCGACATCACGTTCGAGCTCGCCAAGAACGGCGAGGACATGTACCTCTTCTCGCCCTACGACGTCGAGCGCGTCTACGGCGTGCCGTTCGGCGACATCTCGGTCACCGAGAAGTACCGCGAGATGGTCGACGACCCGCGCATCAAGAAGACCAAGATCAACGCGCGCGAGTTCTTCCAGACGCTCGCCGAGATCCAGTTCGAGTCGGGCTACCCGTACATCATGTTCGAGGACACGGTGAACAAGGCCAACCCGATCAAGGGCCGGATCAACATGTCGAACCTGTGCTCGGAGATCCTCCAGGTCAACACCCCGACGACCTACAACGAGGACCTCTCGTACTCGGGCATCGGCAAGGACATCTCCTGCAACCTCGGGTCGATGAACATCGCGCTGGCGATGGACGGCCGCGACCTCGGCCAGACCGTCGAGACCGCCATCCGCGCCCTCACCGCGGTCAGCGACCAGAGCCACATCGCCTCGGTCCGCTCGATCGAGGACGGCAACGACCGCTCGCACGCGATCGGCCTGGGTCAGATGAACCTCCACGGCTACCTCGCCCGCGAGCACGTGCACTACGGGTCCGAAGAGGGCATCGACTTCACGAACATCTACTTCTACACGGTGCTGTTCCACGCGCTGCGGGCCTCCAACCGCATCGCCATCGAGCGCGGCACGTCCTTCGACGGCTTCGCGGACTCCACCTACGCGTCGGGGGCGTTCTTCGACAAGTACCTCGAGCAGGCGTGGGAGCCGCAGACCGCCAAGGTGAAGGAGCTGTTCGCCGGCATCCAGGTCCCCACCCAGGACGATTGGCGCGAGCTCAAGGCATCCATCCAGCAGCACGGCATCTACAACCAGAACCTGCAGGCGGTGCCGCCGACCGGCTCGATCTCGTACATCAACAACTCGACGAGCTCGATCCACCCGATCGCGTCGAAGATCGAGATCCGCAAGGAAGGCAAGCTCGGTCGCGTCTACTACCCGGCGCCGTTCATGACGAACGAGAACCTCGAGTACTACCAGGACGCGTACGAGATCGGCTACGAGAAGGTCATCGACACGTACGCCGCCGCCACCCAGCACGTGGACCAGGGCCTGTCGCTGACGCTGTTCTTCAAGGACACCGTCACGACCCGCGACATCAACAAGGCGCAGATCTACGCCTGGCGCAAGGGCATCAAGACCATCTACTACATCCGTCTGCGTCAGCTGGCGCTCGAGGGCACCGACATGACCGAGTGCGTCTCGTGCATGCTCTGACCCGCTGATCCCGACTTTCGATAGAGGACACCATGGCTGAGAAGCTGCAGCTCCTGAACCACGTGCAGGCGATCAACTGGAACCGCATCCAGGACGACAAGGACCTCGAGGTCTGGAACCGTCTCGTCAACAACTTCTGGCTCCCCGAGAAGGTGCCGCTGTCCAACGACATCCAGTCGTGGAACACGCTCACCCCCGACGAGCAGACGCTGACCATGCGCGTGTTCACGGGTCTCACCCTGCTCGACACGATCCAGGGCACCGTCGGCGCCGTCTCGCTGATCCCGGATGCGCTCACCCCGCACGAGGAGGCCGTCTACACGAACATCGCGTTCATGGAGTCGGTGCACGCGAAGAGCTACTCGTCGATCTTCTCGACGCTGTGCTCGACGAAGGAGATCGACGAGGCGTTCCGCTGGTCCACCGAGAACGAGTTCCTTCAGAAGAAGGCTCGCATCGTCATGGACTACTACCGCGGCGACGACCCCCTCAAGCGCAAGGTCGCCTCGACGCTGCTCGAGTCGTTCCTGTTCTACTCGGGCTTCTACCTGCCGATGCACTGGTCGAGCCGCGCCAAGCTCACCAACACGGCCGACCTCATCCGCCTCATCATCCGCGACGAGGCCGTGCACGGGTACTACATCGGCTACAAGTTCCAGCGCGGTCTGGAGCAGGTCGACGAGGCCCGCCGCCAGGACCTGAAGGACTACACCTTCTCGCTGCTGTACGAGCTCTACGACAACGAGGTGCACTACACCCAGAGCCTGTACGACTCGGTCGGCCTGAGCGAGGACGTCAAGAAGTTCCTCCACTACAACGCCAACAAGGCGCTGATGAACCTCGGCTACGAGGCGATGTTCCCGTCGTCGGTCACCGACGTGAACCCGGCGATCCTGTCGGCCCTGTCGCCGAACGCCGACGAGAACCACGACTTCTTCAGCGGGTCGGGCTCGTCGTACGTCATCGGCAAGGCCGAGGCCACGGAGGACGAGGACTGGGACTTCTGAACCCCTCGATCACCGTGCGGATCTGATCCGCGCAGCGACCACGAGCCCCCGTCGCACCGCCCCTGTCAGGGGGCGGGCGCCGGGGGCTCGTCCGCGTTCCGCCCACCTCCGCGAGCGGCGCCGGCGCCCCGCATCGCCGCGGTCACGAGCCGCTCCACGTCGAGGTCGTCGAGGGGCACCTTGAGCACGAGCAGCCGGTGGTAGCAGGCGCCCCACAGCTGGTCGATCATGATGTCGATGTCGGCGTCCGCCGGAAGCTCTCCCTGCGCCTGCGCGGAGCGGAGGCGCTCGCGGGCCAGCTCCCGGCGGGGGAGTCCGTAGACGCGCGACCAGGTCTCCCCGAGATCCCGGTCCGTCTGCGCCGCGCCGATCAGCTCCGACACCGGCCCGGCGGCGCCGCCGTGCGTGAGCAGTCCGAGGAAGGCCGTCATCTGCGCGACCAGGTCCGCGTGGAGGTCTCCGGTGTCGGGGAAGCTCAGCAGCGTCTCGCTTTCGCGGTAGTAGGCCTCGGCGGCCAGGGCGGCCGGAGACGGCCACCACTTGTAGAGCGTCGTCTTGCTCGCTCCGGCCGCGTGGGCGATCCGCTCGAACGTGACCGCCCGCATGCCCTCCGCGATGAGCAGTCGGGCGGCAGCAGCGAGCACCTCCGCACGGACCTCCTCCGCCGGACGGCGTCCGCGTCCGCGCCGGAGTGCCGGTGTCGCGCTCATCGCGCCTCCTCTTGTGGACGGTGCGTTCATTTGCGATGCTACCGTCGTAAGTGAACAGGTCATTCATATTCTACCGGAGGAGATCATCATGAGCAGCAGCGCGGATCGTGTCGCCATCGTCACCGGCGGCTCCGGCGGCATCGGGCGCGCGAGCGCCGAACGGCTCGCCGCGGACGGCATGGCGGTCGTCGTCCACTACGCCGGCAACAAGGACCGGGCCGACGAGACGGTCGCCCGGGTCATGGATGCCGGTGGTCGCGCCGTCGCCGTCGGAGCGGACATCGCCGACGAGGCGCAGATGGCGGTGGTCTTCGACATGGCCGAGGAGCGGTTCGGCGGGGTGGACGTGCTCGTGCACACGGCCGGCATCATGATGCTGTCGCCGCTCGTCGACCTGGACCTCGACACCTTCGACCGCGTGCAGCGGACCAACGTGCGCGGGACGTTCGTCGCCGACCAGCTCGCCGCGCGGCGAATGCGCGCCGGTGGAGCGATCATCAACTTCTCGACCTCGGTGACGCGGCTGCAGATCCCCGGATACGGCGCGTACGCCGCGTCCAAGGGCGCCGTGGAGGCCTTGACGCTCATCCTCGCCCGCGAGCTCCGCGGGCGCGACGTGACGGTCAACGCCGTCTCGCCCGGCCCCACGGCGACCCCGCTGTTCTTCGAGGGCAAGAGCCCGGAGCAGATCGAGGGGATCGCGGCATCCACTCCGATGGGACGACTCGGCACCCCCGACGACATCGCCGAGACGGTGTCGTTCCTCGCCGGTCCTGCGCGATGGGTCAACGGCCAGGTGCTCTACGTCAACGGGGGCGCCGCCTGACGCCGGCCCCGGCGGACCGCGCCCGCGCGGGGAGCGTCAGCGCGGATCGCGTCCCAGGACCTCGGCGAGCACGTGGCGGGCGAAATCCGCCTCGCCGGGGGTCACGTTGGTCAGCATGATGAGTCCCTTCCACAACGTCCACCCCGCGCCGCGCGCCCAAGTCGCGTCGTCGAACCCGAGGGTGCGGCGGAACGTCGTCCGGGCGTGTCCACGGAACCTCGTCCACAGGATCACCGTGTCGCACGCCGGGTCGCCGACGGCGGAGCAGCCGAAGTCGATGACGGCGGTGAGACGGTGGTCGTCGTCGACGAGCAGGTTGCCGATGGCGACGTCGCCGTGGACCCAGACCGGCGGTCCCGTGAACGTCGCGTCGACCGCCTCCCGCCAGATCCCGCGAGCACGGTCGCGGTCCGATCTGTCGAGGAGAGCCAGTCGCGGCAACACCTGATCCTCCCACTGCGCGACGTCGCCCCCGCGGAACGCGCTGTGCAGCCCGGGAGCCGGACCGCCGTCGGCGTCCACCCGGCGCAGAGCGGCGAGGAACGACGCCAGCCCGTCGGCCAGGGCCACGTCGTCGGTCATCCGGGCGGCATCCGGCCGATGCCCGTCGATCCACTCGTAGACCGACCACGGTGCCGGGAAGAGGGCGGTCGCGCGACCGCGGCCCGCGACGACGGGGATCCGCAGGGGGAGCAGGGGAGCGAGCCGCGGCAGCCACCGCTGCTCCTTCTCGACCTGGGGGACGTAATCCGCATCGGCGGGAAGACGCACGAGGTGGTCCCGGCCGAGACGGAACGTGCGGTGGTCGTTCCCGGACTCGGGCACGGCCACCACGGGGTCCCCGCCCCACCGCGGGAACTCGGCGCGCACGAGCGCCGTGACGAGCGTCGGGTCGATGGCATCCCGTGGGGGGAAGGTCGCGCTCATCGCGCCAGGCTAGCCCGCGCCCACCTTCGCAACGTCATCACCGCGTTCTGAGCGGGGACCAGGACGGCCCCTGAGACCGAGCTCAGGGGCCGTCGGGCGTCCGGCGCTCTCAGGCGCCCGGGGCCCCGCCCCCGGGACCGCCGGCCAGGCCGGTGGCCGCCTGCTGCTCGACGCTGTCGGCGTAGTCGTTGGACGGGTCCCGGTAGATGGTGTGGACGTGCCCCCAGCCGGAGGTGGTGACGCCGGACACGTCGGCCCCGGCCGAGCCCTGCTGGGCCTGGAAGGCGATGTACACGTTCGGCCCCGAGATGGAGAAGTTGATGCCGTCGCCCGTGGTCATGTCGTACACCGTCTCGCCGGACCACGCGATCACGGTCTCGTCCAGCGGGGCCTCGATCTTCGCCAGGGCGTCGGCGGTGGTCCGCTCGTCGGCCATTCCCGCCCAGTTGGCGATGAGCTCCAGCAGCAGCTGCTTCTGCTCGTCGGTGAGGTCCGCGCCGGTCAGGCCCGCGCCGGTCTCGAAGTCGCACGTGTCGCCCGGCGCGCACATCGACACGTCGCCCGAGGTGAGGGTCGCCTGCTGCTCGGCGGTGAGGCTGTCGAAGAACGCGAAGGCGTCGGTGTAGATGCCCTCGAACGGCTGCACCTCCGTGCCGGAGTCGTCGGTGAAGTCGGCCGGCTGGACCCCGAGGTGGGTGGGCGCGAAGGTGATGGCATCCGTCGACCCGTCCAGAGTGGCGTTGATGCCGAGGTGGTGTCCGCCGAACTGGACCTCCCAGGCCGACGTGTCGGAGGGGTCGCCGAAGAAGGCGATGTGGTACTGACCCAGCACGTCCGCGTCCGTGGAGCTGGAGTACTCCGACAGGTAGGCATCACCGGCCATGATGTCGCTGACGGTCTGGTAGGCCTCGTCGCTCAGCAGCGCCTGGAGGACGGTGAGGGCGGCGGTCTTCTGCTCGTCCGTCAGGTCCGCGAGATTCAGACCCGCGCGCTCGACGAAGGTGATGGGAAGTTCGACCACGAGGTGGTCTTCGTCTCGTCGTCGTAGTCGTACAGGACGGCCTCGCGCTGCTCGTCGCTGAGGGTCGCGAGGAACGCCTCCGCCGCGGCGGCGGTGTCGGTGATGGTCTGCGTCGTCGTCGTGGCCGAGGTGCCCGTGGACGCGGTGGTGCTCGTCGACGCTGACGCGGAGGTCGTCGTCGAGGTCGTGGCGGCCGTCGTCGGCGTGGTGGTGGAGGCGCCCACGGCGCAGCCGGTCAGGGCCACCGACATGAGCACGACGCCGGCGGCGAAGGTCGCGAGGGGTCTGGTCCGGGTCGGGCGGGCGACCGGCGCGTCGGGGGCGGTCGAGGAGCGACGAAGGCGGGAGAGCAGGTTCGTGGTGTGCATGCCCATCATGATGGGAAGGGCTCCCAAACCGGGCCCTCAGCGAACCTTGGACGTTCCTATGAGGGTGGCCGCCCGCCTCGCCCACCGAGGCGTGCCGGGTGGGGGGACTCGACGAGCGTCGCGCGGAGGCGCCGACAGGAGCGCGTGTGAGAATGCTTCTCATGCACGCCCCCCGCGTCCTCCGCACCGCCGCCGCCGCCGTCCTCGTCGCCGCGCTCGCCGCCCTCGCGGGATGCGCGGAGGGGACGGCCACCCCGTTGCCGGAGCCCTCGGCGCAGACCCCGTCGGCGGACGGCGGGTCGACCGTCCCCGGGGAGGACGTCGCCCGCGCGCTGGGCGAGGTGGAGGCCGCTCACGACGTCACCGTCGGTGTCGCTGTCGTGGACGCCGACGGCGAGATCCTGTCGTACCGGGGCGATGAGCGGTTCGGATACGCCTCCACCCTCAAGGCGTTCGCCGCCGCCGCTCTCCTCGCCGTGAAGACGCCGGCGGAGCGCGCCGAGACGGTGACCTGGACGCAGGCGGAGGTGGATGCCGCCGGCTACTCGCCCGTGACCTCGATGCACGTCGGCGACGGTCTCACCCGCGACGAGCTGGCCGAGGCCGCGGTCCGCGACAGCGACAACACCGCGATGAACCTCGTGATGTCGTCGGTCGGTGGGCCGGCGGGTGTCGAGGACTTCCTGCGGGGGATCGGCGACGAGACGACACGGGTGACGGCGTTCGAGCCGCAGCTGAACGACGTGCGCCCGGGGTCGGAGGAGAATACGACGACGCCGGACGCCGCGGCATCCGCCCTCCGGGAGATCCTGGCGGGAGAGGCGCTCGCCGCAGAGGAGGCGGCGACCTGGCTCGAGTGGATGAGCGGGAACGCGACGGGGGACACCCTCATCCGCAGCGCCGCGCCCTCGGGGTGGACGGTCGCCGACAAGTCCGGCGGGGCGGGCGGCATCCGCAACGATGTCGCCGTCGTCACCTCTCCCGACGGGCGCCGGGTCTTCCTCGCGGTCCTGACGAGGACGAACGACCCGGACGCCTCCTACGACGACGCGGCCGTCGCCGACGCGGCCCGCGTCGTCTTCGACGCGCTCTGACGGCAGGGTCGGTGGGTCGACCCGCGTATGGGAAGGTCGACCCAGGAGACCCCCGAAGAGAGCGGACACGATGACTCGATTCCTCGCGGGCGGCCGGCTGGCCGTCCTGGTCCTGTCCGCGACGCTGCTCGGCGGCTGCGCGGGCACGGGCGGCGCGGACAGCGCCGGCACGGACACCGTCGCCGCGCCGCCGCCCGGGAGCGGCTTCGACTATCAGCTCGGGGGACCCTACGACCCGCCGGAGGGGGCGACCGTCGTCGTCCGTGATCGGACCGCCCCGCCCGCCGGCGCGGGCTACGACGTCTGCTACGTGAACGGCTTCCAGACGCAGCCCGACGCGTCCGCGGCGTTCGCCCGCGACCATCCCGACCTGCTCCTCCATGTCGACGGCGAGCCGCTGGTCGATCCGGGGTGGCCGGACGAGTACCTGTTCGACACCTCCAGGGCGGAGAACCGCCGTCGGCTGGCGGCGATCGTCGGTCCCTGGATCGAGGGATGCCGCGAGTCGGGCTTCGACGGGGTGGAGATCGACAACCTCGACGCGTTCCTCCGCTCAGAGGGGGCGACGACGGCATCCGACAACCTCGCCCTCGCCGAGGAGTACGCGCGCATCGCGCACGACGCGGGACTCGCCATCGCGCAGAAGAACACCCCGGACCTGTCCAGCGAGCTCCGCGCGGCCGGGTACGACTTCGCGGTGGCGGAGTCGTGTCGGGAGTTCGACGAATGCGCCGCCTACACCGAGGTGTACGCCACCGTGCTCGACATCGAGTACACCGACGAGCTCGGGGCCGGCGGGTTCGACGACTCCTGCGCCGAGCCCGGCCGGCCGTCGTCGATGATCCTCCGCGACCCGGAGCTCGTCACGCCCGAGGACCCCGCGTACCGCTACGCGTCCTGCGGGCGATAGGCGGGACGCGCGAAGGAGGGGCGGAACGGCATCCCTCCGTCCCGCCCCTCGCCGATGCGACTAGCGCGTCATCGGCAGGACCGCGCCGGATAGGCCGCGGACGTCTGCGTCGTCACGTTCTTGCCGTCGACCGTCGAGGTCGCCGTCACCGTGAGGGAGCCCGCCTCCACGGCCGACGCCCGGACGGTGAGCGATCCCGAGGTGCGGGCGCCCGGCGTGAGGGACCCGAGGTTCCGCGACCCGTACGGCGACGACAGGGTGACCGTCACAGGCGAGGTGCCGGTGTTCTGCACGGTGCCGACGAGGACGACCTTGCCGCTGACGCAGCGCGAGGCGGCGGTCGCCGAGAGGGCGGGCGTGACCGTGACGGTCGTCGTCACCGTCCGCAGGGCGGGCAGCACCTCCTCGTCGCGGGTCATGTCGAAGACCGGACGGCCGTCGGCCGCGTAATGGATGCGCACGATGCGGGTGTCCCGTCCGTCGCCCCCGACCCCGTCGCCCCAGGTGTGGTAGACGTACAGGTCGTTCCCGTCCTCGTCCGTGGTGACCGAGCCGTGCCCGGGACCCTGCTCGTAGGTGCGGTAGTCGGTCACCCCGGCGGGCATCGGCTCGCTCTTCAGCAGCGGCAGGTCGTACTTGTGCCAGCTGTCGATGTCGGTGAGGTCGCTGTCCTCGTCGGCCCAGGCGCCGCCGACGATGTACTTCGGGCTCACGCCGTCGCTGGAGTAGACGAGGGTGATCCGGCCGTCCCGCTGGATGGCGAACGCCCCCTCGGCGAGCCGCTCCTCGAACGACAGGCTCGGCACGATGATCGGCACCGGTTCGCCGACGACGCGCGTCGGCTGCGCCGGGTCGACCTTGGCGATCCAGGTGGCCGGGTCGCTCAGCGGCGCTCCGACCGGCGTGTAGCGCTGCGACCAGGCGTAGTACGCCGTGCCGCCGGACTCGAAGTACGTCATGTCGAGGCTGATGTTGCGTCCGAACTCCGCGCGGCCCAGCGGCGACGCGTCGGCCTTGGTGACAGCGCTCGGCTTCGACCAGTCGGCCGGGTTCGCCGGGTCGCCGCCGTCGCGCAGCTGCATGATGTGCGCCTGCACCGTGAACCACGCGCCGCCCTGCGTCGACTGGTCGTTGTCCGGGTTGAAGCACGGTGCGAACAGGATCGACAGCTTGCCGCCGATCTCGTGGATCTCGGGCGCCCAGTAGCATCCCGCGATGACCTTGCCCTCGGCCGTGCGGTCGCCGCGCGTGTTCCGGTTGAGCAGGTCGACCTCGATGGAGCGGCCGCCGTTGACGTCCGCGAGCGCGTCGACCGTGTCCGCGACGCGGATCGGCAGGTGCGCGGAGGCGATGTTGTTGTTGTTCGTGTCGTCGGTCGCGATGAAGAGGTACTTCACTTCGCCGTCGCGCTCGTAGCGGTACATCGTCGGGTCGGCCCGGTTGAAGGCGAAAGGCTCGGCGTACTCGCGCTGACGCACGGTCCCGCTGACGGTGTACGTACCCGGCGCCGCCGTGGCGAGACGGTCGAGGTCCGCCTGGTTCCAGTCGACGCCGCGCGTCGCGGTCGACCCGTCCGAGTACGCCAGGTCGGCCTTCGTTCCCGCGAACGTGGACGCCTCGCCCTGGCGCACCACCTGCGGCTTCACCGACACGGCGGTGTTGACGATCCGTCCCAGACGGGCGGTCAGCGACGTCGCCGTCGCCCCCGACACGGGGAGGGTCCCGGCGGGACGCGCGTCCGCGACCCGGGAGGCGAAGCCGGACAGGTCGGGGCTCGCGACGGTGATCGCCGAGCCGGACAGGACCGCGCCGCGGTTGCCCTCCGTGACGACCCACGAGCGCTTGCCGTCGTTCGAAGGCCAGAACGGCGCCGTGCGCAGCTCCGTGCGCGCGAGGTCGGTGACGGTCGTCGAGCGGGCTGCGCCGGCCGCGTCCCTCCACGAGACGAGGTAGCGCTTCTGGTCGGAGTCGTAGACGGCGCGGGGCTCGACGACGCCCGCGGTGGTGCCCAGGTCGAGCAGCCCCAGCTCGGTGAAGTCGGTCGCACCGGCATCCGTCGCCTTGAAGACGAGCGCGCTCGAGGTCTGCGTGCCGTCCGCGCCGCCACCCTGCTGGACGCGGGTCGCGATCACGCCGATCGTGCCGTCGGCGAACGTGAACAGCGACGGGTTCGCGATCCCGCGGTGGTCGATGCGGTCGACCGCGAAGAACTCGCCCTCGGCGAAGGCGATACCGCCGTTCTTGTACAGCGGGGTCGCGTCGGCGGGCGACGTCCCGAGCGCGAGATGCAGGCTGCGGGCGACCGAGTCGGTGTTCGCGTTGCGCTCGCCGGTGGGGGTGCGGGTGTACGACACGAGCTGGCGCCCGGTCTGCGAGCTCAGCACCGTGACCGCGAAGGTCTTCGTGACCGTCGTCGCGCTGACGCGCACCCGCGCGACCAGCTGGACGGTGCGGTCCGCGGCCGTGGTGTTGGTCAGGGTGTCGTTCGCGGGGGCGGTGCCGTCGGCGGTCCACGCGATCGGGTACCCCGCCACGGTGGGAAGGGTGGTCCCGGATGCCACGACGGGCGGGACCACGAGGGCTGTCCGCAGACGCGCGGCGGCGTCGGCCTCGGTGTCCGCGGCGACGGTGACGCTGGTGGCCGCGCCGGTCGCGCTCGCTCCGGCGAGCGTCGCGGTCGGGGTGAGGGTGACGACGGCGTCGGGGGAGCCGGCCGCGGGACGACGCACCGTGCCGTTCGCACCGACCACCGCGGGGTCGCTGCTGGCCCAGGAGATGGCGGATCCGCCCGCTCCGCGGGTGGGCAGGGCGATGTCGCCGGTCACGGGGCCGGAGACGGGGACCCGGACGGCCTCCGCGTCGGCCTGGACGATGGCGGTCGCGGTGGGGGCGGCATCCATCCGGACCTGCTCGGGGGTCAGGGCCTGGGCGTAGACGTGCACGTCGTCGAGGGCGCCCGCGAAGAACGGGTCGGGACCGTAGAAGGACTTGCCGAGCAGGCCGGAGAACGCGCTGGTCCCCACGGTGGCGGCTCCGGTCACGGCGGTCGGGGTCGTCTCGACGAGGGTGCCGTCGACATAGGTGGACACGCTGACGCCGCTGCGGAGCACGACGGCGACGTGGCTCCACCGGCCGACGTCCGCGGGGCCGGGCGCGGAGGCCCGCTGCTCGGACCCGCTCTTGACGGCGCCGATCAGGCGGCCGCCGCACTGGGGGGTCGTGAAGAGGTAGCGGTCGCTGGACTGGCCGAGCGTGTAGGCCCAGGCGCAGCTCTGGTTCCCGTCCCAGCGCATCCATGCCGACATGGTGACGTCGGTCGTCGCGGCGGTGGTGAGCCCGGGAGCGATCTCGACGAACGCGGCGGCCGACCCGGCGGCGCCGCCGGGGAGCTTCAGCGCACGGTCGGACCCGCCGCGGGGTCCGGTGACGGAGGTCGCGCCCGTCCCGCGGACGGTGCCCGGGTGCGACCCCGCCGCGTCGGCGATCGTCGCGCCGGCCGCGAGAGCGGAACCGGGGGAGGTGGATGCCGCGAAGTCGTACGACAGGATCGGGGTCGGCGCCTCGGCGGCGGCGGCGGGCAGGCCCGGGAGCGCGAGCAGGCCGAGGGTGGTGGCGGCCACGACGACGGCGGAGAGCGGCCGGCGGGAACGGGGGCGTGCGGTCGTCTTCATCGACGGTTCCTCTCGGTTCGGCGGTGAACCAGGTGCGAACAGCGGCAGGACGCGGGGGTGGTCGCTGCCGTCCGGCGGGGTGCCGCCGGGTCCGGCGCCTACGGTAGCGGGAAATGTTCCCGCTAACAAGAGATCGATCCGCGTCAGTGCCGTCGGCGCAGGGCCGCCGACGCGACCGCGACGACCGTGCCCACCGCGACCCCGATGACGGTCTCGAGCACGCGGTCGCGCAGCAGCAGCTCCGGGGGTGTCGGGGACGCGAGCGACACCATGAGGAGCGCGAGCGGCGTGATGAAGACCATCGCGATGCCGTAGTTGCGCCCGACGAACAGCTCCGCCCCGGCCTGCAGGGCGACGGCGATGAGGATGACCGCCCATGCCGGCAGGTGGAGCGCGAGCAGGCCGGCCGCGACGAGGACGCCCAGCAGCGTGCCCGTCAGTCGCTGCGCGCCGCGGATTAGCCGCGCCGTGACGTGCGCACCGCCGACGGCGGCGACCGCGCCCACCACGGCCCAGTACCAGTGGGTGCCGACCAGGAGCAGCCCGGCGACCCCGGCCAGGAGCGCGGCCACGCCGACGGTCGCCGTCATCTCCCAGGCCACGGGCCCGATCGCCAGGCGCGGCTTGGACCGCGGGGAGCGCAGGCCGCGGCGGGCCAGCGCGAAGACGACGGTGACGAGCAGGCACCACGCGACGCTCGTCGCGCCGACGACGAGCACCTCGGCGAGGGAGAGCGGGGTCGCGGGGAAGCTGGCGCACGCCCCGACGGCGAACACCGCGAACAGCGCGCCCGGAGGATGCCACTGCGCACGGTACGCGAACAGCGTCACGGCCGCCGCGACGACGGCGATGACCGCGACCGCAAGGAGGGGCGGCGTCGACACGAGGGAGAGGGTCGTCCCGATGAGCATGCACGCGAGGAGCACGACACCGGCGGTCGTCTGCATGCGGAGCCGGACGCGGGCGGGATCCTGCCGACCGTACAGCGCGGCGAAGGCGCCGAAGCTGGCATAGACGCTCAGGTCGAGGCGATCGATGAGGAGCAGGATCAGCAGCGGCACGGCGACGCTGACCGCCGCGCGCAGCGCGACGCGGTGATCGCCCTGGTGCGGACCGATGCGGAGGACCCCGGTCCAGACTCGACCCCGGGATGCTTCTGCCACCCCTCCACCCTACGCCGGTGCCCGCGCCGGCCCGTCGGCCGTGGTCGCCCCCGCGTTCCCCGGCGCCGTGAGGTGGCGCAGATGCTCGCCGACGGGGGCTTCGAGCGTGCATTCGCGGCGAGTCAGCGCGGTCTGTGCCCCGATGCCGTGAGTTGGCGCAGATGTACGGGCGCGGCTGCTGTGGGCGTGCATTTGCGACAAGTCAGCGCCGTAGTGAGGTGCGCGAGTGAGGCGGGCGGGGGAGGGGGCTGCGGCGGGGGATGTCGGGCGGGCAGGGGCGCGGGGCGGCGGGCGTCAAGGGGAGCGGCATCCCGGGTCCCGTCTGCTCGACTGGACCCATGGATGCCGAACGGGAGAAAGCCCCCATCGAGCCCGGGCCCGAGCCCGACACGTCCACGGCCGCGGACGGCGGCCAGTCGGACCCCACGGTGGAGGGCGACGACCTGCCGCGGGAGTGACGTCCTTCGACGTCGAACGGAGCCTGCTCGCGCGGCGGCGGCGCTCCGTAGGGTGGGAAGCCCCGACCCGCCCGAGGAGAGACGTGTTCCGCACGCCCCTGACCCTGTTCCGCACGCTCGCCATCGCCGAGGCCGTCTCCTGGACGCTGCTCATCGGCGGCCTGATCCTGAGGGCGACGGCCGACCTGTCCGTTGCGGTGTCGATCGGAGGCGGCATCCACGGCTTCGTCTTCCTCGCCTACGGGGCGACGGCCGTGCTCGTCGCTCTCAACCAGCGGTGGGGGATCGGGCCGACCGCGCTCGCCGTGGTCAGCGCGGTGATCCCGTACGCGACGATCCCGACCGAGA
Organism: Microbacterium sp. HMH0099; assembly: GCF_049384025.1. NCBI lineage: Bacteria > Bacillati > Actinomycetota > Actinomycetes > Micrococcales > Microbacteriaceae > Microbacterium > Microbacterium sp. HMH0099. The sequence goes on along the minus strand of NZ_JBMRJR010000002.1, from coordinate 412,594 downwards.
TCTGGCTGCAGCGCAGCGGCCGACTGCGGGGATCGTGGCGTCGCGAGGAGAGCGACGATCCGCGCGACCGGCGGCCGGTGGACCGGCTGCTGCGCTTCTTCCTGCGTCGGCCCGGGGTGCTGGGTCTGCTCCTCGCCGCGGCCGTGGCGGTGGTGTTCGTCGTCCTGCTCGTCGTGGGCCCGCCCGGCGGCAAGGGCTGAGCCGCCCGGCGGCGTCGCGCGTCAGCGTCGCGTCGACACCGTCACCGTGAACTTGGCGTTCCGCGCCACCTGCCGCGTCGGCCCGACGAGGCGCTCCAGCGCGGGGCGGTAGCGCAGCGGAGAGTTCCAGACCGTCCACAGCTCGCCGCCCGACCGGAGCACCCGCGCGGCGTCGGCGAACAGCCGCGGGGCGACGTCCTCGGTGACGGCCGCTCCGACGTGGAACGGCGGGTTCAGCGCGATGAAGGTCGCACTGCCGTCCGCGCGCGACCGCAGCATGTCGTCGCGCACGACCTCGACCCGGTCGGCGACGTCGTTCGCGGCAGCGGTGGCGCGCGCGGAGGCGACCGCCGCGGCGGACTGGTCGCAGGCGACCACGCGCAGAGACGGATGCCGCCGGGCCAGCGTCGCGGCGACGATCCCGGTTCCGCAGGCCAGATCGATGGCTTCGGGTCCCGTCGGCGCGGGAAGGTGAGCGAGCAGCAGCCGCGTGCCGATGTCGATCGCGGCGCCGGCGAACGCGCCGCCGAACGCCCGGATCTCGAGGCCGTCCGCGCGAGCGGCATCCGGTTCCGGGTCGATCCCGTCGTGCGGGTCCCGCGCGAGGAGCACCCGGGACTTCTGCCGGGCATGCGTCACGTCGACGCGGTCGAACCGCCGGCGCAGCACGTCGTTCATGGCGACCGTCATGTGCTTGAGTCGGCCGCCGGCGACCACGACCACGGACGGATCGGCGTGCGCGGCGATGAGCCCGGCGATGTCGTCGAGCGCGCGGAGAGACCGGGGCAGGCGGAGCAGGACGGTCCGGGCGCCGGTCACGAGGTCGGCATCCAGGAGGGGGTGCGTTGCGAACGTGCCGTCCAGCCCGAGTGTCTCGGCATTGGCCGCCAGTGCGCGCTCCCCGGTGAGGGCGTCTTGATGGACCCGGATGCCACGCGCTCCCGCGTGCGCCGCGGCCAGGGTCAGCGCGCCGTAGCCGTCGCCGATGACGACGAGATCGCCGTCCTGCGCGGCGGCGCGGGACTCCGCCGACTCGTCGAGGATCAACCGGTCGGCGGCGTCGAAGGGCAGGAGGTCGGGGCCCTCGAGATCGGGGCGGCGACGGAGCGCGTCGAACGGGAAGGACACGTCGGATGCGGCTGCGGGGCAGCCGGAGGTCTTTACCGGGTGCCGAAGTGGAACGGCACGGCCAGCGCGGCCGCGACGAGCAGGACGCCCAGGGCGAACCACAGCGCCGGTGCGGCCAGCGAGAACGAGAGGCCGGTGAGCAGCATGCCGGCGAGGAACAGCACGAGAGAGATGATGAACATGAGGGGGTCCCTTCGGTCGTCCCAGGCTATCGTGCCCCGTCGGCGGCCTCGCGCACCGCGGCCCTCTCGCCGAGCGCCGCGTGCGCCCAGAGCGTGCTGCCGGCGACCGCGGCGGGCATGATCGCCACCGCCCCGAGCGGGACGAGGAAGCACAGCTGCGTCGCGACGCCGAAGCCGAGGGCGCGGGCGCGGTTGCGCCGGAGGAGTGACCGGCGGGCGCGGCGGTCCAGCCCGCGGGCGGAGAGGGCCCGCGAGGTCAGCTCGTCGGCGAGGAGCCACCCGGTGAGGACGATACCGACGGTCGCTCCGAGGACGCCGCCGACGAGGGGGACGAGTCCCACGAGCCAGGCGACGAGAGCGGCCAGGATGCCGCGGACCACCAGCCGTACGCTGTCTCCCGCCGCACGCCAGAACCCGTACTCCGTGTCCGGGACCTGCCCGGTGGCCGACTTCTCGGTGGCGCGCCAGATTCGGTCGTAGACGGGCTCGCCGACGGTCAGCGTCACCGCGGTGAAGGTGACCGCGACGATCAGGAGGGCCGCGCCGAAGGATGCGACGCCCACGGCGACCCGCAGCGCGTCCGACCAGAACGGCGCCCAGCTGTCGGCGAAGGGCGTCCAGTCGTCGACGACGTTCGACAGCGTGATGCCCCAGGCGACGAGCGCGCCGACGGCGACCAGACCGACGACCGCACCGGGGATGAGTCCGAGCGCCATCGCGCCTGGCGTGCGTCGCCACTGACCGAGGCCGCGGCCGAGCATCCCGGCACCGGCGAGGAATTCGCGCATGCGGTCAGTCTCGCAGAACGCGCCTCACCGCCCGGGGATCTGCTGCAGCGTCCACCGGTTCCCGTCGGGGTCCGCGAACGTGACGAAACGCCCCCACGCCTGCTCGTCGACGCCGTCGGCGACCGCACCGGCGTCCCGCAGCTGCGCGAGCGCCGCGTCGGCGTCCGGGACCACGACCTGGATCGTGTCCTGCTGCCCCGGCTGCAGCGTCAAGCCGAGTCCGGTGCCGAAGGCGATGGAGCACGCCGACCCGGGTGGGGTCATCTGCACGAAGCGCAGCTCGTCGTTCACTCGCTGGTCGTCGTCGGCGTGGAAGCCGATGCGTTCGTAGAACTCCTTCGCCCGGTCCACGTCCGACACCGGGACGAAGATGAGCTCGATCTTCCATTCCATGACGGTCCTCCCTCGTGTGCGGCCAGTATGCTCCGGGCCTCCGACATCGGACACCCCCCGGCGGGCCCGGATGGATGCCGGGCCGGTGGCATCCATCCGGGTCCGTGCTGTCGTGTCGGGGTCGTCGTCCGTGCCGTCGTGCGGAGTCCGGGCGCGACACGCCGTGGGGGTGGGCCCGGGAGGCGGCGTGTCGCCCGCGAGTCCGCAGGACGGCACGTCCCGCGACGGGCCGCGCCGCTGAAAGGATGGCGGAATGCGCCTCCGCACCACCTCGACGCAGCGGACCTACCGATACGTCCGTCTGGTCCTCGTCGGGGCCTCCGTGCTGCTGGCGGTCTCGGTCGCGGTCCAGTTCGTCGTCGGCGGGCCGCTGTCCTCCCTCAGCGCCGCGTACTACTCGCCGGCGGGGCCGGTGTTCGTGGGGAGCCTCTTCGCGGTCGCGGCCGCCCTCGTGGCGCTCTCGGGCCGGAGCCTCGAGCAGGGGCTGCTCGACGTCGCCGCGGTGCTCGCGCTCGTCGTGGCCGTGGTGCCGACCACCGTCGACGGGGACGCGTGTCCGGCGGGCGGACGCTGCGTCCCGCCCGAGGTCGTGCCGACCGTGGCGAACAACGCCGTCTCCGTGGCATCCGTCGTCGTCCTCGGAGCCGTCGCGGCGGCGATCCTGGCGCGGGTGCAGGGGACCGCGAGCCGGGGGGTCGCGATCACGATCGGTGTCATCCTGGCCCTGGTCGTCGGCGGCGCCCTGTGGGCTGCTTCGTCGCCGCAGGGGTTCCTCCTGGCGGCGCACACCGTCGCGGCCGTGGCGTTCTTCGCGCTCGTCGGGGCGGTCGCGGCGCTCGCCGCCCGACGTCCGCCGTCACCGGGACGACGCCCCCGCGGGGTGCGCGTCGCCTATGCAGTCGTGGCCGGCGGCATCCTCCTGACCCTGGTGCTGTTGCTCGTCGCGCTCGTGCTCGAGGGGACGGCCGTGGTGGACCTCCGCGGGTTCCCGGTGGTCCTCGTCGGGGAGGCGGCGGCGCTCCTCCTGTTCCTCGTGTTCTGGGTCGTGCAGACCGTCGAGCTGTGGGACGACGTGGACCCGCGCCTGGGTCCGGGAATACCGGCGGCATCGTCACGTTGAACTTGATACGTCGAGACTCAAGTAGCAAACTTGCGTCAGATCGACTCACGTATCACAGGAGACGAATTGCCCGAGAACCTCACCCCCGGCGCCGGCGACGACGGCGCCCAGTCGTTCGACGAGTTCCTCGCGCGCTACCTCGCGGGAGAGCGGGCGCGCGCCGAGCGCTCCATCGACCTCAGCCGCTTCTTGAGCGCGCGGACGCAGGAGGCCCTTCAGGCCGCCGGCCGCTACGCCCTCGGACGCGGCCAGCGCGAGCTCGACGCCCTGCACGTGCTGCACGTGCTCGTCGGCCAGTCGCCCGCCCGCGACGCCGTCACGCGTCTGGGCGCGGACCCGTCCGCCATCGCCCGCGCGGCGGAGAGTCGCCTGCCCGCCGCCGGTGCCGCCGCCGACGTCGACGGTGCCGTCGTCGCGGGCTCGGTTCAGCGTGCGCTGTTCCACGCCTTCCAGGTCGCCCGCGCCGCCGGATCGACCTACGTCGACCCCGACCACCTGTTCTTCGCCCTCGTGCTCGCGCAGGACGCCCCCGCCGGGCAGATCCTCGCGCAGGCCGGCGTCACCGCCGAGGCCCTGACCCAGGGGGTCCGAGAGACCGTCGTGGGCGGCGACGAGACGCTCGCGCCCGCCGAAGAGGCATCCACGACCCCGAACCTCGACCGCTTCGGCACCGACCTGACCGCCCGCGCGGCGGCCGGCGAGCTCGACCCGGTCATCGGGCGCGCGGACGAGATCGAGCAGACGATCGAGATCCTCAGCCGTCGCACGAAGAACAACCCCGTCCTGATCGGCGAGGCCGGCGTCGGCAAGACCGCCATCGTCGAGGGTCTCGCCCGGGCGATCGTGGCCGAGGAGGTCCCGGAGCAGCTGCGCGGCACGCGCGTCGTGTCGATCGACCTCGCCGCCATGCTCTCCGGCGCCCGCTACCGCGGCGACTTCGAGGAGCGCCTCACCCAGACGATGGACGAGATCGCCGCCCACAAGGGCTCGCTCGTCGTGTTCATCGACGAGGTGCACACGCTCGTCGGCGCCGGCGGCACCGGCGACGGCTCGATGGATGCCGGGAACATCCTCAAGCCCCGCCTCGCCCGCGGCGACCTCCACCTGGTGGGGGCCACCACCCTGAACGAGTACCGCACCATCGAGAAGGACCCCGCCCTCGAGCGCCGCCTGCAGCCGGTCCGCGTCGGCGAGCCGTCGATCCCGGATGCCGTGGAGATCCTGCGCGGCCTGCGCTCGGCCTACGAGGAGCACCACCAGGTGACCTACACCGACGACGCCCTGCGCGCGGCGGTGGAGCTGGGCGACCGCTACCTGCCCGACCGCGTCCTCCCGGACAAGGCCATCGACCTCATCGACCAGGCCGGCGCGCGGCTGCGGCTGCGCCTCGGCGCGAAGGTCGACGTGTCGGCCCTCGTCGCGCGGCTCGCGACGCTCGAGGCGGACAAGAACGCCGCGGTGTCCGCCGAGCACTACGAGGAGGCCTCGCGCATCCGCGACGAGATCGCCGACGTGCAGGTCCGGCTCGACAGCGCCACGTCCGCGCCGTCCGCCGGGGCGGTCGTCGACGAGCCCGAGATCGCCGCCGTCATCAGCCGGGCCACCGGCATCCCCGTCGCCCGCCTCACCGAGACGGAGCGCGGCCGCCTGGCGCAGCTGGAGGACGAGCTGCACGCGCGCGTCGTCGGACAGGACGACGCGGTGACCGCCGTGTCCAAGGCCGTCCGCCGCAACCGCACCGGTATGGGCGACGCCCGCCGCCCCGTCGGGTCGTTCCTCTTCCTCGGACCGACCGGCGTCGGCAAGACCGAGCTGGCCAAGGCCCTGGCGTCGTCGCTGTTCGACGACGAGGGCGCGGTCATCCGGTTCGACATGAGCGAGTTCGGCGAGCGCCACACCGTGTCGCGCCTGGTCGGCGCCCCTCCGGGATACGTCGGCTACGACGAGGCCGGACAGCTCACCGAGCGCGTCCGCCGCAACCCGTACGCGGTCGTCCTGTTCGACGAGATCGAGAAGGCCCACCCCGACGTGTTCAACCTGCTGCTGCAGGTGCTCGACGACGGACGCCTGACCGACGGACAGGGGCGCACGGTGGACTTCCGGAACACGGTGATCGTGATGACCTCGAACCTCGGCAGCGAGTTCCTGGCATCCCGCTCCGGAGCGATCGGCTTCACGACGACCGGACGCGACTTCGCCGACGACGACCTGCGCGACCGCGTCATGGGCAAGCTGCGGGAGGCGATGCGGCCGGAGTTCCTCAACCGCATCGACGACATCGTCATGTTCCGCAAGCTCGAGAAGGAGCAGCTGCGCGAGATCGTCCGGCTCATGCTCGGCGCGACGGCGCGACGGCTCGCCGCCCGCGAGGTGGGCCTCGAGGTCACCGAGGCCGCCGTCGACCGGCTGGCGGAGGTCGGCTACGAGCCCGAGTACGGCGCCCGGCCGCTGCGCCGGCTCATCCAGCGCGAGGTCGACGACCGCATCGCCGACCTGTTCGTCTCGGGCGAGCTCGCCGACGGGGGAGCGGTGACAGTGGATGCCACGGCCTCCGGCTTCGTCGTGACGGCGGGGTCGCGCGTCGAGGCGCTCGCCGCGTAGTCGCGGATCGCACGCCCCCGGGGTCTTCGGACCTCGGGGGCGTTTCCGTGCCCGGGGGCGTGTCGGGCTTCGGCGGGCCGTCGTCGTACTCCGGAGTTTCCGGGGCGGGTGTGCGGCTGTGGCGTGGCGGGCCGTCGCCGTACTCCTGAGTTTTCGGGGCGGGTGTGCGGCTGTGGCGTGGCGGGCCGTCGTCGTACTCCTGGGTTTGCGGGGCGGGGGTGCGGCTGTGGCGTGGCGGGCCGTCGCCGTACTCCTGAGTTTTCGGGGCGGGGGTGCGGCTGTGGCGTGGCGGGCCGTCGCCGTACTCCTGAGTTTTCGGGGCCGCAGGGCCGGGAACAGGCCGATTCGGGACCCGCGGCGCGAACTTTCCGGAGTTCGGCGAGGTCGGGTGGGGGGAGGCGGGGAGGGGGCGGCGGGACTTCTCCGGAGGTCGGCGAGGTGGAGCCGGACGGCGGGTCGCACACCGTCGCGCGGGCGCGCCAGGGGCTGACGCGATGTCGGTGGGGCGCGGCAGAGTGAAGGCATGAGTCGTATCGGCACGATCTTCAGCCCGTACCCGCATCCGCCCGAGGAGCTGCGCGACGCCGCGCGGGCCGCGGAGGACGCGGGGGTGGCCGAGCTGTGGCTGTGGGAGGACTGCTTCCGGTCCTCCGCGTGGGCGGCGGCCGCCGCGGCCCTCGCCGTCACCGACCACCTCCGCATCGGCGTCGGCATCGCCCCGCTCCCGCTGCGCAACGTCGCGGCCTCGGCCATGGAGGTCGCCACGATCGAGCGGATGTTCCCCGGACGCCTGCTGCCCGGATTCGGACACGGCGTGCAGGACTGGATGCGGCAGGTCGGCGCCAAGGCCGCCTCCCCGCTGACGCTCATGCAGGAGCAGCTGCCGGCGCTGCGCGCGCTGCTGGCCGGCGAGACCGTCACGACCGCGGGCCGCTACGTGCGGCTCCGCGACGTCGCGCTCGACTGGCCGCCCGCGGTCGCCCCCCGTGTCTACGCCGCCGCCGAGGGCCCGAAGACCCTGCGCCTCGCCGGGGCGGTGGCCGACGGCGTCGTGCTCGACAGCCGGCACACGATCGAGGAGGTCGCCGCCGCCGTCGACGAGGTGCACGCCGGTCGCCGCGAGGCCGGCCGCGAGGGGCGCGCCGACGTCGTCGCGTACGTGCTGACGGCGTTCGGGCCCGACGCCGAGGAGAGCGTCACCGCCCGCATGACGGACCGGCCGGATGCCGCCGAGCGTGCGCTGTTCGGATCGGTGTCCGCGGTGGCCGAGGGCGTCGCACGCTTCCACGCCGCGGGAGTCGACGACGTCGTCCTGCTCCCCACGGACGACGTCGACCTCGCCGCGTTCCTCTCCGCGGCGGGACAGGTGACCGTCGCGTCGCCCGACGCGGAGTCCGGGGCCGCCCGGGGTCCGTCCGACAGCCGGGCTCAGCCGACCGAGGGAGGCGTCGCGTGAGCCGGGGGACGGTGTCGCTCGGCGTCGCCGGCTCGCTCGGACCCGCCGCCATCGCGCAGATCGCGGTCGCCGCAGAGAAGGCCGGGTTCGACACCCTCTGGGTCAACGACACCCCCGACGGCGACGCCCTGGCAGCGCTCGCGGCCGCGGCGGAGGTCACCGGCCGCCTGCGCCTGGCCACCGGCGTCGTGCCCGTGGACCGTCGGTCCCCGTCGATGATCGCCGAGGAGGTGGCATCCCTTGGTCTGCCGACGGAACGGCTGACCCTCGGCATCGGCTCGGGCATCGCGCGCGAGGGCGCGCTGGGCCGGGTCCGCGAGGCCGTCGAGGTGCTGCACGACGCAGGGGTTCCGCGCGTGGTGGTCGGGGCGCTCGGCCCCAAGATGCGTCGCCTGGGCGCGACCGCGGCGGAGGGCGTGCTCCTGAACTGGGTGCCGCCGGTCGAGGCCGCGGCGCAGACCCGCGAGCTGAAGGCCCTGGCGTCGACCGCCCATGTCGCCGTGTACGTCCGCACCGCCATCGTGTCGGCCGCCCGCGCGCGGCTCGACGCCGAGACGGCGCGCTACGCCGCGTTCCCGAACTACGCGGCGAACTTCGCCCGGATGGGGGTGGATGCCGCGGCCACGACCATCCGCGACGTGACCGAGCTCGGCGACGCGCTGGAGGCCTACACCGGGGCCGCGGACGAGGTCGTGCTGCGCGCGATCGTGCCCGAGGACACGGTCGAGGCGTACGTCGACTTCGCCTGGCGCACTGCGCCCGCACCGCGCTGACCGACCCCGGGCGCACCGCGCCCGCACCGCGCTGACCGAGCCCCGGCGCACCGCGCCCGCACCGCACTGACGGAGCCCTGGCGCACCGCGCGCCGCCGCGCTGACCGAGCCCCGGCGCACCGCGCGCCGCCGACGAGGCCGCGAACCTGACAGGAAGAAACGAATCGTCACGGAATTTCTCGTGCGACGCCCCACGTTGTGAAATGTCGATGATGTCTTCCCCCCAGACCCCCGCCCCGGCCGCGCACACCGCGTGGATCGCCTCCCGTCGCGCGACCGTGACCGCCCCGCAGGGCGCCCTCGCCCTCGTCCTGACGCATTGGTCGGCCGCCGGTGCGCCTCCGGTGCCGGAGTCCGTCGCGCGCGAGGGGCATCCCGACGCCGCGCTGCTCACCCGCCTGCACCGCGAGGACATCGACTCCGGCGAGCCGCAGGAGGGCTACCGCATCTGGCGACAGGACTCTCCGGCGAACCTGGCGTTCGAAGGCATCGAGTACTACGACTACGACCCGTCCTGGGTGCTCCCCGGTCGCTTCGAGCTCGTCGACGAGGAGCGCGTCGTGCCGTTCGAGCACATCCGCGACGACGGCGCGACGCGGGCGCTCCCCGTCTCGGGGGACCTCGTCTTCGAGCGCGACGGGCAGGAGTTCCGGCTCGCGGCGTTCGACACCGCCTACGGCGGCTCCGCCAAGCTCCAGCTCGTGTTCGGCGACACGACGAACGGCGCCGAGAGCTACGGCGCCGGTCGCTTCCTCTTCCTCGACCGGCCGGCGTCCGAGCGCCCGCTCGTCCCCGGCGACGTCGTGGACCTCGAGATCGACTTCAACCGCGCGATCGTGCCGCCCTGCGGATTCTCCAGCCAGATGAACTGCCCGCTGCCGCCGCCCCAGAACCGGCTGCCCCTCCCCGTCCGCGCGGGGGAGAAGCGGGTCCGCTTCGCCGGCGATTTCCACCCCTGACACGGGCGGCGGCGCCGGCCCGATGAGGCCGTCAGCGCCCCCGCGGCCGCCCCCCGCGGCATCCATCCCGCCCCACCTCGCACACCCGCCGCGGAACGCCACCCGCGGCATCCACCCCGACACCCCCCGACACCCCCGACCACCCACCGACCTCGCCCACCCGGCCGCGCCACAGCACCCGCGCGGTTCTCGCACCGAAGGAAACGACGTGTCCTCACGCCTGCGCTCCACCCGTCTCGGCGCCGCCCTCGCGGCCTCCACCATCGGACTGCTCGTCCTCTCCGGCTGCGCGGCCGGCGGCGGCGACGCGAGCGGGGGCGGAGCGGACCCCTCGGCCGAGATCGTCGTCGGCTCGCAGAACGAGCCCACCAACCTCGACCAGATCTTCGGTGGCTCCTCCGGCGTCACCGAGGTCTTCACCGGCAACGTGTACGAGGGCCTGTTCCGGATCACGGACGACGCGGAGGTCGAGCCGCTGCTCGCCGCCGAGACCGAGGTCTCGGAGGACGGTCTCACCTACACGTTCACGCTGCAGGACGCGACGTTCCACTCCGGCAAGGAGCTGACGGCCGACGACGTCGTCTACAGCCTGGAGCGCTTCGTGGGCGAGGAATCGATCGCCGCACGCAAGCGTCAGCTCAGCGTCATCGACACCGTGACCGCCGTCGACGACTCCACGGTCGAGGTCACCCTCAGCCAGCCGTCGATCAGCTTCACCTACAACCTCGGCTACGTCTGGATCGTCGACTCCGAGGCCGGCGACCTCACCGCCACGGCCGACGGCACCGGACCGTACCAGCTCGACGACTACCGCAAGGGCGACTCGATCACCCTCGGCGTGTACCCCGACTACTGGGGGGACGCTCCCGCGAACGGCGGCGTCGTCTACCAGTACTACGCCGACCCGACGGCCCTGAACAACGCCCTGCTCACCGGTGCGGTCGACCTCGTGACGAGCCAGTCCAACCCCGACAGCCTCGGCGAGTTCGAGGACGCCGGCTTCCAGATCATCGAGGGCACCTCGACCACCAAGGAGATCCTCGCGTTCAACGACCGCGTCGAGCCGTTCAGCGACACCCGCGTCCGCAAGGCGATCTACTCGGCGATCGATCGGGAGAAGCTCCTGGATGCCATCTGGGACGGCCGCGGTCAGCTGATCGGGTCGATGGTCCCGCCGTCGGAGCCGTGGTACATCGACCTCGCCGACAACAACCCGTACGACCCCGCCCTCGCCGAAGAGTTGCTCTCCGAGGCCGGATACGCGGACGGCTTCACCTTCTCCGTCGCGACCCCGGACTCGGGCGTGCACTCGACGGTGGCGGAGTTCGTCGCCGCGGAGCTGGCCAAGGTCGGCATCACCGCGGACATCGAGATCATCACCGACGACCAGTGGTACCAGCAGGTCTACACGGACAAGGACTTCCAGGCGACGCTGCAGGGCCACGTCAACGACCGCGACATCAACTTCTACGGCAACCCCGACTTCTACTGGGGCTACGACAACGCCGACGTGCAGCGCTGGCTCACCGAGTCGGAGGCGGCCGGGAGCGTCGAGGAGCAGACCGAGCTCATCCGCCAGGTCAATCAGCAGATCTCCGACGACGCCGCGAGCGTGTGGCTCTACCTCAACCCCCAGCTGCGCGTCGCCGCCCCGGGTGTGACGGGCGTGCCCGAGAACGGCCTCAACTCGCTGTTCTACGTCAGCGGCATCCAGAAGGGCTGATCATCGGGCGTTATCTGCTCCGACGGACAGGATTGCTGCTGCTGGCGCTCGCGCTGGCGGTGGTGATCCTGTTCGTCGTGCTGCGCGTGCTCGGCAACCCGGTCTTCTCCCTCATCTCCGTGGGGGCGACCGACGCCGAGATCGCGGCGGCGGCCGCCCGCCTCGGCGTGGACCGGCCGCTGTGGCAGCAGTTCCTCGACTACGTCGGGCAGCTCGCCACCCTCGACCTCGGGCAGAGCTTCACGAACCGGCTGCCGGTCGGCGACGAGATCATCCGGCGCCTGAACGTCACGCTGCCGCTGACGCTGCTGTCGTTCCTCCTCTCGGTGGTCATCGCCGTGCCGGTCGGCTTCCTCGCCGCGTGGAAGTCGCGCACCTGGTACGGCAGCGCGTTCTCCGCGCTGTCGCAGCTGGGCGGGGCCGTCCCGGTGTTCTGGGTCGGCATCCTGCTGGTCGGTCTGCTCTCGTTGAACTGGCGCCTGTTCCCGGCCGGCGGCTTCCCGCGCCGCGACTGGGAGGATCCGGGTGCCGCCCTCTTCGCGCTGACCCTGCCCGTCGTCACGATCGCGATCGTCGCCGGCAGCGACCTGGCGCGGTACGTCCGCAGCGCCACCCTCGACGTTCTCGGGCAGCAGTACCTCCGCGCCGCCCGCGCGACGGGACAGGGCTTCGGCACGGCGCTGCGTCGTCACGGCATCCGCAACGCCGTGGTCCCGGTGATCTCGATCCTGGCCATCCAGCTGTCCACGACGTTCGTCGGCGCCGTCATCATCGAACGGGTCTTCGCTCTGCCCGGGCTCGGCGACATGCTCCTCGTCGCCATCCGCGAGCAGGACTTCCCGAGCGTCCAGGGGGTCATCCTGTTCTCCACCGCCCTCGTCCTCCTGCTCGGCTTCGTCGCCGACGTGGCGCAGCGCCTGATCGACCCGCGCCTGCGGGGGACGCTGTCGGGCAACCGGCGCGCGAAGGCGGTCGCATGAGCACCGCCGCCGTCGCCGTCGTCACCGAGCCGCGTGCGCCGCGCCGTGCCCGTCGCCGCTCGATCAACCTCGCCGTCGGGGCGGTGCTCTTCGGCCTGATCGCGGTCGTCGCGGTCGTCTCGCTGTTCTGGACGCCGTTCTCCCCCGAGGAGACCGGCGGCGGCCGGCTGCTGCCCCCGGGCGCCGAGCATTGGGCGGGGACCGACCGTCTCGGGCGCGACCTGTTCTCGCAGCTCATGGTCGGCGCCCGTCTGGCGATGCTCGTCGGCGTCGGGTCCGTGGCGATCGCCGCGGTGGTCGGGATCCTCGTCGGACTCGTCGCCGCGATCGCGGGGCCGCTCGTCGACGACGCGGTGTCGAGTCTGCTCGACATCGCCATCGCGTTCCCCACCCTCCTCCTGGCGATGCTGATCGTCGCGTGGCGGGGGACGTCGCTGGAGTCGGCGATCCTCGCCATCGGGCTCGCCGGCTCCGCCGTGGTGGCGCGCCTCACCCGCGTGACGGCGGTGCGCGTCCTCGGCCGCGACTTCGTCACCGCCGCGCGCACGTCGGGCACGGGGGTCGTCGGCATCGTCGGCCGGCACGTCCTGCCCAACGTGTGGCCCACCCTCATCGTCCCGCTCGCGCTGCAGTTCGGCGGGGCCGTGATCGCCGAGGCCTCCCTGTCGTACCTCGGTCTGGGCTCGCCCCCGCCGAACGCGTCCTGGGGGCGGATGCTGCAGGAGGCGCAGAGCACGGTGACCGTCGCTCCGACGGCGGCGTTGCTCCCCGGCATCCTGCTGGTCATGACGATCATCGGCATCAACCTGCTCGCCGACGGCGTGCGGGACGTCGCCGACCCCGCCTCGAGGAGCATCCGATGACCGCGCCGCTCCTGGACCTCGATGCGCTCGGCGTCGACCTCGACGACCGGTCGCTCGTCGAGGCGGTCACCGTGTCGATCGCGCCGGGCGAGCGCCTCGGCATCATCGGCGAGTCCGGCTCCGGCAAGTCCCTCACCGCCCTGGCCGCCCTCGGCCTCCTCGCGCACCCGCTCCGCGCCCGCGGGAGCGCCCGGATCAGCACCGGGGAGGGGACCGTGGATGCCGTGACGGCGCCGCAACGCCGACTCGATCGGGTCCGCGGTACGGTGCTCGGCGCGGTGTTCCAGGAGCCGCTCGCCTCGCTCGACCCGCTCATGCGGGTGGGCAAGCAGCTGACCTGGCCGCTCGCCCGGCATCGCGGACTCCGCGGAGATGCGCTGCGCCGTGCCGTGCTCGACGCCTTGGCCGACGTCCAGCTGCCCGAGCCGGAGCGCATCGCGCGGAGCTACATCCACGAGATCTCCGGCGGTCAACGTCAGCGTGTGGCCATCGCCCTCGCCCTCGCCGGCTCGCCGCGCCTGCTGATCGCGGACGAGCCGACGACCGCCCTCGACGTGACGGTGCAGGCCGGGGTGCTCGACCTGCTGCAGCGCGAGGTGTCGGAGCGCGGGATGGCGCTGCTGTTCATCAGCCACGACCTCCCCGTCGTCACCCGGATGACCGACCGCGTGCTCGTCATGAAGGACGGCCGGCAGGTGGAGGTCGCCGACACGGCCACGCTCGTCTCCGCGCCCGTCGATCCGTACACGCAGCAGCTCGTCGCGGCATCCCGTGCCCTCGACGACCTGCTGCCGGAGGGACCCCGATGACCGGCACCGCCGCGCCCATCCTGTCGCTCGAGAACATCGCGTTCGCCTACCGCAGCGGACGTCCGGTGCTGCACGACGTGTCGCTCGCGCTGGCACCGGGGGAGAGCGTCGGGCTCGTGGGCGAATCGGGGGCGGGCAAGACCTCGCTGCTGCGCGTCGCCCTGGGGCTGCAGGCACCGACCTCCGGCACCGTGCGCTTCGACGGGACGCCGCTGCCGACCGGGCGGCGCGCGGCGCTGCGGGACTACCGCCGCGCGGTGCAGCCGGTGTACCAGGACCCGTTCTCGTCGCTGGACCCCCGCATGACCGTCGGCGACTCGATCGCCGAGCCGCTGCGCTCGCTCGGCATCCCCGGCGACCGTCGGGCACGGGTGGCCGCGCTGCTGGCCGACGTGGGGCTCCCCGCCGACGCGGCCGGCCGCTACCCGGAGGCGTTCTCGGGCGGACAGCGGCAACGCATCGCGATCGCCCGCGCCCTCGCGCCCGAGCCGCGGCTGCTGCTGGCCGACGAGCCGGTGAGCGCCCTCGACACGAGCGTGCGCCTGCAGGTGATCGAGCTGTTCCAGCGGCTGGCGGCCGAGCGGGGCATCGGGATGCTGCTTGTCTCGCACGACCTCACCGTCGTCGCCGCCCTCTGCGCCCGCGTCGCCGTGCTCGAGGGCGGACGCCTGGTCGAAGAGGGGCCGACCGCGGACGTCCTGTCGCGGCCGGCGCACCCCTACACCGCCCGTCTCCTCTCGTCGGTGCCGCGCCTGCCGCGGTGACCGCGCCCGGCGCACCTGCCGCGGCGACGGGCCCGGGCGCCGGGGCGGTGCCGGCCGCTGCCGCGGTGACGACGCAGGCGCCGGCCGTGACGGGCCCGGGCGCCGGCCGTGGCGGCCCCGGGCGCGTCGGCGGATGGCAGACTGACCGGATGCCGCGCCGTCGAGGTCTCACCGTCCGTTCCGCTGCGCGAGGGGCGCTCGCACTGCTGCTCGTCGGGGCGGGGGTCTCGCACCTCACCTGGGGGCGGCGCGGGTACCGCATCGTCGTGCCGGGGTGGGCGACGCGGATGCTGCACACCGACAAGGACGCCGTCGTCGTGGCATCCGGTGCCCTCGAGATCCTGCTGGGGACCGCCCTGGTCGCGCTGCCTCGCGAGCGGGGACGAGTGGGCGCGGCGATCGCGGCGTTCTTCGTCGCGGTGTTCCCGGGCAACGTCCACCAGTGGCGGACGGGCCGCTCGGCGCCGGGCCTGAGCACCGACCGCGCCCGCTTCGTGCGCCTGTTCCTGCAGCCGGTCCTCGTGGCGTGGGCCGTCTGGGCGACACGTCGGGCCTGACGCCGCGGCGGTCGTCCGGTTCGGGGCGCGGGATGTGCACCGGGGCGGTCAGCGGTCGTCCCCGTGCACGAATCACGCCCCGAACGCCGGCGCGGCGCGTCAGGCGGCCTGGCCGAGCTCCAGGATGCCGCGCTTCAGAGCCGAGCGGGCGAGCACCTTGTAGCCGTGGTCGGGGAAGAACACCGTCAACCGGTCGTCCTCGACGCCCATGATCGTGCCCGAGCCGAACTCCTCGTGCTCGACCAAGGCGTCGATGGACAGACCGTCCTGGTCGTGCTCCGTCGCCGACGTGTCCGTGTCGGCGGCATCCGTCGCGTCGCACCGATCGCAGGATTCACAGCGCGCGGGGGAGTCGACGCCGAAGTACTCCAGCAGCGCCCGTCGGCGGCAGTGCACCGTCTCGGCGTAGCCCCGCATGATCTCGATGCGCGAGGTACGGATGCGCTCGTCGGCCTCGTCGCGCTCGCGCACCGCGGACACGGCGTCGCCCGCGGAGGCATCCGTCGCCGCCCGCACCCCGTCGGCGCCCGCCGCCGCCAGTCCGGTGGCGACCAGCTGGTTCAGCACGCGGCCGATCGCGCGGGTGCTGCGTCCGCCCTTCTCGGCGACCGCCTTGGCCCGCAGGGGGCCGTCCGCGGAGCGCAGGACATCCCACACCCCCGCGACGTCCGCCTTCCTGCTGTGCCCGCCGGCGAAGAAGGACCGCAGCGAGAAGTCCTCCGCACGGTAATGCAGGATCGCGCGCGCCGGCTGCCCGTCCCGGGCGGCGCGGCCGATCTCCTGCGCGTAGGAGTCGAGCGACTCGGTCACGTCGGCGTGCACGACCAGACGCACGTCCGGCTTGTCGACGCCCATTCCGAACGCCGAGGTCGCCACGACCACGTCGAGCTCGCCCGCGCTCCACGCGGCGTGCACCTCGTCCCGGCGCTTCTGCGCCATGCCGCCGTGGTAGGCCGCGGCGCGCCGTCCGTGCTCGACGAGCTCGGCGGCGTAAGCGTCGGTCTCCGTGCGGGTGGCGACGTACAGCAGGACGGCGCCCTCCTCGCCGAGGACGTCGTCGACGACCGCGCGGCGTTTCTCGTCGTCCTCCTCGTGTCGGCGGACGGCGAGATGGATCTCGGGCCGGTCCATGCCCCGCACCTCGAGGTGCGGGTCGCGCATGCGCAGGCTGGCGACGATGTCGTCGCGCACGGGACCGGATGCCGTCGCCGTCAGCGCCAGCACGGGCGGGTGGCCGAGCGCGTCGATCATGTCGCCGAGACGGGCGTAGTCCGGGCGGAAGTCGTGCCCCCACGCCGAGACGCAATGGGCCTCGTCGATGACGACGAGGCGCACGTCGGCGGCGACGAGACGGTCGAACACCTCGGGGTTCGCGAGCTGCTCCGGGGCGAGGAACGCATACACCGCGTCGCCGCCCTCGATGGCCTCCCAGGCGGCCTTCCGCGCCGCGGCGCGGGTGCGGGAGTTCAGGGCGACGGCGGCGGGCGCGTCGGGGGCGGCGTCGATGGAGTCGATCTGATCGCGCTGCAACGCCAGGAGCGGGGAGATCACGACGGTCGTCCCGCCCAGCTCGCAGCCGGCGATCTGGTACACGGCCGACTTGCCCGCGCCGGTGGGGAACACCACCAGCGTGTCCCGCCCGCCGACGACGGCGTCGATCGCCTCCGCCTGGCCGGGCAGCAGGTCGTCCCAGCCGAACACCTCGCGGGCGGTACGGGCGGACTGTTCGGCGGTGGCGGGAGCGTTCACGGGACCTCTTTCCTGGAGAGGGGTCCAGCACACTCCAGGCCTCCGACATCGGAATGGGGGTTGCGAGCACGCCGACGATCTGTTCTCGGCGGGGCCGGCCCGGGGCGGCATCCGTCCCTCCCCGAGCGGCGCGAGCGCAACCCGTCCGGGGATGTCGGAGGGGGATGCCAGGATGCCCTCATGCTCTTCGCCGAACTCGAGACCGCCCTGGTGGCCGTGGCCGGCACCCGCTCGCGCCTCGCGAAGGTCGACGCGCTCGCGGGTCTCGTCGGGCGGCTCGACGCGGACGAGATCGTGCCCGCGATCGGCCTGCTCACGGCGTCGCCGCGGCAGGGCCGGCTCGGCGTCGGGTGGCGCACCCTGTCCGCGCGCTCCGGCGAGCACGCCGGGACCCCGTCGCTGACGATCCTCGACGTGGATGCCGCCTTCTCGCGGCTCCTCGACATCGGCGGTGCCGGATCGGGGGCGGTGCGCGCCGCGGTGATCGACGATCTCGCCGGGCGGGCGACCGCCTCGGAGTGGGCCCTGCTCATCCGCATCATGACCGGGGAGCTGCGGACCGGTGCCCTCGAGGGGGTCCTGCTCGACGCGGTCGCGCGGGCGTCCGCGCGCGACGGGGCGGCGGTGCGGCGCGCGGCGATGCTGTCGGGCGACCTCGGCGAGACGGCGGTCGTCGCGCTCACCGGCACCGAGGACGATCTGGACGCCGTCGGCCTCGTCGTCGGACGCGGCGTGCAGCCCATGCTGGCCTCGACCGCGACGTCCGTGGCGGACGCCCTCGCGACGGCCGGCCGCGCGTCGATCGAGTACAAGCTCGACGGCGCCCGCGTGCAGGTGCACCGCAGCGGAGACGACGTACGCGTCTACACGCGCACGCTCGCCGACGTCACGCACCGGGTGCCCGAGATCGTGGAGGTCGCCCGCTCGCTGCCCGTGCACGACGTCATCCTCGACGGCGAGACGCTGTCGCTCGACGAGGACGGGGCACCTCGCCCGTTCCAGGACACGATGGCGCGGTTCGGCGCCGAGACCGCCCGCGAGATCGCCCTGCGCCCGTGGTTCTTCGACGTGCTGCACGTCGACGGGCGCGACCTCGTCGACGAGCCGCTCGAAGCACGGCAGGCCGAGCTGGAGCGGATCGCCGGCCCGTGGCGTATCCCGGCTTTGATCACGGACGATCCGGATGCCGCCGACGCCTTCGCCCGCGACGCCCTGGCGGCGGGGCACGAGGGGGTCATGGTCAAGGGCGTCGACGCCGCCTACACGGCCGGTCGTCGCGGCAAGAGCTGGCTCAAGGTCAAGCCGGTGCACACGTTCGACCTGGTCGTGCTCGGGCTCGAACGAGGCTCCGGCCGCCGGTCCGACTGGCTGTCCAACCTCCACCTCGGCGCGCGCGACCCCGAGGGGGTGTTCGGCGAGTCCGGCGGCTTCGTCATGGTCGGCAAGACGTTCAAGGGCCTGACCGACGAGCTGCTCCGGTGGCAGACCGACCACTTCGCCGAGCGCGCGAACGGGGCCGTGCCCGGTGGCATCCGGGTCACCCCCGACACCGTCGTCGAGATCGCCATCGACGGGGTGCAGCGCTCCGTGCGCTACCCGGGCGGTGTCGCGCTGCGTTTCGCGCGCGTCAAGGCGTACCGCTCCGACAAGACGGCCGCCGAGGCCGACACGATCAGCACGCTGCGGTCGCTCCTCCCGGGCGCTACCGCAGCCCCGATGGAAGGAGCGGACGCATGAGCCGTGCCCCCTGGCTCGACGGCGAGCTCGAGTACCGCAGCTTCGGCACCCCCGGGGCCCCGCGGGCCGTGTTCGTCCTGCGCACCGGCGCCGTCGCCACGACCGATCCCGACCCGCGCATCACCTCGGGTCACGACGTGCGCATCGTCGCGATCGGCCTGGACGCCCCCGAGCTCGAGGACCCGCCCGCCTTCGGCGGACAGACGCCGGCCGGTCTCACCGTCGACGCCCTCAAGGACCTGATGGAGCGCGAGGCGCCCGAGACCACGGTCGGCCTCGTCGGCGAGCGGTCCGCCGGTCCCATCGCCGTCCACCTCGCGGCGGCGATGGGAGCGCGGGTCGACCGGCTCGCGCTCGTCGGGGTGTTGAGCCCGAGCGACGCCCTGTCGCGCGACATGCAGACGCCCATGCTGGATGATCTGCCGGCGCGCACGCTCGTGCTCATCGGCGAGGGCGGGACACCGGATGCCGCCGACGCCGAGTGGTACCGGGACCGGATCCCGGCCGCGCAGGTCGAGGTGGTGGACGCCGGGCGGTACGACAACGCGCAGGGACAGGTCACGCTTAGCTCGGCATGGGAGACGGTGCTCGAGCACGTCGCTCCCGGCGCCGCGCGGCGGTAGCGGCGTCCGCCGGGCCGGCGGCCCGGCCCGACTGCTCCGTGACGGGCGTCGTCAGGACGGGCGGCGCACCTGCACGACGTTCGACTCCTCGTCCACCTCGGCGACGCCGGTCTGCGCCTTGAGGAAGTCGGAGAAGCTGCGGAAACCCAGCGCCTTCTCGCTGAACGACGGGTCGAGGCGCTTCATGAGGTCTTTTACAGCCGAGGCGTGCAGCCATTCGCCGTCGGCGCGCTCGGCCTCCAGCTGCATCGCCCGCTCGAGGAGGTTCACCGCGGGATCCTGCGACCGCTTGCGGGCGCGCGGACGCGACGGGGTGGTCTCCTTCTTCGTCTCGGCGAGGTTCGGGATGCCGGGGAGGGAGTCGTACGCGTCGAACCGGTCGCAGGCCGCGGCCAGCGACTTCGCCGTCGATCCGGCGACACCGACCCCGACGACGTAGCGGCCGAGTCTCTTGCATCGTTGCGCGAGCGGGACGTAGTCGCTGTCGCCGGCGACGATGACCACGTGCGTGAGGTCGGGGAGGCGGAACATGTCCTCGACCGTGTCCACGGCCAGGCGGATGTCGGCGCCGTTCTTGGCGTACGCGGCCGCAGGGAACAGCTGCACGAGGTCGACGGCGCGCGCGACGAGCTGCGAGCGGTACTCGGCGTTCACCGGCGCGGACCAGTCGGCGTACGCCCGCGTGAGCACGAGGGTGCCGAAGGATGCCGCGTAGTCGATGACGGCACCCACGTCGATCGTCGCCTTGGTCAGCCGTTCCGCGATCTCGGGATCCATCGGGTTCTCACCGATGCGCTGACGGTCGCGGGAGTAGGCGTTCCGGCCGTGGACGCGGTCGTACCAGGACATCACGATGTTGTCGAAGTCCAGATAGACGGCGACGCGGGCGGCGGGGGAGTCGGGCATGGCATCCATCCTCACCCGTCCCGGGACCGGCGTGCCAGTCCTCGGCCCGTCCCTGCGGCCGGCCGTCGTGCGGAGTCCGTCGACGACACGCCGTCTCCGGGGGAGCGGGCCGCGGCGTGTCGGCCCGATCTCCGCACGACGGTCAGCCCGCCCGGCCCCGCCGGACAGCCAGCCGGACGGCGGACCGGACTGCCCGGGAACGGGGAGGGCGGAGGGATGCCGCGGGCTCAGCGCCCGCCGGGGTAGGTCACGCCGATCTGACGGCGGACCTCGTCGAGCACGCCCATGATCGCGACGGTCTCGTCGAGGGGGAGGACGTCGCTGTCGCGCTGCCCCGCGGCCGCGAGACGCTCGGCGGCGAGGGCCTGGAACTGCATGCCGCGTCCCTCGATCTCGGTGCGGAACTCCTCGACGACCTCGCCGTCGGGCCGGACGACGCGGAACGACGTCGGGGTGTACCAGACGCGGTCGATCTCGATGCGGGCCTCGGTGCCGACGATCTGGGCCAGGTTCGTCCCGGCGCCGCGCGAGGACGACACGGTCGTCGAGACCGCTCCGCCCGGGTGGACGAACGCCGTCGCGACCTCCGCGTCGCTCCCCGCGTCGGACAGGCGGGCCAGCGCGGTGATCTGCTCCGGCAGCCCCAGCACGTCGACGGCGAAGGAGATGGGGTAGATGCCGAGGTCCAGGAGCGCCCCGCCCCCGAGCTCGAGGGCGTTGAGTCGGTGGGCCGGGTCGGTGGAGATCTTCTGCGTGTGGTCGGCCGACACGACGCGGATCTCGCCGAGGGTCCCGGCGGCGAGGATCTCGCGGATGCGCACCATGTGCGGGAGGTAGCGGGTCCACATCGCCTCCATGGCGAGCAGGCCCTTCTCGGCGGCGCGGTCGCGGATCAGCGCGGCCTCCTCGGCGTTCAGCGTGAACGGCTTCTCGACGAGGATGTGCTTGCCGTGGTCGAGGGCGAGCAGCGCATTGTCGACGTGGCCGGGGTGGGGCGTGGCGATGTAGACGATGTCGACGTCGGGGTCCGCGACGAGCTCCTCGTACGACCCGTGCGCGTGCGGGATGTCGTACTCCGCCGCGAACGCGCGGGCGCTGTCGAGGCGGCGCGAGCCGACGGCGACGACGTCGAGACCCGCGGTGCGCAGGTCGGAGGTGAAGGCGTGCGCGATGCCGCCCGTGGCGAGGATGCCCCAGTGCAGTCCAGTCATGGCAACGAGCGTAGCCGCCGGAACGGCCGGTCCGGCCCGGTCGAGGTGGCGCGACGGCGCGGAGGCGTTATTCTCGTGTGACCGGTCACGCAAGAGCGCGGGGCCGACGCGATGGAGCGGACGAATGAGCGACACCGAAACGCCGGACACGGGGCGTGCCCCGAGCATCCGCGACGTCGCCCGTCTCGCCGGAGTGTCGTACCAGACCGTCTCCCGCGTGATCAACAACAGCTCGCAGCTGCGCCCCGAGACCGCCGCCAAGGTGCGGTCGGCGATCGCGGAGCTGAAGTTCGTCCCGAACCAGGCGGCCCGCGCGCTCGCCAGCAGCCGCTCGCGTCTCATCGGCGTCCTCGGGCCGCGGGCGGCGACGTACGGCGTCGCGGCCATGATCCAGGCGGTCGAGTCCGCCGCGCGCGCGGCCGGCTACCGCCTGACGGTCACCAACCTCGCCACGAGCGACCCGGACGACGTGCGCGCCTCGATCGACCACCTCATGCAGCAGTCCGTCGAGGGGCTCATCGCGGTGGCCCCGCAGTCGCGTGTCGTGCCGATCCTCGACGAGATGCGCCTCCCGGTCCCGGTCCAGATCGTCTCCTCCACCGGCTCGGCCGGCGCGTCCTCCCACAACGACCAGGTCGCCGGCGCCCGGGCGGCCGTCCGCCATCTCGTGGAGCTGGGTCATCGTCGCATCCTCCACATCGCCGGCCCGCGCGACTGGCTGGAGGCCGAGCACCGCATGCGGGGCTATCTCCTGGAGATGGATGCCAGCGACCTCTCGATCCGACCGCCGGTCCTCGGCGACTGGACGGCGCAGTTCGGGTTCGAGGCCGGCCTGGAGCTGCTGCGCTTCGAGGACGCCACGGCCGTCTTCGCCGGCAACGACCACATGGCCCTCGGGTTCATGCACGCGGTGCGCGCCATCGGCCGCTCGGTGCCCGAGGACATCTCGGTCGTCGGCTTCGACGACGTGCCGGAGTCGGCCCACCTCTGGCCGCCGTTGACGACGGTCCGGCAGGACTTCCCGGGGATCGGCCACCGCGCCGTCACCGACCTGCTCGCCGCTCTCGGCGTGACGATCCCCGACCTGGAGGAGCAGCAGCCGGACCACCTGCGCCTGGTGGTGCGGTCCTCGACGGCGCCCCCGTCGCGCTGACTTCGTCACGTTTCGGCAACGGCGACACTCGCTACGCATCCGGACTTGACACTTCCGCGGGAATGGGGAGTAGCATCACACACACAATGTGAACGGTCACATGACGGTGACACATCAGCCGACGGGACTCGCTGCGGAGCGGATCCGTCGAGACGAAGACGTTTCGAACGACGCGGGACGCCCGAACGGGCCCGCGGTCTCCGACCGGCCTCGTTTCGCCCCGCCGAGCGATGCACCCTCATGACTCCGGGAACGCTGGCAACGGTGGACTCCGCGTGGAGGGACCGACACATCAACCCAACGAAGGGAACCAGAGTGAAGAAGCACAGCATGCTCACCATGGTCGCCGGGGCTGCCGTCCTCGCGCTCAGCCTCACGGGCTGCGGCGGCGACCGCAGCGGCGGCGGCGCAGCCGAGGGCGACGGCGAGTCGGGCGGCGTCATCGGCGTCGCGATGCCGACGCAGCAGTCGGAGCGCTGGATCGCGGACGGCAACAACGTCAAGTCGCAGCTCGAGGAGCTCGGCTACACCGTCGACCTGCAGTACGCCAACGACGACATCCCCACCCAGGTCTCGCAGATCGAGAACATGATCACCTCGGGCGCCAACGCCCTGATCATCGCCTCCATCGACGGCACCACCCTGACCGACGTCCTGCAGCAGGCCGCCGACCAGGACATCCCCGTCATCGCGTACGACCGTCTCATCAACGGCACCGAGAACGTCGACTACTACACGACCTTCGACAACTACCAGGTCGGCGTCCAGCAGGCCACGTCGCTGCTGACGGGCCTGGGCGTCCTGGACGAGTCGGGCAACGAGACCGGCGCCGCCGGTCCGTTCAACGTCGAGCTGTTCGCCGGTAGCCCCGACGACAACAACGCCACGTTCTTCTGGAACGGTGCCATCGACACCCTTCAGCCCTACCTGGACTCGGGTGTGCTGACGGTCCCGTCCGGTCAGACGGAGTTCGGCCAGGCCGCGATCCTCCGCTGGCTGCCCGAGACCGCGCAGGAGCGCATGGAGAACATCCTCACCGTCATCGGCGACACCAAGCTGAACGGTGTCCTGTCGCCCTACGACGGTCTGTCGATCGGCATCATCTCGGCCCTCACCTCGGGCGGCTACTCCGCCAGCGACCTCCCGGTCATCACCGGTCAGGACGCAGAGGTCGGCTCGATCAAGTCGATCATCGCCGGCGAGCAGTACTCGACGATCTTCAAGGACACCCGCGAGCTGGCCAAGCAGGCCGTCTCGATGGTGGACTCGATCCGCAAGGGCGAGGAGCCCGAGGTCAACGACACCGAGACCTACGACAACGGCGAGAAGGTCGTCCCCTCGTATCTGCTCGAGTCGACGATCGTGACGAAGGACAACTACAAGGAGATCCTCGTCGACAGCGGTTACTACTCCGAGGCCGACCTGGGCTGATCCCACCGGGAGGGCTCCGGCCCTCCCACCCGCCTCCGCCGCGGCCGAGACCCCTCGGTCGCGGCGGAGGCTCCCGCGAGTCCGCCGCGTGACGGACTCCTCTCCACCACCCCAGACCGGCCACGAGCCGGTCGACCAAGGAGGACCTCGTGAGCACCATCCTCGAGATGCGCTCGATCACCAAGGAGTTCCCCGGCGTCATCGCGCTCTCGGACGTGTCGCTGACCGTCGAGCGGGGATCCGTCCACGCCATCTGCGGCGAGAACGGCGCCGGCAAGTCCACTCTGATGAAGGTGCTGAGCGGTGTGTACCCCGCCGGCGACTACCGCGGCGAGATCGTCTTCGACGGTCAGACCGTCGAGTTCAAGGACATCCGCGACAGCGAAGCGGCCGGTATCGTCATCATCCACCAGGAGCTCGCGCTGAGCCCCTACCTCTCGATCGCGGAGAACATCTTCCTCGGCAACGAGATCACCCAGCGCGGCCTGATCGACTGGGATGCCACCAACCGGGAGGCATCCAAGCTCCTGGCCCGCGTGGGCCTGGGCGACAGCCCCGACGTCCCCGTGAACGAGATCGGCGTCGGCAAGCAGCAGCTGGTCGAGATCGCCAAGGCGCTGTCGAAGGACGTCAAACTCCTCATCCTCGACGAGCCGACCGCCGCCCTGAACGACGACGACTCGGCCCACCTGCTCGACCTGATCCGCCACCTCAAGGGGCAGGGGATCACGAGCATCATCATCAGCCACAAGCTCAACGAGATCCGCGCGATCGCCGACGAGGTCACGATCATCCGCGACGGTCGCACGATCGAGACCCTGGACGTCGCCACCGGCGGCACCAGCGAGGACCGCATCATCCGCGGCATGGTCGGTCGCGAGCTCGAGAACCGCTACCCGGACCGCGACGTCGAGATCGGCGAGGAGGTCCTGCGCATCGCGGACTGGACGGTCCACCACCCGACGGACGCCTCGCGCACCGTCATCCACGATGCGAACCTCACCGTCCGCGCGGGCGAGGTCGTGGGCATCGCGGGCCTCATGGGCGCCGGCCGCACCGAGCTCGCGATGAGCGTGTTCGGCAAGAGCTTCGGGTCGCGCATCTCCGGCGAGGTCTACATCCGCGGACAGAAGGCGGACACCTCCAGCGTCCCCGCGGCCATCCGCAGCGGACTGGCCTACGTGACCGAGGACCGCAAGGGCGCCGGGCTCAACCTCATCGACACCATCAAGCGGAACATCTCGCTCGCCGGCATGCGCAAGCTCGCCAAGGGCGGCTGGGTCGACGGTGACCAGGAGTACCTCGTCGCCAACCGGTACCGCCAGTCGATGAACATCAAGGCGCCGTCGGTGGACGTCGTGGTCGGCAAGCTCTCCGGCGGCAACCAGCAGAAGGTCGTGCTGTCGCAGTGGCTGTACTCCGACCCCGAGGTGCTCATCCTCGACGAGCCGACGCGCGGCATCGACGTCGGCGCCAAATACGAGATCTACACGATCATCAACTCTCTCGCGGCGCAGGGGAAGGGCGTGCTGGTGATCTCCTCGGAGCTCCCCGAGCTGCTCGGCATCTGCGACCGCATCTACACCCTCAGCGAGGGACACATCACCGGTCAGCTGCCCATCGAGGAAGCGACCCCCGAGGCCCTCATGGTGCTCATGACGAAGGAGAAGGAAGCCGACCATGTCAGCGCTTGACAACACCGCGACCCAGGCAGGTCCGGGCGGAACCCCCCGCGGTCCCGTCGGGGGCGCGCCCGGCGGCGCCGGGGGCATCATCCCCTTCCTCACCTCGCGTCTGCGCGAGATCGGCATCTTCATCGCCCTGATCGTGATCGTCCTGCTGTTCCAGGCGCTCACCGGCGGCCGTCTGCTCACCCCGGGCAACGTCTCGAACATCATCGTCCAGAACAGCTACATCCTGATCCTCGCGATCGGCATGGTGATGATCATCATCGCCGGCCACATCGACCTCTCGGTCGGCTCGGTCGCGGCGTTCGTCGGCGCCGTCTCCGGCGTGCTGATCGTCCAGTGGGGTCTGCCCTGGTGGCTCGGCATCACGCTGTCGCTGATCCTGGGCGCGGTGGTCGGCATGTGGCAGGGCTTCTGGGTGGCGTACGTGGGCATACCCGCGTTCATCGTGACCCTGGCGGGCATGCTCCTGTTCCGTGGTCTCACGCAGATGACCCTGGGCAACACCCAGATCACCCCCTTCCCGAGCGAGTACCGCCAGCTCGGCGGCGGCTACCTCTTCCCCGACCTGTTCCCGGCCTCGTCGTCCCCGGCGGAGTGGATCACCGTCGGCCTCGGTGTGCTGACGCTCGTGCTCTTCGTCGTGACCCAGGTGCGCCAGCGCGCCAAGCGCGCCGCTCTCGAGCTGCAGAACGAGCCCCAGGTCTGGTTCCTGTTCAAGATCATCGGCGGCGGCGCGCTCATCGCGTACCTCACGTACCTGCTGGGCGTCGCCCCGAACTCGCGCGGCACTCCGATCGTGCTCGTCGTCCTGGCCGTGCTCATCATCGGCTACTCGGTCGTCATGAGCCGCAGCGTCTTCGGTCGTCACATCTACGCCATCGGCGGCAACCGCACCGCGGCGAAGCTGTCGGGCATCAAGACCCGTCGCGTCGACTTCATGCTGTTCGTCAACATGGGCACGCTGGCCGCGCTCGCGGGCATCGTCTTCACGGGCCGCCTGAACTCGGCCGGTCCCGGTGCCGGAAACCTGTTCGAGCTGGATGCCATTGCTGCCGCGTTCATCGGTGGTGCGGCCGTGCAGGGCGGTGTGGGCCGCGTGGTCGGCGCCATCGCCGGTGGTCTGGTCATGGGTGTGCTGAACAACGGCATGTCGCTCATGGGCATCTCGACCGATGTGCAGCAGTTCATCAAGGGCCTCGTGCTCCTGCTCGCCGTCGCGTTCGACGTCTACAACAAGAACCGCACCCGCGGCTGAGCCGTCGCCGGCTCTCCCGGACGCCCCGTCGCTGCTGCGGCGGGGCGTCCGTCGTTCGCACGGGGCCCGGCGGGGCGGGGCGTCCCGTTGCCGCGGCCGGGTCCCGCCGCCGCGGTGGGGCACAATCGGGAGGGTGACCACGCCCTCCCGCCGCCGCACCGCCGCTCTCGTGGCGGGGCTCCTCGCCGTGGCGGCGCTGGCCGCGGGATGCACCTCCTCGACGGCGCGCACCACCGGGACCAGCGACGGCGCCGGCGTGATCGGCGTCGCACTGCCGCAGTCGGACGACGCCCAGTGGGCCCGCGCGGGCGAGGCCCTCCGGGACGAGCTCACCGGCCGCGGCTACCGCGTCGACGTCCAGTTCGCGGCGGGCGACGCCCGCACACAGGGCTCGCAGGTGCAGAACATGCTCACCAAGGGCGCGGACGCGGTGGTCGTCGCGCCCCTGTCCGTCGACGACCTGGACGTGGCCCTGCAGACGGCCGTCGCGGACGGCATCCCGATCGTGACCTTCGAACGCGCTCTCGCACTGCCGGGGGCGGGGTTCGCCGCCGCGGTGGATCCGGAGGCGCTCGGACGGGCGCAGGCCCAGGCGCTGCTGTCGGACCTCCCGGATGCCGCGACCGATGACGACGCGCCGTCGACACCGCCGCGCGTGGCCGTGCTGACCGGGGATGCCGAGGACGCGTGGGCGGTGCGCCGCTACGACGCGGCACGGGAAGTGCTGGATGCCGCCGTCGCCGACGGGCGCATCGAGATCGTCGCCGGGGCCACGCTCGACGACGCCGCGACGACGGGGGACGACGACGCCACCGCGGCCGAGAGGCGCACGCGGGCGCTGCTGGCCCCCGAGGAGACGGACGTCGCGGGCAGCGCCGAGGACACCGCCGCGGCCCCGACCGCCATCCTCGCCCTCACCGACGCCACGACCCGCGGCGTCGTCACCGCGCTCACCACGCCGCTGCCCGATGACGCGACCCCGTCGCCCTCGGCATCCGGAAGTCCCTCCTCCACGCCCACGGCCTCGCCGTCGCCCGGTCCCGACCTCGACGCGGAGCTCGCCGGGCAGGTGACCGTCGTCGGCTCCGGCGGCGACTTGGCGATTGTGCAGGCCCTCCGCGACGGGATCGTGGACGCGACGGTCTTCGTCGACCCGCGGGAGCTCGTGCCGTGGGCGGCCGATGCCGTGCAGGCGCTGCTGGACGGCGACGCCCCGCGCGTGGACGGCAGCGAGCCGGCGGGTCTCGACGGCGTCCCGTCCGCCACGGCCGGCGCGAGCGTGGTCCGTGCGCGCGACATCGAGAGCCTGCTGCTCGACACCGGCTGGCTGACGGCCGACGACCTGTCCTGAGCCGCGCGCGGCCCGGCATCCGCGTCGCGCCGCCTGGGGTGTGCCGGATTCGGAGAATCGCGCTGTTCTCGGACAATCTGGCCCGGAACATCCGATTCCGGCGCGGTTCTCCGATTCCGGAGGGATGCCGCGGGTGGCGGCATCCCTCCTCCCCGCCGTCGCGCCGTCGGAGATGTGCGCTGTTCTCGGACAATCTCGGCCGAATCGTCCGAATCCGGCGCGGTTCTCCGATTCCGGAGGGATGCCGCGGGTGGCGGCATCCCTCCTCCCCGCCGTCGCGCCGTCGGAGATGTGCGCTGTTCTCGGACAATCTCGGCCGGAACGTCCGATTCCGGCGCGGTTCTCCGATTCCGGGAGGGATGCCGCGGGCCCGCCGGCCGTTCGGGATAACCCGAATGCGCGCGGGGGCTGACCGGGCGGCGCCGCCCGACGGCCCGGCCTAGCGTGGTGGGCATGACAACGGCCCCCTTCCCCCCGCCGCCCGCGGACACCCTCGCCACGACGGCACGCCTCTCCGCGCCCTCGAGCTCCGCCGCGCCGGCCGGCTCCGACGCTCCGGCCGCGCCGTCCCGCCGCGCGCGTTTCGGCTCTCCCGCCCGCATCGCGGGGGCCGTCGCCCACCTCGCGGCACTCGGTCTGGTCGGACCGGTCGTCTTCACCGCGCTGTTCGGCCTGCTCAGCGCGGGACTCGGCCTGCTGCCCGCCCTGCTCGTCGGTGCCGTGCTGCTCGTGGGTCTCGTGTACGCGCTGTTCGGCGTCGCGTGGCTGGAGTACGCCCGCGTCGACGGGCTCTACGGCCTGGGGCTGCCCAGCCCGCGCATCCGACGCAGTGAGAAGTCCGGCTTCGGCGGATTCCTGCACACGATCTGGCTGCAGACGAAGGACGGCCGGCAGTGGCGCGGTGTCGCCTCGTTCGCGGCTGCGACCGTCATGGGGCTCGTCGTCCTCGTCGCCGCGGGTGCCGTCGCGTGGGGCCTCACGCTGCTGGTGGGCGCCGTGTTCGGCGGTCGTGGGGCGGGCGTCTTCGCCGGCATCCCACTCGGGGGCGTCGCCGCCCCGATCGCCGGCGTGCTGGCCGCCGTGATCGGCCTGGCCGTCATGGTGGGGCTCGGCGTCCTGCACGGGGTCGTCGCGCGCGGCATCCTGGTCCCCTCGCGCGAAGCGCAGCTCGAGGCGCAGGCGCGCACCTTCGACACCCGTCGCGCCGGGGCCGTCCGTGCCGCCGAGGTGGAGCGCACGCGCATCGAGCGCGACCTCCACGACGGGGTGCAGCCGCGACTCGTGTCCATCGGCATGACCCTCGGCCTCGCGCAGAACAAGATCGACGACGACCCGGAGGCCGCCAAGGCCCTCGTCGCCGAGGCGCACGCCTCCACCAAGTCGGCCATCACCGAGCTGCGGCAGCTGGCGCGCGGCATCCATGCGTCCGTCCTGGAGGACCGGGGACTGGATGCCGCCCTTTCGGCGCTCGCGTCGCGGTCGCACATCCCCGTGACGCTCGATGTGCGCCTCACCGGACGGTGCAGCCGGGCCGCGGAGGCCGCGGTGTACTTCTCCATCGCCGAGGCGCTGACGAACGCGGCGAAGCACTCCCACGCTGCCGCGTGCCGGGTGTCGGTGCGGGTGCGGGAGGACCAGACCCTGTGGGCCCGTGTCGAGGACGACGGACGGGGCGGCGCCCGCGTCGTGCCCGGCGGCGGGTTGGACGGCATCGTCAACCGCGTCACCGCGGCCGGCGGCAGCGCCCGCATCGACAGCCCGCAGGGTGGACCGACGTCGGTGGAGGTGACCGTCCCGTGCGCATCCTGATCTGCGAGGACTCCGTGCTGCTGCGCGAGGGGCTCGTGCGCCTGCTGGCCGATGACGGACACGAGGTCGTCGCCGCCCTGGCCGACGCGGACGGTCTCGACGAGGCGGTCGCCACCTCAGCTCCCGACCTGTGCATCCTCGACGTGCGCCTGCCGCCCACCTGGACCGACGAGGGCATCCGGGCGGCGATCGCCCTGCGGTCGCGGCATCCGGGGCTCGCCGTCCTGGTGCTGTCGCAGTACGTCGAGGAGCGCTACGCCAGCGACCTCATCGCCGACGGACAGGGGTCGCTCGGCTATCTGCTGAAGGACCGCGTCGCGGACGTCCGGGACTTCCTCGAGGCCGTAGCCCGGATCGCGGACGGGGCCACCGTGCTCGACCCCGAGGTCGTGGGCCAGCTGCTCACACGACGGCGCCGCGACCAGCGGCTGCAGAGCCTCACCGACCGCGAACGCGCCGTGCTCGCCCTCATCGCCGAAGGACGCTCGAACCAGGCGATCGCGCAGGCGCTGTTCGTCTCGGAGGCGAGCGTCGAGAAGTACATCACCGCCATCTTCACCAAGCTCGGCCTCGAGCAGGACGACACCGGCAACCGCCGCGTGATCGCCGCGCTCGTCCACCTGGGCCACGACACCACGGGAGCACCGTCATGACCGATCCCTCGCCCGACACCGCGGCGCCGTCCGAGCGCTCTTCTGCGGCCGCGTCCGAGCGAACCGCTCCGGCGGCGTCCGCGCGGCCGCGCACCGCGGCGCGCATCATCTCGATCGCGACCACGGTGCTGGGGGCGGCCGTCATCGCCGGCACGCTCGGCAGCACGGCGGTGTCCGCCGCCGCGGGGATGCGCGGGTCGGACGACACCCGCGTCGGCGTGGCCGGCGTCACCGACCTCGACGTCGACGTCGCCGGTGCCCGGCTGACGGTCGCGTTCGCCGACGTGGCCACCGCGCAGCTCACCGTCGACGGCGCGCGCGGTCGTTCGGACGACCGGGGGTCCGGTGTCCGCGGCCGCTCGGACGACCAGGGTGGTCCCGGCGACCGCGGCCGACGCGGCGGGAGCGCTGACGCGGCCCGCGAGGACGACGGGGACCGCGGCGGATGGCGCATGGAACGCGACGGGGACACGCTCGAGGTCACCTCGCCGGAGGGGACGTGGTTCGCCGCCGGGCCGCGGTCGGCCGCGACGCTCACCCTTCCCCTCGATCTGGCCGAGGGTGTGCTGGACGCGGAGTTCGACATCGGCGCCGGCAGTCTCGACCTGGCGGGGGAGTACCGCTCGCTGACGGTGGACGTCGCCGGGGGCCGCGTCGACGTCGACGGGACGGCGACGTCTCTCGACCTCACGGTGACCGGCGGTCAGGCGGCCGTCGCGCTCGCCGGCGTCGCCGAGGCCCGGATGGAGCTGGCCGGCGGGCGTCTGTCGGCCGCGCTCACCGGTGAGGCGCCCCGCCGCACCGACATCGAGCTCACGGCCGGGTCCGCGGACGTCCTCCTGCCCGACGAGTCCTACCGGGTGACCGTGGACGACGGAATGGGCGAGGTCGACGACCGGCTGCAGGCGGCGGACGCGGCCGCGGGCGCCCCGCGCGTGAACGTCTCGGCGACGTTCGGGTCGGTGGTGCTGCGGTCCTGAGCCGGCGTCGTGGATTCGGAGATTCGCGCTGTTCTCGGAGGATTTCGGGGGGAGTCTCCGAATCCGGCGCGGCTGTCCGAGTCTGGTGCGCGGGCGGCTGGTGCTGGGGCGGGGATGCCGGTGGGGTGGGTGGCATCCCTCGTCCTGACCGTGGCGGGAGGTTCACCGCCCGCGTGTGGGTGTCGTGGATTCGGAGATTCGCGCTGTTCTCGGAGGATTTCGGGGGGAGTCTCCGAATCCGGCGCGGCTGTCCGAGTC
>NZ_JBMRJR010000002.1:354137-380391 GCF_049384025.1 Microbacterium sp. HMH0099 | reverse complement strand
TGGTGCGCGGGCGGTGGGGCCGGGGGAGGGATGCCGGTGAGGTGGGTGGCATCCCGGGTCCTGACCGTGGCGCGAGGTTCACCGCCTGCGTGTGGGCGTCGTGGATTCGGGGATTCGCGCTGTTCTCGGAGGATTTCGGGGGGAATCTCCGAATCCGGCGCGGTTCTCCGATTCCGGCGCGCGGGCGGTGGGGCTGGGGAAGGATGCCGTGCCAGGGGTCAGAGGCGGGTGCCTCGCTCACGCTCGTTCCTGCCTCCTCGCGCCGGGGGTCCCGGATTCCTCCCACCGCTGGTGACGGCGATCGCCATGAGCACCAGCAGGATGCCGAGCACCTGCGCCGGCGCGAGCGACTCGCCGCCGACCGCGACGCCGAGCAGCACACCGGTGACCGGGTTCAGCAAGCCGATCAGGCCGACCGTGCCCGCGGGGAGGTGCCGAAGTCCGGTGAACCAGCACACGAACGCCACGGCCGTCGCGACGACCGCGATGCCGGCGTAGGCGGCGACGCCCACGGCATCCACGCGGGGCGGGGGACCCTCGATGACACCCGCGACGACGACCAGCACGATACCGCCGGCCGTCAGCTGCCACGACGTCGTGGCCAGCAGGGGCGTCTCGTCTCGCCATCGGGTGGTCAGGATCGCGCCCAGCGACGAGGCGAGCAGCGCGACGACGGATGCCGTCACCCCGGCTGCCGGCACCGCGCCGGCGCCGAGGCCGACGACGAGCAGGACGCCGGCGAGGCCGCCCGCGGCCCCGACCGCCCACCGTGCCGTGGGACGCTGGGAGAGCAGGGGCCACGCGAGTCCGGCGAGGGCCAGCGGGGCGAGAGCCATGATGGACGCCGCGATCGACGACGGCACAAGCTGCGCGGCGACGTAGACGAGCACGAAGAAGGCCCCGAAGTTCAGCATCCCCAGCACGGGCGCTTTCCACCACCACGCTCCGTGCGGCCGCCGTCGCGCGAGCGCGAGAAGCAGGACGCCCGCAGGCAGGTCCCGAAGGGCCGCCCCCCACAGCGGCGCGTCCGCCGGCAGCAGGTGCCGCGTGACGACGTACGTCGCGCCCCACGCGATCGGTGCGACGGCGGTGACGGCGACGATGCGCCATTTAGCTTCGATGGAAGACAGATTAGCTTCCCTGGAAGATAAAGTGGATGCCATGACCCCGACGACCGACCGCGTCGACACGATCGTCGCCCAGTGGAGCGCCGAGAGACCCGACATCGACGTCTCGCCGATGCAGGTGATCGGACGCCTGCACCGCCTCGCCGATCATCTGCGCGACGAACTGCTCGCGGTCTACCGCCGGTACGGCCTCGGCGAGGGGGAGTTCGACATCCTCGCCGCCCTCCGCCGAGCGGGGGCGCCGTTCGCCGCGGCCCCGGGCGAGCTCGCGCGCCACACCATGGTCACCACCGGGGCGGTGACCAAGCGCGTCGACCGGCTCGTGGCATCCGGTCTCGTGGTGCGCGACGACGACGCCGATGACGGGCGGGCGCGCGTCATCCGGCTGACGTCGGCCGGGCGGCGCGTGATCGACGAGGCCTACACGGCGCACATCGCGAACGAGCAGCGCCTGCTCGCCGGACTCGACCCCGACCAGCGTCGCTCTCTCGAGGCGTTGCTGCGAACCTGGGGTGCGTCGCTCGGCGTATGAGGCAGGCGGGTGCACGTCGGCGTGCGCGTCGCCGGATCACGTCGCTTCCGGGTCCCGGCAAGCGACACGATCCGACGACTCAGGCGCTCTTGAGCGCCTTCGCGATGCGCTGAGGGGAGACCGGTTCGGCGGTACCGAGGCGCTGGGCGAAGAGGCTCACGCGCAGTTCCTCGAGCAGCCAGCGGGTCTGCACGAGATTCGCCGGGGCGTCCGGGGGCAGGGGCACCGAGCCCCCGGCATCCACGAAGCCCGCGGCGGCGCGCTCGTATTCGGTCATGCGCTGGCGGTCGCGGCCGGGGTTGTCCGAGAGCGTCGTGACCCGCTCCAGGGCCCCGGCGAGGTAGCGCGGGTAATGCGGGAGCCGGGCGAGACCGGTCCGGGAGAGGAACCCCGAGAAGATCAGACCCTGCACCTGCCCGCGCACGTCGTTGAGCGCGCCGAGGAGCGTGATCGACGACGCGTCCTTCATCGCGCGTTCGACCTCGCGCTGGGCGAGAAGGATCTTCGCGGCGAGCGAGACCGTCTGGAACGTCCGATCCACGGATGCCGCCGAGAACGCGTCGCGCACCCGTGCGAAGTCCGCCTTCGTGCGCACGACGCCGGCCGGGGCCTCGCGCAGCAGGAGGTCGTCGGCGAGGGCGACGCGGGCGTCCTCGATGAGCGCCTTGGCGTTCTGGTACGGCGACGCCGCGAGTGCGAGCTTCTCGTTCGCGGTGAGGTGGTCCAGCACGTAGGTCGCCGGGGAGGGGACCGCCAGCAGGAGCAGACGCCGGATGCCGCCCCGCGTGAGCCGCGTCGCCTCCTCCGGGGTGGCCTCGACGCGCAGCGCCACGCTGTCGCCCTCATCGACGAGGGCCGGGTACCCGCGGACGACGCCGCCGGCGACGGGGGTGTCGACGACCTCGGTGAGCTCGTCGAGGTCCCACGTCGTGAGCTTCGTGCGGGAGGCGAACGCGGGCGAGGCCTGGGCGACCGCGGCGGCCGAGCGGGCGGCGGGACGCTCGCGCGTCACGGCCGACTCGACGCTGGACCGGGCCCGGTCGGCGAGACGGCGCTGCAGGGCACCGAGATCGCGATCGGATCCCACCGCGCGGCCCCGGGCGTCGACGGCGCGGAACGACGGCATGAGGTGGCCGGGGACGCGGTCGAGCTCGAAGTCGGCAGCGCTCACCCGCTGGTTCGCGACGCGCTGCACCAGGGCGGCGAGGGCGTCGACGAGCGTGGTCCTCGGCAGACCGTCCGCGTGCTCGGGGCCCTTCTCGGCGAGCTCGGCGCTGAACTTCTCGGCCCAGTCGGCGGCGGGGACCACGTTGCGGCGGATGGTCTTCGGCAGGGCGCGGAGGAGCGCCGTCACCAGCTCGTCGCGCATGCCGGGGACCTGCCAGTCGAACCCGTCGGGGCGCAGTTGGGCCAGCAGCGGCAGCGGCACCACGACCGTCACGCCGTCGTCCGGAGCGCCCGGCTCGAAGCGGTAGGCGAGGTTCAGCGTCTGATCGCCCTGGCGCCAGCGCGCCGGGAAGGCCCGGTCGTCGCCTTGAGCGCGGTCGCCGGTCAGGTCGGACTCGCGAAGGTCGAGCAGGTGCGGGGTCTTCGCGGAGGCATCCCTCCACCAGGTCTCGAACGCGCGCACATCGGTGACGTCCGCCGGGATGCGGGCGTTGTAGAAGGCGAAGACGGCCTCGTCGCCCACGAGGATGTCGCGGCGGCGCTCTCGCTCCTCGATCTTCTCGAGGAGGCGGCGCTGCTCCTGGTTGCGGCGGAGGAACGCGGTCAGGCGCTTGTCGAGGACGGACGGGTCCCACTCGCCCTCGACGAGCGCGTGGCGGACGAACATCTCGCGGGCGAGGGGGCGGTCGAAGCGGGCGAGCTGCACGCGGCGGCGTCCGACGAGCTCGACGCCGAACAGCGTGACCTTCTCGTACGCGGCGGCCGACCCGGCGTCCTTGGACCAGTGCGGCTCGCTCAGCGACCGCTTGACCAGGTCGGGCGCGAGCTCCTCCGCCCAGGCCGGGTCCACGGCGGCGACCGTGCGGGCGAACAGGCGCGAGGTCTCGACGAGCTCGGCGGCCATGACGGCCGACGGGCGCCTCTTCTTCAGGCCCGAGCCGGGGAAGATCGCGAACCGCGCACCGCGGGCACCGATGTACTCGCCCTTGACGGGGCGCGCGTCGCCGGGGGCCCGGCGGTCCTTGGCCTGCGCCATGGTGCGGGGGTCCAGGATGCCGATGTGCGAGAGCAGTCCGGACAGGATCGCGCGGTGGATGGCATCGCCGGCGGCATGTCCCTCGGGGGCCGTGGTGTCGTGCTGGGGGCCGCGTCCCGACGAGCGATGCGGCCGGGAGGGGTCCGTCTGGGGGGCGAGGGAGGAGGCGTGGTCGCCGCCGCGGGAGCGCCCGCGCGCGCTGCCACCGGTGCGTCCGCCGCCGCCGTCGCGCCCGGCGCCGTCGCGCCCGCCGCCCTCGGCCCCCAACGACCGCAGCTGCCGGTGGACGTCGACCCACTCGCGCACCCGCACGTAGTTCAGGTGCTCGCTGCGGCACAGACGCCGGAACGCGCTCGAGCCGAGCTCGGCCTGCTTCTCCTGCAGGTACTCCCACAGGTTCAGCAGCGAGAGGAAGTCGCTCGTCGGGTCCGTGAACCGCGCATGGAAGCGGTCGGCCTCCTCGCGCCTGTCCTCGGGACGTTCGCGCACGTCCTGGATCGACATGCCCGACACGATCGCAAGCACCTCGGTCGAGACGTCGTTCCGCCGTGCCTCGATGAGCATGCGGGCGAAGCGCGGGTCGACCGGCAGGCGGGCGATCTCGCGGCCGATCTCGGTGAGACGCGGACCGCGCTCGTCGTCGCGCCCGCCGCGGTCGCGCGAGGGATCCCGGTCGGGCCGGTCGTCCCGTGACCGTGCGCCGGGCGCCGGCAGCTTCACAGCCCCGAGCTCGACGAGCAGGTCGAAGGCCGCCTTCACACCGCGCGAGTCGGGCGGGGTCAGGAACGGGAACGCCTGGATGTCGCCGAAGCCGAGCGACAGCATCTGGAGGATGACGGATGCCAGGGAGGTGCGGAGGATCTCGGGCTCGGTGTACTCCGGGCGGCGGGTGAAGTCGTCCTCGGAGTAGAGCCGGATCGCGACACCCGGGGAGGTGCGGCCCGCGCGGCCCGAGCGCTGCTGCGCCGACGCCTGCGACACCGCCTCGATCGGCAGGCGCTGGATCTTCGACCGGTTGCTGTAGCGCGAGATGCGGGCGGTCCCGGTGTCGACGACGTACCGGATGCCGGGGACGGTGAGGCTCGTCTCGGCGACGTTCGTGGCGAGGATGACGCGGCGGCGCACCCCCCCGACGGTGGAGCGCTCGAACACGCGGTGCTGCTCGGCGGCGGAGAGGCGGCCGTACAGCGGCAGCACCTCGGTCGGTGCCGCGTCGCGCTGGTACGCCCCGCGGATCGCGTCCGCGGCGTCGCGGATCTCGGCCTCGCCGGGGAAGAAGACGAGCACGTCGCCGGCGGGCTCCCGGTCCAGCTCGCGCAGCGCCGCGACGACGGCCCCGACCTCGTCGGCGTCGTCGTCGCCCCGGCCGGGTCTGGCGGCGGGCCGTGCCGGGCTCCGGAGCTTCTTCGGCTGCGGCGCCGGGGCGGTGGCATCCAAGCCCTCATCCTCGGAATCCTCCGGAGCCTGGTCCGCTCCGTCGAGCGGCCGATACCGGATCTCGACCGGGTACGTCCGCCCCGAGACCTCGATGACCGGGGCCGGCACCGGGTCGCCGCCGGGCTCGGCGGGGGGAGCGGCGAAATGGCGGGCGAAGCTCTCGGGGTCGATGGTGGCCGAGGTGACGATGACCTTGAGGTCGGGCCGTTTCGGCAGGATGCGGCGGAGGTAGCCGAGGAGGAAGTCGATGTTGAGCGACCGCTCGTGCGCCTCGTCGACGATGATCGTGTCGTAACGGCGGAGCAGCCGGTCGCGGTGGATCTCGTTGAGCAGGATGCCGTCGGTGACCAGGGCCACCCGGGTGTCGGCCGACACCTTGTCGGTGAAGCGGACCTTGTAGCCGACGGTCGAGCCGAGGGGCACCTGCATCTCGTCCGCGATGCGCTCGGCGATCGTGCGGGCGGCGATGCGGCGCGGCTGGGTGTGCGCGATGGAGGTGCGGCCGAGCTCGAGGCAGATCTTCGGCAGCTGCGTCGTCTTGCCCGACCCGGTCGCGCCGGCGACGATCACGACCTGGTGGTCGCGGATGGCGCGCGCGATCTCGTCCCGCGCGGCGCTGACGGGCAGCTCGGGCGGGTAGACGATGACGGGTTCGGCAGACACAGCCTTCCAGCCTATCGCGCTCCGGCCCACACCGCCCTGCGGTGGGCCCGGGGTGCCGTGAGGTGGCGCAGATGTACGCGCCGCGGGGGCGGCGGCGTACATCTGCGACACCTCAGCGCGGAAGAGGCGCGAGCCCCGGGGCAGATTCAGCCGCGACCGACCGAGCAGGTGGGCTGGGCGGCCGTGGACCCGGTGATGTTGGTGGGCAGCTCGACCACCTCGGGCGCCGCCGTCTCGCCGGGCGCGGGGGTGGTGGCATCCGGAGCCGGCTCGTCCGTCGCGGGAGGGGTGGATGCCTCGGGTCCGGGCACCGAGGGGTCGGCCTCGACGCCGCCGTTGGTTCCGGCGTTGCCCGTGATCTCGAACGGGACGTTGCGGTCGAGCGCGTCCCAGAGGATCGCCGCGCCCTCGTCGTCGGACAGCACGTGGTTGGTGTTGGACGGGTCGTCGTAGACGGGGTACTGGACGAAGGCGATGTCGTCCAGGGGCACGTCGCGGATCGTGTACGCGAGCTGCGCGATGCGCAGCGGGTCGGCCAGGCTCTCGCTGGGCGTGATGTTAGTCACGGCGGTGTTCGCGAGCGACAGGAGCGTGCCGGGGTTGGAGAGCACCTCGTCGCTGCGGAGCTTGGACAGCAGCCGGGAGAGGTACTGCTGCTGGTTGCCGATGCGGGCGAGGTCGCTGCCGTCGCCGATGCCCTTGCGGGTGCGGAGGAAGGCGAGGGCGTCGTACCCCTGGACGACGCGCGGGCCCGGCTCCCAGTCGATCCCGGCGTCGGGGTCGTCGATGCCGTCGCCGGCGATGCAGACCTCGACGCCGCCGATCGCGTCGGTGATGTTCACGACGTTGCCGAAGCTCACCTTCGCGGCGAACGGGATCGCCTGGCCGCTCAGGTCGGAGATCGTCTCGGCGACGCACGGCAGTCCGCCGCGGCCGTACGCGGAGTTGATCGGCGCGCGGTCGGCGGCGGGGGTGACGGTGCCGTCCTCGTTCGTGCACTCGGGGATCGGGATCTGCAGGTCGCGCGGGAAGGACACCACGGTCACCCGACGCGGGGCGTCGGACACGTGAACGAGCATGTTGACGTCGTTCAGGCGTCCGTCGGCGTCCGGGCCGGAGCAGCGGGCGCCGAACGCCTCCCGCACCTCGTCATCGCACTCGTCGGTGCCCGTCACGAGCACGGTGAACGGCCCGTCGTAGGAGCTGAGGGACGGGCCCTGCGTCGGCTTGTCCGCGAGGGGGACGGCGTTGTCGCTCAGGGTCTTCGACAGGTACCAGGCGTAGAAGCCGCCGACGCCGATGGCGGCGACCACGGCGACGGTGAGGGCGATCGCCAGGATCTTCGCCGTCCGACGCCAGCCCGCGCCGGCGGGGCGGCGGGCATGACGGGCACGCGGGGGAGTCTGCACGTTCGTAGTGAATCACGCGTTCCGACGTGGATGCCGGTGGAAAGCGGCGAATCCGCCACATTCGCGGGGTGCGGGGCGGGGTCTAATGGCCGTGACTTGCCGCGAATGTACGCCCGGGCCGGCGCGGCTAGTACGTTTGCGCCCAGTCAGCGCCGGGCCGCTCGGACCAAGCG
This sequence comes from Microbacterium sp. HMH0099, assembly GCF_049384025.1. Lineage (NCBI taxonomy): Bacteria > Bacillati > Actinomycetota > Actinomycetes > Micrococcales > Microbacteriaceae > Microbacterium > Microbacterium sp. HMH0099. The sequence continues at coordinate 372,847 of NZ_JBMRJR010000002.1, read as the reverse complement.
CGGCGCGTGCATCTGCGCCACGTCAGCGCGAGCGGCTCGGAGCAGGACGAGGGAGGGATGCCACGGCCCCGACGCGCGCAGAAGCGAACGGGGCGACCGGGAGACCCGGCCGCCCCGCCCTCAGCGAGCGATCACTGACCGCCCTCGGTGAGCGTCACCTCGATGGGGGTGTACTCGCCGTCGACGGTGACTCCCTCGTCCTCGAGGGCGGACAGGGCCGCCTCGATGTACTCGTTCGAGTACGCGGACTCCGCGGGCTCGGTCGTGATGAGGTTCAGGCCGTCCTGGTTGACCGCGGCGAGCGCGCCCTGGACGGTCCGGTCCCACGCGTCGGCGTCGATGAGACCGAACTGCCCGCCGGTCCAGATGAGCTTGTTGACCTCGTTCATCTGCCACAGCTGGTGCGTCGGGCCGACGGGGAACGCGTCGACGCCGGGAGCGGTCGCCGCCTGGTAGGTGATGTCCGCGGCCTCCTCGGGATTGTCGCGGGCGAACACCCAGCCCTTGATGACGGCCTTGAGGAAACGGGTGGCGGCGTCGGCGTACGCGGGGTCGTCGTTCAGGCGTGCGGTGTCGGCCCAGATGGCATCCTGAAGCATGGCGCCGGCGGTGTCCTCGTACGAGATGACGTCGATGTCGTCCATCGTGTACAGCTCGCCCGTCTCGGGGTTCACGGTCTCGAGCAGCTGGGCCAGCTCGTTGTAGGTCATGGCCTGGGCGGCATCCACGTCCCGGTCCAGCAGGGCGTTCATCGAGAAGTCCTGCGTGGTGATCTGGACCGTGGAGGCGTCGAGGCCCTGGTCGGCCATCGCGGCGAAGATCTCCCACTCGTTGCCGAAGCCCCACGAGCCGATGCGCTTGCCTTCGAAGTCGTCGACGCCGGTGATGCCGGAGTCCTTCCACGACACCTGCGTGGTGCCGGACTTCTGGAACACCTGGGCGATGTCGGTGAGCTCGACGCCCTGGTTCTCGAGCGTGCCGAGCACCTTCGGGACCCACGCGACGGCGAAGTCGACGTCGCCGGCGACGAGCGCGTCCTGCGGCACGATGTCGCCGCCCGAGGGGAGCACCTCGACGCTGTCGAAGCCTTCTTCCTCGAAGTACCCCTGGTCGAGGGCGACGTAGTACCCGGCGAACTGCGCCTGGGGCAGCCACTGCAGCTGCAGGCTGATCTCGGTCAGCGGGGTGAAGTCGCCGTCGGAGGCGGCGGGCTCGGCGTCGCCGCCCGCGCACGCGGAGAGGGTGAGAGCGGCCAGGGCGACCCCGGCGGTCGCGACGGCGCCGCGACGGATGCTGTGTCTCATGGTGGGACCTTTCGATTCGGGTGGAGCGTGTGTCGGGTGGTGCAGGCCGTTCTGTCGTGGGGCGGAGGGGATGCCGAGCGGTCTCAGCCCCGGGGGCGGAGGGCGCCGAGGCGACGGGCCACGACGCGTTCGAGGAGGGCGGTGACGAGGTAGAAGACGAGGCCGATCGCGATGCCGCCGCCGACGAACGCCCACGCCAGCGCGGCGCGTCCCGACTTGGCGTAGGTCGCGATCGCGGTGCCGATGCCGTCGGCGGGTCCGCCGAAGTACTCCGCGACGAGGGCGGAGATGACGGCGAGGGATGCCGCCACCCGCACACCCGTGAGCAGGTACGGCAGCGCGGTGGGCAGGGTCAGCCGCAGGAACGTCTGGCCGCCGGTCGCGGCCGTGGCGCGGAACAGGTCGCGCTGGACGGGCCGGGTCTGCCGGAGGCCACGGAGGGTGTTGACGAAGACGGGGACGAACGCGGCGATCGCGGCGACCGCCTGGCGCCCGAACTGGCTGGACGCGCCGAACATCGTGTTGAGGATGGGGGTGAGCGCGACGATCGGGACGACCGCGAGGGCGGCGACCAGCGGCGCGGTCATCCCGTCGACGGGACGCCAGGTCGCGGCGAGCGCGGCGATGAGCACGGCGACGAGGGTGCCCGCGATGAGCCCGACGAGCGCGTTGCCGCCGGTGATCGTCGCGGCCTCGGCGACGAGGGCGAAGCGCGTGACGAGCTCGCCGGCGACGGCGAACGGGTCGGGCAGCATGCGCGGGGCGCTGCCCGAGGCGACGAAGGCCCACCACGCGACGAGCCCGGCGACACCGACGACGACGGGCGCCGCCACCCGGGCCCAGGCGGGGAGCGGGCGGTCGGCGCGGGCGGTGGAGGAGCGGGCCGCCGCGCGGGCCGGGGCGGCGCTCATCGCTCGTTCGCCCGGTGGACGGGGGCGCCGTGCAGCGCCTCGCGGACGGCGGTCACCCGCGCGAAGAACTCCGGCGACTCCCGCAGCTCGTCGTCGCGGTCCCGCCCGGGGCGGGTGTCGATGACGTCCGTGATGACCCCCGGTCGCGGGCTCATCACGACGACGCGGTCGGACAGGAACACCGCCTCGGGGATCGAGTGGGTGACGAAGACGACGGCCGCCCCACTCTCGGCGGCGATCCGGGCGAGCTCGGACTGCAGCCGTTCGCGGGTCATTTCGTCGAGCGCGCCGAACGGCTCGTCCATGAGGAGCAGTCGCGGCTGGACGGCGAGAGAGCGCGCGATCGCCACGCGCTGCTGCATGCCGCCGGACAGCTGATCGGGGTAGCGGTCGACGAAGTCGGTGAGACCGACGAGCTCGGCCAGCTCGGCGACACGGGCGTCGCGGCGGGCCCGGGGCCACTTGTGCAGCTCGAGGGGCAGGGCGATGTTGGCGGCGACGGTGCGCCACGGCAGGAGCGCGGCCTGCTGGAAGGCGATGCCGTAGTCCTGGTCGAGGCGGGCGCGGCGGGCTGGCTTGCCGTAGAGGGTGAGCTCCCCGGCGCTGGGGGAGTCGAGGTCCGCGATGAGGCGGAGCAGCGTCGATTTGCCGCAGCCGGAGGGGCCGATGAGCGAGACGAACTCCCCGGCGGCGATCTCGAGGTCGATGCCCGTCAGGGCGGTCACCTCGCCCCCGGGGCTGGCGAACACCTTGGCGACGCCGGCGGCGCGAACGGCGTGCTCGGTCCCGGTGGCGGGGGCGGTGGCGGTGCTCATGCGGTGTCCTCTCCGCGACGGAAACGATGGAAAGCGACGCCGACGAGGGCGACGCCGGCGGCGGCGACGAGGCCCATGACGACGGTGCCGAAGGTCGGTGCCCAGGGGGCGGCGGGGTCGGACGAGGCCTGACCGGCGAGCTGGATGAGCATGCGGCCGATGCCCCCGCGCAGGCCGATCGACACCTCGGCGACGACCGCGCCGACGACGGCCGACGCCGCCGCGAGCCGCAGTGCCGGGAGCAGGTGCGGCACGGCCGCGGGCAGGCGCAGGTGCACGAGCGTGCGCCACCATCCCGCCGATGCGGCCCGCAGCAGGTCGAGGTGCATCGCGTCGGGCGCGTTCAGGCCCCGCAGCATGCCGACGGCGACGGGGAAGAACGCGAGGTACGACGCGATGAGCGCGACCGACAGCCACGGCGGCCACGGGATGCCGGAGCGGTCGACCTGCGTGCCGATCGCGTTGACGACCGGGGCGAAGGCGATGAGGGGCACGATCTGGCTGACGACGATCCACGGCAGCAGGCCCGCCTCGACCAGCCGCCACCGCTGCATCGCGATCCCGAGCAGCGAGCCGACGACCACCCCGATGAGCCACCCCAGCGCGGCGAGCCCGAGGGTCATCCCCGCGGCACCCGCGACCGAGACGAGGAGCGGGGGCGTGTCGCCGCCGCTGGTGGGCGCGAACATGCGCGCCGCCATCTCCCACACGTGCGGCATGGCGCGGTCGTGCGTGCGGGGGAGCAGGATGACGCCCGACCCGGCGGACCCGTCGTCGCCGACGGTCACGCCCTCCGCCGGCCCGAGGAACTTGTACGCCTCCCACAGCAGCGCGACCGCCGCGACGCCCGCCACGCCCCAGCCTGCTCGGACCGCCCACGTGCGACCCCGGGCCGAACGGATGCCGCGTGGCATCCGTTCCTCGTCGGCGACGGGGGCCGCCGTGCCGGGGGCGGGCAGCTGGTCGGTCACCGCTTCGCCGTCACCGGGGGAGTCAGCGCGGGGATGACGGTCTCGCCGTACACCCGCATCGTCTCCTCCTTGTTGTCGTGCTGGAGGTAGCCGGCGAACTGCGTCACGCCCAGGGCGCGGAGCTTCTCGAGCTTGGCGATGTGCTCCTCGGCGGTGCCGAGCACGCAGAAGCGCTCCACGATCTCGTCGGGAACGAAGTCGACGTGGTCGTTGTGGCTCTTTCCGTGCGAGTTGTAGTCGTACCCGGTTCGGCCGGCGATGTAGTCGGTGAGGGCCGCGGGGACGGAGGAGTCCCCGCCGTACTTCGACACGATGTCCGCGACGTGGTTGCCGACCATCCCGCCGAACCAGCGGCACTGCTCGATCATGTGCGCGCGGCTCTCGGGGGTGTCCTCGCCGATGTACATCGGGGCGGCGACGCAGAACGCGATCTCGTCGGGGTCGCGGCCGACGTCCTCCGCCGCCTTCCGGACCGTCGCGATCATCCACTCCGCGATGTCGAGGTCGGCCAGCTGCAGGATGAACCCGTCGGCCACCTCGCCGGTGAGCTTCAGGGCGAGGGGCCCGTACGCCGCGACCCACACGTCGAGCGTCGATCCGCGGCTCCACGGGAACTGCAGCGTCGCGCCGTTGTACTCCACCGCGCGGGAGTTGCCGAGCTCTCGGATGACGTGCACCGACTCGCGCAGCGCCTTCAGCGTCGTGGGCCGTCCGTTGGTGACGCGCACGGCCGAGTCGCCGCGGCCGATGCCGCAGATCGTCCGGTTGCCGTACATCTCGTTGAGGGTGGCGAAGGTGGATGCCGTGACCGTCCAGTCCCGTGTGGCGGGGTTGGTGACGAAGGGTCCGACGGTGACCCGGCGGGTGGCGGCGAGGATCGCCGAGTGCACGACGTACGGCTCCTGCCACAGCAGGTGCGAGTCGAACGTCCACACGTGGCTGAAGCCGTGGGCCTCGGCGAGCTGCGACAGCTGGACGGTGCGGGCGGCGGGCGGATTGGTCTGCAGGACGACGCCGAAATCCATGGGGTCCCCTCTCAGACCAGGTACTGGCTCAGGCCGCGCTTGACGAAGCGGCCGTCGCCCTTCGCGCCGATGTACGCGCCGTCGTCGACGACGACCTTGCCGCGCGAGATGACGGTGTCGACGTGCCCGTCGATCTCGTAGCCCTCCCACGCGGAGTGGTCCATGTTCATGTGGTGGGTCTTGCCGACCCCGATGGAGGTGTGCCCGGCCGGGTCGTACACGACGACGTCCGCGTCCGCGCCGGGGGCGATGACGCCCTTCTGCCCGTACATGCCGAACATGCGCGCGGGTGTCGTGCTGGTCAGCTCCACCCAGCGCTCGAGGGTGATCTCGCCGGTCACCACGCCCTGGTACATGAGGTCCATGCGGTGTTCGACGGAGCCGATGCCGTTGGGGATGGCCCGGAAGTCGCCCTGGCCGAGCGTCTTCTGGTCCTTCATGCAGAACGGGCAGTGGTCGGTGGAGACCATCTGGATGTCGTTCGTGCGCAGCGCCTGCCACATGTGGTGCTGGTGGCCCTCGTGCTTCGAGCGCAGCGGCGTCGAGCACACCCACTTCGCGCCCTCGAAGTCGCCCCACTCCTCGCTCGTGGCGCCGAGCTGGTCCTCCAGCGAGAGGTAGAGGTACTGCGGGCACGTCTCGCCGAAGACGTTCTGGCCGTTGTCCCGCGCCCAGGCGAGCTGCTCGACGGCTTGCTTCGCGCTGACGTGGACGACGTAGAGGGGCGCGCCGGTGAGGTGCGACAGCATGATCGCGCGGTGCGTGGCCTCCTCTTCCATCTGCCACGCGCGGGCGACGCCGTGGAAGTACGGCGACGTCTTGTTCTTCTCGACCAGCTGCTGGGCGAGCACGTCGATCACGGGGCCGTTCTCGGCGTGCATCATCGTCAGCAGGCCGGTGTCGGCGGCGACCTGCATCGCCCGGAGGATCTGCGCGTCGTCGGCGTAGAAGACGCCGGGGTAGGCCATGAACATCTTGAAGCTCGAGATGCCCTCGTCGATCAGCCCGGGCAGGGCCGCGAGGGAGTCGGCATCCACCCCTCCCACGATCTGGTGGAACCCGTAGTCGATGGCGCAGTTGCCCGCGGCCAGCTCGTGCCAGTGGGCGAGACCGTCCTGCACGCGCTCGCCGGCCCGCTGCACGGCGAAGTCGACGATCGTCGTCGTCCCGCCCCAGGCCGCGGCGCGGGTGCCGGTCTCGAAGGTGTCCGAGGCGCTGGTTCCGCCGAACGGCAGCTGCATGTGGGTGTGGGCGTCGATCCCGCCCGGGATGACGTACTTGCCGGTCGCGTCGATGACGGTGTCGACGGATGCCGCGAGGTCGTGGCCCAGCAGGGTGGAGCCGGGCGCGAGCACCGCGGCGACGGTCTCGCCGTCGATGAGGACGTCGGCGGCGGTGCGCCCGGTCGCCGAGACGACCGTGCCGCCGGTGAGGAGCGTCGTCGCCATCTCAGGCCTCCGCGATCTCGCCGTAGGTGTCCGGGCGACGATCGCGGTAGAACTGCCAGTCGTCGCGCATCTGCTGCACGAGGTCCATGTCGAGGTCGCGGATGAGGATCTCCTCGTGCTCGGCGGAGCCGATCGCCCCCACGTGGTTGCCGCGCGGGTCGATGACCTGGCTGCTGCCGTAGAACGACACGGCCTCGTCGCCGTACTCGTTGTCCTCGCGGCCGACCCGGTTGGGCTGCAGCACGAAGTAGCCGTTGGCGACCGCGGCGCACGGCCCCTCGACCTCCCACAGGCGGTTCGACAGTCCCGGCTTCGTCGCATTGGGGTTGAACACCATATGCGCGCCGTTCAGGCCCAGTTCGCGCCAGCCCTCGGGGAAGTGGCGGTCGTAGCAGATGTACATGCCCACCTTGCCGACGGCGGTGTCGAAGACGGGGTATCCGAGATTGCCCGGGCGGAAGTAGAACTTCTCCCAGAACTTCTCGAGGTGGGGGATGTGGTTCTTGCGGTAGCTGCCCAGCACGGTGCCGTCGGCGTCGACGAGCACGGAGGTGTTGTAGTACACCCCGGTCTGAGCCTCCTCGTAGATGGGGAGGACGCTGACCAGGCCGAGCTCCTTGGCGAGGGCGGCGAAGCGCTGGACGATTGGCCCGTCCACCGGCTCGGCGTAGCGGTAGTACTTCTGGTCCTGGGTGATGCCGAAGTAGGGGCCGTAGAACAGCTCCTGGAAGCACACCACCTGCGCGCCGGCCGCCGCGGCGTCCCGCGCGAACTGCTCGTGCTTGTCGAGCATGGAGGCCTTGTCGCCGGTCCATGTCGTCTGGGTGATGGCCGCTCGCACCGTCGTCATGTCTGTCCCCGTCCTCACGGCCCGCGCCGTGTTCTGTTACTGTCGCGCCTGAACATTTCCCGACGATTTCCACGAGTGTCACCGTCGTTAAGACACCGTTCGAAAAGGGAGGCCCGATGCTCTCGCCCGACGCCCTCGTGGAGCGCTCCTCGGCGGGGATCGCGGCCGAGATCGCCCGCCTCGTCTCCGACGGGACGCTGTCGCCGGGGGAGCGGCTGCCGACTGTGCGGGAGGTCGCCGCGGCCCTCGGCGTCTCGACCGGGACGGTCGCGACCGCGTGGCGCGCGCTCGCCGACGCCGGCGTCGTGGCCTCGCGCGGCCGCGCGGGCACCTTCGTGCACGCCGAACGGCGGGAGTGGCTCAGCCCCCGGGTGCGGGGACTGGCCGCGCCCGCCACCCCGGGCCCCCGCACCCCGGCCCCGCGCGGGCTCGGCGACGGGCGCCGGCTCGGGTCGGCAGGGGTGCTGGACCTGTCGCTGGGCACGCCGGACCCGGCGATGCTGCCCTCGCTGGCGAACGCCCTCGGCCGCGCACGCCCGCGGGCCGACACCGGCCGGTACCACGACCTGCCCGTGCTGCCCGAGCTGCACGACCTGCTGCGGGAGCAGTGGCCGGTCCGCGGCGTCGAGGCGCTCACCGTCGTGGACGGCGCCTTCGACGGCATCTCCCGCACGGTCGACCAGGTCGTCCGGTTCGGCGACCGTGTGGCCGTGGAGTCGCCCGGGTTCCCCTACATCTTCGATCTCGTCGAGGCCGCCGGGGGAGACCCGCTCCCCCTGGACAGCGACGCCGACGGCATCCTGCCCTCGTCCCTCGCCCGGGCGCTGGCCCGGCGCCCGTCCACCCTCATCCTGCAGCCCCGCGCGCAGAACCCCACCGGCACCTCGATGTCGTTCGACCGGGCCCGGCGCCTCGCCGACGTGCTCCGCACGGTGCCCGGCGGCGACCGCGTGACGGTCATCGAGGACGACCACTCCGCCCTCATCGCCACGGCCCCGGCGGTCACGCTCGCGCTGTGGATCCCGGGGCAGGTGGTGCACGTGCGCGGGTTCTCCAAGTCGCACGGGCCGGACCTGCGCATCGCGGCGCTCGGCGGGCCGACGGCGATCGTCGAGCGGATCGTGCGACGTCGCATGCTCGGTCCCGGCTGGACCTCGCGCCTGCTGCAGGCCGTGCTGCTCGAACTCCTCTCCGATCCGCGCTCGATCGCCCCCGTCCGCACCGCCCGCCTCATCTACCGGGACCGCCTGGACCGGCTCGCGGCGGACCTGCGTCGGCTCGGCGTGGACGTCGGCACCCCGGACGGCATCAACCTGTGGATGCCGGTGCGCGACGAGCGCGCGGCCGTCGTCCATCTCGCGGCCGAGGGCATCGCGGTCGCGGCGGGCGGCCCGTTCGTCATCGACGTCCCGCGCCCGCAGGTCGCCGGCGCGCTCCCGCCGGGCGCGTCGGGGCCGAGCCCGGGGCGCGACGGGGACGGACCGGATGCCGCCGGCGGCTGGGTCCGCGTCACCGCCGGGGCGGTGACCGAGAACTTCCGCCTCGTGGCCGAGGCGCTGGCCCGGGCGGCCGCCGCCGCGCCCCTGTCCTGAGCGCGTCGTCAACCCCGAGAACGGTGCGAATCGATTCGCCTACGCTTTTTCGCATGACTGTTCCCTCTGTCCAGCTCAACGACGGAAACTCCATCCCCCAGCTCGGCTACGGCGTGTTCCTCGTGCCCGCCGACGACGCCGAGCGCGCCGTGTCCGAGGCGCTCGAGGTCGGCTACCGCCACATCGACACCGCCGCGATCTACAAGAACGAAGAGGGTGTCGGCCGCGCCATCGCCGCCAGTGGCATCCCGCGTGACGAGCTCTTCGTCACGACCAAGCTGTGGAACGACCGCCACGACGGCGACGACGCCCACGCCGCGATCGACGAGAGCCTGCAGAAGCTCCAGCTCGACGCCGTGGACCTGTACCTCATCCACTGGCCCACCCCGAAGAACGACAACTACGTCAACGCGTGGCAGAAGCTCATCGAGATCCGCGAGGCCGGCAAGACGCGCTCCATCGGCGTCTCGAACTTCCTCGTCCCGCACCTCGAGCGCATCGTCGCCGAGACCGGTGTCACCCCGGTCGTGAACCAGATCGAGCTGCACCCCGCGCTCAGCCAGCGCGAGATCGCCGCCTGGGGCGCCGAGAACGACATGCACATCGAGTCGTGGGGCCCCCTCGGCCAGGGCAAGTACGACCTGTTCGAGATCCCCGCCGTGAAGGAGGCCGCCGAGGCCCACGGCAAGAGCCCCGCGCAGGCGGTGCTGCGCTGGCACATCCAGCACGGGTTCATCGTGTTCCCCAAGTCGGTGCGCCGTGAGCGCCTCGAGGAGAACTTCGACCTGTTCGACTTCGAGCTCACCGCCGACGAGATGGCCGCCATCGACGCGATCGATCCGGGCGACGGCTCGGGTCGCGTCGGCACCCACCCCGACGACCTGAACTGACATCGGGCGAGACGTGAACCGCCTCGCGGACGCCTCGAGCCCCTACCTGCGGGCCCACGCCGACAACCCCGTCGCGTGGTTCCCCTGGGGGCCCGAGGCGTTCGCGCTCGCGGCCGAGCGAGACGTGCCCGTCATGGTCTCCATCGGGTACAGCACCTGCCACTGGTGCCACGTCATGGCACGCGAGTCGTTCCAGGACCCGGAGACCGCCCGCATCCTCAACGACGGCTTCGTCTCGATCAAGGTCGACCGCGAGGAGCATCCCGACGTGGATGCCGCCTACCTCGACGCCGCCTCCGCGTTCACCCCGCACCTCGGCTGGCCGCTCACCGTCTTCGCCGGCCCCGACGGGCGCGTCTTCTACGCCGGCACCTACTTCCCCCCGCAGCCGCGCCCGCCGCTGCCGTCCTTCACGCAGGTGCTCGCCGCCGTCCGCGAGGCGTGGACCGAGCGACGCGCCGAGGTCGAGTCGACCGGCTCGGCCCTGCGGGACGCGCTCGCCCAGGCCGCCGCGGCTCCCGTCGACGCCCCGCCCTCCCTCGACGAGATCGTGCCGGCCGTCGCGCAGATCGTCGCCCGCGAGGACCGCGAGTACGGCGGCTTCGCCGCGGGTGCCGCCCTCGAGACCCCCAAGTTCCCCAACCTCCCCGTGCTGCGCCTGCTGCAGCATCCCGCGCTCGCCGAGGCCGTCCCGGACGCCGCCGACGTCGCGGCACGGGCGCTCGCCGCGATGACCGCCTCCGACCTGCACGACCCCGTCGACGGCGGCTTCTTCCGCTACGCCACGCGCCGGGACTGGACCGTTCCGCACTACGAGCGCATGCTCACCGACAACGCCGGCCTCGTCGAGGTCGCCCTGGCCGCCGGCGACGAGAGGGCGGCGACGGATGCCGCACGGTTCCTCGTCGACGTGCTGCAGCTGCCCAGCGGCGGCATCGCGGCCGCGCAGGACTCCGAGTCCGTGATCGACGGCGCCCGGTCGGAGGGCGGCTACTACCTCGCGTCCGCCGCCGAGCGGGCGGAGCTGGCGCCCCCGGCCCTGGATGCCAAGGTGGTCACGGGCTGGAACGGTCTCGCGATCGCCGCGTTGGCCGCCGCCGGGATGCGCACCGATCCGCGCTTCGTCGAGGCCGCCCGCTGGGCGGCGGACGCGGTGCTCGAGAGCAACGTCGCCGACGACGGCACCCTTCGTCGCGCATCGCTGGACGAGATCCGTTCCGCGGCGCCGGCCACGCTCGAGGACTACGGCGGGCTCGCCCGCGGGCTGCTCGCCCTGGCGCGGGCGACCGGCGAGGCGGCGTACGCCGACCGCGCGCGGGCGCTGATCGACGCGTGCCTGCGGGACGGCGGCATCCATCCTCCCGGGGGCGGCGACCCCGTCCTGCGCGCGCAGAGCATGCAGCCGCAGGGGGTGCCCAGCGACGGGGCGTCGCCGTCCGGGCCGTCGGTGTTCGCCGCCGCCGCCCTGGACCTGTGGCGCCTCGGCGCGGGGGAGAGGTACCGCGATGCGGCGGCCCTGCTCGTCCGCGCGGCCGCCGCGACCGCGCTGGCGACGCCGATCGCCCACGGGGCTCTGCTGGAGGTGGCGGTGGGACTGGTCGCCGCGCCGCGCCAGGTCGTCGTCGTGGGCGAGCCGGACGCCGAGATCGCCGAGGCCGCCCGTCGGGTGTCCGCCGACGTCGTCGCGGTGGTGTCGCCCGCGCAGGCGCGGGCCCTCGCCGCCGCGGGCTTCGCGCTGTTCGAGGGCAAGGTCGCGCAGGACGGACGCGCGACCGCGTACGACTGCCGCGCCTTCACCTGCGCGCTGCCCACGACCGACCCCACACAGCTGGCCTGACCTGCTCGGCGGCCCAGCCGCTGGGGCCACGCCCCTCCGGTCCGCGCCCGTGCGGCCGCGTCCGCCCTCGCGGAATCGGAGGGAGGGGCCGGAATCGGATGCCGATGGCATCCTGATCCGAATCCGGCGCGCTGCTCCGATTCTGCGGCGCGGGTAGAGACGGGCCGTGCGCGGGTAGAGACGGGCCGTGCGCGGGTCTGGCCTAGATCCAGCTGGGCAGCCAGTTGTGCAGGCGCCAGAACTCGTACGGCACGGGCAGGGCGGTCCAGACCGGGTACCAGAACGCCGAGATCACGACGCACGCGACGAGGAAGACCACGACGATCAGCTGGCCCGAGCGACGCGGCATCCCCCGCATCCCGCGGCAGACGTCGCGCAGCGCGAACGCGAGGCCGAGCACGAGGAACGGCACCATCGCCACCGTGTAGAACTGGAAGATCGTGCGCTCCGGGTAGAGCAGCCACGGCACGTACGTCGCCGCGAGCCCCACGAGGACGAGGGCGAACCGCCACTCCCGCACGAGCACGACGCGGACGAGCAGGTACACCGCGGCGGCGATGCCCGCCCACCAGATGAGCGGGTTGGGGATGCTCGAGACGGCCTCCGTGCAGCCGTTCGGCAGGAGGCAGCCGCTCTGGCCGGCGGCATCCTGATGCCACCACATCGACGTCGGCCGGATCAGCAGCGGCCACTGCCACGCGGGGCTGGCGTAGCTGTGCCCGCTCGTCAGGCCGACGTGGAACGCGTACATCTGCTCGTGGTACGCCCACAGGTTCTGCAACGGCAGCGGCACCCACGCCCAGAAGCCCTCCGCCGGGACCTCGTTGGCCCGCCCGAAGCCGCCGGTCGTCAGCAGCCACCCCGACCAGCTCGCGAGGTAGACCACGAGCGCGGCGGGCACCAGCAGCAGAAACGACACCGGCCCCTGCCGCAGGGCGGCGTCGACGGGCCACTGCACCACGCCCGCACGGCGGCGGGCGAGCGCGTCCGTGACGACGACGTAGAGGCCGACCGCGGCCAGGACGTAGAGCCCCGACCACTTGACCCCCGTCGCCGCGCCGGCGGCCAGGCCCGCGGCGACGAGCCACGGACGGTCCCACAGCACCGGACCCCAGGTCGGCGGCCCGTCCTCCCGCGCCGCGACGAGGGCGGCGATCCGGTCCTGGGTGCGCCGTCGGTCGAGGATCACGAACCAGAACGTGAGCACGATGAAGAACGTCAGGAACACGTCCAGCAGCGCGATGCGACTGAGGACGATCCCGAGGCCGTCGATGGCGAGGAGACCGGATGCCACCGAGGCGAGCACGATGGAGCCGCCCATGCTCCGCGCGACGAGGTAGACCAGCAGGACGGTGAGCGTGCCGAAGATCGCGGCCGAGATCCGCCACCCGGTGGACGTGTCGGGGCCGAACAGCCACATGCCCGCGCCGATGAGGATGCGGCCGAGCGGCGGGTGCACGACGTAGCTGCCGATGCCGGTGAACACGTCGGTGTCGCCCGCCGCGAAGCTCTCGTCGGCGCCGTCCGGCCAGGTCGACGGGTACCCGAGCACCCACTGGCTCCAGGAGTCCTTGACGTAGTACGTCTCGTCGAAGACCAGCTGGTGCGGGTCTCCGATCCGGAACACCCGCAGCGCGAACGCGACGAGGGTGACGATCGCCGGCGCGAGCCAGCGCCAGAGCCGGACGCGACGGGGGTCGGCCCGGACGGCATCCCGCCACATGTCGAGCCGGCTCGGCTCCGTCGCGGACGGCAGGGTCTCGACGGGCGCGCTCACGGCCCCAGCATAGGGCGGGCGGGGGCGGGCGTCCCCGGCGGTCCGGGCCCGTCGGGGGAAATAGGGTGGGACCGTGATCATCCTCGCGGCGACGCCGATCGGCAACCTTGGCGACGCCTCCCGACGCCTCGTCGAGGCGCTGGAGAACGCTTCGGTCGTCGCCGCCGAGGACACCCGGACCACCCAGCGCCTCCTCGCCGCGCTCAAGATCGACAATCGCCCGCGTCTGATCGCCCTGCACGACCACAACGAGAAGGAGCGCGCCGGCGAACTGGTGGAGCTCGCGCGCGAGCAGGACCTGCTCGTGCTCAGCGACGCCGGCATGCCGACCGTCAGCGACCCGGGATACGGCCTCGTCGCGGCGGCGGCCGCCGCCGGTGTCGTGGTGACCGTCCTGCCCGGACCGAGCGCCGTCATCACCGCGCTCGCCGTCTCGGGCCTGCCGACCGACCGGTTCGCGTTCGAGGGCTTCCCCCGGCGCAAGAGCGGGGACCGTCGCCGCGCGTTCGCCGAGCTGGCCGCCGAGCCGCGCACCGTCGTCTTCTTCGAGTCCCCGTCGCGCCTGGCGGCCACGCTCGAGGACCTGGCCGCGACGTTCGGCGCGGACCGTCGTGCCGCGGTGTGCCGCGAGCTGACGAAGCTGCACGAGGAGGTCCGGCGCGGTCCGCTGTCCGACCTCGCCGCGTGGGCGGCCGAGGGCGTGCGGGGCGAGATCGCGATCGTCGTCGAGGGGGCGAGCGCGCGCGAGGTCGCCTTCCCCGACGCCGTGACGCAGGTGCTCGAGCTGGTCCGCGGGGGAACGCGCCTGAAGGAGGCCGCCGGCGAGGTGGCATCCCTCACCGGTCATTCCTCCCGCGAGCTCTATCAGGCCGCCCTCGCCGTCAAGAACTGACCGGCGCCGCCGCCGGACCGACCGGGGCGGGCCGCCGCGCCGCCGCCGGACCGATGGGGGCGCGCCGCCGCGCCGAAGCCTTACCGACCGGGGCGCGCAGCCGCGCGACCGAGCGGCCTCGTCCCACGGCGCTGCGGCCCCGTCACACGACCGAGGGGGTCGGAGCGCCCCCGTAGAATCCTGGAGTGACTTCCGGCCACTCCTTCTACATCACGACGCCCATCTACTACCCGAGCGACGTGCCCCACATCGGCCACGGCTACACCACCGTGGCGGTCGACACCCTCGCGCGCTGGCACCGCCAGGCCGGGGACGACACCTGGATGCTGACGGGCACCGACGAGCACGGGCAGAAGATGATGCGCGCGGCCGCGGCGAACAACGCCACGCCGCAGGAGTGGGTGGACAAGCTCGTCGGCGAGGCCTGGTTCCCGCTGCTGCGCACCCTGGACGTCGCCAACGACGACTTCATCCGCACGAGCCAGCCGCGCCACGAGGAGCGCGTCGCGAAGTTCGTGCAGGCCCTGTACGACCGCGGCTACATCTACGCCGGCGAGTTCGAGGCGCTGTACTGCGTCGGTTGCGAGGAGTTCAAGACCGAGGCCGAGATCGTTGACGGCGAGGGCCCCTTCGAGGGGCTGAAGGTCTGCGCGATCCACTCGAAGCCGCTGGAGCTGCTGCAGGAGAAGAACTACTTCTTCAAGCTCAGCGAGTTCCAGGACCGCCTGCTCGAGCTCTACCGGACCGTGCCGGACTTCGTCCGTCCGGACTCGGCGCGCAACGAGGTCGTGTCGTTCGTGAAGAACGGCCTGAAGGACCTCTCGATCTCGCGGTCGACCTTCGACTGGGGCATCCAGGTGCCGTGGGACCCCTCGCACGTCATCTACGTGTGGGTCGACGCGCTGCTCAACTACGCCACCGCTGTCGGCTACGGCACGGACCCCGAGGAGTTCGCCCGCCGCTGGCCCGCGTATCACGTGGTCGGCAAGGACATCCTCCGGTTCCACGCGGTGATCTGGCCCGCGATGCTCATGGCCGCCGGTCTCGAGGTGCCCCGCGGCGTGTTCGCCCACGGATGGCTGCTCGTCGGCGGCGAGAAGATGTCGAAGTCCAAGCTCACCGGCATCGCGCCGACCGAGATCACCGACGTCTTCGGCTCCGACGCGTACCGCTACTACTTCCTCTCTGCAATCGCGTTCGGTCAGGACGGCTCGTTCTCGTGGGAGGACCTCGCCGCCCGCTACCAGGCCGAGCTGGCCAACGGCTTCGGCAACCTGGCATCCCGGACCGTCGCGATGATCTCCCGCTACTTCGACGGGGTCGTCCCCGAGCCGGGCGCGGCGACCGAGGCCGACCTCGCCATCCAGAAGACGGTCCAGGATGCCGCCGCCCACGCCGACGCGGCGATCGAGCGGTTCCGCATCGACGAGGCCATCGCGGCCGTGTGGACGATCGTCGACGCGCTCAACGGCTACATCACCGACAACGAGCCGTGGGCCCTCGCCAAGGACGAGACGCAGCGCGAGCGTCTGTCGACGGTGCTGTACACCGCCGCCGAGGGGCTGCGGGCGCTCGCGGTGCTGCTGTCGCCGGTCATGCCCATCGCCACGGAGAAGCTGTGGACGGCGCTCGGCGCCGACGCGAGCGTCGGCGCGCTGCTCGCGCAGCCGATCCGCGAGGCCGGGCAGTGGGGCGCGCTGCGCCCGGGGTCGACGGTCACCGCGCTGTCGCCGCTGTTCCCGCGCGTCGAGCAGGACGCCTGAGCCCATGACGGCCGACTCCGCCCCGGGCGGCACCCCTGTCGACCGCCCGCGCGGCACGATCGACGGCGGCGACCCGAGCCAGTACGTGCGCGAGCGCTCGGCGGACGGCCGGCGCGACGTCAGCTACCCGCCCGCCCCGGAGCCCCTGGCCGTCCCCGTCTACGACAACCACACGCACCTCGAGATCGAGGACGGCGAGACCGGCCTCTCGCTCGACGAGCAGCTCGAGCGCGCCGTGGCGGTCGGGGTGCACGGCGTCGTCCAGGCCGGTGGCGACGTGGACTCGTCCCGCTGGTCGGCCTGGGCGGCTGCGACCCACCCGCGTGTCCTCGCCGCCGTGGCGATCCACCCGAACGAGGCCCCCGTCTACGAGCGGGCGGGGGAGCTGGATGCCGCCCTCGCGGTCATCGACGAGTTGGCGGCGCAGCCGCGGGTGCGGGCGATCGGCGAGACGGGACTGGACTTCTTCCGGACCGAGGCCGATGGCATCCCGGCTCAGCATCGTTCCTTCGAGGCGCACATCGACCTGGCCAAGAAGCACGGGATCGCGATGCAGATCCACGACCGCGACGCGCACGAGGCGGTGCTCGAGACGCTGCAGCGCGTCGGGGCGCCCGAGCGCACCGTGTTCCACTGCTTCTCGGGCGACGCGGGGATGGCCCGCATCGCCGACGACCGCGGGTACTACCTATCCTTCGCGGGCAACGTGACCTTCAAGAACGCGCAGAACCTCCGGGACGCGCTGAAGGTGATCTCGCGCGACCGGATCCTGGTGGAGACGGACGCGCCGTTCCTCACGCCCACGCCGTACCGGGGCCGCCCCAACGCGCCCTACCTCATCCCGGTGACGCTGCGCTTCCTGGCGGCCGAGCTCGAGGTGGACGTCGACGAGCTCGCCGCACAGGTCGCCGCGAACACGCTCGCCGTCTACGGCTCCTTCGACGCCTGACCCCCGCCCTGCCGGCGCTGACTGGGCGCAGATGTACGCCGCGGGGGCGCTTCCGCGTCCATTTGCGCCAAGTCACCGTCGAGGGGCTGGCGGTCGCGCTGCGCGTTGACGTGGCGCAGTTGTCCGCCGCGGGGGCGCTTCCGCGTACATTCGCGCCAAGTCAGCGCCGAAGGGCGGGGGAGCGCGCAGAACGGGGGCGCGGCCGGGTCAGACGGGAGCGTCGGCGGCGGGGGGTGCGGCGGCGATCGACGAGATCGAGCGCCAGATGACGACGAGGGTGATCGCCGACCCGGCGAAGGCGAACCACCACGGCGCGGTGATCCCGAAGGACTGGGCCAGGATGCCGCCGAGGAGCTGTCCGATCACGAGACCGCCGAACACGCCGACCATGTTGACCGCGGCGATGCGGCCCTGGAGCGGGAGCGGCACGAGGCGCTGGCGCACCGTCGTCGAGATCGTCGCCCAGACGAAGGCGTAAGCGCCGAAGCCCACCATGATCGCCAGGGCCACCGCGGGGACCGTCGTCACCGCGAAGCCGAGGTGCATGAGCACCTCGAGGGTCAGGCAGACCCGCATGAGGGTGGCGAAGCTCAGACGGCGTTCGAGCCACCCGAAGGCGACGGTGGCCGCGATGCCGCCGATCGCCGAGGCCGTGGTCAGCGCGCCGAAACCGACCGGCCCCATGCCGAGGCGCTCGGTCGCGTAGAGGACGAGGATGCTCCAGGGCGCGGCCCAGGTGACGTTGAAGACGAGGATGATGACGACGAGCGTGCGGACGGGCGGATTGCCGCGCAGCCACCGCAGGCCCTCCCGGATCGGCCGGCCGCCGCGGACCGTCACGGGGGCGTCGTCGTCCGACTTCGTCGTCCGTGCGATCCGCGCGATGAGCAGGACGGCCAGCGTCACGCAGAGGATCTGCACGAGGAACGGCCAGAACGCCCCCGCGGCGAACAGGAACGCGCCCAGCGGCGGGCCGGCGAGCTGATTGCCGACGAGGAAGCCCGCCTGGAGCCGCGCGTTGCCGACGCCGAGGTCGGCCCCGCGCACGATCATCGGCAGGAGGGTGCTGCCCGCCGTGTCGGCGAACACCTCCGCGGTGCCGTACAGGAAGGCCACGGCGAGCACGATCCCGACGGTGGCCTGTCCGGTGACGAGGAACCCCACGAGACCGGCGACCACGACCGCCCGCGAGCCGTTGGCCAGCATGACGAGCGTGCGGCGGTCGTAACGATCGGCGACGGCACCGGCGAAGAGACCGAAGAGCAGCCAGGGCAGGAACTGCATCGCGGCCCCCGCGGCAACCAGCAGCGGGGACGACGTGAGCGAGGCGATCAGCAGCGGGGAGGCGGCGAGGGCGATGCCGTCGCCGATGTTGCTCGTCCACGACGACGCGAGCAGCCACCGGAAGTCCGGCCCGAGCCTGCGCGGCGCGATCCATTCCCCGATCCTGCTCACCTTTCCAGGCTAGGGCCCCCGTCCGACATCCCCCGCCCCGCCTTCCGAGGGCGCTGACTTGCCGCAAATGCACGCTGCGAGGCTGCTTGCGCGTACATATGCGCCACGTCAGCGCTGAACGTCCGGGAAGTACCCAATGCGCTGACTTGCCGCGAATGCACGCTGCGAGGCTGCTTGCGCGTACATATGCGCCACGTCAGCGCTGAACGTCCGGGAAGTACCCAATGCGCT